>JBMNPJ010000001.1:0-358727 GCA_050943535.1 Massiliimalia sp.
CCATGCTCACCGGCTGGGTTTATGACGGCGGAAAATGGTACTACATGAACAAAGACGGTTCCATGCACTTTGGCTGGCTTAGCTGGGCAGGGTACTGGTATCATCTGGACAGCCACGGAGCCATGAGCACCGGCTGGAAACAGGTAAACGGCAAGTGGTATTACCTGTATGCCCAAAACGGAAGAATGGCGGCAAATACCACCACTCCTGACGGCTACCGTGTGGGCGCAGACGGCGCATGGATTAAATAAGACAAAAGAATCAGCGAATTAAAGAGGCGAACCACGAAAAGTGGTTCGCCTCACAGTTTGTCGATAAAGTATATTATAGCAAAAAATTGTACAAATTTTTATCTTTTTGAGATTCCAAAGGGGTGTAAACCCCTTTGGCCGTCGGAGACAAATTTTTTGTCTTTCTTTTGTGGGCTTATGCAGCCCATACCCGCACCAATGCTTTTGATGTGCAAAAGCATTGGATGAAAAGCACACCAGAGGGGCGTCCTCCAGAAATATATGGTTAGTCGGCCTGTCCCTCTGGACACCCCGAGTGTTGTTTGCACATTTGACGAAAACAGGTGTTTTCTGGAAAGCGCTGCGGCGCTGGTAGTTTCAAAAGTCATCCCATGATACTTTTATTTGTGCAATTGGCTAGTTTACACTACCTTTTTCTACAGTCTTTCATTTTGGCGGAGAAGGAGTCGGAGGCGTTGATGAAGTATGCCGGGGGCATAATTCATAGCCGGAGTGTCCCTCCCATGAATCCGAGCGAAAAGCGAAGGATGAATGGTGCTTCAAGTTTTGTAGAAAAATGAAAAAAGCTGTAACTTACCGTTACAGCTTTTCTTTTTGGCGGAGAAGGAGTCGAAGGCGTTGATGAATTATGCCGGGGGCATAATTCATAGCCGGAGTGTCCCTCCCATGAATCCGAGCGAAAAGCGAAGGATGAATGGTACTTTAAGTTTTATAAAAAAAGAAAAAAGGCTGTAAACTTAAATTTACAACCTTTTTATTTGGCGGAGAAGGAGGGACTCGAACCCTCGCACCAGTTTTATCCGGCCTACGCCCTTAGCAGGGGCGCCTCGTCACCAACTTGAGTACTTCTCCATTAGTGATGTTCCTGTCAAGAACGATTCAGTTTTAAAAATGGCGGAGAGGGTGGGATTCGAACCCACGGTACCTTTCGGTATCGCTGGTTTTCAAGACCAGTTCCTTAAACCGCTCGGACACCTCTCCATGGGCACAAGTTCTATTAGCTGACCGCCGGAAACTTCCGTTCGGTGTGCCACTCTCTCAGCGACGGTATTTATTTTACCATGCTTTGTTAAACTTGTCAACCCTTTTTTTAAAAATATTTTTGATGATAGGGGAAAGAACAGGAAAAAGCGGTTCTCTCCCTTACCAATCATGAGATTCTTTTGGTTCAGCGGGTGAAGATATGGATCAAATGAGATTGCGCTTTAAAATTCATCCAATACCTGTTGAAACAAAGAGAAAAACTTTTGCACATGATATCCGTCATTGACCGCGTGGTTAAAATTTCCCGCAATGGACACAAAGGTGCCGTCGGGTGTAGTTTGGTATTTTCCAACGGTGATAAACGGGGCATAGTTTGTGTTTTGGGAATCCAAATCGGCAAATGCTGCCGGGCGGACATAACAGATAGAATCAAACGCCAGCTGGGGCATAATGCTGATATCAACGCAGGCAGAAAGCGGTTCGCCGTAAAAATACAGCTGATCTTTTGCCTGCGCCTTTTGCTGGTCAATTAAAAACTGGGAATAAAACTGGGAAAAATCCTCCTGGTATTCGGTGACCATGTGGGTAAATAAATGAGGAGCATGATCCCGCTTTAAGGTGTAGCAGGGGTTTAGACAGTCATAATAGCCGATTTTCCCGTCACATACAGCAAACCGAAAATCACAGTCGCTGTTGACCGTTTTGGCGATGCACCAGCAAATAGACGGGTAAAATTTCAGCTGCCGCTGTTTGATTTGATTCATAAAGTGTGTCAGGTTTACCTTTGCTGTAACGGTGTAAGTGTATCCTAAAAATCGCTCATAGATTTCTTTCCGATCCCATGTTTCCAAATCAATTGCATGAAACATATCAAGTTCCCTCCTGACAGTGCAGTTTATTTTGTGACAGAAGAATATTTTTTCAGCAATTCTTCTGCTTTTTGCCGGTAAGTTTTGCGGCGGGTATGTTTAAGCAGTTCTGAGCACAGCAAAGTGATTCGTTCTGCCTGCGCATCCCCTTGCTTTTCCACCAACAGGGAAAGGTATTGCCACAAAAAGGAGGCTGTGCGAACCCCGGCGAGAAATGCAGCGTCATCCCATTGAAGCGCTTCTTTCCAATGCTGCTCCTGGGTACTCTGTGCCAGCAGCTGCGCTGCTTTGACCATGCTTTCTGTTTTTCCCTGTTTTGCGCTTTCCCGGTACCAGTAAAGTGCCTGGCTGCGCTGTTCTAGGTCGGGGTGAGAGGACATAATCAA
Source organism: Massiliimalia sp. (assembly GCA_050943535.1). Lineage (GTDB taxonomy): Bacteria > Bacillota > Clostridia > Oscillospirales > Ruminococcaceae > Massiliimalia. Next base: position 2,491 of record JBMNPJ010000001.1, read on the forward strand.
ATCCGCCAAATTTTCCTGAGCGGCAGGGTCTCCTTTTTCAGCGGCAAACTGGTAAAGCTCCTGGGCTTTTTTTAGATTTTGGGCAGTACCGTTGCCGTATTGAAAACAAATGCCTAATCCAACGGCTGCCTGCTTATACCCTTGTTCCCAGGATTGACTGAGAAGCTGAAAGGCTTTTTGAGGATCTTCCTTGACTCCGATGCCGCCTGCATAACAAAGTCCCAGCAGACCCATACCTTCTTCCGAGCCCAACTGTGCCGCTTGGGCGTATAGCTTTGCGCCTTGTACGGTGTTTTTTCCAATGCCAAACCCGGTTTGATAGCATCTGCCCAAAGCACACATGGCCAGAACATCCCCCAGCTCTGCTGCCCGGGCGTAGTATTCCACCGCCTTTTGTGCATCTTTGGGGACACCTCTGCCATACTCATAGCAGTTGCCCATAGCATAAACAGAAGGAGGATAGTCCATTTGCGCCGCAATTTGAAACAGACGCGCCGCTTCTTCTTCGTCCTTGGGAAGATAGTCTCCCTGATAGTAAAAACTGGCTAAATTATCCAGCGCTACCGGATATCCTGCAGCAGCGGAAAGACTGTAGTAGGAAACAGCGGTTTCCATATTCTTTTCCACACCAATTCCAAATTCATAACAGTATCCCAAAGAATTCAGTGCCCGGATATTTCCCAGTACAGCTGCCTTTTCATACAGCTCTACGGCTTGTTTTTCATCTTTTTGGACTCCGATTCCATCCATGCGGCATCGGCCATAATTCCAAAGTCCTTCCGGATCATTTTTTTCAGCGGCGGATGCGTAAAGGGCAGCAGCAGCTTCGGGATTCACAGGATAACCGCCATCGCCGTATTCGATCAGGTTCCCCAGTCCCACCAAAGCGGGTACGTCGCCCATAGAGATCATTTCTTCATACAGTGCACCAGCAGACTGGGGATCATAGGCAGTGCCGAATCCGTTTTCATAGCAGTATGCCAGCCGCCGCATTCCCGGAAGATAGTGCTGTTCTGCAGAACGCCGACACCAGAGAAAGGACTTTTGAGGGTCTTCTTCCACGCCTTCTCCCAATGCATAACATCTGGCAAGGTCTGCTTGGGCACGGGGATCGCCTTGCAGTGCCGCTTGGTGATAAAGTTCTGCCGCCTTTTCTGGGTTTGGGCTGACTGCAGTGCCGGAACTGTAGAAATAGGCAAGGCAGCATTGCGCCTGGGAATTTCCCAGATTGGCAGCTTTTTCATAATATTCTGCGGCGGCGGACAGGTCTTTTTGGATGCCGACGCCAAATTCCAGACAGTTGCCTACCAGAAAAATCCCTTCAGGATCCCCCATCTCGGCGGCTTTGGAAAAACAGGTGAAGGCTTTTTCTGGATTCAGTTCCTGTCCATTTTTTCCGTCCCGGCAGTCTCGTCCCACAGAAATCCATGCCTGAGGGGAAAGGGGCTGAGTTTCTTCCCAAACAGGTTCACCTTCTGCTTCTTCTGTACTGATAGAAAGATATTCTGCTGTACCGCATTTGGGACAGCAGTCAGGAATACCTTCTGATTTAAATATGCATCCGCATTGAGGATTGAGACATTCATACAGCAACGCAATCCCCTCCTTTCCAGGATGCCGAGTTTTAGTTATGGGAGGTCTCTAAAGAAGATTCCTTTACGGTAACGGAAGAAGCTGCCTGATGGAATACATGGAATAGTACCATCGGTGTTTCTTCCTGGGAGAAAACTTCTTTTGCTGCATCCAGAAAACTTTGCAGGTCATAGCAGATGCAGTCGATGTAAGAACGGCTCAGCCCAGTGGCACCGCCGATGATGCGCACGCTGTCGCCGGCAGCTTCTTCGAGTTTTTGTTCCAGTTTTGTCCGTGTGGAAACCAGCTGGTTAGCAGGGGTTTTTCCATGTCCATAACACAGGAATCCGGCAACAACCCCATTTTTCCGATACATGGAATCAATGCCGCCACGTCCCGCATGGTAGTCCTTTACTAGTTCCAGACAGGCAGTAGTACCCAACACCACGTCACTGCGCAGGGAAATGTTGTTTTGCTGAGGTTTCTTTTCATATCCAAAATAGGTTTCACATGGGTCAGCCTTTTCCAGCTTTTCAAAGTCGCCGCCGCACAGGTTTTCTCCCATCCACTGGTACAGTTCGGATACCAGAAGATCCGGTTTTGTCTTTTCGGCCCGCTCTAAAATATCCACATAAGCAATGTGGCGCATTGCCACCTTTTCACCCAAAGACTGGAGCAGCATCTGGTAAATCATGGCGTATACTTTACCTTTTTCTTTCCGCAGGAGAAAAGCTAGTTTGGGAACAAAAATTTTGATGCCTGCCTGATCGTATTTTTGTTTTTCAATCCACACCTGCATGTCTTTGCCAGTAAGCTGAGCTCCGTCCAGCTGAAGAGTTACATTAGGGATTCTAGGACGGCCGGCTAAAAAGTCCCAATGTTCCAAGAGTTCTTTTGGTGCTTTTTGCTGCCAGTATTCAATGGGGAACATTTCGTGACGGAGTCCTTCCGGAGTCAAGATCAATGTGTATTTTCCATTTACCCGGTTGTGGGCCAACTGGAAGCAGGGACGGCGAAAAGCCTTTTGCAGCAGCTTTGCAGCAAATTCTGCAGCTTTTTGAGGGTTGGCGCTGTCGTCCATCAGTTCCCGGAGATGTACTTCTTCCTTGGAAAAATCCTCCCAAAAATCCTGTACCCGATCCCGGAAAGGGCGGATTTCTACAGGACAGGAGAAAATTTTCTGAGCACTTTTGAGCAGTTCTTTTGCGTTGGCATAGTCTGGGTTTAGAGTGAGTGCACGTTCAAATGCCTGAATTGCCAGTCCGTCTTCATCCAGATAGTAATAACATAACCCGGTCAAAAAGTGCCAGTGGGGATCCCGCTGACCTTCTTTTGCAAGCTGTGCCAGCTGGCGGATTGCCTGGGGATATTGTTCCGCGTCAGTGTATGCCTGAGCCAGATTTAAAGAAACGGCATAATCCCGCTGATCAGCTGGAATTGCGTTTAAGGCGCTGATAACTTTTTCATATTCGCCGTTGTCTCTCCATTCTTTGATTTGCTGAAGTAATTTTTGTTCCATAATATAAATAATTCCTTTCTTTATCCTTGATTTGGAAAATTTCTATTTTACAAATTACAGTATCCGGAATCGCGGATGTAATCCGAATGTTATCCAGATCAGTGGAGTTGAGTGCATCGGTTTCACTCTTGCTGTTAATAAGTATATCAGTTTGTTTGTGTGATTTCAACAGAAAGTGGTTTATTTTTTTTGTTTTTTTCACAACTTAGCGTTTTTGGATTCAAAATAACCAGTTTTTTCAAAGGAATTTCATATGAATTGTGGAAGTAAATTGTAAATGCTTGTGTTTTTTTTACAAACGGAATATACTAAATTTTACAAAAGAATACAAATGCAAAAAAACAAATGCTTAAGAAAGGAAGCGAAGATTTCGGTTATGAAACGATCTTACGAAATTGATATGTGCAACGGTTCGTTGCTTCCCAAAATGCTGCTGTTTGCGGTTCCGCTGATTTTATCCGGTGTACTGCAGCTTTTGTTTAATGCGGCAGATATTATTGTGGTGGGGCGGTTCACTGGAAGCCAGGCATTGGCGGCAGTGGGTTCAACTGGTGCGTTAATTAACTTGTTAATTAATGTGTTTATGGGGCTTTCCATTGGAACCAATGTATTGGTTGCCCAGTATTATGGAGCCCATGATGAAGAAAATGTAAGCGATACGGTACATACTTCCATTCTGCTGAGTATTGTTTCTGGAGTGGTATTAATTTTTCTGGGGATTTTGCTGGCAAAACCTCTGCTGACGCTGATGGGAACTCCGGATGACGTGTTGGATCAGGCAGCGCTGTATATGAGAATTTATTTTGCCGGTATGCCGGTGATTATGCTTTATAACTTTGGGTCTGCGGTACTGCGTGCTATTGGAGATACCAAACGTCCCCTTTACTTTTTGCTGACAGCCGGGATCATTAATGTAGTGCTGAACCTGTTTTTTGTCATTGTATTTCATATGGGAGTTGCTGGGGTGGCTTTGGCAACGGTACTTTCCCAGTGTGTTTCTGCGGCTTTAGTAGTGCTGTGCCTGATGCGCAATGAAGGTATGTGCCATTTGGATCTGCACCGCCTGCGGATTCATCGTTCCAAACTGCTGCAGATTATTCGGGTAGGTCTGCCGGCAGGAATTCAGGGGGCGATTTTTTCCATTTCCAATGTGCTGATTCAGTCTTCTGTCAACTCTTTTGGTTCTATTGCTATGGCGGGAAATACAGCGGCATCTAATATTGAAGGATTTATCTATACTTCTATGAATGCCCTGTACCAGACTGCCCTGAGCTTTACCAGCCAGAATATGGGTGCGAAAAATTATCACCGGATTGGACAAATTTTGATCCGTGCCCTGGCAACAGTGGGAATCATCGGATTTGGTTTGGGAATGTGTGCTTTGCTCGGCGGAGAAGCGCTCCTTGGCATCTACTCCTCTGATCCGGAAGTGATTCAGTACGGGCTGGCCCGTATGAGCGTTATTTGCGTGACTTATTTCTTGTGTGGTATGATGGATGTATGCTGCGGCAGTATGAGGGGAATGGGATATTCCATTCTTCCTACCATTGTTTCCCTGACTGGGGCATGTGCATTTCGTGTGCTGTGGATTTTTACGATTTTCCAGTGGAACCGCACTTTGTTTATTCTATATCTTTCTTACCCCATTTCTTGGTTTATTACAGCGCTGGCTCATTTGATCTGTTATGCTTATGCTCAGAAACAGTTAAAGCGGCAGCTGAATGAGAATGTGTCTGCTGTTGAAGATCAGGGGTCACCATCTTGAATGGTGGTTCATAAGATAAAAGGAGGATCTTTCTCTATGCAAGTATCTGCCATTATCGTTGCGGCAGGCAGCGGAACCCGTATGGGAGGCATTGACAAACAAATGCTTTCTCTGTGTGGGATGCCGGTGCTGATGCACAGTGTTCGGCTGTTTGATGCCATGGACTGCGTCAAAGAAATTGTTCTGGTGACCCGCTCTGAACAGCAAGAAACCATTCGTCAGCTTTGTGAGACCGCTCAAGTGAAAACACCGGTGGTTTTGGTATCAGGTGGCAATACCCGCCAGCAGTCCTGTATTCATGGGTTGCATGCCTGTGCGCCTTCAGCAGAGCTGATTGCGATTCACGACGGTGCCAGGCCGCTGGCGGCGCAGGAAGATGTGCTTCGGGTGATCGAAGATGCCTGGAAATATGGAGCGGCTGCTTTAGGAGTTCCGTCAAAAGATACGGTAAAAATGATTGATCAGCAGGGATTTATTGCTGGTACACCTGACCGGAATCTGGTTTGGAATGTGCAGACGCCCCAGGTGTTTCGCAAAAGCCTATATGAACAGGCGGTGCAGTGTGCGCAACAGCAAGGCCGGGAATTTACCGATGACTGCCAGTTAGTGGAAGCTATGGGACAGCGGGCTTATCTGACTCGAGGAAGTTACAGCAATATAAAGATTACCACGCCGGAAGATCAGTGGATCGCTCAGGCGCTACTGCAAAAAGGAAGCGGAAAGGATACACAAACAATGCGGATTGGACACGGATATGACGTTCACCGTTTGGTGGAAGGAAGAAAGCTGATTTTAGGAGGCGTTCAAATCCCTCACGACACTGGCTTGTTAGGGCATTCTGATGCAGATGTGCTGCTTCATGCCATTATGGACGCCTTATTGGGCGCTGCCGGATTGGGGGATATTGGAAAACACTTCCCGGACACAGATCCCGCATACGAAGGAGCAGACAGTTTAGGGCTTTTGGTTCAGGTGGCAAAGATCCTCAGAGACCATCATTTCACAATTCAAAATATTGACAGCACTGTAATCGCCCAGCGGCCGAAACTGGCTCCGTATCTGGATGAGATGAAACAAAAAATTGCCGCTGCCTGTGAAATCTCACCTGATCAGGTGAATTTGAAGGCAACCACGGAAGAAAAGCTGGGATTCACTGGCCGGCTGGAAGGAATTTCTGCCCATTCGGTTGTTTTGCTTGGGTAACCGTTTTTTTCTTCCTCACATAGACTGAGTTAGGCGCGGGAAATATTCCGTGCTAATCTTTCTAAAAAGGAGGAAGGAAAAATGGGTGAAATAAAGTTTTCTGTGGCAAGCTTGACACAGGCCTACCGTGCGTCAGAGCAGCTTAAGCGGAAAGGAATTTCCAGTCGGATTTTACCTTCCGCAGATCAGAAAGGCTGCAGGTACACGCTGGCAGCCAACGGCAGTTTAGAAGAAATTACGGCGGTTTTGCGCCAGGCAGGGATTCGTATCACGGTGCTTTGACGAAACCTGAGGTAAGCTATGATTTATTTGGACAATGCAGCGACTACCTATCCAAAGCCGCTGTCAGTACAAAAGCGCGTCAATGAGGCGGTCCGCATTTACGGCGGCAATCCTGGGCGGGGCGGTCATCAAATGTCTTTGGCTGTATCCAAACAGGTATTTGCAGTTCGTGAGCGGGCTGCCCGTTTTTTTCATGCACCGGTAGAGAATGTGGTGTTTACCAGCAACTGTACCCATTCTTTAAATACGGCGATTCAGGGAATCATGAGCGGGGGCGGACATGTGATTATTTCCTGCATGGAACATAATTCTGTGTACCGACCTGTTTACGCCATGGCAAAAGAGGGAAGAATTACCTATGATGTTGCCAAGGTGTACGAAGGGGATCCTCAGCGCACAGTACAAAGCTTTGAACACCTGATCCGCCGGGATACCAAAGCGATTGTGTGTACCCATGCTTCCAATGTGACGGGAATGGTGATGCCTATTCAGGAATTGGGAGAACTGTGCAGAAAAAAAGGCATTTATTTAATTGTAGATGCGGCACAGACAGCAGGGGTGCTTCCCATTGATATGGAAGCGATGGGAATTCATATTCTCTGTACAGCTGGTCATAAAGGACTGTACGGGACTACCGGAACTGGGCTTTTAATTTTTGCTCCGGGAGTAGAGATGAAACCGCTGTTGTACGGGGGCACCGGAAGTGCTTCCAGTGATCCGGAACAGCCGGTGTTTTTGCCGGATCGGTTTGAAAGCGGTACCGTCAATTCGGTGGGGATCTTGTCCGTGGGAGCGGGAATCCAGCAGATTGAGCGAATGGGATTAAAACGGATTTATGACCATGAATCCGCTATCTGCAGCCGGATTTACCGGGGACTGGGTTCTATAAAAGATGCCGTAACCTATATTCAAAAATATGAGCCGGGACAGTTTGCCCCAATTGTGCTGTTTAATTTAAAGGGAAAAACCTCTACACAAGTAGTCACCCTATTGGATCAGCATGGAATCTGTGTGCGGGGTGGTCTTCACTGTGCCCCTTTGGCGCACGAAGCACTGGGAACAATTTCTTCTGGGGCTGTACGGGTATCTCCCTCTATTTTTACCACACCTAGCCAGGCAGAACAGTTTTTGCGGGTATTAAAACAAATTTCATAAAATCCTAGGATTATTACTTGAAATTAAGGCAAAGAATTGATAAAATAAAATCAGGAATGTTTGACTTTGTGATGATAAAAAGTAAGGAAGTATGCTTATGCAACTAATTGAAAATATTTTGAAATCTCTGGGCAGTGTTTTTTCCATGTTTGGAATCGCTGACCTGGTGGATATTATCCTGATTTCGTTTATTATTTATAAATTGCTGCAGTTTGCCAGAGAAACCCGAGCGCAGCAGCTGTTAAAAGGGATTTTTCTGTTGGCATTGGCTTATTTTGCGTCTACCATATTTGAACTGAAAACCATGTCCTTTTTGCTGCAAAATGTGTTCCAGAGTGGGATTTTGGTCATTGTGGTTTTGTTCCAGCCGGAACTGCGCCGTATGCTGGAAAAGGTGGGACGCACCAAGGTTCCCCATGTGTTTGGGGTATCTTCCGGAGATAAAAACGCTGAATGGGAAAAGGCAATCCCTATTATTGCGGAGGCAGTCAACCGTCTGTCCAAGTCTATGACAGGTGCGCTGATTGTTATCGAGCAGAAAACCCGTTTAGGGGAACAGATTGATACTGGGGTTATTTTGGATGCTCAGCCCAGCTTGGAGTTGTTCGGAAATATTTTCTTTGTCAATACGCCTTTGCACGATGGTGCGGTGATTATGCGGGACGGCAAAATTAAGGCGGCAGCATGTTTTCTGCCAAAACCGCAGAAAGAAGAATTGATTGCTTCTCATTTAGGTTCCCGTCACCGGGCTTCTATTGGGATCAGTGAGGTTTCTGATGCCATTACCATTGTGGTATCAGAAGAAACTGGAACTGTGTCTATTGCGGAAAACGGTCAGCTGGAACGGGGATTCACCAAAGAACGGCTGATTGAATATTTAAGCGAACGTCTGCTTCCAAAACCGGAAGAAGAGAAAAAGTCTGCTTTCAAATTACCAAGAAAGGAGACAAAAAATAATGACAAATAAATCTGAAACAAAAAAGAGAAAAAAATTGGTTCCTTCCCAGTTGTTTGAAAATAATCGCTTTTTGCTGATTTTATCGGTGCTGGTGGCTTTTGTCTCCTGGTTTTTGGTAAGCACCACAGTTAATCCCAATGCCAATACCACGATTAAAGATGTTCCGGTGACCATTGATTTGACCGATACTGCGGCAGAAAACAACGGGTTGAGTGTGGTAAGCGATAAAGAGATTACAGTAGATGTTGCGGTTCGAGGAAAATCTTATGAGATCGGTAATCTGGATGCAGAAGATTTTAAAGTGGTACCGGTGAATCTTGGTGAGGTAACCGAACCAGGAATGCACGAGCTGACTTTGCAGGTAACTCCCATTGTAGACTTAAGCGAAGATACAGAAGCGGTTGCAGAACCTAGAAGAATTTCGGTTCAGTTTGACCGGATGGAAAAGAAAACATTTCAGCTGGAGGCCTCTGCACCGTATAAAGAAGCGGCAGAAGGCTACTACATCGACCAGTATATTGCTTCTCCGAAAGAACTTACCATCAGTGGGCCAGAAAGTATTGTATCTCAAATTTCACGATGTGTTGTAGAAAACAAAGATAAGATGGAAATTAATAATTCCAGCACCATTGACGGTACGTTGATTCTTTATGACGCCAATGGCCAGGTAATTGATGACACTTATCTGAGTTATCCGGAGGATACACAGTTTAAAATTGCAATTCCGCTGTATAAACAGGAGACATTGCCGTTTACCTTTGAGTTTTACAATGTTCCGGAAGGAATTGATACCGATGCGCTGGAATACACCATTGAACCGGTTGATGAACTGACTGTGGGAATTCCGGTGGATGCAGCAACAGACGTTTCTGCGATTTCTTTGGGTCGGGTGGATTTCCGCAAGATTGACATTAAAAAGTCTTTGACGTTTGATGTGTCTTTGTTGGCGGGCTATGTCAATATCGATGATATTAATCAGGTCAATGTGACGTTCTTGACGGATGAATATGATAAGACATATATTTCTACTTCCAATTTGGTGGTAACCAATGTTCCTTCTGGCTATGAGGTGGAAATTATTTCTACGAAAATTTCTGATATTCGGTTTATTGGGAAAAAGGATCAGCTGGAAGGTCTGACTCCTGCAGATGTGGTGGCAACCATTGACTGTTCTCAGATTCAGAACTTTTTTGCAGGACAGCAGCGGGTACCGGTAACGATTACTGCCAACAATGGTAAACAGGTGTGGGCAGTAGGAGAAAAGTCGGCGCTGATCTCCATCAAGGAAATATCAGAAGAATAGTTGTAGGATTTTGTGATTCCCTGTAATAACAAGCTTAGGGGTAAATCAGATCAAGTAAAATGCAGACCGTGCTCATGGTCTGCATTTTGTTTGAGTGGAAAACAGAAAGGATGCATCTATGGCAATTTGTATGAATAATATTAAAATCAAGATCAATGAGCCGGATACCCGTGCGATTGAAAAAGCAGTACATACACTGGGGCTTTCTTCCTCTCAGGTAACTGCTGCCCATTTATATAAAAAATCTTTGGATGCCCGAAAGCAGGATCAGATTCGTTTTGTATGTTCTGTTTTACTTGAAACACAGGGCGTGGACGAAGCAAAACTATGCCGCCGGTGTAAGGATGCTTCCTTGCGGGAAAAGACGGCACTTTCTTTCGATAAAGGAACGCAAAAGCCTTCTGCGCCTATTTTTATTGCCGGATTCGGCCCTGCAGGAATGTTTTGTGCTTACACCCTTGCAAAAGAGGGATATTATCCCATTGTTTTGGAGCGGGGATATGATGTGGATCAGCGGGTGCAGGCAGTAGAGGGATTTTGGAGGCAGAGGAATCTGGATCCCCGATGCAATGTTCAATTTGGAGAGGGGGGCGCAGGCACCTTCTCTGACGGAAAGCTGACCACCCGTATTTCAGACAGTCGGTGCGATTATGTTCTGCAGTTGTTTTCCAAGTTTGGAGCACCGGAAGAAATTTTGTGGAAAGCAAAACCCCATATTGGTACGGACCATTTGCGGGGAGTAGTCAAAGCACTCCGACAGGAGATCATCAGGCTGGGCGGTCAGGTGCGGTTTGCCAGCCAGCTGGAGGATTTGAAACTGGTGAATGGAAAGCTAAGGGAAATTACCGTCAATGGTGAAACACTGCCTGCGGAGGCTTTGGTGCTGGCAGTGGGACACAGTGCTCGTGACACCTTTTCCATGCTGTTGGAACGGGGAATCTCCATGATCCCTAAGAATTTTTCTGTTGGGGTTCGGGCAGAACATCTGCAAACAGAGATTAACCGAGGATTGTATGGAAAAGCGGCAGAGAGCCCATATCTTCCGGTAGGGGAATATCAGCTGTCTTACCGGGAAAATGGCCGGGGAGTGTATACGTTCTGTATGTGTCCCGGAGGATTTGTGGTACCTTCCAGCTCATCACAAGGGACTGTGGTTACCAACGGAATGAGTGAATTCCAGAGGAATCAAAAAAATGCCAATGCGGCAGTGGTTGTATCTGTAGGAGCCGAGGATTTTGGTTCTCATCCTATGGACGGAGTGAAGTTTCAAGAACAGTTGGAACGGAGAGCGTTTGAATTGGCAGGAAAAGACTATACTGCTCCTGCTGTCGACCTGGGCAGTTTTCTGCGTGGGGAAAAGGGGCTTTCTCTGGGACGGGTGCAGCCTAGTTATGCGCTGGGTGTTTCTCCTGTGGATTTTGATACACTATTTCCTCACTTTGTCAGTGATATGCTGCGCAAAGGATTTCGAAATTTTGGCAGAAAGCTGCCTGGTTATGATAGCGGGGATACCATTCTTACGGGTGTAGAAACCAGAACATCTTCACCGGTGCGCATGATGAGAAGTGAAGAAAATTTAAAGGCATTGGGTTTGGATGGAGTTTATCCTTGCGGAGAAGGAGCTGGCTATGCCGGAGGAATTATGAGTGCTGCAGTAGATGGAATTCGAGTAGCAGAACAAATTATGAAACAGTATTCACCGGAATAAAAAAGTGCATTTACATCATTTTCAATCCTCATTGACAGGTATAAAAAATGCCTGAAAATGGGGATTTTTTGTGAAAAAAATAAGGACAAAAAATTTTTATACAAAAAATTGCACAAAATTATTGACAAATTAAAAAACATACTGTATAATCAGGTACATAAAGATTAAGAGCCTTACCAATTCACTTGAATCAGTCAAGGATTAAAAATGGAAAGGCTGTTTTTTAAACAAAATTACGTGCACGGGCACAAATTTGTTCTTTGGGCGAAGCCATTTGGGTTTCCAAAGGGATGTGAATCCCTTTGGCCGCCGGAGGCGAAAATTCAAAACCGAAAAATTTGAAAGGGGGACGTCCCCCTTTGTAGTCTCATTGAGACTACAAAACTTCCCTATTGGCTTTATATTAATTTGTATATCAGCGGGATGTGGATTCTCGTTTGAAAATAATAAACTAAAAACATTAAAAGGGGAATGGTTATGAAATCACCAAAACAAGCAGTAGCATTTATGCTGGCAGGAGCAATGATGGCCGGAATGATTTCTTCCTGTGGAGGAGGTTCTGGAGATACGGCTTCCAATGGCGGAGGAGGAAATAAAGATTCCGGTACAGTGGAAGTATGGTCTTCTTTGAGCCAAGAAGAAATGAACGGATATAAAGATGTCTACAAAGAAATGACCGGAAAAGATGTGAAAATGACAATTATTCCAGGAGATCAGTATGAAACAAAAATGCAGACAGCATTTCGTACTGGAACCAATGCACCTGATATTTGTACATTTGAAATTAAAGCTTTGGGTCGTTTTAAAGATACAGGCTTCTTAGCAGATTTGTCAGAATTTGGCGCACAGGAAATTTTGGATAATCAGATTCCTTATGTAGCTGATCTTTCTATGAACAGTAAAGGCGAAATTTCAGGTCTGTCCTGGCAGTCTACACCTGGTGGTTTCTGGTATAAAAAGGATTTGGCAAAAGAATATTTAGGAACCGATGATCCAGAAGAAGTTGGACAAATTGTTTCTTCCTGGGATTCTATTTTGGAAGCTGGTAAGAGCGTTTATGAAAAGAGTGGCGGTAAAGTTTCTTTGCTGGATGATACCAACAGTGCACGAGTTGTATTGAAAAATAATAAAGGTGTGCCATGGGTAGATGAAGACGGCAATTTGCCATCTGATGATATTTTGACCAATATGTTTGAAATGGAAAAAACACTTCGTGATAACAATTGCGATGCTAAAATTGAACCTTGGTCTGCTGCGTGGTCATCTGCAATGTATGAATCCGATCCGTTTATTGGATTTACCTGTGCAACCTGGGGGCTGCATTATGTAATTAAAGCCAACACCCCAGAAGAAAAGAAAGCAGAATGTGAAAACACTTGGGGCTTTACACCTTTTGTTATGCCTTACCAAGATGGCGGTACATGGTACGGAATGTATTCAAAATCTGATAACAAAGAAGCTGCATGGGACTTTATGAAAACCATGGTTGCAGATGAAACATATTTGAAAGATTACCTGATTGGTGAATTAGGAGATTTCCCAGGATATGTTCCGGCAATTGAAACAGCAATTGCAGAAGGTCATACAGATTCCTTTACTGGAGATCAGCAGATTTTCCAATATTTTTATGATACTGCTATGGATGTCAATGTAGACGGTATGACCGCATATGACAATAAAGCTGATGAAGTATTCGGCGCGAAAGTAAAACTTTTGTTAGCAGGCGATATTACAGTGGATGAAGCTGTGGAACAGTTTAAAGCTGATATGAAAGCAGCGTTCCCGGAAATTAAATAATAAATGCGAAGCAAAAACCCTTGATTTTATTTTGTACCTTAGCGGCTGTTGGAAATAGTCGCTCAAAATATAATGAAAAGAGGAATGGTTATGAAATTATCAAAAAGAGCAGTTGCATTTATGTTAGCAGGCGCAATGATGGCTGGCATGATTACTTCTTGCGGAGGTGGCGGCGAAACCACTTCTGGCGGAACTAACAGTGGAGGCGGCGGAGACAAAGCTTCTGGCAATGTGGAAATCTGGTCTTTCTTGACACAGGAAGAAATGAACTATTATGCAGATGCTTACAATGATTTGACTGGTAATTCTGTTACAATGCGAGTATTCCCGGGCGACCAGTACTTAACTAAATTGCAGACTGCGTTCCGCAGTGGTACAAATGCACCAGATATTGCTTACTTGGAAATTGCTCATCTGGGACAATTTAAAGAAACCGGTATGCTGGAAGATCTGAGCTCATATGGTGGTACGGAAATTTTGGATAATCAAATTCCTTATGTAGCAGATCTTTCTATGAACAGTAAAGGCGAAATTTCCGGTATTTCTTGGCAGGCTACACCAGGAGGCTTCTGGTATAAGAAAGCACTGGCAAAAGAATATTTGGGAACCGATGATCCAGATGAAGTTGCAGAAATCATGTCTTCTTGGGAATCCATTACCGAAGCAGGTAAATCTGTTTATGAAAAGAGCGGCGGTAAGGTAGCGTTGCTGCAGGATACTTCTAGTGCACGTACTATTTTGAACAATACAAAAGGAGTACCGTGGGTAGACGAAGAAGGTAATTTGCCTTCAGATGATATTCTGAGAAAAACTTTTGAAACAGAAAAAATGCTGCGTGACAATAATGTAGATGCCAAAATTAAAGGCGGTACACCAGCAGAAGCTTCTGGTATGTACGAAACTGATCCATTTATTTGTTTTGCACAGGCTACTTGGGGACTGCACTATGTAATTAAAGCAAATACCCCTGATGAAAAAGAAGCAGAATGTGAAAATAAATGGGGATTTGTACCAGGTCCAGGCGCATATCAGTCAGGTGGTACCTGGATGGGTATGTATTCTAAATCTAAGAATAAAGAAGCTGCATGGGATTACATTAAGACAATGACATCCGATGAAGAATTCTTCAGCAAATATTTGGTAAATGATTTGGGCGACTTCCCTGGTTATATTCCAGCAATTGAAACAGCAATTGCAGAAAATCATACAGACCCATTTACCGGTGACCAGAATATTTTCCAATATTTCTATGATACCGCAATGGAAGTTAAAAATGATGGTATGACCAAGTACGATTCTAAAGCAAATGACCTGTTCGGAGCGAAAGTAGACCTTTTGTTAGCGGGTGACATTACAGTAGACGAAGCAATTGAACAATTCAAAGCAGACATGAAATCCGCATTCCCGGAAATCAAATAACAAGCAGATGGACGGATAATGTTTCATACATTATCCGTCCATTTAAAAGAAAAGGAGTGATTTTCTGTGAAACCCCGTAAAAAGGATCTTACCAGGAAAAATATTGGCTATTTCTTTATTGCCCCATATTTTATTGTATTTTTCCTGTTTACTTTGTATCCAATTGTGTATACATTTATTTTGAGCTTCCAGCAATGGGACGGTGTCTCTGACCCTATTTTCTTAGGACTGGAAAACTATTCCCGCTTGATCAAAGACAGCAGCTTTTTTAAATCCATTGGAAACACTATTTTAATTTCTTTGTGTGCTATGATTCCTCAGATGGTATTTGGGCTTTCTTTGGCATTTATTTTAAATCAGCAGTATTTGAAAAAAGTAGGCAACTTTTTAAAACCTGTGTTTTATTTCCCAAATCTGGTAACAGCAGTTTCTATTGGTATTTTGTTTGCTTTGATTTTTGACTGGCAGGCAGGAAGTGCCAATAAATTGTTAATGAGCTTAGGAATTATTAATGAACCATATAACTGGAAAATGAGCGTACCATTTTCCAGAGGTGTAATTTCCTTTATTCTGTGGTGGCAATATTTTGGCTATTATACTATTATCTTTACTGCGGGAATTAAAGGTATTCCAGCAGAACTGAATGAGGCAGCAGAAATTGATGGTGCAAATCGCTTCCAGCAGTTTACAAGAGTAACGTTACCTCAGCTTCGTCCGATTATGACCTATGCATTTACCACGTCTATTATCGGTGGTTTGCAGATCTTTGACCTGCCTTATGCTTTTGGTACAGTAGAAGGAAATCCGGACAAATCTATTTTAACCATGGTTATGTATATGTACGGAACTTCCTTTAAAAACTACAACTATGGTTACGGCGCTGCCATTGCGTATGGTTTGTTTGTGATTGTAATTATTTTCTCTTCTATCTTTATGAAAGTAACTGCTGGGAAGGAGGAACAATAATATGGCTGCAGAAACTGTAAAAAAAGTAGCAATGCATGGGAAAAAAGTAAAACGTCATAATCCCATTGCAAATATTTTAATTTATTTGATATTAGCAATTTTATTTTTAATCTGTATTGTTCCTTTTTATTCTATGCTTATTAGTTCTACCCATGATAACGCCACCTTGGCTTCTCAGTTTGTATTGACTCCTGGGAAATATCTGGTTAAAAACTATCAGCGTATGATGATGAGTACCAATATTTGGCGCGGGATGGCTAACAGTTTGTTTTTGGCTACATCAGCTACTCTGCTCAGTTCTTATTTTGGTGCTTTGACTGCATATGGATTTTCCAAATATAAATTCCGGGGAAATAAGGTATTGTTTGCGATTTTGCTTGGAACCATGATGCTTCCTGGACAGCTGGGGATTATCGGATATTTTAATTTGATGAATAGTTTTAAATTATTGGATACCTATGCTGCAATCTTAATTCCTTCTATCGCCAGTGCTATGTCAGTTTTCTGGAATAAACAGTATTTGGATGCGTTTGTTCCTAATGCATTGATTGAAGCTGCCCGAATTGACGGGGCAAAAGAACTGGTGATCTTCCACCGGGTTATTTTCCCGATTATTATTCCAGCAGTAGCAACCCAGGCAATTTTCACCTTTGTAGGGGCATGGAACAACTTCTTGAATCCATTGATTTTGTTGTTCTCTGACAATAAATTCCCACTGCCTGTACTGGTACAGCAGATGCAGGGGATTTATGGTTCTGACTATGGTGTTATCTATTTGGGTGTTACTATGTCTGTACTTCCGATTTTGATTATCTTTGTTTTCTGTTCCAGAAGAATCATCGATGGCGTTGCTGTAGGTGCAGTAAAAGGATAAGCAAAAAACTTCTGGGAAAGGAAGAGAGAAGACGATGAATGAACGGGAATACATAAGAGATCTAGCAAGGCAGGTAAGGGAATTGGCAAATTCCCCGAGAATGCAAACATTAAAGCAAGAATGGAAACAACACAATGCACTTCAGTCTCCTAGACCGATGATCTGCGTTTCTCCAGAAGGAAGCTGGGGAGAAATTTTGACCCCTAAAACCCTTTTGTGTACAGATGAAAAACTTCGGCAGTATGAATACACTCTGCGGCAGAAACTTTATTGGGGCAATGAAATTCAGGACGATACACCAATTTCAGAATACTTTAATGTTCCTTATGTTACAACAGTTTCCAGCTATGGAGAGGGACTGGAAGTAGTGACTGACGGCGGTGAAAATAAGGGAAGTTTTCATTATCACAAGCTGATTCAGGATATTGATGAAGATTTTCACAAACTGCGGTTCCGCCAGGTGACCTATGATGAAGAACAAAGCAAGAAGAATCTGGAAGAAGCTCAGGAATTATTGGGAGATATTCTGAAAGTTCGTCATCGGGGTGCCTTTTGGTGGACTATGGGACTCACTTGGGAAGTTATCAAGCTGATCGGATTGGAAGATTTGATGATCGATATGTACGATTGTCCGGAAAGCCTTCATCGCTTAATGGGTTGGTTCCGGGATGAGCACATGAATCTGATGGATCAGTATGAAAAGTTTGGAATCTTAAGTCTCAATAATGAGGATGATATGATTGCATCCGGAGGAATTGGATATACAGATGAACTGCCGGGAGAAAAGTTTGACGGGCGTGTAGGATATGAAAATTTGTGGGGCTTTGCAGAAAGCCAGGAAACCGTAGGAATTTCCCCGGAAATGTTTGGAGAATTCATTTTCCCATATCAATTGCCATTACTGGAACGGTTTGGAATCAACTGTTATGGATGCTGTGAGCCAGTAGAGGGAAGATGGAAATGGATTCAACAAATTCCTCGTTTGAGAAGGGTATCAGTTTCCCCGTGGAGCAAAAAAGAAGAGATGAAAGAGCTTTTGGGGAAAGAGTATATTTTCAGCCGAAAACCAAATCCATCTTATGTGTGCAATGGATTTGCTAGAGAAGCCATCGAAGAAGAACTGGAAAGCACAATGAAGATGGCAAAGGATTTGAATCTGGAGATTATCCTGAAAGATACCCATACCATTGAGTATCATCCAGAACGGTTCCACGAATGGGTGAAGATGGCCAGAAAAGCTGCTGACCGATAAATATTAAAAAATAACTCTCTATTGTTTAACGTTTTGGGAAAGCAGGGAGGAGTTGCTATTTAAAGCAGCTCCTCCTTGCTTTATTGATAAAAAATAATTAAAATGCTATAATAAAGTTAATTGAATTTGTACAATAGGAGAATAAATATGTTTGGTTATTTTCAGCTTTGTAGCAAAATTACTCGGGGGGGGGATAACTAGCTGTTATTTGGTCAATAATTACAATAATCTGTGCTTTGAAATAGAAGGAGGCAGACTGTACTTAAACAGTCCGCCTCCTTTTTATGCATTGGAAACTTAATTTGAAAAAATGAAAAGGTGGGAATATAAGATGAAAAAACTGTATCGAGTTTTAGTAGTAGATGATGAAAAAATTATCTTAGATGGCTTGACCAGTACCTATCCTTGGATGCAAACAGGGTTTACTGTATGCGGAACAGCACAAAATGGAGAACAGGCATTAAAACAGTGTGAAGTATTGAATCCGGATATTGTAATGACAGATATTCGGATGAAATCTATGGATGGGTTAGAGTTGATTCGCCGGGTAAAAAAACAGTACCCTCAAATGGAATTTGTGGTGATCAGCGCTTACCGGGATTTTGAATATGCTCAGACAGCGTGCAGTTTGGATGTGTTTTCTTATTTATTAAAACCCTTTTCTGATGAAGACTTTCTTCAGGTGATGGGGGCATTAAAGGAATATATGGACCAAAAAAATCAAACCAAGCAGGCGGCGGCATTATTTGAAAAATACCAGGAAGAGCTTTTGTCACTACAGTTGAGAAAATACCTTACCAGCAATGATACTGGGCTGGAAGAAAGATTTATGGAATTTTATCCACAATGGACGCCGAATATTAAGTATGCCTGTATTTGTGTGGATATTGATCAAACACTTACATATCTGCTTCATGAAGATCGAGAGGTATACCGGTACATTCAGCTTCAACTTTTTGTGGATCTGGTAAAAAGTAAATTGCCCTGTGTATCAGTAGAACTGGCGGATCAAAGGAGAATCTTAGTGGTATATGGTGAAAATCTGTCAGATCAGATGCTCAAAGATACATTTGAAGAAATGATTGCAAAATTAGAAGCGGAAGGATATGTGAATTGCTATTATGCGGCATATGGTCAATGCCTTATGGGATATGAGGGAATGAAAAACAGTTTTCATCAGGCTGTGACTGGATTGGAGCTGGCATACGAAGGGGAAAATTTTTTAGGTTATTCTTCCCAGACAAAACATATGTCCGGAAAGGGAGTTTATCCCAAAGAACAAGAAGAAAAAATTTTGACATTGCTCAGAACTGGGGCAATGGAACAATTGGAACAAGAAATTAGTCGATTTCAAAAAATTTTGGAGGATGCGCAGGCGGATTTCTCTTTTATCTGTTTGTGCTATCAGCAACTGGGTCTGAACATCCAGTTTTGGTTGCATCCATTGTGTGCGTTGGAGGAAAAATCCGTACAATCCTATACGGATTTTCTGCTTTCTTTGGATACAGTGAGAAGTGAACAATTGGTAAAAGCCATGACGGTAATGACCCAAAATTTTGTGGAGCAGGCAGGTGCTCCACAAAATAGTAATACCGAATCTGCTGGACAGTATTTTCATCAGGCAGTATCTTATATTCAGGAACATTTAGATAATGGGCAGATGTCTATTGGTGATGCGGCGGAAGCACTCCATCTGAATCCAGTTTATTTTGGCAGAGTATTTAAGAAGGAAAGCGGGCAGTCTTTTAGGGAATACTTGCTGCATCAAAGAATTCAAAAAGCATGTGAACTTTTTGACCGCACCCATCTTTCTGTAACAGAAATTGCTTTGTCAGTGGGAATGGACAATCTTTCTTATTTTTCCACACAGTTTAAAAAGTGCACTGGTGTACTCCCGAGTGAATATAGGAGGTAGCTGGCATGAGATTTGGAAACAGAATTTATCATAAACTGGTGGCTATGATTATTCTGCCTGTTATGATTTTATTTTCTGCATTTTTTGTATTTTTGAATGTTATGATTGCGCCTTATCTAGAAGGATTGATTTTGGATAAAATGGATGCAAAAGGTCAGCAGAGAATGATCCATCTGGATGGGATTTATCAGCAGGTTTATCAAAGTACCCAAGGGATTTTAAGTGACGGTGCGGTACAAAACACATTGATGTCCGGAAGAATAGCTAGTGAACAGGAACCAGGGTTAAAAGCACTTTTGCGCACGTACTGTTATGGGAATATTTATAATGTTATATACCTTACATCGGATCGCAGCCAGATGGTTAGCGGATTGCGGAACGATTATTTAACAAGAGGATATCTGGAAATGCTGGTAAGTCATCCTCAATTATCAGAAACATACGCCAAACCAGTTTGGGTTTTTGATAAACAGGGGGAAACCAGATGGTTTTATCTGTTTGTGGTTCAGAAACTGCGGCATCCCTCTTTTAATGTGGAACCGGGATATTTAATTTATCAGTTGAATCCCAGCGGACTTAATCAGACGACCAGTTTAGTGATGCATGAAAAAGAAAAAGTTGCTATTACAGATCAAAACGGAGAAATTATTACCTGCTCTTCAGGAAACACCGAACAAGAAGAGAGTATATTTTCTCAACTGGAATATCCAGAAAGCGGAAAAGCGATTACCTGTGAATTAGATACAGGAGAAACCTACTTGGTAAGCAGGTTTGCGGATCAGGATACTGGGTGGCAGGTCATCTCTTATATTCGCTATTCTGATGCAATGGAACGGTATGAAAATTTACAGCGGTTAATTATTGAAATTACAGTAATTCTTATGGTGGTGTCTGTGGGAGCAGGTTTTATCCTAACAGGATATTATATAAAGCCGATTAATTTAATTATTCAGGCGATGGAAAGTTTCCGCTCAAACCGATTTCAAAAGAGAATTCAAGATAAATTGCCGGATGAATTTGGTCAGATCGGAGGAACCTTTAATTTAATGGCAGACCGGATCGAGGCCCTGATTGATGATGTGAATCAGGGGCAGGAAAAGCTGCGGGTAGCGGAATTAAATTCTCTGATGTATCAAATTAACCCACATTTTATTTACAATACTTTAAATAACATTTACATGCTTGCCAGAATGTCCGGACAGGAAAAAACAGCACAGATGATAGATTATCTTTCTAAATTTCTTCGAACTACGTTAAGCAAGGGAAAAAGTGTAGTTCCTTTGAAAGATGAAATTAATCATGTAACCTGCTATTTGAATATTCAAAAAATTCGTTATGGGGATTTGTTTGATTTTTCAGTGGAAGTGGATCCAGATTTATCACTGGTTCCTGTATTAAAATTGATTTTACAGCCAATTGTGGAAAATTCCATTAACCATGGATTTCTCAAAATAGAATCCGGAGGGAAAATTTTGATTAAAGGATTCCGTTGCGAAGAAAAACTATGTCTTACTGTAGAGGATAACGGAGAGGGAATCCCTCAGGAAAAGCTGGAACGATTGAATCAGATTCCACAGATGTCTTTGGAGCAGTTATCTTCTCTGTTTCCAGAATCTCAGGGGGGATATGGAGTCGGCAATGTGATTGCCAGATTAAAGCTTTATTACGGAGATGACTATGCAATTCAATATACCAATTTAAATCCAGGGGTAAAATGTGAAATTTTTATATCCAATTTCGAACAAGATGTATAATTTTTGTTAATTTTGTTATTTTTATTGAAAGCGGAACAGTTATAAAACTTCTATAATAAAAATATCAAAAGCAATCGGTTTAAAAACATAGACAGGAGGAAAGGGTAATGAAAAAGAAGTTTTTGATATTTTTATTAACAGCAGCTATGCTGGCAACTACAGCTGGATGCGGTGGCGGAAAGGATACTGGTTCCGAAGCACAGAGCGGCGGTTCAGGTGAAGGAGGAGTAGTTCAAATCCCGTTGCTGATGACTAATGCTGGAAATGACAGCCAGTCTAAACTGAATCAATGGATTGTGGATCAGTTTAATGCTGAATACGAAGGAAAATATGAAGCGGTTGTAGAATGGCTGCCTGGTATGGCAGAAGATATCCGTGCAAAACTGAAAATGCTCAACAGTGCCAATGATTTACCAGCAGTAGTTACAGATTTGGGTGCGGAACCAGCTTTTGCGGATTTGCTGTTTGAAAATAATCGTTTAATTGACTTAAAACCATATTTTGACGCCAGTGAAGAATGGCAAAAATACGCATTGGAAGCCAGTGTGGAATATTGTATCACAGATGACGGAAAAATGTATTCTGCTCCGGCTACAGCAACCGATTACTCTGGAATTTACTATAACAAAGAACATTTTGAAAAAGCAGGAATTGAGTCTTTCCCAAAAACTTGGGATGAATTCTGGGATGCCTGTGAAAAACTGAAAGCCGCAGGATATACACCAATTTCTTTACATACCACAGAAACTGGTTGGTGTCCGTTCTTGTTGGCAACAGCGGCTTTAGGCGAAACAGAAAGTGGTGTGGAATTCCAGAATACCAAATACCCAACCAATTTTGAAAATGATGATATGCGTCGGGTATTGGATATTGTAGAAAAACTGTTTACTTATACCACAACGGATGCCATTGGTGGAAACTATGCGCTGGCAGCAAATAATTTCTGTTCTGGAAATACCTCTATGATTGCCAACGGACCTTGGATGATCACCTCTTTAAGTGATCCTCAGTATGCACCAGAAGGCTTTGAAGAAAAAGTGGGATATGCTATGATGCCGGGTGAAGTGATGATGTCCGATGAGGGTCAGTCTTATAGCGAAGGTGTTTCTGTAGACCATTCCAAAGAAGTACAGGAAGGCGCAGTTGAATATTTGAAATTTAAAGCAACCGACAAGATTATTCGCCAGCGTTCTATTGAAACCGGTTCTTTCAATCCAAAAGTAGAATTGACAGAAGAAGACATGGCCGAATTCTCACCAACTATGAAAATTTATGCAGAACTAGTTCCAAATATCAAAGGTGCTTATCCTAGCTATCAGGGAAAATGGGATCCAGTTACCCAAAACGAAGTAATTCCTACCGAACTTGTTAACTACTTGAACGGACAGATTACACAGGATGAACTGTTGGCAAAAATGACAAAAGCTGCAGAAGAATATATCGCAGAGGGTGCTGGTCAGTAATAGGGAAAAGATTTCCTCTTAGATATGCAGATAAAAGGGCGGAATTTTCCCGCCCTTTTACATTCTTCACATTCGGAAAGGAAGGTAGCTTAAGATGAAGAAACCGTTGTTTAAAAGCAGAGTAAAAAATGTCAATCCTCATAAACAGGGATGGATTATTTTTTGGTTTTTACTTCCTGCGTTAATCATGTTCTGTTTGGTATATTTGTGGCCGCTGTTTTTGTCCATTGGAAGCAGTTTCTGCAGCTGGAATGGATTTGAAGATATGAAATTTATTGGACTGAAAAACTACATCGAATTGTTTCAAGACGATAATTTTTCAGCCGCTATGTGGAATACCATTAAGTGGGCGTTGTGTGCTGCGTTTATTCATGTTCCGTGGGGTGTTTTAGTAGCGTTGGTGCTGGCTAAAAAAATGCGGGGATGGCGGTTTGTACGCTCTGCATTTATGGTTCCCAATATCATTTCGCAAAGCGGAATGGCTTTATTATTCATGTTTATTTTCAAACCAGACGCAGGAATTCTAAACTCTGTCATCAAAATTTTTGCGGGTGATGATTTTAATATTAACTGGCTTTATGATCAGCGCACAGCATTTTTTGCTTTAACACAGATTTGGCTGTGGTTTGCAGCAGTAATTACATTGATTACATTGGCGGAACTGTTGTCTATTTCTCCGGATTTATACGAAGCAGCAAAAATTGACGGTGCAAATGTATGGCAGATTGACTGGTATATTAATATTCCTCTATTGAGAAACATTATTGGTACTGGTATGATCATTGCCATTACCTCTGTATTTAAAATGTTTGACATTATTTATATGACTACCAACGGAGGTCCTGGAAATGAAACCATTAATCTGGCGGTAATGTCTGTAAATGCCATTGTAGTACAGAGTAGATACGGATATGCAAACGCCATTGGAATTGTTATGCTTTTGATGGGTGTAATTGTGATGCTGGTCATTCAGAAGGGAATGAAGACCGGTCAGTCTACAGCAGACTAAGGAGGGTATATCATGAGAAAGAATCATCCCCAAAGAGGAACAGCATCTATTTTGTATGGAATTATGAGCTATTTCGTAATGGCGATTGTTGTGATTATTTCCATTGTACCATTTATCTGGGTGGTGCTGTCTTCTTTTAAAACTAACAATGAAATTTTGGAATCTGCATTTACACTTCCGAAAACACCTTCTTTTGTGGGATATGAAATTGCTATGGAAATGGCTAATATCCCCATGCGGTTTATGACATCTTTGATTATTGCCACAGTGACAACAGTAATTTCCATTTTTATTTACTCTATGGCAGCATATGTATTGGCACGGTGTGAATTTAAACTTCGTGGTGCTATTTTCGGGTTGTTAATCTGTTCTATGCTGATTCCGTCCAATGCTATGATTCAGCCGATTTATGCTACAGTAAAATCATTGGGGTTGTACGATACCAAAGCAGGTTTGATTTTAATTTATACTGGATTTTCCATGGCAATGTGCCTGTTTTTAATGCGCAGCTTTTTTCTTTCTGTGCCAAGAGAATTGGAAGAAGCAGCCTATATTGAAGGTGCTGGATTTTTTACCACATTCATTAAAATTATGTTGCCAATTGCTAAATCTTCCATTGCTAGTTCTGCAGTAATGACTTTTATCGGCGCTTGGAACGAACTTTTGTATGCGTTGTTGCTTACCTCTTCAGAAGAAAACCGTACTCTGCCGCTGACGATGAAATATTTTACATCAATGTTCTCTTTTAACTATACAGCAATGTTTGCGGCGCTGGTGATGTGTATTGTCCCCACTATTATTGTTTACGTAATTTTACAGGAACAAATTATGGAAAGTATGGTGGCTGGTGCAGTAAAAGGATAACAGGAAAGCATGCTAAAACATTACCAGTGATTCTTGTGAATTTTTACGAATTTTTCTACAATATTCGAGTTTTTTGTAAATTTTATTGAGAAGCAGTTTTTCACGTGATATACTGAATCCAATAAAGTAGAAACAGATTTTTTATAGCAGATAAATGAGGTGAATGAAATGACAAATGATCAAAAGATACTGCGGCAGCTGGCGGGAAAATACCGGCTTTACGCAGAATCAGAACACAATGCTGAACGGGCAAAACTTCATAAAGCCAGCAATGACCTACACATGATTCGTCCGGTTGTGCTGATTGATGAACTTCCCTGGCATGAAATGGAGCTGGGGGATGAACTGACACTTCGTTGTACGGACCCATATTTGAGAGAAGTAGAGCAGTTTTTGCGCCGGGAAATTTACAAATTTGAACATCTGCGGGCAGATATGATTTTGCGTCCTTTTGTACCAGTACCAAAGGTGGTTCATTCCACCGGAATTGGAATTACAATTCAGGAAGAAACATTGGCAACAGATGCAGGAAATAATATTGTTTCCCATGAGTATGAGGATCAGCTCAGTACAGAAGAAGACTTGGAAAAACTTCATCCGGCAGTGATTACTTATGATGAAGCTGAAACCAACCGCCGGTTTCAGTTGGTAGGAGACATGATTGGGGATTTGATTCCGGTACGGAAAACAGGTTTGGATCATGTGACATTGCATCCCTGGGATGATATTTCTATGTTCCGGGGCGTGTTACCGCTGCTGATTAGTTTGGCAGAGGAACCGGAATTGAGTCATCATATGATGCGCAAACTGACTGATATTTCCATGGATATTATGGATCAGTATCTCAAACTGGGGCTGTTCGATCCGGAACCCTGGAGTCTGCACTGTACGCCGATTTTCAGTGATGACTTGAGAGGAGACGATTTTGACGGTGAACATCTCACCTACAAAAATATTTGGGGTCGTGGTACTGCTCAGATTTTTGCGTCTGTTTCCAAGGATATGCATGAGGAATTTGATATTGACTATATGAAAGATACCATTGGAAAATGCGGTTTGGTGTATTATGGCTGCTGTGAACCTCTGGATAAGAAAATTGATATTGTAGAAAAAATTCCAAATTTGAGAAAAGTATCCATTACTCCGTGGGCAGATGTTCAGGTGGGTGCGGAGGCCATTGGCAAGAAATATGTATTGGCTTCCAAACCAAATCCGTCTGCGGTGGCAGTTCCGATGCTGGATCAAGATGCACTGAAAAAAGAAATAGGAAATATTTTGGATGCTTGCCGTCGGAATGGTTGTAATGTGGATATTGTCTTAAAGGATATCAGTACCTGTTGTCATCGTCCTCAAAATATTTTTGAATGGGAACAAATTGTTATGGATATGGTTCAGAATTATTGATGGCTTTTTGTTTGAGAAAATTGAAGTTAAGAAAGGGCATTGTGAAAACAATGCCCTTTCTTCTATCCCCTTGTTCTAAAAATTGCAGAAGTATTTAGATTTATGTGACCGTCATAATATTAGTAAAATTACTTTTGAATATGGCATATTTCACACGTTTTAGCACAGTTTTTCTTGACATGGAGTGAACTCTAGGAGATATAATAAAATAGAAATAAATAGTCAGCAACATGAAGAATAGGCGGTGAAATGAATGACCATTGCAGAAGTAAGTAAAAAATACGGGCTTACACCGGACACATTGCGGTATTATGAGCGGATTGGTTTGATTCCTCCAGTGCATCGAAATAAAAGCGGGATTCGGGATTACCAGCAGGCAGACTGTCGGTGGGTGGAATTTATCAAGTGTATGCGCAGTTCGGGGCTTCAGGTAGAAGCGTTAATTGAATATGTTTCTCTTTTTGAACGGGAGGGGACTGCGCAGGCAAGAAAACAGATTTTAGTGGAACAAAGGGATCAACTTCAGGAAAGGATTCAGCAAATGCAAACAACCTTAAATCGCTTAAATGAAAAGATTGAGCGGTATGAGCAGGTTTTAATTCCTGCGGAAAAAGAACTGATTCAGATGAAACAGAAAGATGAAATGCCGTAAAAAAGGCAATTGTGATAAAAATAAAGAGGAGCACGATCTCGATAAAGGAAATCGTGCTCCTCTTTTGTTTGTGTTAATAGAATAAGTTTAAGTTAGTTGTCGTTACGAATACAATCGATCATAGCAAAATAATGTTCTTGAGGAATGTATTCCGGAACGCTGTTTCCAGTTCCCAAAGCATAACCACCTCGGTCTTTTACCCGTTCCAGCATAGCTTTGCAGCGTTTCTGAATTTCTTCGGGAGAGCTTCGGATGATAAAATCTACATCAATTCCTCCTAAAATAGCAATTTGGTTATGCCATCTTTCATAGGAATCTTCTACTGGTAAAATAGCATCCTCATAGGAATGTTTTGCGTCATATTTCATGGTATTGATCACATCATCCATGGCTACATCAAAACTTCCGCAAGAATGTAGTAAAGCCGGTTTTCCAGCGCGGTGAATGGTTTCTACAATCTTTTTATGCCAAGGATATACATATTGACGCATTTGGTCGGTTCCTAAAAAGGTTTGATGTTTAAATCCCCAGTCATCATTAGAAATCAATACTCCAACAGGATCGTACTGAGCAGAAATTTCGTAATAACGAACCAATCGTTCTCCAACTGCGTCAAAAATTGCCTGTACTAAATCTGGATCATCATACAGCATGAAACACAGATTTTCATAACCAGTCAGAGCGATTACATTTTCTAAAACACCTCCAGGCCCCATGACTAGAATTTTCATTCCTTCAGGAAGATAGGGGGCTGATTTTTCCAGTTTGGAATAGTCTGCGGCATCTGGATCTGGCCACTGATAGGTATGAAAAGCGTCCCAAGTAGTGATTCCAGCGCCTTCGTTAAGGGAAAGAGTCTCTAAGGAATGACGGGTAGGCACAGGAAAGTTAAATTCTGATCCATGAACTGTTACGTAGTCATATCCTGCTTTGGCAAATGCGTTGGCAAGATAAATAACTTCTTCTGCGGAATTTCTCACCTTGGGATATGGGGTTCCATTAAACCGTTCATATAGAGGAACGTTCATGAAGAATTCAAATAAAGTGGGGCGATCAGGAACTTTTCGGTCTAATACCTTTAAAAGATTATTAAAATTGGGCTGTCTCATATGTCAGTATTCCCTTCACTAGGTAAATTGTGTGATATTAGGATATTGTTATTTACATAAACGGGCAACAGCTTCATCTTCATCAATGGTTCCTGTTAAAGGATAAGAACCATATTCTTCAATCAGTCGGGTGATTGCCAGCAGGTTTTCAATTGGAGTCCCGTAGGATACAGCATCACCGCTGGAAAGGATAAAGGAATTTCCAGGAGCCATTTGATTGATTACCCGAACGGTATAGCGAATCGTCTCTTCCTCAGTCAGCCGAACCAGAATCGGTGGTTCCAGCCCACCGATAATCACCTTTTCTTCTCCCCAACATGCTCGGGCTTCATGTGCCCAAAAATCGCCAGTTGTAGGAGGACAGAGAGAATCTACGCCATCTTGTTTTCCGGCTTTTACCAGATCTGCAAAACCTTTGAGTTTACCGCACATATGTGTAATGAAAATTTTTCCGGAATTGTGAATGATATCTGCATACTCATCAATTTGTTTGGAACAGTACTTTTCATACATCCATCGGCTCATTACTGTAGTGGAAGTATCTTCATAGGCAAAGATAACAGGAGTAGGACAGTCACGGATAATTTTATAAGCTTCCTTATTTCTTTCATGTAACAATTCTAAAATTTCGTCCATTAAGTCAGGATAATCTGCCAAAAAATATACAGTGTTTTCTACTCCAATTAAGTGCTGAAGAAAAGCCTGAATCGGTGTATAAGGGGCAGTAGGAGTAGCCATGCCGTCCTCGCCGATTTCATGATCTCGCTTTATAAAGTATGCGAAATCAGGTTGATATTCTGTGTTTTTTAATACATAGAGAAAGGTTTTCAGATCTTCGTAACTGGTGATTAAATGTTTTGCAATATAGTGGGTATGTCCTTTGGAACGGGAAATTTCTGTCAGATCTCCCACAGGAGTATGAAAGAATCGTGTCCATTCTTCAGGACTTTTTTGTTCTTCGTAAGACAGATTTTTATAAATCGTCTGATAAGTAGGAACATGACGTTCCATAATATCATTGCGCAGGTAACGCAGTGTTTCCAATAAATTCATAGAAAATCCTTGTTCAACCAAAGAACTGGTATAATAAGCGTCCATGCATAAAGACCAAGGAATTCGGTCTACGGGTTTTCTGTTGAGAGCAGCAATTAGCCGTTCACGTCCTGTCATAATTGTTCTCCTTCTGTTTTTTATTTTAAAATGCTTTGTACTACATTACCCTTTCATGCCAGACATGGCAATCCCTTCAACAAACTGTTTTTGGAAAATCAAATAAACAATCAAAACTGGAATAACAGAGATTGTAGCTCCAGCTAAAATAGGACCATAGTCACTGAAGAATTGTCCAGTCAAAGAACGCAGACCTAGCGGCAGGGTGTATTTAGAAGAATCTGTCAACATCAACTGAGGCCACAAAAAGTCATCCCATACCCATAAGAACTGGAAAATCCCTAAAGCGGACAACGCACTGCTGATATTTCCTAAAATAATACGATGGAAAATTCCATACTCAGTTGCTCCATCAATTCTGGCAGCTTCTAACAGTTCATTGGGGATAGAATCAATAAACTGTTTCATCATGTAAATACCAAAACTACTGAATAAGGACGGTACAATCAATGAGGTGTAACTGCCAATCCATCCAAACCAACTCATTTCCTGATACATAGGAATGATGGTTACTGGCCATGGAATCATCATGGTGCATAACACAATTAAAAATACAGTCTTGTTGTATTTAAAATCCACTTTGGAAATTACATATCCTACAATTGCGCTGGTATATAAAATAATTGCTGTTTTTACAATGGATAAAACAACACTGTTAAGAAAGATTCTTCCAAAGCTTACTTTATCCCATACTGTTGTATAGTTATTAAAAGTTGGCTCTTTGGGAAGAAGGGTAGATGGAATCATATTGATTTCTGCCATGGTTTTAAAAGAGGAAGTAATCATCCAAACAAAGGGAAGTACCATTAACAGTGCAAATAATGTGAGAAATAAGTATAATAAAGTTCTGGAAATTAATTTTTTACTTTTCATTCTTAAAATCATTCCTTTCTTTCCGCAGAATCATTATGTTAATAAGAAACTTCTGCTTTATTATTTGCTCTTACCTGGAATACAGAGAATACCAGAATTACTACAAATAAAATGAAAGAGATGGATGATGCATAGCCAAACCGATATTTCGTAAATGCTTCATAATACAATAGATAAACGGATGTATAAGTTGCATCACCAGGACCGCCTTCGGTCAGCATGAAAATTTGTGTGAAAGTCTGCAAATAGCTGATCACAGATGTAATGACAACAAAGAAAGTTGTGTTTTTCAGTAAGGGAAGAGTAATATACCAATATGTTTGAATTTTACTGGATCCATCGATTAGTGCTGCTTCGGTACACTGTTTTGGAATTCCCTGAAGTCCAGCTAAAAACAAAACCATAGCATAACCCATATCCTTCCAGATTGTCATCAACATAACGGCAGGCATTGCTTGTACAGAATCCTGCAGCCACTTTAAGGAAGGCAAACCAATTGCATTCAGCATCTGATTGATAATTCCAAATGCCGGGTTATACATGATTTTCCATACTAAGGATACTGCTACCATAGAGGTAACAACTGGCAAATAATAAACTGTACGGTAAAAACTTTTAAATTTTGTAACCTCATTGACTAAAATGGCAAATACAAGTCCTAATATAGTTCTGAAAAAAACAACTACCACCGTAAAGTAAATGCTGTTAAACAAGGACTTCCACATTAACGGGGAAGTAAAGGCTTCTTTATAGTTGTCTAATCCCAGAAAATTGAATGTTCCGATCATAGGATTCCATTCAAAGAAACTTCCTACTAATGCATAGCAGATTGGGAAGATCATAAAGATTAAATAGGACAGCAGCATCGTTCCTATGACGACAATTACCATAGATCGTTTTCCAAATAAATCAATTTTTTTCTTTGTTGTTTTGGAATTACTGTTCATTTTCTCACCTCTTAACACAGGTGGTATGTTTTATAAAAAACATACCACCTTCCACGTCACATAATTTTATATATTTATTGAGAGAGCAAAATTAATTTTTGAATTCAGAAGCATGCTGATACAAACGTTCTACAGGTGTAAAGTCTAATGGTTCCAGATCTTTATTAATAACGGTTTCAGCATTTTCTAAAGCATCGTCAATAGATTTACCATTCAACAATACATCCTGCTCAACATATTTCAACAGTCCCTGGAAATATGGGTCTGGAACTGCTCCTGGCCAATATGTCCGATCCAAAATTTCAGCCTGTGTTCCCAGTACAATATTAGTTGCAATGGTTTCATTATTCTGTAATGACAATTTTACAGGTACAGTACTCAGTGCCATATTGGTTTCTATCAGCAGTTCATCATTGCACAAGAAGTATTTCAGCATATCAAACGCAACGGCTTTTTCTTTGTCTCCTGTCTTAGCACTAACTGCTGCAGTACTTTCACCGTTGTTTCGATCATACGCAGGAGGTGTTTCTCCGTCTACTGTAGGCAGATTAAAGAATCCCCAGTTTAAATCTTTATAGGAATCACCGTTTAGCCAAGTTCCATACCAGCCCCAGCTATAGGTCATAGCTGCCTGCTGGTTTGCAAAAGATTCACTATATGTAGGAAAATCGATAGAGGACACTTTATATTTATCGTAAAAGTCTACAATAAACTGCATGCTTTCCTTCATATCTGGCGTATTGATCAGTGCTGTTCCTTCTTCATCAAACATAAAGTTTCCTTTTTGCATGTTAAGGGCTGTCAATAAGAAATTAGCACCTTCATTCAAAGCCATACCTTCTCGAGTGATTTTTCCTTTAGAATCGGTCTTTGTCAGTTTTTGAGCAACTGCTACAAGATCATCCCATGTTTTTGGAATATCCGCTTCGGTTAATCCTGCTTCTTCCCACATGTCTTTGTTATAGAAAATACCGGATGTCATAACCCCCATATCAATGAAATACAGCTTTCCATCGATTAAGTGTTCTTCTACTTGTAAAAAGTCTTCTTTCAGTACATCAATAGGAGAACATCTTCTGGGTATGGTTCTGTGTTAGGGATAATTGCAGCTGTTTGTGCATTGTGCATATGGAAGATATCAGGACCTGTTCCAGACTGAAGAGCAATTGGAAGCTTTTGAAAATGGTCTGCGTTTGCAGAATAGGTTGTTTTTACTGTTACATTCGGATGTACTTTAGTGTATTCTTCAATCCATTTTTCATATGGTTCCTGCAATTCATTCTGAATCCAGAAATCAATTTCAATCTTTTCTCCATCATTGATTGGTGCATCCAAATCATATTTCAAATTATCGCCGATAGTATTAGTTCCTGGGCTTGCAGTTGTGCCGCCATTTCCTGTATTTGCAGTTGATGTTTCTTTGCTGCTGTCTCCACCACATGATGTTAAAATAGAAGTTGATATTACCAGAGCGGCTAATACTTTTGCCATTACTTTTTTGTTCTTCATAATATCCTCCTTTATACAATGAAAATAATTCATAGAGTTCGTTTGTTTGAATAAATTCTTTGATTGTCGACAGTAAAGAATATTATTCACAAAACAATAATATGTTTTTAATAATAAGTTTCATTAAATCGCGATTTTTTTGTTTAAATTAATGATATCTTGTTTTTGGGGTAAAGTAAATTTCTAAAATTAAGGGAAATTATACAATAATTAATATTTGGTTAATTTTTTAACATGCAAAAAAGACGCTGTCAAAAACGACAACGTCTTTTTTGTTAAAGATATTCACTGGTAGGTGGATGCCCTGTCATTCGTTTAAAAGCTCGACTGAAACTGCAAAGGCTTTGATATCCTACCCGCTCAGCCACAACAGTAATCGGCAATCCTTCAAATTTAATCATTCTTTGTGCTTCTGAGATTCGCACATAATCTAGAAAAGCCTTATAATTTTCTCCAACACATTCTTTAAAAAGTTTGGAGAAATATTCTTTGGAGTATCCTAATTTTCGGGAAATTTGTTCCAAAGTGATAGGACAACTGTAGTTGTCTTCGATATATCGGCAACACTGAATTACTTGCAGATATCGGCTTTGGGTAGAATGGGGGGTAATGGATAAATTCCCAATACGCTGTAAATATCCCAAAAACTGATAAATCAAACCTTTGGTCAATTAATTCATATCCATCTGCTTTTAGGGTGTATTCTTCACTAATCTTACAGATAAGCTTTAAAATTTCCTGCTGAAATGGGTAGGGGCTATGCAGGTACCCACTGCGGTTTTGAAAATTGCTTAAAAATAGATTTAGATATCGAGAATAGATATTATGGTCATTATTAAAATTTAAACAGCTTGGAAAAAACAACAAAACAATGATACCGCAACCGCTTTCAGATAAAGCATGGGTAGCATGAACTTCACCTGGTTGAATTACTACAATGTCACCAGGATTAACAGTTTCTGTACGATTTTCAATGGTTTGAATAGCTTGGCCGTCCATAATGTACAACACTTCATAATAGTCGTGCCAATGTTCCGGTACCATACAACCGGCCTGATCAATATTATTAATTAGGGTGCGTGTAGTAAACTGCTGGGAGGCATAAATTGTTTCTTCTTTATAAATTTTCATTCCCAACGGAGTCCTTTCTTTCAAATTGGTTTTATACAATCAAAAAGAAAGGCAGCAAACTTAGAAACACTTTATTTTTTCACATTTCTAGATTCGCAGATTCCCTTTGCTGTTGCCAGCATAATTGTCAGTTCTTGTCCGTTCATATCATCCAAAAGATTTTCGATCTGCCGCCGCTGGTGGTTGCGAGACAGTTCTTTTTCTGGAAAGAAATACTGATCCACAGAAACGTCTAAAAAGGTCACCAATTCATACAGGATCTGAAGACTGGGATGCTGTCCGCTGTTTTCGATAGATGCGATATACCGCGGAGCAATGTGCAGATAATCAGCCAATTGATTTCGGGATATTCCTTTTGATTGTCTTGCAGATTTTATGGCTTTTCCAAGAGCCTTAAAATCATATTTTTCGACTGCATATTTCATAATCATTCACTCAGTTATAGTTTAGGATAAAAATCTTGCGCTTGGATATGATTACACATATCCTATAACGGATAAAAATAAATCATATTCCTGCGCTTTGAATGATGGGTGAAAAATAATTTGACGAATTAAGAAAGTCCTTAATCATTCGTATGTTAAATCAAATAAAGAATATCCGTCGTCAATGACTTTGAATTTAAAATATAAGAAATTGCGGTAAATATTTGACGCTTGAATAGATGTGTAAATTAAATTTTTATGGAAAAATATTGGTTCCCTTTTTTAATTGACTGGGTGATATAGCATACTTTTTTTGAAAAGCGTGAGAAAAAGAACGGGTATCTTCATACCCTACTTCTTGTGCGGTTTTGCTGACAGAGTAATTTTCTAAAAGAAGGCGGCGTGCTTCGTACATGCGCATACTGAGCAGATACTGATAAGGTGTTACACCCAGAGCTTTGGTAAAAGTACGGATAAAATGTTCGGGAGTATATCCAAAATGAGTGCTGATTCCGTTTACGGTTAAATTTGGATCTCGGTAATGTTCTCGGATAAAGCGAATAACGGGTGTCATCGGTGTTTGCTGTTGCGGAAGATAAAATTTTAAAAGATATTGCGCAAAAGAATGAATCACATTTTCCCCGAAAGATTCTTCCTGAAAATCTTTAGAAAACAATTCCTGTAAAAGTTCCAGTTGAAGTTTTAGAATAGAATCAGATTCTACAGGAATTTGTATTAAAGAAGAAACGCGGATTGGGAAAAAATCCATGTGAAACCAAAGGCAATGAAATGGATGAATGGGATCGCGGGTCATTTGATAGGGCACGGTAGCCGGAAAAATATATAAGGTACCAGGACGTAGTGTGTAAGGGATATTCCCTTCACAGTAAAAAACAGTTCCAGATTCAATAAGATATACTCTGGAATACCCAGCAGCTACTGGTTCATCAACCTGCCAATTTTGCCGTTGAATTCCTCGGCCTTTCATGAGAAGCACCATCTGGAATCAGCTCCTTTCTTATCAGTGGGAATATCAATTATTATATCATAATATCAATAAATTGTCATTTAAAGTTCAATTTTTTTGAGGTAAAATGAAGATAACAAATCATTGGAAGGAGCGGTTTAAATGCTTACACAAAAAGAAACCGAAATATTGCGGCAGCTGGCAAAACAATATATGGAATATGCGGTTTCTCCAGCACAGGAGGAAACACAAAAATTGTGGATTGCTCACAATACAGGAAAAGGACAAAGACCCATGGTGCTGATTGACCAGATTCCATGGCACGAAATGGATGTGGACGGCAGTCTAGTATGTCAGATTGCAGACCCTTATTGGAGAGGCGTAGAACAACAGCTGAGACGAAAAATTTATCAGTATAAACATATGCCCGCAGATATGCTTTTACCGCCATATATGATGATTCCCCGCATTTTGAAAGATCCCAATTACCGTGCTTTTGGAATTCATGTAGAAGAGGAAATTACAAAAACTGATGAAGCAAACGATGTGGTATCTCATGCGTATATAAAACAGTTCCAAACAATGGAAGATTTAGAAAAAATCAAACCTACGGTATTGGAAGCAGATTCTTGTAAAGAACAGGAAGCAATGGAAACTGCTCAGAAAATTTTTGAGGGAATTGCTCCAGTTTATTGGGAAGGGATCAGTCTCCACTGCGGATTTTGGGATACGATCAGTCAATGGCAAAGTGTAGAAGAATGCTATTATATGCTGCTAGATCAGCCAGAATTGCTTCACGGTATGATGGAACGGATGACAAATATTGCGTTAGACTGGATACGTCAGGGAAATGAGCAGGGACTGTTTGACGTGGCAAGCGGAATCTGTCATTGCTCCCATACCATTCGTCAGCCGTTGGATCACCGGTTGGCACAGCGTCCGGGAATTTCTCAAAACAGCTGGGCGTTTGGTCTGGCGCAGTTGTTTACCTCTGTTTCACCGGAGGTTACTCGGGAGTTTGAACTGCCATATATGAAGCGGATTTTTGAACAATTTGGGGATATCTATTATGGATGCTGTGAAAAGCTGGATGATCGTCTGGAAATATTGGCAGAGCTTCCTAATGTGCGTAAAATTTCCTGCAGTCCCTGGAGTGATCCTTGGAAATTCGCTCAAATGCTGCCTGAGGGCATCATTATGTCCAACAAACCTAATCCTGCATTAGTAGCATGCGGCAATCTGGAGGGGATGAAACAGGAATTAATCAACACCATGAAAGCAGCCAAAGCAAACGGACGTCAGCTGGAAATGATTTTAAAAGACAATAGTTCTGTACAGCGGCATCCACAGCGGCTGTGGGAGTTCAGCAAAATGGCACTGGAATTAGTAAATCAGTAAAATTTTCCTGGAATGATTCTTGTAACTCTATACAGTTTGTGATATGATAAAATTACATTCTTAAAGAACAATGAAACCGGAAAACCGGACAGGATCTGCCTGTGCTGGTTTTCCGGCTTGTTGTCTTGCGGAGGATGGAGCATAGGAAAAATTTGCCTGACAGTCAATGCAGGACAACTACTGTCATACAGTTAGGCAGATTTACATTTCAAATAACAAGGAGAATTTCATATGATTGAAGTAAAGCAGATCCGAAAAACCTTTCAGGTTGCCAGGCGGAATGCTGGATTTTCCGCTGCGGT
This sequence comes from Massiliimalia sp., assembly GCA_050943535.1. Taxonomy (GTDB): domain Bacteria; phylum Bacillota; class Clostridia; order Oscillospirales; family Ruminococcaceae; genus Massiliimalia. The sequence continues at coordinate 39,156 of JBMNPJ010000001.1, forward strand.
AAAGACTCTTTTACGAAGACAGTATGACACCATCGAAGCCCTTCAGGATATCTCGTTTACGATCCCTGATGGGGAGATTGTAGGGTACATTGGGCCCAACGGTGCTGGAAAAAGCAGCACCATTAAGGTGATGAGCGGGATTTTGACACCGGACAGCGGGGAATGTGTCATTAATGGTTTGATCCCATGGAAACAGAGAACCCGCCATGTAGCGCAGATTGGGGTGGTGTTTGGGCAGCGGTCTCAGCTTTGGTGGGATGTGCCGGTCATCGATTCCTTTGAGCTGCTGCGGGATATTTATCGGATTCCGCCTCAGGTATACCGAAAAAATCTGTCTGATTTAACAGAAATGCTCCATTTACAGGAAATTGTTCGGACACCGGCAAGACTGCTGTCTCTGGGACAGCGAATGCGCTGTGAAATTGCAGGATCTCTGCTGCATGATCCCAAAGTTTTATTTTTGGACGAGCCGACCATCGGTTTGGATGCGGTTTCTAAAATTGCGGTGCGGGATTTTATTAGGCAGCAAAACCAGGAAAAGAAAACAACCGTGATTTTGACTACCCACGATATGCAGGATATTGAGGCGCTGGCAAACCGAATTTTGTTGATTGGGAAAGGCCGGATTTTGCTGGACGGAACTTTGCAGCAGCTGAAAAACCGGTGCGGAAATCAGAAAATTATGACTGTGGAATATGCAGGCATTCTTCCAGAACAATTTGCAGGAATGACACTGAGAGAAAATCAAAACGGACGAGCCGTGTTTTTGCTGGATCCGGAGCAGTCTGTGTCTTCTGCTGTATCTGCACTGGCGCAGACAGTAGAAATCACCGATTTTTCTGTACAGGGAATTTCTGCGGAAGAGATGGTAGTGCGACTCTACCAGGAGTTTGCTATATGAAAAAGTATCTTTCTTTTTTCCGGATTCGTTTTTTAAACAGCCTTCAATATCGGGCAGCGGCCTGGGCAGGGATTTCTACACAGTTTGCCTGGGGATTTTTGCTGATATTAATGTTTGGAGCTTTTTACCGTACGGATCCGGAAAGTTTTCCTATGACCTACCCTCAGCTGGTCTCCTATATTTGGATGCAGCAGGCTTTTTTTGCATTGCTGAATGTTTATAGTACAGATAATGAAATTTATGACAGCATTGTCAGCGGAAATATTGCCTATGAACTGTGCCGTCCTATGGATTTATATTTGCTTTGGAGTTTAAAAACCAGTGCAGTACGGCTGGCAAAAGTCGTGCTTCGCTGTCCGCCCATTTTATTGGTTGCTATATTTCTGCCAAAACCATATCGCTTGATTTTGCCTGATTCCTGGCAACAGTTTGGTCTGTTTTTGATGACCATGATATTGGGGATCTTGGCAGTGATTACCATAGAAAACCTGTTATATGTCATCAGCATGTATACGGTTTCTTCCCAAGGGGTGCGGATTATTTATACTTCCTTAGCAGAATTTGCATCCGGTGGATTCATTCCTTTGCCGTTTTTGCCTCCTATGTGGCAGGCTGTGCTGGAAAAGCTCCCCTTTGCTGCAGTACAGGTTCCTCTTCGGGTTTATTCAGGGGATCTGTCTGGTTCACAAGCTTTGGAAGCAATTGTGCTTCAGGTAGTCTGGATCGCATTTTTGACGGTTTTAAACCGATTTTTGCTCAGCCGTGCGTTGGGACGGATTGTGGTACAGGGCGGATAAAAGGAGGGAATGACAATGAAACTTTATTGGAAGTACTTTTCGATTCATCTTCGTTCGGTGATGCAGTATAAAACATCGTTTTTGCTGACGGTGTTGGGGCAGTTTTTTACCTCCTTTACCATGCTGTTTGGGGTATATTTTTTAATGAGCCGGTTTCATCAGGTGGAAGGGTTTTCTTTGGCCGAAGTGTTACTGTGCTTTGCCATTATGCAGCTTTCCTTAACGGTTGCCGAGGTGTTTGCCCGGGGATTTGATTTGTTTCCTATGATGCTGGGTAACGGAGAGTTTGACCGGATTTTGGTGCGCCCCAGAAATGTGATTTTACAGGTGCTGGGTTCTAAAATGGAATTTTCACGGCTGGGGCGGCTGATTCAGGCAATTTTAGTTTACGCTTATGCGATTCCAAACTGCGGCGTACACTGGACACTGCTGAAGGTGCTGACTTTGATCCTGATGAATGTGTGCGGCTCTTTGGTGTTTGTGGCTATGTTTGTGATCTATGCGTCTGTTTGCTTTTTTACCATTCAGGGATTGGAAACTTTGAATATCCTCATTTATGGGGGAAGAGAGTTTGGACAATATCCCTTTTCCATTTATGGGAAATGGGTACTGCGGTTTGTAACCTATGTTTTCCCGCTGGCATTGGTGCAGTATTATCCGCTTTTATATATTACCGGGAGAAGTGATTCTTTGTTTTTTGTTTTTGTACCAGTTTTAGCGTTGTTGTTTTGGATTCCCAGTCTGATGCTTTGGAAGATTGGAACTAAGCATTATCAGTCTACAGGGTCCTGAAAAATCATATGAAAGAGTACCGAAACAAGTGATAGGTTGTTTTAATTTTCTAGTTTTCTCAAAAATGCAGACCATTTTAAATGGTCTGCATTTTTTCTGTGCGGAAATAAAAATTTAGCTTGTGGTTTTAAAAAATCAATCAACATGCCTGAAACGTCCTAAGAAACAAGAACGTTTTTGTAGGTTTTACAAGGTGACTTTTCATTGGGTTTGTGATATAATTTGGCGTTGTAATAATAGTTAAATATAATAACAAATTCGATTCATAGGAGGTTTTGCAGAATGAAACAGGCATTTCGCATTTTTGTCCGAGATGTATCCAGGATTGGACGCAGCTGGGTTGCGTGTTTGGTTGTCATTGGAGTATGCTTAATCCCTTCTCTATATGCATGGTTTAATATTGCTGCTAATTACGATCCTTACAGCAATACCCAGGGGGTTCAAATTTCCATTGTCAACGAGGATCGCGGAATTCAGCATTCATTGACAGGAGAGCTCAACGCCGGTGATGAAATTGTAAAAAATTTAAAAGAGAACCATGATTTGGGATGGGTGTTTGAAGAAAAAAACACTGCCATAGAGGGTGTAGAATCAGGAGAATATTACGCAGCCCTTCTCATTCCGGAGAATTTCAGTGAATCATTGGTCAGCATTTTATCAGGGACCATCCAGCGCCCAGAAATTGTTTATTATGTAAATGAGAAGAAAAATGCTATTGCTCCCAAAATCACCGATACCGGTGCTTCTACCATTTTGGAGCAGGTCAATGAAGAGTTTGTCTCTGCAGCATCTCAATCTGCATCAGAACTGATTAATCAGTCTGCGAAACAATTGTCACAACAGGCGGATGAAGCAGAACAAGATGTGATCACAAAGTTAGAAACCATTTTGTCTCATCTAGACCGTTATGAACAAAGTATGGGCGATTTTGAATCTGGTTTAGAAAAAATGTCCAGCGATTTAGGCGAAATCACACCGCTTTTTGATCAGGCCTCTGAACAGGCAAAAATAGGGGCAGAAGCTTTGAAGCAAAGCGCAGAATTGTTTTTGGATGGGCAAGAATCTCTTCAGGACTTTCAGCAAAATTTGCGGGAAAGTGTCTGGCAGGGAGGCTTGCTGTTAGAAAATATCGGAGACCGTGTTCAGGGGAATTTATCTTTCTTTCAGGGACAGATGCAAACTGCGGTAGGAAAAGTAGATGATGCCGCCAACACCTTGGAACAGGTTCTGGATCAAAATGAGCAGCTAATTCAGGGGTTAAAAAACTTGGATGAGATGATGCCGGGCAGTCCGGCACAATCTTTGATTGCTTCTTTGGAGGAAGATAATCAGCGGCATCAAAAACTGTTGGAACAGCTTAAAACAGGAAATCAGTCTTTAGGGGATATTATGAATGCGGTGACAACAGCATCAGCACAGCTGGCAGCCGCAGTATCAGGAAACCAGGAATTGCTCAGTCAGGCTGATCAGCAATTTCAGCAGGAGATCCTTCCTCAATTTCAAGATTTTATGAGCACTTTTTTGCAGGAAAACGGACAGCTTTCCGGTACAATAGAGGGAGTTATCCCCTCTATTGAACAAATGAAGGTGATGACAAATAGCCTATCCTCCAGTCTGGAACAGGCAAAAACAGCCATAAAAAGTACCAGTGATTCCATTGTTACCATTAAAAATCAATTGGGAGATACGTTAAACGATATTCAAACCATCACACAATCCCAGACCTTTGGGGAGGCGTTGTTATCTGGAACATTAGATGTGCAGGCAATCAGTGATTTTATGTCTGCACCAGTGACACTGAAAACAGAAACTTTTTATTCTGTCAAAAACTATGGGTCTGCAATGACTCCTTTTTATACCAATCTGGCCATTTGGGTAGGGGGAATGGTGCTGATTGCCATTTTTAAATTGGAAGTCGATCAGGAAGGTCTGCCGGTAAATTGCAGTTTAGCTCAGCGCTATTTTGGAAGATGGATTCTTTATATACTCATTGGACAGATTCAGGCAATCATTATTGTGCTGGGGAATTTATTCTTGTTAAAGGTTCAATGTGTGTCACCGTGGGCGCTTTTATTGGCGGGAATGGTGTGTTCCTTTGTTTATGTCAATATCATATATGCCCTTTCCACAACATTCAAGCACATAGGAAAAGCACTCAGCGTACTTTTAGTCATTATTCAAATTCCAGGTTCTGCTGGTACTTATCCTATTGAGATGACCCCAGGATTTTTTCAAAATCTTCATCCCTTTTTGCCGTTTACCTACGGTGTGAATGCTATGCGGGAAGCAGTAGCTGGAATTTATGGAAATCATTATGGAATGGATTTACTGATACTTTTTGTGTATGTTCCGTTGTCTTTGCTGATTGGGTTGGGGATTCGGCCGTTACTGTTAAATTTAAATCATATGTTTGATTTAAAACTGTCACAAACAGAGTTGATGATCTGTGAAGAACCGGGAAAGGAAAAACTGCCCGTTCGCTTGCGGACAATGGTTCGGGTATTGATGAATCAGCAGGAATTTAAAAATTATTTGCATGAGAAAGCCTTAAAATTTGAAGCAAAATACAAAAGAAGAATTCGGATTGGATTTGTGGGAATTGTAGTAATTCCATTAATCTTTTTAATTTTAATGCTTCGCGTAAATTCAAAGATGGTATTTTTATCCCTTTGGATTGTGTCTATGATTGTCATTTCCGGATATTTGATGCTGATTGAGTATTTGCATACTCGTTTGCAGCAGGATAAAACTTTGGTGGAAACCTGGAAACCGTCCGATGATCAGCAAGTCCCTGTGCTGCAGGAGAAAGGAGAAACCCAAAAATGAGAAATGTTTGGAAAATTTTTTGCAGGGATTTTCAAAAGATCCGCTACAATGTAATTGCATGGATTGTTGTACTGGGACTTTCTGTAGTGCCTTCTCTGTATGCATGGTTTAATATTGCGGCAAGTTGGGATCCTTATGGCAATACAGGTACACTAAAGGTGGCGGTGGCCAATCAGGATTTTGGCTATGAGGGGAATTTGATTCCCATTAAGATTAATTTGGGAGAGATGGTACTATCTAATCTGCGTGCCAATGAGCAGTTGGATTGGACTTTTGTTTCCAAAGAGCAGGCAGTGGAAGGCGTCAAGTCAGGGGAATACTACGCCGCTATTGTAATTCCGGGAGATTTCAGTCAAAATATGATGAGTCTTTTTTCTGGAAACGGAGAAAAATCTGAACTGGTTTATTATTTAAATGAAAAGGAAAACGCCATTGCTCCCAAGGTTACTGATAAAGGTGCAGGAGCAGTGAGACAACAGGTGGATCAAATCTTTGTAAAGACAGTAGCCGAAATTGGGGTGGATCTGATACAGGGGTTTGACCGGTCTGCAGATAAAGAATGGGTCCAGAATACAGCCGCTTTATGGAAAAATCAGGCGTTGCGGGCTTCTGCAGATTTATCAGCTGCTTCCAATACACTTAAGGCGTTTTCCAACTTGATCGGAGCAGTAGAACAGACATTGAATGTGACATCGGACTTTTTGGGAACAGCGGGAGAAAATACCCAAACACATTTGGATTTATTTACTCAAGGATCAAATAATCTGGGGCAGATGAAACAGGCGGTTTCTGCATCTGCTCAGGGAATGGAGCAGTTGATACTTCAAAGCGGAACCTACTATGATAATGTAAAACAACAGCTGGATTCCACATTATCTTCACTTCCAAATGATTCCAAAGCAGTTGCAGAAGGTGTCTTTGGATTAGCAGAAGAAGTACAGGTTATCATTGACCACGATCAGGGAATTTTAACAGGGTTAGAAGGATTAGAAAGTACTTTTCCTCAGATGCAGCCGGCGATAGCTCCGGTAAAATCACAGCTGCAGGATATGATTTCCCGTCAGCAGACCTTAAAAGATCGGCTGAGTCAGACCGCCCAGATGATCCAAAATGCAGGAAGCGATTTTGTTACAGGACGGAAAGAATTGGATGACTTATTGCAAAAAGCCAAAGAAGACTGTGCTGATTTGAAAAACGGCTATGATTCCCATTGGAAAAATTCCTTGGAACAGTTATTTCAATATGTGGAGCAGGCAGGGGATTCTGCGACAGGGATATTGCAGTTGTTGGATAACAATACAGGGGATTTAAAAGAAACATCGGAACAGACTCGTGCTGACCTGCAGACGATCAAAACAACATTGGATGATTCTGCAAAAAGTTTGGATCAATCTGCACAAGAGGTTCAACAGATTGTAACAAAACTGGAGGAGGCAGAAAACAGCGGCAATTTGCAGATTTTAAAAGATGTTGTGGGAAATGATTCTCAGGTAATCAGTGCTTTTTTGTCTTCTCCAGTACAGATGACAATGAAGGAATTATACCCTGTAGAAAATTATGGGTCTGCTATGGCTCCCTTTTACTCTGCCCTGTCTATTTGGGTTGGGGGAATTATTTTGGCAGCCATGTTGAAAGTATCTGTTTCTGAAACTTTGCAAAAGCAGCTTCTAAATGTTAAAGAATGGGAACTGTATTTTGGCAGATATTTAACTTTTATTGTAATTGGATTTTTGCAAAGCAGTTTAATCGGATTAGGTGATTTGTATTTTTTAGAGATTCAATGTGATCATCCATTTTACTTTTTATTGACAGGATGGGTTTCCAGTTTGGTTTATGTGACGATTATTTATACCCTTACTGTGTCTTTTGGAGATATAGGTAAAGCGATTTCTGTTATTTTGCTGGTAATGCAGGTGGCAGGTTCGGGAGGTACTTTCCCCATTGAAATGGCACCCAAGTTTTTTCAAACAGTTTATCCTTTGTTGCCGTTTACCCATACTATGGCGGCAATGCGGGAATGTATTGCAGGATTTTATGGGAATACCTATTGGATAGAGATGTTGAAATTGCTGATCTTTTTACTCCCTGCTTTTTTATTGGGATTGGTACTGCGTAAACCAGTGATTCGTTTCCAGCATTGGTTTGAAAAACAATTGGAGGAAACCAAAGTAATGTAGCTTATTTTTCATACTTTTCAAATCCTTATGTTTTGCTTTTGCAGAACATAAGGATTATTTTTTTATTTTGTTGCACATTTGCGTGCAATTTTTAAGGGATTTTGAGGGGATAGTGAAGGGCTTTTTGCCAGCAGAAAAGTCTTTTCAATTGGGAGAATCCTCAAAGAAAGGTTGGTGAAACAATTTGGTTCTTAAGACAAATAGGAAGAATGAGGGAGCTTTTTATGTCGCAGGAAGCAAAAGTAAACTTTTGGAAAAGTGAACTTTTGGGAAAAGGGAAGCATAGGATAAAAAGGCGAACCGATGTATTTTTGGAACAAAAAACAGTTTAAAAAGAAAGGATGAAAAAAGTGACAAATGACATTATTGTGGCATTACTTGCTTTAATTGGCACATTAGGGGGCAGTTTAGGGGGAATTTTAGCTTCTTCTAAGATGACCAATTATCGTTTGCAGCAGCTGGAAGATAAAGTGCATAAACACAATAATTTTGCAGAGCGGATGCCAGTGGTGGAAGAACAAATTAAAGTCATCAATCATCGGCTGGCAGATTTGGAAAAATAAAGAAAGAGATGAAAATTTGGGTACAAAAATGCAGGAATATTCCGAAAAATGATGAACACCATGAGTGCTTAAATGGTATTGGTGCGCCTAGGCTGTTGGTACAGTAAGGCATCATCTGTTCCAAGCAGCGTTTGAAAACAAGGAAGAGATATACAGTTTGGTTGGATGTATGACATTGGGGAAACCTGCAACAACGGGTTTTCAGATAAACCTGTTGGAAAAGAAAGGAGCGTAAAACATTGATGTGGTGGATAGAACATTGGTATTTGATGATTGCGTTATTGGTTTGTATTGTTACAGTGATTTTGGCAATCATTCGTTTTTTGCAGCTTCCGGCTGATAAACAGATCGCCAATCTCAAAGAATGGCTCTTGTTTGCTGTGATACAGGCGGAAAAGGAATTGGGGAGCGGTACAGGACAGCTGAAGCTCCGGCAGGTGTATGACTGGGCAGTCAGCAAATTTCCCTGGGTGCAGTTTTTACCATTTGATACCTTTTCTGGTTGGGTAGACGAAGCACTCAATGGGATGGAAGAAATGCTTCAAACGAACGGTCAAATAAAGTCTTATGTAAAACAAGCAAAACCATGATGATAGAGAGGAGAAGATTTTTATGGCTCTGCAGGGGATTGATGTTTCCTATGCACAAGGAGTGATTGATTGGGAAAAGGTGAAAAGTGATCAAGTTCAGTTTGCAATTTTGCGTGCTGGATTTGGACGGGAAGTAAGCCAAAAAGATAAATGTTTTGAACAAAATTATAAAGAATGTAAACGAGTGGGAATGCCTGTGGGTGTATATCATTATTCTTATGCCCAAAGCGTGCCAGAAGCTCGAGTAGAAGCCAAAGCATGCCTTGCCTGGTTTGCAGGAAAGACCCTGGAATATCCGGTGTTTTATGATTTGGAAGACAATTCGATGAAACATTTGGGAAAAGCGGTGCTGACACAGATTGCGTTAGCTTTTTGTGAAGAGATTCAAAAAGGCGGTTTTCGTCCAGGTATTTATGCAAACAAGGATTGGTGTGTAAACTTTTTGGATATGACCCAGCTGAAAGCATATCCTTTATGGCTGGCGCAGTACAACACGACAGTTACCTATCCAGGCGCCATTGATATGTGGCAGTATACCAGTTCAGGAAAGGTGAAAGGGATTAAAGGCCGAGTGGATCAAAACGAATGCTATACCGACTTAACAGCAAAATCAGGAGAATGGATTTTTCAAGAGGGAAAATGGTGGTACCGCCACGCTGACGGCAGCTATACCAAAAATGGATGGGAGCAAATTCAGGGGAAATGGTACTATTTTGATGAAAAAGGCTGGATGAAAACAGGCTGGATTCGGTATGATAACCACTGGTATTGTACCGAAGATAACGGAGCAATGTGTGCAAATACCTGGAAAAATCTAGGAGGAAAATGGTACCGGTTTGATGTGGATGGAAAGGCTCATGAGGGCTGGTATCAGGATTCTGATAAAAGATGGTATTATTTAAATCCTGGTACTGCTGAGATGCTGACAGGAACCCAAGTGATCTCGGGAGAAAGTTATCAGTTTTCGGCAAAGACAGAAAACGGCTATAAAGAGGGACAGTGGATGGAGTGAGAATCTTTACAACACAATAAATATATTTCTTTGATTATTGGAAGAAAATAACAATATGCACAGTAAAATTAGCAGTATTTTATGATAAAATCCGATTTTTGTCCTATTTACAGGACAAAAATTGTGTCGGAATCGGGTACACTATTCTTGTCCTAATATGAGACAGAATAGGTGATGTCATGAAACGAATTATTTCTGCGCAACAGATGAACCTGGTTGGAACCAGAGTAAGGCTAGCAAGAATCCAAGCGGGAATGAGTCAACAAATGTTGTCTAATAAGCTGGAATTGATGGCGGTATATGTGTGCCGGGGCTCTATTTCCCGCATTGAGACAGGAGAGAGATCTGTTACTGATATCGAAATTGATGCGCTTTCCAAAGTACTACGGGTGTCACTAGATTATTTGTTTGGCAGAGAAGACCCATAAACAGTTTGGGCAATGCCTGATAGTTCTCATGGACTGAAAGCACAGGAAAAATAAATTCTATCACTTTTGGTCGCGGAAGTAGGATTGCGGCAGTTTCATTGAAAAAGAAGCAAGTTGTATGAAAATGATATTTTATACAGCCTGCTTCTTTTCACAGTCATTGTGATACAAACCAAAAAAGAAAGGGTGTTTGCTATGAAACAGATGTATACCGTAATGATTGTGGATGATGAATATATTGTTCGAGAAGATCTTCGTAGCTTAATTGTATGGGAAGATTTTGGATTTACAGTAGTGGCGGAAGCAGCTAATGGCAAAACAGGGATAGAAATGTTTCACAAATACCATCCTGATATTATTTTTTCTGACATTCGAATGCCTGTACTAAATGGGTTTGAGATGATTCGAGAAATTAAAAATCAGGCAAAAGAATGTGAATTTGTGTTGCTTACTGGATATGATGATTTTGAATATGCTAGAAAAGCAATTGATTTAAATTTGCATACATACTTGCTCAAGCATGAGCTGAGTGCGGACATGCTTTTACAGGTATTGGAAAAAACAAAAAACATTTTAGAAAATTATCGGACGCATCAAAATGTAGTACAGGGAAATCTGTTTCGTGAAATTTTAACGCGAAGATTTCGGGAGGAAGAGTGGGAGGCTTTTAAAGCAGACGATAATTTGGAGATTTCCTCCGGATGTTCTTGCTTGTTGTTAATTGATTGTTCCTGCTTTGATTTAGAGGATCAGATTCAAAATATCTGTTCCAGTCTGTCAGGAATCAGTTTATATTCCTTGATTGACTTTGATTGGCATGTAGCGGTAATGAAGGTATCCAAAGATGGGATGAAGGAATACCATCAGGTCATTAAAAAAATGATGTGGGAATTATCTGGAGCAATGCGGGAGAAAAATCAGAATATCCGTATGATTTTATCCAGAAAAATACACAACCTGTCTCAGCTTCCGGATATTTATGATGAAGCAAAAACTTATGAAAAATATATTCCACTGATTTCAAAATCCGGTGGAATCATCGAGGTGGAAGCATGGGAAAGTCAGCCTGTTTCACCGGATGAAATGAAGAAAAATTTACTTGAGATGAAAGAGCATTTAGAAGCTGGTGAATATTTGCAGTTTGAAGAAACCGCACTACAGTTTATCCGGTATTGCATTCGTCAAAAAGATCCGAAAGTGTTTTATTTTTGGAAAGAAAGACTGGTTGATGAACTGGATCGTCAAAATCAGCTGCATCACTATGGAGCGGAAGAACTAGTGGAGCAAATGACCAAAGCAGAAAATACAGAAGAGACATCCAATATTTTAACTCAGATTGCTCTGAGGTTTGACAGCATGAGTGCGGAAGCGGGAACCAATAAATTAAGGCGGATTTTACAGTATATCGACCAAAACTATCAAAAAGATTTATCTTTAAAGGATATTGCAGATTTGCTTTATATTAATGAGATTTATGCTGGCCAGTGGTTTAAAAAGGAAATGGGGATTAATTTTAAAAAATACCTCACACAGGTAAGGATTGAAAAAGCCATTGAGCTGTTACAAAGTGGAAATTATAAAATTTATGAAGTCAGTGAGATGGTGGGATATCAAACGCTGGCATATTTCAGCGCAAAATTTAAACAGGTTACAGGAAAAAACCCAAGTGAATTTTTATAAGAAGGGGAAACCATGAAAAGTATTAAAGCAAAAATTGCCGTTTGCATGACACTGCTGATTTTATGTTCCAGTGTGGCAGGCTGGTTAGGAGTATATGAATATTTCACTCATACCTTGTTAAAAAATGAAGTGATCCGTCATCAGGAAATTGTGAACACGCATTTAAATGATATCAATGATCGATTAGAATCAATAGAAGAATATGGAAAAATTATTGCTTATAATGTGGATATTCAAGAAAATATTTCTTTGTGTCAAAATCTGACCGGATATGAGCAAGGGACTGCTATGCGGGACTTAAGTCAAAAAATGAGCAATTATGTCATTCTTCGCCCAGAATATATTCGCAATATGTATGTGGTAAATTCACAGTTTGATGAGGTGTTGAGTTTTTCAGGAAATTTCAATTATGATTTGCAGCAGTTAAGAAAAATAATAGATCAGCCTGAAGAATCTCAATTTACAACCGTACGATTACAGGAGACTTTTTCACCGCATCAAATTATAGAAGTTATTTCCTACATTCAGCCGGTCTATAATTTGCAAAACAGTCAGTTAATGGGATACCTGGTAATTAATATGGCTGCAGATCAAATTTTTGATAATGCTTATCAGGAATATATGACAGTAGATGGATATTATTTAACAGACGCAAAACAAAGCGTAATAATGGCTTACCCTTCTTCTGGAATGTCATATGTGGATGCAACATCCTATGATTCTCAGGGGATTGCTGAAACCAAACAGTACTATTATTTGCAAAAATTTATTCCCAAATTAAATATTTGGATAAACGTAGCTGTGAGTAAGCGCGGAATTCAGGAAATGATTTCAGGAACAGCTGGTATATTAATGATAATTATTGGAGTCAGTTTGGCGGCAGGGATTATTTTGTCAGTATTTTTGGGACATAGTTTGACAAAACCAATTATTCGTTTGACAAAACATATGAAAATTGTAGCATCAGGTAGCTTTGTTCCCATGGCAGAGCCTAGAGGACAAGATGAGATCTCTCAAATGACAAAAATCTTTAATCGTATGATTCAACAGATCAAATTTTTAATGGAAAAAAATAATCAATCTAATGAATTGCAAAAAGAATTGACCGTGAAGCTTTTTTTGTCTAAAATTAACCCCCATTTTATTTATAATACATTAAATTGTACCATCTATTTGGCGCGCAGGAATCAGTGTGCAGAAATTATTCAGATGACAACAGCGTTAATTTATATTTTGCGAAAGAATGTAGAAATTAATGAGCGCAATGTTACTATACAAGAAGAAATAGAGTATTTGAAAAACTATGTGGAAATTTTAAAATACCGTTATAATCATGTGATTGAATTGCAATTTTTAGTTCCTCAGGAATTTTACCAGAAAAAAATTCCTCCTTTGATTTTGTATCCTATTGTGGAAAACAGTATTTTTCATGGAATTACTGCAAAAGATCAGGATGGCAGAGTGGTAGTATCTGTTTCGGATTTAGGAGATCATCTTTTGTTTTCTGTGGAAGATGACGGTGTTGGGATTGAACCGGAAAAGCTGCAGTACATCCACAATTATCTAAAAGATGAAACGATTCGGGAAACCAGCGGAAATATTGGATTGTGGAATGTACATAGTCGTTTAACACTATATTATGGAGAAGCCAGCGGTCTTCAAATTAAAAGCCGGCTTGGCCATGGAACAAAGATTCAATTCATAATTCCGAAATGATTTCTTTAAAAAGTATAAAAAATCTTTGTTTTCTGGTCTGCAGATTATGTTTGTAGAGCTTTATAATAAAAGTAAAGAAAAACACAAATTCATCCAACCGAAAAAAGGAGGACGATGGTATGAAAAATAAAAAAGCGATTACAGCTATGCTGCTGGCTTCCGTATTGACAGCAGGAACGTTAACTGCATGCGGAGGAAATTCTGACAGCAAAAACACTAGCGGCAGTACTTCTGGCGGTAGCGGGGGAGAGAACACCGTAAATGTATGGACTTGGGAACCATATGAAAACCAAAAAGAGGTAATTGCTGACTTTAATAAAGCACATCCGGAAATTGAGGTAACATTTACTACGATTGACAGTGCAGATATGCCTATGAAAGTTCAAACAGCATTGGCATCTGATTCAGAAATTGGCGATGTTATTTGGTCTGAAGTGAGCCAACGCGGAAAAATGATGGCGTTAGATTGCTGGGAGGATTTAGAAGCAGAACCGTATAATGCGAATCGGGAAGAACTGCTTGATTTCATGGTTCCAGTATCTGTTACCCCTTCCGGAACTTTGGCAGGGATCGAAGTATCTCCTCCGGTAGCAGGTCTGGCTTATAAAAGAGATCTGGCGAAAGAATATTTAGGAACAGATGATCCAGAAGAATTAGAAGCTATGTTGGGAGATTGGGACAGCTTCATTGCAAAGGGAGAAGAAGTTCGTGATAAATCCAATGGAAGTGTATATATGTTTACAAACTGTAGTGCAATTTCCAGCTTAATTCGTCATCAGAATCAGGAACCTTTTGTGAAAGATGGTACTTTGAATTTGGAAGCTTCTCTGGGAGAAACTATTGATCGTGCGATTGAAATGAAGCAAAAAGGTATTGTGGATAATATCGAAAATAATACTCCTGCTGCCGATGCTGCTTGGTCTGGAAGCAATCATATTTTCTTCCTGTGTGCTACCTGGTCTCCTACTTGGGAAATTAAAGCCAAAGATGAAAATGGCTCCGGTAACTGGGGATTTATTAATCCTCCAGGAGGTGGATGTTTGAGCGGCGGAACTGTAGTATGTATTCCAAAAGCAGCGGAAAATAAAGAGGCTGCCTGGGAATATATCAAATGGAATTATCTGAGTGAAGAAGGCGCCGTATCTAACCGAGATCATTTAGATTATTTCTCTGTTTACAAACCCGTTTATGAAGACGAAACTTTCTATTCCAGACCAGATGAATTTTTCGGAGGTCAAGATGTACTGAAAGCGTTTGCTCAGGATTTGATTCCTACCATGTCTGTACCGCGTGAAGTAACAAAATATGATACAGAAGTAATTAATGCATTAGATGTTGCCATGACGGAGATTGATAAATCTGATAAGGGTAATGTGAGTGCCGATGATTTGATGGCGGATATGGAAAAAGATATTTTAAATAAAGCACCTGATTTGAAAGGATAAATTCTTTTGATACAGGGATTGCTGAGGATACTGCAGAACAGCTGCGGCAGTTTCTGAACAGTAACCCAGTGATCCCTGTGTTAATTTGCAACAATGAGGTGAAGCGATATGAAAAAATCTAAAAAGATCAATATTTATCCTTATCTTTTTTTGGCACCATTTTTTATCATATTTATTGCATTTAGTTTATTTCCCATGTTCTATTCTTTGTATATCAGCTTTATGAAATGGGATGGCGTAAATGAAATGACCTTTATGGGGTTGGGGAATTACACCAGGCTATTTACAGACCCAGAGTTTTATAAAAGCTTATGGAATACCCTTTTGGTTATTGTGTTGGCAATCCCTCTTCAAATGCTCTTTGGGTTGGTTATGGCAGTGCTATTAAAGGACTTTTTTCAACGTGCCAGAACTGCACTGCAATTTATCAACTACACACCAAATATTACCACTCCAGTAGCAGTTGGGTTGGTATTTGCTATTTTGTTTGATACTCGAATTGGAGCGGTGAATCAATTAATTCAGAGTTTAGGTTATACGGGAGATCCCATTGATTGGTTGGGACAAGCTGTTACTGCCCGTATTGTTGTCATTATTTTGTTGGTATGGAAATATTTTGGATATATGATGGTTATGTTTTTGGCAGGGCTTTCTACGATACCGGACGATTTGTATGAAGCGGCTACCATTGATGGTGCGAATTATTTCCAAACATTTTGCAGTATCACAATCCCAATGCTGAAGCCGACTTTTATTTTCTTGACTACTACAAGCGTCATTTCAGGGCTGCAGTTGTTTGCGGAACCACAGCTGTTGTTTTCCAGAACTGCGAATTCAGCAGGTCCCGGGGACAGTGTGCTGACTTCAATTATGTATATGTATGATACCGCTTTCCAACGATTTGATTTTGGTTATGGGGCAGCTATCGCATATGGTTTATTTTTGATTATTCTTTTGCTGTCTATAACTCGAATTCGTAAGATTACCGGAGAGGAGGATTCCTGATGAAACGACCAGTCAAAATTATAATCAGGGTGATTGTCATCCTACTTTCTTTAATCACACTCTTTCCCTTTTATATGATGCTTATTATGGGAACTCATGTCTCCGAGGATCTTTTAACAAGTCTGCAGCTTTTACCAGGAGATTATTTAATGGTAAACCTCCAGTCTGTTTTGAAAACAAATTTTGGATTATTTTATTGGAACAGCTTTTATATTGCAGTGATTTCTACAGCAGGTTGTGTTCTTGTCAGCGCATTGGCTGGATTTGCCTTTGCAAAATATCAATTTAAGTTTAAGCGGACCTTATTTATCATCGTACTGGCTACTTTGATGATTCCTATGCAGTTGGGTTTGGTAGGGCTTGTAATGCAATTGAAGACACTTGGACTGATGAATACACATTTTGCATTGATTGTTCCTCCTATGGCGAATGCGTTTTATGTGTTCTGGATGACGCAATATATTGGCAGTGCTGTGCCTACAGCGGTTTTGGAAAGTGCTCGAATTGATGGTTATGGTGATTTGCGGATATTTGGAAGAATTGTTTTTCCTATGATTCGTCCAGCAACAATTACGGTGTTTCTGCTTTCTTTCTTAGGATCTTGGAACAACTATTTGACCCCATTGGTTGTTTTAAATAAAGAAGAAAAGTATACGATTCCCATGGGAATTACTTTGTTTAGTACCACTTACCGCAATGACTATGCAGCCAGTACATTGGCTTTGTGTTTGGCTACATTACCAATTATTTTATTGTTTGCCTTTGGTTCCAAGTATTTGATTCAGGGATTATCTGGCGGAAGCGTGAAGGAATAGATCAAAAATGATTCAAAGAAGGGAAGAAAAAGAATCATGAATGAGCGAGAATACATAAGAGATTTAGCAAGGCAGGTAAGGGAATTGGCAAATTCCCCGAGAATGCAAACATTAAAGCAAGAATGGAAACAACACAATGCACTTCAGTCTCCTAGACCGATGATCTGTGTTTCTCCAGAAGGAAGTTGGGGAGAAATTTTAACCCCCAAAACCCTTTTGTGTACAGATGAAAAGCTTCGGCAGTATGAATACACTCTGCGGCAGAAACTTTATTGGGGCAATGAAATTCAGGACGATACGCCAATTTCAGAATACTTTAATGTTCCTTACGTTACAACAGTTTCCAGCTATGGAGAAGGACTGGAAGAAACAAAAGATCAGGGAGAAAATCGAGGTAGTTTTCACTATCACAAGCTGATTCAGGATATCGATGAAGATTTTCACAAACTGCGGTTCCGTCAGGTGACCTATGATGAAGAACAAAGCAAGAAGAATCTGGAAGAAGCTCAGGAATTATTGGGAGATATTCTGACAGTTCGTCATCGGGGTGCCTTTTGGTGGACACTAGGGATTACCAGTGAAGTTATCAAGTTGATCGGATTGGAAGATTTAATGATCGACATGTACGATTGTCCGGAAAGCCTTCATCGCTTAATGGGTTGGTTCCGGGATGAGCACATGAATCTGATGGACCAGTATGAAAAGCTTGGGATTTTAAGTCTCAATAATGAGGACGACCTGATTGCATCCGGAGGAATTGGGTATACAGATGAACTGCCGGGAGAAAAGTTTGACGGACGTGTAGGATATGAAAATTTGTGGGGCTTTGCAGAAAGCCAGGAAACCGTAGGAATTTCCCCGGAAATGTTTGGAGAATTTATTTTCCCATATCAATTGCCATTACTGGAACGGTTTGGAATCAACTGTTATGGATGCTGTGAACCAGTAGAGGGAAGATGGAAATGGGTTCAACAAATTCCTCGTTTGAGAAGGGTATCAGTTTCCCCGTGGAGCAAAAAGGAAGAGATGAAAGAGCTTTTGGGGAAAGAGTATATTTTCAGCCGAAAACCGAATCCATCCTATGTGTGCAATGGATTTGCCAGAGAAGCCATCGAGGAAGAACTGGAAAGCACAATGAAGATGGCAAAGGATTTGAATCTGGAGATTATCCTGAAAGATACCCATACCATTGAGTATCATCCAGAGCGGTTCCACGAATGGGTGAAGATGGCCAGAAAGGCTGCTGACAAATATTAGAAAATAACTCTCTTGATTTATTGACGTTACCTAAAAGCTTTGCAGGATAAACATATCTTGCAAAGCTTTTAGCCGTTATGAAAGATGTGAGAAATCATACGCAGAATTTTGTATAGATAACAATTGTTTTTTTGATACCCTTCTGCTATACTGACAATAAACTTTTTGCAAGGGAGCAGATGTAATGAATCAGCGTCAGAATTATTGGGAAGATAAAAAATGGGGTATTTTCAGTCACTATTTAGCGAATCCAGCTGGAAATTCAGTAGAACGAGTGGTAACATCAGAGGAATGGAACCGACAAATTGATGAGTTTCAAGTGTCAAAACTAGCGGAACAAATTTCACAGACCGGCGCTGATTATTTTTGTATTACCATTGGGCAGAATTCGGGTAACTACTGCACACCGAATGAAACATATGACCGTCTGACTGGGATTACTCCCAGCCGGTGTTCTCAGCGGGATTTGGTGCAGGAATTATCAGAGGAGCTGGCAAAGTACGGAATAGACCTGTGGGTGTATCTTCCATCAGGAGCGCCCTGTGCAGATGCCCAGGCAGTAGAGCAGTTGGAATGGGAAGACGGAATGTGGGATGAGCAAGCAGGACGGTTTGTGTGCAAACGACTGGAAAATTTTCAGCGAAAATGGGAAAGTATTATTGAAGAATGGTCCCTTCGCTGGGGCGACGGAGTCAAGGGATGGTGGATTGACGGATGTTATTTTGCAAAGGATATGTATCTGCATCCGGAAGAACCTAATTTCACTTCTTTTGCACGGGCTTTGCGGGCAGGAAATAAAGATGCAGTGATCTGCTTTAATACAGGGTTGGACACTCCCTTTTTGATTCCTCATGAAGAAGGTGATTTTACCGCTGGAGAGGTGGGGGATGTTCTGCCACTGACAGTGGACGGAGATGCAACAACAAAGGGAATTTGTGAAAAATTATCCGGAAAAAAACTTCACGTTTTATCCTATCTGGGAACTTTTTGGGGAATGGGAGAACCTCGTTTTCCGGATGCTTTGGCAGCAGGATACACCCAGTACCTGATTCAAAAAGGCGGAGTGATAACCTGGGATATCCGGCTGAATCGAGATGGAAGCATCCCAGAGACCTTTTTGCGCCAGCTGATTGAGGTTGGCACCGCAGTTTCTTCTATGTAAATAGGAATAGAATTTTATTATTTTATTAAAAACAAAGGAGTACCTGAGTTTGGTTTAGGGTACTCCTCTTTGTTTTGATTCAGGAAAATGATAAAATTGACATAACGGCTATAGAGATACAGTAATGTTTTATCGATCTTTGCCGCAGCTGATTAAAAATCCCACACATGCTGAAACAAAATCCCGCAGCTGTGACAGAGTAGCGGACATACCGGAACTGAGCTGATGAAGATTTGCAGCGAAGAATAAAAATAAAAGAGAAAAGATGCCAATGACTGTTACGACAGTAATTTGAACTTTTCTCAAATGACTTAGACAGCTAGAAGAAGATGAAGATACTGGTGGATCAGCAAGCGACACTGGTTCGCTGGAAAGGGAAAATCCGATTTGTTTTAATTGGGTTTGATCCCGGGCTTCGTCTGGGTTGATAGTTGCTGGCAAAGATGGCGAAAAATTATTTTCTGAGGATGGGGGATTCATAAAGTTTCCGCTGACAAAATATCCAAAAATAGCGGCTGCTGAGGTTCGAACAATAATGTCAATGGTGCTGATATCCTGTGAAACCGAATTTTGAAAGAAAAAAGAAACGGCGATATACCCCATTAAAATGATCATAATCAGCAGCAAACACCGGTCTACAAAGCAAATGGCGTCAAAGGCGCGACGGGTTGCCCATAGTATTTTCTTCAATCAAGATCATCCTTTCTGATTTTAGTAAACAGACAAAGTCTGTTCATGCTCAGTGTATGCTTGTAAAGAAAGGGAAGTTCTCCGGGAGTAAAAACCATGTCCGGCAAACGAAGGTTTTATCAAAGCATCGAAGTCTTGACATGGCATGGTGTTTTTAGTCCCTTTGTGATATACTGAAACAGAATAGATGGTCAGATGAAAGCAAAGATGGTTTTTATATAGAAAATTTATAAAGGCGCTGTTGACGGTTTTGGTGCAGGCGCTTATTTTTGAGAGTATTGGGAGGAGAAAGGTCATGCTGCCCTATCGGGAGAATTTGGACGGACGGGTCAGTGCAGGACAGATGACGGTAACCCTGAACTATCGGCATACTGCTGGAAATATGGTTTCGGAACACTGGCACCCTTGTCTGGAACTTTTATATGTATTTGGGGGTCAGGCACAGCAGACCCTGAGCAATTCTAATTTTACTTTGAAAAGCGGAGATACCCTGCTCATTTGCGGAGGAGCGGTACATGCTACCCGGGCGCTGGAGGATGACAGTTATATCGGGGTAGCTATGTTTTACCATACGGCACCCATTCCCAGCCTTTATCTGCCGGCGGGACAGTGTTCCCAGATGGAACGGCTGTTTTCACAGATGCAGGAGGAGTATACTTTGGCAAAGCCAGGATACCAATTTGTAGTACAGGGACTGCTGTTTCAGGTTTTGGGATTGTTGGAGCGTTACGGAACACAGATGCAAAGTTTTGCTGCATCAGAGGGAGAAGGGCAGCGGCTGGAAGAGTACATCCGCACCCATTTAAGCGCAGGGGTTTCCCTGCAGGATGTAGCGGCTTTTGCAGGATATTCCCCCTCTTATTTATCCCGGCGTTTTCCGGAATTAATGGGGATGCCCTTTAAATCTTATGTGGATCAAATGAAAATTCAGGCGGCGAAAGGCTTGTTGTGCGACGGGATTCGTGTCAATGAAATTGCCGAGGCACTGTGCTATGATACCCCGTCTTCTTTTTGCCGTGCATTTAAACGGATTACCGGCTGTACCCCATCAGAATATCAAAACCTGGAAGGACAAAAAATGGATAGTTTACGGTAAAAAATGTGCTTCTTTTTTCTTCCGGAAATCGCTATACTGGAGAAAAAGGAGGCGTTGATGGATTATGAAAAATCAAGTACATCATGAACCAGATTTTGAAAATATCAAAAAAGTGCTGCAGTGTCAGGTGCCGGATCGTCCGACTTTGTTTGAGTTTTTTATGAATCCGGATGTATATGAAGCGGCGGCAGGCCCTATGCCGGAAGACCCAGATCCGGTTGTGCAGTTAGAATATATGGCAAAAGCCTATGCGGCATGCGGGTATGACTATGTAAATACTTATGGATGTGATTTGAATTTTTCTGTAGGAGAAACCGAACGGAAAAGCACCATTTCTATTAATGCTCACGCACTGATTCAGAACTGGGAAGATTTTGAAAAATATCCATGGCCGGACGCAAAACATGGGGACTATTCCAGACTGGAAAAGATTGCTCCTCTGCTTCCTGGAAAAATGAAATTGATGACATCTGGTCCCGGGGGACTTTTGGAAAATGTGATCAGCATTGTGGGATATGATAATCTGTGTTTGATGATCTATGATGATCCGGAACTGGTTCAGGCTATTTTTGACCGAGTAGGCGGAATTCTGCTGGATTATTATAAAGAATGTGCCAAATACGATACTGTAGGCATTTTGATGATCAATGATGACTGGGGATTTAATACGCAAACCATGCTGTCTGTAGCGGATATGCGTAAGTATGTATTCCCGTGGCATAAAAAGATGGTAGAAGCTGCCCATAAAAACGGGAAATTGGCAGTGCTTCATTCCTGTGGATATATGGTAGATATTATGGAAGATATTATCGAGGATATGAAATATGACGGCCGCCATTCTTATGAGGACAACATTGTGCCAGTAGAAGAGGCATATCGCCGTTGGGGCGGACGAATTGCTATTTTGGGTGGTATTGACGTAGACTTTTTGGTACGCCGTTCTGAAGAAGAAATCCAGGATCGGGCAAAAAATCTGCTGAAGATGGCTGCGGAAAAAGGCGGATATGCTTTGGGTTCTGGAAACAGTATCCCAAGTTATATTTCTCCGGATAAATATTTTGCGATGACTTCTGCGGTGGCAGAATCATTATAGTTTGAAACTCTCTTACAATAGAATTGCAAGGATCACCCAAAAAGACACATACAGATTCAGCTGTATGTGTCTTTTTGCGGCCTTTTTGCAGGGGTTATGCTCGAATTTCAGTTGACAGAATCAATGTAATTTGATATACTGAAACCAATTTTAAAAGAAATGTGAGGTGAAAGATAGATGGACGGCGATGGCGATGGCGAGTGCAGTCACCACACCATACTCTATTTTTTCCATAGATTGCTTAGATAGAATCAGTAAAAGACATGCCTGCTTTATTTGAATAATGCGGGTTATGTCTTTTTATGCTTTTATAGAGAATTTATTTGGCAATCATAATAATGGAGGATATTTTATGTTAGGTGCAATTTTATTACAGGTTATTTTGATAGGGGTAAATGCCGTATTTGCGGGAGCAGAAATTGCGGTAGTATCTATGAATGGAGTGAAGCTAAAAAATGCGGCAGAACAGGGGAACAGAAAAGCTCAGGTGCTGCTGCGGCTGACTGAAAATCCAGCGCGTTTTTTGGCGACCATTCAGGTGGCGATCACATTATCCGGATATTTGGGCAGTGCGTATGCTACCGACAACTTTTCAGAACCTTTGGTACACGGGATCATGAGCTTGGGCATTCCGGTTTCAGAACAGGTACTGCGTTCTGTTTGTCCGCTGGTGATTTCTCTGATTATGGCTTATTTTGGAATTGTGTTTGGGGAATTAATTCCGAAGCGAATCGCCATGCAGAATAAGGAAGGGGTATCCTACGGTTTATCCGGACTGCTCAGTGTAATCGCCAAAATTTTTGTTCCGCTGGTTTGGCTGCTGACAGCTTCTACCAACTTCTTTTTAAAGCTGATGCATATTGATACTCAGGCGGAAGAGCAGGTCTCTGAGGAAGAAATCCGTATGATCGTTTCCACCAGCTGCAGTCAGGGTGAAATCGAATCAAACGAAAATGAACTGATTCAAAATGTATTTGAATTTAACGATGTTTCTTTGGAAGAGATCTGTACCCATCGGACAGAAGTAGAGTACCTGTCCTTAGAAGATACAGATGAGGAATGGGAACAGCTGATTTTTTCCAGCCGACACAGTATGTTTCCGGTTTGCGGAGAGCGACAGGATCATATTATGGGGATTTTGGACAGCCGTATTTATCTGCGTTCTCAAAGCCGGTCACGGGAACATATTTTAAAAACAGCCGTGAAAAAACCGTTTTTTGTACTGGAAGGGATGAAAGCAGACGATCTGTTTTTTGCGATGAAACAGTCCGGAAATTACTTTGCGGTTGTGCTGGATGAATACGGAGGTTTTACTGGAATTGTAACTTTGCGTGATCTGATGGAAATTTTGGTGGGAGAACTGGAAGATGTTTCTGAACCAGAAAAACCGGAAGATATCCGTCAGATTGATGAACATACCTGGTTAATTCAGGGATGTGCAGATTTGGAAGAGATCGACGATTTGTTCCAAACCCATTTGGCGGAAGATGAGTACGACACTTTCAGCGGATACTTACTGGATGCGTTAGGGGGGCAGGTTCCGGATGAAGGGGAAGATTTTGAACTGGAACTGGGAAATATGAAAATTTACGCTACCATGGGAAAAGGCCATCGGGTGCAGGAAGCCCGGGTAACCGATCTGAGACAGGACGATTCTTCTGAAAAGGAGAATAGATAAGGAAAAATAGAGGAGTCTGAAGGATTTTTATCCTTCAGACTCCTCATCAATTATATAATTATACATCACAGCGTACTGCGCCTTTAATAAAATGATCCCGGTGAACCGCCATATCTTCATTCCCTTGGTCAAACTCATCCATAGTGTAAATGTGGTTGGTAACGCCTTTAAAATTCCATTGTCCGCTTTCCAGTAAATCCATGCACCGCTGGCAAAGCTGTGCTTCGTATTCGATCCGGCGCTCGTGACAATTAATAGAGGTAAATGCTTTGAAATTCCAAAGTTTATAGTCGATAGAGCGAGGACCATCGTTGTGATATCCTCCAATGCCCAGACGTCCGTGAGCACATACCAAATCGCCAGCCAGCTGCAGTCCGCTTTCTGTGCCGGAAAATTCCATGACATTTTCAAATCCCACATGAAATAGATCGGTTTCATGACCGTCACGGGTTAAATCCGGTTTGCCAATGTTTTCCCAATTGAGCAGGTAGGAGGGTGGAATTTGGCTTGGATGATAGGTTTCGGTAGCGCCGAACCGAAGGGCATTTTGCAGCGCTTCTTCTCTGGGGTCAATGGCGACAATTTTTCCATAACCCATTGCTTTAAATAGGGAGATCATACCCAGTCCCATGTATCCGGCGCCCACCACTGCGATAGAGTCGCCTAAAATAGCGGGAGGCATTTTAATCGCTGCGCTTAACAGGCAGGCAAGAGGTTCTGCAATGGCATCCTCATCCTTGACAGAATCAGGAACGTGGACGGCTTTTTCCGGTTCCATGACAATGTATTCTTTAAAAGCGCCGCCGCCCAATCCGGAAACCCGGTCGCCAATTTGAAAGTCTGTAACATTGCGTCCCCGGTCTGCTACAATTCCCATGGATTCGTGGCCCAGAATATCGCCCGGTTTCGCGGTTGCCCAAGGATACCACTCTGAGTGGCACATGCCACTGTAGATTACCTTAACCAGAATCTGGTTGTCATTAATTTTTGGAATATCCACTTCTACAACCTTGCTGTGTCTGGGGCCTGTCATAACGATCTGTTTCATATGCTTCATTCCTTTCTTGGTGTCATGGGTATTTTTCTTATGAACAGCATACCACAAACAAAGGAAAAAGCGGGAGGCATCCATGGGAAAGGAATGTGGACAAAAACGACTTGTTTTGCTATACTGAAGAAAAGATTGGACAGGGGGTAACAGGCATGCGAGTGCATCATATTGGAAAATCTACACTGAACCGGAAAAGCTGCGGTGCTCACAGCCACGATGCCTGGGAACTGATTTTGAATATGAGCGGAAAGGGGATCAGTATGGTGGGAGATCAGAAAATTCCTTTTGAATCTGGTACCATCACCCTGTGTCCGCCAGGGGTGTTTCACAGTAAGCAGGCGTATGAACCGTGTTTTGAGGATATTTTTGTGACCTTTTCTGATTCCCGGTTGCCTGGTTTATTGAATGGGCTGGTGTATTTGGACGATTCCGATGATAAAATCAAAACCCTGCTTCATATGATGATGACGGTGTTTTATGCCAAAGATCCCGGCTGGCAGGGGATTTGTGATGCGTTGATGGAAACGGTTATGCAGATTTTATTGTCTGGCAGCCGAACAAAACTGCCGGACAATAAGGCGAAAGCACTGCAAAGTCAGCTGATTCAGCATTTTCACAATCCGGATTTTACAGTGGAACAGGCAATGAATGCACAACCGTATTGCCGGGATTATCTGTGCCGCTGTTTTAAAAAGGCGTTTGGTGTTACACCGGTAAAATACTTAAACCAGCTGCGCCTGTCCAGCGCCAAAGAACGGCTGCGCCATCGGAAGCGTTCCGGACTGTCGGTCAGTGAGATTGCCTATCTGTCCGGATTTTACGACAGCCAATATTTTTCCAGACTGTACCATCGGGAGATGGGCATTGCTCCTACAGAAGAACCGGAGGAGGAACAGCTTTTGTAGTTTGAGCTATTTATTCCAGTGGGATGGTAACACCGTTCACAGTGATAGATTCGATCTGTTCCGGATCGATAACCTGACCAAAATCCCAGCGGATTTGACCGCTGCCCTGGTCATCTGTATTAGTTGCCATACGATACTGGCTGGATGTGATCTGTGTGCCGTCTTTTTGATTGAGGGAAATGGTGATGTCATCCCCAGAGTCTGGTGCAATTGAAAATACAAAGAAATCCGGCGCAGATTGATTCCCGGAATCGGACAGTTCAGATTCTGATGAATCGGCAGTACTTTCTGCGCTGTCCGGTTTCAGCGTCATAGATCCGTCTGGCTGGATGGTTCCTGTAATAGTAGGATCTGCAGGCTCTCCCTGGAACATAATACGAAGGGACAAGGGGGACAGGACCATTTCGTCAATTTGGTAAACGGAAGCATTTGATTCTGTGGAATCGGTGAGATTGAGATATGCGTTCTCCGGTTTGTAAGAGCGGGAAAGATTTTCATAATTTTCAGTCCATTGGAACTGCCAGGTTCCCTCAATGACAGGTGTAAAGGTTCCTTGATTTACAGTGCTGATGTTTTGCAGATTCAGGGAAATGGTCTTGCCGTTTAGTTCACAGTCTGTTTCTGCTTCGATGAGCAGGGATACCTT
The DNA here is from genome assembly GCA_050943535.1 of Massiliimalia sp. Lineage (GTDB taxonomy): Bacteria > Bacillota > Clostridia > Oscillospirales > Ruminococcaceae > Massiliimalia. The sequence continues at coordinate 65,481 of JBMNPJ010000001.1, forward strand.
GTTTTGGCTGTGGTTCAATACGGTATAACTCCACCCAGTGTATTTTGCGTCAGGAACGGAAACATCCAGTCGTTCAAAGGTGTATTCTTCTTTCCAGACCATGTTTTCCGGCAGGGTGACTTCTGCTAGAATATAAGTTCCATAAGCGTCAGAAACAGTTTGTACAACTGAGATAGAAACGCCGTTGTCTGTGGCAGTGAGTCCAATTTGGGCTTGGGCGCCGCTGAGCAGCTCTGCCTGGCTGGAGTCAGCATGGAAATAATCTAACAGGCGTTCGTCCCAATGGAAATAAACGGCGGCACCTACAGTAAGACTGCTGGCGGCAATGGCAGCAGCTGCTGCGATGATAGAAATTCGTTTTTTTATCTGTTTTTTCATATGAATTCCTCCAGAGTTTGTCTGGGACAATGCAGGAAGATTTGCTTTTTTCAGAGAGAGTTCAATTAACCGCTCCTGTTCCTCAGGGGAAAGGGTGGTCATGGGGACATAATCGGTTTCCCAAAGTTCTCTTTGCTTTTTCATAAATTAATTCCCCTTTCAGATAATTGTTTGCGCAGAAAAGCTTTGCACCGGTATAGGCGGTTTTCAATGAATTTTGTGTTCTGGTGAAGCCGCTGAGCGATTTGTTTTATGGGCATGCCGTAAAAATACCGCAGAATGAAAATGTCCCGGTCGGGAGGTTTCATTTCATTGACCGTTTGGCGGACAATCTGCTGATCGCTGTAATGTTCAAACCAGAGTTCCACATTTTGGTCATCCGGCAGCTGTTCGTCCGGCGGATCTTCTTTTCTTCGGGATAATGTTCTCCTTCTATTTAGCGCGGTGTTTCTGGCAATTCCGTAGAGATAGTGCTTTAAGCTGGTATTGCGTTTGGGGTCATACTGCCCGATATTCTTCCAAAGAGCCGCAAAGCTGTCTGCGGCGGCTTCTTCAGCGTCCTGTTCGCTGAATCCAGACAAAATGGTGCGGCAGATGGTTTTTACGGCGCCGCCATATTCTTTGACTGCTTCTGCGATTCCCTGGGAAGGGGAGGTTATCAGCAAATCAATGATTCTGCTGTCCTTGCTTTTTTGATTCATAAAGGTGTCCTTTCTGTGCCGAAAAACGTTTTTCATAAAATAATTGGTTGGAAAGGTGGGATTTCACTCAGTAGATCATAAAATAAACAGTAGAAATTAAAACCGTTTTATGCTAAGATGGTAGCAAAAATAAGAGAGGAGAAATGTGTGATGAAAATTACAGTTCATATCTATTATACAGGCCGGGACGGGAACGCCCGAAAGTTTGCGGAAGAAATGGTTTCCAGCGGTATTGTAGATGCAGTACGGGGAGAAGAAGGTAATCTGCGGTATGAATATTTTTTTCCAATGGAAGATCCGGAAACCGTTCTCCTGATTGACTGCTGGCGGGATCAGGAAGCCTTGGATATACATCATAAAACAGAAATGATGACTCGCATTGCGGAGCTTCGCAAAAAATATCAGTTGAGAATGCGCGTGGAACGTTATTTATCTGAAAACGGAGAATAAAGTGAATCCAGCAGTATGGATGGCTGTGTCAGTTTGACACAGCTGTTTTTATAGCAATCGGGTTTCTATACAAACATTTGGGCGTGTTTTTAGTATGTTGGAGAATTGACAGAAAAATCAGGATATGCTATAACAAAAATACAGGTGCAGATTGAATGGATGCACCTAAAATGAAATGACAGAAAGGAGAATCGCTATGAAAAAAACAAAAAACACATTCACAAACTATGGGGTGAGGTACTTCTAATTCAAATGATGGATTTGGGATAAAAGAAATCCATTTTTTATGCTTTTTATGTTCCTCCCCCAGATGCGATTTGTTTTTTGGAGGAGAATATGACAAAACCTAGATTAAAGAAATTTTTATCTTATTACAAACCTTATCGCGGATTATTTGCCGCAGACCTTATTTGCTCTTTGATTGGTGCCGCTGCTGCACTGGTTTCTCCGCTGATTGTCCGGTATATTACCAAAACACTGCTGGAAAGCGGAGCACCGGATGTACTGGTTAAAATCTTGCAGGCAGGGGGAGCCATGGTTGCTCTTTTAATTTTGCAGATAGCATGTCAGTATTTTATGGATTATAGAGGACACGCTATGGGAGCAATGATGGAATCTGATATGCGGGAAGAACTGTTTGCCCACTATCAAAAGATGCCGTTTGCTTTTTACGATAACCAGCGGGTAGGGCAGCTGATGACCCGGCTGACCAATGACATTCTGGATTTAGCGGAACTGTACCATCATGGGCCGGAAGACTTGGTTATTTCCTTCATGAAGTTTGTAGGTTCTGTGGTGATTTTGATTGGGATTAACGGAAAGCTTGCTTTTGTAGCAGTGATTTTTATTCCCTTTATGCTGGTATACGCCATTTGGAGAAACCGCCGTCTGAATCGGGCGCTTCGGCGAAACCGAGATCGGATTGGAGACATTGACGGTCAGGTAGAAGATAGTCTTGCAGGAATTCGGGTGGCGAAATCTTTTGCCAACGAAAAGACCGAACAGGAAAAATTTTCAAAAGAAAATCTTCGGTTTTTAGAAAGCCGCAGCGATGGCTATCGGGAAGAAGCGGTTTATTACCAGGCAACGGAGGCGTTTACTCAGATTATTACCATTGCAGTGGTGGTGTTCGGCGGAATCCAAATTGTACATGGAGAACTGGATTTGGCGGATTTGCTGGCGTTTACCATGTATGTAGGCGGGATTTTAGACCCGATTCAGCGAGTGGTGAATTTTACCCGTCTGTATCAGGCTGGATTGACCGGTTTTGATCGTGTTATGGAAATTTTGGAACAGCCTACGGAGTCCTATGATGGAAAAGATTGCCTGGTTCCTGAGCAGGTACAGGGTAAGATTACTTTTGAACATGTGAGCTTTCATTATCAGGACGGTCGAAATGATGTGCTGAAAGATTTAAACCTGACAGTTCACCCTGGAGAATATGTAGCTTTGGTGGGACCTTCCGGTGTGGGGAAAACAACCCTTTGTTCTTTGATCCCTCGCTTTTATCAGGCTACAGCAGGAACCATCCGGATTGACGGACATAATGTAGAAGATTGTTCTCTCAGTTCCCTCCGGCAGTCCATTGGAGTAGTACAGCAGGATATTTACCTGTTTGCAGGGACAGTAATGGAAAATATCCGTTACGGGAAACCCGGTGCTTCCGAACAGGAAGTGATAGAAGCTGCCAAGCGTGCCAATGCCCACGATTTTATTATGACGCTTCCCAACGGATACGATACTGACATTGGACAGCGGGGTGTGAAATTGTCTGGAGGTCAAAAACAGCGTATTTCTATTGCGCGAGTTTTCTTAAAAGACCCGGCAATTTTGATTTTTGACGAGGCTACCAGTTCTTTGGATAACGAAAGCGAAAAGATTGTTCAGGAATCTTTGGAAAAATTGGCAAAAGGCAGAACGACACTGGTAATTGCCCATCGGTTGTCTACCATTCGAAATGCTGAAAGAATTCTGGTGCTGGACGAAAGTACCATTGTAGAGCAGGGAACCCATGAGCAGCTGTTGAACGCAAAGGGAACCTACGCAAAGCTGTATCAGTTACAATCTAAGATTTAATTTGTGATTCTGAAAATTTTTTCATTCAGACTGAGAGTGCCGCAGTTTTTCTGCGGCACTCTTTTTTTCTGAGTATATGGGGATAAAAGCGATAGTGTTAGATGAATCCTTTGACAGCAATCCAACAAATCTGTCACGACTCTGTGGGACAGATTGTGGATACAGTATCGCCAGGAGCAGGTGCTGTCTGCCGTTTGCGGTATTGGCTGGGTGTGATTCCCGTATGTTTGCGAAAAGCTTTGGTAAAATATCCGTAATCGCTGATTCCTGCCTGAAGCGCAACCTGGAATACAGGCAGGTCTGTGTTGGCCAGCAATTCTTTAGCTCGGTCAATTCGTGCCGCCCAAATGTAGTCCCCCACACTCATACCCGTATTGTTTCTTACCATGGAATATAAGCGGTTTCTGGGGATCAGCAGATCACGGCAGATATCTGCTGCACAAAACGATTCAGCCAGATGGGTATGTACATAGTGGTCAAACGCTACAAACATTTCATCATTCATGGCGGTGATATATTGATTTGTCCATAGATAGCTGGCACATGCCTGAACAATTTCAATCCAGGCAATAATTTCTGGACGGGATAGGATGCGGGTTTGGAGGAAAAATTCTTCTTCGGAAGGCAGCTGATGGGCATATGCGTGGCACCGCTCCTGAATTTCCTGCCAAATGGTATTTTCCTGTTCTTTGGGAATAAATTGTCCCATCATTAAAAATCCCAGCAGTTTATTTTGGGCAAGAATGGGAGCGGCTACTTCGGTTAATCCAGCATGACATTGATAAATATAAGTATCATGGGTCTGTTCCACCATATGAAAAGCGGTTTCATTAGAACAGGTACATTTGTCCGCAAAAGAGGGATCCAGCCGCATAGATCGACAGAATTCGCACATGTTGTTGTGTGTTTCAGAAAAGGGGCGCATATTGCCGTCATAGAGGGAGATGGTGACAGCAGATACCATGACAACATTATGCAGCAGCTGTTCAATTCCCTGATGGTTTAGTAAAATATTCATTCTTCTTCAACCTCTTTCGTATAAGTACAATTTTACCATAAACAAAACAAATGTCTATATCTTTTGGTGCAGGAAATCTTTATAATTTTAATATCATCTATGAATGGATCCAAACGATGAAGAGAAGCTGCAAAGGAAAGGCTGGTACAGATTGTGAGTATACATTTTGACGATTCCCGCTGGGAAACATTAAAGAAAAATTATGAGGCATGGTGGGATCATACCCTGGAACGCCCGCTGATTGCGGTACGGCTGTCTGGTCATGATCCGGGACGCCCTCAGCCAAAGGCACCGGTGTTGTCTCAGGCGACCGCATTGGATTTATCCTATACAGCGGAAGAAATCATTGACCGCTTGGACTATGAACTTTCTAAACTGGAATTTTTAGGAGATGCTTATCCTTATGTGAATATGGACTGCATGGGACCGGGAGTACTTTCTGCATTTTTAGGGGCAATTCCAGATAATTCTACAGGACGGATTTGGTTTCATCCAACCGAAGAAAAAGAACTGAAAGATCTTCATTTTGCCTATGATCCGGATAATATTTGGTTTCGGCGGGTAAAAGACCTATATCATGCGGCCAATCAGCGGTGGCATGGAAAGGTTGTTATGGGAATGGTTGACCTGGGAGGAGTATTGGATACCTTGGCTGTCTTCCGGGGAACAGATAATCTGCTGTTTGACCTGTATGATGAACCAGAGGAAGTAAAGCGGCTAGTTGGTGAACTGCATCAACTGTGGATGCGGTATTATGATGAGCTGTGCGGAATTTTGGAAGAATGCAATCAGGGATATACTGACTGGTCACGGATTTTTTCTGCTAAACGCAGTTATGTCATTCAGTCTGACTTTTCCTTTATGATTAGCAACGAGATGTTCCGGGAGTTTGCACTGGATGAGTTGAAACAGTGTACCGAAGAACTTCCTCATACCCTATACCATTTGGATGGACCAGGAGAAATCAAACATCTGGATGATTTGCTGAAATTGGAACAGCTGAATGCAGTTCAATGGGTTCCTGGAGCGGGAGCACCAGATCAAACTCATTGGCCTGAAATTTATCAGAAAATTCACCAGGCTGGAAAGGGAATTCAGCTTTGGGACGGTTATCAGTGTATTGAAACTGTTGGCAGTCAAATTGGAACCTATCGGGGGATTCATCATTTCCACATGGAAGGAGACGGTGATTTAAAAGATTTGGAATATCATCAGAATATGCTGAAAAAGTTTGGAGTAAATCCGTAAGCTTTGTGTGAATACAATATGTGCATATAAGAAGTAAAATGAAATTGCTGTAGTAGAAAGGAAGGATCTGTATGAATGGAAAAAGAATTGTTATTGCATTGTTGGCGGCGTTATTGGGATGTTCTGTAATGTCCTGTGGTAAATCAGATAGCGGCAGTACCAGCGGGGAAAGCAGCTCTGCCGGACAGGGGGAAATTCATATTGCATCCTGGAATAATGCGGCAGACAATTTAAAAGCAATTGCAGAAAAGTTTAATGAGCAAAACGGAGAAAATGGTCAGGTAGTAATTGACTATTGGGATTCTGGATATACCAAGCTGAAACCGGCACTGCAGGCAGGAAATGGTGTGCCAGATGTGTTCCAAATTGCGGCAAGAGATGCGCAGGCTTTCTATAACAGTTATGGCTTAGAACCCTTTGTGGATTTGTCTGATTTAATTGAACCTGAAAAAGAAAACTGGCCGGAATTTGTTTTGGATATGTGTACTGCAGAGGATGGAAAACCCTACGCAATGCCTTGGGATATTGGTCCGTGTGCTTTGTTCTATCGGACAGATATTTTTGCAGAAGCAGGCATTGACCCTAATTCTTTGACTACCTGGGATAAGTATATTGAAGCAGGGAAATTGCTAAAAACAAAAGGCGATTATTATATTGCAGACCTTCCGTTTAATGGAACAGCCATGGATTTGCTCATGCTGCTGTTGAATCAGGCAGGCGGAGAATATTTGGATGAAAATCAGGACGCCAACTTTAATACCCCTGAAATGCATCAGGCATTGGAAGTGATTTTAAAACTTCAGGAAGAAAATCTTTTGTGTGACACACCAAACTCCTGGGACGACCGGATTACAGCAATCAATGATAATCGTCTGGTAGCGTTTCCAAATGCAGCTTGGTATATGGGCACGATGAAAAACAGCTGTGCTGATTCAGCTGGGAAATGGGGGATTGTTCCTCTGCCGGCTTATGAAGAAGGAGGAAATACTCTGGCAAATCTAGGTGGATCTGTGCTGCTTATTTCTTCTGATACACAAAATGAAGCACAGGCCAAAGAATTTTTGAAATATTCCATGATGACCAATGAAGGAAATGACATTAATATGGATTTTGGAGAATTTCCTTCCTATATTCCGTCCTATTCTTCTGAAAAATTCCAGGAACCATGGGATTATTACGGGGGACAGGTATGTGGTGAGTTGTTTGCAGGACTTACCAATGCACCTTCCACAGATTTTGGTCCGTATTTTACCGACGTAATGGAATCTATGAACCTGACACTGGGAAACATTTTAAGCGGAATGGATGTGGATGAAGCTTTGGATGCAGGAACTGCAGACTGCCAAAACAAACTGGATGCACATTAATTAATTAATTGAACACTCTCTTAGAAACAAAAAATGCCGAATCCCATTAGGATTCGGCATTTTTTTGTTTTAAAAATAAAATAATTCTTCAAATTTCTTATCAAGAGCAATACATAAAATTAGTGCAAGTTTTGCTGTAGGATTAAATTGACCTGTTTCGATTGAACTAATAGTGTTGCGAGAAACACCTACCATTTCTGCCAGTTGAGTTTGGGATAACTTTCGTTCTGCTCTTGCTTCTTTTAACCGGTTCTTTAATATTAATTTATCATTCATGGTCGGCTATATCCTTAAAAAATTTGCATAGTAAATTTTAGAAATAAAATCGCATAGAAGAGTGTTGTGAGTAAAAACAGTACAGTAAAGAATATAACAGTTTTTGTTCTATTTCGAACGAATTGATATGCAAAATTAGAAAAGCAGGTGGCGTTTACCAATAATCCCATGGCATATTGTGAAGCATCATCTAATGTAGCCGTTCTTGATAGTATAACCCATAATAGCACTAAAATACTGATGGAAAAATTTGCTCCCTGCAAACTGATGTATTTGGTACGTTCATCAGAAATATCATTTTCCTTTCTGCTTATTCTTAAGACATCTTCTTTGTTCATATTAATACCTCCTAATGTATTGACAAGAAAACTTGGTAATACAATCATATCATTACCAAGTTTTCTTGTCAATACATATCGAGAAATTTTCTTATCAAATTTGTCAGGTAAGCAAAATAGAAGGTGCTATAATGGGATAATTATTCGTAATTTATCAGAAATATTTGAAAAGGAGTACCGAATTAATAAATAGACACGGTACTCCTTTTTATTATAAAATACGGCATTGGTCGTCCGTATAATAAATTTCGCTGGTGTCGTTTGAAAAGAATAGATTCAAATTCTTTTCAAAATCCGGAGCCAAATTCAATTTGGATACCTGATCCATAGGCCACCAAAAGACTTCTCCTTCCTCAGAGGAAGTCAGTGTTCCGGAAAAGCAGTTGGTTTTATAAAAAATGACTACATAACGCTCTCCGGAGTCCGTATACCATTGTTTCAGTCCGCACAGCTGAAGATTGGAAATGGTGAGTCCAGTTTCTTCGCGAATCTCTCGAATTGCAGATTCCACAAAGGATTCTCCCGGTTCTACATGGCCTCCTGGAAATGCGACTCCTCTCCAGTCTGTTTTGTTCCGGTTTTGCAGCAAAATATTTCTCTGGTCATCATAAATCAAACACAGGTTGGTTAAAATGACACGTTCATTTTTTCTCATAAAATAAAATTCTCCTTTATCAGATCAGCGCCATAGATTTGAGCAGGTATAGCCAAAAAGTTAATGTAAAAGCACTGAATAGGGTGGTGATCATAATGACGCTGGAAGACAGCGTTCCTTCATGCCCCATATTTTTTGCCATAATAAAACAGCTGACAGTGGTAGGGGAACCCAGCATGACTAAAATGGCAATTAGAGCCTGGGTGCGGAATCCCAGCCATACCGCAACGGGGAGAAATACAGCACAGAAAACAACCAATTTAAAAGTACTGCATATCACAGCGGGTTTCCTTTTTTCCAGCGCTTTTTTCCATTCAAAAGAAGCACCCATAGCCATAAGACCCAGCGGAGTTGCTAAAGAAGCAAGGTTGGATGCAGTTTTTGACAGAATCACTGGCATAGGGAGCTGGAATACAGACCAGATTAATCCAGCACAGATTCCCAAAATAATGGGGTTGGTTGCAATCCCTTTTAAAGTCTGGATGAGTGTAGCACGATTGAGCTTTCCTCGATCTGGTTTTAATAGATTAAGTACTACTACGGCCATGATATTGTATAAAGGAACAGAAGCGATAATCATCAAAGGTCCCATACCGGAATTGCCATAGATGTTTTGAATAAAGGCGATTCCCAGGAGCGCGGCAGAGCTGCGGTAAGCGCTTTGGACAAATTCGCCTTGTATAGAACGATCATGAAACAGATAAGACACAAGGATCATTGCCAGAATGGATAACAGCGTGGCAAAAAAACAAAATAATACAAATTTGCTGTCCCATACATCATGAAAGTCCGCAGTTCCAATATCTAAAAATAAAAGAGCCGGCAAAGCAATTTGAAATACAAATTTATTGGCAACGGACACAAACCGATCATCAAATAGTTTTAGTTTTTTTAATACCAGACCAATACACATCATTAGAAAAATAGGAATGGTTACGTTGAGACTGAAAATAAGGTTGTCCACAAAATACCTCCTGTCAGCTTCAGAAAATGGTTTTGAGATTGAACACACTTTGCTTATTATACCACGATTTGCTGGGAAATGCTACTTTTCCAAGCAGTGGGCTACTGGACGAAGATGTGAAAGATATGATATAATAAAATAACTGTGAATTGGAGGGATGTAATATGGTAATATTTGAAAAAGCAAAAACACAGGATCGTGATGAACTGTTAAACATGGCGGATGCTGTATTCGGAACTCCGGAGCATCCCATCAGTTTTGCAGTTAAAATTCCAAGACTTTATGCACCTGATGTAGACACTATGAACAGCCACTATATTGCCCGGGAAGATGGAAAAATTGTAGCGGCAGTGGGGTCTTTCAGCGACCAAATCCAGGTTGGGGACGAGTGTTTGACCGTCCGGGGCATTGGAACTGTTTCGGTGGATTATAGTGCCCGGTCTAAGGGATATATGCGAAAGCTGATGGATATGGCTGTTTCCGATATGGAAAAAGACGGAGTCGACTGGGGCTTTTTAAGCGGACAGCGGCAGCGGTATGAATACTTTTCCTTTACACCAGCAGGATTGGCAGGGCAGTTTTTGTTTACCTCAGCCAATGCCCGGCATATTTTTGGAAAAAATACCGTTCATGGTTATACGTTTGTACCTATCGGGGAAGAGGATCATGCCCTGCTGGATCAAATGTGCCGGCTGCACGATCAAAAGCCGGTTCATGTGTTGCGTTCTCGGGAACAGTTTTATAAAACTCTTTGCAGCTGGTATTTTAAACCTATGGCGATTTTAAAAGACGGTGAATTTGTGGGATATCTGACTGTCAGAGAAGAAAATCTGATCAGTGAAATTGAACTGAATGATATCAGCAAGCTGATTGAGGTACTCAGTGATTACCTTTTGGTTTCTGGGCAGACAGAACTTACTTTGGCGCCTTTGGGACTGTATGACTGGGAAAAAATCAATCTGTTGTCCCGCAATGCGGAATCTTTGCAGGTCATTAACAATGACAATATGTCTGTATTTCACTATGACAAAGTGATCCGTGCGTTCTTAAAGATTAAAGCTTCCTATTATCGGCTGACCGATGGCAGCGTATGCATTGCAGTGGAAAACCGGCAGACAATTCGCATTACAGTAAAGGATCAGCAGATTTCTGTAGAAGAAACCAACGAACAGCCTGATTATACCTTTACGCACTTAGAGGCTATGCAGATTTTCTTTGGAACAGGAAAACTAATGGGAAATTTAGGATTTACTTTCCCAGACTTTATGGACAATTGGTTTCCAGTTCCTATGTTTTATCCTAGAGCGGATAATGTGTAGTTTCAGAAAACTTTGGAACAGATCTAAATTATCTATATAACATTATAACATTGAATGTAAAAAACTCCTGCTGCATAATTACAGCAGGAGTTTTTCAAGGAGAGATTTTATGTATCCAAGAATTCGCAATCTCCGGGAAGACAGAGATTTAACCCAAACAGAGTTAAGTAAAATCCTTATCTGCAGTCAGCGTGTTTACAGTAATTATGAAAGGGGAGATATTGATATCCCCACCGAAATCCTGATTCGACTGGCAGATTTTTATGATGTGTCAGTTGATTATTTGTTAAACCGTACAGATAATCCCAAAATGGCAAAATAAAAACTCCTTGCTATAATTAGCAAGGAGTTTTTTAATCATGAAATTCAATTAGAATTTGCCAGCTTTTGCAGCTTCTTCAACAGCAACTGCGCAAGCAACAGTAGCACCAACCATTGGGTTGTTACCCATACCGATCAAGCCCATCATTTCAACGTGAGCAGGAACAGAAGAAGAACCTGCGAACTGAGCGTCGGAATGCATACGGCCCATGGTGTCGGTCATACCATAAGAAGCAGGACCAGCAGCCATGTTGTCTGGGTGCAGAGTACGGCCAGTACCGCCACCAGAAGCAACGGAGAAGTATTTTTTACCCTGTTCGATACATTGTTTTTTGTAAGTACCTGCAACTGGGTGCTGGAATCTGGTTGGGTTGGTGGAGTTACCAGTGATGGAAACGTCAACGCCTTCTTTGTGCATGATAGCAACGCCTTCACGAACGTCGTTAGCACCATAGCAGTTAACTTTGGATCTTAAACCGTCAGAGTAAGCTTTGCGGAATACTTCTTTTACTTCGCCGGTGTAGTAATCCATTTCGGTTTCAACATAAGTAAAGCCGTTGATTCTGGAGATGATCTGTGCAGCGTCTTTGCCCAAACCGTTCAGAATAACACGCAGAGGTTTTTTACGAACTTTGTTTGCTTTTTCAGCGATACCGATAGCGCCTTCAGCAGCAGCAAAGGATTCGTGACCAGCCAGGAAGCAGAAGCAGTCAGTTTCTTCTTCCAGCAGCATTTTACCCAGGTTACCATGACCCAGACCAACTTTTCTCTGGTCAGCAACAGAACCAGGGATACAGAAAGCCTGCAGACCTTCACCGATTGCAGCAGCAGCGTCAGCAGCTCTGGTGCAGCCTTTTTTGATTGCGATTGCTACGCCTACAATGTAAGCCCAGCAAGCGTTTTCAAAGCAGATCGGCTGGATTTTTTTAACCTGATTGTAAATGTCCAAACCAGCATCTTTGGTGATTTTTTCAGCTTCTTCAATAGAAGCAATGCCATAGCTGTTCAGAACAGAATTGATTTTGTCAATTCTTCTTTCATATGATTCAAATAAAGCCATTCTCGTATCCTCCTGAATTATTTCTCACGCGGGTCGATGATTTTAGCAGCGTCTGCAACACGACCATACTGACCTTTGGATTTTTCCAAAGCAGTAGCAGCGTCATCGCCTTTTTTGATAAAGTCCATCATTTTGCCGAAGTTTACGTACTGATAACCGATGATCTGATCTTCGTCATCCAAAGCGATACCGGTTACATAACCTTCTGCCATTTCCAGGTAACGAGGGCCTTTTGCCAGAGTACCATACATAGTACCAACCTGAGAACGCAGACCTTTACCCAGGTCTTCCAGACCAGCACCGATTGGCAAACCATCTTCAGAGAATGCGCTCTGAGAACGACCGTATACGATCTGTAAAAACAGTTCTCTCATAGCAGTGTTAATTGCGTCGCAAACCAGGTCAGTATTCAGCGCTTCCAGAATTGTTCTGCCAGGCAGAATTTCAGAAGCCATAGCGGCAGAGTGAGTCATACCAGAGCAGCCCAGGGTTTCAACCAGAGCTTCCTGAATAACGCCTTCTTTTACGTTCAGAGTCAGCTTACATGCACCCTGCTGAGGAGCACACCAACCCACACCATGGGTCAGACCAGAAATGTCGGTCACTTCTTTTGCTTTTACCCATTTTGCTTCTTCCGGGATTGGAGCAGCACCGTGAGCTACGCCCTGTGCAACTGGGCACATTTTTTCTACTTCATGTGAATAAATCATTTGAAAACTCCTTTCGTTTTCTGACTTCAAGCTGAAAAGATTCGCTTTGTAATTGACATAGAGCACCATTCTGTTACATGTCTAATCCTATTATAATCGCTTTTTACATATTAATCAAGTATTGTAGCTGTTAAACCATTAACAATAGATGGTTTTTCGACACAATCCACAGTTTTCATAAAAAACTGTTTTTGTTTGTATTTGTAATTGCTAAATAAAAATTTGAGTTGATTCGGTAAAATACAGGCAAAAAGTTTACATAAAAACAGGGTTTGCTGCAAGCTGTTAAAAGCGCAGCAAACCCGTAAAGATGCGATGAATTATTCCGCCTGTAAATCAGTAGAAACATATTTTTGCCCATAGTCGGCGTAAAGACGGTCCGCAATCATTTGCAGTCCCTTTAACAAAAGCAGGATTCCTGCAAGAGCCGCTGTGATTTTCAGTAATGTTTTCATCGTCCATTCCTCCTAAAAGCAAGTTGTTAATTTTCTTAACATTATTGTACCAAATTGGAGACAAAAATTCAATCCGTTCCGTTGCAGAAGAGAAAATTTAACAATTTGGGGATGTTTCTTTTAGATTTATTCCGGTTTCTTTTGCAGATCTAAAATGGTAACGTAATGGGGAATAGTAAAAGTTTCCGGTATGGTGTCCATATATGCCAGATGTTCTGCTTCCCAGCGGGCAATTTCCTCTGGACTGAGGGAAGAAGCGCCAATCCCGCGGCAGGCTTTCAGCCGGCCGTGCCAAGTTTCCCGGGTAAAAGGAATGTCCAGTACGTCGGTGAGCGCATGGGAAACCGTAAACCATTTGTCTGTCCATTCTGGTATTACTAAAGGATGCCGTTTCATACCGCATCCGGTCCAGCTGGGATTGTATTTCAGCACCAATTCTTCACTTTTGAGGGCAATTTCACTTTCAAAGGGAAGCCAGCTCATAAAAAGAATACACAGGTGCCCTTGATCCTTTAAAACCCGATGAATCTTAGGGATTACCACATCTGGATCAAAATACATAAAGCACTGACAGGCAGTTACCACATCAAATGTATGGGCAGGGAAGGGGATTTGTTCTGCCGGAGTAACCAGATAATCAATTTCCATCTCCTGTTCTTCTGAAAGCTTTTTAGCTTGAGCAATCTGATTTTCTGAAATGTCGGTTCCGGTAAACCGGGCACCATAAGGATATAAATTTCGGGGAAGTACACCGGTACCAGTTCCCAGATCAAGGACGTTCTGCCCTTGGACACACAATCCTAAATCCAGAATTTTTTTGTAAAATTCCATGGGATAAATATCCCGGAATTTGGCATAATCTTCTGAGGTTTTTCCCCAGTCAAATCCATGTCCATGATCGATATTGTGTTTGGTAATCATAGCTGATACAAATCCTTTCGTCGTATGAATCTGGTTTGTTTTATATAATATAGGAATAAACAAAGCCCAGACTGCAAATTGATGCAGTCTGGGCTTTTTAAGGAAGTAAAATTCAATAGACAATAATAGGAAAATAAATGATTTACATACCCTGTGCCAGCATAGCTTCTGCTACTTTTTCAAAACCAGCAATATTTGCACCGGCAACATAGTCGCCTTCCATGCCATAACGTTTTGCAGCATCATCCAGTTTGCGGAAGATGTTTACCATGATGTCTTTCAGTTTTGCATCTACTTCTGCTGCAGTCCAGGACAGACGTTCGCTGTTCTGAGACATTTCCAAAGCGGAAGTAGCAACGCCACCTGCGTTAGCAGCTTTACCAGGAGCAAACATTACGTGATTTTCCTGCAGGTATTTAGTAGCTTCCATAGTAGTAGGCATGTTAGCACCTTCTGCAACTGCGAAGCAACCGTTAGCAACCAGATGTTTTGCGTCTTCCAGATCCAGTTCGTTCTGGGTAGCGCAAGGCAGAGCCACGTCACATGGGGTTTCCCATACACGGCCTTCTGTATGATATACAGCATTTGGACGGTATTTGGTGTATTCGCTCAAACGAGCACGTTTTACTTCTTTAATTTCTTTTACTGCATCCAGATCAATGCCTTCTGCATCGTAAACCCAACCGGTAGAGTCGCTGAGAGTAACTACTTTTGCACCCAGTTCAGTTGCTTTTTCAGCTGCATAAATTGCAACGTTACCTGCACCGGAAATAACAACAGTTTTGCCTTTCAGGTCTTTGCCGTTGGTTTTCAACATTTCGTCAGTTAAGTACAATAAACCATAACCAGTAGCCTGAGTACGGATCAAAGAACCGCCGTAGCTGAGACCTTTACCGGTCAGAACGCCTTCATACAGACCGGTAATCCGTTTGTACTGGCCATACAGGTAACCAATTTCACGAGCACCTACGCCGATGTCACCAGCTGGAACGTCTGTATCAGCGCCTACATATTTGTACAGTTCGGTCATAAAGCTCTGGCAGAAAGCCATTACTTCACGGTCAGATTTGCCTTTTGGATCAAAGTCAGAACCGCCTTTACCGCCGCCGATTGGCAGACCAGTCAAGGAGTTTTTAAAGATCTGTTCAAAGCCCAGGAATTTAATGATGCTCAGGGTAACGTTGTCACGGAACCGCAGACCACCTTTGTAAGGGCCAATTGCATTGTTAAACTGTACACGGTAACCAGTGTTAACCTGCATCTGACCTTTGTCGTCTACCCATGGTACACGGAACATAACGATTCTTTCTGGAATAACCATTCTTTCCAGAAGAGCTTCCCGGCGGTAAACATCTTCATGCGCGTTAATAACCGGAGCCAAAGATTCCAAAACTTCTTTTACAGCCTGCAAAAATTCTGGCTGATCCGGATACTGCTTATTGACTTTTTCCAATACTTCGCTGATGTAAGACATTGATTACTACCCCTTTATCAAGTAAATTTGAAAGGAAAGAACAGCGATCCTGCAATTTAAGAAACAACAGAATCGGAATCGGTGCCATGTACCTTCCCAAACATGATACCAGCTGTCCTGTTGAGACTTATTATAACTGATTCATGAAAGAAACGCAAGCGTTTTTTGCAGAAAATTTCATTTTTTTTACCATAATCAAGAGATTTAGGTAAAATATGCAGGAATGTTTAAAAATATTTCAAATTTGTAATCAAATTGCAAAAACGATTTAAAGCGGTACAGAGATGAAGCTTAAAAAGAGAGAACGCCGCCCAGCATCAGTGCAGAAACAATGGAAATAACCAGAATAATGGCTGCCAGCAAAAGCGGAATCCATTGTCTGGAAGGATGGCTGTGTTCTCCTTCGGTATGTAAAGGGGTCAAGTGAGCTTTTTTCAGAATATTGGAAAACGGCTTGTAAAGGAACAGGGTCAGCGCCATATTCAGTCCCCCTTTAATCAGGTTAAAAGGAAGAAATACAGGAACCAGCATTGCTTTTACAGTTTCTCTTGGTGTAAGCAGATAATATGGTGTAATCAAATAGTTCCATAAAATCATCAGAACTGTCATCAGAATGGTTCCCACAAGAAGTCCGATTACTGCACCGGAAAAACTGCGTTTCTTTTTGTAGATAGCGGCAGCAGTCACTGAGAAAGCAGCGGTAGAAAGCACGTTCATCAACAAGCCAATGGGGCCGGTGTCGCTGATGGTAACCATTTCAATTAAGGACACAACCAATGACATGATAAAACTGGAAAGAGGACCAAACAAGAATCCTCCGATGGTTATGACCACATCTTTTGGTTCATACTTTAAAAAAGATACCAGTGGAATACGGAACACAAATACGCACAGGTAAGCAATGGCAGATAAAACAGCCAGCAGTACCAGTTTTTGTGTGTGGGCAGCATGAGAAACTGCCTGCATTTGACTTTGATTTTGATTGGACATGGAAAAACCTCCTGTTTTCCATGTCTGCCAAAGGGGAGGGTACCTACTTGTTTTGCGGAACTGTTCAATAAAAAACGCCCTCAACTTTTCGTTGAGGGCGCGTACCGCAAAAACACTGCCTGCGTATTGACGCAAGCAGACAAGGTACTGTTTCTTTCATCCGGACTTTAACCGTTGGTTCCGGAATTTAACCGGATCGGCTTCCATGCAAATGGCAGGAAGCTCGCGGACTATACCGCCAGTGGAGAATTTCACTCCGCCCTGAAACAGACATGAGATTTTATTTTTATAGTGCACAGCAAATTACTGTACTCATCAACAGTATAGGATTTTTTGTCTTGATTGTCAACCCTTTTACAGATTGTACCAGCGGATAAAGATCTGAAAACTTTTTAAGACAAAATGAACAGAGAGAAAATTTTTGAAAGTTTACGTCAATAAAACTTGCATTTTACAAAAAATATGCTATGATAAAATCGTATAAAAATGGCAGTCATATGATAAAATATGAAAAACATTGCTGGAACAGTCCATTCATCAGGTGTGTTTTAGAATACAGCTGATTTGATTAAAGAAAGGAAGAGTTGTTTGGCACGGAAAAAACTGTTGTTTATTTTTAATCCTTGGTCTGGAAAAGCACAGGTGAAACAAAAGTTATTTGACATCATTGACCGGTTTGTAAAAGCTGGATACCAAGTCACGGTGCATCCTACCCAGGAAAAGCTGGACGCGCGAAATGTGGCAAAAAAAAGCGCCAAAAAGTTTGATGTTATTGTAGCCAGCGGCGGAGACGGCACCATGAACGAAGTAGTGGATGGTCTGATGGAATGTGAAAAGCGCCCCCTGTTAGGGTATATTCCTACTGGCACCGTCAACGATTTTGCTTCCAGCTTGAAAATTTCAAAAAATATTATGAAAGCAGTAGACGGAATTTTACAGGGAAAAACCTTTGCCTGTGACATCGGAAGCTTTAACGAAGAATACTTTACTTATGTAGCGGCATTCGGCGCATTTACAGATGTGGCGTATCAAACCCCTCAGCAAAGCAAAAATATGCTGGGTAAAATGGCATATGTGCTGGAAGGGATGAAGCGGCTGGGAAATTTGCAGGCATATCCTATGCGGGTAGAGTATGATGGCAATGTAATTGAAGAGAACTTTTTGTTTGGCATGGTTACAAACTCCACTTCTGTAGGTGGGTTCAAAGGAATCAGCGGTAAGGGAGTCAAAATGGATGACGGCTTATTTGAAGTGTCTCTGATTAAGATGCCGAAAAATCCGCTGGAAATGCAGATGATTATCAACTCTCTCTTAACCAGAGAACCCAATGAATATGTTCATTCTTTCCGTTCTGGAGAAATTCATTTTTACAGTGAAACGCCAGTGCCTTGGACGTTGGATGGGGAATATGGAGGTTCTATCCAGCAGGCTGTAATCCATAACCATAAACAGGCGATTTCTATTTTGACTACCAAAGAGCAGTCAAAATCAGAAGTGAAAAAGGAAGAAAAACAGCCAAATCCTGCAGCGGAAAACAGCAGTGCTGCTGGGGTATGATAAAAACAGAAAAGATTAATCTTGCAAGGGGTATTGCAGTTATTTTGCAGTACCCCTTTAATCAATAATTGATAGTGTGGATTGCAAGAATCGCTCTAAAAAGGGATTTTTTGTTGAATTCTCTCAGTTTTTTAAGTGATATCTTGGCTAATTTCTCACTTTGACTGCGAAAAATTTACTTACGACGGCTCTTTTTGATGTGATATAATACAAAGGACAAATGACCATTGCGGTTTAGACAAGTGGCGAAGCGAAGGTTTTGCTGCTTTTCTTTTTGTCATTTGGACTGTGATGTCCCAATATCGAAAGGAGTTTAACCAATGCCCAAAACAAAATTTCAAAATGTCATTTTTACAATTATTATGGCTGCCATCATGGTGTATGGAATGGTAGTATATAACGTAGCGTTAAATACAGGTGGGGTATCCAATCAAACCTTTTTGTTGGCACTGCATGAAATGCCGATTATGCTGCCCATTGCATTTATTCTGGAATTTTTTGTGGTGGAAAAACTGGCAGTTCGTCTTGCATTTTCCTTTATGCGCCCTACAGATCGTCCTCAGTTTATTACTTATGCAATTTCTATCATGATTGTATGTATTATGTGCCCTGTTATGAGTTTGATTGCTACCTTGCTGTTTAAACAGCCGAGCTTTGGAACCTGGATTCATACATTTGGGTGTAATTTGCCTATGGCATTGCTGTGGCAGCTGCTTTACTGCGGTCCTCTTGCCAGATTGATTTTCCGAACTTTATTCCGCAAACAATTGGCGCAGCAGAATCCAGCATAATCATTCTGGATAAATCAATAATTGATCGTGAAAAAGCCCATTCTGATAATCCGTCAGGATGGGCTTTTTTATGCCTTTCTTTCTAAAGCAAAAACCGGTAATTTACAAAAAATACTTTATTTTTCCTTTTTTTATGATATACTATCAATATAGTATGAATTGAAAATAAAAGTTGAAAGGAATCTAATATGAAATTAATACTGACTGATAAGCCCATTGACAGAATGGATCAAATAAGCCAGGATATCAAATATATTGATCTGTCATCTTGCAACATTGCCAACTGTGTTGGCTGCTTTGGATGCTGGACCAAAACACCGGGGAAGTGCGTCATTCGGGATGATGCAGTAAAAGTTTATCCATATATTGCTCAAAGTGACCAGGTAATGTATATCAGCCGGATTCGGTACGGCGGATATGACACCGTGATGAAAACCATGTTGGAACGGGCAATTCCCATTCAGCAGGCATTTATTCGGCTGGTTAATGGGGAAACCCATCATGTTCAGCGAAATGTTGTTCCCAAACAAGCTACTGTAATTGCGTATGGTGCTGAAGACAAAGAAGAACAGGAACTGTTTTCCCAACTGGTAGCCCGAAACGCCCATAATATGAATTTTGAAAGTTATCAGATTATTTTTACAGAGGAATCTAAATTAGAAGAAGTCGTAAAAAGGGAGGTGGAACAATGGGAAAAATCATGATCATTAATGCAAGCCCCAGAGCTCCAAAATCCAATTCTAAACAATATGGAGATATCTTTACAAAATACAGTAAATGGCCGGTAGAATACTTTAATTTGACCAAAAGGAATCATGAACAGCTTTGTCAGGAAATGGAGCGTTTTTCAGATGTGCTGTTTGTTTTTCCTTTATATGCGGATTCTATTCCAGTTACGCTTTTAAATTTTTTGAAAGTATTGGAACAACATCCGGTTCGAAACAATCCGGTGATATCAGTGCTGATTAACTGTGGTTTTATTGAACCGTACCAAAATGAGATTGCAGTAAAAATGGTACAGTTGTTTTGCAAGCGCAATGGCTATCCGTTTGGTTCTGTATTAAAAATTGGAGGCGGTGAAGCAATTTTAACCACTCCTTTTCGATTTTTGGCAGTGAGAAAGATTCACAAATTGGCAAGATCCATCCAACTTAAACAATATCAGAACCTGCGTGTAACAATGCCCATTTCCAAAAAGATGTTCCTCAATGCGTCAACTCGTTACTGGATTCAGTACGGGGCAAAAAACGGCATTACAAAAGAACAGATGGAAACCATGAAAATTGAATCATCTCATTAATCTATAAACATAAAACCATAATCTGCACGGAAAGTGATGTTGAGGGAGGAAAACTCTGGTAACAATGTTTTTCCTCAATAAGCTTTCCGTGCTTTTTATCAAAATATGATGGAAGCGAAAAATAAAATATTCTCTATTTTAGATTGGTTGAAAATGTCATAAAAATATGGTAGACTAAAAAGCTAATCATAAGGGGAAGGGATGTCTTGAAAAATGAATTTGGGGATTTCAACAGCTTGTTTTTATCCCATGTATTTAGAACAGGCAATCGAACATTTAATCGCTCATGAAGTAAAAACAATGGAGCTGTTTGTTAATACATTTTCTGAAACACAACGGGATTTTTATTGCTCCCTTAAACACAGAATAGAGGATGGGGGAGTACGTCTGCTTTCTCTGCATCCGTTTACGTCGTTGCTGGAGTCTATCTTATTTTTTTCAGAATATGACCGTCGTTTTGAGGATGGCATCGAGTTTTACAAACAGACTTATTTTGATATGATGAATCAGCTGGAAATTCCTTTGATGGTTTTTCATGGGGCCAAAATCGAAAATAAATGTTCCGAAGAGCTTTATTTTGAACATTATGCGGCCCTTCGTCAGGCAGGGAAAGAATATGGGATTCATATTGCCCAGGAAAATGTAGCACATTGCAGAAGCCGTTCTCTGGATTTTTTGTGCCGCATGAAGGAATATCTTCACGATGATGTCAGCTTTGTATTGGATGTAAAACAGGCTGTTCAAGGAGGAGAAGATCCTATTGAAATGGTGCAAACCTTGGGAAAACAGATTGTACATACCCATTTAAGTGACCATGGTCAAAAAACAGATCATCCTCAATGGGACTGTCTGCCGGTTGGAGAAGGACAGTTTGACTTTGCCCGGTTTTTTAGTGTGCTGAAAGAACAGGGCGGGTGTTCCTCCGGCGTGATAGAGCTTTACCATGATAGTTATAAAAATTATGAACAAATTTATCATTCCTTAAAAGAATTGGAAAAATATCAATGATAATTTTGTGTTTTTTGAAAATTTTCTTGAATTGCCTAGAAAAACGTGCTATATTTAGTTTAGATAAAAATAAAAATTTTCATTTTTTGAGAGGTGAAATTATATGAAATGTCCTTACTGTGGGCACACGGAAAGTAAAGTGACAGATTCCCGTCCCACGGAAGACGGACTGAAAATACGCCGGCGCCGGGAATGTGTAAAGTGCGGCGGAAGATTTACAACCTATGAGGTAGTGGAAAATACGCCTCTTATGGTAATTAAAAAGGATCGTTCCAGACAGCCTTTTGATCGGGTAAAACTGTTAAACGGACTGCTTCGTGCCTGTGAAAAACGGCCGGTTTCTATTGGAGTGCTGGAACAGGTTGTAGATGATATTGAGTATGAATACGCAAATGTATTGACCAAAGAGATCAGTTCCCGAGAACTTGGAGAAAAGGTGCTGGAGCGCCTGCGGGAAATTGATGATGTGGCATATGTACGTTTTGCATCTGTATATCGTGAATTTGGAGATATCCGCTCTTTTATGGAAGAACTGCAAAAGCTGGAAAATCATAAGGAAGATTCTCACGAAAAACCATAAAAAGATCATTTTATGAAGTTATTATGATGAAGAATAAAAAAGGCCTACCGCAAAAAATCTGCGATAGGTCCTTTTTTTGCAAACATAATTTATGTATGACTGTATTAAAAAACCTCGTATTGATCCAGTACCTGTTCCTGTGCCAGCCAGGAAAGGTTAGGTTCCAGCATTACCCCAAAACGGCGGTCAGTGCTATAACTGAAGGTGCGTTTAATAGCCAACTCTAAAAATCGGGTGGCTCGCTCCATGGCGATGGGCAGACTGTCCCCTTTTAAAAGGGAACCTACTACAACGCTGGCAAAAATATCTCCGGTGCCTGGATAAGAAACCGGCATATAACTGCATTTAACCCGCCAAAAAGCACCGCGCTTGCGGTCGTATCCAATGTTGTTAACTGTCATATCCGCCAGTTCTACACCAGTTACAATGACAGTATCAGGCCCCATTTCACTTAGTTTCAGCAAATTGGTTTTCAGTTTTTGGTGGGGCAATGGCCGGGGATCATATTCCTGACCTAACAGCAGGTGCATTTCGGTGGGATTCGGCGTAATGACATTGGCTTTTTTCACTAGCTGACGCATGCAGTCACACATACTGGGTGTGTAAGTTTTGTATCGCTCTCCGTGATCACCCATGACAGGATCCACCAAGGTCAAAGCATTCGGATAAGCTGCGATAAAATCCAGACAGTGTCCAATTTGTTCCTGGGAACCTAGAAAACCGGTATAGATGCATTCAAATTCCAAATGTTCTGCCTGATATTGGTGTAACGCAGGAAGAATATAATCTGACAAATCCCGAAATACTACATCATGAAACCCTCCCGTATGGGTGGAGAGAACCGCCGTGGGAACAGGAACCGGCTGGATTCCCATGACAGATAAAATGGGAGAAATGACGGACAGGGAGCACCTGCCGAATCCGGACAGGTCGTGTATAGCGGCTACTCTTGAAGGGCGCTGAAGCATTTGGTTCATCCTTTCTGGATTTGTGAAAATAAAAAGCAGAATGCTTTTCTGTGACTGCTGTTGAGCAAAAGCAAAATAAATTTTATAAATCTGTTTTTTGGATAACAATGTTTTCCATGCTTAAATCAGCTGGAAACGGAAATAATGAAAATGCACCCTGCAAATAGTCAGGGAACAAAAAAGGAGGCTGTTTTAATGAAAAAATCCACCATCCCAATGATTACCGGATTAGCTGCCACTGCCGCTATTGGTACAGCAGCATATATGATGTCTAATCACAGTCAACGTCATAAAGCCCGCTCCAGCATGAAAATGCTTCGCCGCAGTACCGGAAAGGCACTGAAAACCGTGGGCGGTATGATGGAAAATGTTTCTTATTTGATGAAATAACCTGTCCGGCAGGGCTATCAATGGGGGAGAAAGACATTGTCCCTGTCACATTGTCTGCCCTGCACGTACATATTGATCCAGAAAACAGTTTGGAATATACGAAAACATCATAGCATGATTCCTGAGGAAAGGCAAGTTTTACAGGGGTCAATTTGGAAAATTATTTGCAAAAAGGGCGCAGACTTGCTATAATTTGTTCATATACTACTTTTTATGGAGGGAATCGCATGCCCATTAATATTCCAAACGATCTTCCGGCGAAACAGCTTTTGGAACAGGAAAATATCTATTTAATTACCCAGGAAAGGGCAGAACATCAGGATATCCGTCCTTTGCGCATTATCATTTTAAATTTAATGCCCAAAAAGATTGAAACAGAAAATCAGCTTCTGCGGCTTTTGGGAAACACGCCGCTTCAGGTGGATATTGATCTGCTGCAGATGGCAACCCATGTATCCAAAAATACCAATGCGGAGCATATGTTTAAGTTTTACAAAACCTTTCAGGATATTCAGAATGAATTTTTTGACGGTATGATTATCACTGGTGCTCCGGTAGAACAGATGCCTTTTGAAGAGGTAGACTATTGGCAGGAGCTGACCGAAATTTTTGAATGGAGTAAAACTCACGTTTACTCAACTTTCCATATTTGCTGGGGAGCACAGGCAGGGCTTTACTATTATTATGGGATCCCTAAAATTCCGTTAAAAGAGAAAATGTTTGG
The DNA here is from genome assembly GCA_050943535.1 of Massiliimalia sp. Taxonomy (GTDB): domain Bacteria; phylum Bacillota; class Clostridia; order Oscillospirales; family Ruminococcaceae; genus Massiliimalia. The sequence continues at coordinate 89,520 of JBMNPJ010000001.1, forward strand.
AATTTTCCCTCAGCATATTACAGACCCAAACCATCTTTTGGTACGGGGATTTGATGAAGTGTTTTATGTGCCTCATTCCCGGCATACTACCGTAGATGACGATGCCATTATCAATCATCCGGATTTGCGGATTCTTTCTTTCTCTGATATTTCCGGAACCAATATTGTGGTTTCCCGGGAAGGCAGACGGATTTTTGTATGCGGTCATGCTGAATATGACCGCCGCACACTGGCACAGGAATATTTCCGGGATCGAGACAAAGGGCTGCCCATTAAAATACCGTATCATTATTTTCCAAACGATGATCCATCAGAACGTCCGCCTTTTATTTGGCGAGGACATGCAAATCTGCTGTTTAAGAATTGGTTAAATATGGTTTATCAGCACACACCATATGATGTGACACAAATGCCTACGATTCCATGGACGGTGGAAAAATAAGAAAAATAGTTTAAGGCGCTGCAAAATTATTTTGCGGCGCCTTGTTTTTTATTTTTTGATATTCGAAATACTTTTTGTTATCAATTTTGATAAAACTGGAAAAACAACCTGTTGCTTTTCATAACTAGTGACCTAGTAAATGTAATCGGATTTTATGCGGTCAGACTTTGATTCGTTTTTCAAAAAAGGATCACGGTATGACGGCAAATAAAACAGAAAGAGGGGTGCCGGTATGGCAGAAAAACAAAGAAAATCAAATCAGACACAGCAAACAGATTCATACCAATATCCGCTTTTGAAAACGGTCGAGCAGATGAGTCGGGTATCTGGGATTGGAGAAGGAAAACTGCGGCGTTTGATGGAACAAAGGAAAATCGAATATGTGCAGAATGGAAACCGCAGACTGCTTTCAGAATCAGCAATATGGGATTGGTATGAGCGCAATAAGGTGCCAGTTCAGGAATCGGAGGTGTAATCAGAATGGCGGTTTCTTCCAGACAGGTATTGAATCGTCGTGATGCAGACGGAAAATTAACCGGCAGAGCCGGGACAGTGTATGATGTAAATATCAAATACAAAACACCGGAAGGCATACGCAAAACCTATTCCAAAAAGGGATTTCCAACCAAAAAGGAAGCCTTGCAGTACGAGGCGCAAATGCGCCTGCAGCTGCAAAATCCTGTTTATGCAGGAGCAATGCAAACCAGAAAAAAGCAGACAGTATGTTGTTATTTGGATAATTGGCTGGAAAGCTATGTGCGTTTAAATCTTCGCCCCAGTACATATGACAGTTATAAAACCACTGCCAGAGCATATATTATCCCGTATATTGGCGGAGTACTGCTGGAACAGTTGACACCGCCCATGGTGGACCATATGTTTCAGCGGCTTTTGGAAAAAGGACTCAAACCGGGAACTGTGGCAGAGGCAAAACGGGTTTTGAATGTAGCCATGGGACATGCGAAAAAATATCAGTATATTACCATGAATCCAGTTCGTGATACCATTACGAAATTTCCTAAACAGGAAAAAACACCAGATCCTTATACAGTGGAGCAGATGAATCTTTTGCTTTCAAAGACATTGGGAACTCAGTGGGAAATGCCGGTTATGCTGGGTGGCTTATATGGAATGCGCCGTTCAGAAATTTTGGGACTCCGTTGGCGCAATGTGGATTTGGAAAACCGGACTTTTGATGTGGTAGAGCAGCTGCCTTTTGGTTTTTCCAGCAAGGAAAAGCGAATTGCAGATATGGCGCCGCCGAAGTCCAATGGACGAAAACTTCCCATTACAGATCAGGCATATGATTTTTTTGTAAGGCAGCGGGAACTGCAGTCCAATCAGAGACAGCAGCAGTTTTATTATGACAACGATTTGGTGGTAGCCCGGGAAGATGGCGCACCAGTATCTCCCCGCTGGATTTCTTCCGGATTCGGAGGAATGGTGGAAGAACTGGGATTTCCCCGCATTCGTTTTCATGATTTGCGCCATACAGCGGCCACCAATATGCATGAACTGACTGGAGAGTTTTATACGGTAGGGGAAATATTAGGCCATACTTTGCCGGGAATTGGAGCTACATTAGGGATTTCTATGAATTTTGATGTGGTAACCGCCCGCTATGTAGAAGTTCGCCTGGACCGCAAGCAGGAAGTATTAATGCAGTATCACAATGCAGTTTGGACAGCAGGAACAGAGCTTGAGAAAAAACTGGCGCATAGGTAAAAAATTTATTTTGCTGTTTAAACAAAAGAAAAATGTAATGAGGATGTTTTGAGCAGACCATCAAAAGATGGTCTGCTTTTTTGCGATATCTTTTCAATTTATCCTGATATTTTTATCAGTTTTGGAAAAAATAAATTCAGTTTCAGTGTAATACAAAAAATGATAGAAAAAAGACAGGAAATTGCTGGGCATTTTTGAAAATATCAGTTTGTTTTCCATATAACGGAACAATGAACAAGAAAAAACCGTAATATATGGAAAATATATCCTAAATTGGATTTGATATTTTGTTGACTGTTTTGGTACAAAAACAGTATAATCTTAGCGCAATACGAAACGGATCCATTTCACTGTCCTGTTTTTAATAATGGAGGAAATCAATTTGGAACAACAATACGATACGCTGGATTTGCGGGAAATTGTTTTGGTGCTGAAAAAGAATTTTACCCTTTTGATTACAGTGACTGTATTAGCCGCAGTCATTGGATTTATCACTTCTGCTTTTTTCGTTACACCGGAGTATGAAGCTTCCGCTACATTGATTGTCAATTCCAGAGAAGATCAGCAAACCCAAAATGTGGTGACTAATGACCAGATTAATTCCGCAAAACAGTTGATTAATACCTATGCGGTGATTTTGACCAGTGACACTGTATTAAATGAAACTATTGATGAATTAGGACTGAATCTTACCTATGAACAGCTGCTGAAAAAAGTAACCATTTCACCGGTAGAAGAAACCCAGGTCATGCGGATTGCTGTGAGGGACGCGGATCCTTGGCAGGCAAAACAAATTGTATCCAGCATTATGGATCAGGCACCGGAAATGATTATTCATACAGTTAAAGCGGGAAGTGTGGAACCCATTTCCCTTGCCAGTGTCGGTGATAAACCAGTATCCCCAAATTTGCTGCTTAACAGCGCAGTAAGCGGACTGATTGGGCTTGTGGGTGTGTGCGGATTTATTTTTCTTCGGGGCATGCTCAACAATCGGCTGATGACAGATGAGGATATTTCTAAAAAATTGGGACTGACGGTATTAGGGGTGATCCCTTATATTGATTTTGATGATTGAAAGGGGAAACCGTAATGGCAAAAGAAATTCGGCAGCAGAAAAAGAAAAAAAGAACCCGGCTGTTTGGTGGGAGAAAAGATACACCGGGTAATATTCGCAGACGGTTTTTGCTGGCTTCTAAAACGGGGCCGTTTCAATATTTGGAAGCATATAATTCCCTTCGAACCAATTTAAAATTTGTTTCCATGAATCAGGAATGCAGAAAGATTATTGTTACCAGCGCCATTCCCGGAGAAGGGAAAAGCAGTGTGGCAATTAATTTGGCAGTTTGTTTGGCACAGGAAGGTGGCAGGGTATTACTGGTGGACTGCGACCTGCGAAAGCCGGTAGTGCACCGTTATCTTAGAATTTCCCGTATTCGGGGAAAGGGACTTACCGGGGTATTGTCCGGAACTCCGTTGGAAAGTGCGATTGTACCAGTTGAACCGCTGAATATTCATGTTTTGGCAGCGGATGCCATTCCTCCGAACCCTGCTGAATTACTGGGAAGTGTCCGAATGGAACAGGTTATTGAACAGATGGAACATTATTACGATTTGATTATTTTTGATACGCCTCCAGTATCTGTGGTCACAGATGCGGCAGTACTCAGCCGGTATGTAGACGGGGTGCTGCTGGTGGTACGACAGAATTTTGCCGCCATTGAACAGGTTCGGTTGGCAAAGCGTAACCTGGAGCAGGTGAATGCGAAAATTTTAGGGGTGGTACTCAATCAGTTTGACGCCAAATCTGCAGATCAGGACAGTGGATATTACTACAGCTATCAATATGATTACAGCGGATAACAAAATGTTTGGCAGAAAGGAAAATACTGCATGAACGGTTTAGCAGATTTGCATACACATATTCTTCCAGGCATGGATGATGGGGCAGCTGGCATAGAAGAGTCGCTGCGACTGATTCGGCGCGAGATAAAAGATGGGGTCAGCCATATTGCGCTCACTTCTCATTTTAATTTTGAACGTCAGGATATGGAGACATTTTTAAAAAGACGCCAAACTGCCTGCGAAGCGCTGCGTGAAGCTTGTTACAAGAAAAAGTTAGAGGTTAACCTGTATCCAGGAGCAGAGGTTTATTTTTCGGCAAAACTTTTAGAAGTGGACCCTACACCTCTTTGTATGGAAGGCAATTCTGTACTTCTGGTGGAATTTCCAAGAGGATATTATCCGGAATGGGCAGAAGATGTGTTTTATCGTCTGAATTTGATGGGAATTACCCCCTTGATTGCTCACGTGGAACGGTATCCTCATTTTGCAGAGCACCCCAATGATTTGCTTTCTCTTGTGGAGAACGGCGCATATGTTCAAACCAATGCTTCGGCTTTGGTTTCTTATCCCAAAGTGCGAAAGCGAATTTTTACACTGATTAAGCATCATTTGGTGCATGTAGTTTCTACAGATACCCATTCTTTAGAAAAGCGTCCGCCCATGCTGGGACAGGCGTTTTCCATGATTTCGGAAAAGCTGGGTATGGAGACCGCCAACCGACTTTGCCAAAACGGACGCGATTTGATTCAGGGAAAACTGCCGCAGGAAGAAGAGCCGAGCCCAGTGCGCTTTTTCTTGGGAAAAGCCTATTAAGAGCATTTGCATAAGAAAGGAAGATGTTATGGCAGATCAAAAAAAGAAAATGCCAGTCTGGAAGCGGATCTTATGGATTGTTTTAGCAACAATTTTCATTGGGGTGTTGGGACTGTTTCTTTTTTACCAGCAAAAGCTCAATTTGATTCACTACGACAGTGGAGCCCAGTCCATGGATTTGGATGCTTCTTATCCTTTGGAAGAAGGCGCCCAACAGGAAGGACTGCCGGACGGAACCAATCAGATTCAGCTGCCAGAGGGGGAGATCTTTTCTGACAGCCAGGTATTTAATCTTCTGCTGTTGGGTACCGACGAACGTACCAGTGAATTCAGCACCAATGCCAGAGCAGATAGCATGATGGTATTATCTGTTCATAAAGGAAATCATACTCTCAAATTAGTCAGCATTGAACGGGGAATTGGAGTACCCATTCCCGGAAGAAATGATGACTTGATTACCCATGCATTTCGGTATGGAGGAGCAGATCTGTGCCTGCAAATTGTGCGGGACTGCTTTCAGCTGGATGTAAATCGTTATGTGCGGGTGAATTTTCATTTTTTTGAACAGATTGTCAACGCGGTGGGCGGTGTGAATATTGTTTTGACGCAGCGGGAAGCAGATGCACTCAATGGAAAAATCACCACCAATGCCGTGACAAAAAATCCGGTACAGGCAGGCGAAAATCATCTGGATGGATATGATGCGTTGCAGTACAGCCGTCTGCGGTATATTGACAGCGACTGGAAGCGCATTGAGCGGCAGAGAAAGGTGATTCAGGCCATTGCGCAAAAATTGTCAGATGCCAGCCTGATGGAACTAAATGATCTGGCGGATCAGGTGCTTCCGTTGGTGCAAACCAATTTAACCAAAGGTGAAATTACCAGTCTGCTTCTGGAAAGTCCGGGATTCATGGGAAAACCCATAGAAGATATGACCATTCCTACAGCAGATACTTGCTGGAATATGACTGGTGTGGATGGCAGAAAAATGATCGGAGTAGACTTTCAGAAAAATGCGCAGATTCTCAGAGAATTTTTTTATGAATCATAAAAACTCTTTGTGATAAAAATTTCAAAAATTTCCATTAAATAAAAGCGTATATGGGGCAAACTTTCGGGAATACTGAATTTGAATCCGTAACAGAACGGATAGAAGGAGGTTTTTAAGGATGTATACAATTACGGTAGCAGGAACCGGATATGTAGGTTTGTCCAATGCAGTTTTGCTGGCTCAGCATAACCGGGTATTTGCTGTGGACATTGTGCCGGAAAAGGTGGCACTAATTAATGAGAAAAAATCTCCCATTGCAGATCGGGAACTGGAAGAATATCTTGCACATAAAGAATTAAATCTGACCGCCACACTGGATTCTAAACCGGCATACGCCCAGTCAGATTTTGTGATTATCTCCACCCCTACCAATTATGATATAGAGAAAAATTATTTTGATACTTCTACCATTGAATTGGTAGTGGAAAAGGTACTGTCGGTGAATCCCAACGCCATTATGGTGATTAAATCCACCATTCCTGTGGGATATACCGTCAGCCTTCGAGAAAAATATCACACCGATAATATTTTGTTTAGTCCGGAGTTTTTGCGGGAAGGACAGGCACTTTATGACTGTTTGTATCCAAGCCGAATTATTGTGGGGCGTCCCAGCGGGGATGAGCGGCTGCAAAAGGCAGCAGAAACTGTGGCAGCGCTTCTTCGGGAAGGCGCCATCAAAAAAGACATCCCCACCTTATTTTTAGATCTCACCGAAGCGGAAGCAGTGAAACTGTTTGCCAATACCTATCTGGCTATGAGGGTTGCTTATTTTAATGAGCTGGATACCTATGCCCAGCAGCATCACCTCAGTGCCAAGCAGATTATTGAAGGGGTGAGTCTGGACCCCAGAATCGGACAGTATTACAACAACCCGTCCTTTGGATACGGTGGTTACTGCCTGCCTAAAGACACCAAACAGCTGCTGGCAAATTATCAGGATGTTCCTCAAAATTTGATTGAAGCCATTGTAAACAGCAACCGAACTCGAAAGAGCTTTATTGCCCAGCAGGTACTGGATAAGGCTGGCCTGGGACAGAAAGACCGGGTGATGATTGGGGTTTACCGGTTAACTATGAAATCAGGCAGTGATAATTTCCGCCAAAGTGCTATCCAGGGTGTGGTGAAAAGGATGAAGGACAAGGGAGCAGAAATTATTATTTATGAACCCACTTTGCCAGATGGAACTATGTTCTATGAAAATGAAGTGGTCGTCAATGATTTGGAACGGTTTAAAAAGATGGCGGATGTCATTATTGCCAACCGGTTTTCTGAAGATTTAGAAGACGTAGAAGATAAAGTGTATACCCGGGATGTATTCAGCAAAGACTAGTAAGGTGCTGGAGTGACTTGCCGGACAGTTTTGGAAAGGAACAAAAGGAGAAAAGCCATGAAACGTATTTTAGTGACAGGCGGAGCAGGATTTGTGGGATCACATTTGTGCACAAGACTGGTAAATGATCCGGAAAATCAGGTGATTTGTGTGGACAATCTGTCTACGGGCCGAATGGTTAACATAAAGCCTTTGCTAGAACTGCCAAACTTTCAGTTTGTGGAACAGGATGTACAGAAGCCTTTTGATTTTCCGAAACCCATTCATGAAATCTATCATGCGGCATGTCCTGCCAGCCCTCCTGCTTATCAGAAAAGCCCAACTGATACCACAAAAATCTGCGTGCTTGGGATGATGAATCTCTTGGAACTGGCAGTAAAACATCAGGCGGTGATTATGCAGTTTTCTACCAGTGAGGTGTATGGTGATCCTCAAGTCAGTCCGCAGAAAGAAACCTATCGGGGCAATGTAAACCCTCATGGGATCCGCAGCTGTTATGATGAGGGAAAACGGTGTGCCGAAAGTTTGTGCTTTGATTATTACCGGGAGTTTGGGGCGTCTGTCAAGGTGATCCGAATTTTTAATACCTATGGTCCCGGGATGGATCCTAAGGACGGCAGAGTAGTCAGCAATTTTCTCATGCAGGCTTTGTCCGGACAGGATATTACCATTTACGGGGACGGTACCCAAACCCGCAGTTTTTGCTATATTGATGATTTAATCGAAGGGATTGTGCGGATGATGGGCACCAGCCGTGATTTTATGGGACCGGTAAATTTGGGCAATCCGGGAGAGTTTACGATCCGGGAATTGGCAGAGCAGGTACTTGCTTTAACCGGCAGCAAAAGTAAGATTGTGTATCGTCCTTTGCCGGGAGATGACCCTCTTCAGAGAAAACCGGATATTGGATTGGCACAGGAAAAATTAAATGGCTGGAAACCGGAAATCTCTTTAAAGGAAGGATTAATTCGATCCATTCCTTATTTTTCACAGTGTTTAAATTCTAACTTATGATTTTTAAAAGCTTTGCTGGTAAAGCAAAAACAGAAATTTCATTCAGTTTGTAACATTTATGGGGGACCCCAAAAAAAGAAATAGAAAGGAATCAAAAGATGACTCAGATCAGTATCAAAAAAGCAGTGGCAAAACAATCCCGGCTGTCTGGGAAGATTCAGACAAAACCAGTGTATGAGTTTTTAAAACGGTGTATGGATGTGACTGGTGCAGCACTTGGATTGATGATGCTTTTGCCGGTACTATGTGTGGTATCGGTAATGATTAAGCTGGACAGTCCGGGACCAGTATTTTTTGTACAAAAACGGACGGGCCATAGGGGGAAGGTGTTCTCTATGTATAAATTCCGCAGTATGTGTCCTGATGCAGAAAAGATGAGAAATCAGTATCTGGATCAAAATGAGGCAGATGGTCCGATTTTTAAAATGACCCATGATCCTCGGGTAACCAAAGTGGGAAAATGGATCCGCAAAACCAGCGTGGATGAGCTGCCTCAGCTTTGGAATGTATTAAACGGAACCATGTCACTGGTAGGCCCCAGACCACTTCCTACTTACGAACAGGCAGAATGTACCGAAGAACAGGCAAAACGTCTTTTGGTAAAACCGGGAATGACCGGCATGTGGCAGACAAACGGACGCAGTGATACCAGTTTTGAGGAAATGATTGCATTGGATTTACAGTACATAGAACGGCGAAGCCTTTGGACAGATTTAAAAATTATCTGGGCGACGTTTGGTTCTGTTTTTGGTAAAGGAGCTTATTAATAGAAAACCGCAGATACCTTGCGGATTTTTGTAAAGAAAGGGGTGCCAGGTTTTGTCTGTTTTGGTGTGTGGAGGAGCAGGATATATCGGTTCCCATGTGAATAAAATGCTCAGTCAAAAAGGGTATGAAACGGTAGTATTGGATAATCTGGTATATGGACACAGGCAGGCGGTAAAGTGGGGGACCTTTGTACAGGGCGACCTTGGGGATAAAGCTCTGCTGGATCAGCTGTTTTCCCAGTACCGTTTTGAAGCAGTGATTCATCTGGCTGCATGGGCGTATGTAGGAGAAAGTGTGGCACATCCGGAAAAATACTATGAAAATAATGTTGTAAACACCCTTAACCTGCTGAAAGCTATGAGACGCCACCAATGCAGCAAGCTGGTGTTTTCTTCTACCTGTGCTACTTACGGGCAGCCGGAACAGGTTCCTATTACAGAGGATATGCCGCAGTGCCCCATTAATCCATACGGTGCCAGTAAATTGATGTGCGAACGAATGATGGTGGATTTTTCCAAGGCCTATGATCTTTCTTTTGTGGCACTGCGCTATTTTAATGCGGCTGGGGCGGATCCGGACGGACAGCTGGGGGAAAGTCATTCTCCGGAAACCCATTTGATTCCGCTGGTATTGGATGCGGCATCCGGTAATCGGGAGAGCATTTCTGTGTTTGGAACCGATTATCCCACACCAGACGGCAGTTGTATCCGGGACTACATTCACGTATGGGATCTGGCGCAGGCTCATGTATTGGCACTTTCTTATTTGGAACAGGGAGGATCCAGCGAATGTTTGAATCTGGGGAATGAATCAGGTGCCTCTGTTTGGGAAGTGATTCAAACTGCCTGTCAGGTAACGGGAAAAGAAATTCCAGTGAAGCCTTATCCCAGACGGGAAGGGGATCCGGCAAAATTGGTGGGCAGCTGTGAAAAGGCAAAACAAATTCTGGGATGGAATCCACAATATCCTCAGCTGGAAACCATCATTCAGCATGCCTGGAACTGGCATCAAAACAGGGAGTACTAAACCATGAAATATGATTATCTCATTGTAGGTGCCGGATTGTTCGGCAGTGTATTTGCTCGCGAAGCTGCAGACAGGGGATATCACTGTATGGTGATTGAGAAGCGGGATCACATTGGGGGGAACCTGTACTGTCGGGATGTTCAGGGAATCCGGGTGCACCAGTACGGTCCCCATATTTTTCACACCAATTTGCCTCAGGTGTGGGAGTATGTCAATCGCTTTGTGTCATTTAACCGTTTTACCTATAGTCCTTTGGCAAATTATCAGGGGGAGATTTACAATCTGCCCTTTAATATGAATACCTTTTATCAAATGTGGGGTACCGTCACACCTGCTCAGGCAAAACAAAAGCTGGAAGAACAAACTGCGCCTTTTGCCGGGAAAAATCCTGCCAATTTGGAGGAGCAGGCATTAAAGCTCATTGGACCGGATTTATATGAAAAACTGGTACAGGGATATACCCAAAAACAGTGGGGCAGACCCTGCAATCAGCTGCCGGCGTTTATTATCCGCCGGCTTCCGGTTCGTTTTTCTTATGACAATAATTACTTTGATCATCCCTGGCAGGGAATTCCTCATGGAGGATATAACCGTTTGATCGAAGCACTGCTGGATGGTGTTCCGGTACACCTGAAAACTGATTATTTTCAAAACCGGAATCATTGGGATGGCATTGCCAGAAAAGGGGTTTATACCGGTCCCATTGACCAGTTTTTTGAATTTCAGTTTGGTCCGTTGGAGTACCGCAGTCTGCGGTTTGAAACAGAGGTTTTGGATATCCCAAACTATCAGGGGTGTGCAGGGGTGAATTTTACCGGGTTGGAAGTACCGTATACCCGTATCATTGAGCACAAACATTTTGAGTTTGGAACTCAGCCCAATACTGTGATTACCCGGGAATATTCTGCCGAGTGGACGCCGGGACAGGAACCCTATTATCCGGTCAATGATCAAAAAAATCAGCAGCTTTATGAGCGTTATGCGGCACTGGCGAAAGAACAGAATCGGGTTTTATTTGGCGGACGGTTGGGTGAATACCGGTATTACGATATGGATATGGTGATTCATTCTGCCCTGCGCATGGCACAAAAGGAACTGACAGGCTAAATCATTGCAGCGTTTTGGAAAGGAGCAAAGTACCGTGGAGATTAAAATTTTGGTAGCGGCTCATAAACCCTATCCAATGCCGGAAGACTCTATTTATTATCCCATTCATGTGGGAGCCAGGGGAAAAGAACCTTTAGGTTTTGCAGGGGATGACACCGGGGAGAACATCTCTGCCCGCAACGCCCGCCTGTGTGAACTAACTGCAGTTTACTGGGCATGGAAAAATCTGGAGGCGGACTATATTGGACTTGCTCATTACCGGAGGCATTTTACTATTCACAAAGACAAAGTCCGGGGAAATTCTCCGGAAGACCGGCTCAGCCTGGCACTAACCCGGTCAGAACTGGAACCAATCCTCAGGCAGTGCAATTTGATTTTGCCGGTACCGAGAAATTATTATATTGAAACTTTGGAAAGTCATTTTGTACACCTGCCCTATGCCCATGAAAAGGATCTGCGGCTGCTGGAGCAGGTCATCGGGGAGCTTTTTCCTGAATATCTGTCTGCTTTCCGTACGGTGATGAATCGCAAACAGGGACACATGTTCAATATGTTTGTTATGAAGCGGGAACTTTTACAGGAATACTGTGAATTTTTGTTTCCGGTTTTATTGGAAGTAGACCGCCGACTGGATCTGACTGGGTATTCTCCTATGGAAGCCAGGGCGGCAGGATATCTGGGGGAATTTATGCTGGATATCTGGCTGGAAAAAAATCCGATTCCTTATCGGGAATTAGATGTGCTGTTTACCGAGCCGGAAAATCTGTTTTCCAAAGGAATCACCTTGGTAAAACGAAAACTATTGGGGGGATTGGGATGAACCGTCAAACCGTAATATACCGCCTTCGAAGCAGCCCATTCATCCGCAGGACACTGGCGCCGCTGATTCGTTTGCAGCGGGAAAAGGAGCGGAAGGAATTTGTTAAAACGCCGGATGCTGATTTCCTTCGCAGTTTAAAGAATACTCGTACAGGTGAGCGGTGTTTTGTGATTGGAAACGGTCCCAGTCTGACAACGGAGGATTTAGATCGTCTGCAAGGAGAGTGTAGTTTTGCTTCTAACCGAATCTATTACCTGTTTGACCGGACTTTATGGCGTCCGGATTATTATTTTTGTGTAGATGGGGATGTTTTGGTTCGGGAGATTGGGGAGATTAAAAAAGCGGAGATGCCCTGCAAATTCTTGCGAACCATCGCCCAAAAATATGGCAGAAAGCCGGAAGATCATATTCACTATATGATCCAGTACGGTCCATTTTTTGAAAATCGGGCACAGATCTGGCAGCAGGGATTCAGTGAACATGTAGACCGGTATTTTTCCATCAGCACAACAGTTACCACCTGTGCCATTGAACTGGCGGTATATATGGGATTTCAAAAAATTTACCTGTTGGGTGTGGATCATCAATTTTCCCGTACCATTGATTCTGCCGGAAAGGTGAAAAAACATCCGGGAGTGACCGACTATTTTGCGGGAATGAAACATGGAAATGACATTACCATTGGAAATGTGGACAGTATGACCCACAGCTATGAAATCTGCCGGGATTATGCCAAAAATCACGGGATTGAAATTTACAATGCCACTCGGGGAGGAAAACTGGAAGTGTTTCCTCGGGTAAATTTAGACGAGGTTTTGGGAACATGAGTTTTAGCCGTTATGATTTTTGGGTGATTTTGATCTTTCTGTCAGTCTTTCGAATGGATGGACTGATTTATTTGATCCCTTCCATGAAAGTGGTATACGGTGCACTGCAGGCAGTGGTGCTTCTCATCTCTTTTTACATTTTGTTTTCCCACAGATACCCTATCAAAGGACAGCTGACAGCTCTGACCGGTTTGTTTTTTTACCTTGGTGCAGTCACTTTGTTTTCTTCTCAAAGTACCGAGCAGGTATTGTCCATGGTGCTCAGCGATTACACCATGTGTGTAGCCGCTTATGGGGCAGCTGAGAAAGACTTGCGGCGTTTTTTGTATCGGGGAAAACAGGTAGCTTTGTTTTTGCTGACCATTAATTTTATCAACATGTTAATCATGCCCCAAAGCCTGGGACTGACCCGGAGCAGCAACAAAATTTTTCTTCTTACATCGGATAACGGTTTATTAAAATATATGCTGATCTTTTGTGTGATCTATGAACTGCACAGCGCTTTGTTTTATGTTCCTTTGTGGAGAAAATGGGGATTTTACGTGATGTGTATTCTTCAGCTTTTGATCGGTGCTGCGGCAACCTCTTTTTTTGCCTTTGCAGTGTATCTGGCTGGACTGTTTTTGATCCGCAAAGTCCCCTTTACCCGTTTGGGAACGGTACAGCTTGTGGGAATTTTAGCTGCCAACTGGTTTTTACTGATTTTCCGAAAGATGGAACTGTTTGCCAGTTTGGTAAAACTGGTGGGGAAAAACACCACTTTCAGCGGAAGAACCCTGATTTGGGATGCCGCCATGAACCGTTTGTCTCAAATGCCTTTTTGGGGATATGGGGTTACCGAAAATACCTATTATGTCATTTACAAAAATACGCCGATGGAGGCTCACAACATGATTTTGGGAATTTTGCTTCAAGGCGGTGTGATTCTGGCAGCTTTTTGGTTAGGGCAGATTTTGTATCTCAACCGCCTGGCGTTTCGTTTGGATCGGTTTCATGCAATGAATCTGATTATGCTGGGACTTCTTTCCTATGGGGTGATGTTTTTGGTAGAATCCCCGCCAGTGATTCCGGGATTTTTCCTGCTGCTGGTATTAGGAGGAAAGATTGCCCGAATGCCTGACTTTTTGATTCCCCGCAGAAAGCTGAGGGTGCTCATCCATGAATGACCGAAAAGAACAGGGGCTTCATCCGGGAAAAGCGATGATTGTATTTTCTGTATGCAATATTTTACAGAAATGTATGCCCTTTTTGCTGATGCCGATTTTGATTCGTTTGCTTTCCATAGAAGACTATGGCATATACAGTGTTTATACTGCCTGGCTTGCTATTGGCACCACTGTATGCACGTTAAACCTTCATTTAGGGGTATTTAATAACGGAATGCACCGGTTTCCTCAGCATCGCCAGCAATATACCGTTTCTATGATTTGGCTGACAGTGGGACTTACTGTGATCACTGGAATGATACTGGCAGTGGGAGGAACGTTTTTCAGCCGTTTGCTTCAATTGCCTGTAGAATATCTTTTTTGTATGCTGCTGCAAATTTTATTTCAGCAGATTTTTTTCCTTTGGATGGCAAAGGAACGGTATGAATATGGTTTTGGTCCTATGCTTTGGATGACCGTGTTTTATGGAGCATTAAATTTTTTGTTTCCCGTAGCGTTTATCTTTTGGGCAGGTGCTTCGGCTCGATCTGTGATCTACAGCATGGTGCTGCTTCATGGGGTAATAGGTGCTGTTTGCGGGATATGGATGTTCCGCAAAGGGTGGAGATGGAAAAAAGAGTATATGATCTATGCTTTATCCTTTAACCTACCGTTACTGCCTCATTATCTTTCCGGCATGGTGCTCAATCAGCTGGACCGAACCATGATTGGATCTATGTGTGGAACAGAACAGGCGGCTATTTACAGTGTAGCGTATTTATTTTCATTGGCTGTTAACTTTGCAGTTTCCAGCGTAAACAGTGCCTTGGTTCCCTGGACCTATGGATGTATGGAAAAAAAGAACTATGAACCACTGACCAGAATTACCGATTTTCTCATCATAGGATTAGGGGTGATGATTGCAGGAGCGGTCTTAATTATGCCGGAAGTGATGGCATTTGTAGTCACGCCGGAATATAGCGAAGCGGTAAGACTGATTCCTCCGATTGCTGCCAGTACCTTTTTTATTTTTCTTTACAACCTGTTTGCCAATGTGGAATTTTACTGGGAATCCAAATATGCTATCTCTCTTTCCTCTGTGGGTGCCGCTTTGCTGAATATTGTATTAAATTTGTGGCTGATTCCCCTTTATGGATATGGAGCAGCTGCTTATACTACAAGCATTTGTTATGGACTGTATGCCCTGGTTCATTTTTGGAATATGAGGCGCCTGTGCAAAAAGGAAAACGCAGGTGAAATTTATCACTGGAAAAATATTTTGGGGATTGCTGCCATTTTGACCGTTTTTCTGTTGGTGATAGGGGCATACTATTCTGTGTGGCAGCTGCGCTATAGCTGTCTTGTGATTCTTGTAGGAATCGTATTGCTGCGGCGCAGACAGCTGGTGAAAGAAATAAAATATCTGTTCGGGAAACCGTAAGGAGGATTATATCCAGGAAAACCAGAACAGCAGTGAGAAAGGATGAAGCGTATTATGAAAGTCATCGGAGTGATTCCAGCTAGATATCGGTCCAGCCGTTTTCCGGGAAAACCGCTGGCGGATATCTGCGGCCATCCTATGATTTGGTGGGTGTACGAGCAGTGCAAAAAAGTTTCAGAATTGGATGAAATTTATGTGGCTACAGATGATGAGCGGATTGCTGCTGTGTGTCGGCAACTGGAAATGCGGGTAATGATGACCTGTCCGGATCATCATACCGGAACCGATCGGGTGGCAGAAGTGGCAAGCCGTGTGGATGGGCAGGTGTTTATCAATATTCAGGGAGACGAGCCTGTGATTGAACCGGAAATGATCCGTCAGCTGATTGGGTTGTTTCAAGATCCTGCCGTGTCTTTTGGAACCCTAAAGCGTGAGATTACCGATCCGGTGGAGATTGCCGCATCCAGTACCGTAAAAGTGGTGACAGATCGAAAAGGTAACGGAATGTATTTTTCCCGAAATCCGATTCCGTCCAACCAGAAAGACGGAAAACAGGCGCGGGTATTTCGTCATGTGGGAATCTATGGATATCGAAAAGAGTTTCTGCTGCAATTTGCCTCTATGCCTCCTACAGAACTGGAACTGGGAGAAGGAATTGAACCATTGCGTGCTTTGGAAAATGGATACCCTATTCGCGTTGCAGAAACCCATTGGGACAGCATAGGAGTGGATTTGCCGGAGCATATTGCAATGGTAGAACAGTATTTGAATCAAAAAAGGGAGGCGGAACACTGGTGAATCATGTAAAGGTGTTAGACTGTACACTTCGTGACGGTGCCTATTTGGTGGACAAAACCTTTGGAGACAAGGTGATTCGTGGAATGATTCAGGGATTGGTGGAATCCCGGATTGATTGGATTGAAATTGGGTTCTTACAGAAAGATGGAACCGGAGATGGCAAGACTGTGTACCAAAATGCGGCGCAAGCCAGAAAATTTATTCCTGAGGATAAGGGCGTAAGCCGGTTTTGTGTTTTGGCAGATTACAGCCGTTATGATATTTATCTGTTAGAGGAATATGACGGAACTTCTTTTGATACTGTGCGGGTATGTTTTTTTAAAAACGAACGGTACGACGCATTGGAATTTGCCCGTCAGGCAAAGAAAAAGGGTTATGGTGTTTTTATTCAGCCAGTGGATGTACTGGGATATACAGACGGGGAACTGCTGGACTATCTGGATCAGGTCAACGAATTGGAACCGGACTGCTTTTCCATTGTAGATACATTTGGTTCCATGTATGAAGAGGATTTGAGACGGGTATACAGCTTAATTGACCACAACCTGATGAAGCATATTTCGGTAGGATTTCATTCTCATAACAATATGCAGCTTTCCAATGCTTTGAGCCAGTCTTTTATCAAAATGACCTTTGGAAGCCGCAATGGGGTAATTGATGCTACCGTTACCGGTATGGGCCGGGGAGCGGGGAATACCCCTACCGAACTGATTTTACAGTATCTCATCCGCAAATGGGGGTATTCTTACCACTTGGATCCCATTTTGGATGTAAGCGACTGGTACATGGATGTACTGCGAACCCGCTGTGAGTGGGGGTATAATCTTCCGTATTTTCTGGCCGGATGCTATGGTGCCCATGTGAATAACATTGCTTATTTATTGGACAAGGGAACCATTGAGTCCAAAGATATGCGATTTATTTTAAATAAACTGGGAACAGCAGAACGAAAGCGATATGATTATAAAAAACTGGATGAGATTTACCTGTCCTATATGGATTCCCGGAAAGATGACCGACAGGATATGAAACGGTTGGAACAGATTTTTTCTGGAAAACCGGTGCTGATTGTTTTGCCAGGAGCGTCCATTGTGCAGGAGCGGGAAAAAATCTGTGAGTATCAAAAAAAGACCAAAGGACTGATTACCGTTGCGGTACATTTGATTCCTTATGGGATTTCCTCAGATTATGTGTATGTGAGCAATCCGGGACGATACCGCCAGCTGAAACAGGATGAACGGTTTGAAACTATGAGAAAAATTATGACTTCAAACCTGCCGGTTCAGCCGGAAGAGGGGGATTTTATCATATCCTTCCGCAGACTGATTAAATGCGGATGGCTGCATGCAGATAATTCTGCATTGATGCTTCTGCGGCTTTTGGATCAGTTGGGAGTGTCCAGTATTGCTCTGGCTGGCTTGGATGGATATACCCATCAGGCAGCAGCAACCTTTAATTATGCGGACAGAGATCTGGAACGAAATGAAAACAATATCAATGCGATGGAACTGAATGAGGAAATTGGCTCTATGCTGCGGGACTTTTTGGCTACCCGACAGAATTACTGTCCTGTAGAATTTATAACTCATTCCCGATTTGACCGGATTTTTTCAGAAAATACTGCCAGCAGGATTAAGGAACAGGAATTATAACGTATGAAACAGCAAACACAGATTAAAGTACTGGTCTTAGATGTAGACGGAACGTTAACCGATGGGAAAATTTATATGGGGCAGTCAGGCGAACTGATGAAAGCCTTTCATGTAAAAGACGGATATGGTATTTGTAAGATTCTTCCGGAAATTCCAGTAGATTGGACAGGATGTCCTAAAACTATAAAGCCGATACCTCGGGGGATTGTCCCAGTGATTCTCACCGCCAGAAATTCTCAGATTTTAGAACACCGCTGTCAGGAGCTTGGGATTATCCATGTTTACCAGGGATGCGGGGAAAAAGCAGCTATGGTAGAAAAAATTGCAAATGATTTTGGCCTTACAGTCCGGGACGAAACCGGAAGGTATTGTGAAATTTCCTATATGGGAGACGACCTGGTGGATCTAGAAGCAATTCGGATGTGTCGGTTTACTGCTTGTCCGGCAGATGCGGCAGAGTCGGTTCGGGAGGCGGTAGAATACATTTGCGGAAAAACAGGGGGAGACGGAGCAGTAAGAGAATGGATTGAATGGCTGGCAGCATATCACCAAAGTCATCTTTCAGAATTGGAATCATAGATAGAAAAAGCGGGAGTACTTTTTTGTACTCCCGCTTTGTTTGTAAGTAAAGCTGACAGATTAATTGCTCATTAAAATAGTGGATTTTTAGCCAGAAAATGAAATGCATTTTTATTTTTTGAGTTAGTATTCTGGAACAAAAGGTTATGCAAAATTTTCTCTGGCACATTGAATAAATGATTTTATTCCTGGATTTCCCTGCATGGACTTATAGTAAACACCAAAAGAGGCTTGCTCTATGTCTTTCAGAGGAATTTTTGAAATCAGCGGTGTGTCCGGTACCAGAAAATCTGGGAGGATAGAGATACCATATCCTGCAGTAACCAAAATAACAATTGCTTCTGCTGTGTCGCAAAAATAAAATTTAGAGGGGGACTGGGTTCCGATCATTTGTCCTTGTATTTGGGCAATGGAGCGTGCACCCTTTGGCGGCACAAATAAAACAAGTGATTCTTCTTTTAAATCATTGATGCAAAGTTCTTTTTGACTAGACAAAGGGTGATTAACAGGACAAATACATACCATTTGGGCTTTGGTAATTTCTTTGTAGAGGGCATGAATTTTTATATTTGAAGATTCTTTGAAACCGATTACTACATCTAGGTCACCATCCTCAAGCATTCGATAAATGTGTTGAAAGGGAATTACTTGAAGCCGCGGATGCAGTTTTGGATGGAGAGTCCGCAGCGCCGCTAGCGTGTCAGATAACAAAAACATGCAAGGAAAGCTGGAACATCCCAATGTTAAAGTTTCTATGTGATCCGGTGCAGCGCTGGTGTAACGTTTTTTTGCTCGTTCTGAAATGTTCATGATTTGTTGAGCATCAATTAGAAATGATTTTCCTTCTTCGGTGAGTTTGACAAATCGTGTTGTTCGTTGAAACAATTTTACATTTAACTCTTTCTCTAAAGACTGAATTTGTTGACTGACAGCGGGATGTGTCACATGAAGCTGCTGTGCTGCCTGGGAAAAGTTCAGGTATTCTGCTACTGCCAAAAAGCAGGATAATTGAAACGTATTCATAATATCACCACACTTAATTAGTAAGTTTTTCTTTCTAATAGTAACACATTTTAAATTCACTTTCAATAAAAAATCTATATAATGATATTTGGGTAAACAATCAGGGGCTGAACAATCAGACTCCCAGAAATTCAAAGAAAGGCGGTATACAACATTGAGGAAAAATTTAATATGGACATTAAAGCAAGTATACCTTGCTATAGAGCAATATGGAAAGATCCAGATGAAAAATATGGATTTATCTTTAACGCAGGGGATGGTATTGCATTATTTACTTACACATAGAGAACAAAATATCTGTGGAGTAGATCTTCACACAGTGCTTGGTATTTCAAAATCATCTGTTTCTTCCACGTTAAAAGTGTTGAAGCAAAAAGGTTATTTGGATACAAGTGTCACTCCTTTGGATGATCGAAAAAAACAAATCGTTTTAACCGAAAAAGCATATGATGCAGAACAACTGATTGATAGCAACCTAATTGCACAACACAAACGTTTGTGTGAAGGTATATCAGAACAAAGATTAGAATGGTTTCAAAAAGATCTGGATAAGATGCTCTGCAATTTACAACAAGAAATCAAATAGGAGGCAGCATTATGGTAAAAACATTGTTGGCACAGGTGAAGCAATATAAATCTGCTTCCATCCTTGCACCGATTTTTACAGCAGGAGAAGTGGTGATGGAAGTACTGATTCCATTCGTAACAGCTTCAATTATTGATAAAGGGATCCAAGTGGGAAATATCAATCAGGTTTATTTTTATGGCGGTATTATGTTAAGTATGGCCATTTTAAGCCTGATATGCGGTGTCCTGGCAGGACGTTATGCGGCAAAGGCATCTTCTGGTTTAGCCTGCAACCTTCGGGACAGTATATATGAAAAGGTACAGACGTTTACATTTTCCAATATTGACAAATACAGCACAGCTGGACTTGTCACCCGTATGACTACAGACGTAACCAATGTTCAAAATGCTTACCAAATGATCTTGAGAATTGCTGTACGGGCTCCATTGATGTTGATTTGCAGCATGGTTATGTGCTTCTTTATTAGCGCAAGGCTAAGTATGATTTTCTTGGTAGCAATTGCAATTTTGGCCGCAGCCTTAATTTTTATCATGCTTCGCACCACTAAGGTGTTCAATGAGGTGTTTCGAAAATACGATGATTTAAATGCCAGTGTACAGGAAAATGTTTCTGCTATTCGGGTAGTGAAAGCATTTGTACGTGAAGATCATGAGAACAGCAAATTTAAAAAGGCTGCGGAAAAATTATATAATCTTTTTGTGAAAGCGGAAAGCAATCTGGCATTAAACAATCCAGTAATGATGTTGGTAGTGTATGGTTGTATACTTGCCATTTCTTGGTTTGGTGCTCATTTTATTGTGGCAGGGAATTTATCTACCGGAAATTTGACCAGTCTGTTTAGCTATGTAATGAGTGTGTTAATGTCTTTGATGATGCTTTCTATGATTTTTGTTATGATCACGATGAGTACTGCTAGCGGACGCCGAATCGCTGAAGTTTTAAATGAGGTTCCTGATATGGTTGATCCTATTCAACCAGAGAAAACCGTTGCAGATGGTAGTATTGACTTTAATCATGTGGATTTTTCTTATAAGCATGGCAGTGGGGAAAAAACGCTTCAGAATATTGATTTGCATATTTGTTCTGGTGAAACCATTGGGATTATTGGTGGAACCGGATGCGGAAAGTCTAGTTTGGTCAGTTTGATCAGCCGTTTATATGATGTAGACAGCGGCAGTGTTTGTGTTGGCGGTAAAGATGTGCGTTCTTATGATATGGAGGCACTTCGAAATCAAGTAGCTGTGGTGCTGCAAAAGAATGTTTTGTTTTCTGGTACAATTTTAGATAATCTTCGTTGGGGAAAAGAAGATGCTACGGAAGAAGAGTGCATTGAAGCTTGCCGATTGGCTTGTGCAGATGAATTTATTGAACGTTTTCCAGATCGATACAATACATGGATTGAACAAGGCGGCAACAATGTTTCTGGGGGCCAAAAACAACGATTGTGTATTGCGCGTGCCCTTTTAAAGAAACCAAAAATTTTGATTTTAGATGATTCCACAAGTGCTGTAGATACAGCGACCGATGGCAAAATTCGAGAAGCTTTTTCAAAGAAAATTCCTAACACGACAAAGTTAATTGTGGCACAGCGTATTTCCAGCGTGCAGGATGCGGATCGAATTTTGGTGTTGGATAACGGAACTGTTAACGGATTTGATACACACAGTAATCTTTTGAAAACAAATAAGATTTATCGTGAAATTTATGAAGCACAGACTCAAGGCGGCGGAGACTTTGACCAGCCAGTCTCTGGAGAAAAGGATGGTGTTCGGGTATGATAGCACAGAAAAGCAACAGAATGAGCGTTCAACAGCAGCTTCATGCAATGAGACGAGTGCTAGGATATATGCTAAAAAACTACAAGTTTTCTTTTTTTGTTGTAGTTATATGTATTTTTGGCTCAACACTGGCTACACTCCGTGGCACTTTATTTATGCAAAGTCTGATTGACGATTATATCATTCCTCTCACCCAGATGCAGACACCAGATTTCTCTGAATTGGCCATAGCCCTTGTGTCAGTTGCAGCTACTTATGGAATTGGTATTGTCTGTGCTTATGGCTATAACCGGATTATGGTCAATATTAGCCAAGGTACTATGCGCAATCTGCGTGTTGAGCTATTTCAGCATATGGAATCATTGCCCATTCGTTACTTTGATACCCATGCGCATGGTGATATTATGTCTGTTTATACCAACGATGTGGATACCCTGCGCCAACTTATCAGTCAAAGTATTCCTCAAGTTATCAACTCTGGTGTAACGATTTTGACTTCCTTCATTAGTATGTTGGTTTTGGATATTCCGCTGACAATTATTACACTGGTGCTAATTGGTGTCATGACATTTACTACCTCTAAAATTGCTGCGAAATCTTCTATTTATTTTGCGCGTCAGCAAAAAGATTTGGGTATTGTCAATGGATTTATTGAAGAAATGATGGACGGGCAAAAAGTTGTTAAAGTGTTCTGTCATGAAGATAAAAGTTTGGAACAATTCCGTAAACTAAATGATGAATTACGTGAGAGTGCGGATAAGGCTAATACATTTTCTAATATTAGTATGCCTGTGAATGTGAACTTGGGCAATGTCAGCTATGTATTATGTGCAGTAGTGGGGGCGATTTTTGCACTAAATGGTTATTTTGGTTTGACACTTGGAACATTGGTGTCTTTCCTGACTTTGAATAAGAACTCTACCCAGCCAGTGAGCCAAATCAGCCAGCAGCTTAACAGTATTGTAATGGCAATGGCTGGTGCACAAAGAATTTTTGATATGATGGATGAACATTCAGAGGAAGATAATGGTTACGTGGAATTGGTTAATGCTAAACAAAACGAGGATGGATCTTTAACAGAATCTAACGAACGTACAAATGTATGGGCTTGGAAACATCCCCATAAGGCGGATGGAACTGTTACATACAAAAAACTGGAGGGAGACATCGTTTTTGACGATGTAGACTTTGGTTATGAAGAAGGTAAGATTGTTTTACATAACATTATGCTGTACGCTACACCGGGGCAAAAAATAGCTTTTGTAGGTTCTACTGGAGCAGGTAAAACGACGATCACAAATCTTATTAATCGCTTTTATGATATTGCGGACGGGAAAATTCGTTATGATGGGATCAATATCAATAAGATTAAAAAGGCGGATCTGCGCCGTTCTTTGGGTATCGTACTTCAGGATACTCACTTGTTTACTGGAACCGTAATGGATAATATTCGTTACGGAAGATTGGACGCTACTGATGAGGAATGTATTGCTGCTGCCAAGCTGGCCAATGCAGATGGATTTATTCGCCGGTTGCCGGATGGGTATCAGACAGTTCTGACTGGGGATGGAGCAAATCTTTCTCAGGGGCAACGACAGCTGCTGGCGATTGCTCGTGCTGCTGTAGCTGATCCGCCAGTTTTGATTTTGGATGAGGCAACATCTTCTATTGATACCCGGACGGAAACCTTGGTGCAGCAGGGAATGGACAGTCTTATGGATGGGCGAACCACTTTTGTAATTGCTCACCGTTTGTCAACAGTAAAAAATGCTGATTGTATCATGGTTCTGGAACGAGGCCGTATTATCGAACGTGGTACACATGATCAGTTGATCGCAGAGAAGGGACGGTATTACCAGCTCTATACCGGAAATGCGATTGGTGCATAAAGTCAATCAAGCGGTCTGGTAAATTATACCTGACCGCTTGATTTTTTTGTTTATAATGTCAGTGCTTCAAAAGGGTAAGCTTTGTATCCGAAAAATAGGGATCGATTGTGAGAATATGGAAGGAAATATTCAGAGTTCGCTCAGCATAAAAGAGAACGGTATCATAAAAACGATACCGTTCTCTTTTTCTAGTATTTTGATTGGGGAGACATTATTTACTACTCCCGTTTTTTCATGACTTGGTATGAACCCTTTTATTCTACTGTAACAGATTTTGCCAAATTTCTCGGTTTATCTACATCGCAGCCGCGAAGAACAGCAGTGTAGTAGGCAAACAGCTGTAACGGGATAATGGATACCAGAGGCATAAATAGTTCTCCTGCATCCGGCACAGTGAGAACAAAGCTGGATGTGTGTTCCGGAACAGATAATCCTTCTTTGACAATTAACAGGGTCTTTGCACCTCGGGTTACCACTTCTTTAATGTTGCTCAGGGTTTTCTCAAATAAAGCAGACTGGGTAGCTAAAGCCACAACCGGTACCTGATCGGTAATCAGGGAAATGGTTCCATGCTTCAGTTCTCCTGCAGCATAGGCTTCACTGTGAATATAAGAAATTTCCTTTAATTTTAAGGAACCTTCCTGAGACATAGCATAATCCAGGCCGCGTCCGATAAAGAAAAGATTTTCCGCATTCTGGAATTTGGAGGCATAATATTTGCATCCGTCGCAGTGTTCCAGAATTTCACTCATTTTTTCCGGTACTTTCAGCAAGGTCTGACACAAGGACTGAGTTTCTTCGGTAGAAATTTTTCCCTGGCTGTATCCCAGCTGCAAGGCCAAAAGGTACATTACAGACAGCTGAACGGTGTAAGCTTTGGTGCTGGCTACAGCAATTTCCGGACCTGCCCAGGTGTAAATGACACAATCAGCTTCCCGGGCAATGGAAGAGCCTACCACATTGACAATTGCCAGGGTAGGAATGCCTCGTTCTTTTGCCAGGCGGAGTGCAGCCAAGGTATCAGCAGTTTCTCCGGACTGAGAAATGATAACCACCAATTCATCCGGATTCAGGATAGGATCACAGTAGCGGAATTCAGAAGCGATAGCTACATCCACTGGAATCCGGCACAATTTTTCGATAATGTGTTTTCCCACAATGCCGGCATGCATAGCAGTACCGCATGCTACCATATGAATTCGGGATAATCTGGACAAAAATCCTTCCGGCAGGCCATCCAATTCCAATGCCGGCAGATCGTTTTGGATCCGAGGAGATACAGTTTTGAGAAGTGCCTGAGGCTGTTCAAAGATTTCCTTGAGCATGAAATGGGGATAACCGCCTTTTTCAGCAGATTCCATATCCCAGTCCGCAGTCAGCACTTCTTTTTCTACTGGTTCCCGGTCCAGATTGCAGACAGACACGCCGGATGGAGTTAAGTGGACAATTTCATTTTCATCAATCAGGCAGTACTGACGGGTATACTTTAAGATAGCAGGAATATCAGAAGCAATGAAGTTTTCTCCTTCTCCAATTCCCAAAATCAGCGGACTGTCTTTTCGTACCGCAAAAATCTCGTTTGGAAAATCCCGAAACAGAATCCCCAGAGCATAGGAGCCACGGACTGCCTGAATTACATGAGCAATGGCATCAAATGGGTCAGAGTGGTAATAATAATCCAAAAGTTTTGCCACTACTTCAGTGTCGGTTTCAGATTCAAAAGAGTAGCCTTTTCGAATCAGTTTATTTTTCAGTTCCTGATAGTTTTCAATAATGCCGTTGTGTACAATGGACAGCCGTTTGCTGCCATGAGGATGGGAGTTAACATCACTGGGTTCGCCGTGAGTAGCCCAACGGGTGTGACCAATGCCGCAGGTTCCTTTTGGGGTTCCTACCAGTTCCATTTTATGTTCCAGATCAGCCAGACGGCCTTTTGCTTTAATAACACGAATCTGCTCATCTTCAAATACAGCAATTCCCGCAGAGTCGTATCCGCGATATTCCAGTTTTTTCAAACCGTCTATTAATACTGTGGATGCATCGTTTTTTCCAGAATAACCAACAATTCCGCACATAATTCTACAAAATCCTTTCTTCTTACATAACAAAACACACTTTGCTAGATTTTGTTTTTGCAAAGTGTCCCTAAAGTATTTTTGCTGTCAAAAGGAAAATTCTTTTGTGTCACTCTGTTGCCAGAGTGTTTTGTGAATCCTCTAACGGTGTTTGACCACCGGGAAAGCACCCGCCGAAAACTTCGATCACTTTCCACCTCGTTAACCTGTTTGTGCGGAATCAGGTCTGGCGCTTGAACTTTTTCTGCGAAAGCAGACAACATGTTGTACTGAACCCTCCTTTTTTCAGATTTCCGCTTTTTTATTATATGCAAAAACCTATGGGAATGTCAATAAAACCGACCTTTTCAGAAAAAAGCAAGGGATTTTTCCTTTTGTGAAATTGCATGAAAATAATCCCACATATTTTTACTTCTGCTCCAAATATCCAAAATAGAAAGGGAATTAAGCTAATTTAAAATCCTGAGACAGAAATTGTGAAAAGATTGTAAACTTTAGGTAAATGGATGAGAAATACGACAGAGGCTTGCAAATTCATTGCCATTTTTGAAAAAACTGTGATATAATAAGGTGACTGTTTGGGATATGGCAGACAGATATTGTCAGCATATCCTGTAATCTATAGTTTCGGAAAGGTAGAAAACAAACATGCTGTTTATTGTAGATATTGGCAATACCAATATGGAATTTGGGATTTATGAAAAAGATCAGCTGAAAGCCAGTTTCCGTTTAGGTACCAATCGGGATATTACTTCTGATGAAGTAGGACTAATGATGATGCAGTTTTTTTCTTTCCATCAGGTTCAATTGTCCCATATTGAAAACGTGGTGATTACGTCTGTTGTACCGCAGGTAGAGTATTCTGTAAAAAATGCCATGTATAAATATCTTCATAAAGAACCGCTGGTAGTAAATGATAATTTAAAAATGCGCATTGTAAATAAATATGCCCATCCTACCGAAGTCGGTGCTGACCGCTTGGTGAATGCTTATGCGGCATACCGCAAGTATGGCGGTAACTTAATTGTAGTGGATTTTGGTACGGCCACTACTTTTGATGTGATTGATGGGGAAGGTGCTTATTTAGGCGGAGCCATTTATCCGGGAATTAAAATTTCTCTGGATGCTTTGGTAGAAAAAACCTCCAAACTTCCAAAAGTGCAGATTGAAGCGCCGGAATATGTGATTGGCAAAAATACCGTAATGAGCATGCAGTCTGGATTAGTATACGGCTATACCGGTGCAGTAGTGAACATTGTCCGCAAAATTGAGGAAGAGCTGGGTGTGAAAACCAAGGTAATCGCTACCGGAGGACTTGCCCGTATGATCGGCAGACAAACCGACGTGTTTACCTGCATTGATAAGACATTGACTCTGGAAGGTCTGGCAATGATCTACCGGGATGCAGTAAAAGACGGCTTGGTGAACACAGAATCATAAGGCTTTAGCGTTTTGAAAGGTGATTTTATGAAAAGAAAACACAAATTATTGGTTTATTTGGGGATTACACTGATTGCATTTTTGTATTTCTTTGTAACAGCGCCCACAATTAATCCATTGTATCCTGATGGAGCTTTTTTCTGGGCGGTTCTGGTTACAATTTATTTGGCAGCTGGACAGCTGATGAAGGGCGGTCTTAAAGTAAGTGCTGCTGGAGGCTTATTTTCCATTGATTTTGATAAGGAAAAGAAAGTAAAATTTAAAAAATGGGCTGTAGTTACGATTATTGTTATATGGGCTATTTACTTTTTAACTATGCTCATTTCTTCTCCTTTGTTTTTCTATAAAGCTTATCGGGATCAGCTGCCTAAAGCAGAACAGGTGGAATTTTCTTCTGATATGCAGACATTGGATATCAGTCAGGTGCCGGTGGTTGACCAGGCTTTGGCAACCCAGCTGGCCAGCAAAAAGCTGGGGGAAAACGCAGCATTGGGAAGTCAGGTAGAATTGGGGGAACCTACCATCCAGGAAGTAGACGGCGAACTGGTATGGGTTGTTCCGCTGCATCACTCTGGATTTTTTAAGTGGATTACCAATCTAGAAGGAAGCAAAGGATATATTAAAATTTCCGCTACCAACTTACAGGATATGGAGTATGTAGGGGATTATAACATCAAAATTCAGCCGAATTGTTATCTGTTGGACGATCTGGAACGGCATGTTCGTTTTGGACCAGGTGCCTGGACAGGAATTACCGACTATTCCTTTGAATTGGATGATACCGGACGTCCTTATTGGGTTGTGACTACCTATAAAAATCTGCGGGGATTTGCTCTGCCGGAAGCAGACGGAATTTTGCTGGTTGATGCTCAAACCGGAGATATCCAGCAATATGGTATGGATGAAATTCCGGAATGGGTAGACCGGGTACAGCCGGAGGACTTTATCATCAACCAGATCAATAATCAGGGAGAATATGTTCACGGTATCTTTAACTTTGCCAATACAGATAAGACCAAAACTTCCGATGGTCATGCGATTATTTATAATGGCGGGGACTGCTATCTGTTCACAGGGCTGACCAGTGTTGGTTCAGATGAAAGTGCCATCGGATTTATGATGGTGGATATGGTGAATAAACAACCGGTATTCTATTCCATGAGCGGTGCTACAGAAGAAGCAGCACAGCGTTCTGCGGAAGGAAAGGTGCAGAACTATGGATATCGGGCATCTTTCCCTATTATTTTAAATATTTCTAATCAGCCAACTTATTTTATGACCTTAAAGGACAGTTCTTCTCAGCTGGTAAAACAATACGCGATGGTTTCTGTTAAAAACCTTAATGTGGTAGGGGTAGGCGATACTCCTAAAGCGGCGCAGGACGATTACCTGAAAGCCATGCAGGAAATTGGTACCTCCATTGATCTGGGACAAGGGGACGCTGCTCCGGCAGAAACAAAGGAAATGACTGGTACAGTAGAACGGATCAGTTGGAACACCTCCGGGGACACTGTAGAATATACCATGATTCTCAGTGATCATTATGATCAGATTTTCACAGTTCCGTCTGAAGTCAGTGCTGAATTGCCGGTAACCCAGCCTGGGGATCAGATTTCTATTACCTATGAAGCAGATGGGATTGGAGCAGTGTATCGCGTTACCCAGTTTGACAACCTGTGGATTGGAGAAGGTGCACCGGCAAAACGTCAAACACAGCAGACTTCTCAGACCGAAAATGAGATACAGAATTAAAAATATTATGCTGTTGACGTTAAAAAAGCGAACATTATGGTTTGCTTGAACCTGTTAAAAAGCCTGTTCTGGCAATCTGTCCAGAACAGGCTTTTTTTGTTGTTTGACTGAAAAAGGAGGGAAAACCAATTGAAGGGATGCCCCATTAAAAAACTGATTAATCTTACATCCATCTTTACCATTTATGAAGAAACTTTTGTCAATGACTATTATTTCCCCGGAGAAAGTCATGACTTTTGGGAGTTTGTTTGTGTAGTTGACGGCGTTTTGGGTGTTACTGCTGGGACAGATGTTTTTATTCTGGAACACGGTCAGGCTGTTCTTCATAAACCTATGGAATTTCACCGGCTGTGGTCAGAAAAGAAAACCCGCCCTCATATTATTGTCCTTTCTTTTGCGGTAGACCGGATGCCTGCTGTAAAGGAAAAGCTGTTTCGTCTCACAGAGGAAGAAGTAAAGACGATCCAGACTTTGTCTGCACAAACAGATTTGATTTTTGAACGGCAGAACAATATTCTGATCCAGGGAGTTCGCCCAGAAAAAGAATATGAACAGCATTTATTTGTAGACGCTTTTGAGCGGGTCCTTTTGCAAATGATCAAAGAAAGCGGGGAAGCGATTCAGCCGGTTTCCAGCACCAGCGCAAAACACTATAAAACTATTGTCACTCAGCTGGAACAGGCAGTGAATGAACAGCTGACTTTGGAGGAACTGGCAGTTCGCTGTCACATGAGTTCCGCTTCGGTCAAAAAGATTTTTACCAAATACGCTGGTACCGGTGTTATGACATATTTTAATGAACTGAAAATCAAGAGGGCAGTACAGCTGCTGCATGAAGGAAAAACCATTGGTCAGACAGCTTCTTTATTGGGGTTTTCTGATCAAAACTATTTCAGTACCGTATTTAAACGGGTGATGAAAATGTCTCCCTCTGCCTATCAAAAACAATGTAAATAGCTTGATGAATGAAGTAGCTGAATTTAAAGAAAATATCCCTGTTTTTCTATAGAAATGTATTTTTGGATATGCTATTCTGATAATAACAGAAAGCAAATCCAAAACTTATTTGCTTTAGAATGGAGAGATATTATGGAAAAATTAAAAGTAGGGGTTATTGGACTTGGCGCCAGAGGATCTGATTTACTCAAACAAATTATTCTTCCCATGGAACAAATTCAGGTAACAGCAGTTTGCGACCTTTATGAAGACCGCACCAAGGCGGGGGCAGAAGAAGTTCGTAAAAAATATGGAAGTGAACCTTTTTACACTACCAATGCCAGCGAAGTGATTCATCACGAACAGGTAGACGCCGTAGTGATTTCCTGTGCTTGGGAAGGTCATGTTCCTTTAGCAATTGAGGCTATGAGAGCAGGAAAAGCCGTGGGCATGGAAGTAGGCGGTTCCTATAGTGTACAGCAATGCTGGGATTTGGTACACGCTTATGAAGAAACCAAAACACCATTTATGTTTTTGGAAAACTGCTGTTACGGCAGACGGGAACTGATGGTACTCAATATGGTTCGCCAGGGAATTTTTGGAGATATTGTAGCGTGCAAAGGCGGTTACTGCCATGATCTGCGGGATGAAGTGAGCGGGGGAGAGAAAAACCGCCATTATCGCCTGCGGAACTATATTCATCGAAATTTGGAAAATTACCCTACTCATGAACTGGGACCGATTGCTAAAGTGCTGGGCATCAATCATGGGAACCGAATGATTACCCTCACCTCTACGGCTTCCCGTTCTGCAGGGCTTCATGAATATATCAAGACACATATGCCGGAAGAAGAAAAACTGCTTCACACACAGTTTGCCCAGGGCGATGTTGTGACAACTGTGATCCGCTGTGCTCATGGTGAAACAATCACTCTGGTATTGGATACCACATTGCCTCGTTACTACAGCCGTGATTTTACTGTACGGGGTACCAAAGGAATGTATGAAGAAGTAACCGATTCTGTATTCCTGGATGAAAAGCATAAAGAATTTGACTTTGACTGGAAACCTCAGTGGGGGAATGCTAAAGAGTATGAGGGAGACTATGAACATCCTATTTGGAAAGCATTTTTGGAAGATGGGGTACACGGATCTCACGGTGGTATGGACTGGCTGGTATTCAGTGCATTTTTTGACAGTGTGATAGAAAAGAAACCTTGTCCAATTGATGTTTATGATGCAGCATCCTGGATGTGCATCAGTGCTTTGTCAGAAGAATCCATTGCACTGGGCGGACATCCAGTAGCAATCCCCGACTTTACTAATGGAGCATGGACAACCAGCCAAGATCCAATGGCTGAATGATAGCTGTTCAAATTAATTGATAGACAAAAAGCGAACCAAAATGGTTCGCTTTTTGTTATGTGTGAGCGGCGTTTTGCTGCTCCCTTTGATGCTGGAGTAAATATTTTTCCCGGGTTGCCATACCACCCCGGATGTGCCGTTCTTTTTTATTCATATCCAATACCTGTTTTACTTCTAGATAAAGACTGTGGTTTGCTTTGCGAAGCCGCTCGGTAATATCTTTATGTACAGTACTTTTGCTGATTCCAAACTGTTTAGCGGTACTGCGTACAGTGGTTTGATGTTCTACCATGTACTGACCCAGAAGAATACTTCTGTCTTCAACATTCTCTCTCACATAATTCCGTCCTTTCACAACGGGTTTGCCCGAATCGTTTTTCTTAATAATGTGTATGAAAAGGAAAGGGGGGATATTACTTTCAAAAATCAAGATATTTTGGGACTGTATCAACAGGAACAGCAGGGAAAATGATTGTGCAGGTTAAACAAGAAGTGGATAAAACGCCCCGTCTTTTATAATTTGTGAAAACAGGAGAAAAATCGAGAATTTAAAAGAAAATAAAAGGGTTACAGGTCTCAATGAAAAAAGATCCTGATTATTTCTGTTAAATTATGTAGAAATGGTGTAGAAATTGTAAAAAAGCCTTGACTTTTGGGGTAGACCGCCGTATAGTAAGTACTGGTTGTTTTGTGTCTAATAGAATTGCTGCAGCGTATGGATACTGTGAAATCGGCCTTTTGCGGGCGGTGTACAAAAGCTGCGGCAAGAGTTGCAGAATGCCTGATGAAAAATCATATCAGGTGCAAAAACTGTGTTTGCATGTTCTGCAAATTCAAAATTCCGCAAAGGGGGATACAATAAATGAGTACAGAAAATTTATTAGATTTGAAAAACATCACCTTATCCTATGACGGAGACAAAATTTTAGACAATGTGAGCTTGAGTGTAAAGGATAAAGAATTTGTCACGTTTTTAGGACCGTCAGGGTGTGGGAAAACCACAACACTGCGGATTATCGGAGGCTTTGCCTTTCCGGATGAGGGTGATGTTTATTTTGAGGGAAAACGAATTAACGATGTTCCGGCTTATAAGCGGCCCATTAATACGGTGTTTCAGCGTTATGCGCTGTTTCCTCATTTAAATGTGTTTGATAATGTGGCATTTGGCCTGAAAGTAAAAAAACTGCCGAAAGAAGAAATTCGTCAGAAAGTGCGCAAAATGCTGGAAATTGTAAACCTGAAAGGGTTTGAACATCGCCGGATTACCAAATTGTCCGGTGGACAGCAGCAGCGGGTTGCCATTGCCCGTGCGCTGGTCAATCAGCCGAAAATCTTGCTGTTGGATGAACCGCTGGGTGCGTTGGATTTGAAACTGCGGAAAGAAATGCAGATAGAACTGAAAAATATTCAGCAGCAGATGGGAATTACCTTTGTATATGTTACCCATGACCAGGAAGAGGCGCTTTCCATGTCTGACCGGATTGTGGTCATGAAAGACGGGGAAATTCAGCAGATTGGAACACCGCAGGATATTTATAACGAGCCTCAGAATGCTTTCGTAGCAGACTTTATCGGTGAAAGCAATATCTTTGACGGTATGATGATTCGAGATCGTCTGGTAGAATTTGCAGACTGTCAGTTTGAATGTGTAGACGGCGGCTTTGGGGAAATGCAGCCGGTGGATGTGGTAATTCGTCCAGAGGATTTGCGGATTGTAAAACCGGGCACCACACCGTTGACTGGTGTTGTGGAAAACGTAGTGTTCAAAGGGGTTCACTACGAAATTACCGTGTTGTGCGATAATCTGTACTGGATGGTACAGACTACCCAATATGCAGAAGTAGGTGCACAGGTTGGACTGGACTTTACACCGGATGATATTCATATTATGAAGCGTCTGTTCCATGGTTTTGAAAGTGTTATTTCCGGTAAAGTAACCGGAGAAGACGAAATTACTTTCCTGGGCGTTACCTTTACCAGAGAGCAGTTAAACCTGCCGGTGGATACTCAGGTAGAACTGACCATTTCTCCAAAAGATATTGATGTAGTTTCTGAGGACCACAGCGATTTGATTGTGTATTTGGAATCTATGGTATATAAAGGCGCTTATAATGAGATGATTATCTGGGCCAAGGATGAAAACGGGGAATATGTAAGCATGCTGATGCATTCCCAAAGCGACGAACAGATTGCAACAGATATTGGTGTTAAATTTAACTTTGACAATATCCGCATTCGTCCTGTTTCCATTCCGGATTCTGCGGAAGGGGAGGGATAAGCCGTGGGGAAAAAGTTGACCTCTGCCCCCTATATTGTCTGGATGGCGCTTTTTGTGGTAATTCCTTTGGGGATGATGATTTACTTTGCGTTTACCACCGAAGAGGGCGGATTTACCATACAGAATATTGTAAAGATCAGCCAGTATACGCCAATTTTTATTAAATCCATTAACTTGGCCATTATCGCTACAGTGATTTGCTTTATCCTGTCATTTCCGCTGGCGTACTTGCTGTCCCGTTCTTCTGCAAGTTATCAGAATACCATGATTATGCTGATTATGCTGCCTATGTGGATGAACTTTTTGCTTCGTACTTACGGGTGGATGACCTTGCTGGAAAATGAGGGACTGATTAATCATTTCTTAAGCTTTTTCCACATTGGTCCATTTCATATGATCAACACCCCTGGAGCGGTGGTGCTGGGGATGGTGTACAACTATCTTCCGTTTATGATACTGCCGTTGTACTCTGTTATGGCAAAGATTGACCAGTCTGTCATCGAGGCTGCACAAGATTTGGGTTGCAATACTACGAAAGTGATTCTTAAAGTTTTGTTTCCTATGAGTATTCCGGGAATGGTAACTGGTGTTACTATGGTGTTTGTGCCCAGTGTCAGCACCTTTATTATTTCCAGAATGCTGGGTGGCGGGCAGAATATGATGGTAGGTGACCTGGTTGAACAGCAGTTTATCGGAAGCACCTATAACCCGTATATGGGATCTGCCATGTCTTTGATTTTAATGGTAATTATGCTGGTAGTGATGGGCATTATGAGCTCTTTGGATGACGATGAAATGGAGGGGCTTGTAATATGAAAAAGAAAGCAAACGCAGCGGCAAAAGCCTATGCGATTGTCATTTTGTTGTTTTTGTATGCTCCGATTTTTGTGTTGATTGCCTTTTCTTTCAATGCTTCCAAAAGCCGGGCAAATTTTACCGAGTTTACCTTTAAGTGGTATCGGGAACTGTTTCAAAATGAACTGATTATGACCTCTTTGTGGAACACCTTGAAAATCGCAGTGTTGGCGGCACTGATTGCCACATTGCTGGGAACCTGTGCTGCCATTGGCATGAATGCCATGAAAAAACGCAGCCGGTCTCTGATGATGAATCTGACCTATATGCCAGTCATTAACCCAGAGATTGTATCCGGTATTTCCATGATGCTGTTGTTTGTATTCTTCTGCGGAATTGTGAATCGTCTTTTTGGAAAAGACGGCGCTCCGGTTTTGGAATTGGGTGCATGGAGCGTACTGGTAGCGCATGTGACTTTCTGTGTTCCTTATGTAGTGCTGAATGTTCTGCCAAAACTCCGCCAGATGGATCAGAATATGTATGAAGCGGCGTTGGATTTGGGATGCAATCCCTTTGAAGCATTCCGCAAGGTGGTAATCCCAGAAATTCTTCCTGGGGTGATGTCTGGAATGCTGATGGCATTTACTTTTTCTTTGGATGATTTTATTATTACTTATTTTACCAATGGCAGTACCTTCCAAACTCTGCCGGTAACCATCTATTCTATGACAAGAAAGAAAGTAAATCCACAGATTAACGCTTTGTCTACCATTTTATTCCTGGTAGTTTTGCTGTTGCTGGTTCTGATGAATGTGAAACAGGCAAAAAGCCGCAAGCGAAACGGCCGTGAGGGGGTGTAAGATGGTGAGAAAGAAATGGTTTTGTGCGGTAAGTGCTGCACTTTTAGGAATTCTTTCTGCCAGTGCTCCGGCGATGGCGGCAGATACAACGATTGATCTGCGCGTGTACAACTGGGGGGAATATATTTCAAACGGGGAAGACGGTTCTTTGGATGTGGTTAAAGAATTTGAAAACCGAAATCCCAATATCAAGGTAGAATACAATACCTATGCTT
The DNA here is from genome assembly GCA_050943535.1 of Massiliimalia sp. Lineage (GTDB taxonomy): Bacteria > Bacillota > Clostridia > Oscillospirales > Ruminococcaceae > Massiliimalia. The sequence continues at coordinate 124,895 of JBMNPJ010000001.1, forward strand.
CCAATGAAGAACTGTATGCGAAGCTGAGAAGCGGTTCCGCCAATTACGATGTGATTATTCCTTCTGACTATATGGTTTCCCGTATGATTCAGGAAGATATGCTGGAAAAACTGGATTTTGACCGTCTGCCCAATTATGAAGATGTCATGGACAGTTTTAAAAATCTGGAATATGATCCCACCAATGAATACTCTGTTCCATATACTTGGGGAACAGTAGGAATTATTTACAACACGAAAATGGTGGATGAACCGGTCACCAGTTGGGATATTTTATGGGATCCCGACTATATGGGAAATATTCTCATGTTTAATAATTCCCGGGACGCTTTTGGGATTGCTCTGAAGCGGATGGGGTATTCTCAGAATACTACTGACCCTGAAATTTTGGATCAGGCAGCAGAGGATTTAAAAGAGCAGAAACAGATTCTGCAGTCCTACGTTATGGATGAAATCTTTGATAAAATGTCTAATGGGGAGGCGGCATTGGCGCCTTATTATGCTGGGGATGCCTTGACCATGATTGAGGATAATCCGGATTTGGCATTTGTAGTGCCGGAAGAAGGAAGCAACCGTTTTGTAGATGCCATGGTGATTCCAAAAGGAGTCAGACACAAAGAAGCGGCAGAAGATTTTATCAATTTTATGATGGAGCCGGAGATTGCTTTGGCAAATATCGAATATCTAGGATATTCTACTCCTATGCAAAGTGTTTATGATCAGCTGGACGAAGAAGTGATTCATGACGGAATTTCTTATCCCAGCGAAGATATCTTAGACAAATGCGATACGTTTATTAATCTTCCGGAAGAAACCAATCAATATATTCAGGAACTTTGGGTGGATATTTTGGCATCCGGCAGTTCTTCTGTCTGGGAACTGGTATTTCTGTTTGCTGTAATTTTGGGATTAGGCGGCGTTGCTATTTTCTACTTGAGAAAACGGAAAAAGGGATATTGATGCTTTCTTGAATTTGAAATTGCAGGAAAATAGTTTTATCATATGAAACGATAGAAATCAGGGGCACGATGTAAGTCGTGCCCCTGATTTTTGTAGCAACATATTTAAAATTATGCTATAATCAAAATAATAAATTTAGGAGGGGATCAAATGGAAAAAATCACATTGTGCGGAGATGATTGTTTGAAATGTCCCCGTTACCTTGCAAAAACTGAGGATGAGTTAGAAAAAACAGCAGAATTGTGGTTTCGAATTGGTTGGAGGGACAGTATTGTTTCTAATGAAGAAATACAGTGTTCCGGGTGTTCTTCTCATAAACAGTGTACCTATCATCTTGTAGAGTGTATTAGGGAGAATCATGTTGAAAAATGCAATCAATGCATTCAATTTCCATGTTCGAAGATTCATGACATGCTGAAGCGTTCTGATAGTTATGAGAAAAAATGTAAAGAAGTCTGCACTGAAACAGAGTATCAGATGTTAAAAGCGTCATTTTTTAATAAAAAAGAAAATTTACGAAAATAAACCATGAGAAGTGAAAGGAATTTTATATGAAAAAGGAATTGGGAATTGCCAGATGTGGTCTTGCCTGCTGCCTTTGTACGGAAAATGATCATTGTCATGGCTGTGATTCTGGGGAATGTTTGGATAAAGATTGGTGTGAAAATAGAAAATGTTCTTTGGAGAAACATATTTCCCATTGTTATGAATGTACCGAGGATTGCAGAAAGGGATTATTATCAAAAATAAAACCATATGGCTTCACCTTGTTTGCAAAACGATACGGTGAGGAGTATTTGTTGGAATGTCTCCAGCGAAACGAAGATCATGGGGTGGTCTATCATCGGGAAGGTCTTTTTGGAGATTACGATGATTTTAATGATGTAGAAGAGTTGATTGCTTTTATTAAAACAGGCAAACGATCTTCCTGACAAAAAACTGATGGACGAAATAAAAAGGGAAGCGGTGTCAAAAAAACACCGCTTCCCTTTTTATTTCAATTTGTTTTATTTTTTCTCAGCAACGTGAAAAGAATTAGATTTGTTCATAGCTTCCGATTAAGGTGGTATTTCTCAGTAAAGGAAGTTCTCGCTCCAATAATACGCCGTCCCGTTTTGGATAATCGTAGCTGCTGCTGGCTTTGATACACTGAGAAATAAACTGAACAGAACGGTCAATGGCAATGGGAAGACTGTCACCCCACAGCAAACCACCAATCATCACACTTGCGAAGACATCGCCGGTTCCTGGATAAGAGTCTTTTAAATCCTTGCTGGAAATTTTCCAGAATGTATCAGTATCCCGCTCATAGGCCAGTACGCTGATTCGTTCCGGGTGAGCAGAATCCGGGGCGCTGGTAATCAGCACTGTTTTTGGCCCCAGATCAGATAATTGCCGCAGCCAGTTTTTCAAGGTGTCTAAGTCCAGTTGGGTACGAGAGGGATCCTGTTCCAGCAGAAAAGCCGCTTCTGTAAAGTTTGGAACAATGATATCTGCAGAGGAAATTAACCGCCGCATCTGGGGCACCATTTCTTTGGAAATGGAACTATAAAGGCTTCCGTCATCTCCCATCACAGGGTCTACTACAACTAATGTATTTGGCTGACGAAAATCTCCAATCATTTTGCGTACAATTTCAATCTGTCTGGGAGATCCTAAAAATCCGGAATAAATGCAGTCAAAATTTAACTGCAAAGATTTCCAATGGTCTGCATATGCTTCCATGGTATCGGTTAAATCGTGAAAGGTATATCCTTCAAATCCGCCGGAATGGGTGGAGAGGATGGCTGTAGGAACAGGACACACCTGTACCCCCATAGTGGAAAGGGTAGGAATAATACTGCATAGAGAGGCTCGTCCAAAACCGGATAAGTCATGGATTGCGGCCACTTTTTTGATCGAAGGTTCCATATGGTGTCATCTCCCTTATTTGACTCGGTAAGTAATAATGCCTTTGTAGGTAACTGGTTCTACCCGGGAATCCTGTTCCAGACGTTCTTTCAGCTGCTGCTTGTCTTTTACATTTCTGGAATCCAAGAATGCATCCAGCTCAAACTGGTTCATGGGATGACGACGGCAGATACTGAGCACCGCATCATAAGGGTCAGTCAGTTCGCTGAAAAAGCTGCCGGATACCAGCATGTCGATGGAAATACCGGAAAGTTTTTGTACAGCCGCTTGGATCCGTTCCGGAGCAGGAGTATGTACAAACCCTTCTGCAGGCGGACGAACCGGAGAATTAATGTATACCCGGTCATAACGCATTTGACTTAAAATGGAAGAAAAATGATCCAAAGCAGTGTCGTCATCATTAATTCCGCCAATCAGCATAATTTCAATCCACAGCTGTCCTTGGTATTCCTTGGAAAAATCAATTAATCCCTGTTGGATTTGCTGGTAATCCAATAAGCCGCAAGGGCGGTCGATCATGCGGAAACTGCCTTCATCGTAGGCATCCAGGGAAGGAAGCACCATGTCTGCGTTGAGCAGTTCTTGACGCACCTGAGGATCGGTCAGCAAAGCGCCGTTTGTGATAACAGCTACAGGTTTGTCTGTATACTGTTTGATTTGCAGGATCAGTTCCCCTAATCTAGAATATAAAGTGGGTTCCCCTTCTCCCACAATGGTTACTACGTCAAAGTCCGGATTTCCCTGTAAATAGCAGCGGAATTCCTCTATGATTTCGTCCAGCGGAAAAAATTCTTGACGCTGTACGGTCATATGGTTGGTTCGCCCCAGCTGACAATAGATACAGGAATAATTGCAGGTTTTTTCAGGGATCGGGCTGACCCCTAAAGATTTTCCCAGTCTTCTGGAGGGAACTGGGCCAAATAAATATTTTGCCTGGTTCATAGAGCTAAGAACTCCTTTAAATAATTTTGAGCGCAAATGGTCTCGTCTAACTTTTAATTATACCATCTTTTACCGAAAAGAACAATCAAAATGTAAGGTTAAATTCCTGCACATAAAAGGATGCTGGTAATGGTAACGAGACTGATGATGATAGACAGCGAGTTGACAGCGCTTGCCATGGAAACATCTCCTTTGCAGCGCTGGGTGAAGATAGGAGCCACCACAGAAACTGGAGAAAATAATACAATCACAAGAGCAAGGCGCACCGGAACAGAAAAAGGCAGGACAAACCAAAACAATAAGGCAAATACAATGGAAATGCCGTACCGAAATCCCAATACTTTAGCAATCCGTTTGATTTGGCTGGGTTCCAGGGACAGCTCGAACCCTACTCCGATCATAAGCATTGCCAAAAAACCGTTGGCGTCTTTCATTGGCTGAATCAAGGAAATTACGGTATCAGGCAATGAAAGGTGAAATAAAGACAGCAGAAGCATAACCAGGTAAGCGTCCAGAGGAACAGAGGAAAGACATTTTTTGATAAAAGAAACAACGGTGGTTTTTTCGCCATTGTTGGCCACAGAGGCGGCAATTCCATAAGTTCCCCCAGTGCACAGCAGGGAATTCCCTGTGTCGAATAAACAGCAGGCAATGGTTCCTGCCGGTTCCAGCATGGACTGGATGAAAGGAAGGGTAAAACATCCGATATTGTACCCGGACATGTTAATCATATGAAACGCCTTTTCAGAAGGAGACAATTTTCTGGCAAGAAGCCAGCCTGTGCCAATGGTGATCAAATTGCATCCAATTCCAAAAAGAACAATGATCAGCAAGCTGGATTCAAAATTCATTCCGTTAAAGGTAGAAATAATCACAGCCGGAAGGGTGATTTTCATAATGATCTGTGAAATAATCTGAAAATCAGAAGCCTTAAAAATATGAAGCCGCTTTAATCCATAACCGGCAATAATAACCAGTACAAAAGCAGCTGCTTTTAACAGTACAGCACTCACAAAAGATGCACGTCCTTTCTTGTTTTGTCATAAAGTTTTCGCTTCAGCAGTTGTTCTGTGTCTTTCCGTGAGGCAATGCAGTCATAGGAAACGTGAAGATGGTCGCAGATTCCTTTTAACATATCGCCTCCAAAGTCGTGACAGAGCATGGCTGTTGATAAGGTGCTAAAAAACTCCTGTTCTGTCCATCCGGAAAAATAGGTTTGAATCAACAGAGGATCCCATCCAAACAGCTCATTCACCAAAGGCGGCCACTCATACCAAAAGGGAGCTATCCTACAGTCCCCGAAGTCAATGATTTGGATCTGAGTTTCGGAGGTAACCAAAATATTTTCTCCGGTTAAATCACCATGAACAAACACCTTGTTGTGTTTTTCATCTTCTGCTTTTGTCAAAGCGGCGATTTCCTGCTGTAAAGAACGGGGAAAATCATTCCAGCGATGATTTTCCTGAAACAGGGCAAACAGACTATTTGAAAATGCTTCCGCTTTTTTGGGAAGATGATTCATTTTCTGAGTTTGTTCTCGAAGTGTTTGGGCAAAGGTGATTTTTTGCTGATAATCGGCGGATTTCAGCCAGGTTCCAGCTTCGGTTCCCTCGGCTTTTTTCATAATCAGGTAATAAAAGTCATATCGATCGTGTATCATGCCCCATGCTGTAATCTCAGGGCAGCAGACACCCTGTTCACCCGCGTGAGCTAACCCTGGAAGTTCGTTTTGCTCCGGTTCAATTCCTGATTCTTTCGGGGCGTAGATTTTAATGACGTATTCCCCAGATAAAAATACTCCGTTAGTTCCGGGGGTTAAATGCCTTAACGGTAAAAAGGGAAGATGGTGCCGCCGGAAAATTTCCTCTGCTAGTGGGGTAAAGGCGGGAATGGATTGAAATACTTTTCCCCAATCGTCCCAATTTTCAATGGTTTCGTGAAAATACTGCACAGAACGCCTCCTTTCCGCAATTTTTTTCTCAACGTACCTATTTTATCACAATGAAAGATAGATTGTACAGATGAAATGAAGTTTTATTGTAAAAAAAGAAATAAAACCAGGTGCCCCACCGCCGGGCAGTGCCCGGAACCAATCGCCTACGGCGCGTACTCTGTCAGTAAAGCGGAAAAATACTGGTTTTTATGTCTCAGCTAACAGAACACGAGCAAAGCGTCATTGGGAGCGGCAGCTTGCCGCCTTGAATTTTACAAAAAACTGTGATAAGATAAAGGTATCATAAGAAGCTTGTTTTATGCTGTTTTGACGGCAACGAAAAACCATAAAAAGGGGCTTGACAGGGATGGCTCAGGTCGGTAAACTGCTAACAGACAGACAGACAGACAGACAGACAGACAGACAGACAGACAGACAGACAGACAGACAGACAGACAGACAGACAGACAGGATAAGTCTGTCCGGCTTTGCTGCGCACAATTTCATCATGTCCGATTTAAAGGGCGCATTGCGTCCACGGTGATTCCGTGGATGTGGTGTGCTCTTTTTTTGCGTTTGCAAAGCCCTGCTGCCGGAAAGGGGATGTCCGGCGGCGTGTATCCCCAGGAACCCTGCGTTTTGGGTCTGCTGGCCGTGTGGCTCACCTTGTGATGAAAATAGGAGGATGAAAAATGGAAAAGGTCAATCGGTATGAGTTTGAAGGCGAGGTGGTAGAAGTTCCTTTGATTTGGGACGAGCGTACACAAACGTATCAGGAAAACTACAAAGGCTTTATCGAACACCCGGTTTGCACCCCCAAAGGACGTCCTGTTTTTTTAACCATTGAGGATGCCTGTCCCGATGGGGAAATGGTGGACGATGACCCGCTGAGCATTGACTGCGGCTCCTGCCGGTATTACCACCAGTTTTCCGGCTCGCTGCTGGGGATATGCCAAAATGAAAAAAGACGCTCCGGTCAGGAAACTTCCGCCTGCTGCGGGGCAAATAAGGAGGAATGAACATGAAAAAACGGATTTTAAGCCTGGTTATGGTGCTGGTTCTGTGCCTGACCCTGCTGCCCGTCACGGCGCTGGCGGCAACGGTGGAGAATATCACCTATCTGGACGAGAATGGAATACAACAAACTGCTGCCAGTGCTACACAGGTTACAAATAGTGATACCCAGTGGACAGATGGTTGGTATGTAGCACAGAGTAACATCACTATCGACGGTACAGTTACCATTAGTGGCAATGTGCATCTGATTTTGGAGGACGGTTGCAACCTTACCGTGAACGGAGGCATTCTGTTACAATCAGACAGCAATATGTACATCTATGCACAGTCCACCGAGAAAGAGAGGATGGGCTCTCTGACCGCCACCGGCACGGACGCTGGTTTCAAAGAAGCAGGCTACGGGACGCAGACTTTGACAATCGCCGGCGGCAAGATATCAGCGAGCGGCAGTGATGTGGGAATCTCTGCCGTTAACCTAACTATTACGGATGGTTATGTAAGTGCCTTGGGAACCGACCTTTATGGTGATAGTATTGCTGTATATAACGCTACAATTTCCGGCGGATTTGTGGATCTCTATGGGGACTTTACTGGAACTCTTTCCACTGGCATAGACGGTCATGCAGTGATTTCTTCCACTGGTGAGATTAAAAACATAGCAGCCGATTGCAAAGGCTTCTTTTTAATACAAAAAACGGGAAAAATCTACGGAGATACATTTACTTTGACACAGGACCTCAACATTGCGAATAGTAATATTGTGGTGACTGTGGAGGAGGGTCAAACCCTGACGCTCGATGATGGAGTGACCTTAACTATTCCCGTTATTGCAACTTTAACGAACAATGGCATTGTGAATAACAATGGAACCATTATCAACACCGGCACCCTAAACAACAGCGGCACCCTGAACAACAACGGTAATCTGAACAACACCAGCGTTCTGAATAATGCTGGCTCCATTATTAACAACGGTACGCTGACCGGTGAAGTGGGCGGCAGCGGTACGGTTATCACTACCCCTACTATCACCACCCCGCCCACAAGCCAGACTGTGACCGAGGGCAAAACTGCCACCTTTACCGTGGAAGCCACCGGTGGGAACCTGTCCTATCAGTGGCAGCAAAGCATCGATGCCGGAAATAATTGGACAAATATTGACAGCGCAAACGCAGCCCAATATACCACAGGGGAAACCACAATGGACATGAACGGCACTCAATACCGTTGTGTTGTGAAAAACAGTATAGCTGAAGTGACAAGTGACGCCGCCACATTGACCGTACAGAAAGCAACGACACCGATTGAACCGAAATATGTGCGTTACATTGTGGAGCATTACAAACAAAACGCCGATGGCAGCTATACCCTTGCAGATACCGAACAGCCGATTGATGAGATCGGCAAAACGGTAACAGCTACCCCGAAAACCTATGAGGGCTATACATACAATCCCAATGCAGCGGGAACGGTTGTCAGCGGAACATTGAAAGCAATATCCAGCCCGGACGATATTGTAACCTTGAAGCTGTATTATGATAGAACTGTATACACTATTACTGTAGAGAATAACGGTCACGGCACAGCGTCTGCGTCTCCGGCTTCTGCTCCGGCAGGAACGAAAATTACACTAACCGCCAAACCTAACATCGGATATCATTTTGATGGGTGGAAAATTGTTTCCGGTACCGTCACCATTCAGGACAACACCTTTACCATGCCTGCGAAAAATGTGACCGTCAAAGCAATCTTTGAGCGCAATTTCAGCGGCATTATCATCCCGCCAACAACCAACGGCAATTGGCGGCAAACCCCAATCGGCTGGTGGTACCAAAATCCAGACGGCACCTATCCGGCAAACCAGTGGAGATATCTGGACTCCGGCAAGGGGTACAAAGCCTGGTACTGGTTTAACCAGTACGGCTATATGACCACCGGCTGGCAGAAGGTGGGGAATATCTGGTACTACATGAACCGCTCCGGCGAAATGCAGACCGGCTGGGTGTTTGTAAACAGTCAATGGTATTACTTGAACAGCAGCGGAGCCATGCTCACAGGATGGGTTTATGACGGCGGAAAATGGTACTACATGAATAAAGATGGTTCCATGCACTTTGGCTGGCTTAGCTGGGCAGGGTACTGGTATCATCTGGACAGCCACGGAGCCATGAGCACCGGCTGGAAACAGGTAAACGGCAAGTGGTATTACCTGTATGCCCAAAACGGAAGAATGGCGGCAAATACCACCACCCCTGACGGCTACCGTGTTGGCGCAGACGGCGCTTGGATTCGGTAATCGTTGGAAAAACAAAAGAATCCGCGAATCAAAGAGGCGAACCACGAAAAGTGGTTCGCTTTTGCTTTATGAAGTCAATTCAATATTTATATTATATAGTGGTATGTAAATTATATATTACCCGAATAGAAGTACATAGTGATAAAATGTAAGTAAAGAAACTTGGCTGTATTTACTATAAACATTTCATGTTTGCCATATTTCTTTGTTTTATGTGTAGGTTATTGACATTACATTGTCAATCTTTGTAGTTCAATGGCGTGCGCTTTTTTTGGGAAAATTTCTTGCAGAAGTTTCCCAAAAAAGCAGAAAAATATTCTGACGCGAAATGCTCAGGAACCAATTGGAGGAGTTTGAAATGGGACGTTTTACATTACCAAGAGACATTTACTTTGGCAAAGGAACCCTGGATGAACTGAAAAATTTGAAAGGTAAAAAAGCAATCGTTGTTGTTGGCGGCGGCTCCATGAAGAGATTCGGCTTTTTGGATAAAGTAGTTGCTAATTTGACAGAAGCTGGTATTGAAACCAAATTGTTTGAAGGTGTAGAACCAGACCCGTCTGTTGAAACTGTTATGAAGGGCGCAAAAGCAATGCAGGAATTTGAACCAGACTGGATTATTTCCATCGGTGGTGGTTCTCCAATCGATGCTGCAAAAGCAATGTGGGCTTTCTATGAATATCCGGAAACCAAATTTGAAGACCTGATTACTCCATTTGCTTTCCCAACCCTGCGTCAGAAAGCAAAATTCCTGGCAATCCCGTCTACTTCCGGTACTGCTACTGAAGTTACCGCTTTCTCTGTTATCACTGACTACCAGAAAGGTATTAAATATCCTCTGGCTGACTTTAACATTACTCCTGACGTTGCTATCGTTGACCCAGATCTGGCAGAAACAATGCCTCCAAAACTGGTTGCTCATACCGGTATGGATGCTTTGACCCATGCAATTGAAGCATATGTTTCTACTGTTGCTTCTCCATTTACAGATCCTCTGGCAATCAAAGCAATTCAGATGGTAATGCAGTATCTGCCAGCTTCTTACAACGGCTGCTCTGCAGGCAGAGAACAGATGCACTATGCACAGTGCTTGGCTGGTATGGCATTCTCCAACGCTCTGTTGGGTATTGTTCACTCTATGGCTCATAAGACTGGTGCTGCATTCAGCACAGGTCATATTCCTCATGGATGTGCAAACGCAATTTACCTGCCATATGTTATTAAATATAACGCAAAAGACATGAGAGCTGCTAAGAGATATGAAGATATCGCTAACGCTCTGGGTCTGGATGGTGTAGAAGCTCTGTGTGCTAGAATTGATGAATTCAACCAGAGACTGAACATTCCTAAGACCTTGAAAGAATTCGGAATCAACGAAGCTGAATTCAAAGAAAAACTGTCCGATATTGCTAAGAATGCAATTGGTGATGCTTGCACCGGTTCTAACCCAAGAATTCCTACTCAGGAAGAAATGGAAAAACTGTTCACCTGCATCTACTACGGTACAGAAGTTGATTTCTAATTTGTACTACATAAGTAAATGTAAAAAAATACGCCAATCTTTTTGATTGGCGTATTTTTGTGTGATGTCCTTTTGTGAAAACCGATCATGTGGTTTTTAAACAAAATGTTGATTGACGCAACATTTAATTGTTGGTATAATGACAAATATATGTTAGCAATGGAGGCTGCTGTCGTTATGAATGCAATTCAGGGAAAGGATCGGGAGATTCTCAGAGCATTGGCACAAAAACAGCTGGAATATGCTCAATCTCCGAAAAATGATGAAATTTTAAAAAAATGGAAAGCACAGGCAGAAGGACGCCGGGAAAGCCCTACGGTGCGCCTTTTGTTTTCAAACTTTACTCATGAAGTAATTACCCCTCGGATGCAGTGCGAAGGGAAAGAGGCAAGAGAACTGGAATGGCAACTGCTCAGCACTTTGGTTGGTCGGGAGCTGTTTGACGACGATACACCGATTTCTCCTACATTTGATATCCAGTGGGATACCCAGGTATCTCCGTTTGGGATTAAACCGCATATTACTTATCCGGATATAAAAAATCCTCAGGGATACCATATTAATCCTGTCATTGAAGATTTGGAAACACAGATCGACCAGTTAAAAGGCGGTTCTTTTGGAGTGGATCGGGAAAAGACCCAACAGCGTCTGGCTTTGGCAGAGGAAACTTTTGGGGATATTTTAAAACCTCGGATGGTGATGGGCAGCCTGACTGGTCCTATGACTTCTCCCATTGTATTTTTGATGGGGATGGAAGCATATTATTGTTCTATGTATGATTGCCCTGAAAAGGTGCATGAAGCAATGGATATGGCGTGTACCATCTATGAGAAATATTATGATTTTCTGGAACAGGAAAATTTACTCCTTCCTACCAATGGATTGAGCCCTATTGCTCAGGAAAGTTTTGCGTTTACCAATGAATTGCCTACAGAAAATGTAACCAAAACCACCCAGTGCTGGGGATTTTTGGAATCTCAGGAAACAACTGCAGTTTCTCCGGAAACTTTTGGAGAATTTGTATTCCCGTATCAGGATCGGCTGGCAAAACGGTATGGTTTGCTTTCTTATGGCTGCTGTGAACGGGTAGATGCTATTTGGCCGGACTATTTGTCCAAGTGGAAGAATCTGCGCAAACTGTCTGTTTCTCCGTTTAACAATGAAGCACAGGTAGGGGAATATCTGCGGGGCAGCAATGTGGTGTTTTACAGCAAACCGCGGGCAGAGTTTGTCACAGTAAAGGGCCCGATGGATGAAGATGCAATCCGCGCTTATTTTAAAGAAGTGGCAGAACATGCCAGCGGCTGTCTGTTTGAGGTAGCACAGCGTGAAGTTGGTACCATTTACGGTGACTTTGAACGAGGACGCCGTTATGTACAGCTGGCTAAGGAAACCATTGACAAGTATTGGAAACCGTAATCGTTTGATATAAATGGAACAAGAGAAGAAGCGCTGCAAAAGATTGTGCAGTGCTTCTTTCCTGTTTTTGTACAGTATCATTTTTAATGGAATAAAATGGCGTTTTTAGTTCAAATTAAAAAGGATTGTGTTGGGTTAGGAAAGTAGGGAGAATACCATGAACATTGGAATTGTTACTGGAGCGTCTTCTGGTATTGGAAAAGAATTTGTACATCAGATTGCCAAGGAAGAGCCACAGCTGGAAGAACTTTGGGTCATTGCCAGAAATGAAGTGAAACTGCGTGAGCTGCAAAAAGAAATTCCCTTAAAAATTCGGGTTTTTCCGTTGGATTTGCTGGAACCAGTTTCTTTTGCAGAAATTCAGTCTGCGCTGGAACAGGAGCATCCTCAAGTTCAAATATTGGTAAACGCTTCTGGATTTGGAAAATTTGGAAATTTTGAGGATTTGACCCAGCAAGAAATTCAGCAAATGATGGATTTGGATGGAAAAAGTTTGGTAATGATGACAAAAATAGTGCTGCCTTATTGTGTCAAAGGAAGCCGGATTCTGCAAATCAGTTCTGCTTCTGCATTTCAGCCTATCGCCGGATTTGGTGTTTATGGTGCAATCAAAAGCTTTGTATTGTCTTTTTCCCGTTCGCTTCATCGGGAATTGAGAGATAAGGGGATCACAGTTACGGCGGTTTGCCCTTATTGGGTAAAAACCAATTTTATTCAGACTGCTCAGGAAACCGGAAATCCCGGTACAGTTACTTGCTTTCCGTTTGCTTTGGAAGCGGATACCGTAGTCAGAAAGGCGCTGCGGGACAGCAGGCGGGGAAAGGACGTTTCCACCTGTCGGGTAAGCACCATGATGAAATATGCAGGAAAATTACTGCCACATTCATGGATTATGGCAGTTTGGGACAAAATACGGATGTAATTTTTCCAAAAGCTCAATAACTGTTTACAGATGTCAGTTGAAAATGGTCAAAAAATTGGGTATAATAATAGTAAATATTTCCACACTGAAAAACTGTATTAGGAGAAATGCTTTTCAAAAATGCAGTCAAAGTAATTTTCAGTGATTTTAAGGAAAGGATGTTAGTTTATGCGAAACAGCCAATTAATTTTAACTCAAACAGAGCAGCTTCTTCGCACAGAGTTTTGTACCTCTTTGGAGAAAGCCACTGTAAAACAGCTTTATTATGCGCTGACCAAAGCGTATTTATCTGAAATTCATGAAGACTGGGAAGCCAGTGAACAGCGCCATAACCAGAAAAAGCGGGCGTTTTATCTGTCTGCGGAATATTTGATGGGACGTGCTGTCTTTAATAATCTGTACTGTTTAGGAATTTTGGATCCTATTCGGGAAGAACTTGCAAAACGAGGCGTGGACTTAAACAGTCTGGAAGATATTGAGGACGATGCTTTGGGCAATGGCGGACTTGGCCGCTTGGCAGCATGCTTCCTGGATTCTGCAGCAACTCAAAACCTTCCATTAAACGGTTATGGTCTGCGGTATCAATATGGGATTTTTAAACAGTATTTTGAAAATGGATTCCAGAAAGAAATGCCGGATGACTGGCAGAAATACGGCGATCCTGGTTCTGTTCGGCGCGAAGACTTGGCAGTAGAAGTTCATTTTGCTGGTCAGACTGTTCGTGCAGTACCGTATGATATGCCGATTATCGGTTATGGTACCAAAAATATCAACACCCTGCGTCTGTGGCAGAGCGAAGCGCTGTGCAATTTTGATTTAGATTTGTTCAATGATCAGAAATATGACCGTGCAGTAAAAGAACGGAATGATGCAGAAAATATCAATAAAATTTTGTATCCTAACGACAGCACCAATGCCGGGAAAAAACTGCGCTTAAAACAGCAGTACTTTTTCAGCAGTGCTTCTTTGCAGGATATTATGCGTTTGTATCAGCGGGAACATGGGGGAGACTTTACCGATTTTGCAGATTACTATGCAGTACAGCTCAACGATACCCATCCAGTAGTTTCCATTCCAGAACTGATTCGTCTGCTTATGCAGAATGCCGGTATGAGTTTTGATGCTGCCTTTGAAGTGGCACAGAAAACGTTTGCTTATACAAATCATACCATTATGGCGGAAGCATTGGAAAAATGGGATATCCGTTTGTTCCGTTCAGTGCTGCCTGAAGTGTATAAAGTCATTAAGATGATTGACGCGCGTTTGACAGAAGATTTGAAAAAATTGGGCAGACAGCCAGATGGATACCGCATTTTGGATGGCGGGCTGATCCATATGGCGAGAATGGCCATTTATGCTTCTTCTGCAACCAATGGAGTAGCACGGATCCATACGGAAATTTTGAAGGACACAGAACTGCACAACTGGTATGAAATCTATCCGGAACGGTTCCAGAACAAGACCAACGGAATTACACAGCGCCGCTGGTTTGGTTTGTGCAATCGGGAACTTTCTAATTATGTAACCGGATTGATCGGTGACGGCTGGATTCGTGACTTAAGTCAGCTGAAAAAATTGGAAGCATTTGCGGATGATGAAAAGGTACTGCGTGATTTCATGCAGATCAAGCGCCAGAAAAAAGAAGAACTGTGTGCTTATGTGAAAAAGATGGATAAAGTTACTCTGAACCCGGACTTTATCTTTGATATTCAAGTAAAACGTCTCCATGAATACAAACGTCAGCTTTTAAATGCATTTTCTATTATGGATTTGTATTTCCAGCTGAAACAGGGAAAATTGCCTGATTTCCGCCCCACATTGTTCTTGTTTGGTGCAAAATCTGCTCCGGGATATTTCCGTGCAAAGGGAATTATCAAGTATATTAATGAAATTGCTAAACTGGTTAATAACGATCCGGATGTCAATGAAAAGATGGCAGTATTGTTTGTTTCCAACTATAATGTTTCTTATGCAGAAAAAATCATCCCAGCGGCAGATTATTCTGAACAGATTTCTACAGCAGGAACAGAAGCATCCGGTACCAGCAATATGAAATTTATGCTCAACGGTGCAGTGACCCTGGGTACTTATGACGGTGCTAATGTAGAAATTGTGGAACAGGCCGGCGAAGAAAACAACTATATCTTTGGTGCTCGGGTAGAAGAATTGGATGAACTGAAAGCCAAAGATGCTTATCATCCGAAAAAGATTTATGAGAAAAATCCACGAATTCGTCGGGTTGTAGATACTTTGGTAGATGGTACCTTTGATGATCAGGGAACTGGAATGTTTGAAGAGCTGTACCATGCTTTGCTGGACGGTGCCAGCTGGCACAAGCCAGACCATTATTTCCTGTTGGAAGATTTTGAATCTTATCTGGATGCTAAGCTGAAACTGAACCGAGATTACGGCAATTCTTTAGAATATGCGAAAAAATGCTGGCTCAATATGGCCAATGCAGGAATGTTCTCCAGCGACCGAACCATCCAGCAGTATGCAGATGAAATCTGGCATATTCAGAAAGTAGAAGGATAACCAAACTGATTGTAACAGGTAGTTTTGTCCGAAAGGGTGACTGCTATGAAACGAGACTGGAATGGCATCGTATATGTTGGTTTTGGGATCGTACTGGTTTTATTGTCCATACTGGCAGATGCGGTCTGGAGTGACCTGTGTTTATGTGTAGCCGGAGTGATGATTGGTTTTGGGATCAAAACTTATTTTTGGCCAAACTCCCGGGAAGACAATCCTAAAGAAAACGACAGTGATTCACAGTCTCAGAAACAAGAGACAGAAAGCCTGAAACATCAATCTGCCCGTCATGCCTATATTCTGGGGTTATGTGTAGTCAGTATTTCCATTATCCTGTTGTCAATGTTCAGACGATGGGGATGGATTGAAGGAGAATTCCTGTTAGAGTGGTATCTGGGTGGATATCTGGTATTTCAAATCGCTGCAGAAGCAATCATTCGATATTATCTGCGGCATAAAAGAAAATAAAAAAGACCTGCAGCTTAAAGCTGCAGGTCTTTTTTTATGTCAGCGAATATTGTCCGCTGCTTTTCCTAGAATGAAAGTGCCAAAAAATTCAGGTCGGTGAAAATCCGGTTCCGGCCAATCAATTTTTGTCCAGCTGCCATAATGAGGAAACTGGGTTAAGTCGCCGCATTTGTAGAAATTTCCCCGCAGCATGTCCCCTTCTTGGAAGGAGCCTTTGCCATAGATCGTCTGAATAGTCTCAAGCGGAAAAACTGCTGTGTACCCCCAGCACTGAGAGTCCATAAACGGGGTTAAAACAGGATAGGGAATTCCTTTTTCTCGTAAAAATGTGCGGTGATGCCGGTCAACGCCGTATTGACACCACTGGGTTCCCTTGGAATTGGCTTCTAAATTCAGATAGCCAATTTTTGGATTTTCCGGAGCAAAATCCAAAAAGCATTCCAGACAGCTGTCCTGACATACCATATTGTCATTTTCCGTAAATACAGCCCGGGGATTTTGTTCCCAGCAGCACAACCGCACTGCAAATCCCTGATCCGGAATAAAACAAATGCGGGCTTCTGCTTTAGGGCGGTATTCGCCGCCCCAGGAATAAGTGTCAATGGGAATTGCCGGAATTGTATCCCAATCAGGGAATGCTGTTACCTGAGGAATAATGTGTTCCATAACCGTTCCTTTCTCCCATTATTGGGCATAAGATTTGATGATTTCTACCAGAATGTTGGTGCAGGCATCCATTCCTTCGGCGGTAATGTGCTCAAAAGGACCGTGAGCGCCGTAACCGCCAGTGCCCAGATTTGGGCAGGGAAGTCCCATGTAGCTGAGTCTGGATCCGTCTGTTCCGCCTCGGATTGGAACAATGATTGGTTCAATTCCCAAAGATTCAATGGCTTTTTTAGCATTGTCAATCAGATGCATACAGGGTTCCAATGCTTCTTTCATGTTGTAGTAACTATCAGTAATGGTAAGTTCTACGCTGTTTTCTCCGTATTTTTCATTAAGCAGTTTGGCAATGTGCCGCAAACAGTCTTTTCGAGCTTCAAATTTAGCACGGTCATGATCTCGGATAATATAGGAAAGAGAAGCATGAGTAACATCTCCTTCCATATGGGTGAGATGGAAGAAACCTTCGTAACCTTCTGTATGTGCAGGAGTATCACCGGCAGGCAGCATGGTGTTAAATTCCATTGCTATTAAAGAGGCATTTTTCATTTTGTTTTTAGAACCGCCTGGATGGATAGAAACACCATTGATTTTGCACACTGCGTCAGCCGCATTGAAGTTTTCATATTCCAGCTCTCCTTCTTCGCCGCCGTCAACCGTATAGGCGTATTTTGCGCCGAAGCCTGGTACATCAAAAAAGTCTGCTCCACCGCCCACTTCTTCGTCGGAGGTAAACCCTACACAGATAGGACCGTGAGGAATCTGATTTTTGAGAATCATTTCACAGGCAGTCATGATTTCAGCCACACCTGCTTTGTCGTCCGCTCCCAGAAGGGTAGTGCCGTCGGTGGTGATTAAAGTTCTTCCTGTCAGTTTGGCCAGGTGAGGGAATTGCTGAGAGGTAAGGCTCAGTCCGCTGGTACCCAGAGGAACATCTTGACCGGCGTAGTTTTCGATGATTTGAGGATGGATATTGGTTCCGCTGGCGTCAGCAGCAGTGTCCATATGGGCGATAAATCCGATAGGAGTGCAGTGCTCCATACCGGGAGTAGCCGGCAGCATGCCGTATACATAGCAGGTGTCACTGACACGAACCTGGGTTAGCCCCATTTGTTTCATTTCCTCTGCCAAAGCATTGGCAAGATTGAATTCTTTTGGATTGGAAGGATGACAGTCGGCTTGAGGATCAGCTGTGGTGTCATACTGAATGTACTGCAAAAAACGTTCATAAGCGCGCATAGAAAAAACATCCTTTCGATTTGTCTTTAAAATTCAGTATAACATAGGAAAAAGCCTTCAACAAGAGGAATTTTCACAAAAAAATTGCCCTTGTTTTTGGGTTGTGGTATACTGAGGAAAAGAAGCCAGGATAGGGATAAAATCCCGCAAAATTTTTAAGACAGGAGAAGCAGAAATGGCAGAAATTTATCCTATCAAAAAAGAACAAATTTCTCTGCTCAGAACGTTTTTGTATGAAGCGATCTTTCAGCCGGAGACCGGGGAAAAACTTCCTAAAGACATAGTGGATACACCAGAACTTAAGATTTATGTGGAGGATTTTGGACGGCCGGGAGATGTTGGCTTTCTGGCATGGTGCGGTGGAAGGGCGGTAGGTGCCGCCTGGGCAAGAAAGATGCGTGGATACGGATTTGTAGCAGAAAATATTCCGGAATGTTCTGTTTCTGTTCTTCCGGAGTATCGGGGCAAAGGGATCGGTACAGCTTTATTAAAATGCCTGCTGGGTGAGCTGCAAAACCAGCAGGTGCCAGGGGTTTCCCTTTCAGTTCAAAAACAAAATCCGGCGGTTTCGCTGTATGAAAGACTGGGATTTTGCGCCGTTCGGGAAGAGCCGGAAGAATGGATTATGCTCCTTTCCTGGTAGTAGGAAGCTATATTAGATGATTGAACATAAAAATACGAAAGAGGTTTTTCATGAAAACACAAAAACAGACTTTGGCGCAAAAAGCCGCAGATAGAATTTTATCCATGATTACAGTGGAAAAAAAGTTTTTGCCGGGACATAAACTGCCAAATGAAAATGAGTTTGCCGCATTGCTGCAGATTAGCCGCACTACCCTGCGGGAGGCGATTCGGATTTTAGTTTCTCACAATGTGCTGGAAATTCGCAGGGGAAAGGGGACCTTTGTGGTGGAACGGAATGATTATGAACACCCGATTGATCCCAACGAACTTTCTAAAATTCGTGTGGATATTCATGCTTTATACGAAATGCGAATGATGGTAGAACCGGAGATTGCCTGGTATGCGGCACAGCGGGCAACACCAGAAGAAATCCAATGCATTCTCCAGTGCGGAAAGCAGGAAGAACTGCTGATTAAACAAGGAAAAGACCGTACAAAAGCGGAAGAGGCATTTCACCAGGCCATTGCCAGAGCAGCCCATAATCCCTATGCAGAACAACTGATGCCTATGATCTATGAGGCGATCCATTCTGGGGTGAAACTATCTGTACAAGATGCGGTATTGGTACAGGATACCTTACAAGATCACAAGATGATTATGGAATTTTTGGAAGCCAGAGACCCGAAAGGAGCAAAAGCTGCCATGCAGCTCCATATCCGTCATGCCATGCTGCGGTTTGGGATTAGCCCTCTGCGGTAAGACAGATGATTTTTGAAAAAATACTTGACATGTGTTGTAATACAACGTATAATAGTTGTATTACAACACATGTTTGTTTATGATGATATTGATATGCGGCGTCAAATAGGGCGCAATGCATTTTTTGAAAGGAAGGTTATCGAGATGAAAAGTGAATCCATTATCAAGGGAGCACAAAATGCACCTCACCGTGCGCTGTTTAACGCGTTAGGATTTACCAAGGAAGAAATGGAACGTCCGTTGGTTGGGATTGTAAGTTCTCAGAACGACATTGTTCCTGGACATATGGAAATTGACCGAATTGTAGAAGCAGTAAAAATGGGAGTTGCCATGGCAGGGGGTACTCCGGTGGTATTTCCGGCAATCGCTGTTTGTGACGGGATTGCCATGGGTCATCAGGGAATGAAATACTCTCTGGTAACCCGTGATTTGATTGCAGACTCTACCGAAGCTATGGCAATGGCACACGGTTTTGACGCATTGGTTATGGTACCAAACTGTGATAAAAACGTTCCAGGACTTTTGATGGCAGCAGCCAGACTGAATGTGCCTACTATTTTTGTCAGCGGTGGTCCTATGCTGGCAGGGAAAGTGGATGGATGTAAGGTGAGCTTTTCTGCGGCATCTGAAGCAGTGGGCGCTTACCATGCCGGAAAAATTTCCGCAGAAAAACTGGCGGAATTTGAAGAAAAAACCTGTCCTACTTGTGGATCCTGCTCCGGGATGTACACTGCTAACTCTATGAACTGTCTGACCGAAGTTTTGGGTATGGGTCTTTCTGGAAACGGAACCATTCCTGCAGTTTACTCTGAACGAATCCGCCTGGCAAAACGTGCTGGTATGCAGGTAATGGAACTGCTGAGAAAAAATATCCGTCCTCGCGATATCCTGACGGAAGGGGCTTTCCACAATGCGTTGACCATGGATATGGCAATCGGCTGTTCTACCAACAGCATGCTGCATCTGCCAGCAATTGCTCATGAAGCAGGAATTGAACTGAATTTGGATATGGCTAATGACATCAGCGATAAAACACCAAATATTTGTCATCTGGCTCCAGCAGGCCCTCATCATATGGAAGATCTGTACGATGCAGGCGGTGTTTATGCAGTGATGCATGAAATTAACAAACTGGGTCTTTTGAAAACCGATTTGATTACTTGTACCGGAAAAACGGTAGGAGAAAACATTGCAGATTGTGTCAATAAAAATCCTCAGGTAATCCGTCCAGTAGAAAATCCATACAGCACCACAGGGGGAATTGCAGTTCTGCGGGGAAATATTGCTCCGGATTCCTGTGTTGTAAAACGTTCCGCAGTAGCACCTGAAATGCTCAAACATTCCGGTCCTGCGAAAGTGTTTGACTGCGAAGAAGATGCAATGGCAGCAATCAATGGCGGAAAGATTGTGGATGGTGACGTTGTAGTAATTCGCTACGAAGGTCCAAAAGGTGGACCAGGTATGCGTGAAATGCTGAATCCTACTTCTGCGATTATGGGCAGAGGCTTGGGCAGTACCGTTGCGCTGATTACAGACGGACGTTTCTCTGGAGCTACCAGAGGTGCAGCGATTGGGCATGTTTCTCCAGAAGCTGCTGTAGGTGGACCGATTGCTTTGATTGAAGACGGCGATATCATTGAAATTGATATTATGGCCAATACAATCAATGTAAAACTCAGTGACGAAGAATTGGAAAAACGTCGGGCAGCATGGACACCAAAACAGCCGAAGATCACCACCGGTTATTTGGCTCGGTATGCTTCTCTGGTTACTTCCGGTAACCGCGGAGCAATCCTGGAAGTGAATCGATAAAAAATATTAGAAATGAAAAAAGGACTGTGCAGTGATACTGCACAGTCCTTTTCGGGTTAGATCACTTTACAAAATTATGGATGAAACACCGGAGTAGATGAACATGTGAAGTAAAGTAAGTGATCAAAATTCTAAATGCAATGTTCTGTTGTTACAAAAATAGTAAGCTAAAAATCAGTGGAACATCTGAGTCAATGAACTTGATTTTCTTTACCAATCGTCCATACCCAATAATTTGTGCTATAATGGTTTACAAATATTGACCATTGAAAACGGAGGTGACAGGATGGATGAACCAATGAAAATTGATCGCAACCAATTGACTGAAAAATTTGATGTTTGTCGTCCTGCTTTATGTGCGATTGGAGATGAAACACGACAACTAATCATCCGTGTTTTGATTGAGAATTGCGGAACCGGAGGATTGCGTGTGGGAGAAATTCAAAATAGTACCAATATTTCTCGTGCAGCGGTGTCCCATCATCTAAAGATTCTCAAAGACGCAGGCATTATCGATGTTAGACACGAAGGTACGAAAAACTTTTATTATTTGGATTCTACAAGCAGCAGTTTACTGGCAGTATCAGAACTTTTTCATAATGCGATAGAACTGATGAAATATTGCCCGATATATAAGGAGGAAAACAAATGAGCATCTATAAAATTATTTTTAGTCCTACTGGGGGAACGGAGAAGGTTGCCAATCAATTTGTACAGGCGTTTGAACAAGAAGCAAAGACAATAGATTTGACCGATTTTACAACAGACTTTCAGCAAATTCAATTAGCTGAAGATGATATATGCATTGTTGCTGTTCCTTCTTTTGGGGGGCGAGTTCCAAAGATTGCAGCGACGCGTTTGGAAAAGATCAAAGCAAACGGCGCAAAAGCCATATTGATTACGGTTTATGGAAATCGTGCTTATGATGATACTTTACTTGAATTAAAAACGATACTAACCAATTCCAAGTTTTGCTGTGTAGCAGCTGTTGCTGCTGTCGCAGAGCATTCAATCATGCATCAATTTGCAAAAGGACGTCCTGATAAAAAAGATTTGGAAGAACTATCTCAATTTGCAAAACAAATACGTCAGCGTATTGAGGAAAGCCGGATACCAGAAGATTTAATTGTTCCCGGAAGCAATCCATATCGGGAGTATAATGGGGTACCCATAAAGCCAGCTGCAAACAAGAACTGTACAAAATGCGGATTGTGTGCTCAAAAATGTCCTGTTCAAGCAATCTCATTAGATAATCCATCCCAAACAGATCATAAAAAGTGTATCAGCTGTATGCGCTGTATTAGTATTTGTCCTGCTCATTCACGGAAAGTAAATAAGATTCTAACGACTATTGCGGCATACAAGATGAAAAAAAGCTGTAGTGAGCGCAAGAAAAACGAACTATTTATGGGAGTGTAGTTGCTATTTTACTTTGTTTCCGATTCCCTTAATATCTTTCAATCTGGAAGATGTTTGCTACCTAGAGCTTTGCGATCTGCCGGAAATTCAAAACACAAATTCCAAAGGTTGATTTAAAAATTATTCTGCCATTAAAAAACACCTGAAGAACAAGATTCTTCAGGTGTTTTTGTTATTTTATAAAAATATTTTATTTTGTACCGAAAATACGGTCGCCTGCATCTCCCAGACCTGGAACAATGTAAGCATGATCGTTAAGTTTTTCATCTTTTGCAGCACAGTAAATTTGTACATCAGGATGTGCTTTCATCAAAGCTTCAATACCCTGTGGAGCAGCGATAATGCACATAAATTTGATGTTTTTAACGCCACGTTCTTTAATCTGGCTGATAGCGTCTACTGCGGTTACACCGGTAGCCAGCATAGGATCCAAAACAATTACTTCCCGTTTTGCAATATCTACTGGGAATTTTGCGTAATATTCCATTGCCTGTTTGGTTTCCGGGTCACGGTAGATTCCAATATGTCCTACTTTCGCAGCAGGAACCAGACGGAGCACACCGTCTACCATTCCCAAACCTGCGCGCAGAATTGGAACAAATGCCAGTTTGCGTCCGGAAATAATTTTTGTTTTGGAAACAGCAATCGGAGTTTCGATTTCTACTTCTTTTAATGGAAGGTCACGGGTTGCCTCATAGCACATGAGCATAGCAATTTCAGAAACCAGTTCCCGGAACTCTTTAGAACCGGTGTTTTTGTCCCGAAGCAGAGAAATTTTGTGCTGGATCAGAGGGTGATCCATAATCAATGGATTTGACATAGATGAGTACCTCCTAGTAAATTTGTTTTGACAGCTGGGGGGCTCAAAAAAGAGACACTGTCATTTTTATTTGGGAAGGGGCTGTTATTTATCTTCCAGTGCCATCATTTTGTTGACACGGACAGCATGTCTGCCGCCTTCAAATTCTGTATTTAAGAATACGTCTACTAATTCGCAGGCAAGGCCTGGACCGATAACTCGTCCGCCGAAAGCAATTACGTTAGAGTCATTGTGCAGCCGAGTATATTTTGCGGAAAAATAGTCGTGGCACAGTGCTGCGCGAATACCGTGAATTTTATTTGCCGCCATGGAAATTCCAATTCCGGTGCCGCAGATGAGAATCCCTTTTTCACATTCGCCGCTGTTGATAGCAGCGCATACTTTTTCGGCAATGTCCGGATAATCGCAGGAGTCGGAAGTATAGGTACCGAAATCTTTAAATTCCACTTTGGTTTCGGTAAGGTGTTTCATAATTTCTTCTTTTAATGTAAGACCGCCGTGGTCACAGCCAATTGCAATCATTCTTTTTCTGATCCTTTCTGATGGTTTTGGTTTTGCTGCTGTTTTTTCTGCAGCAGTTCTCTTTGCGCCTGAGGAAGACGCAGGTAGGAAGGCAGAATTTCAGAAGGGGATAAAAATTCGCCCTGTTCCGCCTTTTGTGCTGCCAGCATTCCTACACTGGAAGCACGCTGAAAACGATTTTGTGGGTGAGCTAAAACAAGCTGCTCCAAAATGTCTTTATAAGCATTATAGCATAAATCGGCGCCGTCACCAACTAAAATAATAGGTTTTTGAAAATTTTTCAGTTGTTCTAACAGTTCATCGATCATCAGTGCCCGGTCATCAGTCAGCTTATTTAAAACACCATTTTGGTTTTCATACAAGGCATTGTATACCTGATGGCAGCGTGCGTCCATTACCGCACAGATAATACCGGGGAATTCGGCTACATTTTGCGCCAGAGCGTCCAGTGTAGAGACGCCGATACAGGGCTTTTGCAGTGCAAAGGCCATCCCCTTTACAGCAGATAAACCGATGCGAAGTCCTGTAAATGACCCGGGACCAGTGGAAACTGCGAAAGCATCTACCTCTTTTAAAGAGATTTTGGCGTTTTCTAATAATTGCTGGCACATGGGCATCATGGTTTGGGAATGGGTGAAATTCAAATTGACAAAATTTTCTGCCAAGACCCGGTTGTCCTGAATCAGGCTGACGCTGCAAGCTTTGGCAGTGGTGTCAACTGCAAGTATTTTCATAAAAGCCATCCTTTTCTTAAAATCATAAAGAGCGATGAATGGTGATTTTGCGCTGTTCTTCACCGATTGGTTCAATTTCTATGTATATGGTGTGATCAGGCAGTACCCCTTGGATGTTTTCGCTCCATTCAATTGCTAAAATTCCTCCGCTTTCCAGATAATCAAAAAATCCGGTGGAGTATAAGTCGTCCAAATCTGTGATTCGGTACATATCAAAATGATACAGGGGGACAGCTCCAGCGTATTCATGGACTAATGAAAACGTAGGGCTGGAAACCTCGCCGCTGACCCCAAGCCCTTTGGCAAGTCCGCGGACAAATGCGGTTTTTCCGGCGCCTAGACCTCCAGTAAAGGCAATCACGTCGCCAGGGTGCAGTGATTTTGCCAGTTCACAGGCAAACTGTTCTGTATCAGATACACTGTTAGAATAATAGGGTTCCATTATTTGACCCCCTTTCCAATATAAAGTTAATGAAACGGTGTGGGACTTTTTGCGAAAAATTTTCATTTGGTTTAAAAAGATTTCTTGTTTTTCGGGTATGATTTTTCATACCAATTGTGAAAAGTATCAAAAATGCCTATACTTTGTAGAGGATACAGGTTATATTATATTATTTTCATAAAATTATTGCAAGGGCTGTGGTCAGTCTGCGTAAAATATGGTATAATAACTCTAAGAATCTCTAAAAAAAGGAGAAGGTTCTTGGGAAACTCGGCAAATTGTTTCCTGGGAAATCAACGGAGCAACAACAGCCGGCGGCATTTTGCCCCGGAGGGATCAAACAAAAAGGAGTTTGGGAGCTATGAAAACGGATATTGAAATTGCACAGGAAGCAGTGATGAAACCCATTTATGAGGTGGCAGCTAGTTTGGGAATCCGGGATGAGGAAGTAGAACCTTACGGCAAATACAAGGCAAAACTCAGCGATGATTTATATCAGCGGCTGAAAGATCGTCCGGACGGAAAATTGGTACTGGTTACCGCAATCAATCCAACTCCTGCAGGAGAAGGAAAAACCACAGTTTCTGTAGGTTTGGGCGAAGCCATGAATCAAATTGGGAAAAAAGCAGTGATTGCTCTGCGGGAACCGTCTTTGGGTCCTGTATTTGGTATTAAAGGCGGTGCTGCTGGAGGCGGATACGCTCAGGTTGTTCCTATGGAGGATATCAACCTTCACTTCACTGGGGATATGCATGCCATTACTGCAGCAAACAACCTGCTCTGTGCCATTGTGGACAACCATCTGCAGCAGGGAAATACACTGGGAATCGATCCGCGCCGGATTTTGTTTAAACGCTGCATGGATATGAATGATCGTGCTTTGCGGTTTATCAATGTAGGTTTGGGCGGAAAAATCAACGGGGTTCCTCGGGAAGATGGTTTCCAGATTACCGTAGCCAGCGAAATTATGGCGATCCTGTGTCTTGCATCTGATATTCAGGATCTGAAAGAACGTTTGGGCCGGATTCTGGTAGCATATACCTATGATAACCGTCCGGTTTACTGCCGTGACCTTGGTGTAAACGGCGCTATGGCAGCTTTGATGAAAGACGCCATTAAGCCAAACCTGGTACAGACTTTGGAAAACACACCTGCCATTATGCACGGAGGACCTTTTGCCAATATCGCTCACGGATGTAACTCTGTGAAAGCAACCAAATTGGCTTTGAAATTAGGGGACTATGCTATTACAGAAGCAGGCTTTGGTTCTGACCTGGGCGCAGAAAAATTTATGGACATCAAATGCCGGTATGCGGGAATTGCTCCTAGCTGTGTCGTATTGGTGGCAACGATCCGTGCACTGAAATACAATGGCGGCGTAGCTAAAGCAGACTTGGGTGAAGAAAATATTGAAGCTTTGAAAAAGGGGATTGCCAACCTGGAAGTACATGTACAGAACATGCAGAAATACGGTGTTCCAGTTGTAGTAGCGATCAACCGCTTTGGACAGGATACTGATGGAGAAATTCAGGTACTCAGCGACTGCTGTCAGCGTTTGGGCTGTGAATTTTCTCTGGCAGAAGTGTTCGCTAAAGGCGGAAAAGGCGGCATGGATTTGGCAGAAAAGGTAGTAAAAGCCTGCGAACAGCCTTCTCAGTTCAAAGTTTTGTATGATGAAAAACTGCCGATTAAAGAAAAGATCGGAATCATTGCCCGGGAAATCTACCGTGCAGGAGATGTGGCATATACTGCTGCTGCAGAAAAAAATATCGCGGAAATTGAAAAGCTGGGTCTGGCAGAACTGCCGATTTGTGTAGCTAAAACTCAGTATTCTCTTTCTGATGATCAGACAAAACTTGGTGCGCCAAGCGGACATACCATTCATGTAAAAGAAGTGAAGGTGTCTGCTGGGGCAGGATTTTTGGTTGTGCTTACCGGAAGCATTATGGTTATGCCTGGACTTCCGAAAGCACCTGCAGCTTTAAAAATCGATATTAACGAAAACGGCGAAATTGAAGGTTTGTTCTAAAAAACGCAGATGCAACACCGCGGCTTGGCGGAACTTTGATGCGCTGAAATCGTAAAAAACAGTGTCCCCAGTCAGACGGCGTTTGATTGGGGACATCCAGTGAAAAATGGCTGGTTTTCAGGATGAATTTAGAATGGAGACATTATGGGAGAACGCTTAGGGATCATCAGAGAATATGTAAAAACCACCGATAAACTGATGCTGGCGATTTGTATTGTTATTTCTTCGTTCAGCTGTATTTTAATGTGTTCGGTTTATTATGCCGGATTTACCAATGGAAATAAAAGAATTATTATTATGCAGGGGCTTTGTGCAGTATTGGGATTGATCGGGGCGATTATTGTGTCGCTTTTGGATTATCAGGTTATTGTCAAGCTGTGGCCGTTTTTTACAGGGGCAGCGGTGCTTTTGATGCTACTTTTGTTTACGCCGCTGGCGTATACGCCAGAAGGCAGTGACGATGCTGCTTGGCTGCGAATTGGATTTTTCTCTTTTCAGCCTTCTGAAGTACTGAAGATGGCCTTTATTTATACGTTTTCCTTGCATCTGTCCAGGGTAAAGGAAAAAATTAATATTTTTTCCACCTTTTTGCTGTTGTGTGTTCACGGTGCAATCCCAACTCTTTTTGTTATGATTACCGGCGACTATGGCTCAGCTCTGGTGTTTTTTGCTATTTTTGTAGTCATGATTTTTACAGCCGGACTTTCCTGGAAGTATATGGCCATTGGTGTAGCAGGATTGGGGATTGCTACCCCTATTGTTTGGAACATGCTGCCCGACTATTTAAAAGAGAGGTTTTATGTTGCGTGGGATCCTGCCAAAGATATGCTGGATAAAGGTTATCAGCAGTATAAAGGGCAGATTGCTTTGGGTTCCGGCGAATTGTTTGGCCGTGGACTTTTTCCAGATGAAAACCTTTATTATGTGCCGGAATGTTATAATGACTTTATTTTCTCCTATATTGGACAGACGCTGGGATTTGTAGGATGTGTTGTTACCATTTTGCTTTTGACAGTATTGCTGGTAAAAATCCTGTTTACCGCCAAAAAATCCAAGGATGACCTGGGTACCTATATTTGTGTAGGGGTATTTGCGGTAATTTTATTCCAGGCGGTCATCAATATTGGGATGGTTTTGTGTGTGATTCCTATTATTGGGATTACTCTTCCGTTTGTCAGCTACGGGGGAACCTCACTGGTTGTATCCTATGTTTCCATTGGGATGGTGCTGGGGGTATACCGTCACAACTATCATGAAATGATGTTTGACTGAGCTGGCGAAAAACAGGGAAAGGTATGGTTTATAGTCTATGAGAGTGATTGCGGGCGAAGTAAAAGGTCGCCGGTTAAAAACCCTGGACGGATTGGATGTTCGTCCTACGACAGATAAAGTAAAAGAAAGCCTGTTCAGTATTATTCAGTTTGATTTGCCGGGATGTCGGTTTTTGGACTTGTTTTCCGGTTCTGGGCAGATTGGGATTGAGGCGCTGAGCCGGGGAGCGGAATATGCTGTATTCAACGACCAGAGCCGAGAAGCTCAGGCAGTGATTAAAGAGAATCTGACAACTGTGGGACTGTTTAAAAAGTCCCGGGTGATTTCTATGGATGCTCAGGCATATTTAAAATCCACCAAAGATGTTTTTGATATTATCTTTTTGGATCCGCCTTATCATCATGAAATTTTGCCTGCGGTACTTCCTCTTGCAGTGGAAAAAGTTCAGCCTCATGGCATGATTATCTGTGAGCATGAAACCAGTGAAGAAGTCCCTGAACAGGTAGGAGATTTTGTACGGGTAAAACAGTACCGGTATGGTAAAATTATGCTCAGCAAATACCAAATTCCTCAGCAGGAAGACTATTGAGGAAAGCAGGAAAGGATGAAAACAGGATGAGAACAGCTGTATGTCCAGGCAGCTTTGATCCGGTTACTAACGGCCATTTGGATATTATTCATCGGGCGGCCAAACTGTTTGACCGGGTGATTGTGCTGGTGTCTGTCAATCCTTCTAAAAACTGTGCGTTTACTTTGGAGGAACGGGTGGAGCTAATCCGTCTGTGTACTGATAAACCCGGTTTTGAAAATGTTGAAGTAGATACGTTTTCCGGTTTGCTGGCATCTTATGTGGATCAAATCGGTGCTTGCGCCATTGTGAAAGGGCTGCGGGCGGTCAGCGATTTTGAGTATGAATTTCAGCAGTCTCTTGCCAATAAAAAGCTGACTCCTAATGCGGAAACGGTTTTTTTAACAACAGCTTCTGAGCATATGTTTTTAAGCTCCAGTCTGGTTCGCCAGATTGCGCAGTTTGGGGGAGATATTTCTGCTTTTGTGCCAAAGGAAATTGCAGGTCAGGTGTTTGAACGTCTGTCTGCTCCCAAAACACGATGATCATTAAGAATAGGAGATAGAGAATCATGGATGTCAATGAAATTTTGGATTTGATGGATGAGATGTTGGACAGTGCTCTGTCTGTTCCTCTTAGCGGCGGAAAATGCATGGTTAATGCAGATCGTCTTCATGACTTAATTGGAGATATTCGCCTGAATCTTCCTCAGGAAATTCGTCAGTCTAAAGCGGTGGTCAATGACCGAAAAGCTATTTTGGATGACGCAAAACGGGAAGCAGAAAAAATTGTTCGAGTGGCAGAAGAACGGGCACGCCGTATGACCGAAGAAAGCGAAGTAATTCGCCGGGTAAAAGAACGTGCCAACGAAATTATGCAGACTTCCCAAGAACAGTCAAAGGAACTGAAGCGGGCGGCCAATGATTTTGCGGAAAATATTTTGAAAACCACAGAACAAGGGCTTTTAGATTCTTTGAATCAGGTAAAAAGCGCAAAAGCGGCTTTGCGTACTCCTGTCAGCGTGAAAAAATCTTCTAAGCAGGAGCCTTAATCAGATTTAAAGCTGATTTTAAAACAGACGGACAGGTTTTACCTGTGGACTTAGAACATATTTGCAGACCGTAAACCATGGTCTGCATTTTTGTGCGTCTGGAATAAAACACAAGTGTTTTGTCAGACAGTATGATTACACAAAAAATGAGCCAACAGGCTTTCAGACAGTTGATAAATAAAGAAAAGAGGTGTTTTGTATGGTTCCAAATGAAGAAAAATTGTCGGTAGCTGTACTGGCAGGAGTTGCTTCTCGGGAATATGATGCGGAGGAATCTTTGCGGGAACTAGAAGAACTTGCCCAGGCCGCTGGTGCTCAGGTGGCAGGATGTTTTTTGCAAAATCTACCGTCCATTCAGGCAGCTACTTATGTAGGTCCTGGAAAACTTGAGGAGATCGCGGATTTTTGCCGGATGAAAGAAGCGGATCTGCTGATTATTGATGATGAGCTGTCCGGGATTCAGCTGCGAAATATTGAGCAGGCAGTACAGGTCAGGGTCATTGACCGGACTATGCTGATTTTGGACATCTTCGCACAGCGGGCAGTTTCCAGTGAAGGGAAGCTCCAAGTAGAACTGGCACAGCAAAAATATTTAATGCCTCGTCTGATCGGATTGGGAAGTGTACTGTCCCGTCAGGGAGGGGGAATCGGTACTAGAGGTCCTGGGGAAACTCAGCTGGAAACAGACCGAAGACACATTCGCCGTCGGATTGACGCTTTGAGCCGGGAATTGAAAGAACTGGAAAAACGCCGGGGACAGATGCGCCGCAGACGGGAAAAAAGCGGAGTGCCGGTAATTGCCATCGTGGGTTATACCAATGTGGGGAAATCCACGCTGCTTAATCGATTGACTGATGCTGGTGTACTGGAAAAAAATCAGCTGTTTGCTACTTTGGATCCGACTGCCCGGGAATTAAATCTTCCCGACGGACAAAAAGCAGTACTCATCGATACTGTTGGTTTGATTCGCCGTTTGCCTCACCAGTTAGTTGAGGCGTTCCATTCTACTCTAGAAGAAGCGGTAAACGCTGATTTGATTTTGAATCTGTGTGATATTACCAGCCCGGAATGCGATGAACAGCTGCAGGTAACCCGTGAACTTTTGGAAGAACTGGGCTGCGGAGACACTCCAGTCATTACTGTGTTTAATAAAATTGACTGCCGTGAAGATCGGCAGGATTTTGTAAGTCATGGTCACATGGTGTTTTTATCTGCGAAAGAACA
The DNA here is from genome assembly GCA_050943535.1 of Massiliimalia sp. GTDB lineage: Bacteria > Bacillota > Clostridia > Oscillospirales > Ruminococcaceae > Massiliimalia. The sequence continues at coordinate 155,994 of JBMNPJ010000001.1, forward strand.
GCTTGGTTTTGGCGATTTGATGGAGGTAATCTGCCGGGAACTTTCCCAGCGGGTGCGCCGAATGGAACTTTTGATTCCGTATACACAGGGATCCCTGTTGGACCAAATTCGAAGACAGGGGAAAATCTTTTCAGAAACATATGAGGAAAACGGAACCAGAATTACTGCCAATGTGGATGTGAAAATGCTCAAAGCAGTCACGCCTTATGCGGTGCTGCCTGAGCAGGAATGAGAGGGGAACCATTAGGGAATATGTTGTTGTCAGCGGAAAAAATATCAAAAAGCTATACGTTAAAACCTTTGTTGACTCAGGTTTCTCTTTTCCTGAATCAGGGAGATAAGGTGGGTGTTGTAGGGGTCAACGGAACCGGAAAATCCACTTTTCTTAAAATTCTGGCAGGGCAGGAAGTTCCGGATGAGGGGACGGTTACCCTTTCCGGGGGAGCGGTTGTCTCTTATCTTCCTCAAAATCCTGATTTTTCCCAGCATCGTTCTGTGCTGGAACAGGTGCTGGCTGGTTGCGGCACAAACGCTTATGAGGGAAAAGAGTATGAAGCCAAATCTATTCTCAATCAGCTGGGCATTACCGATTTTTCTCAGGATGTCACCTGCTTGTCCGGGGGACAAAAAAAGCGTGTTGCCATTGCAGCGGCGCTGCTTACCCCATGCCAGATTTTGATTTTGGACGAACCTACTAACCACATTGATAACGCTATGGTTCAGTGGTTGGAAAATTATCTGCAGTCTTACAAAGGTGCGGTTGTCATGGTAACCCATGACCGCTATTTTCTGGATCGGGTAACCAACCGGATTGTGGAACTGGACAAGGGTGCTTTGTATTCGTATGACTGTAATTATACTGGTTTTCTGGAACGAAAAGCTCAGCGGGAAGAAATGGAAGCGGCAAGCCAACGAAAACGCCAGGCTTTGCTTCGTACAGAACTGCAGTGGGTACAGCGGGGACCTCGTGCCCGGGGAACCAAAAGCCGGTATCGTCTGGAACGGTATGAGGAACTGAAAAATCAACCGGGAGTAACGGAACAAAGTACATTAGAACTTTCTTCCATTTCCAGCCGGCTGGGTAAAAAAATTGTGGAAGCTAAAGGAATCCAAAAATCTTATGGAACAGAAACCATTATTCGGGATTTTGATTTTCTTTTGCTGCGGGATGCCCGAATCGGGATCATTGGACCCAACGGATGTGGAAAGTCTACTTTGCTGAAAATTCTGGCTGGGGAAATTGTACCGGATCAGGGAACCGTGTCTGTTGGGGAAACAGTGCGGTTTGGATATTTTTCTCAGGAGTGGGAAAAGATGGATCCTCAGCAAAAGGTGATTGACTATGTGCGGGATCATGGGGAGTATGTTCAGACCACAGAGGGTACAGTTACCGCTTCTCAAATGCTGGAACGGTTTTTGTTTCCGCCGGATTTACAGTGGAATACCATTGGACGTTTGTCCGGTGGGGAGCAAAGAAGGTTGTATCTTCTGGGCGTGTTAATGAAAGCGCCCAATGTACTGCTTTTGGACGAACCGACAAATGATTTGGATATTCAGACATTAATGATACTGGAAGAATATCTGGAACATTTTTCCGGGGCAGTGATTGCTGTATCTCATGACCGTTATTTTCTGGATAAGATAGCACAAAAGATATTGGCGTTTGAGGGAAATGGCGAGATTCGGGAGTATTTGGGTGGATACACCGACTATTATGAGGAACACGAGCAAATTCAGCTGACAAAAGAGCGGGAAAAGAAAGAGAAGAAAGCCACTTCCGGCAAAGAGCGGACTGCTAAAAGGCTGAAGTTTTCTTTCAAAGATCAGTATGACTGGGATCATATTGAAGATGAAATGGCTCAGTTAGAAGAAAAAATTCAAAAGGTTGAGGAAGAAATTGAACTTCAGTCAGCCAATTTTGAAAAACTGCAGTCTCTTTTGTCAGAAAAAGAAGAATTGGAGGGACTTCTGGAGCAGAAGATGGAACGCTGGGTCGAATTGAGCGATTTGGCGGAGAAAATCAAAGCACAGGAGTAAGGTGAGTCTACTAGGATTTGCCTTGAGAGAAATCTGCTGAAACCATACAGCTTGTCAGAGGGTTTCGGCAGAAGGAAAAAAGGGGATTTTTATGAAGATTGTATTACAGGTAGCGATTGTGTTTGGTGTGTGCTGGATTGGAAATATTATTTCGGCCTTACTGCCGATCCCGTTTCCAGGCAGTGTTATTAGTATGATTTTGCTGTTTATTCTGCTGCTGTGCAAAGTGGTTAAGGTAGAGCACATTCAGGAAAAAGCCAACTTTATGCTGAAAAATATGGCCATGTTCTTTATTCCGGCGGGGGTAGGAATTATGGAACAGTACAGTGCGGTAAAAGGGGCAGTATTGCCGTTGCTTACCATTTGCCTGGTATCCACAGTGCTGACCTTTGGTGCTACTGCTTTCACCATTCGGGGAGTGACAGCGCTTCAGCGAAAACTGTCAAAAACCAAAGATGGGGTTTCTTCTGCCAGCCAGGAGGTGACTGTCCATGAGTGAGATATTTTCTTCTCCCTTTTTCGGGATTACTCTTTGCATTTTGACCTATGAATTTGGTTTGTGGCTGAACCGCAAACTGAAAACTCCAGTGGCAAATCCTCTTTTGATTGCCATTGTTCTGGTAATTGTGATTCTTCAGCTGTTTCACATTCCGCTGTCAGATTTTAATCAGGGCGGGGATTTTATCGCCATGTTCCTGGCACCTGCCACCGCTTCTTTGGCACTGTCCATTTACAGTCAGTATGATAAGCTGAAAGCAAATCTCATCCCGATTCTGGCAGGTTCTGCGGTGGGTAGTCTGGTTTCTATGGGGAGTGTTTACGGAATGTGTCGTTTGTTCCGTCTGGATGAAAAATTAACGGTTTCCATGCTTCCAAAATCTGTAACAACACCGATTGCCATGGAAATTACTGCACAAAATGGCGGTCTGGTTCCAGTGACTGTAGCGGCAGTGGTGATCACCGGGATTATGGGTGCGATGCTGGCTCCGCTGTTTATTAAAGTATTTCGGGTGAAAAATCCGGTAGAGGCCGGAGTTGCTATCGGTACCTGCAGTCATGCATTGGGAACCACCAAAGCAGTGGAATTAGGGGAAGTAGAAGGTGCCATGAGCGGTATTGCCATCGGTACCGCAGGACTGATGACGGTGTTATTTTCCCTGTTTTTGTTTTGAATTCATAACAGCGGTGCTGTTTTTTTATAAAAATTATCTATTTTATGGAATTTAAAAAAAACCTTGTAATTTCCATTGGGATATGGTATTATATATAGGCATTTAGTGTGCCGCCGGGCAGTCTGATTATCAGGCTGGTTCTGGTGGGGATTAATTGTAGTGCGCAGCAATGCGCTACCACTTTTAAAGCGGGCAGTCCTCTGCCATGATTGGGCATGAATGTCTGAAAACTAGGAGGAAAAAATATGGACGCATTAAAATTGATCAGCAATCCAAGTCTGAAAACCGAAGTTCCTGCATTTAACGTTGGTGACACTGTAAAAGTTCACTGCAAAATCCAGGAAGGTGACAAATCCAGAATCCAGGTATTTGAAGGTACTGTAATTGCGAAAAAACACGGTGGTGTAAACGAAACCTTTACTGTTCGTCGTCTGGCTTACGGATGCGGTATCGAAAGAGTATTCCCACTGCATTCTCCAAACGTTGCAAAAGTAGAAGTAGTAAGAACCGGTCGTGTACGCAGAAGCAAACTGTACTACCTGCGTGACAGAGTTGGTAAAGCTGCAAAAGTTAAAGAAAAAATCGGCTAAAAGCGGTAAGGAAAGGACGGTTTCGACTGTCCTTTTTTGCTTTTTAAGACAATTATTTGAAAAGATCCGCTAAAGCAGTCTTAAAGTTTGAAACATAAAGGAGGTATGGTGATGACGGCAGAACAAAAACAAAGCCAGGCACCATTGACACAGGAAGAAAAAGCGCGCATTAAGAAAAAATTATCCCATTATGAAATCCGGGATTGGGCAGAAGCGCTTTTGATTGCCGGAACAATCGTGGTGTTTGTGCTGCTGTTTATCGGTCAGATGGTTGTGGTAAGCGGCGAGTCTATGGAGCCGAATTTTCATACCAATGAACGGCTGTTTGCTTGGTCCAGTTTTGGAGAATTGGAACGCAATGACGTGGTTTGCATTAAACGGGATGGGGAAGATCCCTTGATTAAACGAGTGATTGCCACAGAAGGCCAGACCGTGGATATTGACACCCAGGCCGGAGTCGTGTATGTGGACGGGGTAGCATTGGAAGAATCCTTTACCCTGGAACCAACCTATACAGACGGAAATTCTCCTATGACGGAAAGCATCGGTTTTCCTGCTACTGTTCCGGAAGACTGCGTTTTTGTTATGGGTGACAACCGAAATAATTCTTTGGACAGCCGTTTTGAAGAAGTGGGGATGATCCCATTGGATCATGTGTTTGGCAAAGTGGCGTTTCGGTTATATCCCTTTGACCAGATAGGACCTGTAGAATAAGCAGTTGGATTAATAAGAGAAAAGGAGAAACGATATGTTAGAAGCGCCATCCATCCAGTGGTTTCCGGGGCATATGGCGAAAACCAGAAAACTGATTACCGAAAATTTAAAGATGGTTGATCTGGTGCTGGAAATCGCAGATGCTCGGATTCCTCAAAGCAGCCGAAATCCGGAACTTTCCAAATGGCTGAACAATAAACCAAGAATTCTTATGCTCAATAAAGCGGACTCTGCTGACCCGAATGCCACACAGGCTTGGCTTAATCAATATCGCAATCAGGGGATTGCAGCACTGGCATGCGACTGCCGCAGCGGAAAAGGACTAAATCGCTTTGTGCCGCTGGTACATCAGGTGTTGGCAGATTTGCTGGAACGTCGCAGACAAAAAGGGCTGGTTGGCCGTCCAATTCGGATTATGGTGGTGGGGATCCCCAATGTGGGAAAATCCTCTTTCATCAACCGGATGGCAGGTTCCAAGTGTGCCAAGGTAGAGGACCGTCCAGGGGTTACCCGTACGAAACAATGGGTAAACATTGGTTCAGGCATGGAACTTTTGGATATGCCGGGGGTTTTGTGGCCCAAGTTTGAAGATGCTTCTGTGGGGGAAAAACTGGCTTTTACCGGAGCGGTCAAGGATGATGTCATTGACACAGAACTGCTGGCTATGCGCCTGTTAGCTTTTCTGCGCCGGGAATATCCCCATACCATTGAAGAACGGTTTAAATTGGCTGGTACGGATTATCAGGAACTGGAAGAATACGACCTTTTGGAACTGGTAGGACGCAAACGGGGAATGCTTATTTCCGGTGGTCAGGTCAATACAGAACGGGCAGCGGCAACTGTATTGGATGAATACCGCGGCGGTAAACTGGGACGTCTGACTTTTGACTGGCCTCAGAACTGATATAGCAGATACTTTGATGTTTGGGGGTGGCAGAATGCCGCCCCTTTAGATTTAGGAGGACATATGACCATTTTTGAATTTGACCGCAATCAGTTTTGCGACTGCTTTTGCGGTGTAGATGAGGCCGGAAGAGGTCCTTTAGCAGGAGACGTGTATGCGGCGGCGGTGATTCTGCCAGAAGACTGCATCATTGAAGGGCTGAACGACTCGAAAAAACTGACGGAAAAAAAGCGGGAAGCCTTGTTTTTGGAAATCCAGGAAAAAGCGGTGGATTACTGCATTGCTACGGCAACAGTTGCGGAGATTGAGGAATACAATATTTTAAAAGCTACTTTTCTGGCTATGAGACGGGCAGTAGATGGGTTAAAAATAAAACCGCAAAGGGTGTTGGTAGACGGAAACCGGGATCCGGGACTGGATTATCCCACCCGCTGTATTGTAAAAGGGGATGCAACTTCTGCCAGCATTGCAGCAGCTTCTATTTTGGCGAAAGTAGCACGGGACCATTATATGGAGCAGGTAGCACGGGATTACCCGCAGTACCTGTTTGAAAAGCATAAAGGATATGGAACCAAACTCCACTATGAAAAGCTGGACGAATATGGAGAAAGTCCGGTCCACCGCCACAGCTTTTTGAAAAAATATTACGCTCAGAAAGAATCTGCTGACAGCACAAAAAAATAGGCAGGGCAGGGGAAAATCTGGTGGCATCATGGCTCCAAAAACAGGGAGCTGTGATTTTAGAGCGCAACTACAGCTGCCGTTTCGGAGAGCTGGATATTATCGCACAAAAAGGAGAATATCTTTTGTTTGTGGAGGTAAAAACCAGAACTCTGCAAAGCGCTTTTTACCCTGCCGGAGCAGCGGTAACGGCGGCAAAACGAAAAAAATTAATCTTGGCAGCACAGTCTTATTGTCAGGAACATGTTAGTTCACTTCAGCCTCGGTTTGATGTGGCAGAAGTGTATGTTTGTCCGGACAAAAAGGCGCGGTTAAACTATATGGAAAATGCATTCGAATAAGAATACCGGAATATAGAACGGTTTCATCGGGAAAGGAATGACAGCAGGCATGAAAGTATTTGATTTGCATTGTGATACCCTGTGTACCTGCGAGGAAAAGCAGGCAGTATTGAGAAAGAATGAACTTCAGCTGGACCTGGAACGGGGTCCCAGACAAGATGGCTGGGTGCAGACCTTTGCTGTTTGGGTCCCGGATCAGTATCGGGGAGAAGCGGCATGGGAGTATACCGAAAAGCACCACAGCAGGTTTTTGGAAGAACTGAAGCAAAACGAAGATTGGATGTACCGGTACTTTGGCCAGGAGCCAGAACCGGGAAAATGCGGCAGCCTGTTTGCCATTGAGGGCGGTGCTGCCATAGGAGGAAACCTGGATCGGCTTGACACTTTGCAGGATTGGGGCACAGCATTTATTACCCTGACATGGAACGGGGATAATGAACTTGCCTCTGGAGTAGGAGGAAGCGGCGGCGGTTTGACTCCTTTGGGCCGGCAGGCAGTGAAAGAAATGGAACGGCTCTCTATCATACCGGATGTATCTCATCTGAATGAAAAAGGGTTCTGGCAGGTAGAAGAACTTTGTCAAAAACCGTTTATTGCCACCCATTCCAATGCCCGGTCAGTATTTGATCATCCCCGGAATTTAAAGGACGACCAAATCCGTGCCATCATTGCCCGGAAGGGATTGATTGGACTGAACTTTTTCCCCATGTTTGTAGCAGAAGGGGAGGATTATAAACCGGAACAGCTGATTCGTCATGCAGAGCATATTCTCAATCTGGGAGGAGAATCAGTGCTGGCTTTGGGCAGTGATTTTGACGGCGCCAGCATGCCTTCCTTCATTTATGATGTAAAAGGACTTGCGAATCTATATGAAAGTATGGTAAAATACTTCCATGAACCATTAGCAAATCAGATTTTCTTTGGAAATGCTCATCGGTTTTTTAAAGAAAATCTGTCATCCCGTTTTTCCTGCTGTCAATGAGTTTTGGAAAAAGGGTCTATGGCTGTTCAAGGGGTATTTTGTTGGAACAGGGAAACCATAAAATTGAGAGGGGAACAAAACCATGTTGTATCACAGCACACGAAATGAGAAAGAAACGGTCACTGCGGCACAGGCAATCAGCCAGGGGATTTCTCCGGAAGGCGGTCTGTTTGTTCCGGAAACACTGCCGAAACTGGATGAAAAAACACTGTATGAACTGGCAGACAAATCTTATGTAGAGCGGGCAAAATATGTTTTGGGGAAATTTTTGACTGACTTTACAGAAGAAGAAGTTGCCTACTGTGCAGAAAACGCTTATACAGATCAAAAATTTGATACAGATCAAATTGCGGAAATTTCCAAACTTTGTTCTGATACGTATATGCTGGAACTTTGGCATGGACCAACCTGCGCGTTTAAAGATATGGCGCTGCAGATTTTGCCTTACCTTTTGACAGTTTCTGCGAAAAAAGCTGTAAAAGATAAAAAGATTGTTATTTTGGTAGCCACCAGTGGTGACACTGGAAAAGCTGCATTGGAAGGCTTTAAAGATGTACCAGGAACACAGATGCTGGTATTTTATCCGGAAGATGGGGTATCTGCTATGCAGAAACGTCAGATGACTACCCAGGAAGGAAATAATGTTGCAGTTTGTGCCATCAAAGGGAATTTTGATGATGCTCAGACCGGAGTAAAACAGATTTTCACCGATGCCAAGGTAGTAGAAAAATTGGGAGAAAACGGCATGATGTTTTCTTCTGCAAACTCCATTAACTGGGGACGTTTGCTGCCACAGATTATTTACTATGTTTCTTCTTATTGCCAGCTGGTAAAAGACGGAGAACTTAAGATGAGTGAAAAGCTCAACGTTGTTGTTCCTACCGGCAATTTTGGAAATATTCTGGCAGCATATTATGCAAAGAAAATGGGTGTGCCGCTGGGAAAACTCATTTGTGCATCTAATGCCAACAATGTACTGACTGATTTTATCAGAACCGGTACCTATGATCGGAATCGTCCGTTCCATGCTACCATTTCTCCATCTATGGATATTTTGATTTCTTCTAACCTGGAACGTCTTTTATATGACCTGTCCGGCTGTGATGAAGAAAAAATCCGTCAGTGGTTTGCCTCTTTGTCAAAAGAAGGCAAGTACACAGTGGATGATTCTGTCAAAGCAAAACTGGATGCAGAATTTTACGCTGGATGCTGCGATGACCAGCAAACCAAAGAGACCATCCATCATATTTTTGAAACCTATTCTTATCTGTGCGATACTCATACAGCAGTCGCTGTTAAGGTGGCAGAAGAATACCGAGAAGCAACCGGAGACCATACCAAAACTTTGATTGCTTCTACAGCTAGCCCATATAAATTTGCCGGTCATGTACTGTCTTCTATTTCTGAGAATGTACCGGAAGATGATTACGATCAGCTGGAAGCATTGGAAAAGGTGTCTGGAGTCACTGCTCCTGCACCGCTGGTAGCGCTGAAAGAAAAACCAGTACGCTTTACCGGCTCTATCTGCAAAGAAGAGATGGAACATACTGTAATGGAAATGCTTGGCTTAGCATAAAATGGATGGGACTGCCGCGAAGCTCATTCGCAGCAGTCCCATAGTTTGAGAGAAAAGATTAAAAGATTCAGCCGTTTGTCTGTTCTTTAAAGGACTGGCAGATGGTGTCTGTGGTGCTTGCCGCATAGGTAGGACCTACCTGGATTTGTTTTGCGGTGCATCCGCAGTGGTGGTTATTGTGAACGCAGTTTTCCACATTGCAGTGAATCCCACAGATACATTTTTGTTCTGTCTTTTTGCTTGGCATGAAAACACCTCATTTGTTTTAAATTGAAGAAAACCTGTTATATGTGATCTTCATTGATTATTTTTTCACTGGACAGGGAAGAAATGCAAGGATATTTTTGGGTTTTAAACAGCTTGATGCGATTGCGCAAAGCTGGGATAGGAAAGGATGGCGCGTTTGAGTTTATACACATTAGGAGATTTACATCTTTCTTTGGGAACCGATAAACCCATGGATATTTTTCGGGGATGGGACAATTATGTAACGCTGATTGAAAAGACCTGGAATCATCTGGTAGCTCCGGAGGATACTGTGGTGGTGCCGGGCGACATTTCCTGGGCAATGAAGCTGGACGAAATCCAGCAGGATTTTGCCTTTATCCACAGGTTAAACGGCAGAAAGATTTTGCTCAAAGGCAATCATGATCTTTGGTTTTCCACCAAAAGCAAGGTGGAAAATTATATTGCTCAGCATGGGTTTGACAGCATCCATATTTTATTTAATAATTCTTATGAATATGAGGATTATGTCCTGTGCGGAACCAGAGGATGGATTAATGAACCGGGAGAAGCGGCAGATAAAAAAATCCTCAACCGGGAAGCAGGTCGGCTGCGGATGTCCTTGGAAGACGGGAAAAAAACCGGAAAAGAGCCCATTGTGTTTTTGCATTATCCTCCCATTTATGGTTCCAATGAGTGCTATGAAATTTTGGATGTGATGCATGAATACGGGGTCAAAAAATGCTATTACGGCCATATTCACGGCAACAGCTGCCAGTGGGCAATTAACGGGGAACGGGGCGGCATTGAGTTTCGCCTGGTATCCTGTGATTTTGTTCAGTTTACTCCGGTAAAGGTTCTTTAAAATAACGCATCAAAAAGAATCGCAGGCGATTTTCTTTTTGTATATCGTGAACAAATTGTAAAAAAGTTAAAAAAATAGTGGAGTTTCCGCGTAGAGTATGATATAATCAGTAAGATGTTATATTGGGCTTATCAGAAGAAGATATTTTTCGTTTGCCTAATAAAAATTTGGAGGAAGTAAAATGAGCTTAGTAGAAAACAAAAACGTAGAAACCAATAAGTATGAATTAACGGTTAAAGTTGACGCTGACAAATTTGCTGCGGCAATTGAAAAAGCTTATCGTAAAAACGTTAAAAAAATAGATGTACAGGGTTTCAGAAAAGGGAAAGCTCCAAGAGCAATTATTGAAAAACTGTATGGCGAAGGCGTTTTCTTTGAAGATGCTATCAATGACCTGTATCCGGCTGCTCTGCAGGAAGCAATTGAAGAATCCAAACTGGAAGTAGTTGCTCGTCCGGAAGTAGAAGTAAAAGAAGTAAGCAAAGCAGATGGCTTTACCTTTACCGCTCTGTGCGTTGTAAAACCTGAAGTAACTGTAAAAGATTACAAAGGCATTGAAGTAGAAAAAGAAGTAACTCCAGTAACCGATGAAGATGTTGAAAAACGTCTGCAGGGTATGCAGGAAAGAAATGCAAGACTGGTTGATATTGACGACCGTGCTTGCGAAAACGGCGATACCGTTGTATTTGACTTTGAAGGTTTTGTAGACGGCGTAGCATTTGACGGCGGCAAAGCAGAAAAATTCAGCCTGGTTTTGGGCTCTGGCCAGTTTATCCCAGGATTTGAAGATCAGATCTGCGGCAAATCTATCGGTGAAGAATTCGATGTAAACGTAACCTTCCCAGAAGATTATCATGCAGAAGAACTGAAAGGCAAAGCTGCTGTATTTAAATGCAAACTGCATGAAATCAAGAAAAAAGAACTGCCTGCTTTGGATGATGAATTTGCAAAAGACACCAGCGAATTCGATACTTTGGATGAACTGAAAGCAGATATCCGCAAAAAAGCAGAAGAAGCAAATGAAAAAGCAGCTTCTGAAGCAGTAGAAAACAAACTGATTGATACTGTTATCGCTAACATGGAAGGCGAAATCCCAGAAGAAATGTACGAAGCAAGAGTAGACGAAATGATGCAGGATTTTGCTTACCGTCTGCAGAGCCAGGGTCTGGATATGAAAACTTATATGCAGTACACCGGCATGGATGTAGAAGGCTTCCGCAAATCTTTCCGTGATCAGGCTGAAAAACAGGTTAAGATCCGTCTGGCTCTGGAAAAGATTGTTGAACTGGAAAACATCACTTTGACTGAAGAAGAAATCAACGCTCAGTACGAAAAAATGGCAGAAACTTACAAAATGGAAGTAGAACAGCTGAAAAACTTTGTTCCTCACGAAAGCTTTGTAAAAGACCAGGAAGTTTCTAAAGCAATTGACCTGATCAAAGATTCTGCAAACATTGTTACTAAATAAGAAGCAGAGATTTCTGACAAGATTAGTTTAACCAAATAAAGCGAAATTAGCCTGTCTGAGCTTTCAGGCAGGCTAATTATACTGCTGGGGAAAATGACGAAATATGGATGTTATTTGGCTTTTTCCTCGAAATACACAGAAACAGAAAACGAAGAAAGGAAGATTTTTTATGGCATTAGTACCTTATGTAGTAGAACAGACCAGCCGCGGCGAACGTTCTTATGACATTTATTCCCGTTTGCTCAATGACCGCATTATTATGCTTTGCGACGAAGTAAATGATACCACCGCTAGTCTGGTAGTGGCACAGCTTTTGTATCTGGAAAGCCAGGATCCTGATAAGGATATTGATTTGTACATCAATTCTCCTGGTGGTTCTGTAACTGCTGGTATGGCAATTTATGATACCATGAAGTATATCAAATGTGATGTATCTACCATTTGCATGGGTCTGGCAGCATCTATGGGTGCATTTCTGCTCAGCGCAGGAACAAAAGGCAAACGTCTGGCTCTTCCTAACAGTGAAATTATGATCCATCAGCCTTTGGGCGGCGTGAAAGGTCAGGCTTCTGATATTCAGATTCATGCAGACTGGATGCTGAAAACCAAAGACAAGCTCAACCGCATGCTGTCAGAAGCTACCGGTCAGCCTTTGGAAAAAATTATTCGGGATACTGACCGTGATAACTTTATGTCCGCAAAAGAAGCGATGGAATATGGTTTGATTGACCGGGTAATTGAAAAAAGATAAGGAATAGGACAGGTGTTGTATCATGCCTAATTATGGTGAAAAATCCGCTCCAAGATGCAGCTTCTGCGGAAAAAGTGAAGCCATGGTAGAGCGTCTTTTATATGGCAACAGCGCGTTTATCTGTGATGAATGTGTGGATTTGTGCTACCAGATGCTTCATGAATTTGATGAGGATAAAGGGAAAAACACAAGAACACCGTCTCACCGAAAAGAAGAAAAGCCCTTGCTCAAGCCAATGGAAATTAAACGGGTATTGGATGAGTATGTGGTAGGACAGGAAGCTGCCAAAATCAGCCTTTCTGTAGCAGTATACAATCATTATAAGCGGATTCGCTCCCATTATGAAGACAATGATGTAGAGCTTCAAAAAAGCAATGTGCTGCTGTTAGGACCTACTGGAGTAGGGAAAACCTTTTTGGCGCAGACTTTGGCAAAAACATTGGATGTTCCTTTTGCAATTGCAGATGCGACAACGCTGACAGAAGCCGGTTATGTGGGAGATGACGTAGAAAATGTACTGGTTCGTTTGATTCAGGCTGCGGATTATGATATTGAGGCAGCAGAACAGGGAATCATTTACATTGACGAAATTGATAAAATCAGCCGGAAATCTGAAAATACCTCCATTACCCGTGATGTAAGCGGAGAAGGGGTTCAGCAGGCTTTGCTTAAAATTGTAGAAGGTACTGTTTCCAACGTACCGCCTCAGGGAGGAAGAAAGCATCCAAACCAGGAATGCATTCAGATTGATACCAAAAATATCCTGTTCATCTGCGGCGGAGCTTTTGACGGTATTGAAAAGCTGGTGAATCAGCGGGAAAAACAGTCCTCTGTAGGATTTGGTGGGGAAGTTTTCTCTAAACAAGCGGAAGATAAAGCAATTATGACCAAGGTCATTCCTCATGATTTGGTGAAATTTGGTTTGATTCCGGAATTGGTAGGCCGTTTGCCGGTGATTACCGCACTGGAAAATCTGGATGAAGATGATCTGGTTCATATTTTGACAGAACCGAAAAACTGTCTTGTTAAGCAGTATCAGGCCATGTTTGATATGGACGGGGTTGCATTGGAATTCCAGCCAGAAGCGCTGAAAGCCATTGCCAGAAAGGCAATTGAACGGAAAACCGGTGCCCGTGGTTTGCGCGGTATTATGGAAGGGATTTTGTCTGACTTAATGTACCGTGTTCCCTCTGATGAAAGCATTTTGCGTGTGATTATCACAGAAGAAGGGGTAGAAGATTCTTCTAAAATCAAGGTTTTGCATAAATAATGGCAGGACAAAAATTCTGCGGAGAAAAAACACTTGCAGGGGATATCAATGCCTGCAAGTGTTTTTTACTGTATCGTGATAAAAAGAGAAAGGCGAAGGGGAAAAATAGATGGCTCAGGTGAAATTGTTGGCACTGGATATGGATGGTACCACTTTGATGGACGATCATAAGACCGTTTCTCAGGAAAATATCCGAGCAATTGAGCAGGTGATGATGCAGGGGATTCAATTTGTTCCGGCAACAGGACGGATGCGGGCACATCTGCCTGAAGCAATCCGGCAGATGCCGGGCTGGCGGTATGGGATTACTTCTAACGGCGCAGCTGTCTATGATCGTCAGAAAGATCAGTTGATATATTCCCATTGTTTAAACCGGGAAGTGACAGCGCAGATTTTGGAGTTTTTGTCTCCTATGCCGGTGTTTTTCGAATTGTATTGCGATGGGGATTCTTATGTGGAAACTAGACGGATGCGCTATGCAGCAGAATACGGGGTTCCTCCTCAAGATATGGAGTTATTATTGGGAAAATGTCACGCAGTAGATGATTTGGCGGCATATATCCGCCAGGAGGAGATTCATCTGGAAAAAGTTTATATCCCATATTTAAATCCTCAGATGAATGAGAAAATCCGAAATTATTTGGCAGGGTTTCCAGTGGCGATTACTTCTTCTGTGGATACCAATATTGAAGTAAACATGGAAAACACCAGCAAAGGAAATGCTCTTGCGTGGTTGTGCCAGCTGTTGGGCATTGATCCTGGTGAGGTAATGGCCGTAGGGGATAACTGCAATGACCTGGAAATGCTGGAGTTGGCAGGAATTTCAGTTGCTATGGAAAATGGAGATCCGGCAGTCAAAGAAATTGCGGATTGGGTGGCTCCCAGCAATATGAAAAACGGGGTAGCCTGCGCCATAGAACGGTATTTAGGAGTATAAATAAAAAAAGCACTTGCATGTTGATTCTGATCACATGGCAAGTGTTTTTTATTTAGAAATCAGGATTGCTGCAGCCGAAACTGTTCGATCAAAAAAGGAAGTACTTGATCCTGTTTTAAATGCAGGGAAACCGCAAATTCTTCATATAACAGATTTTCTGCTTCATGGAAAAAATGTTCGTCGGAAGAACTGAGCTTTTTACCGGCAGAAATTCGTTTTTGCTGCTGATGATAAAGGGTTCGAATCATCTGCATTAATTCTGTTCGGCTTCCTCGGGAAAGAATTTCCTGAAACCGTCTTTTCCGCTGATTGTCATTGTCTACCCAGTCACATGGTTGGGTGTTCGGCATTTGATGGATTAAATCGTAAATTTCCTGAGAGGAAAGAACGGGTCTCATTTTCTGTAAGGAAGCTTTACTGTCCACAGGAATATAGATCACTTCTTTCGGATCATGAATAGGATGCAGCACATAGTACTGCTTGGATATTTGGTAAAATGTTCGACTGACAATTTCTGTAATTTTACATACGCCATTTGTACCGTAAACTACAAGATCACCTGTTTGAAATTTCATAGGACAGAAAACCCCTTTCTCTATTTTTGTTTGGAAAATCAGGTCAAAGGACCCCGCAATGAAAAAACGTATAGTTTTTCAACAGGACTTACGTTCCATTTCAAAACTACACGTTGATTACTAAATATTATTATAACATTGATTTGAAAAATTTGCAAATGAAGGTCAGCGCGCTAACATCTGCATGTTACCATCCGCACAGCCCTTTTTCGTTAACCATGGCGGAAAGCAGTACAATATTACATGCGGCTTCTACCACCGGAACCGCTCGAACTGCAATACAGGGGTCATGCCGTCCTACGATGGAAAGAACCGTATCCTGTTTTGCCACAAAGTCAACGGTATTCTGTGACTGAGCAATGGAAGGGGTGGGTTTAAATGCTACACGGAAAGGAATTGGCATACCGGAAGAAATTCCTCCCAAGATTCCTCCATGACGGTTGGTGCGTGTTTTTACCTGATCCCCGTCCATATAGAAGGGGTCGTTGTTTTGTGAACCCAATAAGGTAGAAGCGTGAAATCCTTCTCCAAATTCCACACCCTTAACACCTGGAATGCTGAATAAGAAAGAAGCCATCATGCTTTCCAAATTTTGAAAAATAGGACCGCCAATTCCTGCTGGCATCCCAATGGCAATACATTCTACCACGCCGCCCACAGAATCCAGATTCATTCTCGCTTTGTTAATACACTGGATGATGGATTCCCGTTTTTCTTCCTGAATTACCGGGAACGGAAGCTGACGCATATTCAAAATATCCTGTTTGCTGGTATAAATCGGATCGCATTTTTGATCTTGGATTTCTCCTACAGAAAGCAGATGTGCTCCTGCATAAATTCCCCGGCGTTCCAGGATTTGACCGCATACAGCGCCTGCCATAACCATACAGGCAGTTAAGCGTCCGGAAAAATGTCCTCCTCCCCGGATATCGTTGGCACCGTGATATTTTTCATATCCGGTATAGTCTGCATGCCCCGGACGAGCGGTGGTCTGTACATTGCGGTAATCGCCGGAACGTACATTGGTGTTTTTGATCATCATGCAAAGAGGGGTGCCGGTTGTGTGACCATCAATCAGCCCAGACAAAATTTCTGGGCGGTCTGGTTCAATTCGGGAGGTGGTGGTGCCATCAGACTTTGCCTGTCTTCTTCGAAGAAACTCACGGACAGCATCCATATCAATGGGTTCTCCGGCTGGCAAATTGTCTATCACAACGCCGATTGCTGTAGAGTGGGATTCTCCGAAAATGGAGATTTGAATTCCGTTATTCCAAATGGACGGCATGGCAGATTCCTCCTAATTGTTCGTAATCTTCAAAAAAACTGGGGTAGGATTTGGCAACACATTCCGCCCCTTCAATGGTAATTGGATTTTTGGAGCGGGTTGCCCCGATTGCGGCAGCCATTACGATTCGATGATCCTGATATCCAAATACAGTTCCGCCTTCAAAATCTCCGTGGGGATAAACCGTAATGCAGTCAGCCTGTTCATCATATTCCATATGTCCGCCAAGGCTTTCCAGCAATGCCTGTGTGGAGGCAATCCGGTCGCTTTCTTTGATTTTCAGACGCTTTACCTGGGAAATGGTAGAAATACCGGAACAGAAATTTGCCAGTACACATAAAATAGGAACCAGGTCAGGAATATTTTCTGCATGAATGGAGAATGGTTTGAGAACAGCTGGAGGATCCAGCAGAATCCCCTGATCGGTAAACTTCATAGGAATTCCCATTTCCCGCAGCAGAGTTAGAATAAACTGGTCGCCTTGCGCAGAATGCTCGCTCAATCCGCAGACAGAAACAGGATTTCCCAAAGCAGCTGCAGTGAGGAAAAATGCTCCTTGAGAATAGTCGCCTTCTACCTGATAGTTTTGCGGATGGTACTGCTGGTTTCCTGGTACCCGGTACCCATCAGGCAGTTCTTCAATTTGAATGCCAAAATGATTTAATACTTGGATGGTAAGATCCACATAACTTTTGGATTCAAAAGGCGGAAGAATCTCAATGACACTGTCACCGTGAAGCAGGGGAAGGGCAAATAAAAGTCCAGAGATAAACTGGGAACTTACATTGCCTTTCAGAGTAAAGACTCCCGGCTGAAGAGTGCCGGAAAGGTGTGCAGGAAGCTGCCCGGAATAATCGAAATTCATACCATTTTTGGAAAACATTTGCTGGTACAAACTCATGGGACGGGTTACCAACTTGCCTTCTCCAAAAAAGGTGGCATCTACGCCCAAAGCAGCGGCAATCGGCATCAGAAACCGAATGGTGGAACCGGATTCTCTGCATTGGAATACGGCTTCAGAAGGGGTGCTGAAAATTCCTTCTACTAAAATGGTATCATCTTCTACCTGAAAGGAAGCGCCCAGCTGTTCCAAACAATCCATGGTGGCAAAAATATCCTGAGACAAGTAACAATTGCGGATTATGGAACTTCCGTTTGCCAATGCTGCGCAGATTAAAGCGCGGTGCATGATGCTTTTGGAAGCGGGGATGGAAACGGTTCCCTGCAGGCGGCTGGGGGAAATGATGCGGTTCATAAGTGGGGATCATTCCTTTCCTGAAAATGGAGTCAAAAATGTATGAAATTCTTCCTGAGATAATTTGTGTACAAAACAGCTGCCGATTTCTTTGAGCAAAATCAGATGAATTTTGTGGTTGAGGTTCTTTTTGTCCACAGCACAGTGTTCCATCAGCTGATCTTTGGTAATATCACAGGAAATTGGAAGATGAAAATGCTCACATAGGTCAGCGATTTCAGCGGCAGTTCCTGGTTTGGTAAAGCCAGCCTGCTCGCTCAGCTGGGTCATCTGCACCATACCGATACTAACCCCTTCGCCATGGGTGTATGTGGAAAAACCAAATTGTTTTTCTACAGCATGACCAATGGTATGCCCAAAGTTTAAAATCATCCGTAAACCGGTATCAAATTCATCCTGTGCTACAACCTGAGCCTTAATTTCAATACAGCGGGCGATGACCTGCTCTAAGATTTCCGGCTGTTTGAGATGGTACAGTAATGGAAACAGTTCTTTGTCCCAAATACAGGCATATTTAATCACTTCTGCTGCACCGCTGGAAAAATCACGGGAAGAAAGGGTGGATAAGGTATTGGTATCACAAAGTACGGCGGCAGGTTGATAGAAACTGCCTACCAGATTTTTTCCAGCAGGAAGGTCTATCGCAGTTTTTCCGCCTACGGAGGAGTCTACCTGCGCCAAAAGGGTGGTGGGAATCTGTACATAAGGGATACCCCGCAGGAATGTTGCAGCGCAAAATCCAGCCAAGTCACCCACTACGCCGCCTCCTAAAGCAACAATCAGGTCAGAGCGGGTAAAATGACGTTCTGCTAAAAAGTCATAGATTGAAAGCAGGGACTGGGCGCATTTAGAAGCTTCCCCATGAGGAATGGTATAAGTATAAACAGAAATTTTCTCGTCAAAAGAATCCATTACGGTTTGAAGGTATAACGGTGCTACCATGTCATCTGTAATAATGGCAACCCGTTCATAAGAACATACCCCTTCAATCAGAGATCCGGTATGAGAAAGTAAATCTTGTCCAATGGTAACCTGATAAGGATGAGAAGTGGAAATAGAAATTTTTTTCATATATTTATTATAAAGCCCTTTTCCGACCTAGGCCGGAAAAGGGCTTTTTCTCCTTGCTTTTCAAATTTTTCTGCTGAAGGAAGCCCTGATCGACAATGAATCAAAGGATTTTTCCGGAGAATTGTGCCTGCGCTTTTACTTTTGTCATTACCTGATCAAATTGAGCTGGGGTCAGGGACTGAGCTCCGTCGCACAGTGCTTTTTTCGGATTGTTGTGCACCTCAATCATCAAACCGTCTGCACCTGCGGCAATGGCAGCCTGTGACATTGGTTCAACCAGCCACGGAATACCGGTAGCATGGCTTGGGTCAACAACTACAGGAAGGTGAGAGTAATGTTTCAGCAGTGGGATGGCGGAAAGATCCAGGGTGTTTCTGGTCATGGTTTCAAAGGTACGAATACCCCGTTCGCACAGAATGACGTTTTGATTTCCGCCAGCCATAATGTATTCTGCACTCATCAGAAATTCTTCCAAAGTATTAGCTAATCCGCGTTTTAAAAGGATTGGTTTTTGGCAGTGTCCCAATTCTTTGAGCAGTTCGAAGTTCTGCATATTTCTAGCGCCAACCTGGATAATGTCTACATCCTGGAATAAATCCAAATGTGCTAAGCTCATGATTTCTGTTACAATTGGCAAACCAGTTTCTTTTTTTGCTTCCAGCAGCAGTTCCAGTCCTTCTGCGTGCAGTCCCTGGAAAGCATAAGGGGAGGTACGAGGTTTGAACGCGCCGCCCCGGAGGAATTTAGCACCGCTGGCTTTGACTGCTTTTGCCACTTCTACAACCTGTTCCCGGCTTTCTACGGAACAAGGACCAGCAATGACTTTAAAGTTTCCGCCGCCGATTGCTTCACCTTCCACTTCCACAATGGTGTCGTCTGGGTGGAATTTTCGGTTAGCAGCTTTGTATGGCTCAGAAACACGCTTTACATCGGCTACAATATCTTTGGACTGAATGGTAGAAATATCAATTTGTGTTGTGTCCCCAATCAATCCCCAAATGGTGGTTTGGGTACCTTCTACTGGGTGGATTTCCACATTGTATTGAGATAATTCCTGTTTTAATTCATCTAATTGTTCCTGATTTTTGCTGTTTTTCAAAATAATAATCATTGTATTTTCAATCCTTTCTTTGGCCTAATGTCCAGCATGTGCTGCTTTGGAAACAAATGACTGATTCTGCGGTTTTGAGTTTCTGCAGCAGCTCAAAAGTACAGAAAAAAAGGTCTGTTGCCTCCAGAAAAAGCAACAGACCAAACATTTCTAATCATTTTATACCCGGACGGGGATATACGCTGCTTTCACTGAGCATTTAAATTTTTCCATCACAAAATAGCCGAAGCTTCTAAAGTAAAAGCTTAAGCTAAAAAAGTAAAAGAAAAATACATTTGCTACAGAAAGCTGACCCATCATATCGTGTCCATCCTTTTTATAGAAATAACCAGTGAATTTGAAAGCCTATCATTACGATTTACTTTCATTGGTCTAAAGTATATACCAGTTTTATGCATCTGTCAAGGGAATTTCTCAAAAAACAGAGAAAAAATTTTACTACTTTAAACCTTAAAATTATTAAAATATCATAAATAGAACAAGGTGCAGGACAGGTTCTAATTGTCTGAAAACCATCATAGGAATAGTAAAAAGATTTTTGGACAACCAAACTGTAAGAATAAGGTTTGTTCGGGAAAAGGAGGTTTTTTATGAGTCAAGTGGACTATCAAAAGATTTTTTCCTATTTTGATTTTGCGGACCAGTCTCGGTTTGCAAGGCTGCCTGACTGGATGTTAAATCAGCTGCGGGAAATTCGGATCCGAGCAGGACGGCCGGTGGCTTTGGTAGGGGGACAAGATGTGTTTTTTCTGTTGAGTCAGGGAGGATACAGCCGACAGCCCAATGAAAACAGCCGAGTCTTTTCCGGACAAGAGGTGGAAAATTTGTTCCGGTCTTTCTGCGAGGATTCGGTACATAGTTTTGAAGAACAGATTCAAAAGGGATTTATCACCCTGCCTCAGGGACATCGTGTGGGAATTTCCGGCACCGCAGTGATCCGAGAACGAACGGTGTCCGCTTTTTCCCATATTTCTTCTTTAAATATTCGAATTGCCCGTCAGATACCGGGTGCGGCCGATGAATTGATGCGCAGAACCTTTTTAAAAGATGGCATGGGTTCTCTGTTGCTTGCAGGTGCGCCGGGAACGGGAAAAACTACGTTATTGAGAGATTTGGCAAAAGGAATGGGCGGCGGCAGAATGGGAAGATTTTTGCAGGTATCGGTAATTGATGAACGGGGAGAAATTGCCGCCAGTTTACAGGGGGTTCCCCAATATAATGTGGGGTATTGCACTGATGTTTATCATTTGTGTCCCAAGGCACAGGGGATGGAAATGGCAATTCGATCCGGTGCCCCGGATCTGCTCATCTGTGATGAAATCGGCAGTCAGGATACAGGAGACGCTTTACTGGAATGTGTTCAGGCTGGAGTATATATGGCGGTTTCGGTGCATGGTGATTCTATGAAAGAGTTGTGGGCAAAACCGGGAATCCGGACACTGTTGGAACATCGGGTATTCCGATGGATTGGGTTTTTAGAAAAAGGAAACAAGCCTGGTATGATACGCCAGGTGATTTCTGTGCAGGAGAAAGGGACGGATTGCAATGAGAATGGCGCTGGTGTTGGTGTTGGCGGGGGTGTGCTGTTGGATGGGATTTGCCAAGGGACATCTTTTGCAGGGAAGGTGCCGGGAAATTACCGAATGGCTGGTTCTGCTGGAACGGTGGAAGGGGTTGCTCCGGTATCAAAAACAGTCTACCCGTGAATTGTTGGAGACAGCTGCAAACAGCAAAGAGGTTCGGCATCTGTGTTTTTTGAATCCCTGTTTGCAAGAGCTCAGACAGGGGGAACGGTTTGCCAGTGCATGGGAAACTGGCCTGATTCAGGCGCAGAAACAGATGGATTGGAATGAAGAGGATGTACGGATTGCCCGCATGGTGGGACAGATCCTGGGAGCCAGTGATACTGAAACACAAAATCAGGAACTGGATCTGGTTATGGAACTGAGCAGGCGTCAGTTGGAACAGGCTAAGGGTGAAGAGGCTCAGCTTGGAAAAATGTACCGGACACTGGGTGTTTTGTCTGGAATTGGAATTGCGGTGTTTTTGTGGTAGCGGCCATACACCGGAGCAAAAAGGAAAGGAAGAACAGAACCTGTGGATATTGATTTGATTTTTCGGATTGCGGCCATCGGCATTATTGTGGCAGTGCTCAATCAGCTGTTAATTCGTTCAGGACGGGAAGAACAGGCGATGATGACGACACTGGCAGGACTGATTGTGGTGCTTTTCATGATGCTCAATGAAATCAAAGGTTTGTTTGATACCATTAAAGATCTGTTTGGTCTGTGGTAGAAAGGATGAGAATAAATGGAACTCACACCTGTGGTGGGAGGGGCGCTGGCAGCAGCGGCGCTCTGTTTGCTGCTAAAACAGTATAAACCGGAATACGCCATGATGCTGTCCGCAGTTTGTGGTGCGATGGTGTTTTTAGCAGTCCTGTCATCCTTGAGTCCGGTTTTGGAATTAGCAAATACACTGGCAGGACAAACAGGCGTCAATACTCTGTATGGAAAAACGCTATTTAAAGCATTGGGAATCTGTTATCTGGTTCAGCTGGCGTCCGATTGCTGCCGAGATGCGGGACAAACCGCTATTGCGGGAAAAATTGAGCTGGCAGGAAAAGGGGCAATTGTACTGCTTTCACTGCCCTTATTTGAGTCTCTGGCGGAAACGGCGCTGACGCTTTTGAATTTGTAGACAGAGAGGAATGGATGGTATGACCCGATGGAAAACCGTGATCCTGTGTTTTTTAGGATGGATATTGGTGTTTTGTCCTGTCACGGTAAAAGCAGAGGACAGCGAAAACTGGTTGACTCCTCAGCAGCAGGAATCCCTGTGGGAAGCCAGCGGCGCACAAGGACTAACTGAGCTGCTGCCCCAGGATGCCCAAAATATCCTGGAAAAAAGCGGTTTGGAAGATATGGATACAGATGAAATTTTACAGATCGATCCCAAAGGGTTTCTTTCCGGTGTTTGGAACAGTATTTGGGATAGTCTGACAGCGCCTTTAAAAATGTTTGGCGTATTAACAGGTGTAGTGCTGCTGGCGGCTTTGATGAAAAATTTGTCCCAGGGATTGGGAGACAAAAGCGTTTCTGGCATTTATCAGCTGATCTCGGTTCTTTGCGTCAGTGGGATGATTGTAACACCTTTGCTGGAAGCAATTCGCCAGACAACAGCCAGAATTGAGCAGGTCAACGATTTTTTACTGGGATTTATCCCGGTATATACTGGGATTATTTCTGTATCGGGGAAACCTCTTTCTGCATTTACCTACCACAGCCTTCTGTTGGGTGCGGTGGAGATTATGGGGACTGGTGTGCAGACAATTTTAGTACCGCTAATCGGGGTGTATCTGGCTGTTTGTCTAACCGGAGCCGTTTCCGGCGGAATGCCTATGGGTGGCGTGGCAAAAACCGTCAAAACGGCGGCGACCTGGATTTTGGGGCTTTTGATGACTTTATTTGTAGGACTGCTGACCATCAAGGGGATTCTGGCGGGAGCGGCAGATTCTGTCACTTTACGGGCAGGCAAATATTTGGCAGGAGCCTTTATCCCCTTGATCGGAAACGCTGTGGGAGATGCCCTTACAGTGGTGCAGGGATCAGTGGGGGTGATTCGCTCTACTATAGGTGTTGTAGGAATTTTAGGGGTAACAGCGTGCTTTTTGCCGTCCATTCTTCAGCTGGGACTTTTGGGACTGGCTGTAAGAGGGGCACAAGGAGTAGGAGAACTTCTGGAAACCAGTGAGGTTTCATCGGTACTGGATGCGGCAGGATTTGTGGTTTCTTTTCTGCAGACGGTGATGATTTTATATGCGCTGATGGTATTGATTTCAATATCCCTGATGTTGGTGCTAGGGGGAGGATAACATGAATGGAGTCAGGGTAGTAGCCCAGTCTTTTTGTATGGCGCTGATTTTATCTGGGATTTTTTCCATGCTTTCTCCTGGAAAAAGTATGGAAAAGGTCTGGCGGTTTTGTCTGTCCTTATTTTTGCTGTGCAGTCTGGTATTTCCTTTTTTACAGGGAGGGCTGGACTTTTCCTGGGATTTTTCCAGGGAGATTCCTGCCTCACAGACAGAACCACTGCAAAGGGGAATGGAGCAAAGCTTAAAAGAAGTGACCCAGCAAAAAATTGCATCCCAACTGATGCTGCAATATGAAAAGGAACATCTGGCTGTGGAAAAGGTGGAGGTTTCCATTCATATTGAGGACGAGGAGAGCATAGATATTAGTGAAATCCAGATTCAGCTTGCACCCGGAGCCTCAGGACAAAAGCAAGCTGTAGTGGAATTAACGCAAAAGGAGGCAGGAGTAACACCAACGATCATAGAATCATGAAGACCGT
Source organism: Massiliimalia sp. (assembly GCA_050943535.1). GTDB lineage: Bacteria > Bacillota > Clostridia > Oscillospirales > Ruminococcaceae > Massiliimalia. The sequence continues at coordinate 180,157 of JBMNPJ010000001.1, forward strand.
CTCACCAGGATAAGCAAAGTGAAAGGAATGTTCTTAGGGATGATGAAACAGCGTTTGGAGAATTGGCTGAAAGATGAAAAAAAGACCCGGATTTTATTGCTGGCAGGGGCGCTGTTGGCGGCAGTTCTATTTTTGGGCAGCCTGTTTTCTGATGATCAGGAGACAGGGGAGCAAACGGAAGAATCATCGGTTTCTGAGAATCTGGAAGCGTATGCGTCTTCTTTGGAACAGCGCATGGAAACTCTGTTGGCACAGATTGAGGGAGCGGGAACAGTACAGGTTTTTTTAACTTTGGAAAATGGAGAAGAGACCGTTTATCAGTCTGACACGCGGCGGGAAGAAAGCCAAAGCGACCAGACAGGACAGCACAGTTCTCAGGACAGCGTCGTGCTGGTAGAAGGGGAAAACGGCCAGAAACAGGCTTTGGTACAGACCCAGAAACCGCCGGCGGTAAAGGGTGTGGTGGTTGTCTGTTCCGGAGCGGAGAATCCTCAGGTGCAAAAGCAGATTACCGAGGCTGTCACTGCCGCTTTTTCTATTTCTTCTACGCAGGTAGCGGTGGTAAAAGGAAAAAACTAATTTATTTGAGAAAGGAAGAAACCATTTATGAAAGCAAATTTTGTTATTGGGAAAAAACAGGTGATTTTATCCGCGCTGATTGTGATTTTGGGAGGCGCTATTTATATTAACTATGCATACGCAAATCAGGGAAACGGCGGGGGAATTACCGATGTGGTTGCGCCTACCAGTCAGACCGAATCTGTGGCAGATACCTCTACCAGCACAGATGACACCGCCCAGGAAACCGATGCACAGGCACAGGAAACTGCACAGGATGAAACTACCTCTGATTCCGGCAAAAATTACGGGGATGCCCAATTGGTTAACGGGCCGGTATCCGGCAGTGCTTATTTTGCAGAAGCGGCTTTAAATAAAACCAAGGCACGGGATGAAGCAGTGGAAACTGTAAAGAACATTTTGGCAAAAACTGATGCTACCGAGGAAGAAATTAACCAGGCCACTGCGGAGATCGTGGAGATTTCCAAACAGATTTCTGATGAAAGTAAAATTGAAAATCTGATTAAAGCCAAGGGCTTTGAAGAATGTGTAGTATATTTGGATAATGACAATGTGAGTGTAGTAGTACAAAGTGATGGGTTGACAGCAGAACAGGCGGCACAGATTAAAAATATTATTTTGGCAGAGTGCAGCGTAGCACAGGAAAATATCTCCATTACAGAAGTGACAGGCTGATTTTTTTAAAATTAAGGAACAAAATTTAAAATATCAAATATGAATTTGCAAAAGCCGGAAATGGATAAAATCGAAAATTTATGGATATTCTTTGTATCTTTTGCTGATAAAATCCTAAATTTTCATTTTTTATACCCTTTCCGGTTGTTTCTTTTTGGGTTTAATGGTATAATAATTCTGTAATTTCTTTGGAAAATCCCAAGATTCAGATTTCCGGACAGGGCGGCTTTGCTGTGATTCGGATTCTGTAAAAATATACGGCAACGGGAGGAATTTGTGATGGAAGTAACCCAAAAACGAGAAATCGGCACTTTGAATATTTCTGAGGCTGTAATTGAAAAAATTGCCCGCCTGGTGGTAAACGAAGTGGAAGGCGTAGCCAGACTGACACCGGCTCCTTTGACGTGGAAAGATGTGCTGTTTTCCTCTGCTGGAAAAAAAGCCATCCGGCTTCAGGTGGAAGCAGGGGTAGCAGAAATGGATGTTTATGTGATTTTGAAAGCAGGATATCGGATTAAAGATGTGGCAGAACATATCCAGGAATATGTAAAAAATGCAGTACAGAACATGGCTGCTGTAACAGTTTCTAAAGTAAATGTTCATGTTCAGGGTGTGGAGACAAAAACAAAAGCTTAATATACTTAACATACCAGAAAAAATCAAGCAAAATGTAAGACGCAGGATGAAGCCCAGCAGAAACAGAAATGGTCTGGCAGCCAGACATACTTTTTAGGCTGCTAAATTTATGGGCGGAATCCTTTGCGGCGTTCAACGGCGGCAGGGGAAGTTCCGGTGTCCGAAAGATGACGGGAACACAGGGAACCCAATCAAAGGGTTCCCTTCTCTTTTGCTTTATGTGATGGAAGCAGAAACATCATTTTGTTTTATCAGGATTTTCAAAGCAAAAAGAAACAGCCGAAGAGTTCGGCGGAATAGAGAAAGGATTTGGAATTATGACAAGACACCAGATGAGAGAAGCAGCATTTTTGCTGACCTTTGAAAGGATTTTTTCTCCTGATGTTCCGGCAGATGAGATGGTGCAGCTGGCAAAGGAATGCGATGAATTTGAACTTTCTCCACAAGCAATTAAACTGTTTGAGGGAGTTGATGAGCATCGGGACGAGCTGGATCAGGTAATTGAAAAATATTTGAAAAACTGGACGATTCAGCGGATTTCCAAAGTGTCTTTGGCAGTGCTGCGTCTGGCAGTTTATGAAATGAAATATATGAATACTACCCATGATATTGTAATCAGCGAAGCAGTAAAACTGGCACAGGCATATACTTTGCAGGATGATGTGGCTTTTGTCAACGGCGTGCTGGCTTCTGCAGCAAAGGGGCTGGCGTCCTAAGCGGGAAAGGAAAGCAAATATGGGTTGGTTTTTAGGACTGGATACCAGCAATTACACCACTTCGATTGCTTTGTATCACAGTGATACCGGTGAAGTGAAAATGCGCAAAAAGCTGCTTCCGGTGAAAGATCAAAGCTGTGGACTACGGCAGAGTGACGCGGTGTTTCTTCATGTGAAACAGCTGGGAAATCTAGCTGCTGATTTAATGGAGAATGAGCAGATTTCTGTGGATGCCATCGGGGTATCTCAGTATCCCCGCAATGCAGAAGGTTCTTATATGCCCTGTTTTTTGGTAGGATCCATGGTGGCGCAGACTTTGGGGAGCTTTTTAAAGGTTCCGGTGTTTTCGTTTTCTCATCAGCAGGGGCATATTGCGGCGGCACTGTACTCCGCAGGTTGTCTGGACTGGCTTGCTTCGAAAGAAAGGAGTGGAACCTTTTATGCGTTCCATGTATCCGGCGGTACGACCGAGGCTTTGGAGGTCACTGGTCGGGGACACCAAATGGATATCCGGCTTTTAACTCATACGCTGGATCTGAATGCGGGACAGGCGATTGACCGGGTAGGTGTCATGATGGGGCTTTCTTTCCCATGTGGGAAACAGCTGGAACAGCTGGCTTTGAAAAATCAGGAAAAGGTATCGGTGCGCCGCCCAAAACTAAAGGACGGAAACTGCTGTCTTTCTGGATTAGAAAATCAATGTGCCGCATTGCTGTCACAGGGAAAATCTAAAGAATACGTTGCGGCTTTTTGTTTGGAAACAGTAAAAAGAACTGTGGCGGAAATGACCAGATACCTGCTGGAACAGTACGGTGAAAAACCAGTGCTGTACGCAGGAGGTGTGATGTCCAACAGTTTAATCCGCGCATTTTTGGAAAGCCGTTATCAGGGACGGTTTGCCAGTCCGGAATATTCCGCGGACAACAGTGCGGGGATTGCGGTATTGGCTTCTATGGCATATGAGGAATAAATGCGATCTGATAAGGTAAAAGTTTTATAACAGGGGGTGGAAGAGTGCAGCCGGTGATTTCTGTTTCACAGCTGAATCGCTATTTAAAAACGATGGTAGAAGGAGATCGGGCGATCCGCAATATTTTTGTGCGGGGGGAGATTTCTAATTTTACCCATCATTTAAAGAGCGGGCATTTTTATTTTACGTTAAAAGATAAAACCTCTTCCATTCGCAGCGTGATGTTTCAGTCCTATGCCAGTCAGGTGAAGTTTCGCCCAGAAGACGGAATCAGCGTGATTGCGTATGGAAGTGTGCGTTTTTTTGAACGGGATGGAGTAACCCAGTTTTACTGTGAGGAACTCCAGCCGGATGGAACAGGAGCTCTTGCGCTGGCTTTTGAACAGCGGAAGGAAAAACTTCAAAAGGAGGGTCTGTTCGATCCGGCACATAAAAGGCCATTGCCGCCTTTGCCGAAAAAAATTGGTGTTGTAACCTCTAAAACCGGGGCGGCTTTGCAGGATATTATCAATATTTTGTCTCGGCGTTATCCGCTGGCGGTGTTGGTTTTGATTCCAGCACTGGTACAGGGAGAGCAGGCACCGGCGTCTATTTGTCAGGGAATTGCTCTGGCTGGTTCCAGATCAGATTTGGATGTTTTGATCGTGGGACGGGGAGGCGGCTCTGCAGAGGATCTGTGGGCATTTAATGATGAAGATGTTGCCCGGGCGATTTATCATTGCCCCATCCCGGTGATTTCTGCGGTGGGACACGAGGTGGACTTTACTATTGCAGACTTTGTAGCGGATCTGCGCGCACCGACTCCTTCGGCGGCAGCAGAATTGTGTGCGCCGGATATTCGGGATTTGAATAACTTGGTTTTGCAAAAGCAGGCGCAGCTAAATCAAATGATGTCTCGTCGTCTGGAGCAAAGTACAAAAGCGCTGGAACATTTGGCGGGACGTTTGTCAGCGGGGAAACCCGACCGACAAATGCAGCTTTATACCCAGCGATTAGAACAGCTTCAAAAACGGCTTGCCTTGTCAGCGGGACAAACTGTTTCTCTGCAGGAACAGCGGCAGAATCAGCTAAGTTTGCGGCTGCATCAGGCAATAGAACGAAAACTAGAGCATAAAAATCAGCAGCTGCTTCGCGGTATGACTGCGTTGGAAGCGCTCAGCCCATTAAAAGTGCTGACGCGAGGATATTCTATTACCTATACCCCAAAAGGAAAGGTGCTTTATCGTGCGGCACAGGTAAAACCAGGGGAAGCCATTACGACCCATTTGGCGGATGGAACAGTTACCAGTACGGTATGTGAAGCCTTATCCGAAACAGAACAAGCTGATAATTGAGGAGGATAATCAATGGCGGAGAAGACATTTGAAAAAGCGCTGCAGGAACTGGAAACCATTGTAACGCAGCTGGAACAGGGTGATGCGCCTCTGGAAAAATCAATGAAACTATATGAAAAGGGCGTAGGGTTATCCCGCTTTTGTACACAGGAACTGGAAAATGCAAAACTCAAATTGGAAGAACTGAAAGCTGGAGGATCAAATGAGTGATTTTCAACAACGGATGAAGGAACAAATTCAGACTGTCAATGAAAAGTTGGAAGAGCTTCTGAGTTCCAGAGGCGGAGAATATGATTCTGTACTGGAAGCAATGCGTTATTCTGTCATGAATGGCGGAAAACGGATTCGTCCTTTGCTGGTGTTGGAATTCTGTCGTTTGTTTGGGGGAAATCCTAAGGATGCTCTGCCCTTTGCCTGTGCAGTGGAGATGATCCACACCTATTCACTGATTCATGATGATCTGCCCTGTATGGATGACGATGATTTGCGGCGGGGCAGACCTTCCTGTCACAAACAGTTTGGAGAAGCAACTGCTTTGTTGGCGGGGGATGGGCTGCTGACTCTGGCATTTCAGACAGCGGCATCCAGTGAACTGGGAAAACGGCATCCGGCAGCTGCCTTAGGCTGTATTGCACAGCTGGCTTCTCTGGCTGGGGTAGACGGCATGGTAGGCGGTCAGGTTATGGATCTGGCAATGGAACAAAAAGATAGCGTATCTGCAGACAGTCTGAAGACCATGCATCGGTTAAAAACCGGAGCGTTGATTCAGGCCTCCTGCAAAATGGGTGCAATCTGTGCCGGCGCAGGGGAAAAAGAAATTGCAGATGCGGCATGTTACGGAGAAAATTTGGGTCTGGCGTTTCAGACCGTAGATGATATTTTAGATGTAACCAGTTCTGAAGAGGAATTGGGAAAACCCATTGGAAGTGATGAAGAAAACCATAAGGTGACTTTTTTAACTTTATATGGGATGGATAAGGCCAAAGAACTGGCAGCAAACATGACCCAGCAGGCACTGGGCATCTTAGAGCAGTATGAAAACAGCGATTTTTTAAAACAGTTGACCGAAACTCTTTTGACAAGAAGAAAGTGACAGGTGACTTTTATGAACTGGATTCAGCAGCTTGCGTCAAATAGGGTATTGCTTTTAGCAATTTCCGCTTGGTTGGTAGCACAGATTTTAAAAACTTTGCTTACCTTATTTTCCACCCGGCGGTTTCATTGGGAACGAATGGTGGGAGCGGGCGGTATGCCCAGCGCCCATTCTGCGTCCGTGTGCGCTCTGGCCACGGGCATTTCTAGAACAGCAGGATTGGGATCTCCCTTGTTTGCTATGGCGTTTTTATTTGCTATCATTGTGATGTATGATGCAATGGGCGTTCGCAGAGCGGCAGGGGAACACGCCAAAGCACTGAATCGGTTTGTGCTGGAAGATGAGGTTTCCAGAAAAGAGCTGGAACCGGTGCTTCCGCTGAAAGAGTCTTTGGGACATACTCCTTTGGAGGTAACTGCGGGAGCTTTGCTGGGGATTCTTATTGGGATTTTGTTCCCTATGTAAAAATCCAGAAAAGCAGAATCTGCCAGAAAAATGGGCAGTTGATTATCAATGGAGAAAGGTGGTTGATGGCAGCGAAAAGCTGCTTGAATTCATGAAAAAACCACAATTGTTAGACAAGATACATTCCCCAAGAGATTTGGATTCTCTGACACCAGAAGAAATTCGGCAGCTGGCTGGAGAAATCCGGGAATTTTTAGTGGAGTCGGTTTCTCGTACCGGAGGGCATTTGGCATCCAATTTGGGTGCAGTGGAATTAACATTGGCAGTGCACAAAGTGTTTCACTCTCCGTGGGATAAAATTCTATGGGATGTGGGACACCAAAGCTATACCCACAAAATTTTGACCGGAAGAAAAGACCGGTTTGATACACTGCGAAAAGAGGGTGGATTGTCTGGATTTCCAAGAACGTCTGAGAGTGTTCATGATGCCTTTATCGGCGGGCACAGTTCTAACTCTGTTTCCGCAGGTTATGGTATTGCCAAAGCTCTCCAGCTGAAAGGGGATTCCCATCATGTAGTCAGCATTATTGGGGACGGTTCTTTTACCGGAGGAATGGTGTATGAGGCGCTGAATAATGCGGGACGAAGCAAGGTAAATTTTGTGGTGATCCTCAACCACAACGAAATGTCTATTTCCAAGAATGTAGGAGCATTTGCCAAATATCTGTCCAGCATTCGTACACGGCAGAGTTATCACGATTTGAAAAAGAATGTGGAAAACACTCTGCATCGGATTCCGGTGGGCGGAGAAGCGATGATACGTACGTTGGTGCGTTCAAAGTCTTTATTAAAAAAATGGATTTACAATACTACCTTTTTCGAAGAATTGGGATTTGAATATTTGGGACCGGTAGACGGGCACAATTACGAGGATTTGGTTTCTACCCTGCAGACTGCAAAGAATATGCATTGTCCTGTGGTGGTCAATGTAGATACAACCAAGGGAAAAGGATATCCTTTTGCGGAGCAAAATCCAGGAGCATATCATGGTGTAGGAACCTTTGATGTAAAAACCGGGATTTTGGATCAGCCGGCACAGGAGAATTTTTCTTCGATATTTGGAAAGCATTTGGCTCGGCTGGCTGCAAAAGATCAGCGGATTTGTGCTATTACAGCGGCCATGAAATATGGAACCGGATTGCAGTATTTTTCTGCAGAACACCGGAAGCGTTTTTTTGATGTGGGAATTGCGGAACAGCATGGGGTGACGTTTGCCGCAGGGCTGGCCAGTCAGGGACTGATTCCTGTGTTTGCGGTATATTCTTCTTTTTTACAGCGAGGGTATGACCAAATTATACATGACTGTGCCATTGAAAATCAGCATGTGGTTTTAGCAGTGGACCGTGCAGGTATTGTAGGAGATGACGGAGAAACCCACCAAGGAATTTTCGATACCGCTTATTTAAGTTCAATTCCTCATGTTACGGTATATGCGCCGGAAAGCTATGAAGAATTGGAACTGATGATGGATCAGGCAATTTACCACACACAGGGAGTAACGGCGGTTCGTTATCCTAGAGGACAGGAATGGGTCCATCACAGCTTGGTGTGTCGGCAGTATGAAGACTACTTGCTTGCTCCTGCAAATGGACAAATGCTGGCGGTAGTATACGGACGGATTACCGATGCTGTTCAAAAAGCGGTCGCCAACCTGGCAAAAGAGGGAATCCAGGTATCTGTATTAAAGCTTTTGAAAATCTCTCCGCTGCCTATTGAGGCGGTAAAAGCGGCGCTGGGTTATCAGCGGGTGTACTTTTTTGAAGAAGGTATTAAACAGGGCGGAATCGGAGAACACTTTATGGTTTCCCTTTATGAGCATGGATTTAGGGGAAGCTGTGGCATTACAGCCATTGACAGGGAATTTGTTCCAGCGTCCAGTATTGATTCTGCGTTGGAAAAATATAAATTGTCTGCTCAGAAAATCGAAGAGATTTTGAGAGGCTAGTGACAAATGACAAAAAATGTTGGGAGGAATTTCATCATGAGTAAAAACGGTAATGATTCCACAAGAACAAGCTGTCCTGCAAAAAACTGGCACTGGGTGATGTGGCTGGTACTGATTTTATTAGCGGTAGCAGAATTGGCGGCAAAATATTATGCGGCATATCATATTATGAAAAAAGCCGTAAAACACGGTACAAAAGAAGCTGTGGAAGAACTGAATCTGGAGCAGGCCAATGATGAACTGGAAGAAGCTCTGGAAGCCTGTGCTGAACAAAATGCGCAGGAAGATGATGAGGACGAAGACGAAGATGAAATCCTCGGGTTATAAGAGGAAAAATTTCCGGGAGGAACACAGGTGAAGGAAAAGGCAAAAAAGATCAGACTGGATGTAGCGCTGGTGGAGCAAGGGTTTGCGGCTAGCAGAGAAAAGGCAAAAGCCTTGATTATGTCCGGGATTGTATATGTAGATGATCAAAAATGTGATAAGGCAGGGGAAACTATCCGAGAGGATGCCCGCCTGGAAGTTCGGGGACAGGGACTAAAATATGTAAGCCGGGGCGGCTTAAAGCTGGAAAAAGCAATGCAGCTTTGGGGCTTTGCGCTGGATGGAAAGATTTGTATGGATATTGGAGCATCTACAGGAGGATTTTCAGACTGTATGCTTCAAAATGGTGCAGAAAAGGTATATGCCATTGACGTAGGATACGGTCAGCTTGCCTGGAGTCTGCGTCAGGATGAACGGGTGGTCAATTTGGAGCGGACCAATGTCCGGTATTTAACCCGGGAGCAGGTTCCGGATCAGATCGATTTTTCCTCCATTGACGTTTCTTTTATCTCTTTGACATTGGTGCTTCCGGTGCTTTATGAATTTTTAAAGCCGGAAGGTCAGGTGGTTTGTCTGGTAAAACCTCAGTTTGAAGCTGGCAAAGGAAAAGTAGGGAAAAAAGGCGTTGTACGTGAAGCTTCGATTCACAAGGAAGTCTGCTATAAAATTTATGATTTTTGCGCAGAACATGGTTTTTGCGTTCGCGGCATGACTTTTAGTCCGATTAAAGGTCCTGAGGGCAATATTGAATACTTATTTTTCCTTCAGAAGACAGATCCTTCTGAATCAGTAGTGCGGGAAGAAATTAAACGGATTGTAGCAGAATCACATCAGACGTTGGAGGCTGTGTGACGACGGGGGATTGCATCGGCATGAAGATTATGATTGAGCCGAATTTCGATAAAAGAAATGCGGCGGAATGTACACAAAAAGTATGTGATCAACTTTATGGTTTGGGCGCTGTCATATTAGTAACGGGGGAGACAGCCGCCAGGATTGATGTGCCATATGCCAGTGTTTTGGAAATGGAATCTTGTTTAAAACAGGCGGATGCCATTATTGCCATTGGCGGAGACGGCACGATTATTCATACGGCAAAGCATGCAGTACTGTATGATAAGCCGGTGTTGGGGATTAATGCCGGTCGTTTGGGATTTTTGGCAGGCTTGGAGCAAAATGAACTGCACCTTTTAGAAAAGCTGGTTTGCCAGGACTATCAGATTGACCGCCGTATGCTGCTGGAGATTATTCTGCGCAGCGAGGAACAGGAAAGTCGCTTTTTAGCTATGAATGATATGGTGGTTTCCAGCGGACAGGCACATATGGTGGATTTAGATGTTTACTGTATGGACCGGTATGTTATCTCTTACCGGGCTGATGGGGTTGTGCTTTCTACTCCCACTGGATCTACTGCGTATGCCATGTCAGCAGGGGGACCGATTGTAGAGCCTAATATGTATTCTATTGGACTGACGCCCATCTGTCCTCATTCCCTGTTTGGCAGAACCATTTTATTCGGTCCGGAGAATATTCTCAAGCTGTCTATCAGTAATGGGGATACTTCTCATCCTTATTTGATTGTGGATGGGGAAGATGGGATTCCTATGAAGCCGACAGATACTCTGACAGTGCAAAAAAGTCAGGTTCAGGTAAAATTAATTCGCTTATGCGATAAACCGTTTTATGAAATATTGAATGAAAAATTCCTGACCCGTGCAAAACAGTGACGGAGCAGGAAAAGTATGGGAAGAAAGGAGATCATTTTCCAGGCGGAAAGGGCACTTGTCTGCCGGATGGGGAGTGATGGAGAGCATCGATGAAAGAATCCAGACATCAAAAAATCCTGGAAATCATTAAAAATTATGATGTGGATACCCAGGAAGGAATTTTAGAAAAATTGAATGAAGCCGGGTTTTCTGTAACACAGGCTACTGTTTCCAGAGATATTAAGCGGCTGAATTTGGTCAAACGAATGAATCAGGATGGACGGTATGTTTATACAGTTCAGGATGAAAAGCCCAAAGGTGGCTCTCATATGCGGTTTCGTTCTATTTTTACAGAAGCGGTTATTTCTGTAGATTATGCTATGAATACAGTAGTGATCAAATGTCATGTAGGGATGGCAAATGCTGTTTGCGCTGCAATGGATACCATTCATTGGGATGATGTAGTGGGGACACTGGCGGGGGATGACACGATTTTTGTTTTGCTGAAAAGCGAAGAGAAAGCAAAGGAATTTATTGCGTCAATTACCCAGATCTTGAATGAATAATTCATCAGAAAGGGTGGTTTCGGCGTGCTCAAGGAATTATATATTGAAAATTTAGCAGTGATTGAGCGGGTAACCGTGGACTTTTCAGATGGATTTACAGTATTTACCGGAGAAACAGGCGCAGGAAAATCAATTTTGATTGATGCCATTAATTTGGTTCTGGGACAGCGTGCCAACAAAGATCTGGTTCGAACCGGCGCATCTAAAGCGGTGGTGTCTGCTGTGTTTTGTGAAATTCCTCAGGAAATTCAAAACATGTTGGAACAGGCGGGCTACGAAATGGATCAGGACGAGCTTTTAATCACCCGTCAGGTTATGGCAGATGGAAAAAGCACTGCACGTATTATGGGGCGCCCTGCTACTGCAGCACTTTTGCAGGAGCTGGGCATGGCACTGGTCAATATTCATGGTCAGCATGACAGCCAGGTGCTTTTGGCACCAGAACATCATTTGGATATTTTAGATGGGTTTGCAGCGGATCAGGATGTGCTGGAAGAATACCGAAAAGAGTATGCCCAGTATCAAAAGCTAAAATCAGAATTTAAGCAGATAAATTTTGATGAACAGGAAAAAGCCAGAAAGATGGACCTGCTCACCTATCAGATTGAAGAAATTGATATGCTGAATCCTCAGCCTGGTGAAGATGAACAGTTAGCCCAGCAGCTGCAGGTATTGCGCAACGGAGAACGAATTAACCGCAGCTTAATGGAAGCCTATACCGCTTTGTACGGGTATGATGATGCCGGAGGCGGATATGGTGAAATCAGCACGGCCTGCGCTGCTTTAACCGAGATTGAAGACTGCGGAAAAGAGCTGGAGTCCATGGCAGAACAGCTCAGCGCCATTCAGTCAGAAATTGAAGAAACTGCGGCGCAGATTTCTGGCTTTTTGGAAAAATTTGATTATGATCCCGAGACTTTGGAAGCAGCTCAGCAGCGGATGGAGGATTTGGATAGTCTCAAGCGAAAATACGGAACCACCATTGAGGAAGTGCTGGCGTTTTCTCAAACAGCAAAAGAAGAACTCTCTGCCATACGTTTTTCAGAACAGCGGCGCAGTGAATTGATTCAGCTTTTGGAACAGCAGAAAAAACGGGTGGTGGAAACAGGGCAGGTTCTTTCCGGTCTGCGCAGTCAGGCGGCAGTACGGCTTTGTGAGCAGGTACAGGAGCAGCTTCGTTTTTTGGATATGCCTAATGTTACACTTCAGGTACAGCAGGAAAAAGCCAAATACGGTGCTAGAGGATGTGATCGAGTAGAGTTTTTGTTTTCTACCAACCGGGGAGAATCTCCAAAACCTTTGGGAAAGATTGCGTCTGGTGGGGAATTATCCCGAATTATGCTGGCACTAAAAACAGTGATGGCTCAGCAGGATTCTGTGGGTACTTTGATTTTTGATGAAATTGATACTGGGGTCAGCGGCAGTTCTGCCCAGAAAATTGGTCTTAAGCTCAAAGAGGTATCCCAGTGCAGACAGGTGCTTTGTGTTACCCATTCCGCTCAGATTGCAGCTTTGGCAGGAAGTCATTTGCTGATCCAGAAAAAGACCCAGGGAGAACGGACATTTACCGGAGTAACAGCGCTGGATCGGAATGGCAGAATCAAGGAAGTTGCCAGAATTATGGCCACTGACCAGATTACTGATTTGATGCTGCAGAATGCGGAAGCCATGATTGCGGCTTATGAGGAAAAATAAAAACTGGGGAGACCCCGGCGTCAACCGCCTACGGCACCGGACAGTGTCCGTTACCAACCGCCTGCGGCGCATACTCTGTCAGTCATGTGGAAATTACTAGCTTTTACCACTCAGCCGAAAAGAGAGAGGGATGTTTCCCTCTCTCTTTTTTTCATGGATTTTATGTCTTCTGAGAGCATGGTTGTCCGTGTGGCTTTTGTAAAAAACAGTCGGAACAGTATCAATTTGTCACCCTTTTTGTAATGCTTCTGTTGTTGATTTTATAGAATACAAATGCTATTCTGAAGATAACAGAGAACGAACAGCATTTACGTTGCAGAAAAATGTTGGATCTAAGCGGAAGGCAGCGCATAATGCCGAAATTCGATTCCTGACATTGTAAAAAAGAGAGGGATCTTTATGAAAAAGGCAAAGAAAATAACAGCAGTATTGCTGGCATTGATGCTGGCGGCATCTGCGGGAACCAGTGTTGTTTGGGCAGCTTCCAGTGAAACTTCTGGGACAGGAACACAGGCAGTTCAGATATCAGAAACCGTGTATGATTTGTCTCAGGGTAAAGTGACCATTACTCACGGGGGAAATTATCGGATCACAGGACAAGGAACACAAGGAATTGTGGTCAACACCTCTGAACCGATCGTTCTGACTTTGGAAAATGTCTCCGTAGAGAGTAAAGATGCCGCTTTGACGTTGGATGGAGCTGGCAAGGTGACTCTCAATTTGTTGGGAAAAAACCAGCTGAAATCTTCTGATGGAGATGGAATTTGGGTCAAAGACAGTAATTTGATCATTCAGGAGGATGGGGAACTAAAAGTATCAGGGAAAGAACGGGGTATTTATGTACCAAAAGGTTCCACTGTGGAATGTTTGGACGGAACACTGTACATTGAAGCTTCTTCTGATTCCGGTTCCAGCTTGGTTGTAGAAGGTGTATGGAACTATGGATCAAATATAGGATATCCTGAACCTGGAACAGGAAACGCCGTTGTTTATCTTTCTAAACGAAATGAAAAATTGAGCAGTGGTTCCATAGGGTATGCTCATGGAATCGTATTTGAAGAATCCCAAGGACAGGTTTGGGGTAGACCGCACGTAGAAGCCGGTGAAACTTTGGCAATTCCTCAGGGAAAACAGTTGGAATTCATAAAAGGTGTTTTGACCGTTGATGTAGGTGGTAAACTTTTATATGGCGGTGATTACGGAAAGGTCACTGATCCTCAGAGAATTATTGATCAAAACCAGTCACTTCGCTGGGAAAAAGATGCGACTGGATGGCGCTATTTGAAAGAGGATGGAACCTATGCCACTGCCAGTCGTGAGTTTATTAGCGGTAAGTGGTATTATTTTAGCGAAACAGGTTATATGGTTACTGGCTGGAAAGAAATAGACGGTAAATGTTATTATATGGATCACAGCGGAGCGATGTTGTGTAGATGGAACAAACTGGGAGACGACTGGTACTATTTCAACCAGGATGGAAGCATGTATACAGGATGGCAATATGCGGCTCCTGGCTCTAATATTTGGTACTACCTGGGAGAAGACGGCAAAATGAAAACCGGTTTTGCTAAGATTGACGGAAAAACCTACTTGTTTGACAGTAACGGCAGAATGCAGTATCGGTGGCATTATACTGGCGGTTCTTGGTATTTCTTTGGCTCTAACGGTGTAATGGTTACAGGCTGGCAGAAAATTGATGGGAATTGGTATTGCTTCGATTCCTTTGGAAGAATGTATGCAGGAGAAAAAGCGCCAGGAGGCTATACCATGGAAGAAGATGGCGCTTGGAATGGAACGCTGACTGCAGGTCAGGCTGTTGATGTGCTGGAAAACAGCATTTCTTACCAGAATGGAGATATTGTGTTTACAGTTCCTCAGGGATATGCAGATTCTAAGCAATGGAATATCCAGATTTATGGCAGAACCGCAGCAGGAAACGGCGGAATGAGTGTTCATTTCCTGGAAGAAGAAAATGAATCCCGCAGCTGGCAGCCAGGAAAACAGTATACCCTGGATCTGGAAGACGGACAGTATCAGGAACTGACCTTGGAAGTTCAGATTGACAGTGCCCCTTGGTATCACAGCACTGTGAATCTGCTGGATCGGATTCCAAAAGCTGGAGAACATTGAGCGGAATTTTCCCTTGACAAACATTTTTCCCTGTGCTATAGTTAATGCATATCACAAAAGCTGTGAATATCATAAAAGCTATGATAAGAATAAGTAGGTTTTCTTTTGACTTTCAGAGAGTGTCTGGGTGGTGCGAAGACATAGGATGGGAAAGCTGAATACCTCTTTGAGCTGTGCCCTGAACAGGAATGACTTAGTAGGGAATCCGGGTTCGCCCGTTATCGCGACAGGAAAGGCATGTCTGTGCCTTTGAGAGTGGCCGCAGTTTGGTGCGGCAACAGAGGTGGTACCGCGATGATTCGTCCTCTATCTGCTACGGCAGATAGAGGACTTTTTTATGGAAAAATAAATGCTGTACGCTGAAAGACATAAAACCCTCGCCGCAGACAGCCGCAATTTTAGAAAATAAAAAGGAGAAAAAACCATGACTGTATTTGAAGAACTCAAACGCCGGGGATTGATTGCTCAGGCAACCCATGAAGATGAAATTGAAAAGCTGTTGAACAATGAAAAGGTGACCTTTTACATCGGATTTGACGCTACTGCAGACAGCCTGCATGTAGGCCACTTCCTCCAGCTGGTAGTTATGTCTCATCTGCAGAAAGCAGGACATCGTCCTATCGCTTTGCTGGGAACTGGTACAACCATGATCGGTGACCCTACCGGAAAAACTGACATGAGAAAAATGCTGACTGTAGAGGACATCAATCACAATGCGGAATGCTTTAAACGCCAGATGTCCCGGTTTATTAATTTTGACAATGAAAATGCATTGATGCTCCGTAACGGGGACTGGATCCTGGGACTGAATTATATGGAATTTCTGCGGGATATCGGAGTTCATTTCTCTGTTAACCGCATGCTGACTGCTGAATGCTTTAAAAGCCGTCTGGAACGAGGCCTGAGCTTTTTGGAATTCAACTACATGCTGCTGCAGAGCTATGACTTTTTATACCTGCATGATCACTACGGCTGTAAATTGGAACTGGGCGGTGACGACCAGTGGTCCAACATTTTGGGCGGTGTTGATCTGGTACGGAGAAAAGACGGCGACGATGTATATGGTATGACCTTTACCCTGTTGACCACAAAAGAAGGGAAAAAGATGGGGAAAACCGAAAAAGGCGCCCTGTGGCTGGATGCAGAAAAAACCAGTCCGTACGAATTCTTCCAGTACTGGAGAAATGTGGACGATGCTGATGTAATCCGTTGTCTGAAACTGATTACCTTTGTACCGATCGAAGAAATTGAAGAAATGGAACGCACCATGACCGGCAGCCAGCTCAACCAGGCAAAAGAACTGCTGGCATTTGAAGTAACCAAAATGGTTCATGGAGAAGAAGAAGCGAAAAAAGCACTGGATGCTTCTAAAGCTTTGTTTGGTCAGGGTGCTCACAGCAGTGATATGCCTACAACCCAAATCACAGAAGCTGACTTTACTGACGGTAAGCTGGGTGTTTTGGATCTGTTGTGCAAAACCAAACTGTGCCCTTCCAAAGGGGAAGCAAGACGTCTGGTACAGCAGGGCGGCGTTGCAATTAATGACCAGAAAGTAACCGACGCTACGATGCAGCTGACAAGTGAAAACTTTGCAGAGGGCTTCATCATTGTGAAAAAAGGGAAAAAGGTATTCCATAAAGTAGAATTGAAATAATGTGACATCACGGTGTGTCTGTTAGGTTCATAATAAACGAAAAGGACCGTTTGCTGTAAAGCAAGCGGTCCTTTGAAATTTTAATATTTATTTTACTCGACGGCGGTTGTGCGGCAGTGTGTTGACAACCAGATTCCGAAGTTCCTGACATTGTTCGTCGGTCATATCCCGTTTTGGGACAGATAAAATTTTAGAACTGGTGTAAATCAGGAAATAATTAGGGGTTTCATAAAACCCGGTGATGCTGCTCCAGTCGTAATCGGAAGTGTTGTCTTCTCTCACACAGTGAATACCAGATTCGCTGATATCAATGGTTTGTTTTCGGGAAGACTGCATCCGCTTTGCAATGGTTTTTCGGGTACGAAGCTCAATTAACCCAAGTAAAATAAAAGGATAGATTAAAAAGATAATGGAAAAGGGAACCGTCATGAAAACTTCATGAAAAATTAACCCTAAGACGCCAATAATAAATACAACGCCCATTAAAATTAGGGTAGAATATTTTCGTACAAAGGCGTTAAAATAAGATACTTTTCTGTAGTCAGATTCATTCATCGTTGAATGAACTGAAATTTTTGTCTGCATGATAAAAACCTCCAAAATGGTTTCTTGTTAAAAAACTGGTTTTATTTTTTGAGAATAAAAAATTTCAAACCATCTTCTTTTTATTTGTTCTCTTTCCATTATATCAGTAAAATGAAAGTTTGCAACAAAATTAGGCGGATTTTTTCCTGTAAAAAACCTACAAAAGGAACGTTTTTAATTTGTTAAAATTTATTTTACAAAAATATAGGGAAACAACACTTGACAGAATCCTTTGCTGGTGGTAAATTATATTTAGCACTCAGGAGTATAGAGTGCTAAACCATAAGAATAAAAATGACAGAGTGCTTTCTGCAAATGATTTGCAGAAAAACGGGTGAGGTGAATCGATTGAGATTGGATGAACGAAAGCTTTTGGTGCTTTCTGCTGTGGTGGATGAATATATTCGTACAGGGGAACCGGTTGGTTCAAAAACCATCATTGCCAATTCCAACATCAACGTTTCCTCTGCTACCATCCGTAACGACATGGCTGCGCTGGAAAAGATGGGATTTTTGGAACAGCCCCATACGTCAGCAGGAAGAATTCCTACCTATTTAGGTTACCGGCTTTATATTGACCGGCTGATGCATCCCCAGGCACTGACATCTCAGCAAAAACGTGAGATTGACCATATGTTGGCTCAGGGAGGCGATACCGTAGAATCGGTGCTGGAAAATGCGGTGGATGTCTTGTCAGACGTAACCCAGCTGGCGGTGGTAAACGCCAATAATATGCTTCACTTTTCAGTGATTACTAAAGTGGAAGTCATTCCTGCAGGGCGGAAAATGTATGCACTGCTGATGATTACTTCTACCGGTGCAGTGAAAAATAAGCTGTGTCACCTGGAATTTGAACTGTCGGATGAACAGATTCAGTATTTCGCAGAGTTCATTAACCAGAATTTGCAGGGGATTAATGTAGAAGAATTGACACCGGCTATGCTCCAGAATTTGGCAGTAGCGCTGGGCAGTTATATGATTTCTCTTTCTCCTCTTTTGTATGCGGTATATGAACTGGGCAGTGAATTTGGGAAAAACAATGTTCATGTTAAGGGAGAACAAAAATTGTTGGAGCAGGCAGATTCCAACAGCATTGAAATTGTCCGTTTTCTGAATAAAAAGCAGGAACTTTCCATGCTGCTTTCTAATGCGCTCAGCGGGATTGAAGTTTTGTTTGGAAAGGAAAACGATGGGTTTACCGTAACCAATTCTTCCATGATTTTGACGCCTTATCAATATGATGGAAAACAGGGAGGTTCCCTGGGGGTAATTGGTCCGTTAAGGCTGGACTACGCAAAGGTGATACCGTATATGCAGTATTTTTCTGAAAGCGTAACAAAGCTTTTGGCGGAGGTGACCGGAGAACATGAAACAGACAAAAAAGAAGAAAGGTAAGTGGTTTCAGAAAATGGCTGATACAGAAAAAAACACGCAGAATCCGGAAGTTTCCGAAGAAACTGCCGAAACTGTGGCTCAGGAAGAAAGCTGTGCAAATGCTCAGCAGCTGAAAGAATTAGAAGCGGAAAACAAAGAATTAAAGGATAAAGTTCTGCGCCAGATGGCGGAATTCGACAACTTTAAAAAGCGCACCGCTCGGGAAAAAGACGATATCTATAACATTGCTAAAATGGATTGCGTAGAAACCGTTTTGGGTGTGATTGATAATTTTGAACGGGCTTTGCAGACCGAATGTTCAGATGAAAACTTTAAAAAAGGCGTTGAAATGATTTTTGGTCAGTTTACCGGGGCACTTCAGAAATTGGGTGTCGAAGAAATTGAAGCACTGGGCAAAACCTTTGATCCGAACCTGCACAATGCAGTCAATCAGGTTCAGGATGACCAGTATGGCGAAAACGAAGTTTGCCAGGTATTCCAGAAAGGTTACAAACTGGGAGATAAGGTAATTCGTCATGCAATGGTAGTTGTTGCAAATCCGTAATAAAAACAGAATATTCTGTTTATAACAATCAATTATAATATGCCAGAAAACACAGATTGTGTTTCCAAATAGAAATTTATAAGAAATTGCCGAAAGGCATTCCTTTAGGAGGAAAATAGACTATGGGAAAAATTATTGGTATTGACTTAGGTACAACAAACTCTTGTGTTGCTGTTATGGAAGGCGGCGAACCAGTTGTTATCGCCAACACAGAAGGTGCAAGAACAACTCCTTCTGTTGTAGCTTTTTCTAAAACCGGCGAAAGAATGGTAGGTCAGGTTGCAAAAAGACAGGCAGTAACCAACCATGACAGAACCATTTCTTCTATCAAACGTCATATGGGTTCTGATTATAAAGTAACCATTGATGATAAAAAATTCTCTCCACAGGAAATTTCTGCTATGATCCTGCAGAAACTGAAAGCAGACGCAGAAAGCTATCTGGGTGAAACTGTAACTGAAGCAGTTATTACTGTACCAGCATACTTCACCGACTCTCAGAGACAGGCAACCAAAGACGCTGGTAAAATTGCAGGTTTGGATGTAAAACGTATTATCAACGAACCAACTGCAGCTGCTCTGGCTTATGGCGTAGATAAAGAACAGGAACAGAAAATTATGGTATACGACCTGGGCGGCGGTACCTTCGATGTATCTATTATCGAAATGGGTGACGGTGTACAGGAAGTGTTGGCAACCGCAGGGAATAACCGTTTGGGCGGTGACGACTTTGACCAGAGAATCATTGACTGGCTGGTTGCAGAATTCAAACGTGACAACGGCATTGACCTGTCCAACGACAGTATGGCAATGCAGAGATTGAAAGAAGCTGCTGAAAAAGCAAAAATCGAACTTTCCAGCATGCCGACTACTCAGATTAACCTGCCATTTATTACTGCAGATGCTACTGGTCCAAAACATATGGATACTACTTTGTCTCGTGCAAAATTCAATGAATTGACTGCAGACTTGGTAGAAGCTACTATGGGTCCAGTTCGTCAGGCATTGAGCGATTCTGGTTTGTCCACCAGCGATTTGGATAAAGTTCTGATGGTAGGTGGTTCCAGCCGTATTCCTGCTGTACAGGATGCAGTAAAAAATATCATCGGCAAAGAACCATTTAAAGGAATTAACCCAGATGAATGTGTTGCAATCGGTGCAGCAATCCAAGGCGGTGTATTGGGCGGCGAAGTAAAAGGCCTCTTGCTGTTGGATGTTACTCCTCTGTCTTTGGGTATTGAAACCCTGGGCGGCGTATGCACCAAGATGATCGAAAGAAATACCACAATCCCAACCAAAAAATCTCAGGTATATACCACTGCTGCTGACAACCAGACTTCTGTAGAAATTCATATTTTGCAGGGTGAACGTGAATTTGCAAAAGACAATAAAACACTGGGTATGTTCCATCTGGACGGCATTGCTCCAGCTCCTCGTGGTGTACCGCAGATCGAAGTAACTTTTGATATTGACGCAAACGGTATTGTTCATGTATCTGCAAAAGATATGGGTACTGGTAAAGAACAGCATATTACCATTACTTCTTCTACCAACATGTCTAAAGAAGATATCGATAAGGCTGTAAAAGAAGCAGAAGCTTATGCTGCTGAAGATAAAAAACGGAAAGAAGAAATCGATATCCGCAATAATGCTGACCAGATGATCTTCCAGTGTGAAAAAACATTGAAAGATGCTGGCGACAAGATTACCGATGCTGATAAAGCACCTGTAGAAGCAAAAGTGAACGAACTGAGAGAAGCTCTCAAAGGTACTGATCTGGAAGCAATCAAAAAGAAACAGGAAGAACTGCAGCAGTCTATGTACGCTGTCAGCGAAAAACTGTATCAGCAGGCTTCCGCAGCACAGCAGGCAGCAGGTGCTAATCCTGGTGCAGACATGGGTGCTCAGGCAAATGCTCAGGGCAGCCAGGGCGGCGACTATGTAGACGCTGACTTTACAGAAGTTCACGACGACGATAAAAATAAATAATTTTGAATGGATTTGCAGTTGAGTCATGGACTCAACTGCAAATTGTCGGATAAAGGTGGTTAGGCAGTTTGGCGGAGGAAAAGAGAGATTATTACGAGGTCCTGGGAGTAAATCGGGGCGCCAGTGAAGATGAACTGAAAAAGGCATATCGTAAAATGGCGAAGAAATATCATCCGGACCTGAATCCGGGAGATAAAGAGGCAGAAAAGCACTTTAAAGAAGTAAATGAAGCTTATGAAGTGCTGTCTGATCCTCAGAAAAAATCCCGTTATGACCAGTTTGGACACGCGGGGGTAGACCCCAGTTATGGCGCCGGCGGAGCTGGCGGCGGTTTTGGCGGAGCCGGTGGATTCGGCGGCTTTGGCGATATTGGAGATATTTTCGACAGCTTTTTTGGCGGAGGATTTGGTTCTTCTGCCAGACAGGCAAATCCGAATGCACCTCGTCGGGGAAGCGATATTCATACCAGTATGACCATTGACTTCTTTGAGGCGTGCAAAGGTACCAAAAAAGAAGTTCGTTTGACCAGACAGGAAACATGTCCGGAATGTCACGGCAATGGCTGTGAAGCAGGACATAATCCGCAAACCTGTACCCAGTGTCATGGTACAGGACAGGAAACCGTATTGCAGCGTACTCCAATTGGTTCTATCCGAACCACCCGCACCTGTTCCAAGTGCGGCGGACGGGGTCAGATCATTGATCATCCCTGTAAAAAATGCGGTGGATCTGGAAAAGTGGGAGTTACTAAAACCATTGAAATCAATATTCCGGCAGGGATTGACGACGGTCAAACTTTGTCTGTAAGAGGACAGGGAAACTGCGGATCTAACGGAGGACCGTCTGGGGATCTGCATGTGACCATTTCTGTTCGTCCGGATGTATTGTTTAAACGGGATGGCTATGATATCTGGTGTGATATTCCGCTTACTTACTATCAGGCTGTGGTGGGATATGAGTTGACAGTTCCTACAATTGATGGTAAAGTAAAGTATAACGTTCCGGCAGGTACTCAGCCAGGTACTGTGTTTAAATTGCGGGGCAAAGGTGTACAGCAGCTCAATGGCCGTGGACGAGGCGACCAGTTTGTTACAGTAACTGTAGAAGTCCCTAAGAATTTAAACAAAGAACAGCAGCGTGCTTTGCAGGAATTTGAATCTACATTAAATGAAAAAAATTATGAAAAACGTAAAGGTTTTTTTGATAAACTAAAAGAAAGCTTTAGCCGTTTTGATAAATAATTTTT
This sequence comes from Massiliimalia sp., assembly GCA_050943535.1. Taxonomy (GTDB): domain Bacteria; phylum Bacillota; class Clostridia; order Oscillospirales; family Ruminococcaceae; genus Massiliimalia. The sequence goes on from JBMNPJ010000001.1 coordinate 202,403, forward strand.
GCTGTCATTTGTAGAGGACTAGTATATGTCAAAATTAAAAAGCAGCAATGTGCTTTGGTTTTGGCAGATTGAGAAAGGAAATCAAGTTATGCCGTTTATTAACACAAAATTATCATGCCAATTGTCAAAGGAAAAAGAAGGCAGCTTAAAAACCGCCTATGGAAAAATTATTTCCATGTATCCTGGAAAAAGCGAACAGTGGCTGATGCTGAATTTTGAAGATAACTGCCGGATGTATTTTGGCGGAACCAATGAACTTCCCTGTGCAGTAGTAGAAGTAAAGGTACTGGGAGACAAAGTAGATGTACCAGCTTCCGAAAAAATGACTGCAGCGATTTGCCAGACTTTGGAAGAAGAGCTGTCTATTCCGAAAGATCGGATTTATATCAATTATTTTGCAAATGTTCATTGGGGTTGGAACGGAGCAAACTTCTAAGTTGTATTGATTTTTCAAGATAGATGCTTTTAATTTTGCTATAATTTGTTTATGTAGCACAAAGCAAATTGTTATTGAATGTGTAAAAGAAACAAAATAGACACAAATGATAACAATTTGTTTTTGTGCTTTTATTTTTGCTCATTTTATGGTATAATACTTTTAAGAGCGACAAAGGAGAGAGCAATTTGGAAAAATATATCATTCATGGCGGCAAACCATTAAAGGGAGAAGTTTCCATTAGTGGCGCGAAAAATGCAGTTGTTGCAATTTTGCCGGCTACCATTTTAGCCGATGGTCCTTGCGTTATTGAAAATATACCGAATATTAGCGATGTTTCCTACTGCGTAAAAATTTTACGCGAGATGGGTGCAGATATAAAAGTTATTAATAAATCCACTCTTGAAATTGATACCAGAAGAATTCACAGTATTGAAGTGCCGTATGAACACGCAAAACATATGCGTGCCTCCTATTATTTTTTAGGAGCTTTACTGGGAAAATATCATAAAGCCAAGGTTGCCCTTCCAGGAGGGTGCAATTTTGGTGTCCGCCCAATTGACCAGCATTTAAAGGGCTTTAAGTCTTTGGGGGCAGATTATACACTGGAATATGGGATGATTGACGTTGCTGCGAAAACGTTAATGGGTACCCATGTCTATTTTGATGTGTCTTCCGTTGGTGCCACAATCAATATTATGCTCGCGGCTGTGCGCGCTGAAGGAACCACAATCATTGAAAATGCAGCAAAAGAACCTCATGTAGTAGATGTTGCAAACTTTTTAAACTCTATGGGTGCCAATATTATGGGTGCCGGAACCGATGTCATCAAAATTAAAGGCGTTGAGTCTTTGCATGGTGCAGAATATTCTGTGATTCCGGATCAGATTGAGGCAGGCACCTATATGGTTGCCGCTGCTGCTACCAAAGGAGATATTTTGGTAAAAAATGTAATTCCAAAGCATTTGGAATCCATTACTTCAAAACTGCAGAAAATTGGGTTAGAAGTAACGGAATATGACGACAGTGTACGGGTGCGGTATGTGGACGAACTTCATCATACCAATGTGAAAACGCGCCCTCATCCAGGTTTTCCAACAGATATGCAGCCTCAGATTACCACTTTGCTGTGTTTGGCAAAAGGTACAAGCATTGTAACAGAAGGGGTATGGGATACCCGTTTTAAATATGTAGATGAGCTGTGTCGGATGGGTGCAGATATTTCTGTAGATGGTCATGTGGCGATTATTGAAGGAATTGATGGGTTTATCAGTGCTCAGGTAAAAGCAGTGGATTTGCGTGCAGGCGCTGCAATGATTATTGCCGCTTTAAACGCAGATGGTGTTACTGAGATTGAGAATATTTATCACGTTGAACGGGGCTATGAAAATATTGTAGAAAAACTCCGGGCATTGGGAGCAGATATTAAAAAAATCAGTAAACCGGATTTAGTGCTGGCAGAAGCTTTATAAAAGTTTAATTTAAAATAAGCCTCCCATAAGCAAGTCCCTGATGGGTCAGAAAAATGTGTGTCCAAACGAGTGTTGGTGGGGTAAAGCTTATATCAATATGATGTTATGAATGGTTTCAGGAAGCTGTTGCTAAATGGTTATTTTGCAGTGGTTTCCTGTTTTATTTTGCTGATGTTCAGAGTTTCAACCTGTGCGCTATGTTGGAGCATGGGCAGATTTTTGGAGACGAAGTGCAAAAAATACAGTAGTTTTTAAAAGGAGAAATTATGGCGTTCATTTATCCTATGTGCAGTTCTTCCAAAGGAAACTGTACCTATGTAGGAAACCAGGATGAAGGCGTATTAATTGATGCCGGACTGGGAATACGGGGATTTTTAAAACATCTTTCTTTGATTGGAGTAGAGAAACAAGCGATTCGAGGGATTTTTGTTACCCACGAGCATTCCGATCATGTAAAGGGGTTAGCACGCATTCAAAAGGAATTGGATGTTCCTGTATACGCTTCTCATCGGACTTTGTCTAAACTGGCAGAGAAAGGATTTTTATGGGAGGAAGGGTTCATACAGCCTATAGACTCTCAGCCCCAACAGGTTGGCGGTTTTGCAGTGGAAGCTTTTTCTACACCTCATGACAGTGTAGAAAGTCAGGCATACCAGATACATATAGCCGGAGGAAAGACCGTTACCGTCTGCACAGACTTGGGGTATGTTACTTCCGAGATCCATGAACGGCTGGCATCCAGTGACCTGCTTTTGTTGGAAAGCAATTATGATCCCGCTATGTTGGAAATGGGACCTTATCCTGAATTTTTAAAGCGCAGAATTGCAGGTTCCAGAGGACACCTGTCCAATACAGACTGCGGTTATGAGATTACCCGTTTGTATGAAGAAGGGGTTCGGCATTTTGTGTTAGGGCATTTGAGCGAAGAAAATAATCGTCCGGAATTGGCATATGCCAATGTGGTATCTTATTTACAGCAGGCAGGAGCACAGGTGCAAAAGGACTTTACCCTTTGGGTTGCACCTAAAAATAATGAAGGACAAGTGGTCCCTGTTTTATAAGGAGAAAAAATATGCTGACAGTAAATATTGTCTGTATTGGAAAGCTGAAAGAAAATTATTTGCGGATGGCTTGTGCGGAGTATGAAAAACGGTTGGGGGCTTTCTGTAAGTTAAATCTTGTGGAACTTCCAGAATATAAAGTGCCCAGTAATCCTTCACAGGCACAAATTGAAAAAGCCATCGAGGAAGAGGGCAAATCCATCCTGTCCCATTGTCGGCTGGGAAGCTGTTTCATGATCCCCATGTGTATTGAGGGGAAACTGCTGTCTTCCGAACAGCTGGCAGAAAAACTGGATCAAATCCCATTATCAGGAATTAGTGAAGTGAACTTTATAATTGGAGGTTCTTTTGGTCTGTCAAAAGAAGTAAAATCTGCTGCACAGCTGAAACTTTCTATGTCACCAATGACGTTTCCTCATCAATTAGCACGGGTGATGCTGTTAGAGCAGATTTACCGTGCATTTCAGATTAATTCCAATGGAAAGTATCACAAATAACCGTAAGATTATTGCATAATTAAGGTAAATGTTTTTTGTATATTTCGCTGATTTTTATAAAACTTTGGAAAATTCTGTGTTTTATTAACATTTGTTAATGACAAAACTGGGAAAAAGTGTATAATAGGGATTATGATAGTAAGAAAGGAGTGCACCCCTATGTTGTTTGAACTGAACAATTGCCACAATTTGACAATGGGGGGGGCATTCTAAACACTCTTACCATCAAATATTACAAAAAATATGTTTTGATAAAAAGAACAGTATTCTCCTGGATAGGGGGATACTGTCTTTTTTTATGTAAAACAGGACAAAACACAAAGGAGAGAAGAAAGCTATGAAAGATAGCAAAAAGCTCTTGGCTGCATTACTGGCAGTCATGATGGCGGCATCCAGCAGTGCAGTCGTATTTGCGGATGGCGTGGAGGAAAAAACAGAAGAAAAAGACACCATTACTGCAACAAACTTGACACCAGCAACTGTAGCTGCTGCTGATCCGGTTAGTGCAGGTGCGAAAGAAACTACAGTTAAGGAAATTAGTAACTCTCAGGAGTTGGCAGAAGCTATCGAAAATCAGGCCGATAATCAAATTTGGAATTTGAAAGCAGGGGAAACCTATAATCTCACTAAAGAATTGATGGATACATATCAGAACATATATATTAATGGTTCTGCTAATACTGGTTTTGTATTTCCAATTACAGCTAATAATATCACCATCAACGGTAATGGTGCTACAATTACCAGTGATTATAATCCAAATTCAGGTAACTGGGCACAGCAGAACTTTATCACCGTAGCAGGTAATGATGTTAAAATTAATAAAGTTAAAATTAAAGCTAATCCTAATAGCTTTAAAAACGAGCAAGAAGATTATATGAATACTTGCAACAAAGCGATTGAAGTACTGGGCTCTAACTTTGAATTAACAGATTCTACTTTGGAAAATAGCGGACCTAGAGGAAGCGGTTCTATTTATTTTGGTAATGGAGCAAACATTGGAACAGCTAAAATTACAGATGTGACTATGGAATCATGGATCGTCGCAAAATATTTTTCTGAAGGAACCTTAACACTTACTGGAGTAACTCAGAATTTTGTAGGAAATAGTGCGGCTGGTACAGATTATTACTTTGGTGTTGGTACAGCACCAGAGACAGAGAAAAAGGTAACCGTTACTAACCATACTATTATTGTGGATGAAAAAGTTAATCTTACAGAACAGGTTATCCCACAGTTAAAGGACAACACAACTGTAGAATTGACAAAAGGTACCTATGAAGTTGGCAAAATGCTTGATATTGCCAAGGACAATGTTACATTGAATTTAAATGGCAGCACTATCACAGCATCTGATAGTTTTCAATATACTTATGACAATGACCGTCATTTGGTACAGGTAAGTGGTGATGATGTAACTGTAAAAAATGGCACTATTAAAACAAAGGAAGACAATAAAAATGGTGTTAATGTATATCTGGCTACAGGTGTACATTTAAGTGATTTAACTATCGATCATAGCACCGCTTTGACAGGTGCACCCCTGATTGTAAATGGTTCAGAGGTGACTGTTGATGGTAATTTGGGATTGATTACAGGTCAAAACTCTTGGTATGGAATTAACGTTGCAAAAGGAAAGGATGTTACAGAAACACCTAAACTGACATTTGCTGGTGGTTCTAAGATTAATTTTGAAGATAAAAGCAATAAAAATCTTGCGATTATTGAATCTGAATCAGACTCAGAAGTTTCCAGTAAATCTGAATATATTCAGGTTAATAAAGATGGTAGCATTACTTTGAAACCAAACGGCAATAATAACAACAACGGCGGCGGTTCTATCGGAGTTCCTGGAACAGGCACCCCAATCGGAACCGGTACCTGGAAACAGAGTCCAGTAGGCTGGTGGTACCAGAATGTAGACGGCACCTATCCAGCAAACCAGTGGAAATATCTGGATTCCGGCAAAGGCTACAAAGCTTGGTATCTGTTTAACCAGAACGGTTACATCACCTTTGGCTGGCAGAAAGTAGGTAACACCTGGTACTACATGAACCGTTCCGGCGAAATGCAGACCGGCTGGCAGTTTATCAATAATAAATGGTATTACCTGAACAGCAACGGCGCTATGGCAACCGGCTGGGTAAAAGACGGCAACAAATGGTACTTCATGAACAAAGATGGTTCCATGCACTTTGGCTGGCTTAGCTGGGCAGGGTACTGGTATCATCTGGACAGCCATGGTGTAATGAGCACAGGCTGGAAACAGGTAAACGGCAAATGGTACTACATGTATGCTGAAAACGGAAGAATGGCAGCAAACACCACAACTCCTGACGGCTACCGTGTAGGTCCTGACGGCGCTTGGATTAAATAAGACAAAAGAATCAGCAAATCAAAAAGGCGAACCACAATCATTGTGGTTCGCCTCTCTATTTCTGTCAGCGAAGAGAAAATCACCTAATATTTCCACTTAATTAACAGGGTGCATACCGTAGGCGATTTGCCCCGGTGCTTCGTCGGCGGCGCCGTAGGCGGTTTTCACCGGACATTATCCGGCGGGATTTACCGGAAAGTAATCACACCGTTTTCAATAGAGTCAATGATAGCCAGAGACTGTAGGTTGACACCCTGTTCCCGTAATAGTTTTCCTCCGTTTTGGAATCCTTTTTCGATCACTATTCCGCATCCGGCAAGTTTTGCACCGGACTGACGAACAATTTCCATTAAGCCTTTGAGGGCCTGCCCATGAGCTAAAAAGTCATCAATGATTAAAACATGATCTTCTGGTGTCAGGTAACGTTTTGCTACCTGTACATCAAACTGAATTCCTCTGGTATAAGACAGAACAGGAACTGTATACAGTTCGCCGTCCAGATTTTTTGATTTGGTCTTTTTGGCAAATACCAAATCGGCATTTCCAAAATACTGTGCGGTAATGGCAGCAATACCAATTCCAGAAGCTTCGATGGTCAGAATTTTATTGATAGAAGGGTCGGGGAAAACACGGCGAAATTCCTTTCCGATTTCTTGAATCAAAGTGATGTCCATACAATGGTTTAAAAAGCTGTCTACCTTTAAAACATTGCCTTCTTTGATTTTTCCGTCTTTTAAAATACGTTCCTTTAATAATTCCATACCGCAAAGCGCTCCTTTTTTCACAGGTTTTTATATATTCCAAAATTATACCATCTTTTTTTCGTCTTGACAATGCAAAAACAGCATATTTTTTGGAAAATTTAGAAGGGTTTTTATCCAAAAAATCGATATTTTACAAAATAGCAAGAAAAAGATAGAAAAAAGTACAAATTTGTGATATACTAAACTCATTAAATATGCGTATAATTTCAGCGATATGGGCTGTAAGTTTCTACCGGATGGCCATTCTGTCCGACTACGCATGCAATGGAGCAGCATGATGGAGTGTCCCTGTTTTAATACAGAAACGGGAAAGATGATGTCAGGCTGTTTTCTTTTGCTGTTGTGAGAACGGTTTCAGCTCCTATGGTGAAAGTGCGCTGTATGTGAAGGAGCTGTATTATGAAAGAACAAGAAGGAAGCATCTATCGGCTGGAAGGGCGAGTACCTCTGGCGAAAGCGATTCCCCTTGGAATTCAGCATGTGCTGGCAATGTTTTTAGGAAACGTGTCTCCTCTGCTGATTGTATGTGGTATGCTGGAAATGGAAATTGGCTTGAAAACCAGCCTGATCCAAAATGCCATGTTTATTGCAGGTGTCATCACCTTAATTCAGCTGTATCCAATTTGGAAAGTAGGCTGTGGTCTTCCAGTTGTTATGGGAACCAGTTCTGGTTTTATCGGAACCTGTAAAGCCATTGGAGCGACCTATGGATATGGTGCAATTATCGGGGCGTCTTTAACCGGTGCGCTGCTGGAAATTGTATTGGGCTTTTTTATTAAACCTTTGAAAAAATTGTTTCCGCCGGTAGTAACCAGCCTGGTAATTATGTCTATTGGTTTGTCTTTGCTGCCAGTAGGGGTAAAATATTTTGCAGGCGGAGCAGGAACTGCTGATTTTGGAAGCTGGAAACATTTGTTGGTAGGAACCATTGTAGTCATTGTTATTTTGATCTGCAAACAGTTCACCAAAGGTTTCATCAGTGTTTCCGCAATTTTGATTGGGATTGTAGTAGGATATATTGTGGCAATCTGCCTGAATATGGTGGATTTCCAGCCAGTTGCAGATGCGGCATGGTTCAGCCTTCCTAAGTTTATGCCAGTAAAAATGGAATTCCATTGGCAGGCAATGGTTGCTATGGGCATTATGTTTGTAGCTACCGCTGTAGAAACTGTCGGTGATATTTCCGGTATTACCAACGGCGGATTGGATCGGGAACCAACTGACAACGAACTGTCCGGCGGTGTAATCGCAGACGGTGTAGGCAGCTTGGTTGCAGCAATTTTCGGTGTTCTTCCAAACACCTCTTTCAGCCAGAATGTAGGTTTGGTTGCAGTTACCAAAGTAGTAAACCGCTTCTGCATTATGACTGGTGCAGTATTTTTGGTATTGTGCGGATTTATTCCTAAATTGTCCGCAATCTTTTCTGTAATGCCTCAGTCTGTTTTGGGCGGTGCAGCAGTTATCATGTTTGCTATGATTTTGGTAAGCGGTATGACTTCTCTCCAGCGTGAAAAACTGGATGGCAGAAACGGAATGATTGTTGCTATGGCTTTGGGTCTTGGTGTAGGAATTGGTATGGTTCCAGAATCTTTGGCACAGATGCCAGAATGGGTGAACCAGATTTTCGCTCAGAATGGTATTATCATGACCTTTGTCATTGCTACTGTATTAAATCTGATTCTTCCAAAAGATAAAGAAGAGGATCAGCAGGAAAAATAAAAGCAGAAATGCTGATATAGATGGACGGTAGTTTGTATCGTCTGCGGCAGGACTCCCGGGGCTGCCTTGAATGCCGGGCATTGTTTGAAATGCCTTGTGTTCAAGGCAGCCTGTTTTTATGAAAAAAGGCAGGTTTTATGGGAATACTGTCTATCGACAAAAGCGGTTTCTTTTGATACAATAAAGGTAAGAAACAAAAGGCTTTTGACGGACAGAATATCTGCGCTAGGAGAGAGGTTTTACAAAATCTCTTGCAATAGAAACAAAAAAGAAAGGATGTTTTTGATGTCATTGCTCAAACGAATCATTTGCTGTGCAGTTGCACTGACTTTTTCTGTATCCGTACTTGCAGGATGCACAGGTCAGACGAAAAATCAAGAAAGCCAAACTTCTATCAGCTCTCAGACCAGTGAGGTCAGTGAGGAAGAAAGTTCTTCTTCCGGAGAAATTGTTTTAACTGACCAGATTGGCCGTACCGTAACTTTGGAACAGCCGGCGGAAAAAGTAGTTTCCGCATATTATTTGTCCAGCTCTCTTTTGATTGCACTGGGCGCACAGGATAAACTGGTAGGAATCGAAATGAAAGCGGAAACCCGTGAACTGTACCGTCAGGCAGCACCTGAATTTTTGGAATTGCCGGCAGTTGGTTCTGGAAAAGGAATTAATGTAGAAGAAACTGCTGCTTTGGAACCGGATTTGGTAATCCTGCCAAAGAAACTTCAGGATTCTGTGGCACAGTTTGAAGCATTGAATATTCCGGTTATGGTAATTGATCCGGAAACAATGGAAAACTTTTTGACCACTGTTTCTTTGTTGGGACAGGCAACTGGATGTGATGATCGCGCTCAGCAGCTGACTTCTTACTATCGTGAAGTGATGGAAGACGTTTCCAGCCGCACCAAAGATTTGGAAGAAAAACCGCTGGTATATTTGGCAGGAAGCGATATGCTTTCTACTGCAGGAGCAGGCATGTATCAAAATGACCTGATTGAAATGGCAGGCGGCGTGAATGCAGCAGCTTCCATTGATATGGATCAGTGGGCAGATATTTCCGCAGAACAGCTGGTAGCTTGGAACCCGGAAAAGGTATTCCTGGTTAATTATGCGGACTATACCCGGGATGATTTTCTTGCTGATACCCGTTTTGCTAATTTGAAAGCAATGGAAAATCCAGAAGAAAATGTATTGGTATTCCCTGGAGAATTGGAACCGTGGGATTATCCGACCGCTTCCAGCGTGCTGGGAATTTTGTGGCTTGCTAATCAGCTTCATCCGGATGTAGTATCTCAGGAAGAATATGAAACTGCGGTAAGTGATTTTTATAAAACCTATTTTAATTTGGATGTAGATGCTGTTGAGGCTGAACAGCCGGCAGCATAAACACGAAAATAGAAAGGAAACCGACCAATGAAGAGACGATTTGCACTGGCGCTGCTTTTGTGGATTGGCATGATTTTGCTTTCTGTTTGTTTGGGTCGATATCCTCTTTCTCTGGGAGAGATTGGAGGAATTTTGATCGGGCAGGCACCGTCCCCTACAGCCGAGGCGCTTTTTTATGAGATCCGTCTGCCCAGAACTGTGTTGGTGGCAGTTGGCGGTGGTGCGCTGGCTCTTTCTGGTTTGGTGTTTCAAACAATATTTTCTAACCCGCTGGTTTCCCCCGATGTATTGGGGGTGACCAGTGGGTGTTCTGTAGGTGCGGTATTTGCATTGCTGTATCTGCCGGCTTCTGCTGTCATGCTCCAAGGGAGCAGTTTTTTGTGCGGGATTGGTGCTGTAATTTTTTCTCTTTGGCTGTCCCGGTTTGTCAGAAGCAACCGGGTGCTGGGAATGGTGCTGGCAGGAATTGTGGTAGGCAGTGTATCTTCTTCTATTTTAATGATTTTTAAAGTTTTGGCAGATCCCAATCATCAGCTTCCGGCCATTGAGTATTGGCTGATGGGCGGATTCCAAAATGGAAACTGGAGCGATGTGGCAAGTGTTGCTGTTTTGGTGATTCCCTGCAGTTTGGGACTATATCTGTTTCGGTTTCGTTTAAAGGTGCTGTCTTTAGGGGATGATCAGGCACAAAGTTTGGGAGTTTCTCCGGGATTTGTGCGGGTGATTTGTATTGGTGCCGCCACAGTACTGGTTTCAGCAGTGGTTTCTGTGGCAGGTGTAGTCAGCTGGATTGGGCTGATTGCTCCTCATTTAATCAGGCTATGGGGTGCCGGCGATGTAACCAAAAATATGGGAACCTGTTTTTTTGCGGGAGGAGCTTTGCTTTTAGCGGCAGATTTGTGTGCCCGAAGTCTTTCAACCATCGAAATTCCCATTAGCATTTTCACTTCATTGTTTGGAGCAGCATTTTTGGCGGTACTACTGGTCAGCGGTTCGGTACGGAGAAAGGGAGGAATTTAGATTGCCTTTATCAGTACAGGATTTGTCAATACACTTTGGGGATACCTGTGTTTTAAACCAGGTGTCCTTTGAACTTCCTTCGTGGGGCATGATCTTTTTGCTGGGACCCAATGGGGCGGGAAAATCCACCCTGTTGAAAGCGCTTTGTGGTTTGATCCCTGCCGGTACCGGTTCTGTGCGGCTGGACGGGATTTCGTTGGAACAGATCCCCATCTCCCAGCGTGCCCGAAACATTTCTTATCTGCCGCAAAAGGTGGAAGCAGGGGATATGACGGTGACGGAATATGCGGTATTAGGAGCAGCACCCCGGTTAAAATGGACACAAATACCGGATAAAAGCCATTATAGGCGTGTGAAAGGGATTTTAGATCAGCTGGAGATTGGTCATTTGGCAGAACGAAAGCTGGCACAAATCAGCGGCGGAGAATGTCAGTTGGCGGCACTTGCCCAGCTTTTGATGCAGGATACACCGGTCATGCTGTTGGACGAGCCCACTGCAAATCTGGATATGAAGCGTCAAAGAGATTTTTTAAAAGTTTTATATAAACTTGTGCGGGAACAGAAAAAATGTGCTGTGATTACAGTGCATGATCCTAATCTTGCCTTATCCTACGGGGATGAGATATTACTGCTTCGGGATCATTCCGTGATGAGTTTACCATATCATTGTCATTTGGGAGAACAGCTTTTAGAGCAGCTGCGTCCGATTTATGGTCAGGAATTGGCATTGTCTTCCGAAGGATGTCTTTACTGGAAAGGGGAAAGGAGACTGTAAAATCATGTTTACAGCGCAACAATACGTGAAAGCCGCTTCTCTGGAAGAGGCTTATGAACTGAATCAAAAGAAAAATAATGTGATTTTGGGCGGCGGATGCTGGCTGAAAATGAACCGGAAAAACTATCATACGGTGATTGATTTATCTGGACTGGGTTTGGATACCATCGAAGAAACACCGGAAGAAGTTGTGTTGGGTGCCATGGTCACTCTCCGGCAGATGGAAACCAGCTCTTTGCTGAAAGAGTATTTTGGAACTGGATTTTTAGACATGACCCGTCATATTGTAGGGGTGCAGTTTCGAAACTGCGCAACATTAGGCGGCAGTTTGGCATCCCGTTTTGGTTTTTCCGATATTTTAACCTGGCTTATGGGACTGGGTGCGCAGGTGGAACTGTTCCATGGGGGCAGGGTATCTGTGGAAGAATATGCTGCCATACCTTATGATCGGGATATTCTAGTGCGGGTATATCTGCCAAAAGACGGCAGAAAAGCAGTTTATGAAAGTGTCCGCAATACCCAGACCGATATCCCTGTATTGGCGTGCAGTGTCTGTCTGTCTGGCGGAATGCTGCGTGCGGCAATTGGTGCCAGACCTGGAAAAGCCATGATGGTTCCCGGAGAATATCCTCTTTCTCAGGAAGGGATTGAACAGCTCATACAGGCAGCCCAAAAGTTGGAATATGGAACCAATATGCGTGCCAGTGCCCAGTATCGGCGTCATTTGGCACAGGTATTAGTACGCCGTGCATGCGGCCGTATTCAGGAGGTGTAAGCAGTGAAGATTACATTAATATTGAATGGAGTTCGGTGTACTGATGAAATTGCGCCGGACATGGTACTGCTGGACTATTTGAGAAGCAAAGGATGTCTTTCTGTAAAACGGGGATGCGAAACTTCTAACTGCGGTTTATGTACTGTTCATATGGACGGAAAACCGGTGCTCTCCTGCAGTGTATTAGCGGCCAGAGCGGATGGACACACCATTACTACCTTAGAAGGATGTCAGAAGCAGGCAGAAGAATTGGGTGCTTTCCTTGCTGATGAAGGCGGAGAACAGTGCGGTTTCTGCAGTCCGGGATTTTTAATGAATGTTCTGGCAATGGAACAGGAACTGGATGATCCTACAGAGGAAGAAATTTTGGAATATTTGGCAGGAAATCTTTGCCGCTGTACCGGATATCAAAGTCAGCTGCGGGCTGTGAAAAAATATCTCAGCTGGAGAAAGGGGGAACAGCAATGAGTTACGTCAATACTCGGGTTCGCAAAAAGGATGCCATGAGTCTGGTAACCGGAAAACCGGTTTATACAGGGGATTTAATTCCAGCCAATACTTTGGTGGTAAAATTGCTGCGCAGTCCTCATGCCCATGCACTGATTGAAACCATTGATACGAAAATTGCTAAAAAAGTTCCCGGTGTTGTGGATATTTTCACCTATGAAGATGTTCCCGGTTCTCGTTTTACTACAGCGGGTCAGACCTATCCGGAACCAAGCCCTTATGACCGTTTGATTTTGGATCGCCGTCTTCGCTGCTTTGGGGATCCTGTAGCAATTATTGCAGCAGAAACAGAAGCTGCTGCGATAAAGGCGATGAAGCTGATTCGGGTGACCTATCAGGTATTGGAACCTTTGATGGATTTTACTAAAGCAAAAGACAACGAAATTCTGGTTCATCCGGAAGAAGATTTTAAAGCCCTATGTCCTGTAGGTGCTGATAATCATCGAAATTTGTGCAGTGCAGATGTGTTTGAAGTGGGAGATGTGGAACAGGAACTGAATTCCTGCGCAGTAGTATGTGAATCCACCTATCACACCAAAGCAAACAATCAGGCAATGATGGAAACCTTCCGTACCTTCAGCTATTTGGATGAATACGGACGGCTGACGGTGGTCAGCTCCACCCAGATTCCGTTCCATGTCAGAAGAATTTTATCAAATGCACTGGAGATTTCCAAAGCACAGATTCGTGTTATCAAACCTAGAATCGGCGGCGGATTTGGTGCAAAGCAAAGCGCCGTTTCTGAAGTATATCCGGCATTTGTTACCTTGAAAACTGGACGTGCAGCCAGCTTGATTTTTACCCGGGAAGAAAGTATGACCAACGGCTCTCCACGTCATGAAATGCAGATGAAGGTAAAAATTGGTGCGGATAAAGACGGAACCATCCGGGCAATTGATCTTTATGCCCTTTCCAATGCAGGCGCATACGGGGAACATGGTCCTACTACCATTGGTCTGGTAGGTCATAAATCTTTGTCTTTATATGGCAGCCTGAAAGCGGCGCGTTTTGCCTGTGACGTAGTATATACTAATACCATGGGCGGCGGTGCTTACCGGGGATATGGAGCTACTCAGGGGATTTTTGCAGTAGAAAGTGCAGTGAATGAACTGGCTGCAAAACTGGGAATGGACCCTTGCGCTATCCGTGAGAAAAACATGGTTTCTCAGGGACAGAATATGCCCACTTACTATAATGAGCCCTGCAACAGCTGTACCTTGGATCAGTGTATGCAAAAAGCGAAGGAAATGATGAACTGGGATGAAAAGTATCCTAGACGGGTGCTGGAAAACGGTCATATCCGAAGCGTCGGTGTTGCTATGGCAATGCAGGGAAGCGGTATTTCCGGCGTGGATATCGGTAGTGTAGAAATTCGTTTGAACGATGATGGGTTCTATACCTTGCTGGTAGGTTGTACCGATATGGGAACCGGATGCGACACCATTCTGGCACAGATGGCAGCCGATTGTCTGGATTGTTCCATCGACCAGATTGCGGTACGCGGTGTAGACACCGACCAATCCCCGTATGATACCGGTTCTTATGCTTCTTCTACTACCTATGTAACTGGGATGGCAGTGGTAAAAACCTGTGAAAAGCTTCGTCAGAAGATTGTGGAAACCGGTGCATCTTTGCTGGGATTGTCTCCGGAGCAGGTAGAATTTGATGGAAAACGGGTATTCTGTGTAGAAACCGATCAAGAAGTCAGCTTATCTGCTATCGGATATGCTAGTTTTGAAGGGCATAATCGCTGTCTTTCCGCTAGTGAATCTCATTCTTCCCCAATTTCTCCTCCTCCATTTATGGTGGGGATGGCAGAAATCGATCTGGATCCGGAAACCGGAAATGTCCAGGTAGTAGATTATGTAGCAGCTGTGGACTGTGGTACCGTCATCAACCGGAATTTGGCAACTGTACAGACCGAAGGCGGAATTGTTCAGGGAATTGGTATGGCTTTGTATGAAGATATTCAGTACGATTCTCATGGCCGGATGATGAACAATTCCTTCCTGCAGTATAAAATTCCATCTCGTTTGGATGTGGGAAAAATCCGCGTGGAATTTGTCAGCAGCTATGAACCGACTGGCCCGTTTGGAGCAAAATCCATTGGAGAACTGGTAATTAATACTCCTTCTCCAGCGATTATCAATGCAATTTATCATGCAACCGGTCTGAATTTCTATGAGCTTCCAGTTCGCAGTGAGGAAATTGCACTGGGAATTGCCCAGGGAAACACTGATGAAATCTGTTGATATTATTTTGCTGGCGGCAGGAGCTTCTAAACGGTTTGGCAGTCAGAAGCTCCTGGCTGATTTTTATGGAAAGCCATTGTATCAATACGCTTTTGAAGCAGCAGCACAGGTTGAATTTTGTCGTGTTCTGGTGGTGACCAATCTTGCAGACATTCAAGCAGCGGCAAAAGGGTTTGGATTTATTCCAGTGGAATCTCCTTTGTCTTATCAGGGCATTTCTGCTTCCATTCATGCAGGAGTTCATGCTGCCAGAGAAAATGCAGTACTCAGCTTTTTTGTATGCGATCAGCCTGGTTTTTCAGGAACCGATTATCGGAAATTTTTACTGGGATTTTTAGACAGCGGCTGTCCACTGGGCAGGGTGTACTGTGACGGGCGCCCAGGAAGTCCTACAGTGTTTTCACCGTCTTTCCGGAAAGAATTACTCTCCCTGACAGGAGATGAAGGGGGAAAGGGCATTTTTGCAAATCGCAAAGAAGAGACGTTCTTTTATCCTGTTTCTGCAAAAAGTCTTGTGGATTATGATACCCCCTGGAAATCGGTTTCAGAATAAAATAAGCATATTTATCTGGAGCATGGGAATGCTGTAAAAGAAAGGAGCTGATCCCGTGCGAAAAGATAAATTTGCTGTTAATCAGGATGGAGACGGCTATTTGGATCAGAAAGATGTGGTTTCTTCCACAGAGTGTACTGGTCTGATTCCAACACCGCCAGTGTCTCAGGCGGAAGCGGAGGCATATGCTTCTCTTTATTCTGTCCCCAAACCGCAAAAGACTTCAAGTGAGTCTGTAAAAAGTAAAAAAGCCCATAAATAGGGCGTTTAACAGATGTAAAGTTAAAGTGCTTTACATCTGTTTTTTATCTATATTAGATATAATAAATGAATATCTATTGACAAATAGAATAAATGGAGTATAATTATTAACTAGTTAATAGTTAACATCTTAATGGTTAACTAGTTTACTATAAAAGGAGGTAGCGGTATGCAGGATGCGGCTAAACAATTATCACAAGCTTTTCGCAAAATGGTAATCATGCATCGCAGGGTATTAGACAAAGCAGCATTGACGACTGGTGTGTACCGAGGACAGCATCGGATGCTGATGGAGATATTTCATCATCCTGGACGTTCTCAAAAGGAGCTGGCAGATCTTATGGATATGTCTCCGGCGGCAGTGGCAGTCCGTTTAAAAACGTTAGAAAAAGATGGCTACATTCAGAGAATTGTGGATCCCAATGACAATCGGTTTCATCAAATCGAATTGACTCAATTAGGCGAGAAAGTAGCACATCAAAGTGTCCGGCTTTTTCATACCATAGACGGTCATATGTTTGATGGCTGTACAGAGGAAGAAGTAAAGGTACTGTTAAGCTGTTTTGAAAAAATTCATCAAAATCTTCAGGAAATGGAAAAATCAACTGGTATAGGGAAGGAGGAAATGGAATGAAGATTTTTTGGAAATACGTAAAGCCATATCTTCCGGCTTTTATTCTGGGACCGATTCTGATGATTATCGAAGTAATTGGGGAAGTTATTTTGCCAAAATTGATGGCTTTGATTATCAATAATGGGGTTGCCAATAAAGATTATGGTTATATTGTTTCCGTAGGATTAATTATGATTGCGGTGGCACTGATTATGATTTGCGGAGGTACTGGAGGATGTTACCTGGCGGCAAAGGCATCCATCAGTTTTTCTACGGATTTGCGTGCAGATTTATTTTCTAAAGTGCAGGAATTTTCTTTTAAGAACATTGATCATTTCAGTACTGGTTCTCTGGTTACCCGTTTGACCAATGATATTACACAGGTGCAGAATGTCATTCGAATGGCACTGATTATGATGCTGCGTGCTCCAGGGATGCTGATTGGGGCATTGATTATGGCATTTCTTATCCATGCAAAGTTGGCATTGGTCATTGCGGTAATGATTCCTATTTTGGGTGTTTGTCTATTTGTTTTAATTCGCACAGCATATCCTCGCTTTGAAAACTTGCAGGCAAAACTGGATAATATGAACTCCGGAATTCAGGAAAATTTGATTAATGTTCGGCTAATCAAATCTTTTGTACGGGAAGATCATGAAAACAAAAAGTTCGCCAAAGCCAATGGTGAATATCGTCAGGGTATGCTCCATGCATTTGGAATCGCCATTATGAACATGCCGCTGATGATTTTAGCCATGAATATTACCACCATTGCTGTAGTATGGTTCGGAGGGAATTATGTCATTGCAGGCGGCATGGAAGTGGGAGATCTGACTGCGTTTACTACATATATTGTGCAGATTTTAATGTCATTGAATATGCTTGCTATGATTTTGCTCAACGGGTCCAGAGCGCTTGCCTCTGTACATCGTATTTTGGAAGTGCTTCATACCAAAGTGGACTTAACTGATGAAGAATCCAAGCGCAAGCAGGTACTGGTAAAAGAAGGCCGGGTGGAATTTCGCCATGTGAATTTTGGATATGGAGATACTCCAGTATTGGAAGATATTAATTTAACAATTGAGCCAGGGCAAACTGTAGGGGTCATTGGGGCAACCGGTTGTGGAAAAACCAGCTTAGTACAGTTGATTCCGCGGCTTTATGATGTATCCTCTGGTGAAGTGCTGGTAGACGGAATCAATGTAAAAGATTATAGTATTCCCAATCTGCGGCAGGGAGTAGCCATGGTGCTTCAGTCCAATGTACTGTTTTCTGGAACCATTGAGGATAATCTCCGTTGGGGTGATGCCAATGCCAGTGATGAAGAAGTACATCAGGCAGCGGAACATGCTCAGGCAGATGGATTTGTTCAGAACTTTGTCAATGGTTATCAAACCGAGTTGGGACAGGGCGGTGTCAATGTATCCGGTGGACAGAAACAGCGTCTTTGTATTGCCCGGGCACTTCTGAAAAAACCGAAAATTCTCATTTTGGATGACTCTACCAGTGCAGTAGATACCGCAACAGAAGCGAAAATCCGTGAAACGTTTGTCAATGATTTGAAAGATACTACAAAGATCATCATTGCCCAGAGGATTGGTTCTGTTATGGATGCGGATCAAATTATTGTACTGGAAGAAGGAAAGATTATTGGAATGGGTAATCACCATCAACTGATGGAAAGCTGCGAGGCTTATCAGGAAATCTACTATTCACAGAAGGAAAAGGAGGCGAGCGGATTATGAGCCCAAAACAGGGAATGAAGATGGGACCGGGACCTGGTGAAAGAAAACCGGGAGGACGCCCCAAAAATACCAAAAAGACGGTAAAGCGTCTGCTCTCTTATCTTGCCGCCTATAAACTTCAATTGTTTTTAGTATTTGTTTTTGTTATTATCAATACCTGTTCCAACTTGGCAGGTTCCTATATGCTCAAACCAATTATTAATACATACATTGTTCCTTTAGATGGTTCCAGAGGAGATCCAAAAGGATTGTTATTGGCGTTATGCGCTATGGGAGCAATTTATTTAGCCGGAGTAGCTGCTTGTTATCTGCAATACAAATTAATGATTGGCATTGCGCAGAAATCATTGGAACACTTGCGGGGAGACTTGTTTACCCATTTGCAGAAGCTTCCCATAAGATACTATGATACTCATACACATGGGGATTTGATGAGCCGTTTTACCAACGACGTAGACCGAATTGATGAGTGTTTAAACAACACTGTGGTACAGTTGTTTTCTGGTGTCATTACATTAGGGGGAACCTTGATTTTAATGATTCGTCTGAATATTTGGCTGACCATTGTTACTTTGGTTATGGTGCCGATTATGCTGAGAATAGTTAGCTTTATTGGAACGCGAAGCAGAAAATGGTTTATTGCCCAGCAGGAATCTTTAGGTGTTGTAAACGGATACGTAGAAGAAATTGTAACAGGACAAAAGGTAGTAAAAGTGTTCTGTCATGAACAGGCAGTAGAGCAGGTATTTGACGGATACAATAAAGATTTGCGTGACAAACAGATTAAAGCGCAATTTATCGGTGGTATGATGGGCCCTATGATGAATGGTATGGGACAAATCACTTATGCGTTAGTTGCTTGTGTAGGCGGGATTCTATGCGTTCTGGGCAGCTTTGATATCGGTGGATTAACGGTGTTTTTGAATTTTTCCAGACAGTTCAGCCGTCCGATCAATGAATTGTCACAGCAGATGAATACCATCTTTGCCGCGTTAGCAGGTGCAGAACGTGTATTTACTGTAATGGATGAAGTTCCGGAAACCGATGACGAGGACAGTACTTTAAAAGATCTGCCTCAGGTAGTTGGAAATGTGGAACTGTCCCATGTAACATTTGGTTACCGTCCTGATCAGGTGATTTTAAAAGATATTTCTTTGTATGCAAAACCTGGTCAAAAAATTGCCTTTGTAGGTTCTACTGGTGCAGGAAAAACCACCATTACCAACTTGATGACTCGTTTTTACGATATTCAGTCAGGCAGTATCTTGGTTGACGGCATTGATATTCAAACAGTGCATAAAGCCAGCCTGCGCCGCCAGATCGCTATGGTACTTCAGGATACCCATCTGTTTACCGGTACAATTATGGAAAATATCCGGTATGGAAGATTGGATGCCACAGATGAAGAAGTCATTCAGGCAGCAAAAACCGCCAGCGCGCATTCTTTTATTCAAAGACTGCCAAATGGGTATCAAACGGTACTGGAAGGGGACGGCGCTAATTTGAGCCAAGGACAGCGCCAGCTTTTAAATATTGCCAGGGCTGCGGTATCCAAAGCGCCTGTTTTGGTTTTGGACGAAGCGACCAGTTCTGTAGATACTCGTACAGAACGTCATATTGAGCACGGAATGGATCGATTAATGAAGGATCGAACCACATTTGTCATTGCCCATCGATTGTCCACAGTAAAAAATGCAGATTGCATTATTGTTTTGGAACACGGAGAAATTATTGAACGTGGCAACCATGAACAGCTGTTGGCAAAGAAAGGACGTTATTACAGCCTTTATACTGGAAAAGAAGAACTGGATTAATATTTGATGTCATTTTTTATGACACCTGCAGACAAAATATTTGTCTGCAGGTGTTTTTTGCTGAGAATAAGACGAGGAGAAAAAGCGTTTAAAAATTTGTTGGAGGTTGTAGAATATTGTCGGGTTTACAACCTATTTGCAATGTGTTATATTGGTATCAATAGATATGGTATAGACACAAAAAGTAAAAAGGAGATAAATCAATGAGACCGGTTATTATTGGAATTGCAGGCGGGACAGGTTCTGGAAAATCCACCTTTACCAACCGTCTGAAAAAGGAGTTTGGAGAAAAGGTAGCAGTGATCTATCATGATAATTATTATCGGGAACATCACCATCTCTCTTTTGAAGAACGGAAAAAGCTGAATTACGATCATCCAGATGCATTTGAAACCTCGCTTTTAATTGAGCATTTAATGCAGTTAAAAAATGGAGAAGCTGTAGAATGTCCTGTATATGACTTTTCGCAACATGACCGTACCAGCGAGACTGTTTTGGTGGAGCCCAAACAGGTGATCCTGGTAGAGGGAATTTTGGTATTGTTTGATAAGCAGCTTCGCCAGATGTTAGATGTCAAAATTTTTGTAGATGCAGATGCGGATGAGCGGATTCTTCGCAGGATTTTGCGGGATACTCAGGAACGGGGAAGAGATATCCAAAATATTATTGACCAGTATCTGGATACAGTAAAACCGATGCACAACCTTTATGTAGAACCAACCCGAAATTTAGCGGATATTGTAGTAAACAGCGGTATGAATCAAGTGGCCTTTCAACTAGTGAAAGAACATATTCAGATGGTTTTGAGTCATTCTGGAACGGAAGAATAAGAAGGATGTGACGTACTTGAATCAATCAGCCTACCAGCTAATAGAACAGTATATGTTGGATTGTATGCCGCCCAATGATATTGCTCATGGCAGAGATCACGTTTACCGAGTTTTATATACGGCGCTGGATATTGCCCAATATGAGAAACAGGTAGATCAAAATATATTAATTGCGGCTTGTCTTTTGCATGATATTGGGAGAAAAGAACAGCTGGAAAATTCTGCCCTTTGTCATGCGCAGGTAGGTGCCAAAAAAGCAGAGCAGTTTTTATTGGAGCATGGATTTTCTTCTGATTTTTCTAAACGGGTTGCATCTTGTATTCGCGCACATCGATTCCGCAGTGAAAATCCACCTACTACCATCGAAGAAAAAATTTTATTTGATGCAGATAAGGTGGATGTGACAGGTGTGACAGGGATTGCCCGCACTCTTGGCTATCAGGCACAAATTGGAGAGCCGCTGTATTCTGTGGACGAAAGTGGTCGGATATCTGATGGTACTGGAGATAAAGTGCCCTCCTTTTTTCAGGAGTATAAATTTAAACTGGAAGGGCTGTATTCCAAGTTCTATACTCAAAGGGGAAGGGAGCTTGCTGCGTGCCGGCAGCAGGCTGCAAAAGACTTTTACAACAGTTTGTTAGAAGAAGTACAAATGCCTTATGAACTAGGCAAACGAGCTTTAAAAGCTCAAATATTAGAAGATGCTGAATGGTGAGAGAAATCATAAAATTAGTTTATATACAAAAAAGCCGCCCTATATAGGGCGGCTTTTCATTTACGAATTTAAAGAGTAATAGGTTTTTCCGTTTTCTTTATGTTCTTTAATCATTCCTTGCTTTTCCATAAAATCCAGCAAAGATTTAGCGAACAGCTGAGGATTGGTAACTCCCAATTTTTTTCTGGAAAAAGCCATTCCTACAGAAGTACCGCTAAGCAGATTTTCAATTTCTGCTTTGCTTAGGCGCTGATTGCGCTGAAGTGCTTTTTTAATTTTACGGGTACATTTGGAATACAGCATATTCATCAGATCTTTTTGCTGACTCTGGCTTCTTTTTAACCCCCAGGCGTAAATAATCATGGTGGCGACCATAAACATCAGCACATATGGAATATATTTAAGCATGAGGAGCATCCTCCTTTAAAGAAATGTACTTGTTTTCATGGAGGATTTCAAAGAATTTGATCAGACGTTCGTATAAAGGATTTGCTCGTTCTCCAAAGTGTTCAGAAACCAGCTGAGCAATTTGAAAGACGTTTCGCTCGCCGTCAATCTGCTGCCAGATAAAGGAGCCAAATTCATCCAAAGAAATATAGCTTTTTTTCGGCTTGTGAAACAGTTTTTGAGCAGCTTTATCAAAGATTCCGGTATGTGCTACGGTAATCACAACGATCTGATCATCGTTTACCTGCCATGGAAAATCAGGCCGAATAGAGGGGATGAATTCCAAATAATTTTTTTGATTTCTACTTTTTTTCACGATTATGAATCTCACTTTCTAAAGATGGTTTGCGGCGGACGAAGTATAAATACCACGCATCCGCAAACGATATTTTATTATGAAACAGATATCCAAGTGGATCTGTTAATTTGATTTTGCTGAACACAAACGCTTACTTTCTAGTGTAAAAGGATCTGAATATTTTGTCAAGAAAAATTTTTTGTTGACATATAAAATTTCATGCAGCACTGCGAAAGGGCAGGCTGCATGAAAAGTCTATTCCGTTATACTTTGCAAATTAAATTATTTGCGTTCTTTTTTGAAAATACCAGAGAAGATGAACAGGGTGCCCAGGATTACAACAACGAATACTACCAGAGCAACGATCTTCAAAACTTCTGCAGGCAGACCGAAACCATTCAGATTGATTACGTCGCCCAGGGTTTTTTCACCAACAGGAATGATTGCAAAGATAGCCAGCAGGATACCTACCAGACCTTCACCAGCGATCATACCAGAGGTATACAGAATACCGCTGTTGACATTTTCTTTCCGTTTTTCTTCGGAGATGCCTTTTCTCTTTTCAATAAACAGTCTTACCAGACCACCGGACATAATACCTACGTTCAAGGACAGAGGCAGGTACATACCAACAGCGAATGGCAGAACCGGAATTGCCAGGATTTCCAGGAAGATAGCAATGAATGCACCAGTGAAAATAAAGGTCCATGGCAGGTTAGCATCCATAACGCCTTCAACCAGCATTTTCATCATAGTACCCTGAGGAGCAGGCAGTTCAGCAGTACCGTAGCCCCAAGCGCTGTTCAGCAGGTACAGAACGCCGCCGATAGCAACTGCGGAAACTACAACACCGATGATTTCACCGATCTGCTGTTTCTTAGGAGTAGCACCTACAATGTAACCGGTTTTCAAGTCCTGAGAAGTATCCCCTGCGATTGCAGCAACGATACAAATGATAGAACCTACTGCAATAGAGCCCAGCATACCAGAAATACCAGTAGCACCAGTCAGTTTAAACAGCAGGGAAGTGATCAGGATAGTTGCGATTGCCATACCGGAAACTGGGTTGTTGGAAGAACCAATCAAACCAACCAGACGGGAAGATACGGTTGCAAAGAAGAAACCGAAAATAACTACGATTACAGCACCCAACAGATTTACTGGGAATACTGGAATCAGCCAAATAGCAACTGCGATGATTGCAACAACTGCAAGAATAACTGGCATTGGCAGATCCAAGTCAGTTCTCAGAGTAGTAGAAGCGCCGCCTTTTTTGGACATGCTCTTCATAGCCTGAGAGAAAGTTTTTACAATCAAAGGAAGAGATTTGATCAAGCTAATGATACCGCCAGTAGCGATTGCACCAGCACCGATGTATTTTACATAGCTGGACCAGATTGTGCTGGTATCCAAACTAGAAATCGGTTCAGTAGCAGGGAATACTACTGCGTCGCCACCGAATAAGTAGATCAAAGGCATCAGAACCAGCCAGCTCAGAATACCACCACATACCATGTAGCTGGAAATTCTAGGACCGCAGATGAAACCAACACCAACCAGAGCAGGCAGGATATCCATACCTACTGCGCCGCCCTTCATAGGACCGCCCAGATCATAGGAAACAGAGCTTGGGAAAACTTTCAGGCCGTCAGCTACAAATTTGTAAGCAGCAGCAACACCCAAACCAGCGAATACGGTGGAAGCTTTAGATCCGCCTTCTTCACCAGCCAGCAGAACTTCTGCACAAGCTTTACCTTCCGGATAAGGAAGAGTTCCATGTTCTTCTACAATCAGAGCTTTTCTCAGAGGGATCATGAACATAACGCCCAGGATACCACCTACTAAAGCGATGCAGAAAATTTCAATCAGAGAAGGCATTTCGCTTTTTCCTTCAGCTGCCCACAGGAATAATGCAGGCATTGTGAAGATTGCGCCAGCTGCCAGAGATTCACCGGCAGAACCGATGGTCTGAACAATGTTGTTTTCCAGAATGGAATCTCTTCTCAGAATTACACGAATGATACCCATAGAGATAACTGCTGCCGGAATAGAAGCAGAAACAGTCAGCCCTACTCTTAAGCCCAAGTACGCATTGGAAGCACCGAATACAACTGCCAGAATTGCACCCAAAATAATGGATGTTGCAGTAAACTCAGGTACAACGCGATCCGCACTAATATAAGGCTTAAATTCTTTGCTTTCGTTTGCCACGAGTTTCGCATCCTTTCATAGAAAGATTTTGTGTCATTAATATGTTAAAATATTAATTGCATACTATTATAACACTTCTGACATAATTTTTCTATAAAATTATTAAAAAAAATTAAATTTTCAGTAGAAAATACACGGTGAATTTTATGCAGGTTTCATGTTTTTGTGTAAAATTACACAAAAAAAGACAGCGAAATTTCGAAACAACACAAAATTCCGCTGTCTTTGATTCAGACAAAATCAATAAATTTGTTTATTTTGCTAAAACTTTTAATACTTCACAAAGCAGATCCCAAACTTTTTTGCAAGCGTCCAGGTACAAAGTTTCTTCTGGAGTATGAACCCCTGTCATGGAAGGACCTACTGCAATGGCATCCAAACCAGGCATTTTTCCGGAGAATAAACCGCATTCCAAACCAGCATGAATGGCTTCAATCTTCAGTTCTTCCCCAAATAACTGGCGGTAGCTGTCACAGAACACTTCCCGGATCGGGGATTTTTCTGCATAAGCCCAGCCCTGATATTCACCGCTGAATTCTACATGGAATCCCAACAAATCTGCAAGAAGAGCCAATGTTTTTTTCGTTTCTTCCTGCAATGCAGTTACAGAGCTTCTAGGGGAGAAGCGAATTTCAATTTCCTGTTCTTTGGTAGATACAATCCCCATGTTTAAAGATGCAATAATAAATCCGCCAGCCTGAAGATTTCTCTTCTGAGGTCCATTTGGAGCCAGATAGATTCCTTTTACTACAGCCTCGGTCACCGGACGGCTCATAGCTTTATCTGCAACAGCAACTTTGGTAACAACAGTCTGATAACCTGGTTCTGCAGGCAGAATTTCTTCTTTTGTATTGGCGATTGCCTGATTCATCAATTCTTCTGCATGATGATATTCTGCTTCAGTTGGGAAACATACAACAGCAGTACATTCTCTGGTGATAGCGTTGTCTTTGGTACCGCCATTCATGGAAACCAGTTTCATATTAGTTTCACCCAGCAGAGTATACAGGAAACGGCCCATTAATTTGTTGGCGTTAATCCGTTCCAGACGAATATCTGTACCAGAGTGACCACCCAACAAACCGGAAATAGAAATCTGCATCTGGAAATCATCTGCTTTTTCCCATTCGCAGTTTTTGGTCCAGGATACATTGACACCACCAGCACAGCTGACAGTTGCGATTCCTTCTTCTTCAGAGTCCAGGTTGATCATGGTACGGGATTTCAGCAAATTGGTATCCAATGCTCTGGCACCGAACATGCCGGTTTCTTCAGAAGTAGTGAAAACACATTCAATTGGAGGATGTGTTAAAGTGTTGTCGGACAAAATTGCCATCATCATAGCAACTGCAATACCGTTGTCAGCTCCCAGAGTGGTGCCGTTTGCAGTGATCACACGTTTGTCATTGTCTACTACAATGTCGATACCGTCTTTAGAAAAGTCGTGTTCTACACCGGCAACTTTTTCACATACCATGTCGGTGTGTCCCTGGAACATGACTGCTGGTTTGTTTTCGCTGCCAGCGGTACCAGGTTTTTTAATGATTACATTGTTCAGTTCATCGCTGTAGTATTCCAGTCCCTGTTCTTTTGCAAAATTCACCAGAAAATTGCAAACGCCGGCTTCATTTCCGGAAGAACGAGGAATTGCACTTAATTCTTCAAAATAATGAAAAACAGCTTCTGGCTGATAACCTTTGATTTTGTATTCCATATTGATTCTCTCCAATCAAAATAATTTCATTCTTATTGTATCTCATTTTTAAAAGAAATGCAAATTTCCATAAAACCTAGTTTAAGTATGGGCGGTTTCAGCAGGTTTTGTTTCGGAAACTGTCTGCGCAATCCGCTTTTTCTTCCATCGCCCTGTCAGGTAATAGGTTCCGCCAAAAAGGATATTCACAAACCATCCCAGTCCATAGGACCAGAATAGATACTCTGGGCCGAAATATTTGGCCAAAAGATATGCAGCCGGAAGTCGGATGACCCACAGTTCCACAATACATCCTACCATAGGTACTACCATTTCTCCGGATCCCCGCAGAGTGCTGTTGCACATAAAGTTGATCCCCATAAAGCAATAAACAGGGAGAACACTGTGAAGATAAATGACACCTGCATCAATGACATCGGGACTTTGACTGAACATCCGCATGAGAATGGAGCTTGTAGGATATAAAATGATCAGTGCCAGTGCACTGAATCCGATGCACATAATAATTGATGCACGCAGGCCTTCTCCCACTCGTTTGAGTTTTCCGGCACCTACATTTTGACCGGCATAGGTAGTTACTGCCATTCCAAAGCTCTGCATGGGCAGAAAAGCAAAGGAGTCAATTTTGTTGGCGCCATTGAATCCTGCCATAAAAGAAGATCCATAGCTGTTTACAATACCCTGCACAAACATAATTCCAAAGGAAAACAAAGCCTGCTGAATTCCTCCGGGGATTCCCAGTTTCATAGCCTGCCAGAATAAATCTTTATGAAAAGTGAGCCCTTTCAGACGAATTCGGATACAGTCATAATGGCGATTTATGTACCAAATACCAAACAGCCAGGAAAAAATTTGAGCAATAATGGTTGCCAGTGCAACGCCAGCGACTCCCATATGAAATACAATGGTAAAGACTAAATCCAGGATAATGTTGATTACAGTAGCAATTGCCAAAAACAATAGAGAAGTTTTGCTGTCTCCAAGTCCCTGCAGAATCGCTGCATTCAGGTTAAATCCCAGTACACCGATCATCCCTGCAAAAATGATAATTAAGTAAATCAGTGCCAGCTCATAGGTTCCGTCATTTGGAACTTTCATCAAAGTGAGAAGCGGTCCGCTTAATAAAATGCCAAGAACCGTTAAGGGAAGAATGCCAATTTTTACAGCGGTGTAAAGGGTGTCTACCAAATTCCGCAGCCGTTCAAAATCTCTGGCACCGTAAAATTGAGACAGCATAACTGTGGCTCCAGTGCCGATCCCCATAAATAAAGAGGTAAGCATAAAGATAACAGGAAATCCGGTCCCTACCGCTGCCAGCGCCTGGTCTCCGATTACGTTTCCAACTACAATACTGTCAACCATATTGTAAAGCTGTTGGAGCAAATTTCCCAAAAGTAAGGGGAGGGAAAATAAAAAGATGAGGCGATAGGGGTTTCCCACTGTCATGTCGGTCATGGTACGGTTTTTTTCTGGGGTGTTCATAAGATTCGCTCCTATTCTGTCGTTTTGTTGTTGTGTGCAAGCAGATGCTCTTCCAGCCAGCAAGCAACGCCATCATTTTGATTGGTGTCACAAACTGCGTCAGCAACTGCCTGTACAGAGGGAATGGCATTTCCCATGGCGATTCCCATGCCGCACTGCTGAATCATTTCCTGGTCAATGGCATCGTCTCCAAAGGCGGCTACCTGTTCCAAGCTGAGATGCATGGCTTTTGCTGCCTGACAAACACCGTTAATTTTTCCAGCGTCTCGGTGAGCAAAACGATACCAGTTTCCATCACAGAATGGGGTGGCAGTACAGTCCGGATATTGGAATTCCTCAGGAGAAATTTTAGAAATATCCTGTAGCTCAACAGTGATTTTATATGCTTCCTGTCCCAAAGGATGACAAAAGTCATACACAGTTCCATAAGCATAATCATCAGAATCGGCGGTTTCCCAGGTAGTGTAATAGCTAGATGGGGTTTCTACTGATAGGGAAATAAAATCTGGACGATTCATCAGATCGTGGATAATCCGGTCGGTCACCGGAGCGGGCATGGTACATTGATACAGCACAGCTTCTTTTGTTTGCACCAAAGCGCCGCCGTTGGCAATGATCAGATCAGGGCAGATCTGGTTTAGATATTTTTTAGCTGCCTGTGGGGAACGGGCTGTAGCAACAGCAATAAGGATTCCCTCTTTTTGGCATTGTTTTAGCACGGATATGGTTTTTTGAGAAATGGTTTTATCATCCCGAAGAACCGTGCCGTCCAAATCCAATATCACCATTTTAATATTCATGAAACATTCCTGCTTTCTGTAGTGAGATTTTTATATCATAAGGGAAGGAAGTTTTATGGGACGGGGAAGTGGATAAAAAGAATTTTACTTCTGAGTATCCTGTGGAGAAGATTCAGAATCTTTTTTATGAGGAGTGTCTTCTGTAGTTTTAGAAAGATAAGTCAGATAGGCAGACTGCGCCTTGATGTTATGCCCAAAAGGAACATCTTTTCGATGTGCAGAACGGGTTATCCGATAGCGGTGAGGATATTTTCTGCGCAGCATGAAAATCAGTATCAAATAAAGTCCCAAAAGTCCTGCTGCACCGCAGCTAATGATAATTCCTTCTTTTAATCCGGGAGTCATATAGTGGAATGTAATTTGATTTTCTCCCTGATCTGCTTTGACTGCCATAAATCCTATATTGGAAGTAATAATCTCGGCAGGTTTTCCGTTTACTTCGGCAGTCCATCCTTCTTCATAGGGGACAGAGAAAAATACCAGATTATCCTGATCCAGTGTAATGGTAGCGGAAAAGCCTTTGCTGTCATAGGTGAAAGAATCAGCAGATTCTTCTGCTCTGGCAAGGCAATCTTCCAGGTAGGATTCTTCGGTAAATACTACACTGTCTTCTGGCAGCGGTTCCAAAAGTTCTCCATATTCTTTAGCATCTTCATCAGAAAGACAAATAGCTTTCATCAAAAGATTGTCCCGCTGGTCTTCGGAGTAAGAATCGTATTGGGAGCGGGTAATATAATAATCATAGGTGAATCCCATAGGAACAAAGTATTGATTTTCATAAACCTGATAATTGTTCTGCACGCCAATGGAAGTAAATCCTGGCAAATAAGGTTGTTCTTCGTCCGTCCGACAGAAGAGGTATTTGACACTGGTCAGTCCTCTTAAAGCATATACATCTGTGTCAGGTCGGGAAGCTACATCGCGCTGCACCCCAATGCTTTGATAAAATTCCATTACAGAAGGAGGGACGATGGAATGGAAACATTGAATGGTGGGCATATCCCATAGCATTGGCATATTATCCAGTGCTTCACTTTCATCTACACGGTAAAAACCTTCCTGGTCCAGCTGGAAGTTTTCCTTTCCTTGAAGTCCTTCGGTTACCATCAACTCATAAATGTTAGA
Organism: Massiliimalia sp.; assembly: GCA_050943535.1. Classification (GTDB taxonomy): domain Bacteria; phylum Bacillota; class Clostridia; order Oscillospirales; family Ruminococcaceae; genus Massiliimalia. The sequence continues at coordinate 232,046 of JBMNPJ010000001.1, forward strand.
GGCTGCATTGGCTTTGCCTGTACCGATAATCATCAGCGAATATACTACAGTGATAATACAGGTTGCGAAAATAGAACAGCGGAACATGATTTTAGAAGCTCTGGGCAAATAGAAAATCAAAAGCAAAAACAGCAGAGAAATGACTGCAATAATCACGTATCCCCAGAAGCGTTCCGGATAAGGGGGCATTTGAAACCATTGGGTCACACTGGTTCCGTCTTCCTGCTTGACTTGGGAGGGAAGAATCCCGATGAGAGAAAATGCACCCACAAAAACAGCAGTCAGTCGAATTCCAAACCGAAAATCCAGGGTAACGTCTTCCAACGCCAGAACCGTAGCTAATGCCATCATTAAAATAGGCATATAAAACCAGCGGGCATAATAGCTGGAGTTAAATGCGTAAAAAGCACTGTTAAGCGCAGGAATTACTGCCATCACGCCGCACAATATCAGCAGCCGGCGGAGCCAATGTTCTTTTTTGGCCCGAAGAAATACTGCTACCCCTGTTACACTGAATAAAGGAAGATATGCAGATACAGAAGACCATTTTGCGTTAGAATCCGGGAAAAAGTTGGGGCGCGCCGGAATATCCGGAGGGAAAAACAGACTTTCCAGAATTAAACCGTAGCGCTGCACATTGGAGTAAAGGAGCAGGTTCATACCTGTATAGAAATTATCAACCCGATCATTCCCAGTGATAGCTAATAAAGCCGGCAATAAAAGAAAACAAGAAAGAAGGAGTCCAACTACAGATTCAAACCCAATGAGAAACACCTTTTTCAGACTGATGGAAAAATCCGGAGAAAAACACCGGAAAATAAAATACAGTACGACAAACACTACTTGTCCAAAAAAGAAAAAGTAATTGGTGATTGCTGCCAGCGCCACCGCCAAGGCAAACCATCCCCGTCTTCCATTGATGACCAGTTCTTCTAAGGATACTAATAGCAAAGGAAATACAATAACCGCTTCATGAAAGTGGTTAAAGAAAATATTATAGGTGTTAAATCCACTGAAAGCATACAAAAGCGCACCTAACACAGCAGCATTTTCACCAGCGGTAAAGCGTTTAAGAAAGGCAAATCCGGTAACGCCGGCACAGGCGGTTTTTAAAATTAGCAGAGGTGCCATCAAGAAAGGAACGATTTCGTTGGGAAACAGCGTTGTAATCCAAAAAAAGGGGCTTCCCAGCAGATAAAAGGAATAGGAACCGATAAAATTAGCACCTAAATCGGTGTTCCAGTTCCAGAAAAATTCTCCGTTTTTTACAGCTTTCTGAGCAAGATGGTAAAAGGGGATTTGCTGTGCGTTAAAGTCACCGTAATAGAGAAAATATCCTTTATCGTAAATGACAAAAGGAAGAAAAATAATGATTCCCAGCAAAAGGCTGAGCAAAAATATAAAAAGATAACCGTTTTTGGTCAGTGGCTTACGCAGGTGAAACAGTCTGTTTGCCATAATTGAAAGTCCTTTCTTGTGTCAAGATAAAGATGATAATGATTTTGTAACTTCCTTATTATACCACGTTTTTTGGAAAATCGCACTCTTTTTAAGGTGTCATAAAAATTTCATATATTATGGAAGGCAATTGATATGCCGTTGATGTTTTGAGAACTTCTTAGTCAGCCTTTTCAATACCGTTTACCAGAAAATTTTTACAAAAATTTCATGGCAGGTCAGGCACAACGCTTGAAGCGGACTGTGGCTTATGATATAATAAATACCAAGACATTTTCCTCAGTTATTTGAAGATAGCGGGGAAAAGCAAATAAAGTACCGTGGAAAACAGGCCATATGTATGGAAGGTTTTCCAGCTGGGGGTTGTAATTTGAAAAGTTCTATTAAAAAGTTTGAGCGAACACTGGTGTTCTTTTTGAAAATGGCATTACTGGCTTGTCTGTTTTTCTTGTTTTTCCTGCTGTTTTCCATTGAGAATCCACAGATTTTTCGTTTGTCACGAACTGCGGCAGTTACGATGGTAACTTTTGCAATTTTAGAAGTTAGCTTAATGTCTGTGTATGGGGGATATGCGCTGGGACGCCAAAAAAGCCGGGCGATTGTTCACAGCATGATGCTGGCGACGATTCTTACTGACCTAGTCACTTATCTTCAGCTTTGTATTATGAACACAAATCCAAGTAATAATCTCCAGTTTCGGTTTGCGGATCCGGAAATTTTGCTGGTATGTATTGTTCTTCAAATTGTGGTAATTGTTACCTTTGCTTATGGAGGAAATTATCTCTATTTTAAAATGAACCCTCCAGAAAAGAGCTGTATTATTACTTCTTCTCAGTACAGTTTGAATCGAATCCTTCCTAAAATCAATAAATACCGTCTGCAGTATCGGATTACAGATATTGTTGATTACCGGTCAGAAGATGTGCTGGACAAGATTTTGGAAAACGATACCATCTTTTTGTATGACGTTCCTATTGAACAAAGAACCCATTTTATTGAGTATTGTTATGACAATCAGAAAAATATTTACTATAACCCGGAATTGTGCGATGTAGTGGCAATCAGTGCAAAAAATGTTTTGCTGGATGATAAAACCATGATTTGCTCTCAGGTAAAGGAACTGTCTTTGGAACAACGGATGATGAAACGTGCCATGGATTTAATCCTTTCTACCATTGCTCTTGTAATTGCCAGCCCTGTTATGCTCATCTGTGCAGCAGCAATTAAGCTGGAAGACCATGGCCCAGTATTTTTTACACAAAAGCGGGCGACTAAAGGCGGAACAGTATTCCGGGTATATAAATTCCGCACCATGAAAGTTCACGATGAAAATGAAGTTCAGGTTTCTGCAGCAGCAGATGACGACCGGATTACGAAAATAGGCGCTCAGCTGAGAAGATTTCGGTTGGATGAATTGCCTCAGATTTTTAATATTCTGAAAGGGGAAATGAGTATTGTAGGTCCCCGTCCGGAAATGATGGAAAATGTATATCGGTATACCGAAGAATTGCCGGAATTTCAGTACCGTCTGCGGGTAAAGGCAGGATTGACTGGACTGGCTCAGATTGCTGGAAAATACAATACCTCTCCGAAAGATAAATTGGTACTGGATTTAATTTATATCGAGAATTACAGTGTATGGCAGGACATCAAATTAATTTTCCAGACATTGCTAGTATTTTTAAAATCCGGAGACAGCACCGAAGGGTTTTCTGAAGAAAATGTGGTGGAATTTAAAAAATATGATGCTCAGCACCAAAAAGAAGAAAAAGAAGAGAATTTTAAAACAGAATAAATGCTTTTGAAAAAGGCATACAGGCACCGCGGCGAGAAATCGCATGCGGTGCTTTTTTATAAAAATTATTTTGATGAAAAAATCAATTGCTTTTATATCGGTGTTTGGTTATACTGAAATCAGATAACAAGGTAAAAGCGTTCCCTTAAGCAAAAATCAGTTGAGATTAGGAGGATGGTTATGAAAATTGGCGTTACTTCTGTAACTTTTCGTCAAATGGACGTGGATCAGATCATTGAGCTTGCCAGACAATCCGGTTTGGATGGAATTGAATGGGGCGGTGATGTCCATGTGATTCCAGGGGATACGGCGCTTGCTGTTTCAGTTCGGAAAAAATGTGAAAAAGCAGGACTGATGATTTTCTCCTATGGATCTTATTATCGGGGTGGTGAAATCACAGAGTTTATTCCGGTACTGGAAACAGCGAAAATATTGGGTGCACCGGTGATTCGGGTATGGGCAGGAGAACAGTGTCCCCATGAGATTTCTGATGAACAGTTTGCTGCATTGACAGAGCACTTGAAACAGGCGGCAGATCTGGCGGCGCAGTGGGGGATTTCTCTTGGGCTGGAATATCACCGCGGAACCATGACCCAGACAAAAGAGGGGGCTTTTCGGTTATTGAAGGCAGTGGATCGCCCCAACCTGTATACCTACTGGCAGCCTAATCCCGATCTTCCTACAGAAGAACATATTGAGGAACTGCAGGTACTGAAACCTTGGATTTGTGCTTGCCATGTATTTTGCTGGAGCGCGGGAAATGAACGGCATGAGCTGGAGCAAGGAAAAGCAGAGTGGACACAATATCTGAAGGAGTTGTCCCAGACCGGCTGTAAAAATTTAATTTTAGAATTTGTAAAAGAAGATGATCCAAAGATTTTTCAGAAGGATGTTCAAACCTTAAAGCAATGGCATGAATCTTCCAATTTGCTCAAAGCGGCCTTTTTGTGCGATGGTGACCGAATTTTTCAGGTATATGACTGTCAAACCTTGAGAGATTTGGATGAGAAATTTGACCTGCCTCGCAGAGTGATTTCTTCTCATCAGCTGGAGGAGGAAAAAGAGCAGTTAAGTAAAGTCGAATACCTGTTCAGTACCTGGGGAATGCCTTCCTTAAATGAGGAACAAATTCAGCAATATTTCCCCAAGCTGAAAGGAGTATTTTATGCTGCTGGTTCGGTACAGGCCTTTGCCCGCCCGTTTTTGAACAGTGGTGTCCGGGTATTCAGTGCATGGGGAGCCAATGCGATTCCTGTGGCAGAATATACTGTGGCACAGATTATACTGGCTTCAAAAGGGTTTTTCCAAGGAGTTCGTCGATACCGTCAAAAGAATCGGATGGCATCCCATCAGTTTTCAAGTTCCCAGCCGGGAAACTATCAGATAAAAATCGGTATTTTGGGAGCGGGAATGATCGGTCAAATGGTGATAAAACGGCTCATGGATTATGATTTGGAAGTGTTGGTTTATGATCCTTTTGTGTCAGATTCTGTGTTGGAGCAGTATCATGCAAAGAGAGCCGACTTAGATGTAATTTTCCGGGAGTGTCAGGTGATTTCCAACCATATTGCAAACCTTCCTGCAACAGTGGGAATGCTGCAGTATAAGCATTTTTCTGCAATGAAACACAATGCCACCTTTATCAATACTGGCAGAGGTGCCCAAGTGGTAGAAGAAGACCTGATCCGTGCATTGGAAGAAGAACCAGACCGTACAGCGGTGCTGGATGTCACTTTTCCGGAACCGCCGTTGCCGGAAAGCCCTCTGAATACCATGGAGAATGTTTTCCTGACACCCCACATTGCAGGGAGCATGGGACAAGAAGTGGCACGGATGGGAAGATATATGGCACAGGAAGCAGTTTTAGCGATAGATGGTGCTGTTTGCCCGTATGAGGTCACTGAAAAAATGCTGGAAACCATGGCATAATTTTCGTTTTTCAGACAAGGATTGACTTTTCTTCCACGATCATATATTATATACTAAAAAAGTAAATTTTCTCGTATAGAGAAAAGAAAAAGGAGGAAACAATCAGTATGAATACTCCCATTATATGGGCTGCGGCCGGAACAGGGTTTACATTTTTTATGACCTGCCTGGGTGCAGCAATGGTATTTTTATTCCGCAAAACTATGAGCGGAATGGTTCAGCGTGTGTTTTTGGGATTTGCTGCCGGGGTGATGATTGCAGCGTCTATCTGGAGTTTGTTGATTCCTGGGATTGAGCAGGCAGAAGAAGCGGGGATGATCGGATGGATTCCTGCAGCAGGAGGATTTATTTTAGGGATCGGCTTTTTAATGCTGCTGGATGGCATACTGCCGCATCTGCATCTGGACGCCAAACAGCCGGAAGGGGTTTCTTCTAATTGGAAGCGAACCACCCTTTTAATGCTGGCAGTGACATTACATAATATTCCCGAGGGGATGGCTGTAGGGCTTTCTTTTGCCCTTGCAGCACAGCACAGTGACCAGGCCTTGTTTGCTTCCGCAGCGGCTTTGGCGCTGGGAATGGGAATTCAGAATTTTCCGGAAGGAGCGGCGATTTCTCTGCCATTAAGACAGGAAGGACTTTCTGCTTCAAAAAGCTTTTTATATGGGGGACTTTCTGGCATTGTAGAACCTATTTTCGGGATTTTAGTGGTTTTGGTAGCAGGTGCTGCTCAGCCGTTAATGCCCTGGATGCTGTCCTTTGCGGCAGGTGCTATGCTGTATGTAGTAGTGGAAGAACTGATTCCAGAAGCTCATTTAGGAGAACATTCTCATGTTGGTACATTGGGAGTCATGGCAGGATTTCTGATTATGATGATTTTGGATGTGGCACTTGGTTAATCTAAAAATGAATTTGGTACTTTATCACTTCAAATAATGAAAAAAGTTTTTGCACACCGGTTTTATTTGTGATATAATGATTGTTAACAGCTTTTGAGTGGAATGCCCAGGTGCTGTCTTTGAACAATGATTGTATTGAGGGGTAATGAAAATGGAATTTGCATTTGCAGGAAGAATGGGGAATCTTCACGCTTCTGCCATTCGTGAAATTTTAAAATTCACATCTGATCCGGAAGTCATTTCTTTTGCGGCCGGAAATCCGGCACCAGAGGCATTTCCAGTAGAAATGGTACAGAAAATTTCTGCTGAAATTTTGGCTCAAAATCCTATTGGTGCACTGCAGTACAGTGTAACGGAAGGTTATCAGCCTTTGCGGGAAAATATTAAAAAGGTTATTTTGAACAAAGAAGATATTGTAAAAGACCATGATGAACTGATCGTGATGACCGGTGCGCAGCAGGCGATTGAACTTTCCTGTAAAGTTTTGTGCAATCCAGGGGACACCATTATTTGTGAAATGCCCAGCTTTGTAGGAAGCTTAAATGCGTTTAAATCTTACGAAGCCAATCTGGTTGGAGTTGAGATGGAAGAAGGCGGTATTTCCCTGGAAAAGCTGGAACAGGCTCTTGCAGAACACAAAAATACCAAGTGCATTTATCTGATTCCGAATTTCCAGAATCCTTCCGGCACTACTATGAGCTTGGAAAAGAGAAAAGGTGTTTTGGAACTTGCGAAAAAATACAATGTTATGATTATTGAGGATAACCCTTACGGCGATCTGCGCTTTGCAGGGGAACATGTTCCTTCCTTAAAATCTCTGGATACAGAAGGAAGAGTTATTTACTGTGGTACTTTTTCCAAGGTTTTGTCACCTGGTTTGCGGGTAGGCTATCTGGTAGCAGACAAAGAACTGGTTCAAAAGGTAGTTGTATGCAAACAGTGCAGCGATGTTCATACCAATATTTTTGGTCAGATGATTTGCAGCAGATTTTTGGATTTGGTAAATTATGATGAACACATTGCAGGACTGCGGGAAATTTACAAACATAAATGCACCTTGATGCTGGAAGAAATGGAAAAACATTTTGATTCCAGAATTTCTTATACCAGACCAGAAGGTGGTTTGTTTATCTGGTGTACTTTGCCGGATCATGTGGATATGACATCTTTCTGCAAAACAGCGGTAATGAATAAGGTTGCGGTTGTACCAGGTACAGCATTTATGCCTAGTGAAGATATGCCAACCCAGTCTTTCCGGATGAATTATTCCACACCTACTGACGAAGCAATTGTAAAAGGAATTAAAATTTTGGGAGATTTAACCCACACCATTTAAACATTTAAAATTCATAGAAAGGGGAGGACTGGCAGTTATCTGCCAGTCCAACATAACATCATGCCAGAAACACAGGAAAAGAAAAAGATTATTTTAAGCGGAATTCAGCCGACTGGAGTGTTTACTCTTGGAAATTATCTGGGTGCAATCCGTAACTGGGTCAATTTACAGGAAGAATATAACTGCGCTTATATGATTGCGGACATGCATTCCCTTACTGTACGTCAGGATCCAGTAAAACTGCGCCAGCAGATTTTGACTGCGTTTGCGGTAGTACTTGCCTGCGGAGTAGATCCTCAGAAAAGTTTGACCTTTATCCAAAGCCATGTTCATCAGCATGCGGAACTGAGCTGGATTCTTTCCTGCAATACCCAGTTTGGAGAATTGTCCAGAATGACTCAGTTTAAGGATAAAAGCGCAAAGCATGCAGACAATATCAATGCAGGTTTGTTTACCTATCCGGCATTGATGGCAGCAGATATTCTGCTGTATCAGGCAGATTTAGTTCCAGTTGGCGTAGACCAGAAACAGCATTTGGAACTGACCCGGGACGTAGCAGCCCGGTTTAACGGTATTTACGGAAACACCTTTAAAATGCCGGAACCATATATTCCAAAAATTGGTGCAAAAGTTATGTCCTTGGCTGATCCAACCAAGAAGATGTCCAAGTCTGATGAAAATACCAATGCTTTCGTTACCATTCTGGATAAGCCGGAAACAATTATTAAAAAGTTTAAACGGGCAGTAACCGACTCTGAAATGGAAGTTCGATATGCAGAAGGGAAAGACGGAATCAATAACTTGATGTCTATTTATTCTGTTGTAACCGGTTTGAGCTATGAACAGATTGAACATGATTTTGCTGGTAAAGGCTATGGCGATTTCAAATTGGCAGTTGGGGAAGCAGTAGCAGAAGAACTGCGCCCAATTCGGGAAAATTATGAACGCCTGATTGCAGATAAAGCATATCTGGAAGAATGTTACCGCCAAGGTGCGGAAAAAGCGTCTTGCTTTGCAGAACGTACTTTGAAGAAGGTTTATAAGAAAGTGGGCTTTATCGCGAAATAAAGCAGGATGAAAAATACAATTTTATAAGTAAAATATTTTTATATAGGGGTGTCATTGTCTTAGCGGACAATGACACCCCTATATTGTTTTTATCTATTAATTTCATTGATGACAAAAGGTTTATATGATGTATTTTCTAATGGGAGAACTTTTTGTATGATTGGTTTTATAGAATAATTGTATGACAGATACAGTTGATATGTGGGGGATTTTCTACAAAGGCAAGGGCTATTAGAGTTTCACTGCTTTCAGAATTTAGTTTCTTAGTGAAAAACCGAGTTTTTGACAATGGATGTCCATTAGTAAAAGATGAATTTATTACAGAGAAAGAAGGTGGTTTGTATGGTTTTAGTTTTTGAGGAGCACCAAAATCCAAATGATATTGAACTGATTTACTGGTTGTTTGGAAAATTGATGCGTTTTCGGTAGGCACTGGCAGATTCATGTTCTAGTTGTCTAAATAATCTGCTGAAATAATAGGGATTATCAAATCCTGATTGATAGCCAATTTCGTTGAGGTTCCAAGAAGTCGTACGCATTAAGTCTTTGGCATAATTAATTTTTAAACGATTGACATATTCAATGGGAGTAATACCAAGACTTTGACGAAAAAGTTTAACAAGATATTGATGGGAAATTCCGTATTGATCTGCGATATTTCGAATACTATGAATTTGTGTAAAATGATGGTCGATATGATTTTGAATTTCAATTAACAGCTTTGGCTTGGACTGAAGTTTTCGAATTTCTTTTAGCTGCTGAAGTTCCAGTAGATACATATTACTAACTAGTAGTAGAATTTGTGTAATATTAAAATTAATATTTGCAGGTGTTAAAAAGTTATAGTGGTCTCTTTGTTCAATAGAATTTTCTAAAAGTGAAAATATCTTGTCATGGTTTTCTTCAACATGATAAATGTGAGGAAACACGATATATGGATAGTTCATTAATTCAAGATCAAAAAATTGGTGTAATTTGTTCTTTTGAAATAAGTATCGTTCTTCAAAATTATTTAGGATAATATCGAGATATTTTTCATCTACAGATGCAAAATTTTCATCAGTTTTAAAATGTGCCCAATAAAATTCACAAGTTTGATCCTGTTCCGTATAAAATTCATTGGTCGAATTTGCATCAATAAAAAAGAAATCATGTTCTTGCAATTGATATTTTATTCCTCGATGAATTAAAGTCATACTTCCCTTAATAATCAATAAAATTTCAGCAATATAATCTTCTCGTTTTGGAATACTCCAATTTTCTGGACAAACAGAATAACCTAGTCCAGTAACCAAAATATTTTTTTGAAAATCGTATAAGAAAATCATAAAAAATCCCTCTAAGTACAATTTACTATTAACTTTTTGATCTTTAATTTGATCATAGCATAGTTGTTTTCAGTTTGCAATTTATTTTGTGAAAATTAACATGGAAAATTATGGTGTTAAAATTATAACAAAATTTAGTTTAAAAAAAGATAAAAATAGCTAAAATAAAACATTGTATCTATATGTCGGTTTGAGTATTATAATAATAAAGAATATATTCAAAATGAATTAAAATATTTTTCGAAAAATATAATTTTTGTGTATTATTTCAAAAATGGAGGGATAAGTGTGCGAAGATGGATGTTGTGTGGATTAGCAGGATTATTGTTAATCAATATGGTTTCTTGTGGAAGTAATTCTGAAGGTGAAAATAATGCAAGTGGATCATCTGGATCTCAGAAGGTGAGGGTTATGTGCTGGTCTAGCGAGGAAGAACTGGCACTTCATAAGCAAGCTACAGATGAATTTACCAAGCAAAAGGGTATTGAGGTTGAATGGCTTGCGGTACCAAGTGGAGATTATGCAAATAAGACCAGAGCGATGTTTTTGAGTAATGATGTATATGACTCTATTAATACCGGAATCGCAGATTATTATCTCCCTTATATTGATGCTGGATTTTATTCACCTTTGAACCCATATATTGAAAAAGATCCAGAAATGGATATTAATAATTATCCAGAAAATTTGATTAAAGCTTATACACATACAGATGGAAATATCTATGCCTTGCCTAAAGATTATGTACCACATGGATTGTTTTATAATCGTACTTTATTTGATGAAGCAGGAATTCCATATCCGGATGAGAATACCACATGGGATGATTTTTATGATATGGCGGCAAAACTTACAAAAGATGATCAATGGGGATGTCTTATTGATACTTGGAATGAATCCATTGAAGTGTATTGGATGATGGGAGGAGGAGGTCCTGGATTAGTCAATAATTTTGAACAGGACAAAGTTACATTAGATGATCCTGCTAATATTCCAGGTTTGGAATTTACAAAAAAATTGATTGATAATGGATACACACCGTCCCCAGCTCAGTTGGAAAATACAGAAGGAAATTTGTTTGCTGCAGGAAAAATTGCGATGATGCCTGGAGGTTCTTTGAATATTCCAACTTTTTTGGCCACAGAAGGATTAGATTATTCTATTGCACCGTTACCGCAGTCTGCTAATGGTACCAGAAAGGGTTGTTTATGGACATCAGGTTATGCAATGGCGGAAGCTGGAAAAAATAAGGAAAATACCTGGGAGTTTATTAAATGGATGACTTATGGAGAGGGGTCTGCTATGTTGGCAAATACAGGTTTCTCTTTCCCGTCTACAGCGCCAAAACAGCATGCGGAATGTTTCTTGTTTGAAGAAAATATCGCTCATGGAGGACAAGTATTATCTGACTGGGGTTCCGTTTATGGAGTCACACCGCAGCGGGGAATTAATGAAGTTGAATTAAATGCAAAATTTACAGAAATGTTGGATCGGTATTATTTAAATGATGAGGATCTGGATTCTTTAATTGCTGAATATCAGGTAGCTTTGGAAGAAATTTTTAACCGGAAATAACATTGGTCTAATCAAAAGAGGTGTATTCCGCACCTCTTTTGATTCTTTAAAGAAGGTGACAAATATGAAAAAAAGTGTAAATACCCATCTGGATGGCTATTTATATATTGCACCGGTGTGTATAGGTATTTTAATTTTTGTAGTAATTCCTATTCTTGCTTCAATTGGATTGAGTTTTACTGAATGGAATATGGTGACTGAGCCTAAATTTGTAGGGTTTAAAAACTATATCAGTATTTTTGAGGACCCCTTGTCAATGAAATCATTTTACAATACGATTCAGTATACCTTGATTTATGTTCCTCTATTGTTGATAACTTCTATTTTACTGGCTTTATTGGTTAATTCTGAAACCTTTGGAGTAAAATTTTTTCGAACCGTATTTTTTATACCATCTGTGGCATCTATAGCCGCCATAGGTTTGGTTTGGATTTATTTGTTACATACAGATTTTGGAGTAGTAAATTATTATCTGGGATTTTTAGGAATTCCACCAGTGGATTGGCTGACAAACAAGCATACTGTTATTCCGGCATTAGCAACTGTAGCAGTGTGGCAAAGTATGGGCTATAATATGATGCTATTTGTAGCTGGTTTGAAGGGAATACCAGCTACGTTATATGAAGCAGCAAAAATTGATGGTGCTAGACCGGTTTATCAATTTTTTAAAATTACACTTCCGCTTTTAACTCCTACAGTGTTTTTTGTTATGATTATGGGAGTAATCGGATCAATTCAATCTTTTGCTAATGTTGCAGTTATGACAAAAGGAGGACCTGCTAATGCGTCTAATCTGTATGTTTATAACCTGTATCAAAATGCATTTATGTATAATAACCGTATGGGATTTGCTTGCAGTTTGAGTGTATGTCTAGCAATTGTAATGTTTATCATTACATTGATACAGTGGAAGGGACAGAATAAGTGGGTCTTTTACGGATAGGAGGAAATCATATGACAACAAAGTTGCGTATTACCTTACGGTATATAGTTTTGTTTTTAGTTTTGATTATCACCTTGTTTCCATTTGTCTGGATGGTATTAGCCACTTTTAAGCCTCCAGGAGAAATTCTTACTTATCCTCCAAAATGGTTACCTGTAAATTGGGATTTTTCTAACTATCAAAAGATGTTTTTTTCTGATAGTGTGCCAATTTTGACATTTTTTAAAAATAGTATGTTTTTAGCTGTGTTAGGAACCGCTGGGCAATTGTTTTTTTCTTCATTGGCTGCTTTTAGTTTTGCAAGGTTAAATTTTCCTGGGAAAAATATCATTTTTCTGGGATTAATCGGTACAATGATGATTCCTTTTGCAGTTACTTTTATTCCTAATTTTATTATCATGACAAAAATTGGGTGGTACAATACTTATTTACCTTTAATCATTCCCTGTTGGTTAAATGGAGTATATGGAATCTTTTTGCTTAGACAGTTTATGAAAACATTGCCTATATCTACAGAAGAGTCAGCTCGAATTGATGGTTGTTCGAATTTTAAAATTTTTTTGTTTATTAATCTTCCATTAACTAGGACGGCATTGGCAGCGCTGGCTGTAAATACTTTTATGGGCGTGTGGAATGATTATTTGGGTCCATTGATTTACTTAAATGATATGTCAAGATATACGTTGCCTATTGGACTTCAGTATTTTCAAGGGCTTTATAAAACAGATGTAGGACTTTTAATGACAGGTGCTACGATTTCTATCGTTCCTGTTATCATTCTGTTTGTGGTTGCGCAGGACTATTTCGTAGAAGGAATTGCTTTGTCTGGTACTAAAGAATAATATTTAAATGTGAGGAGTAATACTATGAAAATATCAGAACAATCCAGAAAATTATATGAAGAATTGGGAACAGGTTTTAATACTTGGGATATTCAATCAGTTACGGCACATGTTTTGCTGCCGGAAAGATTACGTGTAAATATAGGTTTTTTTGTACCTCATATTAATCAATATACATCAGATAATCTTTGGGATCGTGTAGAAAAATTTGGTGAACATACAGTAGATGGGAGTTATACAGAGGTATTTATTCGTTTTCGAGAAGGGATTTATCAAGTAGAAACAACAGCTGTTAATGATGAACTGCTGATTCGAGTAACCCCTGTTAAACCCCGTTATCAGATGTATTTAAGTTTGGAAGTAGGAGAATTATTTGGACAAAGTTTTCAATTTCAATATAAAGATGACGGAGTTGTAGCCACTCAGGGAAAGAAACAATTTTTGATCCATTCATTGTGCGAAAAAGTACAAGTGGATTGGGACCCAGTTACTTGTCCCCATTTGATTGCTTGTGCGGATAAAACGTGTTATTTTACCGTAAATTCCAATAAAACCCAGGAACAAATCGATCAGCAGCTGGCTATAAAAAAACAGGAATGGCTTAATACGGTAATATCAGCAGAAGGGGATTTGGGGGAAGGAATTGGCGCTATGCGCAGATCATTACTATGGAATATGGTATATGATTTTAAAAATAAACGTGTAATTACTCCCGTTAGCCGAAATTGGTGTAAGCGCGGATCTGATTTCGGAGATTATGTTTTGTTTGGATGGGATACTTTTTTTGCCGGATTACAATATGGACTAATTGATAAACGTTTAGCCTATTCTACTATTTTTTCTATTTTAGAAGAAGTTACACCAGAAGGAATGATTCCTAACTTTGGATGTGGGACGGGACTTAGCCGAGACCGTTCAGAACCACAGGTAGGCGCTATGTGTGTTTGGAAACTTTATGTTCAGTATCGTGATAAATGGTTTTTGAAGGAATGTTTCAAACCTCTACTAAAATGGAACGAATGGAGATTTCAAAGACGTGATTTTAATCAGGATGGTCTTTTAGAATTGGCTTCAGAACCCTGGGACTATGCTCCAACAGAAGAAATCTGGAATTATATAGAATGCGGAGAAAAGCAGGGAGCAATGTGGGAATCAGGTATTGATAATTCTACGATGTGGGATGAAGTAAAATTTAATTCAGAACATCACTGTTTAGAATTATCTTATGTAGGATTGAATGCGTTAATGGTAGCCGATTGTGAATTTTTGGAAAAAATAGCTGGAGAATTAGGTGAATTTGAAGAGGAAGAAAAAATTCGCGTTAGAAGAACTCAATTGACCCAAAAAATTGAAATGGAATTATGGGATGAAAGTATTGGATGTTATCGTAATAAAAACTGGGACGGTAGCTTTAATCCATGTATGTCTTTGACGCATTTTTATACTATCACAGCGGGATTAGGAGAAAATGGACGATTAGAAGAAATGATGGAAAAACATCTTTTGAATCCTAAAGAATTTTGGGGTGAATATGTGATTCCAAATATTAGTCGAAGTGATCCAAGTTTTGGTGATCAGGATTATTGGCGTGGAAGAATTTGGGCTCCTACAAATTTTATTGTAAATGAGGGAATTGTACGTATTCAGAGAAAAGATATCTGGGATCAGTTGGTGCATAAGGGATTTGATCTTTTTATGAAATGTTGGAACTCCCGTGGAGTAGTAGGAGAAAATTATAATGCAATTACTGGAGAAGCAGCGGAACCAGATAAATCCAGTGACAGATTTTATCATTGGGGAGCATTGTTAGTATATATGGCAGTGCAGCGTGCAGTGAATTTTAATGAATGGACAGATGAAATTGAACACGAAGTTCTTCCGGAATGGATAGGCCACATATGGAATATTCCAACAGGAAATGAAAAAATAGATGTATAGGTGGTGATTGTTTTGCCTCCGTTATCAAGACAAAAAGTACAGGAAATTATTCATGGAAAATCATCAGAACGTTCTCCTTGTTTTGTGAGATTTTGGATTCCAAAAGAATATATTGAACGTTGTAGACCAGAAATCAGAACATTGCTTGAAAATTTTCAGGATGATGTTTTGGTGATATCACCACAGTTACCTGGATGGGGAGTATCTCCTCTTTCACAATATCCAGAATATCGGTGGTATGCTCCAAATGGCGTTTTGAATCAGGGGGGATGGGATAATCGTCCTTTGATTCAGGATTGGAGTCAACTAGATGTATTTTTAAAACATCTTCCTGATCCTACAATTCCAGTCCTTTTAGATAAGGCGAAGCAGATGTCTAAAGAGGATACACGATACCGAGTAGGACATTTTTGGCATTTTTATTATGAGCGACTATGGATGCTTCGTGGTATGGAAAATGCTCTTACGGATTTTTACCTGCATCCACAACAAGTTCATCAGCTGTTTCAAGCAATTACCGACATCTATTTAGTATATGTTGATCGATTAAAACGTGAAACACAGTGTAATGCAATTTTTGTGACAGACGATCTGGGTACGCAGAACAATCTAATGTTTCATCCAGATGTTTTTCGAGAATTTATACGACCGTATTATCAAAAAATTATTGATCGGTGCCATGAGCAAAATATGGATTTTTGGCTTCATAGCTGTGGAAATGTAGAACCTATCCTACAAGATTTGGTGGATATGGGGGTAGATGTATTACATCCTATTCAAAAATATGCAATGAATCAGCAGTCTGTTAGCCAACAATATAAACGGGATATTTGTCTTATGGCAGGAATGGATCTTCAACAGGTACTTCCTTATGGAAATGCGCAAGAAATTGAAAAAGAAGTAGATCGTTTGTTTTATCAGTTTGCGGATAACGGTGGCCGATTTATTTTTGCTTTAGGGAATGTATTGACTGAAGATGTTCCGCAGGAAAATATGGCATATTTACTATCATATTTATTACAAAAAATTCAGGGTGAAAGCATATGAAAGCAAAAAATAGATTATTAAACGCACTTCTAGGAAAACCTGTTGATCGTATTCCATGGTCTCCTTTTTTAGCATATTATTGGGATTATCTTCCCGAATCTATACAATGTGAGGGACAAGTTTCCTATTTGGAGAAAATGGGAGCAGATCCTTTGTTAAGGGGATTTCATTGCTTATCTAAACTAAAATATAATAACTGTGAAATTTCAGAACAAGTCAAACAAAATGAAAAACAGGTCGTATATGAAACTCCGGTAGGAATTTTAAAAGAAAGATATACCTATTCTCCAAAAGGAAATACCTGGTTTTTAACCGATCATCCAGTTAAAACTGGGGAAGATATCAAAATTTTGCAGTGCTTGATAGAGCATTGTCAGGTAATCCAAGACACAGATATTTTTAATCGGGATTTTGATTATTATGGGGATCGGGCATTGCTGCTTCCTGTTGTAGGATTGTTTTCTAAGACTGCGTTTCAGAGTATGCTGGAACATTGGATGGGAACGGAGGAGCTGATCTATGCAATCTATGATATCCCTGAAGTGTTGGAAGAATGTCTTGCAGCGATTCAAGAGAAAGATTTTCAAACAGTAGAAATTGCCGCTCAAACAAAAGCGGAGGGATTTATTTTTTGGGAAGATAGTTCTACTACTAATATTAGCCCTCAATTGTTTTCTCGGTATACAGCTCCGGAAATTACACGATGGGGGAATTATCTTCATAAAAATGATAAATTGCTAGTACACCATGCTTGTGGACATTTGAAGGACTTGATTCCTGAAATGGCAAAACTTCCAGTGGATGCAATAGAATCTATCTCTCCTCCACCTACTGGTAATATAGAACTATGGGAGGCATATGAAAGACTTCCACAGACAGTTGCTTTGATTGGGGGAATTGAACCGACAGTATTTCGCAATGAAACATTAGAAGGTTTGGAACAGTATGTAGAACGTCTTTTGAATAAGACGAAAGGAAAGCGCTTTATATTGGCCAATAGCGATAGCTGTCCTCCAGATGTAGAATATACAAAGTTTCGATATATCAGCGAATTGGTTAGAGAAACATGTATATAGCATAATGTAGGTGATATTTAAAATATTAAAAATAAATCCATAGTATATTCGCAATTAAAGCCCCCGCCTGTATTGGATTTTAATCCGATACAGGCGGGGGCTATTTGTTTTATCACTACTTTTTAAATGGGATTGGTAAATCCCATTTTATCACCAATAAAGCCAATTAAGAAGAAGATCACTACAAGAGCAATACAGTAAAATAAGATTTTTTTGGGAGAAGGCTTTTGGTCATCATCCTGCCAAAACAGCATTATACAAACACCCTTTCTTTTATTACATTACTGATGATTTTTTGCCATCTTTTTCACATCATGATTGTGTTGGCTGAGCAGTTTTTTATCAGTGACCTGATTTGCCATTAAAGTATCATATACTTTTTGCACGTCAATTTTTTTGTCCTGTTTGAATTTGGATTTATTGAAATATTTTTTCAGTTCAGACAGGGAAATAACCGGAAGATTATGAGGAACGTTGACTTCACATTTGTCACCGGAGAATACAACCAGACTTTCTAAATCGACACGGTATACATTATTTTTAATCAGAATATGGTGGATGCAGTCAATATGAGTTTTGTTCTGCAGCAGGGGATTATAGAATTTGTTTTTCTTATCACCAATCATCTGCGTCCATTCTTTTTCTTTTTGTGTTCCGTAGATTTCGCCGTTGTAAGCTTTACTTTCAATGACGACAGCACCAAATGGACCAATCACAATGTGATCGATTTCAGTGGTAGAGTCATATAAAGGCAGGTAAAGATTGTTAATGACTTTATAATGTTTAGAACGGGCGATAGAAGCCAATACTTGAGAAACACGTTTTTCTCCTTTTTTGCCAATTTCACGGTTTGCCCGCACTTTTAAATAATGTTTGACAACAAAATAAATGACAGCAAAAACTGCCAAAGATATCATGACGACAGCGGTAATAATAGCAATTGATTGGTTATCCATAAAAATAAAACCTCCTGAGGGAATAAATTAAAAAAGCCACGGCATATTTTCCACACTATCCTGCTCTGTGATTGGGCGAATCACTTTACAGGGATTTCCCGCCGCAAAGACACCTTCAGGAATATCCTTGGTTACAACGCTTCCGGCGCCAATGACACTGTTGTCCCCAATAGTAACACCAGGACAAACAGTGACTCCGCTGGCAATCCAAACGTGATTTCCAATGGTTACCGGTTTGGCATAGCAGGGATACTGTCCCCGTTCTTCAGCAATCAGCGGATGAATCGGTGTGGCAATTGTTACGTTGGGACCAATCATTACATGATCTCCAATGGTAACAGGGGCATCATCTAATACCGTGAAATTATAGTTTGCAAAAAAGCGGTCACCGATGGTAGTATGACATCCATAATTAAAAAAGATAGGACCCTGAATGCGAACACCTTCACCATGCTTTTTTAAAAGTTTATCCAAAATTTGGGCGCGCTTTTCTGTTTCATTTTCAAAACTTTGACTGTATTCTGTACAAAGATTGTGGGAAACTAATTTAATGGCCACTAAATCAGGATGAACAGGACTAAAAATTTTTCCAGCAAGTAATTTTTCTTCTTCTTTCACAGACATAATCAAATCCCTCTCTTTATGCTACATTCTAATCGAATGAAAGCTTTTTGCAAAGCATATAATTTTATTTTACCATACCTGTATAAATTTGCAATTTAGGGGAAGAAATATTAATGAAAAATTCATTTATTGGGGTGCCGCTGAAAACGCGAATAGTTCGATTTTTTCATGAGAAATTTTATCACAATATGATTTCCATGTAAACAGAGCGAACTATTGGCTTTTCAGAAAATCCCTGATTTCATTTGGGAGGAAACCATTATGTTAGATAAAATTGCATTAATCTTGATTATCATCGGTGCACTTAACTGGGGATTAGTAGGAATTTTCAGCTTTGACCTGGTTGCCTGGATTTTTGGCGGGCAGGGTGCTATTTTCAGCAGAATTATTTACACCCTGATTGCCATTGCAGGTATTTGGTGTGTTTCTTTGCTGTTCCGTGATAATGATGTGGTGTCTTAACCCTGTTATTATGGATGGGAAGAGCACCTTTCCGATTTTATCCAAATTAATTCAAAAGAAAAAGAGTGGAATTTACGCTTAATGCGGAGATCCCACTCTGAAATACTGCAAAAAATCACTTGCGAACGGATTTGTCCGCAAGTGATTTTTGATGTTGGATGAATTTTATAATTTAGAAACGATGTCTCTGGTATCTCTAGCAATCAAAAGTTCTTCGTTAGTAGGAACGATCCAAACCTGTACAGGAGAATCTTCTGTAGAAATTTTTCCTTCATGACGGTTTAAATCAATGTTTTTCTGAGTATCCAGATGAATGCCCAGGTATTCCATGTTGGTACATACATCATATCTCAGTTCATCGGAGTTTTCACCAATACCGCCAGTGAAAACAACAGCATCCAAGCCGTTCATAGCAGCGGAGTAAGCACCGATATATTTACGGATCTGATAACGGAACAGGTCGATCGCAACCTGAGCGCGTTCATTTCCTCTTTCAGAAGCAGCAATCAGGTCACGAGAGTCGCTGGTTTCACCAGATACGCCCAAGAAACCGGATTTTTTGTTCAGCAAAGTGTTCATCTGGTCGATGCTCAGGTTTTCCTGTTTCATCAAATAGAGAACTGCAGATGGGTCAACTGCACCGGAACGGGTACCCATTTCCAAACCATCCAATGGGGTAAAGCCCATGGAAGTATCAACACATTTACCGCCGTCTACAGCAGCAACAGAGGAACCATTGCCCAAATGGCAGGTAACAATTTTTTTAGTGGTCATATCCCAGCCGGTCAATTCGCCCAGACGTCCGGTTACGAAACGGTGAGAGGTACCATGGAAACCGTATTTGCGGATCTGATACTTTTCATAATATTCATAAGGCAGACCATACATATATGCTTTTGGAGGCATAGTCTGATGGAAAGCGGTATCAAATACAACAACCTGAGGAACAGAATCGTTGAGAACTTTTTGGCAAGCACGGATTGCGAGAATGTGAGCTGGGTTGTGCAGCGGAGCCAAATCAGAGATTTCTTCAATTTTTTTGATAACATCTTCTGTAGCCAGAACAGATTCAGAGAAGTATTTACCACCCTGTACTACACGGTGACCAACAGCAGAAATTTCGCTCAGGTCATGAACAACTGCATCTTCGCCAGTAGTCAGCATGTCCACTACTTTGTGGAAAGCTTCTGTATGAGTTGGGAAAGCACATTCTTCTTTAATTGTTTTTCCGTTTACTTTATGTGTGATCAGACCGCCGATGCCAATCCGTTCACAGTTGCCTTTTGCCAGCACTTCTTCGGTGGTCATATCGATCAGCTGATATTTCAGAGAAGAACTACCTGCGTTAATAACCAAAACTTTCATTTGATTCATCCTTCCGATTCAATATATTCATTCTTGGTAACTTGACAGTATACTCAATCATCTATTATAGTAATACATAGCGTGAAAAAATGCAAGTTTTTTCCCAAAGATTCCAGTCTTTTTATTCCTTTTGACAAAGGAGTCAGGAAAATAAAAGAGGGACTTTGTTTAAGAGGTAAATTTTCTAAAAGGAGATCGTTTATGGAGCGATGGGGAGTCATTGCGGAATATAATCCGTTTCATTGCGGACACGAATATCAGCTTGATTGGATGCGGTCACAAGGAGCAGAACAAATTGTGACAGCCATGAGCGGGAATTTTGTGCAGCGGGGAGGTCCTGCGCTGTTTTCCAAATGGGCAAGAGCGAAAGCGGCAGTGCTGGGGGGCGCAGATCTGGTGGCGGAGATTCCGGTCTATGGTGCTATGGCTCCGGCTCCGGATTTTGCTTTGGCAGGCGTGTGGACGTTGGCGCAGCTGGGAGTTCAGGTTCTGTGCTTTGGAAGTGAGTGCGGAAATTTGGAACAGCTTCAGGCAGCAGCAGCTTGCTGCGAACAAATTGAGACGGATGAAAGAATGGGGACGCTGCTTAAACAGGGAATGTCTTACCCGGTTGCCAGAGGTTTTTTGATTGGTGAAATTTATGGGGAAGAATTAAAAAAGCTGGTGTCTTCTCCCAATGACATGTTGGGAATAGAATATCTTCGGGCAATGAAATATCTGGCACCACAGATGAAAGCGGCGGTTCTGCCAAGAAAAGGAGTTTGTCACGACAGTGGTGCTCCCGCAGAGGGATTTGCTTCTGCTTCCTATGTAAGACGCTGTATATTAGATGGAAACTTTTCAGAATGGAAGCGCTATGTGCCAAAGCAGGCGGCGGAAATCTATGAACAGGAATTAAAGGAAAACAAAGCCCCTTGCAGAGAAGAATCTTTGGACCGCACATTGATTTGGAAGCTGCGTACCAGTTCAGCAGAGCAACTAGCTATGATACGGGATGTAACAGAAGGATTGGAAAACCGTCTGGCAGAAGCGGGAAAACGATGCAATGGATTTAGGCAGTGCGAGGATTTTTTATCAGGCAAACGGTACACCCGCGCCAGAGTAAGACGGATTTTGTGGAATGTCATGTTGGACATTTTCAAAGAACAGTATCCAAAACAGCCGGATGTGTTTCGCATTCTTGGGATAGGGGCACAGGGCAGAGAGATTTTAAAAGATCTGAAAGGCCACGAAGCTTGTATCTGTATGAGGCCGGCACAGCTTTTGCGGCAGGAAAATGCCACCATAGAACTGGCGTCCAGATCCACGGATTTATACAGTCTTTGCAGTCCTGAACTTTTTCCTGCGGGAAGGGAATGTACGGAAGCCATATTTGTGATGGGAAAATAGTGATTAGGAGAAAAAGGTGAATCACATATGTGATTCACCCTTTTTTCTGTAAAGTTATGTAAAATTCATGTAACTGAAAGATTCGAATATGATATACAAAAAAAGAATACTATTTTAATATTTGGCTGAAATGTCAGAATCAAAAGGATTGTTTATAATAATTGTGGTATATTGTCAAAAAAACAACAAGAAATTAGTAGTTTTTTTGATTGAAATTTAGAATTCGCTGTGATATTATATTAACAATGTCTGGCTATTTTACAAAAAATTATTAGTGTATGGAATATTATTGGGGGTTTTGCCAAATGCTTCCATGCGCTCATAAAGATAGATCGTTAAAATACCAGCAAGAAAGAGAGATGTTTATTGCATAAAGTTTTATGCAGAAAGGAGCCAGTAATGAGCAGACTGAAAATTTCTACTCCAGACAGCGCTCAGCTTGTGATTGAAGGCCTTTACAAAGACGTAGAACGCCGTATCGTCGCCAGCCCTCCGGGACTATGTCCAGTGGACATGGCGCTGTCCTTTTTAAAGCTGTGTCATGCACAGACCTGCGGTAAATGTGTACCATGCCGTGTTGGTTTAGCACAGCTGGAAAACCTGTTAAATGATGTACTTGCACGCAGAGCTACCATGGATACCATTGACCTGATTGAAAAAACAGCCAAGGTAATTATGGATTCTGCGGACTGCGCCATTGGTTATGAAGCCGCTAACATGGTATATAAAGGTGTTAGAGGTTTCCGCGATGACTATGTAGAACACGTGAAAAACGGTCGTTGTACCTGCAGTTTGAATCAGCCGGTTCCTTGTGTGGCATTGTGTCCGGCAGGGGTGGATATCCCTGGTTATATTGCTTTGGTTGCAGAAGGTCGGTATGCAGATGCAGTGAAACTGATTCGGAAAGACAATCCGTTCCCAACTGCCTGCGCTTTAATTTGTGAACATCCATGTGAAGCAAGATGCCGCAGAAATATGATTGATACTTCCATCAATATCCGTGGATTAAAACGGTATGCGGTAGATCATGCTGGTGAAGTTCCGGTGCCGAAATGTGCAGAACCTACCAATAAGAAAGTTGCTGTAGTAGGCGGCGGCCCTGGCGGATTGAGTGCAGCGTATTACCTGTCTTTGATGGGACATAAAGTTGTAGTATATGAAAAACAGCCTAAATTGGGTGGTATGCTCCGTTACGGAATCCCGAACTATCGTCTGCCTCGGACTCGTTTGGAAGACGATATTAATGCCATTCTATCTACTGGTGTAGAAGTAAAAACCGGCGTTACCATTGGGGAAGACATTACCCTTCAGCAGCTGAAAGCAGACTATGATGCAGTGTATATTGCCATTGGTGCTCATACCGATAAAAAAGTAGGTATTGAAGGGGAAGACGGCAAAAATGTAATGTCTGCAGTAGAAATGCTGCGCAATATCGGAAATGATAACCCGCCTGATTTTACAGGTAAGAGAGTTATCATTATTGGCGGCGGAAACGTGGCGATGGACTGTACCAGAAGTGCAATTCGTCTGGGCGCAGATTTTGTAGGCGTTGCTTACCGGCGTCGTAAAGTAGATATGACTGCATTGCCGGATGAAGTAGAAGGCGCTGTTGCAGAAGGTGCTGAAATTATGGATCTGCAGGCACCTACTCGTATTGAAACAGATGAAGAAGGCAAAGTTTGTGCTTTGTGGGTAAAACCGCAGATTATTGGAAAAATTGACGCTTGGGGAAGAGCTCGTCCATGTCCAGCAGAAGAACCGGAACGCCGGATTCCTTGTGATATTGTAGTCGTTGCAATCGGACAGGGAATTGAATCCCGTCACTTTGAAGAAGCAGGTGTACCTGTAAAACGGGGCATCATCGATGCAATGGCTCACAGCGGTATTGAAGATCTTCCTGGAATTTTTGCTGGCGGCGACTGTGTAACTGGTCCTGCTACTGTAATCCGTGCAATTGCAGCAGGAAAAGTTGCAGCAGCAAATATTGACAACTATTTGGGATTCAATCATTTGATTAGCTGTGATGTGGAAATTCCTCGTGCCCGTATGGATGACCGCCCGGCATGCGGCAGAGTCAATATGACTGAACGTCCGGCTGATGAAAGAAAATGTGATTTGGAAGAAGTGGAATGCGGCATGAGCCATGAAGAAGCATGTCAGGAAGCATCTCGCTGCCTGCGCTGCGACCACTTTGGCTATGGAGTGTTTAAAGGAGGGAGAGCTGCGATATGGTAAATTTGATGATTGACGGACGTAAAGTGTCTGTAGAAGAAGGAACAACAATTTTAGATGCAGCAGCTCAATCTGGTATTCCAGTACCAAGTCTTTGCTATTTAAAAGATTTGAACGAAATCGGTGCCTGCCGTGTCTGCGTTGTAGAATTGGAAGGAAAAGAAAAACTGGTTACTGCCTGCAACAATGTGGTAGAAGAAGGTATGGTGGTATTCACCAACAGCCCAAAAGTGCGGGAAACCAGAAGAACCAATGTAGAGCTTTTGTTGTCTCAGCATGACTGCCATTGTGCAACCTGTGTTCGAAGCGGCAACTGTAATCTGCAGAAAATTGCCAATGATTTGGGAATTTTAGAACTGCCATTTGAAAAGGACGTTACCGTTCTTCCATGGAACAAGGAATTCCCTCTGATCAAGGATTCTGCAAAATGTATTAAATGTATGCGCTGTATCCAGGTTTGTGATAAAATTCAGAGCTTGAATATTTGGGACGTGGCAAACACCGGTTCCCGTACGACAGTAGACGTAACCTTCAACCGTAAGATTGAAGACGCAGACTGTTCTTTGTGCGGACAGTGTATTACCCACTGTCCAGTAGGCGCTTTGCGGGAACGGGATGATACTCAGAAAGCATTCCGTGCACTGTCTGCTCCTGGAAAAATTACTGTTGTACAGATTGCTCCAGCAGTTCGTGCTGCTTGGGGTGAAAGTCTGGGCTTGACTCGTGAAGAAGCCACTGTAAAACGTTTAGTAGCAGCTTTGCGCAGAATGGGATTTGATTATATCTTTGATACCAACTTCAGCGCTGACCTGACCATTATGGAAGAGGGAAGCGAATTTTTGGAAAAACTCAAAGATCGGGAACACAACACCTTCCCAATGTTCACTTCCTGTTGCCCAGGGTGGGTTCGGTTTTTGAAATCACAGTATCCGGATATGGTACATCAGCTGTCTACTGCAAAATCTCCTCAGCAGATGTTTGGTGCAGTTACCAAGAGTTACTATGCGGATTTACTGAAAGTGGATCCAGAAAATATCTGCTCTATTTCTGTTATGCCGTGTATTGCGAAAAAACATGAAGCTGCTTTGGAAGTCATGAGCGATGCTGGTGCAGGCCAGGATGTGGATATTGTTCTGACTACCCGCGAAATTGACCGTATGATCCGTGCAGAACATATTGTAGTAAAAGATCTTCCAGAAGAAGAATTTGATACACCTTTGGGTGTTGGTACCGGTGCTGGTGTTATCTTTGGAGCTACTGGTGGTGTAATGGAAGCTGCTTTGAGAAGTGCATATTATCTGGTGACCGGAAATAATCCTGATCCTGATGCGTTTAAAGATGTTCGGGGTATGGATGGCTGGAAAGAGGCTACTTTTGATATTGCTGGAACCAAAGTGCGCACAGCAATTGTCAGTGGTTTGGGAAATACCAGAAAACTGATTGAAGCTTTGCGTGCGAAGAAAGTAAAATATGATTTTGTGGAAGTCATGGCATGTCCAGGAGGATGTTCTGGCGGCGGCGGTCAGCCGATCACAGATGGTCAGGAATTGGCTGGTGTTCGTGCTGATAACTTGTATGCGCTGGATAAAGCTTCTGACATTCGTTTCTCTCATGAAAATCCGTCTATTAAACAGATTTATGACGACTATTTACAGCGTCCTTTGTCTCATAAATGTCATAAACTGCTCCATACTGATCACGAAGCCTGGACAATGCCTTTGTCTCCATGGCCAAAAGATGACCAGATTTAAGACAGTTTAAAAGGAATACTTAGATGTGGATCCCCTCGGTAAGTTTACCGAGGGGATTTTTACAGCAACAAGATAAAAAAGAAAAGCGTTTTCAGCCTGAAAACGCTTTTTAACATACAATATTTTCAATTAAAAACTCAGTTTAAAATTTCTGTCATAGATTCTTCTTCAAACTGCTTGCTGTACAGGGTATGGTAATAACCGCCTTTTTTCAAAAGTTCCTGATGAGTTCCTTGTTCAATGATACGGCCGTCTTTGACTACTAAAATGATATCAGCCTGTCGAATGGTGGACAGCCGGTGGGCAATCAGAAAAGAGGTGCGATCCTTTAATAACAGAGAAATGGCATCCTGAATTAATTGTTCTGTCTGAGTGTCAATGGAAGATGTTGCTTCATCCAGTACAAAAATTCTGGGGTCTGCCAATACTGCACGAGCAAAAGAAATCAGCTGTTTTTCTCCGGTAGAAAGCCGGTCACCGCCTTCACCAACGTCACTGTACCAGCCATGTTCCAGTTTTTGTACCACCGTATCAGCGGAAACTGCTTTGGCAGCTGCTTTGATCTGCTCTTCAGTGGCATCCAGTTTACCATAACGGATATTGTCCATTACCGTTCCGGTAAACAAATGAGGGCTTTGCAGCACATATCCAATATTGCTGTGCAGCCAGAGCTGTCCTCGTTCCCGATAATCCACTCCATCAATGAGAATTTGACCTTCAGTAGGTTCAAAGAAGCGGCAGACCAGATTCACTAAAGTGGATTTTCCAGCTCCGGTTTCTCCTACAATTGCTACTGTAGAACCGGCTGGGATTTTTAAATTAAAGTGGCTGAGCACTTCTTCATTTCCGTCGGGATAGTGGAAAGATACGTCCCGAAATTCAATGTCTCCCCGGATAGGTTCCCAGTTTTCGGGTTTGGGATCAAATACGGTTCCGTATTTTTCAATAACTTCCGGAGTGTCTGTAATCAGAGGTTTTTCTTCCATCAGTCCCACCACCCGCTCAATATTGGCCTGGGAAGAGACCAGTTCAGAAAGAATACTGGCAATGCGCTGTACTGGTTCAAAGATTCCTACAGCATAAGAGGTGAAAGCAGAAAGGGTCCCTACCATCAACAGATTGTCAAGCACCATGCTGCCCCCTTGCTGTAAAACAATAGCGGTAACAGCAGAACTTAATAAAAGAACCAGAGGAATAAAAATGGCGTTTAATCGTGCCGCGTGTACTCCAAAACTGCGCATATCGCTGGTCAAATGGCGGAATTCTTCGGCGTTTTGATCTTCGATTACCAAAGTTTTGGAGGTTTTTGCTCCCATGATTCCTTCATTATAAGCGCTGGTGATGCGGGAATTTTGTTTGCGCACTTTTCGGTTCCAAAACAAAATCCGTTTTTGGAAATACACTGTTAATAGGGCAATCAAAGGAACTACCAACATAACAGTGAGTGCCAGCTTAACATTGAGAAACAGCATGGCAATAAAGACACAAATTACATAGGACAGAGCCCAGATAATATCTGCCAGCTGCCAGGCACACATGCCTGCAATCCGGTTGGTGTCGCTCATAACCCGGGCTAAAATATATCCTACCGGCGTTGTGTTGTAGTAAGAAAGGGAAAGGGACTGCAGATGGATGAAACAGGAACGCTTCATATCTCTGCCCAGCCGCATTTCCATTTTCATGGAGCTTCGGGTAAATACAACCACACTGATGGTTTGCAGCAAAATTGCACCAATGTATACCAGCCCAAACTGCACAAGACCGTCTGTAGTTCTGGCTTCAATAAACTCGTCAATGGCATATCGCTGGAAAAGAGGAAGTGCAATGTCAATGAGAGCACAAAACAGATTTCCCAGCAAAATAATTGCCATTAATTTACGAAACGGTTTTAAAAAGGGAAGAAGTTTTTTCCAGATGGAAAGTTCAAAGGATTTTGTATATTCTTTTTCGTCAATCCGCATGATGTTCCCCTCCTTTCAGTAATTCCCGGTCACTGCTGTTCATTTGAATTTCGTAAATGTCGCGGTAAATTCCGGGACGGGAAATCAGCTGCTGATGGGTTCCTAAATCCTGGAATTTACCGTCTTCCAATACCAGGATTTGGTCTGCCTGCATCAGGGTAGTAATTCGGTGAGAAATTAAAAGAATGGTAGCTTGCCCCATTCGTTCTTTCAAAGTAGCACGGATTTTTGCGTCGGTTTCTGCGTCAACAGCGGAAAGGGAGTCGTCAAAAATCATAATGGGTGCATGCTGCATCAGCATTCGGGCAATGGCTACCCGCTGTTTCTGCCCGCCGGAAAGGGTAACGCCACGTTCTCCTACAATGGTGTCATATCCGTCGTGGAAACTGTCAATGGCATCATCTACACAGGCGATACAGGCAGAACGGCGGATCTCATCAAAATCTGCTCCGGGATGGCTAATGGCAATATTTTCTTTAATGGTACGGGAAAACAAGAAAGGCTCCTGGAGAACCAACCCAATGTTTTTGCGCAGATAATCTCTTTGAATAGAACGGATATCAATTCCCCCAATGGTGATACTGCCTTCGTCTTCTTTCAGGTCATAAAGACGGTCCAGCAGATGAACCAGGGTGCTTTTGCCGGAACCGGTACCCCCTAATACAGCAAAAACTTTTCCGGCAGGAATGGTAAAAGTCAGGTGATCCAGTACTGGTTTTTGTCCTTCGTAGGAGAAAGTGACATCATGAAAAGCAATATCCCGATTCATGGGAGGGGTTACGGCATTGGGAGATTCCTGTTCTTCTTCAGCATTTAAAATGTAAATGACTCGGTCGATGGAAACCCCTGCCTTGCTCATTTCGGACAGGATACGTCCCAGTCCGCGGATCGGCCAGATCATAGAGGAATTGTAAGAAACGAATGCTAAAAATACCCCCAGAGTAATTTCGCCCCGAACTGCCAGAACGGTGCCTAAAACAATCACAGTCAAAATCTGCAGACCGGTGATAAAATCTCCTAAACTCCAGTAAATGCTCATGAGTTTCCCCAGTTGGATCCAGTAAGAGGCAAAAGCTTCATTTTTTTCATCAAAACGGTTTACTTCAAAACGCTCTCTGCCAAATGCCCGCACTACCCGTACACCGGTCAGATTTTCCTGTACGGTAGAAGAAAGAACTCCTTCCGCTTCATCAGCTATCCGGAATCGGGCAGCAATTTTAGAGTAAAAAATAGCGGAATAGAGCAGAACAATGGGGATAAATATGGTGGCAACCAAAGCGATTTTCCAGTTCATAGAGAACATAATGGACAGGGAAACGGTCACCAAAAATACAACACGAATTACTTCCAGCAGCTGATTGGTAATAAAGTTTCGAACTACTTCTACATCGGAGGTGCACCGCTGAATAATTTCGCCGGTTTGATGTTTTACATGCCATTCAAAAGGAAGGTGCTGAATATGAGCAAACAACTGATCCCGCAGATTTTTTACAAATCCTTCGGATCCTTTGGCTGTAGTAACTCGCAGACCATAATTGCAGATACCTGACAAAAGTGCTGTCAGGATAATGGAAATGGCGGCAATCAGCAGCGTTTGGGCTGGACGGGAGCGCAAAAATTCCAGATCTACAAAGGTTTCTGCCCAGAAGGGGAGTTCATTTGCAGAGTTTCCCAGCACAGAATCCACTGTTACACTAATAATCTGAGGGGTCAGCGCATTGAGTACTGTGAAACAAGCAGAAAAAACCAAAGACCATACAAAAAAGTGGATTTGCCCCTTCATAAATTTGAACATGGATTTTACTTGGAGTGATTTCACATTGTGCATAAAATGTCCTTTCTGCCAAAGATGCATAGATGTGGGACAATGAAATGAAAGAAACAACCCAAAACCGCTTGGGTATGGGATTGTTTAGTTGTGCATT
The DNA here is from genome assembly GCA_050943535.1 of Massiliimalia sp. GTDB lineage: Bacteria > Bacillota > Clostridia > Oscillospirales > Ruminococcaceae > Massiliimalia. The sequence goes on from JBMNPJ010000001.1 coordinate 261,945, forward strand.
ACACAACAGCGTTTTGTATACATAGCAACGCTTTGTATATACAGCAGCGCTTTGTATACGCACAAAAATACCGTTTAACTGCTTTGACCTGATTTACAACTCCTGTCAGAACGCAACGAAAAAGCAACAAACGGTTAATTCTTAAATTATCACAAAACTTATAAACGGTCAATTGGCTTTTTATAAGTTTTTTACAAACTCATAAAAATTGTAGACCTGCCTAAGAGAAAAGAGTCGGATTTGGGAAAATTTCCAGATTTTATCAGGATCAGTTGGGGGTCAGAAGCACAAAAATCAGTTGCAATTCCACTGAAAAAAAGCTATACTTAAATTATTAATATGTATCAAAGATGGGAGCGTGTTGGCATGAATACCCAGGCTACATTTAAAAAAGCAGCTTTTGGCGGTTTTGACCGGCAGGATGTTTTAAATGGATTTGAACGCCTGAGCAAAGAATATACTCAGGAATTGGAAGAGATAACCCAGCAGCTGAAAAATACAGAAGCGGAAAAGCAACAAATTTCCGACGATTTAGAACGGGCACAGAAATCATTGGAAGAAAAGGAAGAAACCAATCATAAGCTTCAGCAGCTGGTTCGGCACCAGGTTGAAGAAAATACCAAAATGAAACAGCAGTTGGAAGCGTTGCAGCGTCAGCTTCGGGAAACCAGTCAGGAATTGGATTCTACCAAAACGGTGCTGGAAGAAAAGCAGGCGCGTCTGAATAAAATTGATGAAGTTGGTTTCCAGGCAGATCGTTTGATCAGTGAGGCCAACAGCCGTTCTGCCAGCACTTTGGCAGAAGCAAACAATAAAGCGGCCAACTTAATAAAGGAAGCTTCTGTAAAAGCTAATACCGTGGTGGAACAGGCAAATCAGAAATCAGAAGAAATGATTCAAAAAGCCAATGAGGAAGTGGAACGGATAAAAAATGCCGCACAGGAATATAACCTGCAGGCAAAACGTCGGTTAACCGATTTGGCTGCGGAACTGTCTGAACGAGATAAAAAAGCGGCAATGAAAGCTTCTGAAATCGTCCGGGATGCTCATTCTCAGGCTGATGAAATTATTCGGGAAGCAAAACAAAAGGTAAAGCATGCTAACGAGCAGTATCGCTTTTTTTGTCAGCAGATTGCCGCGCTGAAATCATCTTCTTTGAAACTTTTAAAAGAAGCAGAGATGGCAGTTGAACAGTTGGGAAAAGACCTGCCGGATACACTGGATACAGAAGAAATTTTTCAGTCCGCTCCGGTAAATGAATCAGAGGATTCAAAACAGCCGGAGTTTTTTCGAAAAGCCACCGTTGTCCGTAAAAGAAATCCGTTTTCCGAATAACGGTCAAATAAATGGTGGCAATATCAGAAGATATCCTCAAAAAGGCTATCAGGAAACCTGGCTGGACAGTGTTTACCGAAAATTAAAGGAGTGGTTTTGATGGCGGTTTGGGAATTAGACGCTTCACAGTTAAAAGAAAAGGCAAAAGAGCTGCGTACCTTTGACCGGGTTTTGCTTTCCGGGACCATTTATACTGCAAGGGATGCGGCACATAAAAAGATTCGGGCTTTGCTGGCTCAGGGGCAGGAGCTGCCCTTTGCGCTGGATGGCGCTACGATTTATTATGCGGGACCCACCCCGTCTCCGGATCATCTTCCTATTGGTTCCTGCGGACCGACCACGTCTGGACGTATGGATGTATATGCTCCTGGATTTTTGGATTTGGGACTCAGCGCCATGATCGGAAAAGGTCAGAGAAATCAAGCAGTAGTTGACGCGATTGTACGCAATCAGGCGGTTTATCTTTGTGCCATTGGGGGAGCAGGTGCGCTGGCGTGCAAGTGCATTCAGTCCTGCGAAGTGATTGCTTTCCCAGAGCTGGGATGTGAATCGGTAAAACGTCTTACCATTGAACGTTTTCCGTTAATTGTGGCAATTGATGCTCAGGGGAACGATATTTTTAAACAGGGAAAAGAACGCTATCAGTCTTCTTTGTGTGTGGGATAATAGAAATCGTCAGGCAGGTTTGCTGTAAAACTGTGTTTTGCGGCAGACCTGCTTTTTTGTACGTGCGTCTGAATTTGAAAGAATTTATCTTCTTTGATTTCAAAAACAGGAGATGTTTTTAATGGGATAGATAGAAAACACGGGAAATACTGGGGGATTTTCAAAAAGACTTAAAATTTTTTTGAATCTTTTTGAATTAATAGTTGCATTTTTTTTCAGAACACGGTAAAATAAAAAAAGATAAAGAACCGGCGGATTGTCGCCGGTTTCGCAATGTGTTCGGAGAACAAAATTAAAAAACAAAAATGAAACTCAGGGTCGCTTTTTATCTGACGAAGATCCCACTGTGTAGGCAGAATCAATGGTTGGGAGAAGAGCAGGATGTTGTTGTAAGCGGGGTTTCATTTTTGGACTGCAGGAAAGGAACCGTCATCGTTATGAATAATGATGTTTTATCTATGATTTCGGAAAAAATCACACATTTGTCCAAAGGACAAAAATTAATTGCCGGGTATATTTTAAACCATTATGATAAGGCAGCGTTTATGACTGCTTCTAAGCTGGGAGATATTGTGGGCGTCAGTGAATCCACTGTGGTTCGCTTTGCGTTTGAATTGGGTTATGACGGCTATCCGGGGCTTCAAAAAGCACTTCAGGAAATGATCCGCAACCGGCTGACCGCAGTACAGCGGATTGAAGTGGCAAATGAACAGCTGGGAAACGAGGAGGTGCTGGACAAGGTGCTGAATCTGGATATTGAACGTATCCGCCGCACTTTAGAAGAAACTTCTCGGGATGATTTTAACGGCGCTGTCAACTCCATTGCCAATGCTCGGAATATTTATATTTTGGGTTCTCGAAGCGCAGCAAGTTTAGCCCGTTTTATTTCTTACTATTTTAATTTGATGTTTGCCAATGTAAAGTTGGTGCACACCACCAGTTCCGGGGAAATGTTTGAACAGATTATGCGGGTGAATGAGGAAGATGTGATGATTGGTATCAGCTTTCCCCGTTATTCCAAGCGCACCGCTACAGCATTGAGCTATGCAAAAAGCAAAAAAGCCAAGGTTGTAGCAATCACTGACAGCATTTCTTCTCCTCTGGTAAAAGAGTCTGACTATTTTTTGCAGGCGCGCAGTGATATGGCCTCTTTTGTAGACAGCTTGGTAGCGCCTTTGAGTTTGATTAATGCATTGATTGTGGCAGTGGGGCTGAAAAAGACAGAAGAAATTACCCAGACATTTAATCAGCTGGAAGAAATTTGGGATAAGTACGAAGTGTACGAGAAAGCTGAGGATCAGAAAAAGAATGAAATATGATGTGATTGTAGTGGGCGGTGGACCTGCTGGAATGATGGCAGCTCATACAGCTGCTTTATATGGCAAGCAGGTTTTACTGCTGGAGCGCAACCAAAAGCTTGGAAAAAAACTGCTGATTACAGGAAAAGGCCGCTGTAACGTGACTAATCACTGTGATGTAAATACGCTGATTTCCAATATTACCGCTAATGGTCGTTTTCTGTACAGTGCAGCCAATGGGTTTACACCAGAAGATGTGATAGCGTATTTTGAAAATGCCGGTCTGCCTTTGAAAACAGAACGGGGAAACCGGGTGTTTCCAGTATCTGACCGTGCTGGTGATGTGGCGGCTGTCTTGGAGCAAAATTTGCGCCAAACCGGTGTTGTGGTAGAAACTGACCGTGTACAGGAACTTTTGCTGGAACAAGGAAAGGTCTTGGGGGTAAAGGGAGAATCAAACCAGTATCTGGCTTCTAATGTGATTGTGGCTACCGGAGGAAAATCCTATCCGGGGACAGGGTCCACCGGGGATGGGTATGGTTTGGCTCAGCAGGCAGGCCATAAACTGGTAGAACCAAACCCCTCTTTAGTTCCGGTGATTACCAAAGAAACCTGGTGCAAAGAAGCACAGGGACTTTCCTTAAAAAATGTCACGCTGACTTTAACAGAAAAAAAGAATCATAAAGTACTGTTTCAGGAATTGGGTGAAATGCTGTTTACACACTTTGGCGTGTCAGGGCCGCTGGTTTTAAGCGCTTCTGCTCATATGCGGGACGCTGACAAATCTCAGTATCAGCTGTCTATTGACTTAAAGCCAGGACTGGATTTTAAACAGCTGGATCATCGGCTTTTGCGGGATTTTGCAGCAAATGTTAACCGTGATTTTGGGAACAGTCTGGGGGCACTGCTGCCTCGGAAACTGATCCCGATTATTGTGCGTCTTTCCGGAATCCCATATGAAACCAAGGTCAATCAAATTACCCGGGAAATGCGGCAGCATCTTTGTGAACTGATTAAAAATCTTCCTTTGACACCGGCTGCATTCCGTCCCATCCAAGAGGCGATTGTAACAGCCGGAGGAGTGGATGTAAGCCAGGTGAATCCCAAAACAATGGAGTCTAAACTGGTTTCCGGATTGTATTTTGTCGGGGAAGTACTGGATTTGGATGCCTATACCGGCGGATTTAATCTGCAGATTGCTTTTTCCACTGGCTATGCAGCAGGAAAGGCAATTGGGGAATCCTGGGAGATAGAGTAGAGGTTTTTAGAAAAACAGGTGCTTTTGCGCTTTTTTGCAAAAGTTAATGTAAAATTCATGATTTTATTCCTTATAATGTGGTATAATATAAATTAAATTGTAGTCTTTTTGCAGTATTATCGTAGAAAGACCACGTTTTGAAGGGAATGAATTAGTTGAGATCAATTGCGATTGACGGTCCTGCAGGCGCAGGGAAAAGTACCATTGCCAGAAAAACGGCAGCGGAACTGGGCTTTATCTATGTGGATACAGGTGCCTTGTATCGAACAGTTGCCCTGGCGGTAAAGCAAGCAGGTGTTTTGCCGGATGAGGAAGCTCAAGTGGCACAGGTGCTGAAGGACACAAAGGTGGAATTGAAGTTTGTCAATGATGAACAGAGAGTTTTTTTAAATGACGTTGATGTTTCTGACGAAATTCGTTCTCCGGAAATTTCTATGATGGCATCTCAGGTATCTGCTATTGGAAAGGTAAGAGAATTCTTGTTTTCTCTCCAGCAGAATATTGCAAAGCAAAACGATGTGATTATGGATGGCCGCGATATCGGTACCGTTGTACTGCCTCATGCAGATGTCAAGATTTTTTTAACAGCAACTGCAGAAGATCGGGCAAAACGGCGGTATGACCAGCTGCTGCAAAGCGGCACAGTCGTGGATTTTGAACAGCTTTTGGAAGAAATCAAACAGCGCGATTACAATGACATGCATCGTGAGATTGCTCCTTTGCGTCAGGCAGAAGACGCCATTTTAGTAGATACCACCGGAAATACTCTGGAAGAATCTATTCAATTGCTGCGTCAGTTGATTTTGAAAAATTTACAATGACGGAGGCAGAAACTGATGACGCCATTTTATCGTTTAGCCAAGACGGTATGTAATGTATTTTGTACACTTGCATTCCGTTTGGAAGTGCATGGAGAACAGAATCTGCCAAAATCCGGAGGTTTTATTTTAGCTTCTAACCATGTGACGCTTTTGGATCCGGTTTTAATTGGAGTTCGGATTAAGCGTCAGCTGAATTTTATGGCAAAAGCGGAATTGTTTGAAAAACGCTTTTTTGGTAAGCTAATCCGTGCGTTGGGTGCGTTCCCAGTAGAACGGGGAAAAGGTGACAGCACCGCTATTACAACAGCAGTAAACACAGTGGAACAGGGAAATGTTTTGGCGATTTTTCCTGAGGGACATCGCTCAAAAGACGGCAATTTGCAGCGGTTCAAATCCGGTGCGATTGTAGTAGCCGCTCAGACTGGAGCGGATGTGGTTCCCACTTGTGTTTATATAGAAAACAGAGAGAAAGGTGTTCATTTTCGCTCTAAAATTGTAGTGCGTTATGGGAATGTGATCCCTAATGAACAGCTGAGTATCGATGTATCAAATCCGTCCACGATTAAAAAAGCAAGCGGACTGGTAAGGGAGGCGGTTGCCAACCTGTTGGAGGAATCCAAATGAGTCAGATTCAAGTTGCAAAGACAGCTGGATTTTGTTTTGGAGTCAACCGAGCTGTTGACATGGTCTATCGGTTGGCAGAGCAAAACACAAGTGTAAAAACACTGGGACCCATTATCCATAATCCGCAGGTCGTAGAAGATTTGTATGAAAAAGGGGTTAGAATTCTTTCTGACCCAGTGGAAGCGGAGAAAGACGATGTTGTCGTGATTCGCTCTCACGGAGTTGGGCAAGGGGTTTACGAAACACTGGAAAAACAGGGCGTTTCTTATGTAGATGCTACTTGTCCGTTTGTGTCAAAAATCCATAAAATTGTTCGTGAGAAATCTGCCGCTGGTGCGGTGATCATCATTGCAGGTGACAAAAATCATCCGGAAGTTTTAGGGATCAGGGGACACAGTGTCGGAGAAACATATGTGATCAAAGATGAAAGTGAACTGCAAAAATGCCTTCAAAATTTGGGGGATTCACCAAATAGACTGGTTGTTATGGTTGCGCAGACTACTTTTAACACAAAAATTTGGCAAAACTGCGTAAAATGTGCAAAAAGCCTATATACAAATTTCATTTTTTTTGATACAATATGTAATGCGACTAATGAACGCCAAACAGAGGCAATTTCGCTGGCTAAAAGAAATGCTTGTATGGTGGTAATCGGCGGAAGGGAAAGTTCGAATACCAAAAAGCTGAAAGATGTATGTCTGCCGTTTGCACCAACCTATTTAATTGAGACAGCAAAAGAGCTTGAAGGCTTGCCTTTGAGGGGGTATCCTACTGTAGGCGTTACCGCTGGAGCGTCAACTCCGGCATATATCATTAAGGAGGTTCTTAAAACCATGGATGAAATGTTAAACAAGCAGGAAGAAGAAATGGACTTTGCTCAGTTGTTTGAGCAGTCTTTGGAAACTGAAAAATTATATAACGGGAAAAGGGTAAAAGGTATCGTTACTACTGTAGCTCCAAACGAAGTTCATGTAGATATCGGTGCAAAACAGGCTGGTATTATTCCTGCAGACGAATTGAGCGAAAACCCAAACCTGAAACCTGCTGATATCGTGAAAAAAGGCGATGAAATTGAACTGGTTGTTATGAAAGTAAACGATCAGGAAGGCGTTGTAATGCTGAGCAAAAAACGCTGCGATGCACAGGCTGGTTTTGATACAATCAAAGAAGCTTTTGAAAACGGCGAAGTTTTGGAAGGCGTTGTAACCAATGTTGTAAAAGGCGGCGTTTTGGTTCTGTCCAACCATACAAAAGTATTTGTTCCAGCATCTCAGGTTTCTGATAAACGCGTTGAAGATTTGAATACTCTTCTGAAACAGGAAGTAAAATTCAAAATTTTGGAAGTAAACGAAAGAAGAGGCCGTGCATTAGGTTCTGTACGTGCAGTTCTGTCTGAAGCCAAAAAAGAACAGGAAGAAAAATTCTGGTCTGAAGTAGAAGTAGGCAAAGTTTACACCGGCGAAGTAAAATCTTTGACTTCTTACGGCGCATTTGTTGATCTGGGCGGCGTTGATGGTATGATCCATATCACCGAACTGGCTTGGACAAAAGTAAAACATCCTTCTGAAGTAGTAAACGTAGGGGATGTTGTAGAAGTTTATGTAAAAGATCTGGATGTTGAAAAACACCGCATTTCTTTGGGCTACAAAAAAGATGCAGACAATCCTTGGGTGAAATTTGAAAACGAATATCATGTAGGGGATGTTGTAAAAGTTAAAGTAGTTTCCTTTACTAACTATGGTGCATTTGCTACCATTATTCCTGGTATCGACGGTCTGATACATATTTCTCAGATCGCAAACCAGAGAGTAGAAAAAATTGGCGATATTCTGGAAATCGGCCAGGAAGTTGATGCTAAAATCATCGACATCAACTTTGAAGCAAAACGCGTTAGCTTGTCTATGAGAGCGCTGCTGCCAGAAGAAGATCAGAAAATCGCAAAAACTGATGATGCTGTAGAAGAAACAGAAGAATAATTCAGCTGATTTGTGATTAAAGAGTGCTGCAACAATTGGTTGCAGCACTCTTTTTTACTGTATGACATTTCTATTGACACAGCCTACATAGGTCTGGTATACTGCCATTAATTGGAGTCAGCACAAAAGATGAAGGGAGCATCATTTTTTATGTATACAAAGGAAAATTTATGGCAAAATCTTGTGGATTTAGGGTTAAAACGGGATGATACGGTGATGATTCATTCTTCTATAAAAGCGATTGGACCGGTGGAGGGTGGAGTAGATACCGTTCTGGATGTTTTAATGGAGTATTTTGGAGAAACAGGACTGTTATTGATGCCAACCCACACCTGGCAGTGGATGGAGCATCCATTGGATTTATTTGATCCGGATGAAATGCCAAGCTGTGTGGGCTTTTTAACAGAACAATTCCGTAAACGTCCAGGAGTATTGCGCTCTTTGCATCCGACCCATTCCATCGGTGCTTATGGTCCCCGTGCGGCAGAATATATTCAGGGAGAAGAAACCATTCAAACTCCTTGCGGAGCTGGAGGATGCTGGGCAAAACTTTCTGACTGGAATGCCAAAGTTATATTTTTAGGCTGCCCGGTTGCCAAGAACACTTTTTTGCATGGCGTAGAAGAAAAGAAGGACGTGCCCAACCGATTGACAGCACAGCCAGTAGAGTTTCGCATGAAGATGCCGGATGGAACTATAAAAACCTGTAAAGTAAAACGGCATTATTGTTCAGAGTACCCGGATATTTCCAAGTTTTATGGAAAAGTAATGCCGGCATTTTTGAAAAAAGGAATTGCTGAACAAGGGAAATTTGGCGATGCTGTTACAGTTGTGGCAGATGCCAAAGGAATGGAACAGCTGACGTTGGAATTTTTGGATCGAAATATAGATTTGTTTCTGGGGGATCAGCCTGTTCCGGAAAGCTGGTATGAAAAAGCATAGGGGTCGTCAGTTGCGTGAAGATTCACGATTGGTACCAAAATCTTTTAATAGATATTCTTATATTTTTACTAATGTAATTTACCTGTTTAAATTGTTTTTGTAGGCTGAAGCAGACCATTTTATTGGTCTGCTTTTTTTGTTGCAGATAGAACAAAAAGCAATTTTGATTTAAAAACAACACATATTCACAAGGGAAATTGAAACGGCATCAAGCCATGTTGTATAACATGACAAATTTTTCAGGAAGACTTGCGGTTTAAAAAAGAAAGTGATAAAATTAAATCAGCAGAAAAGCGGAAAAAATAAAAATTTTTTTATGTACAGATTGTGACTTCCGCAGAACCAGAATGAATGGCATGAAATATGTGCTGCCAAATTGCTTGGGATAGGACGGCGCGGTGATTTCTGATAAGAAAGGATTTCCGATGCAAAAAGCGGCAGGAATGAAAGGAGTCTATATTGCGATGAAAGTTGTAAAAGTAGATCATTATGAGGAATTAAGCCGGTATGCGGCGGAATTGATTAAGGCACAGGTTTTGGTAAAACCTCGTTGTGTTTTGGGATTAGCCACAGGTTCTACCCCTTTAGGAACTTACAGCAAGTTAATCGAAGCATATCAGAAACAGGAAGTGGATTTCAGCAAGGTGGTTTCTGTTAACCTGGATGAGTACTATGGCTTGGATGGTGAAAATGACCAGAGCTATCGCTATTTTATGAATCACAATCTTTTTGATCATATTAATATTGATAAAAAACACACCTATGTTCCCAATGGAAAAGCAGAAAATATTGAACAGGAATGTGAAAGATATGATGCACTGATTGAAAGTGTAGGCGGAATTGATCTGCAGTTATTGGGAATTGGTCACAACGGTCATATTGGCTTTAATGAACCATGTGATCGGTTTGTACCAGAAACTCACTATGTGAATTTGGGACAAAGCACAATCCAAGCAAATGCTCGTTTTTTTGCCTCTATTGACGATGTGCCAAAACAGGCAATTACCATGGGAATTCGGTCTATTTTATCTGCACGGAAAATTTTGTTGCTGGCAGGCGCAGATAAGCGGGAAATTGTAGAACAGGCGGCATACGGTCCAGTAACGCCGAATGTTCCAGCTTCTGTATTGCAGCTGCATCCGGATGTTACCATTGTGGTAGCAGAGAAGTAAAAGGAGGCAAGTGATATGCTGTTTTGTAATGGAAATGTGTTTGTAGATGGTAAATTTCAAAAGTTGGATTTTCGGATTGAAGAAAACTGCTTTGTTCAGTTGGGAGAACAGCTTTCTGGAGAAACAGCAGTTGACTTAGCCGGGAAAAAAGTAATTCCAGGATTGTTTGATATTCATACTCATGGCTGTATGGGGTATGATTTTTCTGAGGCAAATGCTCAGCAGATTGAAGTGATGCGCCGGTATTATCAGTCTAACGGAATTACTTCTGTAGTACCAACAACCATTACAGCGCCCATGGAACCTTACAGCAAAGCGATGGAACAGATTCGGATTGCGGCAGAATCCAATCAGGAAGGTTCCCGTTTGCTGGGGATTAATATGGAAGGACCATTTTTGTCAAAAGAGAAAAAAGGTGCCCACGATCCTCGGTATATTATTCCCATTGAAGAGGATTTCTTTGAAAAATTGGATAATCTGTCCGGAAACCGAATTTTAATTGTGGATTTGGACCCGAATCAGCAAGGCGCTATGGAATTTATTAAACGGCACAAAGATAAAGTGATTTCTCTGGCTCATACAGAAGCTACTTACGAAACAGCGCTGGAAGCCTTTGCAGCTGGAGCGGATCATGTGACCCATTTATATAACGCCATGAATGGAATCCATCATCGGAAACCGGGAATTATTCCAGCGATATTTGATACACCTGACGTGTATGCGGAACTGATTTGTGATGGAGTGCATATTCATCCTGCTGTGATGCGGATGACATTTGCGGCAATGGGTGAAAAATTGGTAATGATTTCTGACTCTATGTGTGCCTGTGGCCTAGATGATGGGGAATATGAATTGGGTGGATTAAAAGTATTGGTACAGGGTAATCTTGCTACTTTGACAGATGGTACTATTGCAGGCTCTGTAACCAATGTTTATCTGGGGCTGCTCAATTGTATTCGTTGCGGAATTGCACCGGAACAGGCGATTTTAAGCGCTACTTTAAATGCTGCTAAATCTGTTCGTATGGAAGAAAAGCTGGGAAGCATTGCTCCTGGAAAATGGGCAGACTTCTTAGTCATGTCACCGGATTATGAACTGGAACAGGTTTACCAGAATGGATGTCGTGTAAAATAAATAGATAGAAAAAAGGGTTTGCAGAATTTTTTCTGCAAACCCTTTTTGATGAAAAATTATTGTTTTAAATGAACATCCAGCTGAGGATATGGAATATTAATATCATTTTTATCAAACTGAATTTTAACTTCTTCCAGCAGGTCATATTTTAAATTCCAATAATCGCTGCTTTTTACCCAAACTTTGGCACAGATGTCAATAGAACTTTGATTGTGCTCACACATACGAACAACAGGTTCCGGAGTTTTCACTGCCAGGGGATGTGCATCAATGATTTCAGAAATGATTTTCTTTGCTTTTTGAAAATCATCCCCATATCCAATGGAAAATACTAAATCCAGACGTCGGTTTTCTTCACGGGTATAGTTGACAATTCGGTCAGAGGAAATCTGTCCATTGGGAATGTAGATGGCTTTGTTATCAAAGGTGTTGAGTTTGGTAGTCAGCATATTAATATAATTTACTGTACCTTCTACACCATTTAACTCTACGTAATCCCCCACATCAAAAGGTTTTGTAACCAGAAGGATAACACCACTGGCTACATTGGCAAGACTGTCCTTGACCGCAAGGCTGATTGCCAGACCGAATACGCTGAATGCAGCTACAAGGGAGGTAGTAGGAACGCCCCAGTTATCCAATACTATAATAGCCAGCAAGATAATTAAAGCAATACTTAAAGCGGATGTTAAGAATTTATGCATGGTAACGCTGATAGGGCTTTTTTTCAAAGCTTTTTTAAACAGGGCAACAGCAACTTTAATGATAATTCCACCAATTGCCAGAATTAAAACACAGGAAAGAAGTTTTGAGCCGTATGTGTCAATAAAGAATTCCATATTCATAGTAACCTCCAGATAAAATAATATTCTTCTACTTCATTTTATCGAAACTTTGTTTCTTCGTCAAGAAAATCGAAAAAGATATTGAAAAGAATGTAGATTTATTGTAATATGAAACAGAGAGATTTTTCAGTATTAGATAAAAATGGGAGAGGCGAAAAGTATGAGTCATCAGTTGACAATTTTAATTGGCGATGAAACGTTGTGGTTCGGCAAATACTGTGCGCGGGAATTAAGCCATGAAGGATACCACGTAGTGACTGTCAAAAATGATGGCCTAGTAATTTTTGATGAGATTAAAAACCATCGTCCCGATCTTGTAATTATGGAATATCATACGCCGAATATGAATGCGGCAGCAGTAATGAATCAGGCAAAACTATTTTTGGGATTTTACGGAAAATATATTATTGTATCTGCAAGCGACAGCTGGGAAATTCGTCAGCGTGTTTCAGCAGTACAAGGAGCAAAATGTTTGATAAAGCCTTTTGATATGGGGTATTTAATTTCTGTGGTAAAAGAAATGCTGTCAGATACCTGTGAGAAAAAGGTAATGGGCAGCTATTCTTACAGTGCGGAAGCAATGACAGCAGAACTATTGGATTTATTGAGATTTCCCGTTAAGTTAAAGGGATATCAGTATATTATGGATGCTGTTATTTGGGGTGTGGAAGACTTGTCCCAGTTAGAATCCATCACAAAGGTTCTTTATCCCAGATTAGCGGAAAAACACCATACTACAGCGGCCTGTGTAGAGCGGGCAATCCGAAAAGCGATTTCTGCTGCTTGGGAAACAGGAAACCGGGAAGAAATGGAATCTGTTTTTGGAAAATTGGATCGTCATCCCAGCAACCTGCAGTTTTTAAGGGGCTTGGCTTTAAATATTCGCAGACGGATGAATGGTTTTCGGGCATTGTAATTATAGATATTAATCAATGACATAGAGTAATTGATCAAAAATTACTGAACTTTGTGCTTGAGGAATCGTATTTTTGAATGAGGGCAGTAAACTGTTTGAAAATAATATTCTGATTGTGAGAAGGTGTGTTATTTTGAAAGAAGTAATTGCGATGTTAAGTGTGGTTTTGATTGCTGCTGTGTCTGGATGCGGGGATCAGAATCCTGCTGAAATTACAGGGGAGACTTTGGATCAGCATATTGAAGAAATCCTAACCGAAGAAAAACAGATCGAAGACGTTTTTCGGGGAGCAGGTCTCCCAACATCTCCAAATGCAGAATATATTCCGGATGAAAACAATCAATGTTTTGTACCTGTCACAGATGAAGCTTGGGATATGGTAGAAGAATTAAAAGAAAAGACAGAATGTATTTTTACAGCAGAATATGCTCAGGAAAACTTTTATGCAGAAGCGTTTCATGAAGATTATGCTCGATATAAAGAAATTGATGGAAAATTGTGTATCGATATTGGAATAGGGGGCGCATTGGATAAAGAGTGGAACCTAGGCAGCATGGAAGTGTTAGAGGAAACCCAACAGTCAATTACGGCAACAGTAGATTATAAGAATTATGATTCTGTCAGAACAGCTGTCATTGTTTTTGAAAAAACAGAGCAGGGACTGCGTATTAATGAAATGAGTGATTTGCAAGGATAACAAAAAACCCTGTATAGCCTAAGCTATACAGGGTTTTACTTGGCGGAGAGAAAGGGATTCGAACCCTTGAGACGCTATTAACGCCTACACGAGTTCCAGTCGTGCGCCTTAGACCAACTCAGCCATCTCTCCAGATGTTTGCTGTCCTGTGAGACAGCTTCTATATTATATCTGATTTTTCTAATTTTGTCAAGAACTTTTTTATAATTTCAAAAAAATTTTCGTTGTGTATTTTTCCTCCTTTGTGTTATACTGTAAATGGAATCATTGCTGAAAATATATTAGGGAGGCGAAGTGTGTGAATTTCCTTTATGAATCCAACCGCGTTTACTTGGAAAATGAAAACCATCATATGATTGCAGAGGTAACTTTTCCAGAGGTACAAGAAGGGGTTGTAGAAATCAACCATACTTTTGTGGATGACTGTCTGCGTGGACAAGGGGTTGCTTCTCAGCTGTTGCAGCACGCTGTGGAACAAATTGAAAAACAGGGGAAAAAGGTGATCCCAACCTGTTCTTATGCAGTGAGCTGGTTTGCAAAACATCCTCAGTGGAATCATCTGCTGAAACAAGATAATCTTTAAATAAAAAGCAGGAGCTTGGGTGCAATATCATTTCCCAGCTCCTGTTTTTATAACTCCAAAAGAACATTTGTTTCTAAAAACTATTGACAAAAGTCGAGAAACAGGATAAAATATAGAAAAAGAACAAATGTTCTTTTGGAGGAACGGAATATGAAAAAGATAAAAAGAATTCAATCAATAAAAAATTTTTTTGGAGCAATGGGCTTTTTCTCTTTTGTTGTGTTGCTGTTAGCTGCCAGCGCTTCTGAAACTATGAATTTAGTATGGGTAGGATTATGGGTCATATTGGGTCTGGCGCTGATGGGGATCAGTTACTGGGGAATATGTTCCTGTGACCAGCAGATACAAAGAGAACGGTATCGCAGATTTCGCAATACCCCAAACCAGAATCGTCCGCAAACGGTGGCATAATAAAGAAACCATACGATGCGGTAGGTGACATCATATGGCTTCTGTACATAAATATAGAAGTTAGCAAAAGTAATTTAGCCGGAAATAGACTGATTCTTTTTCATTTGGAGTCTCAGCCGGTCTGCGATCATGGCAATAAACTCAGAATTGGTGGGCTTACCCCGTCCAGTGTGGATGGTATATCCAAAATAAGAATTTAAAATATCCACATCGCCCCGATCCCAGGCTACTTCGATGGCGTGACGAATGGCACGTTCTACACGGGAAGAGGTTGTCTTGTATCTTTTTGCAACGGTAGGGTATAAAAGTTTCGTTACAGAATTAATCATTTCATTGTCTTGTACGGATAAGATAATAGATTCCCTTAAGTAATGATATCCTTTAATATGAGCTGGAACACCGATTTGATGAATCACTTCGGTAACAAGCACTTCTAAATCTTGGGTGTTTGTGCTGGTACGGGATACCCCTAAATTTTCCATTTGCTTTGACAGCAGGGTCACTTTATCGCAAAGGTAGGAGAAGTCAATGGGTTTGAGCAAAAACAAAGATGCTCCGCTGTCCATTAATTCTTTTTCATGAGGTGCGTTATCATAGTTGCTGGTTACAATAAAGTATGGCGGATTAATGGCAGATGGCAAAAAGCTTTTTAAAACACCTAACGCATCAATATGTGCCATATTGTTATCTATAATTACAATATCCGGTGATTGGGTTTTGATGGCGTCATATACGGCAATACCATCTTTGGGTGTCAGAATGACTTCAAAGTTTTTCTTTATTAACATATCTTTACAGATCATTCCAAAATTCAGGGTATCGTCGCCAATGAGTACTTTGTATTGCTTATTCATAAATAAATCCTCCTTAAATTTGCCGTAATCCAATATTACCATTATTTTCCATTTATTTCAACACATTTCCCAAGAAAAAAATACATTTTTCCAATTTTTGGTATTGTGCATAATAGATGTTAAAATTGCTTTTAATATTTGGAAAACATTTCCATTGTTTGTAGCTTTGATATAGCAAAAAACTGACGAAAAAATCGGGAAATGGTAAGTAAAGTTAAAATCGATCATTGTCCTTAGGAAAAAATGAAGCAGTCCTGCACAGAAAGCGCAGAACTGCTTCATTTTTTGATCGTTATGTATGAAAAGAAAATTAGACCTGTACTCATATAACAAGACTGATTTTAATGAGTTGTTTTGATATGTAAGAAAATTGCCTGCTTACTCTCGTTCTGTTCGAATGGTGAATACAGATGGCAAATTAAAAATTTCCTTTTTAAGGAATGTGGGATAAAAATATTCCTTTTCCAAACGTTGCAATTCTAACCATTCAAAATCATGTTGGTGATTGTTCTCCTGTATGGAAAATGTCTGTCCTTTTGAAAGTAAGTTTGTATGTGAAACATCCATCAAAAAATAAATACATAATGCGTGATAATTCTGACCATCCACATCATCCTTGTAAAAAGCTTGATTAAGCCATAATGGCCGGATAATTTTTGGAGTAATTTCCAATTCTTCTTGAATCTCTCGAACAATGGCATGTTCGGCGGTTTCACCCATTTTAACTCTGCCGCCGGGAAGATAGAAAAATGCAGAGCGTTCATCGTGCATAGCTAGAATTTTTCCATCAGCAATTATAATTGCACAAACTCTGTAATTAAACTTTCCGTTTTCACCTGTGAAAAAAATATCCAACCTCATCACCTCTTTAACTTTTGATTTATTTTTATTATATCATACAATACCTGTTAATGCCATGAATATAGAAAATTTGTTATGTAGGGCAGTGGATAGCTGCCCTGATTTTAAGATGCCTGTTTCTGTTCTATAACAGACTGGGCGGTTTCATACATGTTTTCTGCAAAAATACCATACCCTTTTTCTGGATCATTGACAAATACATGGGTGACGGCTCCTACTAATTTTCCATTCTGCAAAATAGGCGAACCACTCATCCCCTGAACAATTCCGCCAGTTAAGGAAATTAGTTCAGGATCGGTTACACGAATGGTCATGTTTTTTGTTTTTGCAGAATCCTTATAATCTACAGAGATAATTTCGATGGAGTATTCTTTTGGCGTCCCATCTTCCAACATGCATAATACAGTTGCTTCTCCTGTTTTTACTTCTTGCTTATGAGCCATAGGATATGTTTTGCAGCCTTTTGGTGTTTCTAATAATTTTCCGTAAATACCGGTTTGATTGTTTTCCAAAATCGTTCCAAAAGGGGTGTTAGAGGTAAAAACGCCTTGCAGCTCGCCAGGGGTGCCGTTTTCACCTTTTTTAATATTTTGAATTTCTACGTCACATACTTCGCCACTGCCTACTGGCAATACCTCGCCTGTATCCACATCGCATATTGCATGTCCTAATCCGGCAAAAACGTTGTTTTTAGGGTCGATATAGGTAATGGTACCAATCCCTGCTGCACTGTCACGAATCCAGATTCCGGTTTTATAGGTGCCGTCTAGAGTGGACACAACAGGATTTAAGGTAATTTCTTTTTCTTCTCCATTTCGCTGGATGGTAAACAACAATGGTTTTCCTCCGCTTTTTTCAATAATAGCGGCAGCTTCTTCGTTTCGGGTGATTTCCTTATGGTTTACTTCCAAAACCATATCACCTTCCATCAGACCAGCTTCTTTTCCAGGGCAGATACTTCCATTGGCAGTAGCGATATTTTCCATGCCTACAATCATTGCACCTTTGGTAAACATCTTAATACCAAACGGACTGCCGGAGGGAATCAGAGTAATTTCTTCCTGCTGCTGTACCGATACGGTCTTTAAAGGAATGAATCCCATCAAACGGATTTCCTGTTGATTTTGGTTTTGGTTTGCTGAAGCGGGTGCCAGACTAGAGGGGGAATTGACGGAGAGAAAACTTTGATTTAATAATAAATTTTGTCCTTCGGTTACAGTATATCGATCTGGCAGATAAGAAGTCCAATAACCAATGATAGTAAATAAAGCCAGCGTAAGTACAAAAGTGATTTTAGCAATACGCTGGAAAAAACATTTCAAATGGAATCACCATCTTTCTAAAATAGTAAAATAGAAGAGAGAAACTCTTCTATTTTACTATTTGATCAAAAGGGGAAAATTATAATAGGAAATTTTTTGAGACATCTTTGTTTTATTGCAAAACAAATAAAATTTAAAAAATATAGCAAAAAAATATAGAAATTATGATGATGTTGTGATATAATAAAATTGCAAAAGGATTCTATTGTGCAGTAAAGGAGGTCATTTTATGAATAAAAACATTGTAATAGCTATTGGACGTCAGAACGGAAGCGGTGGTCGTGAGATCGGCAAAAAACTGGCAGACCAGCTCGGAATCCCATTTTATGACAAACAATTAATCCAAATGACTGCAGAAAAAAGCGGAATCCATGAGGACATTTGTCAAGCTTCAGAAGAAACAGCTACCAATAGTCTGCTGTATACATTATCTACCAGCGGAAACTTGTGGGGCGGTAGAATGCCTATGGGAAGTGAACTTCCTGTAACAGATCGAATATTTATTGCTCAGTCTGAAATTATTAAAAACTTGGCGAAAGAGCAGTCTTGCGTTATTGTAGGTCGGTGTGCAGATGATATTTTGCGCAATAATCCTAATTGTATCCGTGTATTCATTCATGCGGATTTGAAGTACCGGACAGAACGCATGGTTCGTTTGTATGGACTGTCTGAAGAAAAAGCAGAACGCCAGGTCATTCGTATGGATAAAAAGCGTGCCAATTACTATAACTATTTTACAGACAGTAAGTGGGGGCTTGCAGAGAATTATACATTAACTCTGGACAGTGCTCAGCTGGGAATTGACGGTTGTATTGGTGTTTTGAAATATTTGGTAGAACAAAAGCGGGCTGCATTAGAAAACAAGTAAACGGATAGAAACAAGAAAAAACGTTTATCTGATAATCTAAAAAGTGCTGTATGTGTACTAAGGTACACATACAGCACTTTTTGAATGGCAATAAACAAAAAACTCGTAAACCCCATAATAACAAGGTTTACGAGCTTTTTTCATTGGAGCAGACGGCGGGAATCGAAAAAATATATAAACGTTTTATGTATGTTTATCAGATTAAATAAATCCCAATATAAAGGTGTTTGTATTACCATTATGGTTACATAAATTCATATATAACCATGCAAATTCATACAGATAAAGACCGAATAATAATTATAAAGATATTAAAATCTTGTATATTTATTCGTAGTTGTGTATATACAAAATTACTAGATTGTTTTATGGTACTATGATACAATAAACATAACAAAGAATTAGGTGATGAGAGTGTAAAGCAATTAAAATTTGAGTCTTTTGAATATTTTGTATTTGGTAATATTATGTCAGGAAAAGATGGAAAACTTAACTATAAAGTATATTCTACTAAGAAAGATATGATAGTGAAAATTTGGTATGGACTGTATTGATTAGATAAAAGTGAATTAGCAACAGAACAAACATTTCCTTTAACTGAAGAAGGATACGATCAGATGAATAGTTGGATTATAGAAGGGCAAAAGAAGTTTTATAGAAATTAGTGATTAATAAAATGCTGTGTCTATCTGATTTCTTTTTGCAGTATTTTGACTATGAAATTCCTGTTTTATTTATATTTATTAATGACAAAACTTGGAAAAAGAGTTATAATAAGTACGTATAATTAAGAAAGGTGTGTATCCCTTATGTTGTTTAAAGTAAACAATTACTACAATTTTACAACAGAAGGAGGCTTAAACACTCTTACGATCAAAAATCACAAAAAATATGTTTTGCTAAAAGAAACAGTATCTTTTATATAGGGAGATACTGTTTTTTTATGGAAAATAAAAATGACAAAGGAGAAGAAAATGTTATGAAAAACAACAAAAAACTTCTAGCTGCACTATTGGCAGTTATGATGGCAGCATCTAGCAGTGTAGTGGTATTTGCGGATGAAGCAGAAAAAACAGAAGAAAAGGATTCAATTCCTTCAACAGAATTGACCCAAGCAACTGTAGCAATTGATCCAATTGATGTAGGTGTAGAAAAACAAGGACTTGTAGGAGACGGTACACAAAATAATCCATACCAGATTTCTGATGCATCACAGTTGACAGTATTGAGTACAGATGCGTATGTTTCAGGGCGATATGTTTATGTAAAGCTGATGAATGATATTGACTTATCAAAATCTACACCTTCTTTTGGCACGGCATATATTAATTGTTTTCAAGGTGAATTTGATGGAAATGGCCATAAAATTTATGGTGCTGCTACAGGAACGTCTGTTTTTAAAAACTTTTTAGAAGGAAAAATTCAAAATTTAACTTGGAATATTGAAAATACTTATGCATATTTAGTTGAATCTAATGGCTCTAGTAAGAGAAATAGCCCATTAAAGGGATGTACTTATGAAGGTATTAGTGTAATAGGGAATGTAGTGTTCCCAGATAGTACAAACAATAATGAAAGTCCGTTGGTAGTGTATGCATCTGGTATGACTACTTTTAAAAATGTAATTATTAGCGCAAACATTTCTTCTGTTGCTGCATATAATGGTATTTTTGTTGGATATAAAGCTAGTTGGAGTGACACAGAAGGAAATGTTAAAACAACATTTAACTTTGAGAATTGTTCCTACACTGGAACAGCTGTAGGAGATCAGCTCGGAATGTTCTTTGGGAACCCTACAGGTATGGAAAGTGCGTTAAAAGATGGTTCCCTGTCTATTACAGTTAAAAATTGTGCGTTGACAGGTACTATTACAGGTAATCGTGCTGATTTTTTGGTAGCAAATGTTGGTGGAAATCAATATGCTGAAGGTTCTAAAATTAAAGAATTGAACAGTAAAATTATAAATGAAAATGATGGATTAAATTCTAACAATCTTCAACAATCACAGGAAATTACCGATTTTACAATTACCAAAAACAAAGACGGAAAGATTAAAATTACAAAAAATTCTAGTTCCCAATCTATTTCTGAAATTCGTATTGCTGTTAGTGTTTATTCCAATAGATATGATAAGGATGGAAATAAAGCAGGTACTTATTTACATACAAAAACAGAACGAATTTCTGTGGATAAATTAGAAGAAAACAAAGCACTGTATCCAGTTTTAGGTTATGATAGTGAATTTTATGATGGAGCAGGTACTGTAGGGACAATAGGATCAGATCAATCTATTGAAACGGTTACAGTAGATGGAAAAGCCTATTTGAAATTATGTACTGATTTTTGTGAAAAAGATGATTGCTCTCATAGATTTGCCGATACAGTTGGAACTTCCAAAAAAGCGGATATGATACGTTTAGTGGCATATGATGCAAATGGGAAACAAATTGGAATTATAAGTACAATTGGACAAGAAGATTTTACAGTTCCAACAGAACCTTCTATTCCAGAACAAAACAATGCTGGAATTACTATCAAAGAAGATGATGGAAATCAGAGTATTTTTATTGCTGAAAATGCTAATGTTAGTACTTTAGAAGATATTAAATTGCCAGAAGGTTGTTCTTGGTTGAATCCTAAAATGCGTATTAATGATGGTGGTCAAACATGTTATTATTATGATACGCAAAGAAATGTCTTTTCAATTTATGTTGAAAAAGAAGTAAAGCAGGATAATGGCAATAATAACAACGGCGGTTCTATCGGAGTTCCTGGAACAGGCACACCAATCGGAACCGGTACTTGGAAACAGAGCCCAGCAGGCTGGTGGTACCAGAATCCAGACGGCACCTATCCAGTAAACCAGTGGAAATATCTGGATTCCGGCAAAGGCTACAAAGCTTGGTATCTGTTTAACCAGAACGGCTACATTACCTTTGGCTGGCAGAAAGTAGGCAACACCTGGTACTACATGAACCGTTCCGGCGAAATGCAGACCGGTTGGCAGTTTATCAATAATAAATGGTATTACCTGAACAGCAACGGCGCTATGGCAACCGGCTGGGTAAAAGACGGAAACAAATGGTACTTCATGAACAAAGATGGTTCCATGCACTTTGGCTGGCTTAGCTGGGCAGGTTACTGGTATCATCTGGACAGCCATGGTGTAATGAGCACAGGCTGGAAACAGGTAAATGGCAAATGGTATTACATGTATGCTGAAAACGGAAGAATGGCAGCAAACACTACAACTCCTGATGGCTACTATGTAAATGCTAACGGCGAATGGATAAAATAAATTCTTAAAAAATAAGGGAGGCAAAAGCCTCCCTTTTAATTTATTTTTATAGTTTTTCAATTATTTAAATATACTCATCATTATTTTATTACATTAGAATTTCTCTTATAACGAATGCTCCTCACAGTTCTAAGAAGTTGGCTGTCTCTTAAAGATATCGATTCTTGATTGCTTGCAGCCTGAATATTGTAATTAAAAGGATTTAATCTCCCAGAAGGGAATTTAGTAATGTGGAACTGCTGTAGTTTTTCCCAATAACAGATTGGGTTTGCTAATATTTATAGTGTGAGACATCTAAATGAAAGTTTGCTTATTGTTAGTCGGACTTTCCAAATGTCTATTACATTACACATATATGTCTATACTTTTTAAGAAACCGAAACAAAGGTTAGTGAACTAATATCAGCTATTACTGGTAATTAAGTTCAAATTAAAAAACTATAAATATGCAAAACAATGTATATTTATTAAATAACATGTATTTTTGTCTATGTTCTAACAAAGACCAAATAAAGACCAAACGGGAAAATACTATAAAACAAAAAGCTCGTAAACCCCATAATAACAAGGTTTACGAGCTTTTTTCATTGGAGCAGACGGCGGGAATCGAACCCGTAACCTCAGCTTGGGAAGCTAATGTTTTACCACTAAACTACGTCTGCAAACTGCAACTAATATTATACTTGATTTTGCAATTAATGTCAAGATGTATTTTTTAAGGCAAGTTTCTTAAAATAATGTCTTAAATATAATCATGTGGTTATACAAAATCAATTTTTATGTTCTTGATTCTTGGTTAATTGACATCGATTTAATTTGTTTTATCTATTTTTTATTCGAAAATAAGTATATTTATAGTGAAAATTATGATTTTTTGTAAAACGATTGACAATCATAGAAAAATTAGATATAATATAGAAGCTGTCTAACAGGACAGCAAACATCTGGAGAGATGGCTGAGTTGGTCTAAGGCGCACGACTGGAACTCGTGTAGGCGTTAATAGCGTCTCAAGGGTTCGAATCCCTTTCTCTCCGCCAAGTAAAACCCTGTATAGCCTAAGCTATACAGGGTTTTTTATTGTGAATACAATAAAAAGCTTTTAGATACAAGAAAATCTCCTTTTGCAAAAAGGAATGTGATTTTATAAATCAGATTCAAAGCAAAAGGAGATTTTCTTATGAAACACAAAAGAGATAGAACAATTTATTTAAAAACAAATAGTTATTTATTTGATCTGAATCAGTTCATATTCTTTGTGGCCCATACCCAGTTTTACTGCATGATCCAGACAAACTTCCCAGTTAGTATCTGGATGGGTATCTGTAAAGTGATCGTGGGTATGCTGTTCTTTTTCACCCAGATAGCTGTTTTCAATCACTGGCTGATGGTTAACGGCATCAGCACAAGCCATATCCAAAGCAACTGGGTCAAAGGATGCAAACATACCTACATCTGGTACAATCGGAACATCATTGGAATTGTGACAGTCACAGAAAGGAGAAATGTCCATTACCAAATTGATGTGGAAATTAGGTTTGTCTTTAATCACAGCATAGGTATATTCTGCAATTTTCTTATTTAAAATGTCGTTTGCTTCATCGGAAGCAGGCTGAACTGCATCCACTGGACAGACACCGATACATCTGCCGCAGCCAACACACTTATTGTGGTCAATAGATGCTTTTTTATCTGTGATCTGGATCGCGTCATGAGCACAGTTTTTACGGCAGGAACCGCAGCCAATACACATTTCCTGTGCTACATATGGTTTTCCGCTGCTGTGCATTTCCATTTTTCCAGCACGGGAACCGCAGCCCATACCGATGTTTTTAAAGGTACCGCCAAAGCCGGTTGCTTCATGTCCTTTAAAATGGGTTAAACTGATGAAAACATCTGCATCCATCACAGCACGGCCGATTTTGGCTTCTTTTACATACTCGCCGTCAATCGGAACCAATTCTTCATCGGTTCCTTTCAGTCCATCCCCAATGATAACGTGACAGCCGGTTGCAAAAGGATTGTAGCCATTTTCGTAAGCACTGTCCAAATGATCCAGCGCATTTTTGCGGCGTCCGACATACAGGGTATTACAGTCGGTTAAAAACGGTTTTCCGCCCAGTTCCTTAATGACGTCTACAACAGCTTTTGCATAGTTAGGACGCAGGTAGGCAAGGTTGCCTGGTTCTCCAAAATGAATTTTGACAGCAACATATTTATTCTGCATATCGATTTGTCCGATGCCGGCAGTTTTAATCAGCTTCTGCAATTTTAAAAGCAGGTTGCTGTTATGGCCGACACGTAGATCGGTAAAATAGACTTTAGACTTTTCCATAAAAAAACCTCCATATATTAACGTGGAACGACTACTTCTTTACTATATCATACTTGCGATAAAATTTCAAATTTCTTCCTATACAACAGTGGAGAGATCCTGTATCTAGAAAAATTAAAAATTTGGAGATGAAGTTTTTCATTTTATGTGATATAAAAGATTTATATAAAAGAATTAACATATTAAAGTAATCGTGCTTGTGAAATAATGATTGAGAAAAGAGGAATATGGTTGTGAAAGCACTGCGAAAGAAGAGAGCGGTAGCCATTGAAGTTTTAGGGCGAAAGGACGTGGTTTGAAAAAGAGCATACAGGAGGTAAATGATTATGAGAAACATTCCAGATCCCAATGAGGTATTCCCAAATGAGTATGGTACATCTTGCTTTTTAAAAAATGTAGTATCTGCTCCTAATATTTTTATCGGTGATTATACTTATTATGATGATCCGGTAGATCCTACCGCATTTGAAAAGAATAATGTATTGTTTAACTGGCCGGAATTTGGCGACCGATTAGTAATTGGAAAATTTTGTTCTATTGCTAGTGGAGTGAAATTTATTATGGGTCCGGCAAATCACCGGATGACCAGTGTCAGCACCTATCCTTTTGCTGTTTTTGGCGAGGAATGGAGCCAAAAGGTGCCGCCCCATTTGGAACAGCTGCCAAGAAAAGGCGATATCATTGTAGGAAATGATGTTTGGTTTGGGCGTGAAAGTGTAATTATGCCTGGGGTAACTATTGGAAATGGGGCAATTATTGGTGCATATTCTGTGGTTGCAAAAGATGTAGCTCCCTACAGTGTCGTAGCGGGAAACCCTGCCCGTTTGATTCGAAAGCGGTTTGACGATGAATTGATTCAAATGCTTCAGGAATTTTGTTGGTGGGATTATCCAATAGAGGAGATAACCGAATTTTTGCCTTTGTTATGTGAGGAAAATTTGGAAAGAGTAAAACAGGTATTAAGCCAGCATCTGAAACAGCGCACATAGGGGAATCATTTGGTTCGCAAAAGTAGTTTTTAAATATAGGAGGATATCCATGAAATTTTGTAAATTAGCAGTGATTGAGCCGATTAATGTAACGGAGGAGGCAAAACAAGAGCTGTATCAATATGCGCAAGAGGTGATTTTTTATCCGGATTTGCCTCAGGATGATCAGGAAAAAATAAAACGCATTGGTGATGCAGATGGAGTGTTGGTTTCTTTTACCACCACGATTCCAAAAAATGTGTTGGAAGCATGCCCTCATGTAAAATATGTGGGTATGTGCTGTAGTCTGTATTCTCCGGAAAGCGCTAATGTAGATATTCGTGCAGCAGAAGCTTTGGGAATCACGGTAACTGGTGTTCGGGATTACGGAGATGATGGCGTTGCAGAATATGCGGTCAGTGAGCTGGCACGCTTGCTCCATGGATTTGGAGAACATCAATGGAGACCAGAGCAAATGGAGTTTCACAACCTGGATATTGGGTTTGTTGGCATGGGGGCCAGCGGAAAGCTGGTTTCTGCAGCATTGCAGTATTTTGGTGCCAATATTTTTTATTATAGCCGCACCGAAAAAATACCGCTTCGGGAAAAGGGATATACTTATCTGCCGTTGGATGAATTGCTCCAAAAAGTACCGGTTTTGATCACCTGCTTAAATAAAAATGTAGTTTTGCTGGGAGAAAGAGAGTTTCAGCTGTTTGGGAACGGAAAGATTTTAATGAATACTTCCATCAGCCCCAGCTTTGATCTAAAAGCCGTGGAAACATGGGTTCAAAATAAGGACAACTACCTGATGTGTGATTCTGAATTTGCTTTGGGGTCAGGCAGCTTGCTGCACTATCCCAATGTGTTCTGTGCTCATAAAACTTCTGGCAGTACCATTCAATCTAAAGTGCGATTGGGGAAAAAGGTTATTGATAATATAGAAGTGTTTTTAAACAGTCAGAAATAGGAGGAATCAAAATGAAAGTATCCATTGTATACAGCAGTAAGACTGGCAATACAAAGTTATTAGCTCAAACAATCATGTCTTGTTTTGATAAAGAAGATGTAGTCTACTGCGGGGAAATGAATAATACCGTAATCGACGCAGAACGTATTTTTGTAGGATTTTGGACTGACAAAGGCACTTGTGATGAAAAAGTGGCAGAATTTTTGAAAGGGCTTCATGGAAAACAGGTGTTTTTGTTTGGCACCGCAGGGTTTGGAGGAAGCGAAATTTATTTCCAACAAATTTTAGAGCGGGTCATGGCCCATCTAGACGATTCTAATCAAGTTGTAGGCAGC
Source organism: Massiliimalia sp. (assembly GCA_050943535.1). Classification (GTDB taxonomy): domain Bacteria; phylum Bacillota; class Clostridia; order Oscillospirales; family Ruminococcaceae; genus Massiliimalia. The sequence goes on from JBMNPJ010000001.1 coordinate 288,432, forward strand.
TATATGTGCCAAGGGAAAATGCTTAATGGTGTTCGTGACCGATATGTGGCGCTGCAAAAGGAACATCCAGAGGATCCAAAATATGAAAAAATGATTTTGATGTTTGATCACGCCCTGACTCATCCAGATCAGGATGATTTGGAAAAATTAAAACAGTTGATTCAGGAAAGTAATCAATAAAAATGAAAAGCTAAATTGAAAAAGGGAAACCACCTGTGGATTTTTAAAGAATCTGCAGGTGGTTTTTATCGTATGACAAAACTGCAATCATTTGGGGTGGGGAAGGATATCAAAATATTTGGTTGAGGGTTTGCTGTAATTCTTGACATTTTTTTTAATTAGTTATAAAATAGCTATGAATATTTTCACATTAAATTGGGAAAGGGGTTTTTTCATTGCAGCGTGAAAAGTTTTCTTCACGATTGGGGTTTCTGTTAATTTCTGCAGGCTGTGCAGTTGGTCTGGGAAATGTATGGAGATTCCCTTATATTACTGGTAAATATGGAGGGGCAGCTTTTGTTCTTGTATATTTATTCTTTTTGCTGATTTTAGGCTTGCCAATTATGGTAATGGAATTTGCGGTAGGACGCGCCAGCCAAAAAAGTTTGGCACAATCATTTGATGTATTGGAACCCAAGGGCAGTAAATGGCATTGGTACAAGTATTTTGGCATTGCCGGAAACTATCTTTTAATGATGTTTTATACTACCATTGGCGGTTGGATGATTATTTACTTTTTCAAAATGGTTTCCGGAGAGTTTTCCGGACTTTCCACAGAAGAAGTGGGGAATGTATTTAATAATCTGATGGGACAGCCAGGGTTAATGACTATCGCTATGCTGTTTGTCGTTGCAATTGGCTTTTTTGTATGCTCTTTTGGTTTGCAGAAGGGTGTTGAAAAGGTAAATAAAGCGATGATGTGCAGCCTGTTTATCATTATGATTATTCTGGCTGTTCGGGCGGTTACCTTGGAAGGAGCTTCTGAAGGCTTAAAGTTCTATCTGTTGCCTAATTTTAAAAATATGGCTGAACAGGGAATTGCCAATGTAGTCTATGCTGCTATGGGACAGGCATTTTTCACCTTGAGTTTGGGAATTGGCGCTTTGGCTATTTTCGGAAGCTATATCAGCAAAGAACGCTCTTTAATGGGTGAATCCATCAATGTTACGATTTTGGATACACTGGTAGCTGTCATTGCAGGGTTAATTATTTTTCCTTCCTGTTTTGCATTTGATATTGACCCGGGAGAAGGTCCAAAATTAATTTATGTCACTTTGCCTAATGTATTTAACAATATGCCGGGTGGACGAATTTGGGGTGCGCTGTTCTTTATTTTTATGACCTTCGCGGCATTAACTACCATTATTGCAGTTTTTGAAAATATTATTTCCTGCTTTATGGACTTAAAAGGATGGAGCCGGAAAAAAGCAATTGTGATTAATGGAATTATGATTGCTGTTTTATCTTTGCCTTGTGTATTGGGATACAATTTATGGAGCGGTTTCCAGCCTTTGGGAGAAGGAAGCACTATTCTGGATTTGGAAGACTTTATTGTAAGTAACAATCTTTTGCCGTTAGGTTCTTTGGTTTATCTTTTGTTCTGCGTCAGCCGTTATGGATGGGGATTTAAAAAATTCACAGCAGAAGCCAATACCGGAAAGGGAATTCAGTTTCCACAGTGGGCAAGAGTTTATGTAACTTATATTTTGCCAATTATTGTACTTGCTATTTTCATCTTGGGATATTTGGCAAAATTCTTCCCTGAAGTATACAATAAAATTTTTGGGCTGTAATTGCTGACTGAAAAATAAAATTATGATAAAAAGAATGCTGACTGAAACTTGTCAGCATTCTTTTTTCAAGAAAGTCGTAAAAAATTCATAAAAATGTTTTGATTTTTACGAAAAAATAGTTTATAATGTAATTATAAAGAAAGAGATCATTCTCTTCTTTATCATTCCGCAAGATCTTGCGGAAAAGATAACACACAGGGAGGTTTCACTATGATCAACATTACAGCAAGAGGATTTGAACTAAAACAAGGACCGAAAGTAGGGATTGAAAAGGAACTGAAACGAGTTGAAAAAATGCTCCCAGAAACTGCTAACTTCAATGTGACACTTTCAAAAACGATTAGCGGTTATAAATGTGATATTACGGTAAAGGATGCAGGCAGCTTTATTCGCGGTGAGGCATTGGCTGATCGCATCGAACCAAGTATTGACTATGCCGTAGATGACTTGAAACGTAAACTGAGAAAGCTGAAAACCAGCTTGGTAGATAAAAAGAGAAAAACTGGAATTGATAAATTGGCTGCTGCCATGGATGATTTGGGATTTGTGATTCCGGTAGAGGAAGATGCTGATCTGGCAACTCCTTCTTTGGAGATTAAACGTACAAAACATGTAGCTCTCCAGATGATGACGGACGACGAAGCAATTGTTCAGATGGAAATGTTAGGACATTCCTTCTTTGTATATTTGGGAGAAGATGGGGATACTCGTGTAATTTATGCCCGTAAAAATGGTTATGGATTATTGGTTTGTGAATCATAGTATTTCCTCAAGATGATGACTTGTAATAACGTAAAAAAAGAGACTGGCAAAAATTTGCCAGTCTCTTTTATGATAAAGTTTATGTAAATTTACTCGCTGGGAATTAGTTGAATTTGCATATTGGGATCCCAGCTGTCTATAACAAGGGTATCCTGTTCATTTAAACGCAGATTTTGAAATTCATTAACAGAATAAATATCATCAGTATATTCTTCGGTTCCCATAATTTCGTTGATTCCCAGTTCAAAAGAGGTATCGCTTTCTCGGTACACATTTCCTGAAGAACTGATTAAAATAACATCATACTTTCCTGGTTCAATCTCCTGTCCTGCAGTATATTGACCTACCTCTAAAACAACTTCCTGTGCAGTGTTTTGCTCATCCGGCTGCATCGTAGAAAGCTGTGCGTTATCAGAATGAAGCGTGATTTGAACCGGTCCGCTGATTTGCAGAATAGTGCCTGCTGGGAAATACAGGGAATCAAAGCTGGTAGGGGAAGGTTCTTCTCCTTCAATATCATAGTAAGAGGCATCAATTCCAAACTCGGTCATAAGGTAGTTATTAGAGGTGATGCTTCCGTTTTGTCCTGTAACTTCTCCTGTATAAATGCCAGGAGCAATATCAACTCCAACAATATAGTTGCCAGCAGATAAGGTATAATCAGCTGTTCCAACTTCAACATCTGGAGACTCCAGTTTTGCTAAGATTTGGGCATATTCTTCGCCGGTATAATAATAGGGGGTTACATATCCATATCCATCAGCAGGATTGCTTTCTCGCTGAGGAGAAGGATTAAAGGGAACTGCAGGGGCTACAGCTTCTGCTGTGCCATTATCTGGTTCTGGTAAATACTCATACTCAAATTCATACCAGATATTCTCTGCCAGTTGTACAATACTAGGTAAAAAACTGCTGATAAAAATCAATGCAACGATAATTACAACCAGTTTTCCTAAAAGGTGGGTCTGTTTTTTATTGGGATCACGTACTGCGGGAGAATAGGATTTTTGTTTACGTGAATAGGTACTTTTGGCTTTTGGAAAAGTAGTTTCTTTAAATTCTAGTTGTGAGAAGGAATCTGGAGAAGCAAAATTCTCATCAATGTCAGCGCTTTTCTCAATCATTTTGGAAGAATCCTTTTCCCATCGGGGGAAAGGGGTTCCGTCAGGCGTATCCCATGGGATTGAGCTGCCGCAGCGCGGGCAGGTTTTTCCATGAAAAGTATATCCACAGCTTTCACATCGCATAAAATCCCCTTCTTTCAATGTTTAATTCTATTTTTATAGTATCAGTTTTTCATCAAAAAAGCAATATTTTGTGAACAAAACACATTAAAAAACAGGGATTTCCTTTTGCAAAAGGAAATCCCTGTTTTCGTACAACAAAGGTTTATATTAAGCGCCGAACTGCTGTTTAAATTCTGTCCAGATTTTATCATAGATGCTGGTTGCATCGCCTACATCCTTAATAAATTCGGTATCCTGCAGAGCATCTTCTGGAATGAACAAAGCGGCGTTTTCTTTATAGCTGTCTGGCAAATATTCATCAGCAGCCTGATTTGGGCACAGATAATAAATCTGACTGGAAATCTGAGCACCTACTTCGCCGTCTAAAATGTAGTTTAAGAAAGCATACGCGTTATCTTTGTTTGCGGATTTTTCAGGAACAAAAGCACTGTCAATTCCAAATCCCATACCGCCGGTAGGGTAAACTACTTTCAGATCCGGATTGGTTTCCAGTGCAATCGCTGCCTGAGAGGCAAACATATAACCTACGCTGGCTTCACCGCTGATGAGCAGATCCTGAATCTGGTTTACTGCCATGCTGCGGATGTTCGGGGTGAGTTTTAAAAGTTTTTCTTTTGCTTCTTCCAAAACAGCCGGATCGGTTTCGTTCATGGATTTTCCCATGGATTTTAAGGTCATACCGATAATATTTCTTCCGTCATCCATCATTACTACGCTGTCTGCCAGAGCTTCATTCCATAAATCGTCATAAGTGGTAATCTCAATATCTACAACAGATGGATCATATACAATCAATGGAGTACCTGCTGCATAAGGAACGGTGTATTTATTTTCCGGATCGTAATACTGATTTTGGAAAGCTGGGGAAATGTTTTTGAAATTTGGGATTTTTTCTAAATCCAATTCGCTGATAATTCCACCTTCCCGCACTGCAATATCAATGATATAGTCAGAAGCGATAACTACATCATAGCCATCTGTTCCTGCCTGGAGTTTGGTGAGCATTTCTTCATTGCTTTCAAAGTTAGAATAGTTAATTTTGATTCCTGTAGAATCGGTGAATCCTTTCTGAACATCTTCTGGAATGTATCCATCCCAAGTAAAGATATTGACAGAACCACTGTCTTTTGCAGTATCACCGCCGTTGTTGGATGAGCTGGAACCGCATCCGCTGATTACGGACATGCTGAGAATAGAAGCCAGCAGCACGGCTGCAATTTTTTTCATTTTCATTTGTTCTCCTCCGTTTTTTTGTGTTTTTTAGTTTTTGTAATTCTTCCAGATAAAATAACAATCAGGAAGGTAACCAAAAGCATGACTGTGCAAAGGGCGTTGATCTCTGGAGAAACCCCCACTTTGATCTGAGAATAGATCTTGATAGGCAGGGTATTGGTTTCTGGACCGGTTACGAAAAAGCTGATTACCACATCATCTAAAGACATGGCAAATGCCAGCAATGTTCCGGATAATACGGCGGGCATAACCATGGGCAGGGTAATGTCCCAAAATGCCCGCTTTGGAGAAGCTCCCAGATCTCGGGCGGCTTCTTCAATGGACTTATCCATCCCGGCTAAACGTCCTTTTACAATTAAGAAAATATAGGGAACACAGAAAGAAATATGGGCAATAATTAAGGTGATCATACCAAAAGGCAGTCCCAAAAAAGAAAATACTGCCAAAAATACCATACCCATAATAATTTCTGGTATCATAATTGGGATCATGGATAAATTGGAAATCATGTTTTTCTGCTTCATTTGGGAGCGAACCAGTCCCACTGCACCCAAAGTACCTAAAACCGCAGAAAGCAGACAGCTGATTGCCGCTACAATTAAGCTGTTGCGAAGCGCTTCCATCAGACTGGTGTTTGAAAACATTTTTCCGTACCACTGAAGGGAAAATCCACCCCACACTGCATCGGATTTGGAAGCGTTAAATGAATAGACAATCACGACAATGACAGGGAGATACATGATCGCCAAAACAATGATTAAATAAAGTTTGGGAAGCCACTGTTTACTTTTCATGTTAAACCATCCCCTCCAAATCACTGGTACCAGTCACCTTGCGGTAAAGACCGATAAAGATCAAGGTCATGGCCATCATTAAAATAGAGAGCGCTGCGCCGAAAGGCCAGTCCCGGGAAACCATCAGCTGATTTTTAATCAGATTTCCCAAAAGCATGACTTTCCCTCCGCCCAGCAGGTCAGAAATAAAGAATAACCCGATAGAAGGAACAAACACCAGCACCACGCCGGATAAAATACCTGGCAATGTCATTTTTAAGGTGGTGGTGAAGAATGCTACAACACGGTTTGCACCTAAATCCCGGGCAGCCTCTACAATAGACCAGTCCATTTTTTCCACACTGCTGTAAACAGAAAGAATCATAAACGGAAGCAGGGAATAGACCATACCAATTAATACTGCCGGATAGGTGTATAAAATTTTCATGGGTTTCTCTAGGATTCCTATTGTCATCAACGCCTGGTTAATGATCCCTTTGGTTCTTAAAAGAATAATCCAACCATAAATTCGAATCAGGGCATTGGTCCAAAAAGGAACTACCACTAAAAGCATGCAGACATTTTTCCAAGTTTTAGAAAGTCTGGACATAAAATAAGCAAATGGATATCCAATCAGAAGACAAAGAATGGTGGTGGTAAATGCCAGTTTCAGAGAATCCAAAAAAGTTCTTAAATAAACAGGGTCAAAGATTCTGGCAAAATTGGAAAGGGTAAACTGATTTACTACTCCCCAGGTTTCATCACGAGTGAGGAAACTTAGGATAAATACATAAACTAGAGGGATTACCACAAAAACTAAGGAGAAAATCCCCATAGGAGCAATTAAAATCCAGTCCCGTTTTTGTACTTTTATGTTTTTTCTTTTTTCGCTCATGCCTTCACCTGATCTTTCCGGTCAACTAACTGGCAATGATCCCAGTGAATAAATACCTGTTCCCCAGGCTGAATTTGAGATGACAGACCCTGGCGGGTGGAAATGATTTCTGTACCGTCAGAAAGGGTACAGGCAATCCTCATCATTCCTCCGGTATAAGTGGTTTCTGTTACCTGAGCGGATAAACTGCTGTTTTCCAATGGTGTTTTGGAAAGGATCATGTTTTCTCGACGAACGGACAAGGTAACCGGTTCGTTGGGTGATAGGGAACCGTCTTCTGCAAAAATGAAAGCGGTTTGTCCATTTGCGAAAGAGAGCAAAGCTTCTTTTTCAGCAATACGTTCCACAGTGCCATGGAGCAGGTTGGATGTTCCCACAAATTGAGCAGCAAAACTGGTCAGAGGATGATCGTATACCTCTTCCGGTGTGCCGATCTGTTCAAATTGTCCGTCCCGCATGACTACAATTCGGTCAGACATGTTGAGCGCTTCTTCCTGGTCGTGGGTAATATAAATAAAGGTAATGCCCAGCTTTTTTTGCAGCCGTTTCAGTTCGGTCTGCATTTGCCGCCGCAGCTGTAAATCCAAAGCACCCAAAGGTTCATCCAATAGCAGTACTGCAGGACGATTGATCAGAGCTCTTGCAATGGCAACCCGCTGCTTTTGACCGCCGGAAAGTTCAGAAGGCATCCGTTTTTCAAATCCGGTAAGCTGAACCAGTTCCAGCATTTTAGAAACCCGTTCTTTGATTTCTGCTTTTGGCACCTTTTTGATTTTTAAACCATATGCCACATTCTGATAAACATTCATATGAGGAAACAGCGCATAGTTTTGGAAAATGGTATTTACATTGCGGTGATTGGGCTCTTTGCGGGTGATGTTTTCCCCCAGCAAAAAGATGCTGCCCTCATCCGGTGTTTCCAATCCGGCAATTAGACGGAGCATGGTGGTTTTTCCGCATCCGGAAGGACCTAAAAATGTAATAAACTCTCCTTTTTCCACAGTTAAACTAATGTCTTTTAATACCGGAGTCTCTCCAAAACTTTTTACTAAATGACTTAATTCTAATATGATTTCATTCAATCCGTTTTCCCCCATTTCCATTTTTGGATTGATTGGTTATATCTGGGATAAAATCTCTGTTACATTATATTACCCCCAGAAATATTTGTCAATTAAAAAATGATATAAAAATGGTATACTAATAAAAACTGCAAATATCAGGCAGAATTTTCTTGAACAAGTATACAGGAAATGGTATACTAAAACAAAATAAACGGTCATAAAAACTGACCAGTAGGGTGGAATCACAGTGAATCTTTTTGATATTTTAGGACCGATTATGGTAGGGCCTTCCAGTTCGCACACTGCAGGTGCTGCTAAAATTGGTTATGTAACCCGAAAACTTTTGGGAGAAACCCCTTGCGTCATGGAAATGTATCTTCACGGTTCTTTTGCTGCTACCGGAGACGGACATGGAACCGATAAAGCTTTGGTGGCCGGTGTATTGGGCATGCAGCCGGATGACGAAAATATTCCCCGAAGCTTTGAAATTGCAAAACATCAAAATCTGAAAGTGAAAAAAAGCACCATTGAACTTCGGGATGCTCATCCCAACACCACATTGATTAAACTTACTGGAGTATCCGGAGCAAAGGTGGAAGTGGAAGCATCTTCTTTAGGCGGAGGACGTATTTGCGTGACAGGACTAGACGGGATGCGAACCAATTTTACAGGGGATTATCCTACCCTGATTATTAGAAATGAAGACCGTCCGGGGGCTGTGGCAAGGGTTGCCGGAATTTTATGGGATGAAAAAGTGAATATTGCCACCATGCAGCTGTACCGGGATAAAAAAGGCGGACTGGCGGCAATGGTCATTGAAAGCGATCAGAAAATTTCTTCTGTTACAGTGCACACCTTAAAACAGGTAGACGGAGTGGTTATGGTTACCTATCTGGATTTATACGGCGAATAAGGTTTTGCAGTCAATCCAATTACAGGAAAAGGAAGGAAAAAGATTATGTCGTTTGATTCTGTAAAAAGTTTATTAAAAGCTGCCGATCGGCTGCAGCAGCCTTTATGGCAGGTGATTTTAGAAGAGGATTTAAAAGAAACCGGGATGTCCCGCGAGGCATCTCTGCGCCAAATGAGACGGCTGTGGGAAGCCATGAAAAGTGCCAGCAATCATTATGATGAAAAACTTTGTTCTGCAAGCGGATTGGTAGGCGGAGACGGCGCTAAAATGGATCAGCTGGTACAGCGTCATGAAGTTATCGGCGGGGATTTTTTAGGACAGGTTATTGCACAAGCATTGAGAATGGGTGAGTGCAACGCTTGTATGAAGCGGATTGTAGCTGCTCCTACGGCAGGTTCCTGTGGAGTGCTTCCTGCGGTTCTCATTCCGTTTTCTCAGGCAAATCATGTGCCGGATGACACGATTTTGCAGGCACTTTATATCAGTGCAGGGTTTGGTCAGATTATTGCTACTCGTGCCTCTATTGCAGGGGCAGAAGGAGGATGCCAGGCAGAGGTAGGGTCTGCTTCCGCTATGGCGGCAGCATCCTTGGTATTCTTAAAAGGAGGAACACCAAAGATGAGCGCTCATGCTTGCGCTATGGCGTTGAAAAACCTTATGGGGCTGGTATGCGATCCGGTGGCAGGATTGGTAGAAGTTCCCTGCATTAAACGCAATGTAGTCGGGGCAGTCAACGCAATTAGCTGTGCTGATATGGCTTTGGCGGGAATTGAAAGCCGTATCCCTCCAGATGAAGTGATTGACGCAATGCGGGCTGTAGGAGATGCTTTGCCGGCGTCTCTCCGGGAAACAGGAGAGGGTGGACTGGCGGCAACGCCTACAGGAATGAAAATTGCTGCCAGATTGCGGGGAGAAAAAGAGGAATAATTTCCTTAAAATATTCACGTAATGAAATTGTACGAACGATAAAATACGCGCAGATGATTTTAATCGTCTGCGCGTATTTTATCATGAAAGCGGTTTTTGCAATTATTTATTTAGTTTGATAACGGGTACCAATAACCGGAACTTTTGCAATAATCAATGCGATGATAATGGTGAGAATCAATTCCGGAAGCAGGTAAGCTCCATTGTACAGCAAAGAATAAACAGCACTTAAGCCCCATCCAGAGAAATTATCTAATACTAAAGCAGCAAATCCGTCGTTAAATCCTTTTAAGGTGTCTTCAGCGTAGCTACCCCAAAGAAGAAATCCGGAAGCGAAGCTGCACAAGTAACGGCCAAAGATCGCAACCACACATCCTAAGGAAAGAGAAACACCAGCATTTTTGATACGGTTACGGAATAAACCACCGATTCCAAGAATGCCGAATCCCAGGATATAGTCAAATAACAGACTTCCCACCAGTGTGATTCCAGAGATAGCACGAAGACTGCTTAAATCCAGTACCATCTGCAGCAAAGCGTAAACAAAAGAGGAAAAAAATCCCCATTTTACACCGTAGCGGTAAGAAATTAAAATAATAGGAAGCATACTGCATAATGTAACAGAACCGCCCCAAGGCATTGGCCACAGTTTTACCATAGAAAGCAAAACTGCCATAGCAAATAAAAGGGCAGTTTCTACCATACGCCGTGTTAATGTGTTTTCGTTGTTCATGAAAGTTGCCTCATTTCTTTTAAACTGGATCAGAGAACAAAAAATCTGCAGAGAAACCCCCTTTGGTGATCCCTGCAGACAAACGTCCAGATTTATGAGGATAATAAAAATACGAATAAAAAGATTACTCCCTTTATGGCATTGTCCAACAGGTACGAGGGTATTTTCTCAGCCGAAATTTTTCAGCACCCCTGAATCGTTCTTCATCATATCACAGAATAAAAAAGATGTCAAATCAAGTCAAAACAAAGAAAAAACGGAAAACAAAGAAAACTTTGTAAATTGCGACTAATTTTATAGAACAGGGGATGCTTTTGCTGAAATTTGTGTTATACTAAAAGCAAGTTTACAATATAAACAAGTTTATCGCATAAATAAGTTTATCGCATAAACAAGTTTATGCTGTAAAAATCATGGGGAAGAGTACCATAGTTGGAGGAAAGAACATGAAACGGCTTTTTTATAAAGGAGATAAAATTTTGCAGGCTGCAAATTTATTGTTTGGAGAACGGGAGGATTTTGACGTTACCGATTACATGGAGTATGAAGAGCTGGAAATTGTGCTTCAGGAGGATGGCCGTTTTTCCGTATGGGGAAATTACCAGGATGATGCAGATCTGCTGCGGGATACCCACCGGGATATGAACGGAAATCTTGCAAAAGTTGCTGCAATGGCAGATGAAATCATAGAAGATTAACGCAAAAATCATCTTTTTTATGTCAAATCTTGTTTTTGCAGGCAGTGTGCTTTTTTGCTGCTTGAATTTTAACACTATTTGCATTACAATGGTGTTACAGAAAAATGTAAGCGCTTCCACAATATAGAAAGAGAGGTTATCACAAATGAAATTATCATTTCGGTGGTATGGGGAAGATGACCCGGTAACCCTGGAAAAAATCCGGCAGATTCCTACCATGCACAGCATTGTTACGGCAATTTATCAGGTACCAGTAGGTGAAGTCTGGGAAAAAGATCAAATTTTTCACCTAAAGGAAAAGGTGGAGCAAAGCGGGCTTCATTTCGAAGTAATTGAAAGTGTTCCAGTACACGAGGACATTAAGTTGGGTTTGCCTACACGGGAACGGTATATTGCCAATTACCAGCAGAATATCCGTAACTTGGCAGAAGCCGGAATTCGCTGCATCTGCTATAATTTTATGCCGGTGTTTGACTGGACCAGAACACAGTTGGATCGTCAGCTTCCGGATGGATCCAACGCGCTGGTATACTACAAAGATCAGCTGGAAAAAATGGATCCACTCACAGGAGAACTGTCTTTGCCTGGATGGGACAGTTCTTATAAAAAAGAAGATTTGAAAGCGCTGTTTGAGGCTTATCAGCAAGTGGATGAAGAAAAGCTGTGGGGAAATCTAGAATATTTTTTGAAAAAGGTTATTCCTGTGGCAGAAGAATGCGGTGTGAATATGGCAATTCATCCAGACGATCCGCCGTACCCGATTTTTGGTTTGCCAAGGATTATTACCTGTGAGAAAAATCTGGATCGCTTTTTAAAATTGGTGGATTCAAAGGCAAATGGTTTGACTTTCTGTACCGGCTCTTTGGGGTGTGCTGATTTTAACGATATCCCTAAAATGGTGGATAAATATTCTGCTATGGGACGGATTCACTTTATGCATCTAAGGAATGTAAAATTGATGAAAGACGGAAGCTTTGAAGAATCCGCTCACTACTCCGGATGCGGCAGTTTGGATATGGTAGAAATTCTGCGTGTGTTACATAAAAATCACTTTGACGGTTACCTCCGACCAGATCACGGACGAATGATCTGGGGAGAAACAGGACGTCCTGGATATGGACTGTATGACCGGGCACTAGGAGCTTCTTATATTACTGGTATTTGGGAAACTTTGGACCGATTAGATAGCTGTAAGGGATAAAAGGGGATGAGCATATGCATTTATCTCAAGTGGATTTAAAAAACCGTGACATTTGGCTGGATCAGGGAATCCAGCTGCCGGAATATTCTTTAGATGAGATGAAACAAATTACCAAAAAACATCCTCGATGGATTCATTTTGGAGCAGGGAATCTCTTTCGGGCTTTTCCGGCTATGATTCAGCACCGTTTGCTCAGTCAGGGTAAGGCAGAGTATGGTGTGGTTGTTGCAGAAGGGTTTGACCGGGAAATTATTGACAGGGTATATCGGCCTTATGATTGTTTGAGTTTGCTGGCAGTGCTGAAAGGCAACGGCACTGTGGAGAAAAAAGTAGTAGGCAGTGTAGCAGATGCCTTAGAAGCGTTTCCTGATTCTCCGGACTGGAAAAAACTGATGGACTATTTTGCGGATCCGCAGCTTCAGATGGTCAGCTTTACCATTACCGAAAAAGGGTATGGATTAACGGATATTCAGGGTAACTGGCTTCCTGCTGTAGAGCGGGATTTTTCTCATATGGAAGCGCCGGAACATATTATGGGAAAAATAGCGGCGCTTTGCCTGCATCGGTATGAACAGGGAGGAGCTGCTCCGCTGGCCTTGGTCAGCATGGATAACTGTTCTCACAATGGTGAAAAGCTGCAGAACGCGGTGCTTGCCATTGCAAACCAGTGGGTTCAAAGGGGATTGGTGTCCAAAGGCTTTTATGAGTATCTCTCTGATCCAAAACAGGTTGCATTCCCCTGGAGTATGATTGATAAAATCACCCCCAGACCGGATGAAACGGTAAAAGCAGATTTGGAGCAATGTGGGTTTGAGGATACACAGATTATTATTACGTCACACAAAACCTATACAGCCCCTTTTGTAAACGCAGAAGAAGCGGAATATTTGGTGATTGAAGACAGTTTTCCCAATGGACGTCCTCCGCTGGAAGAGGGCGGTGTGATTTTTACTACCCGGGAAACAGTCAATACAACAGAGCGTATGAAAGTATGCACCTGCTTGAACCCGCTGCATACAGCGTTGGCGATTTTTGGATGCCTGCTGTCTTATTCTTCCATTTGGGAAGAAATGAAAGATCCGGAACTGAAACAGTTAGTCTATCGCTTGGGATACCAGGAAGGACTTCCAGTGGTGGAGGACCCTAAAATTATTCATCCGCAGGCATTTTTGCAGGAAGTATTGGAAAAACGTCTCCCAAATCCGTTTATTCCGGATACACCTCAGCGAATTGCCACAGACACTTCTCAAAAACTTTCTGTACGGTTTGGGGAAACCATCAAAGCCTATCTGGAAAGCCCAGATAAAAACGTGGAGGATTTACAGGCAATCCCTCTGGTATTTGCAGGATGGTGTCGGTATCTGCTGGAGCTTGACGACCAGCAAAAGCCTTTTGATATGAGTCCTGATCCCATGAAAGAAACATTACAGCATCAGATGGAAGGAATCAGCTGTCAGGATCCAGAAAGTGTTCATGAAAAATTAGCTCCTATTTTATCTAATTCCACTGTTTTTGGGGTGAATCTGGAAACTATAGGAATGTCTGAAGCAGTAGAACGATATTTTATCAAGATGACCTCCGGTGCGGGAATGGTAAGGAAAACCTTACAGGACTTTTTTAAGCAAGAAGCGTTGTTATAACGAAATATTTTTTATTTTACAGGCTGACTGGGAACCGTTCTATCCCAGTCAGACCTGTTTTTCCATCTTATGACAAGAATAGAACTTGGGATTTAGCGAAAACCACCAAATAAGAAATTTATTTTCATGGAAAAACAGATGGACATTCCCATAGGATTCTTGTATAATAATTCTGTTATAAATTTATCGGACAACCGTTCGAAATGGAAAGGACAGCCATTATGCGTACACAAAAAAATTGGGTAAAAGATTTGGTGATTTATCAAATTTATCCCAGAAGCTTTATGGATTCCAATGGAGATGGAATTGGAGATTTAGCGGGGGTTGCTTCCCGTTTGGATTATTTAAAAGATTTGGGAATCAATGCAATCTGGTTTTCTCCGGTTTATTGTTCTCCCAATGCTGATAATGGATACGATATTTCCGACTATCAGAATATTATGGAAGAATTCGGCACTATGGAAGATTGGGAACATTTAAGGGATGAATGCCATAGCCGCGGGATTCGCATTATTATGGATTTAGTGGTAAACCACTCTTCTGATGAGCATGCATGGTTTCAGGAATCTAAACTTTCTCGGGATAACCCCAAAAGCGACTACTACATCTGGCGTGATCCTGTGGATGGAAAAGAACCGAATAACTGGGCAGCTTCCTTTGGCGGAAGTGCGTGGGAATACGAAGAATCCCGGGGACAGTATTACCTCCACTTGTTTTCCAAAAAACAGCCGGATTTAAACTGGGCATGTCCAGAACTTCGGGAAGAAATTTATTCCATGATGGAATGGTGGGTAAAAAAAGGTGTGGATGGATTCCGGGTAGATGCTATCAGTTACCTGGATAAACCGGAGGATTTTCCTGATTCTCCAGAAGCGCCGGAGCCAGATGGATATTCTTTCTGTATGGGTATGCTGGCAGGCCGTCCTGGAACACACGGATATATTCATGAAATGAATCAGCGTATTTTCAGAGAATATAATGTGATGACGGTAGGAGAAGTTTCTGCACCGAATGTAGAAGAACTTTCTAACTATGTTCTGACAGAGCGGGGAGAATTTGATATGGCGATTCCTTTTGTTCCCCCGATTGTAGAAGTAAATACCTGGTCTCCGCTGAAAATGCGGCAGGCTTTGAAAGAAAGCTATGAGCCGTTAAAGCAGTCCGGATGGTGGGCAAGATTTTTGAGCAATCACGATAAGCCCCGTCAGGTATCTTTATACGGAAATGACGAAGAATACTGGGAAGTTTCCGCAAAAATGCTTGCTATGTATATTCATACTCTTCCAGGAACTCCGTTTGTATTTCAAGGGGAAGAAATTGGTATGACTAATGTCCGCTTTGATTCCATTGACCAGTACAACGATCCGGAAGGACGCAACCGATATACTCAAATGATGCTGGACGGCGCAACCCAGGAGCAGGCGCTCCGTCAGGTACAGCTGGAAAGCCGGGACAATGCCCGTACCCCCATGCAGTGGGATACTTCTGCTCAGGCTGGGTTCACCACCGGTACGCCGTGGCTTCCAGTCAACCCTAATTATGAAACTATTAATGTAGAAGCCCAGAAAAACGACCCGTACTCTATCTATCAGTGTTATCGCAAACTGATTGCTATGCGGAAAGAACATCTGGTTCTTCGAGAAGGGGATTTGCAGGTGTTTGACATTGACAATGAAAATCTGATTGGATATTCCCGCAGCTATGATCAGACAACATGGCTTGTTTTCCACAATTTCTCTGATAAATCTGCCGAAATTCCTCAGGAATTTTTGCCAAGCCACGGAAAAATTCTGTTGTCCAATTACGACCGGGATGGTGGGTACAAAGGGAAAGTCTTGCGTCCTTATGAATCTGTTATTTTCTTAGAACTGTAATCAAATGGTGATACCTGTTAATTTATGAAAGAAGTGAATGTACATGAAAATCACAAAGGTATGCGGTACTTATTTTAGTCCTACTGGGCACACCGCACAGGCGGTTCGAGCTGTTATGAACGGAACCGGATTAGAACAAAGCATTATTGATTTAACTCGTCCAGAAAACAGAGAACGGGAATATGAATTTTCCGCAGAAGAATTACTGGTAATTGGAGCCCCGGTTTACGGCGGGAGAATTCCCTCTGTCAGCGAAGGGATTTTTGAACATCTGCACGGACAGGGAACACCGGCAATTTTTCTTGTTACTTATGGAAACCGGGCTTATGAAGATGCTTTGCTGGAATTGGCAGAACAGTGTCAGGCACGGGGATTTGTTCCCATTGCCGCCAGCGCTGTAGTAGCTCAGCACAGTTATTCTGTTCGGATTGCTTCCGGCCAACCGGATCAAAATGCGCTGGATGAATTAAAAGCTTTTGGGAAACAGGTGATAGATTGGGCAAAGACAGCTTGTTTGGAAGAAGTTTCTCTGTCTATTCCCGGCAATCATCCTTATCGTGACTTCCCTGGGATGCCGTTTGCTCCAGAACCGGACGATACCTGTGTAAAATGTATGGCTTGTGCCAAAGTTTGTCCTGTAGCCGCTATTTCTTCCAGTGATCCAACATGTGTAGATGCGGCACGGTGCATTGACTGTTATGCTTGTGTTATGGTATGTCCAAAGCATTCTCGGGAGATTCGTCATCCTGCTTTTGTGGGAAAACCTCAGAAAATGGAACAGGCATTTGGATCACCTACTAAGAAAAATGAGTTTTTCACCTTGTTTTAAAGATTTTTGATCCATGCTTTTGGTCTATTCCCAATTGGATAGATTTTGAATAAAACCAATGAAATAAAAATAAAGCCCGTCCTTGGCTTTTGCCAGGACGGGCTTTCAGCCTGTAGAAAAGGGTAGTGTAAACTGGTAAATTGCACAAACAAAATATATATGAGACATTTTAAAGCAATCAGCGCCGCAGCGCTTTTCGCAGAACAACCGGTTTGCACAGGTGTGCAAACTATACTTGGGGGTGTTGGGGGCAGTGCGACTAACCGAATATTTCCGGAGCACGCCCCCAAGTGCCCTTTTCTGCTTCCTCTTTTTGGCATAAAAAGAGGAAGTGCAAGTGTGGTTAGCGGACACTGTCCGCCATAAGCCCACAAAAGAAAGACAAAAATTTGTGCAACTTTTTTAACATATACTTTATTGACAAAATTTTAAGCCCGTCCTTGGCTTTTGCCAGGACGGGCTTAAAATTTTTACATCTAATTATTTTTTAGGTGGTTCTACGGGAATAATATCCATAAATACATTATGATAATAGGGAGGAATAACCCGATCTTTATGGTATTTTCCGAAATACCACGCAGAAAAGGAAGTGGTTTTGCGCAGGGCATCCAGATAATTTTGAATAAAGGAGACACCATCGTGCTCTACATCCATAGACTGGGTAATTTTAATCGGAGCATCATGGGTAATCATAATATCCACTTTTCCTTGGGCTTCTTCTAAACGATCAATTCCATGTGAAGTTTCCCGTACGGTAGGCTGTTCCCGTCCAGGAGAGGCAAAATGATCCTGTAAATCCTGTGAAGGAGCACCATCACCGCCGCCGAATGCGAAATAGGTTTTGTCTTCAATGGTATAGATTTCGCCCCGCATCAGATGCATCAAATTTCCGGAAATCACCTGAACTTTGCCGCCATTCCATTCAGAAACCTCATATTGATCCAGTAAATCATAATTTTCGTTGCAGCCTTCTACAAATAAAATGTGGTATTTGCGTTTTCCCAGCCATTTGAGAACTTTTTGTTCCTTTTTTGATCCATCCCATAAAAAGCCGAAATCTCCGCAGATAATTAAAGTATCGCCTTTTTTCAATTTTTTAATTTTTTTATCTTTAAAGCGGGAAATATCTCCATGTGTGTCACCGGTAATGTAAACCAAATAAAGCCCTCCTAAAATCGTGGTTGCTTCCAAAAAGTCCACAAATTTCTCATGATTTATTTACTTGTTGTTTTATCAAAACTGTGGTATACTTTTAATGAAATTTTCACAAGAAATGGAAAATAAGGTTAAAAAAATAACCTGTTATTATAATACACTGATTGCGAGGATATGTCTATATGCACAAGAAAAAATTTGTGGCTTTTACGCTGATTGTTTTGATGCTGACTTCTTTTTTTGTTCCTACTGTTGCCGCTGCGGTAACTTATGAACCTGAAAATACGCAAATATCCTGTGAGTCTGCCTATATGGTCAATTTGGATACGGATACACCTATTTATGCGAAAAATGAGGACGAGATGCTTTGTCCGGCATCCTTAACCAAAATTATGACAGCCACGCTGGTTTTAGAATCTTTGTCAGAAGAACAGCTTCAGACAAAAATTCCCTGTCCGGAATCTATTATGAACGATCCCTACTGGGTGAATGCTTCTGCTTCTATTTCTGGTTTTGTAGCAGGGGAAGAGGTGCGGATCATTGATCTGCTGTATGCTTTGATTTTGCAGTCCGCTTGTGAAATTGGGGATGTACTGGGAGATTATGTAGGCCGAGAAATTTATGGCGGTGATATCCAGACTTTTATTGATAAGATGAATACCCGGGCAAAAGAACTGGGATGTGAAAACACTCATTTTGTCAACACCCATGGCCTGCATGACGATAATCAGTATTCTACTGCTTATGATTTGTATTTGATTACCAAGAATGCATTGGAATATCCTTTGTTCCGGGAAATTGCAGGAACAGCAGTGTATGAAGTGGCTCCTACTAATAAAACCCCAGAAAACAAAAAACTGATTCATACCCATCAGATGCTATTCTCCTCTTCTGAATATTATTACAAGGCAGCAAAAGGGGTAAAAACAGGGACGACAGATGAAAATACACAGAATCTGGCTACTCTGGCAGAACAAGATGGATTCAGCTATTTATTGATTGCCATGGGCGGTTTAGATCGGAATGAGGCTGGAGTACGAACTTATACGGTGTATAAAGATTCTTTAAATCTTTTGAAATGGGCGTTTAACAGTTTTGAGATCCGAAATGTTTTAGAAACCAAAGATCTGATTACAGAGATTCCGGTTCGGCTTTCTACCACAAAAGATCACATTATTGCTCTTCCAGCTGAAGATGTTTCTCTTTTAATGCCGGATAGCATTGATTTGAGCGCCATTCAGCGGATTCCTCATGTAGACAAGGTGATGGATGCTCCCATTCAGGCAGGAGAAAAAATTGGAACACTGGAGTTAAAATTAAAAGATGAAACTTTGGCCACTGTCGATCTGGTATCTGATTCTACGGTAGAACGAAGCACCTTTTTGTTTATTGGTGATCAGATCCGTAAGTTTTTTTCTCAGCCCATTATCAAAATCGCATTGATCTTATTGGTAATACTGATTATCGCTTATGTGATTTTTGCTACATGGTATAACAAAAAGAAAAAAGCTCGCCGTTCTCCTTATCGAATGTCTAACCGCAGAAGATAATGTTGTAAAAATTAATAGAAGTGTTGCATGACCGTTGGTTTGCAGCACTTCTTTTTTTATGAAAACTTTCTATTTTGTTAAATTTTTGTTGCCAATAGAAACATTTTCCTGTATAATGAAAAACAATTGGGAAATTCCCAGCTTCCTTTTGATGGCTAAAAAGAACAAAAAATACCATTGTCAGATGGGGAAGAAAATGATTTTATTATTAGAGAGAGGGGAAAGATATGGAAAATATGATCACGTTTATATCCTTTGTGATATATTTCCTTTTAATGCTTGGGATAGGCATTTATTTCTTTGCGAAAAATCGAAATTTGGGAGATTACTTTTTAGGTGGCCGTCAGCTGAACAGCTGGGTAACCGCTATGAGCGCTCAGGCATCTGACATGAGCGGATGGCTTTTGATGGGTCTGCCTGCTGCAGCATATGTATCCGGGTTAAATGCTGGCTGGATTGCAGTTGGTCTTGCATTGGGAACCTACCTTAACTGGAAACTGATTGCAGCTCCGCTCCGTAAATTTACTGCAGTTTCCGGGGATGCGATTACCATTCCTCAGTACCTGCAGAATCGCTTTTTAAGCAATTCTACAGCAATCCGCAGTATTTGCGCTGTTGTTATTTTTGTGTTTTTCTTAATTTACACAGCATCTGCGTTTAACGCAGGGGCAAAGCTGTTTGAACATGTATTTGGCATGGATTATCATGTAGCATTGCTGCTTGGTTCTGTTATTATTATTGCTTACACCTTCCTGGGCGGATTTCTGGCAGTTTGCTGGACTGACTTTATTCAGGGAATCCTTATGTTTATTGCGATTATCATTGTTCCGATTATTGCAGTTACAGCAATTCCGGATTTCAGTATCGCTTCTTTGGCAGAACTGAACAATGGATCCTTTTTAAATCCGTTTTTGACAGAGGACGGTACCATTTCTGTACGGGTTATTTTGTCTAACTTGGCTTGGGCTTTGGGATATTTTGGTATGCCGCATATTTTGACCCGCTTTATGGCAATTAAATCCAGTGATATGATTAAAAAATCCAGAATTATCGCCATTGTTTGGGTTGTAATTTCTTTGTCTGCTGCTGTTATGGTAGGGATTTTTGGATATGCCTATATGAGTTCTATCGGAGTGGATTACAGCTCTAAAGCTGCGGCAGAAGTTATTTTTATGGACCTTGTTATGAAGCTGGCTCCAGCTTTGTTGGGTGGTGTGCTGCTGTCTGCAATTTTGGCGGCAGTTATGTCTACTGCAGACAGTCAGTTGCTGGTAACCGCTTCTGCTGTTTCCAACGATTTTTATCAGGCTTTGTTCCGCAAGGATGCATCTGACAAAGAACTGATGCGGGTAAGCCGGATTGCGGTACTCCTGATTGCGGTGCTGGCATTTGGTATTGCTTATGACCCGAACAACTCTGTTATGGATTTGGTTTCTTATGCATGGGCTGGTTTAGGTTCCGCTTTTGGTCCTGTAATTGTGCTGTCACTGTTCTGGAAGAGAATGACCCTGAAGGGAGCAATTGCTGGACTGATTACCGGTGGTGCTGTTGTACTGATTTGGGAAACTTTGGCTTTGGAAGCTGCAACAGGCATTTATTCTATTATTCCAGGTTTTGGACTGGCTTTGATTATGATTGTGCTGGTTTCCAAATGGGATAAAGAACCTTCCAAAGAGGTATATGAATTATTTGAAAAAGCGAAAAAAGCCAATCTTTAATGGTTTACATAAGGAAATGATTGAAAACTTGCGATGAAAAAATCGCAAGTTTTCGTGCTTTTAGGGACATTTTCCCGCAATTCTTTGATATCAGGATGTAAATTCTCTAGAAAAACAGTAAGTTGATAATAAAAATTGGTGTGCTGAATGTTAAGACAGGTATTCTGGATTCTGGAAAATGGATTAGGGATGCCTGTCTTTGTCTTGGTTGGAGTACTATACCTGACAGTTATCAGGTTGATGTCAACAGTGAATGGGGCCAATAATATTTGGTAATTAAAAAATTTACGGTTATAGAATACACTGCAGTAAACTTTTATTGTCCCAGATAGAAAGAACACCCTCAGTCCAAAATAGGACTGAGGGTGTTTCTGTGTCTTTTTTAAAGCTGATAGTTGTCAGCAGGAAGGTAAGCTTATTTTACAGAGTTTTCGTAAGCTTCGATCATTTTCTTAACCATCTGACCGCCGATAGAACCAGCCTGACGAGAGGTTAAATCGCCATTGTAACCCTGTTTCAGGTTTACGCCAACTTCGTTAGCAGCTTCCATTTTGAAACGGTCCATTGCTTCTCTTGCTTCTGGTACAACCAGTCTGTTGTTGCTTTTTTCAGTATAAGATTTGTTCATAATATTTTTTGCACTCCTTAAATTCATTTCATAATCAAACGTTTTGTTTGTTGTTTTTTCTTGCGTTTGTAGTATTATTATCTTCTTGGTGTATCAAAATATCACAGGAAAGTTTTGGCGAAAAAATGGGAAAATGGTGGAAGACTTCATTTTGTTTTTATTTTATAATTGTACAATGATATTTTTTCACTTGTTTACTGCAGTTTATCTTTATGGAATGTAAATTGAATCAATGCTTCATAAAATGCATAATATTTGTTTTTCATTGAGTTAAAATTTTTTTATAAAAAGACGGC
This sequence comes from Massiliimalia sp., assembly GCA_050943535.1. Classification (GTDB taxonomy): domain Bacteria; phylum Bacillota; class Clostridia; order Oscillospirales; family Ruminococcaceae; genus Massiliimalia. The sequence goes on from JBMNPJ010000001.1 coordinate 310,361, forward strand.
AAGCGGGCATTAACCTGCCTGCCGTCTTTCTCGATAATTAGATGCTCTTTACTACAATGAGTCTGGCTATTCAGTCTCTGTAAGTTTTTCTGTATCTGTGGTTGTTGGGGAAGAAACCATGTTATCATTTTGTGTTGAAGTGATTTCTTCCTCAGGGGGAGTTTTTTCATCGGGAGTAGTTTCCTCGATAGGAGCATTTTCCTCCTCAGGAGTGGTTTCCTCAACGGGTTCCTTACCATTCATATGGTCTGGATTTAATTGTCCGCTTGCAATAACCGTAACGGTTCCTTGGCTTTCTGCAAGTAAGGTATCCGCAATGGAAAGTAAGCCTGTTTGCGGATCAAAAGAGATTCCTTCCGGATTATTCAAACCATTGGTAAAAACGGAATATGTATTTTCTCTCAACATCACGGTAATGCTTTCTGGTAATATATAGCCTTCTACTGCAGACAAAACGAGTCCGTCCTTTTGCGGTATAGCTTGTATATTGGTAAGCTGCAAAGTCCAGTTGTCAGCTGAAAAAAGATCAGCTTCCTCTTTCTGTTCCGGACAATCTACTTTCAGTGTGATGTGTATATCCTCTTGCCATACATACTTACTTTCTGTAATTGCAGAGGGGAAGGTAACCAGTGCTGCCAACAAAAGGAGAGAAAGAACCATAGGGAAACGAATTCGTGAAAAAAAGTTTTTCATCGGTTTTCTTCCTCCTTTAGTTAATTTGCTCCGTATAAACTGAAATCGTTATGGGAAATTCAGCTATTCCGGGTGTTTTATACTCATCAAAATTACCTATAAACGTCAATTGATGGGGAATACTTTGATGCTTATTCGCTTCGAAAGTTCCTGCATTTGAAAATGTGTACTGATTACCAGTATTTCCTGAATAGGGCTTTCCATCCAGTTTCATGGTGATTCCGTTAGGTAGTGCTTTATCCAATGTCACCACTACATCATACTGCATAGCCACTTCGGATGCGCCATTGGACACACTAAAATTAAATTGATTTGTTACCGTCTTGTCGGCACCATCATCGGGACATTTCAGTTCTATTACTATATTTGAATTGTGAGAGACAGACACAATTCCTGCTGCCACGCGGGCCTTGTCACTTCCATTTGCTGAGGAAATATAGCTGGAAAAACTTACTCCTGTCCACAATAATGTACACACAATCAGATAGATTAGAGATACAGGAAGCAAAAATGGAAATTTTTGTTTTTTTAACGGTTGGCTTTCCCGTCTTATTCTCATGTTACAATTCCTCCCCATCTGTTTGTTCTCTCCGTCTTTGCAAGAAGCAGGGGAGTCCAAGCATTAAAAGACCTGTAAAAATTAGTATTGTTACGCCAAAAGGTGTTTTCAAAAAAGAAAGAACAGTTCCTATATTGGGAATTACTCCAACAACACGGCCAACAACTGCTTCCGGAGTTACCGTATCCAAGTCTGCGGCATTGTTGGCATCTCCCTGAGTCACATAGCCTTGATCTGTAATGGCAACAATGCGGTGTGTTGTAAGATTATCCCCATTTTGGAAGGTAATAATGTCGCCTTCCTGATAACCTTTCTGAACGTGATTGATTATCAAATCGTCCACCGAAAGAGCAGGTTCCATACTGCCGGAGGCCACCACAGCGGCAGAGTAACCGAATATGGTGGGGTGTTCTGTATCCATCACGCGATTCATTATCATGAGATATAAATTGCAGGCAAGCAAAAGCACCAGCAAAGCCGTTATTATCATCTGTACAGTGTTTTTAAGATAGTTTAAGACTTTTTGCATCGCTTTTCCTTTCGTCTGTCCACAATCATCAAAAGAAGAAGTACCCCGCTGATGATGGTCAAAATCAAGTAGAGCATCAAATTGCTGGAATCTCCTGTCTGAGGAATCTGCGGATATGTATAGGGGTCGTCAGGGTCAGCGGTGTTCGGAACATTGGGGTTTGGGTTTTCCGGATCAGGGTTATCAGGGGTGTCGGGGGTTTCTGGTTTTTGGGGGTCAGGGCCGCCAGGTTCTCCGCCGCCGGAATCTTCTACCACAACAATGTATAATCCTGCCTGTACTTCATCTGCAATGTCCCAAGCCGCCTTGTTTCCAAGAGCGGTATCAATCTGATCCCGCTCATCGCTTTCGTAATATTTCCACAGCCATGTAATGTCAAAATCCTGCAATTCTTTTGCCCTAACGGTGCCTTTGACAGCCCGTACCACCTGATCTTTGGTGACGCCTTCAGGCAGGGGATAGGTTTGTGTATCGGTAAAAGCAGTATCATCCTCTAGGACAGGTTCCACTGGCAGAGTATCTTCATCTTTTATACGATACATGACAGCAATGTATTCAATGGTATTTCCTGCATTGTTTTTCAGCCGGACAATATTTTTTCCTTCTGTGCCAGGTGCAACCACTTTGTCTCCGTTTTCTGCCTGAACATTTTGATAGGTGCTGTTGAACAAACTCAGCTCTGCCACGCCGGTTTTCTCATCCACATGGGTGGCGCTGTCCCAGGTAAGGCTGCCAGTGGTATAGGTGAGAACGTGATTAGGGTTTTCGTTTCTGCCTGCATAGGTGCGTTCTGCGGCAAAAGGAAGCAAAACTACTGCCAGCAGAAATAAAATGAGCATAACAGGTATCAGCCAATCTTTCTTTTTTATAAAACCATTCATTCTGATTCCTTGCCTCCTGTATTGTTATTGTTTACTATTTTTGCCTTGTGTCTGCGTCCTGTTTATGACAGGGCGCAGAGATAAAGCAAAAATTTGTTTGGGCAAAGCACCCCGGCCAGCCACATGGCCGGGATAAGCCTACCCTTTGTTTTGGTATGTAGAAATAGGAAATTAGTCGATCTGGGTAACGGTGGTTTTGACATTGATTTTTATGGTCGGTGCTGAGTCATTCGCCGCATTATCGCCCAGCTTGGTGTCCAGTATGTCATCCTGTTCGGCGGCAGTTCCTTTACTGTTTTCAAATGGCCACTCCCAAGAGTAAGAGATGTCCTCCCCAATGCCGTTCAAAGATGTACCTGGTGCTACCACCATTGTAGTTGCATCTTCAATAGCTGTTTTAATAGCATTCTCAAAGCTGGTTTCACCGCCGGCTGTTGTTTTTGAATAATCTAGTCCATTGATGGTTTGGTCACCAATTTTGAATACCAGTGGACAGTAAAATTCTTCATCATCAGCAACATTCCAGCTGGAAAGTTCCACATCGGCTGTTGTTTCAATTTTCACTGCTACTTCTGGTGTGCCGGTGATTTCAATGCCACCGAAGGTACCTTTTGTGCCGGGGGCAACTACCTTTTCAGTTGATTTTACCGAGATGGCATTGTCGCCAGGTATAGTAATATTAAAATTGTCTTTTCCATAAGTTTCATGGAATCCATCTCCATCTACAGAGACTACCACACCCCATTTAGCTACCCGGGCTTTGTCTTCGCCTTCGCCTTTACTGACATATTTTGCAAGTGTTCCGCCTACAAAGCAGAGTGTCATCAGTGTGAGAACCAGCAGGATTCCGCTTGCTCTCATGAGTTTGCTGTTTTGTTTCATTCGAATAAGCCTCCTTATTGTTAAAATAGTTGGGACAGACTGTGTCCGTCTCAACGTGAGGAAACTGGCCTCACATCTATATCATTGCGGTAGTTGGCGTGTGGCCGCCTTACCTGCATTGATACACCTTGTTATTATTCCGCCAGATCATTTGATTCTGGGGAGGATAACTGATTTTCTCCATTCATGGAGCGTAACCGGGCAAGTTCTGCCTCCATTTCCCGCACTTTTGTTTTCTCGCGGCTGGCATACCGCTGTCGGCGCAGAATGTCATATATGATAAAAGCCAGCAGGGGAATTCCAATAAACAGCAGCATTCCTATAGGCTGCTGCAAAAACAAAACAAAGTCGCCTACCTTGGGGATTCTTGCCCGATATAGGCCAACCAGTTGTTCCTCGGTTACGGTCTCAGTATCTTCAGCCTGGTTTGCGTCGCCCTTGGTGGTGAAGGTTAGCTTTCCATCTTCATTTTGGGAAACAGCGGTAATCCGATGAGTTACCATGGTTGAACCGTTTAAGTAAGAAACCACGTCGCCTACTTTCAGGTTCTCGGGTTTTTCTTCTGTTACAAAAATCAGATCTCCCACTTCAATATGATCTTCCGCATCACCGCTCATGGATCCGGATAAAACTACCATTGGCGTAACCCCAAAAATTGACGGTGGTTTTTCCGGATTCAGGGTGCCCTTAATTAGAATTACCAGATTGCAAATCAGCAGAACACTCAGCAAAACAGACAGAACAACTCCGATGCCGATTTTAATTTTTCCAAATTTATTTTTTGTATTGGTCTGTTCCATTTCACACACCTCCAAATATGATGAGAAATAGGTTTTATCAAAATATTCTATATTCTGATTGGCGCTGTGTTTTGTTTTTATAGATTCTATCACATTTCAACCTCCTCTGTAAGGTGTTTGCCCATGAATTGACGGTTGCTTGATTTTTCCAAAAAACTTTTTGTCCAATCCCATGAAAAAAATGATATAATAACGGTAAAGCAGTCCTCAGAAAGGAAGTGAAAATCCTTAACAATGATGAAAAAACTTCTGTTTATTGATGATGATATGGATTTTTTGGAAAGCAATCGGCTCTATTTTGAAAAAAAGCAATATGCGGTTTTTTGCGTGGACAAACCGAAAAATGCGCTGTCTTTATTGTCCGATGTATCCATGGACTGTATTATTCTGGATATTGATATGCCAGACCTTACTGGCTTTGAAGTCTGTCAAAAGATTCGAAAAATCAGTGCAGCTCCAATTATCTTTCTTTCGGGTTTTTCAGATGTAAAAAACCGTATCGCCAGCTTTCAGGCAGGGGGAGATGATTTCCTTGCCAAACCTTATGATATTTTGGAACTGGAATTACGCATTGAAGCGAGAATCCGAAAAAACGAACAGGTCTTTTTTTCGGAAGTTCTGCATTTTGGCAGTTTATGTATTGATGAAAGCCGACGTATTATCACATATCATGAAAAAACCGGTGAGTTCTCCGCATTGCAGTTTGACATTGTCGCCCTTTTGGCCAGAAATCCTGGAAAGGTGTTTTCTTATGAACAGCTTTACGACCAAATCTGGAAAGAACCCATTGTAAAAAGCCGCCACAACTTACAGGTAGCTGTGGCTACAGTTCGGCAAAAACTAGCGCAGCTGTGTGATGGAAAGCAGTATATACGAACTGTTTCACGTAAAGGATATTATTTTGCTTCAGATGAATCGCAGTCTCTTGAAACCAGTCAAAGTATAGTAACAGAACCCTGCGAAACAAAATAAAGGCGAAAAAATACCGGCTTTTACATTGGAGTAAAAGCCGGTATTTTTTCGCCTATTATCATTTCTTTTTTCGTTTTAAAACACAAAAGGTGACAGAACCAAATAATATACAGATAACGATCGCGGTGCCGAGAATTCTTTCAAAGTTACCAGTATCACTGGGTTGTTCGCTGGCTGTTTTTGCCGGTTCAGATTCCTCGTCCAAATCCTGTTTTTGTGTGGTATCTTCGCTTTCTTCTGGCTGTGTATCCGGTGAGGGGGCGTCACTTGGCAGGGAATTACTTTCCTGAGCGGCAGAATCAGTCAGGTTAGATGATTTTTCTGCATTCTCAGTACTACTGTGATTTTCTGGCTCTGCTGTTACATCTTCTGTTTGTGGAGGGGTATCCGGTTTAGTTTCCGATTGGGAATCAGAAGGGGAATCCGGAGATTGCGGAGTCAAAGGTTTTTCGGTATCATCCGTTTCCGGCATACCGTTGGGAAGCTGATTTTCTCCTTCGCCGGGGCTGGTTTCACCGCCGCGGCCGCCGTCTATGTCAGCCAGGGTAAAAATAAGGTCGTCACTTAATTCCAGTGCGTCGGAATAAAGCGCTGTACCGTCCTCTAAAACCTGAAACAGCCGGTAGTATTTGGGGCGTTGCTGGCCAGTTTCTGACTGGGCATAGGAAAGTATCCACATAAAGTTTTCGTTTTGCGCTGCTTCAACAGGAGTATAGCCATCTGTGCCTGTAATATCCGCCCAGGTTTCTCCATCGTTAGAAGACTGAATAGATACCGTGCCCGGCAAAGGTGTTTCACCATACATAAATACCATTTCATACTGTTGTGTTGGACGCTCCAGATATACATTCAGGAAAAAGGGGGTTGTCTCAGATTCCCAAACCACAAGGCACAGGGGCATATAATCTCCATATTGGGAATACCCGTCTGAGAATTTGCCCTGCACTAGGGTTCTTTCCTGTTCAGTGGGGAAGGTGGTATCATCCCAAATAACAGGAACTTCTTCTTCATATTCCTGGTGATCACGGTTTACCAATGACAGCACTTGGTCAGGAAGCATATCAGCGGTAAAGTCAGCGCCATCGGGTACACGCACAATAGGTAGTTTTTCACAATCATAACGCCAATATGCTGCTGCCGTTGTGGTTTGTGAAGAGATGATTTGACCAGTACAGGAAAATGCAGGCAGCCCCATACTTTCTTCACTTCCGTATATCAGAAAAGCTCCTTCCTCCTGTATGACAGCGATCCCGTTTTCACCGGCATCCAAACCAATACTTGTAAGACGCAGTTCTCCGCCGGGATAAATATGCAAAAGTTCCTTTTGACTGCCGTCTCCGCGGATCATTAAGAATGGCCAAAGATCGAGATATCCCGCTACATAAATGGTATGCCCTTGGGTTTCGATCGTCACTTCTTTGCGGTATCTTCCGTTATTATAAACATAAGTTTCTTCAGCAGGGACAGTAATGTCCTGGGTCAAAACAATGGTTCCGCCTGTGCTTTGTATTTGGTTCAGTGATGAAGTAAACTCATCAAAAGAAGAAACTTCTATCTGTTTTTCTTCATCTTGCGCTTGTACATAGGTACAAGGGATCAAAGGGGAGAAAAACGAAACGAACAAAACAATAAAACATATTGCAATAAATTTATTGTGCCGCAAAGCCTTCCGGTGCATCATTGTCAATTCCTTTCAAAGTTATGAGGTGTCGTATGAACAAAATAATTCATTTTCGGTCTGTGATAGCAATCTTTATGGCCTGTATCATGGCCTCGGTATTCTTTCACCTGTTGTACCGCTATGATAACAAGTATATCACAGAGATGATGATATCACAAGATAACACCGTCTTAATACCTGATTCCCAAAATAAAGACGGCACATTGTCCTCAAACGTCACTTGGCTGATACAGGGATGGACTTTTTATCCAGATCAGAGGATTTATCCCGGAGACACTGCAGGACAGTCAATCCCCATATATATCGGGCAGTACTTTAGTTTTTCCGAGTTTCACGAAGATCAATCTCCTTACGGCACTGGTACATATTTTTTGAAAATATCTGGAAACGGGAATTATACCATGTTGATTCCGGAAGTGTTTTCCGCCTGTGTTGTATATGTAAACGGCGAACAGATAGCATCTTCTGGTTGCATTTCGCCCTATCAGCCGTATATAAAAGACTTGGTATTTTCTTTTGCAATAAACGGAGAAACCGAAATTTTGATACAAACGGCCAACTACTCGCACTATTATTCCGGCATCACCTATCCTCCTGCGATTGGCAGCAGCGAAGCGATCAACCATCTTATCACCATACGAATGTTATTCTACGGATTTCTCGTTTTCACTTCACTTGCACTGGCGCTGTTTGCTGCTGTGATATGGTGCGGTACCAAGAAAAGCAGGGCTTCCAGCGAAAACTTCTGGCTGGGAATCCTGGGATTATCTTTCTCTCTGAGGGTATGTTATCCGTTTATACACACACTGGGAATCTCCAGTGGGAATCTGGCATACATACTGGAAACCACCATGGCGTCATTTGGATTATTCTGTATTGTGCGTACGGTTTCCCTCATTTGTCTAAAAACAGACTCCTTCCTGGACCGTATCCTGAAGGGCATCACCGGTGGATTTGTTGTGGTAGGATTTATGTTTTCTGCATTCATGGTCAAGTATCTCCCAGGATTTGTACCAGTCTACGGCCAGATACTGTATTGGTATAAAGTGCTGATTGCTGCTGCAATGAGTTTGCTTTTAGTCCGTCAGCTTGTGAAAGAAAAATCGGGACAAGCACTTCTTTTGCTTGCCGGGCTGCTCATATATTCCGTTTCTCTTATATCCCATGCGCTGTGTCTTGGACATTTTGAACCTGCTTATACAGGTTGGTTTGAAGAGTAGGGTACATATATTTTGATTTTGTGCTTTGCTGTCCGTATGGTTTTGAGAAATATGGAAATCATCCGTGAGAACCAACATTTAAATGAACACTTGCAGGAAGAGATCGCACATAAAACCGAATCACTTTCTAAACTTTTGGAAGAAAGAAGAATGCTTTTATCCGGGTTTGCCCATGATCTTAAAACCCCAATCACATCCATTACAACGTTTACACGGCTTGTAGAGCTTGATAACACGCAGCTGGATGAAGAATCCCGGCAATATCTGGATATTATTCGGCGAAAAACAAAAGAGATACAGGAACAGCTCAGCACAATCAATGAATTTACTCAAATTGACTCTGCGCCGTCAGTTTTTGAACCGCTTGATCTGTGTTTGCTTCTGCGTGATTTTTATGTCAAAAACAAACCAGATATCAATGTCAGTGGGATATCATTTGAACTTTTGACGAAAGACGATGAACCTGTTATGGTATATGGCGATCCTAGAAAACTTATAAGTGTACTGCAAAATCTTGTGTTTAATGCGGTAAGTTTCACACCTGAAGGAGGGACTATCCGCCTTTTCCTTGGTAAAGAACAAGAAACGGTGATATTGCGTGTAGAAGATACTGGTGCTGGAATATCTGAAAATGATATTCCTCATATATTCGACCGCCTTTTTACGCATCGAATCAATAATGAAGGGAACGGATTGGGTCTTTTTATAGTAAAATCTATTATTACCGAGCACAGAGGAACCATTGAAGTCGATTCTGCCTTGGGAAAAGGTACTGTTTTTACCATTAAGATGCCAATTATATCATCAACACATCAGGAAAAAGAATGACAACCTATCTTTTCAATAGAGTAACGCATGCTTTTTCTTGTATTCCTTTCAAAAAAGAAATATAATAGAATCAATTATGAAGGGAAGGACAGCAAGTATGGAGCAAATTTTGATGATAGAGGATGACAAAGGTCTGAGCCAGGGACTTTGCAAAGCGTTAAAAATGGATAATAGACAGATTATTTCCTGCGGTAACCTGAAATCCGGCAGAGAACAGCTTCTCTGTCAGACACCGGATTTGATTTTGCTGGATTTAAATCTTCCAGACGGAAATGGGCTTACCTTGCTGCGTGAAATGAGAGCACAGTCAGATAAACCGCCAATTATCCTGTTAACAGCCAACGACACGGATGAGGATGTAGTAACCGGATTGGAACAAGGAGCGGACGACTATATTACAAAACCATTTTCTTTGGCGGTGCTTCGTGCAAGAGTCAATACTCAGCTTCGAAAGGGGAAAGAGACTGCGGCAGAATCAGCAGTACAAATGGGCTTGTATTTGTTTGATTTTGTCCATCAACGGTTTTGTGTGGGCGACACCCCGGTGGAATTGAGTAAAACCGAACAGAAATTACTTCGCCTATTGGTGGAAAACCGGGGACGCACCATGGAGCGTGCAGTGCTCATTGATAGAATCTGGACAGACGGTGCTGAATATGTGGATGAAAATGCATTGTCAGTAACAGTTAAGCGATTGCGGGATAAATTAAATGCACAGGATAAAATTAAAACAGTTTATGGGATTGGATATCAGTGGGTGAACGATCATGAATAACTGGTATTTGGTTTTTGGAATCGCTTGTCTCTTGTTGGCCGCTGCAATTGTTTTTGTGAGTCACCGGAAAACCCGCAAAGTCATGAATACGCTGGATGCCATGCTGACTGCCGCAATGAATGGAAATTTTCAGGAAGCCGTTTTTGACGAAAGCATGCTTTCCGCAGTAGAAACACGGTTTGCCCATTATCTTTCCTCGTCAACAGTATCTGCTCACAATATCTCCCAGGAAAAAGACCGAATAAAAACGTTGATTGCGGATATTTCCCACCAGACGAAAACACCGATTGCCAATCTTCTGTTATATACAGAACTTTTGCAGGAAGAACCCCTTTCTCCCCAATTAAAAGAATATGTGGCGATGCTGCACAGTCAAACAGAAAAACTGCATTTTTTGATCGATGCTCTTGTTAAATTGTCTCGTCTGGAAAATGGAATCCTGGTACTTCATCCGGAACATAATGATCTCTGGCCTCTTTTGACACAGATAAAAGAGCAGTTTTCGGCCAAAGCAACTGACAAGGGATTAACCTTTACGGTTAATTTTACAGAAGCAACAGCTTGTTTTGACCCAAAATGGACAGCAGAAGTGCTTGGTAACTTAGTGGATAATGCCATAAAGTATACTTCAAAAGGAGGAGTGACCATTTCAGTCATTCCCAATGAAATGTTTACCCGCATTGATATTGCTGACACAGGGATTGGTATTTCTGAGGAGAATCAGGCAAAGATTTTCACTCGGTTTTATCGTGGGGACGAAACAGCTCAGCAGGAAGGAGTAGGAATCGGGCTTTCTCTGGCAAGGGAAATTCTGCGGAAAGAAAACGGCTATATCAAAGTGCGTTCAGAAGTTGGAAAGGGTTCTGTATTTTCTGTGTTTTTGCCCTCATGAGCAAGATTCTTTCAAAACTGTAAGAATTTCGGTACCTCTCGAAAGATTCTGGTAAGAATCATGTAGTATGATCTGTATGTAAGGGAAAATGGTCCCTTACGTACAGATTTTTTCATGGAGGAAATCAATATGAGTATTTTACAGGTGGAAAACCTTAAGAAAATTTATGGCAGTGGCGAAACCGCAGTTCATGCCTTAGATGGTGTGGATTTGTCTGTAGAAAAAGGGGAATTTGTAGCGATTGTGGGCACTTCCGGTTCCGGAAAATCTACGCTGCTGCATATGTTAGGAGGACTGGATCATCCTACAAGCGGTACGGTTACTGTAGATGATAGAGAACTTGGCAGCTTGAAAGATGAAGCGCTTACCATTTTCCGCCGTCGAAAAATTGGATTTGTATTTCAATCTTATAATTTGGTGCCGGTTCTCAGTGTATGGGAAAATATTATTCTTCCGATTCAGTTGGATGGAAATAGAGTAGACACCCAATATGTCAATGAGGTCATTGAAATACTGGGACTTACAAAGAAGCTAAAAAATCTTCCCAATCAGCTTTCTGGCGGTCAACAGCAGCGGGTAGCGATCGCACGGGCATTAGCGGCAAAGCCTGCTATTCTGTTGGCCGATGAGCCTACTGGAAATCTGGACAGCAAAACCAGTCAGGATGTACTGAGCCTGATGAAAGTCACTGGTCAAAAGTTTGCTCAAACTATGGTGATGATTACTCACAACGAAGAGATTGCACAAATGGCTGACCGCATCGTCCGCATTGAGGACGGACGTATTGTAACACGATAAGGAGGAATTTAGCATGAAAGTCTCCAATCGCAGATGCATCCGTCATTTGAGTATACGGGCTCTTTTCGCCAATCGCACCCGGAATATTGTGGCAGTTTTGGCAATCGCTTTGACAGCGATCCTGTTTACTTCGTTGTTTACCATTGCGCTATCTATCAATGAAGGGATTGAGCAGAATAGTTTTCGACAGGCGGGAGGATATTCTCATGGTTCTTTTAAGTATCTCACAGAGGAACAATGCAATGCTTTAAAAGAAGATCCTCTTATTTCAGAATGGGGTGTCCGGCGGTTTTTGGGGATGCCGACAGAGGCACCGTTTCATAAATCCCATGTGGAAATCGGATGGTCTGATGCCAATGATGCTCATTGGGGATTTTGTGATCCTGTAGAGGGCCGTTTGCCCAAAGAGGGTACTGATGAAGCTGCTACGGATACGCATGTTCTGGAACTGCTGGGAATAGAACCTGAATTGGGTGCAAAATTTACCGTTACTTTTTATGTGGATGGTCATGAAACCACACAAACCTTTACGTTGTGCGGCTGGTGGGAATATGATGAAGCGATCGTGGCGAACCACATCCTGATTCCTCAAAGCCGGGTAGACGAAGTATTGAATGAGGTAGGGGTAACTCCTCCCGGCACTGATGGCTTGACCGGTTGCTGGAACCTGAATGTGATGCTGGAAAATGGTGCTCGGAGTATTGAACAGGATCTGAACCAAATTTTAGAGAATCACGGCTATCAATCAGAACATCTGAGTGAGGATAATTATATTCCGATAGGTGTCAACTGGGGTTATACTGGGGCGCAGCTTTCAGAAAAGCTGGATTTCACTGTAGTCCTGATTCTTGTAGGAATGCTGATTCTTATTTTGCTGACTGGATATCTCATTATTTATAATGTATTTCAAATCTCAGTGGCAGGAGATATTCGCTTTTATGGCCTTTTGAAAACCATTGGTACTACACCTAGACAGATTAGAAGAATGGTTCGGACTCAGGCTCTGCTTCTGTCTTTAGTTGGAATTCCCGTTGGACTTTTACTGGGATGGCTGCTAGGTGGTGTACTTACTCCTGTCATTACAGCCCAGTTAAACGCTGTAACATCAGTTGTTTCCGTCAGCCCAATCCTTTTCGCAGGTGCAGCAGCATTCGCTTTAATCACTGTTTTGATTTCCTGCCGCCGGCCAGGCAGACTGGCGGGAAAGGTTTCCCCGGTGGAGGCAGTGCGTTACACCGAGGCTGCAAATTCAAAGCCAAAGGCCAAGCGCAATGGCAAAAATGTGTCACTGTTATCTATGGCTTGGGCAAACTTGGGCCGCAGCAGAGGAAAAACCGCAATTACCATTTTCTCTTTGGCTCTGGCAGTGGTTCTACTTAACCTGACCGTTACCTTTACCAGTGGATTTGATATGGATAAGTATGTATCTAATTTTACTGCCAGTGACTTTATTGTAGCCGACGCAGGACAATTTCAGACAGGTAGCGACAGTTATAACGATGAAATGGCAATCCCAGAGGAAGTAATTGATGCTATTCAAACTCAGGGCGGCATCACAGAGAGTGGTCGGGTATATGGTAAAGTTTCAGCGGTGCAGGAGTTTGTTTCTAAAGAATACTATCGCCAAACTCAAAGTCGCTGGAGTACTTCAGAGCAGCTGGACAGTGCCATTTCCTTTATGGAACGCAATGAGAATGGTCTGCTGGCTGACGACGCTCAGCTTTATGGTATGGAATCCCTCCCGTTGGACTATCTGGAGGTTCTGGAGGGGGATTTGAGCAAACTGTATGAACCGGGCGGAAACTATGTGGCCGCTGTGTACAGTGAAGATGATTATGGTAAGCCAGAGATGGACAGTCATTGGGCAAGAGTAGGGGATACCATCACCCTTCGATATGTGGAGGAATTCGAATATTATAACCCTAATACAGGAGAAGTTTACGGTGCCTGGGAGAATGTTCCGGAAAATAGTGCATGGGCCCAGCGGGCGATAAAATATCGGGATGTGGAATATACCGTAGCGGCATTGGTATCCGTGCCGACTGCTTTGAGTTACCGATATTATGGAAATGACGAGTTTATTTTAAATGATCAGACTTTTATTCGGGACACCGGTACGAACTGCATTATGTATTATGCCTTTAACACTGCTCAGGAGGAGAATGCTGCAATGGAAGCATTCCTTCAGGACTACACAGAAAACCAGAATCCTCAATTTGATTATGAAAGCAAGGCCGTCTATGCGGGAGAGTTTGAAAATGTACGCAGCATGTTCCTGCTGCTTGGAGGAGCTTTGAGCTTTATTGTAGGACTGGTTGGTGTACTGAATTTCTTTAATGCAATTCTAACTGGAATTACCGCTCGCCGGCATGAATTGGCAGTACTTCAGTCCATTGGTATGACAACCCGACAGCTTAGAAAAATGCTCGCATTGGAAGGACTGCTGTATACAGTAGGGGCAACAGCTTTGGCTTTGATCCTGATTCTGGTTACCGCCCCTTTCTTAGAACCGGCACTCAACGGCATGATTTGGTTTTTTACTTATCGGTTTCTGATTTGGCCGATTGCAGTGGTGCTTCCTGCGTTTGCGGTACTGGGAATTGCGATTCCGGTTTTAAGCTGCCGTGCGGCACAACGATACTCTGTGGTGGAACGACTGCGTTCTGACGGATAAATTGATACTGACAGTTTTTAAATAAGCGCTGCCTGAGGCAGCGCTTATTTTGCAGCTGAAATATTTTTGAAAGATCGCTTTACAAAGATTGGAACTGCATTTTGAGAATACCGAGGAATACTGAAAAATTACGGATAGGTTTTCTAAAGTTTGCAGAAAATTTGGAAAAGTCTGAGAATTTCTTTTATAAATTATTCATTTGTGATTATTTACTTCTGTATAAGATTATGCTATAATGATTAAAATATCTGTGCCGGACAGGCATACAATAATAGTATTCATAAGGAAAACCTGTGTTTTCGTTAAAGCGGAAATAGCGGGTTTTTGCTATGTGTTTCTACGAGAAAGGGTTGTTGAACAAATTGAAAAAAACATTAACGGTCTTTTTGCGTTATCGTTATTTATTGTACAATTTGATTTCCAGAGATATTAAGGTAAAATATCGTCGGTCAGTTTTAGGGATCGTGTGGAGTATTCTAAATCCGCTTTTAATGATGCTGGTCATGACAGCGGTGTTTTCTAGGGTGTTTAAATTTAATGTTCCAAATTTTCCAGTATATTATCTGCTGGGTTCTACAATTTGGAACTTTTTTGCGGAAGCCACCAATTCAGCTACCACATCTGTGCTGGCATCCAGTTCTTTGATCAAAAAAGTGTATATTCCAAAATATATGTTCCCGCTGGAAAAAGTAATGTTTTCCTTTGTGAATATGTTGTTTTCCTTAATTGCGGTTGCGTTTATCTTTTTGGTTACCGGAACACCTGTTACTTGGACTGCGCTTTTGATTCCGCTTCCGCTTTTGTATGTGCTGGTGTTTGCTTTGGGAATCAGTATGATGCTGTCTGCGCTGACAGTGTATTTCCGGGATGTACTTCATTTATATGCAGTAGTATTAACTGCATGGATGTACTTTACTCCTATTTTTTATCCGGTGAATGCACTGCCGGAAGTAATGCAGAATATTTTAAAAATCAACCCAATGTATCATTATGTTACCTATTTCCGGGATATCTTGATGTATAATACCATTCCAAGCCTTACCACCAATTTGATTTGCATTGGATGGGGAATTGTATCTTTGCTGATTGGTTTGGGTGTATTTAAGAAATTGCAGGGTAATTTTATTTTGTATATTTAATGACGGCGTTTGCTGTTGGGTAAAGCTGAAAAAGATTGGAGCGTTGTTTTTGAGTGTTGCAGTAAAAGTGGATCACGTTACCATGCGGTTTAATTTGTCCCGCGAAGGTGTGGTCGACAGCATTAAAGAATATTTGATTAAATTTGCAAAAAAACAGCTGTTTTATGAACAGTTTACCGCGCTGAAAGATGTTTCCTTTACGATTGAAAAAGGGGACGTGTTTGGAATTGTAGGGTTTAATGGTGCCGGGAAAAGTACGATTTTAAAGGTTATTTCTGGAATCATTGCGCCTACGGAAGGCAGTGTGGAAATCAACGGGAGCATTGCGCCTTTGATTGAATTGGGTGCGGGCTTTGATATGGATTTAACTGCGCGGGAAAATGTGTACCTCAACGGAACGGTACTGGGATTTTCTCCTGATTTTCTGGACAGCAAATATGATGAGATTATTGATTTTGCGGAATTAAGAGACTTTCAGGACGTGCCGGTTAAAAATTTTTCTTCCGGGATGGTTGCTCGTTTGGGGTTTGCTATTGCTACTGTAGTAACACCGGATATCTTAATTGTAGATGAAATTTTGTCTGTAGGGGACTACCTGTTCCAGCAAAAATGTGAACAGCGGATCAGTGATATGATGAACAACGGAACCACCGTTATTATTGTATCTCACTCTATCCAGCAGATCGAAAAGCTGTGCAATCGAGTGATGTGGCTGGAAAAAGGTCAGATTAAAATGATTGGCGCTACCCAGGAAGTGTGCGATCAGTATAAAAACTTATAAATTGGATGGCGAAAAAATGGGTTTAAAAGATCGATTAGCAAGATATAAAATCATTGTCTGGCCATATAAGGCATTGAAAATTCTGGTTCGGGAAGGACCTATCATGATGCTCAAAAAGGTGAGGGATCACTTTTTTAACCTGCATCGGCGGAAAAAACGTCATTTTTCCGTTCTTTCTAAAAGTGAACTGGAGTATCAGCGGGGAAAACATTTTTCTTCGCCGGTAACCTTTAGTATTTTGGTTCCCCTTTACAATACGCCGGAAAAATTTCTGGTAGAGATGTTAGAATCTGTTGTGGGACAAACTTATCCTCATTGGGAGCTTTGTCTGGCAGATGCTTCTGACGATCAGCATGGGATTGTACGGGAGATTTGCGAACAGTATCAAGCCAAGGATCAGCGGATCCGCTATGAAAAATTAGAAAAAAATCTGGGAATTTCCGAAAATACCAATCAATGTGCTCAGATGGCTTCCGGTGATTATATTGCCTTGCTGGACCATGACGACGTCCTTTCTATCGGCGCTTTGTTTGAATTGGCAGAGGCAATTGAGCAGGATGGGGCTGACTTTTTGTATACGGACGAAGCCCTGTTTTCCAAGAAAACCAAAAAACTTTCTGCGGTGCATTGTAAGCCGGATTTCTCCCCAGATACCCTTCGTTCTTACAATTACATCTGTCATTTGTGCGCATTCCGCAGAAGTTTGTTTCAGCAGGTAGGCGGTTTTCGGGATGAATGCAACGGCAGCCAGGACTATGATTTGGTGCTTCGGCTGACCGAGAAGGCAAAGGTCATTACCCATGTTCCCAAAGTGCTGTATTTCTGGCGGGTGCATGCAGGTTCTGTATCCGGAGGTGTCAGTGCAAAACCGTATACAGTTACTGCTGCGAAAAAGGCGATTTCTGATCATCTCAGCCGAATGGGACTGAAAGGTCAGGTGCTGGACAGTCATGCGCCGTCTACTTATCGGGTGCAGTATGAAATTGAAGGACAGCCACTGGTCTCTATTTTGATCCCAAACAAAGATCATATTGAGGATCTGGATGTTTGTCTTCGTTCTATTTTTGAGAAATCTACCTATTCCAATTATGAAATTGTGATTGTGGAAAACAACAGTACAGAGCCGGAGACCTTTTCCTACTATGCGAAGATGGAACAGGAACACAGCAATGTTCATGTATATACTTATGAAGGCACGTTCAACTATTCCCGAATTAATAATCAGGGAGTTACCCATTGTAAGGGTGAACATATCCTGTTTTTAAACAATGATATTGAGGTAATTACCCCAGACTGGATAGAACAGATGCTGATGTTTTCTCAAAGAGAAGATGTGGGGGCTGTGGGCGCGATGCTTTATTATCCGGATGACCGAGTACAGCATGCAGGCGTAATTGTAGGCTTGGGCGGTGTCGCAGGACATTCACATAAATATTACCGTCGGGGAAGTGACGGATATTTGTTCCGGCTGTCTGTGGCACAAAATTTGTCTGCCTGTACTGCGGCGTGCCTGATGATGCGCAGAGAGGTGTTTGATCAGGTAGGAGGATTTGATGAAGCCTATGCAGTTGCCTTTAATGATGTGGATCTGTGCTTAAAAGTAAGAAGTGCAGAAAAGCTTATTGTATTTACCCCTTATGCAGAATTGTATCATCATGAATCCATCAGCAGAGGGCAGGAGGATACTCCGGAAAAGGTGCGTCGTTTTCAGTCTGAAATTTTCCGTTTTAAAGATAAATGGAAAGATGTACTGGAACATGGAGACCCGTATTACAATCCTAATCTGACATTGGATCGGGAGGACTTTTCTTTGGATTGAGGCAGTAATGCACAATTTATCTCAGTAAAATTTAAAAAATTATGGTATCTTCAGGCGATTTTTGGGAAAGAAATCTTTACAAGATCAGGGCTATGAGGTATCATATTAATAAAGAACTTAGGAACAAAAGTTAGGAGCTGGAATCTTATGGCATTAAAGTATCATCGCATTTTATTAAAGCTGAGCGGCGAAGCCTTGGCAGGAGAAAAAGGGTTTGGACTGGATTATTCCGTCATTACCGAAGTTTGCAAAAGCATTAAAAAATGTGCGGAATTAGGCGTAGAAGTTGCAATCGTTGTAGGCGGCGGCAATTTCTGGCGGGGACGTTCCAGCGGAGCAATGGATCGTACCCGTGCTGACCATATTGGGATGCTGGGCACTACCATGAATGCTTTGGCAGTTGCGGATGTATTGGAAGGTTTGGGAGTTACTGTTCGGGTACAGACAGCAATTTCCATGCAGCAGGTTGCAGAACCATATATCCGGAACCGTGCGGTTCGTCATTTGGAAAAAGGCCGTGTGGTTATTTTTGGATGCGGAACCGGAAATCCGTTCTTCTCTACAGATACTGCTGCTGCGCTGCGTGCTGCGGAAATGGAAGCAGATATTATCTTTAAAGCAAGTCTGGTAGACGGTGTTTACGACAAAGACCCGCATAAATATGACGATGCAGTAAAATACGATGAATTAACCTTCTCTGAAGTGCTTTCCAAAGGTTTGGCTGTTATGGACAGCACAGCGGCTTCTATGTGTCGGGATAACCACATTCCGATTCTGGTATTTAACCTGAATCATCCGGATAATATTGTGGCTGCGGCTCAGGGAGAACAAATTGGTACGATTGTTCGATAAGCAATTTTACTTTCCAGCAAAACTTTTTTAAAACAGAAAGCCGTATTTGTACGGCGGAAGGAGCTTTACTATGAAAGAATTACTGAACAAATCTGAAACAAAAATGCAAAAATGTATCGCCGCTTTGGAAACCGAATATGCTTCTATTCGGGCAGGTCGTGCAAATCCAGCAGTACTGGACAAAATTATGGTAGATTACTATGGTTCTCCTACACCAATTCAGCAGGTTGCTGCTATCTCTGTAGCAGAAGCTCGGGTGCTGGTAATCCAGCCTTGGGATATGTCCTGCCTGCGTGCCATTGAAAAAGCAATCCAGACTTCTGATTTGGGTATTAATCCTACCAATGACGGGAAAGTAATTCGTATTGTATTCCCACAGCTGACAGAAGAACGCAGAAAAGAAATTGTAAAAGAAGTGCATAAACTGGCGGAAGAACGCAAAGTTACCATCCGTGGCATCCGCAGAGATACAAATGAAAAACTCAAAGCAATGAAAAAAGAATCCAGCGTTTCTGAAGACGAAGTAAAAGACGGCGAAAAGAAAATTCAGGATTTGACTGATAAATATTGCAAAAATATTGATGAAGTTGCCAAGAAAAAAGAAAAAGAAATTATGGCGATCTAAATTTTTGGCACAGGGAACTTAGGTTTTGGAATAACATAACAAAACTAAGTACAAAACCCAGGAGTGTTGCAGACCTCCGTAATGCAACACTCCTATTTTTAAAATATTTTGCCTGATTTAGGCAGTGGAGAGAATCATGATGCTTGAAAAAAATCAACTGCCCCAGCATATTGGCATTATTATGGACGGCAATGGACGCTGGGCAAAACTCCGGGGACTTCCCCGTACAGCAGGGCATAAGGTAGGGGCAAAAACATTTCGAAAAATTGTCCGTTACTGCAACCAGATCGGGATTCCTTATTTAACGGTGTACGCGTTTTCTACTGAAAACTGGAAACGGCCGCAGGAAGAGGTAAAGGCGATTATTCAGCTTTTGCGGCAGTATTTGATTGAGGCGCCGGAGCATACCGATGAAAATGTTCGGGTAAAATTTTTGGGTGATATGTCACAGTTTGATCAGGAAATTCAGGATTTGATGCTGGACTGTGAAGAAAAGAGCAAAAATTTTACCGGACTTCATTTAAATATTGCCATGAATTATGGCGGAAGAGCGGAGATTGTTCATGCAGTAAAAGATTTTTGTGCAGATGTTGCAGCAGGAAGGGTTTCTCCAGATGATTTGGATGAATCACTGTTTTCTCAGTACCTGTATACAAAAGGACAGCCGGATGTGGACTTGATTATTCGTCCCAGCGGCGAATATCGTTTGTCAAATTTTTTAATCTGGCAGTCTGCTTATGCGGAATATGTGATGGATCAGATTTTATGGCCGGATTTTAATGAAAAAAGTTTGGACCGAGCGTTGGAAGAATTTGCAAGAAGAAACCGGCGGTTTGGCGGTTTATAATTTGGAATGTTTTTATTCCTGGCAGAATCTCTTTCCAATACCGGGATTATTTTAATTTGATCGGCGCATATTGCGCAGGAGGATGTCAATCATTATGAAAATGAGAATTATTTCAGCTTTGATCGGCCTGCCGCTGGTGGGTGTAGTGCTGTATTTTAATAATACTATCATATTGAATATTGCTGTTGCACTGATTGCTGCTTTAGCAGTTTATGAAGTTTTATACAATACCAAATATGTTTCAGAACCGGCGCTGATTGCCATTTGTCTGATTTATACATTGACAGTGCCGTTCTCTCATATGGAAGTTTTAAAACCATATGCATTGCTTATTACTATGCTGTTTGTGGCGGCATTATTAATCGTGTTGTTTGTAAAACACAATTCACTGCCGTTTACCAAAATTGCAGTGTGTTTTACCGGTACCATGTTTGTATCATTTGCCATGTCTTCTATTGTCTTTATCCGGGACATGCAGACCGATGATAAAAAAGTAGGATTAGGACTTTATCTGGTAGTGCTGGTGTTTATCTGTGCTTGGATTTCTGATTCAGGAGCTTACTTTATCGGACGGGCATTCGGTCGGCATAAACTGGCTCCTACCATCAGCCCGAAAAAAACCATTGAGGGTGCAATTGGCGGAGTTGTGTTCTGTGTCATTTTCACCATTGCGTTTACATATGTCTATTTTGACATTGTAAAAGGACAGGGATTGTCCGCAGATATTAATCTGTTAAATTTGGTTATTGTATCTTTTGTCGCTTCTTTGGTGGGGATTGTAGGGGATTTAACGGCTTCTATTATTAAACGCCAGACCGGCATTAAAGATTTTGGAAATCTTTTGCCTGGACATGGGGGCGCCATGGATCGCTTTGACAGCATTATGATGATTGCGCCGTTTATGTATGTTTTGCTGCAAATCTTTGGTGTAGTTGCAGTAGGCTAAGATACCAGGAAAGAAGGCAGAATGAAAATGAATCAATCGCTTAGTATATTAGGTTCTACCGGGTCTATTGGTACGCAGGCGTTGGATGTATGCAGAGCCCACAACTTTTCAGTTTGTGGGCTTGCTGTTTATCGGAATATTGATTTGCTGGAACAGCAGATTCGGGAATTTCGTCCTAAAAAAGCATGTGTATTTTGTGAAGACCAGTATCATGAATTAAAACAACGGGTAAAAGACTGTGATGTAACTTTGACTGCGGGGATGGAAGGATTGTGTGAAGTCGCTTCTATGCAAGAGGCAGAAACCACTTTAAACGCAGTAGTAGGAATGATTGGTTTAGTTCCCACACTGGAAGCGATCTCAGCAGGAAAGAAAATTGCGCTGGCAAATAAAGAGACCCTGGTTACCGGCGGAAAACTGGTCATGGAAGCGGCAGCGAAGAAAAAGGTGCCCATTCTTCCAGTGGATAGTGAACATTCCGCAATTTTCCAGGCATTGCAGGGGAATCGGTTAAGTCAGGTAAAACGAATTTTATTGACAGCTTCCGGCGGTCCGTTTTTTGGCAAAACGAAAGAGGATTTAAAACAAGTTACAGTCAAAGAGGCTTTGGCTCATCCCAATTGGAGTATGGGTGCCAAAATTACCATTGATTCTGCCACTTTGATGAACAAGGGGCTGGAACTGATTGAAGCTATGTGGCTGTTTGACCAGGCTCCTACAAAAATTCAGATTGTGGTTCATCGGGAAAGTGTGGTACATTCTGCAGTGGAATATGTGGATCACTCCGTTATTGCCCAGATGGGAGTACCGGATATGAAGATCCCCATTCAGTATGCGCTTACCTATCCAGAACGGTGCGAGTGCCCAGTAGAACCGCTGGATCTGTTTTCTTACGGAACGCTTACCTTTAAAAAGCCGGATCTGGAAACTTTTGACTGTCTGCGTGCCTGCCTTCAGGCAGCTCAGCTGGGAGGTCTTTATCCTGCGGCAGTTAATGGAGCCAATGAACAGGCAGTGGCACTGTTTTTAGAAGGAAAAATTTCTTTCCTTCAGATTGGGGAACTGGTGCTGAAAGCATTGGATGTTTGTCAAAATCAGAATAATTTTACGGTAGAAGACATAATAAATACGGATAGGGCAATGCGTGAATTTGTTTTGTCCTATGCAGAACAGTGACGTAATTCAGTGAGGTAGAAACGGAGCGAGTATGTGGGTTGTATTATTGACCATTTTGGTATTTGGAGTCATTATTTGCATTCATGAGTTTGGACATTTTGCGGCGGCGAAATTATCCGGTGTCAAAGTGAACGAATTTTCTATGGGAATGGGACCGAAACTGTTTTCTTTTCGAAAGGGAGAAACCCAGTATTCCGTGCGGCTTTTGCCTATCGGAGGCTATGTAAGCATGGAAGGGGAAGATGAATCTTCTCAGGATGAACGGGCATTTTGCAATAAGTCCGTATGGCGTCGGTTTCTGATCGTAGTGGCAGGGGCGGTAATGAACCTGGTATTGGGGTTTGTGGTGTTAGTAGGAGTGTTTGCCACTCAGGATTACATTGCCACCAATCGGGTAGCCTATTTTGAGGAAGATGCTGTTTCTGTCAACAGTGGTCTGCAAATTGGGGATGAGATTTTAAAAATAGGGGATACCGCCATTTATACTGATAATGATATTGTGCTGGCACTGCTCAATGGAGGAGATTCTACCGTGGATATTGTGGTGCGGCGCAATGGAGAAAAGGTAACCTTAGATGATGTCCAGTTTATGACCCAACCTTCTGAAGTGGAAGGACAAAAAGACCAGCTGTATATTGACTTTAAAGTGGCTGCAGAGGACAATAGTGTCTGGAATACCATCAGTTACAGTGCCCGTAGAACCTAGGCAGAATGGTTTGGCTGTCCTTGCGGGATCTGCTTACTGGAAAAGTGGGATTTGACCAGGTTTCCGGTCCGGTAGGAGTGGGAAGCGTATTAGGAGAAGCTGCTGGAATGGGAATGGAACAGCTTTTGATTCTGATTGCGTTTTTAACTATTAATATTGGTATTTTTAATTTATTGCCTATTCCAGCATTAGATGGAGGCAGACTTTTATTTATCATCATTGAAATGATACGCAGAAAGCCCATTAATCGAAAGTACGAGGCTTATATCCACGCTGCTGGTCTGATCTTATTGTTTGCCCTCATGATTTTAATTACAGGAAAAGACATTTTGAATTTGATTTTTCCAAAAGGATAACAGAAAATGCAGCTGTTTTCAGACAGCTGCAGCAATCTTTCCTGGGTAAAGAAAAGATTGCTGGAACAGTCTGGAAAAGGCAAACGTGAAAGGAAGGATGTACAATGAGTCGGAAGGTAAAACAGGTACCGGTTGGTTCTGCCGTTTTGGGAGATGGACATGTTTATATTCAGTCCATGCTCAATAAACGGGATACAGATATAGAAGGAAATGTTGCTCAAGCAATAGAATTGGAACAGGCAGGATGTGAAATCGTCCGGGTAGCCATCCCCAACATGGAGGCAGTAAAACTGGTTTCTGCAATTAAGGAAAAGATTCAGATTCCTCTGGTAGCGGATATTCATTTTGACTATCGGCTGGCACTTGCCTGCGCTGATGCAGGGATTGATAAAATCCGGATAAACCCTGGCAATATTGGGGAAGACGAATATGTCAAAAAGGTAGCGGATCGCTGCCGTCTTCACAGAATTCCCATTCGTATTGGGGTGAATACGGGAAGTTTGGAAAAACAGATTTTAGCCAAATATGGACATCCTACCCCGGAGGCTTTGGTAGAAAGTGCGCTGTATCATGTAAGTCTTTTGGAACGGTACGATTTTGACGATATTGTCATTTCCATCAAATCTTCTAACGTGCCTATGATGACAGCAGCTTACCGGCTGCTTTCTCAGCAATGTGAATATCCTTTGCATCTGGGGGTTACCGAAGCGGGAACGGAACGAATGGGGCTGATTAAATCTTCTATTGGAATCGGTTCCTTGCTTTTGGATGGAATCGGAGATACCATCCGGGTTTCTCTGACAGCGGACCCTGTAAAGGAAATTTATGCTGCACAGGATATTTTAAAATCCATTGGAAAATATGATCAGGGGATTGATTTGGTGTCCTGTCCTACCTGCGGGCGGACAAAGATCAATCTGATTGCACTGGCAGAACAGGTGGAACAGGCACTGCGTGGATGCAAAAAGCATTTAAAGGTAGCTGTTATGGGATGCGTTGTAAACGGTCCGGGAGAAGCTAGAGAAGCGGACATTGGGATTGCTGGCGGCGACGGCTGTGCGGTGCTGTTTAAAAAAGGTGAGATTATCCGGAAAATTCCGGAAGATCAAGTTGTAGCTCAGCTTTTGGAAGAAATTGAGAAAATGGATTAACAGGATTTAGGAAAGGAATTGGGTGATAAGGATTGAGTCATAATCCAAATCAGCTTTTTGGGAAATATTTGCAGAATCCAGAGCAATTTTCAGAAATTTTAAATCAGGGAGAAATTTTAAAGCTCATGATCGATAAAGATCAGGGAGAACTGATTGCTTCGATTCGGTTTGACGCCTTAATAGAACGTCAGCAGCTTTGTGATTTTGAACAGACCTTGCAGGAAACCTGTGGGCTAAACCGGTTTAAAATTTTGCCGAAATACAATCCAAATTTGCTTACATCAGACTATTTTCCCTATTTGGTGCATACATTGAAAAGCCGCTGCGGTGTGATCAACGGATATTTTAATGATGCCGTAGGCATTTATGAAAATCACTGCTTTACTATTGAACTGTTTCATGGAGGAGAAGTGATTTTAGAGCAAGCAAATGTAAAGCAGGAAATCCGCAAATTGATTCATGATGAATTTAGTATCTGGATTGATGTGGTGTTTACAGGAAAACTTTCTCTGACACCAGAAGATGTGGAGGAAATGATTCCTCCTCCGTCCATTGTGGAATATCATGCGCCGCTTCCTCCAGCGCCAGTAGCTTCTGCACCTGCAGGACAAAAACCAGAAAAGAACAGCGGACAAAAGACGATTCATGTAAAGCTGGACAATCTTCCTTTTGAAAGCAAAAACAATGAAATTATTGTAGGGAAACCCATTAAGGAACGTCCCATTGACCTTTCTCAGGTATCAGCGGAAACAGGTAAATGTGTCGTTTGGGGTGAAATCTTTGCAGTAGATTCCCGCCTGACCAGAAATGAGGATAAAATCATCATCTCCATTGATTTTACCGACTATACTTCCTCTAATACCCTGAAAATTTTTGATGATGCCAAGAAAAAAGAGAATTACGATAAATTAAAAGTGGGAACCAATATTTTGGTTCGCGGAGAGGCTAGTTTTGATAAATATGATAAAGAAGTGACCATTCGTCCTTTTGACATTACCGCCTTTGAAAAAGAGGGGAGAAAGGATCTGGCACCGGAAAAACGGGTGGAACTGCATTTACATACCAATATGTCTTCTATGGATGCCATTCCTTCTGCCAGTGCTGTGATAAAAACTGCCTTTGGCTGGGGACATAAAGCGGTGGCCATTACCGACCACGGGGTGGTTCAGTCTTTCCCAGAAGCTATGTCCGCAGTGGATAAAATTCGGAAAAACGGCGGCGATTTTAAAGTTATTTACGGTATGGAAGGATACTATGTAGATGACTGTGTAGAAATTGTGCAGGGACCGGATGACCGAAGTCTGGATGACGAGTTTATTGTATTCGACACGGAAACCACCGGTCTTAGTGCAGGCAGTGAACGAATGACTGAAATTGGTGCGGTGCGTGTACGGGGCGGAGAAATCCTGGACAGTTTCAATACTTTTGTCAATCCGGAAAAACCAATTCCGGCACAGATTACCGAGCTGACCAGCATTACCAATGAGATGGTAAAGGATGCCCCAAAAGAACAGGAAGCACTGAAGATGTTTTTGGACTTTTGCGGTGATGCACCGCTGATTGCCCATAATGCTCCGTTTGATATGGGATTTATTACAGCGGCAGCAGGCCGCGGCGATATTCAGCGCCAGTTTACCTCCATTGACACGGTGCCCATCTGCCGAAAGCTGATTCCTGAACTGAAAAAACACAAGCTGAATTTGGTTGCAGAACATTTAAAAATCGGTGAGTTCCATCATCACCGTGCTTGTGACGATGCTGCTACGTTGGCAAAAATTTTTGTCAAATTGACCCAGATGCTGAAAGAACAGCATCAGGTGAAAACCATCCAGCAGATTAACTCTGCTCTGGCTGGAACAGACCCGAAAAAACTGCCGTCTTATCACCAGATTCTGCTGGTGAAAAATAAGGCGGGACTAAAAAATCTGTACCGGCTTATTTCCAGTTCCAATTTGGACTACTATTATAAGCGTCCCCGGATTCCAAAAAGTGAATTAATTAAACACCGGGAAGGAATTTTGGTGGGAAGTGCCTGTGAAGCTGGAGAACTTTACAGAGCAATTGTTGACGGAAAACCATGGGCAGACTTATGTAAAATCGCAAAATTTTACGACTATTTGGAAATTCAGCCTTTGGGCAACAACGAATATATGGTTCGGGAACGAATGGTACCGGATATGGAACGAATCCGGGAATTTAACCGCACCATTGTCAATTTGGGAAAAGCGCTGAACATTCCGGTAGTAGCTACCTGTGATGTGCATTTCTTAAATAAAGGAGACAGTATTTTCCGGGAAATTCTCATGGCTGGGATGAAGTTTAAAGATGCTGCCAACCAGCCGCCGTTGTATCTGCGCACCACCGAAGAAATGCTTCAGGAGTTTGATTATCTGGGAGAAGAAAAGGCCTACGAAGTGGTGGTAACCAACACCAATAAAATCGCAGATATGATTGACCCGGATATTCGGGCGTTTCCAAACGGAACATACACCCCTGAAATTGCCGGCTCTGAAGAGGAATTGCAGCGGATTTGCTATGAGCGTGCCCATGAGCTGTACGGTGACCCATTGCCGGAAATTGTTGAAAAACGGTTGGCGAGAGAGCTGGAGTCCATCATCAAGCACGGGTTTGCGGTGCTTTACATGATCGCTCAAAAGCTGGTGCATAAGTCTGTACAGGATGGGTATCAGGTAGGTTCCCGAGGTTCTGTAGGATCTTCCTTTACTGCTTCCATGGCAGGGATTTCTGAGGTAAACCCTTTGCCGCCTCATTATCTTTGTCATGAATGCCATTACAGTGAATTTATTACTGACGGCAGCGTTGGGTCTGGATTTGACCTGCCGGACAAAACTTGCCCTAAGTGTGGTGCTGTGATGAAAGGGGACGGGCACGATATTCCTTTTGAAACCTTCCTGGGATTTAAAGGGGACAAGGCACCGGATATTGACTTAAACTTTGCGGATGAGTATCAGTCTCGGGCGCATCGGTATACAGAAGAACTGTTCGGGAAAGACCACGTGTTTAAAGCAGGTACCATCGGTACCATTGCGGATAAAACCGCTTATGGATTTGTGATGAAATATCTGGAATCTATTGGACGAGTGGTGCATAAAGCAGAAGAAAACCGGCTGTCCATTGGCTGTACCGGGGTTAAGCGAACCACAGGACAGCACCCTGGCGGTATGGTAGTTATTCCAGCAAAATATGAAGTGTATGATTTTACTCCAGTACAGCATCCTGCAAACGATGTGAATTCTGATGTAATTACCACCCACTTCGACTTCCATTCTCTCCATGATACCATCTTAAAACTGGATGAATTGGGACATGTGGGTCCGACCCACTTTAAACATATCGAAGACCTGACAGGGATGAGTGTACTGGATGTACCGATGAATGACCCGAAGGTGTACAGCCTGTTTACCTCTACTGAAGCGCTTGGGGTGAAGCCGGAAGATATCTACAGCGAAACCGGAACCTTTGGTCTGCCGGAAATGGGGACACCGTTTGTTCGGCAGATGCTGATTGATGCACAGCCGAAAAACTTTTCTGATTTATTGCAGATTTCCGGTCTATCTCATGGGACAGACGTATGGCTGGGCAATGCGCAGGATCTGATTAAAAACGGAACCTGTACCATCAGTGAAGTAATCGGGACTCGTGACAGTATTATGACCTATTTGATTCATAAAGGGCTGGAACCGGATATGGCGTTTAAAATTATGGAAATTACCCGTAAAGGGAACGCCAGCAAACTGCTTACCGAGGATCATCTGAAAGCCATGCGGGAGCACAATGTGCCGGAATGGTATATTGACAGCTGTATGAAAATCAAATACATGTTCCCGAAAGCGCATGCGGCTGCATATGATATTGCGGCAGTACGGCTGGGATGGTTTAAAATTTATCATCCTTTGGAATTTTACGCCGCCTATTTTACTGTGCGAAACGGGGATTTTGACGCGGAAGAAGCAGTTCAGGGACGAAGTGCGGTTCGTTTTCGGCTGGAACAGCTGCTCCATAAAGGAAATGACCGAAGCGTAAAAGAGGATGACGAATACAATACCTTGTTGATTATTAACGAGGTATTGGCACGGGGAATGGAATTTCTGCCCATTGATCTCTATCGTTCTCATGCGAAAAAATATTTGATTGAGGATGGAAAGATCAGACTTCCTTTCGCCGCTTTAAAAGGGGTTGGGGAAGCTGCTGCCAACAGTCTTTACGAAGCGGGACAAGAGGGAGAATATATCTCTGTAGACGAAGTGCAGTCACGCTCTGGGGTTTCCAAAACAGTAATTGAGGCATTGGATCAGCTGGGGTCCTTTGGCAATCTGCCAAAAACCTCACAGACCACTTTTTTCTCTATGCCCTTGTAAAAAGAGAATTGATATTGTAGAATAAAAGGCGGAAATCCCTATTTTCTTGTAATCTGAAAGGGAAATTTTCCGCCTTTTTTCACAAAAAAAGCAAAGGGGCTTGACAGAACTATTTTAATGTGGTAAAGTGCTACTATAATAAAGTAAAGATGAGGGATGAAAAGTGGGCAGTTATCGCTTAATTACTCCGGAGGGGACAAAGGATTATTTATTTGAAGAAGCTGTATTGAGAAAAAATGTTGAGAATAAATTGCGGGATGCGTTTCGGTTTCGGGGATACCATGAAGTGGTAACACCCAGCATTGAGTTTCTGGATGTGTTTGATACCAACGAGTGTGGGATGCCGATTGAACAGATGTATAAAATGGTGGATGCCAAAGGCCGGCTGACTGTGCTGCGTCCGGATTCTACCATGCCTATTGCCAGATTGTGCGCAACCCGGTTAAAAAAAGAAACTATGCCGCTGAGGCTTTATTACAATCAGCCGGTTTTTTCTATAAATCCTTCTCTGCGGGGACGCAGTGACGAAGTGCTGCAGGCGGGGATTGAGCTAATTGGGGTAACTGGAAAAAAATCGGACTTGGAAGTGGTAGTAACCGCCATTAAGGTGCTGCAGGATTTAAAAATCGAAAATTTCCGGTTGGAGTTAGGTCACATCGGTTTATTTAACAGTTTGATTTCTCAGCTGAACCTTTCTTCTTCTGCCAAAGAAGAAATCCGGCAGATGATTGAAGATAAAAACTATCCGGCACTGAATGACCGGCTGGACGAACTGGAAAATCAGAGCTGTGCGTCCGTGATCAAGATGCTGCCCCGGCTGTTTGGGGGTCAGGAAGTGTTCCGTCGGGCACGAGACCTGATGACCGATAACGAAACTGTTAAAGTGCTGGATTATCTGGAAGAATTGTACACCAGTTTGTCCGCTTTGGGATTGAAAGAAAAAATTACAGTGGATCTGGGAATTGTCAACAGGACAGATTATTACACAGGAATCGTATTTAAAGGATATGTGGAAGGTTACGGAGAAGAAGTTCTTTCCGGAGGCCGGTATGACGGTCTGCTCAAGGAATTCGGCAAGGATTTAGGTGCGATTGGGTTTGCAGTCAATATTGATTCTGCGGTCAAAGCGCTGCTAAATACCAAATCTCATCAGATTTCTCCGGTGGAAGTATTGGTATTTGCTCAGCCGGAAAATCAGATGAAAGCCCTGGAATACATCCAGCGGCTCGCAGAAGTCAAAATTGTAACCGAATACAGCCTGTTTGATACCATTGAAGAAACTTTGGATTACGCCAAGGAAAAAGGAATTCATCGTATCGATATGGTAGGGGATGAAGTTAAAACCATTGACCTGTCATTTGCAGGGCAGTCATGATAGAGGGGGAACAAACGATGAGACCGATTCGGATTGCTCTGACCAAAGGGCGTTTGGAAAAAGATACAGTAGCCTTATTTGAAGCACTGGGGTACGACTGTACACAGCTGCAGAATAAGGGAAGAAAACTGATTTTACAGATTCCGGACCAAGGACTGGAAGTAGTACTGGCAAAAGCCGCAGATGTGATTACCTATATTGAACACGGTGTGTGCGATATGGGGGTTGTGGGAAAAGACACCATTATGGAATACGGTGGCAGTTTTTTTGAAGTGACCGATTTAGGCTTCGGAAAATGTCGTTTTGCGTTGGCCGGAAAAAAAGGATGCGATTTTTACGCAGGGCATGCGGAAAAAGTCATTGCAACCAAGTATCCCAATGTGACAAGAAAGTTTTTTGACTCCAAAGGAATGGATGTAAAAATTGTAAAAATTGAAGGGTCTGTGGAACTGGCACCGCTGTTAAATTTGTCAGATGCCATTGTGGATATTGTAGAAACCGGAACTACACTGCGGGAAAATGGGCTGGAAGTTTACGAAGATGTTGCCAATATTTCCGCAAGACTGATTGTCAACACTGTGAGCATGAAAATGTATCAGCCGCAGATGGAGCAGATTATCAACGACATTGAACATGCGCTGGAAGTTTCTCAAAAGAAATAACAGGTGATTTTGATTCATAGAAAATTTGTACGGAAAAGGTGAACAGCATGATTGAGATTATTAAAACCAATTATCAGGCAGAAAAAGAATATATGGCTCTGCTGAAAAGCAGAAGTACCCAGGTCGGGAAAACAGTTACCGAAGCAGTTACCCAGATTATCGAGGATGTTAGACAGCAGGGGGATCAGGCGTTACTGGCATATACAGAAAAATTTGACGGGAAACTGCCTCGTTATTTGGAAGTTCCCCGGGAAGATATTAATGATGCATTGACCAATGCAGACCCTGATTTTGTCAACGCACTGCTCAATGCAGTAGAAAATATTACTGATTTTCATAACCGCCAGAAACAGCAGAGCTTTATCAATCCTAAAGAAAATGGTGTGATTATGGGTCAGCGGATCCGGGGATTAAAACGGGTTGGAATTTATGTTCCCGGAGGAACCGCAGCGTATCCTTCTTCTGTTTTGATGAATGCTATTCCTGCAAAAATTGCTGGGGTAGAAGAAATTGTCATGGTGACACCTCCATTGGCAGACGGTACCGCAAATCCGGATATTCTGGTAGCGGCAGCTTTGTGCGGTGTAGACCGTGTATTTTTGATGGGAGGCGCTCAGGCAGTAGCAGCGCTGGCTTACGGAACAGAAAGTGTTCCGAAAGTGGATAAAATTGTAGGACCTGGCAATATCTATGTGGCAACAGCAAAACGTCTGTTGTACGGCACCGTAGATATTGATATGATTGCAGGACCCAGTGAAATTTTAATTTTGGCAGACGAAACCGCTCCAGCAAAATTTGTAGCGGCAGACTTAATGTCTCAGGCAGAACATGACAAACTGGCCTCTGCCATTCTGATTACCACTTCCGAAAAATTAGCAGAAGAAACCAAAGCAGAACTGGCTCGTCAGGTGGAAGGCTTATCCAGAAAAGATATTATCCTTTCTTCTCTCAAAGACTTCGGCGCTATTTTTGTCTGCGATGACAAAGACTATGCAGTGGAACTTGCCAATGAATTTGCTCCGGAACACCTGGAAGTGATGATGGAAAATCCAATGGAATATATCGGAAAACTGGATAATGCCGGCTCTGTATTTTTGGGCAATTACGCTCCGGAACCATTGGGAGACTATTATGCCGGACCAAACCACGTTTTGCCTACCAGCGGAACTGCTCGCTTTTTCTCTCCGTTGTCTGTAGATGCATTTGTGAAAAAATCCAGCTATATTTATTATACCGAAGACGCTCTGCGTCAGGCGCATGATGATATTGTGCTGCTGGCGGAAAAAGAAGGATTAACAGCACATGCCAATTCTATCATTGTTCGTGCTGAATCTTAAAATTTACAATGACTTGCTGACCGTATGAAAATAGAGGGGGACTTACCATTGAAATACCAATTGCCGGAAAAAATCAAAAAACTTAAACCCTATGATCCCATAGAAGGGGACTATGAGATTCGGGTAGATGCCAATGAATCCTTTTTCAATTTAAACCAGATTCAGCTGAAACACCTGGAAACACAGCTGGAAACTTTGCGGTATAACCGTTATCCGGATCCTTATGCGAAAAAACTTTGTCAGGCATTTGCCGATTTTTATGGGCTGGACCCGCAGTTGGTTACCGCCGGAAACGGTTCCGATGAACTGATTGGGCTGTTATGCGGTGCTTTCTGCGGTCCGGATGACAAAGTAGGGGTATTCGAACAGGATTTTTCCATGTATCGGATTGACTGTGAAATCTACAGTGTTGCCTGTGTTACCCTTCCAAAACGGGAAGATTTGACCATTGATGTAGAGGAAACCATCCGGCAGATTGATGAACAGGGAATCAGTGTACTGATTTTTTCTAATCCATGCAACCCGACTTCACTGGGACTTTCTCGGGAAGATGTAAGAAGACTGATTACCGGAACTGGTGCACTGGTTGTGCTGGACGAAGCTTATATGGACTTTTGGAATCAGTCCATGCTGGAAGAAGTGGAAGAGTATGAGAATCTGATTATCTTGAGAACCTGCTCCAAAGCCATTGGCTTAGCAGGGATTCGGGTTGGGTTTGCAGTAGCAAACCAGCGGCTGAGCCAGGCGCTGAAGGGCGCCAAACCGCCGTACAATGTCAATATTCTGTCTCAGCTGTATGGGGAAGTGACATTGTCTGACAAAGAATATCTCAACCGGGCCCTGAATGCCATTTGTGAGGAAACCGCCCGCTTAAATAAAAAGTTAGAAGATCTTTCTCAGCGGTATCCGGTGCTTGAAAAAGTATATCCTTCCTGCACCAATTTTGTGTATGTGAAGACAGAGAAATCTCGGGAGATTTTTGAAAACCTTTTGAAACGCTCCATTGCGGTTCGGCTTATGGGAGGATATCTGCGGATTTCCTGCGGAAGCGGAATTGAAAATGAAATTGTGCTGAAAAATTTGGAAGAAGTGCTGCAGGAATTATCCTGAGAAAGGGGAAACGGCTATGCGTGAAGCATCAGTTTACCGGGAAACCAAAGAGACAAAAATAACAGTTCGCTTGAATCTGGACGGCAGCGGTCAGGTTTGTATCGATACAGGTGTGGGATTTTTTGACCATATGCTGACAGCATTGGGCGTTCACGCCGGATTGGATTTGGAAATTAAGGTAGAGGGCGATTTGCAGGTGGACTGCCACCATACCATAGAAGATACCGGGATTGTATTAGGGGATGCTTTGGCAAAAGCATTGGGTGACCGCTCCGGCATTGCCCGGTACGGTACTGCATTTATCCCTATGGATGAAGCGTTGGGATTTGCTTCTCTGGATATCAGCGGCCGGCCGTTTTTGGTATTCCGCTGTGAATTTTCTGCTCCTCAGATCGGTGCCATGGACACCCAGATGGTAGAGGAATTTTTCCGCGCTTTGGCATTTCACAGTGGGATGACCCTTCACCTGTCCTGCGAATATGGAAAGAACGATCACCATAAGGCAGAAGCTTTGTTTAAAGCCTTTGCTCATGGACTCAAACAGGCAGTTTCTCCCTTAAAGCCGGGAGAAGTGCTGTCAACCAAAGGGGTTCTTTGATAAAATCAGTGGAAAGGGATTCGATACCGATGATTGCGATTATAGATTATGGAGCCGGAAATCTGTTTAGTGTAAAAAATGCTCTGGATTATTTGGGCGAAGCATACTGCATTACCAATGACCGGGAAGAAATTATGAAAGCAGACAGTATGATCCTCCCTGGGGTAGGGGCATTTCCTTATGCCATGGATATGCTGGAAAAAACCGGACTGATTGATACCATCCGAAAAGAAGTAGAGAAAAAACCTCTTTTAGGAATCTGCCTGGGAATGCAGATGCTGTTTGAAGAAGGGTATGAATTTGAAAAACGGGATGGTTTGGGATTTATTCCCGGAACGGTGGAACCGCTCCCTGACACAGGGCTGAAAATTCCTCATATGGGGTGGAATCAGCTGCGGATTCACCAGCCGGAAAACCCGCTTTTAAAAGGAATTTCTCCTCAGGACTGCGTGTATTTTGTCCATTCTTATGTAGCTCGGACAGAGGCGCAGTATATTGCGGCTGACTGTGAGTACGGAACTGCGGTACCTGCTTTGGTAGCGCGGGGGAATGTGTTTGGAGCTCAGTTCCATCCGGAAAAAAGCGGTGAAGTGGGACTGCAGATTTTAAGGAATTTTGGAGGGCTTACAAAATGATCATACTTCCAGCAATTGATATTAAAGGCGGAAACTGCGTGCGCCTGCGTCAGGGGGATTTTCAGACAGCAGAAAAGGTGGCAGAAGATCCGTTTGAAACCGCCAAAAGATTTGAAACAGCAGGAGCCGAATATCTTCACATGGTGGATTTGGACGGTGCAAAAGACGCCAAAATGGTAAACCGGGAACTGTTTGTCAAAATGGCAGCCGAAACCGGCATGAAAATCGAATTGGGCGGCGGAATCCGTACCATGGAAGCCATTGAATATTATCTTTCTCATGGGATTGCGCGCATTATTTTAGGTTCTGTAGCAGTGAAAAATCCGGCTCTGGTGAAAGAAGCCGTTGCTGCCTATGGGGATCAGATTGCAGTAGGAATTGACGCCAAAAACGGGATGGTTGCTACAGAAGGCTGGCTGGATACCAGTGAGGTCACCTATTTGGATTTGGCAAAAGCCATGGAACAGGCAGGGGTAAAATACATTATTTACACCGATATTTCCCGGGATGGAACATTAGCAGGAGCCAATTTAGAACAGCTGGATCAGATTAATCGGGCAGTTTCCTGTGAGATTATCGCCAGCGGAGGCATCCGTGACCGGAATGATATTAAGGCTTTGCGGGGTTTGAATTTGTATGGCGCAATTTGCGGAAAATCTCTGTATCAGGGAACACTGGACTTGGCAGAAGCCATTGCGCTGGGAGGGACAACGTCATGCTGACCAAAAGAATTATTCCCTGTTTGGATGTAAAAAATGGCCGGGTTGTCAAAGGAATTAATTTTGTAGGAATCAAAGATGTAGGGGATCCGGTGGAGTGCGCTAAACTGTATAATGAACAGGGTGCGGACGAAATTGTATTTTTGGATATCACTGCTACCCATGAGGGCCGGGGTACTATGCTGGATGTGGTAGAACGGACTGCCAAAGAGGTGTTTATTCCCCTGACAGTGGGAGGGGGAATTAATTCCATTGAAGATTTTAAAAACACCCTGCGTGCCGGGGCGGATAAGGTTTCAGTCAATTCCGCAGCAGTAAAAAATCCCCAGCTGATTCGCGAGGCGGCAGACCGGTTCGGCAGTCAGTGCGTAGTAGTTGCCATTGATGCCAAACGGATTGAGGGCTCCTTTCATGTAGTAGTTCATGGGGGAAGAATTGATACTGGGCTGGATGCCATTGAATGGGCAAAAGAGGCGGTTTCTCTGGGAGCCGGAGAAATCTTGCTGACCTCCATGGATGCAGACGGAACGAAAAATGGGTTTGACCACGAACTGCTCAATGCAGTTTGTCAGGTGGTTTCTGTACCGGTGATTGCCAGCGGTGGATGCGGAAAGTTGGAACATTTTTCTCAGGTGTTTTTAGAAACCGATGCAGATGCGGCATTGGCAGCGTCTTTATTCCATTATCGGGAATTGACTGTGGAACAGGTAAAACACCATTTGCGGGAAAAAGACATTCCGGTTCGCCTGAGCAAATAACATGTAGAAAATCTTGTGAGGAAAAATAAAGCCATGGACTTAAAAAAATATTTTCAGAAATCAGAATTGATTCCGGCTGTGGTGGTGGAAGATGCCACCGGGGAAGTGCTGATGCTGGCATATATGAATCAGGTCAGTCTGCAAAAAACCATGGAGACAGGCTACACCTGGTTTTGGAGCCGTTCCAGACAGGAACTGTGGAACAAAGGCGCTACCAGCGGACATCTGCAAAAGGTAATCAGCATTACCTCAGACTGTGATGATGATACCCTGCTGGTACGGGTTAATCAAACAGGACCAGCTTGCCATACCGGCAGTCACAGCTGCTTTTTTAAACCGATTTGGGACAACGGGGTAATACTAGAACAGGAGGATGAAGACAAATGACACAGGATGTGTTGATGGATTTATATGAAGTAGTAAAACAGAGAAAGGAACATTTTGAAGAAGGTTCCTATACCTGTTATCTGTTCCAGCAGGGTCTGGATAAAATTTTGAAAAAATGCGGGGAAGAATGCTCCGAAATGATTATCGCCTCCAAAAACGAAAGCCAGGAAGATCTGGTAGGAGAAATTGGAGACTTAATTTATCACATGATGGTATTGATGGTAGAACGGGGTGTTCCGCTGGAAGATGTTATGGCTCTGCTAGAAAAACGGAGTCAGAAAATCGGGAATTTGAAAAAATTCCATGTAGTAGACCGGGAATCATAATAACAGCTTCTGCAATTGAAAAACAAGTAAAATAAAAGCCGATGTCTGGATTTTTGAAGTAAATTCATTTTTCCAGGGCACGGCTTTTTTGTTGTATCTAACAAAAGGGTGTGCTATACTAAAACTACGTATGTATTAGGAATACTGAATCTGTATTTTGCATAAAGAATGGTAAAAGGACTGTCCGGGAATAGGAGGAACAACAGGGTGAGTAAAATGATAGAACAGTTGGATCTGGCAGCAATGATCGAAAAAATCAATCAAGCGGTGAATGGCGTAGTGTGGGGACCATTTATGCTGCTTCTTTTATTGGGGATTGGCGTTTACTTTTCCATCCGCCTGGGATTTCCTCAGCTGACAAAAGTTAGGTTTATTTTCCGCCGCACATTGGGTTCTTTTTTTCGGAAGGACGGGTCTTCCTCCGGTGAGGGAGTTGCGCCCTTTAAAGCAACTGCTACTGCATTGGCTGGGACTTTGGGAACCGGAAATATTGTAGGGGTTGCTACGGCCATTACAGCAGGAGGACCGGGAGCGGTTTTCTGGATGTGGGTCAGTGCCTTTTTTGGTATGGTGACAAAATATGCAGAAATTTGCCTAGCTGTAAAATTCCGTGAGAAAAATGATCGGGGAGAACCGGTTGGCGGCCCGATGTATTATCTTGAAAAAGGGTTAAAGCAAAAATGGCTTGCAGTTTTGTTTGCATGTTTTTGTTCTCTTGCCGCTTTTGGAATTGGGAATATGACCCAGATTAATGCAATTTCTCAGAGCTTGGAAACCACCTTTCATATTAACCCATTGTTGACCGGCGTTGTATGTGCGGTGCTGGTTGCAGTGGCTGTTTTAGGAGGAGTAAAAAGCATTACTTCTGTGACCACCGCCATTGTACCGGTGCTGGCGCTGTTTTATATTGGTGGAGCC
The DNA here is from genome assembly GCA_050943535.1 of Massiliimalia sp. Classification (GTDB taxonomy): domain Bacteria; phylum Bacillota; class Clostridia; order Oscillospirales; family Ruminococcaceae; genus Massiliimalia. Next base: position 348,147 of record JBMNPJ010000001.1, read on the forward strand.
GTGATTTCTCTTGTGCTGAAAGCCGGGGAGCTTCCCCATGTATTTGGCTGGATTTTTGAAGAAGCCTTTCATTTTCGTTCTGCCGGCGGTGGCATTGCCGGATATGCCATGATGTCTGCCATGCGGTATGGATTTTCCCGAGGTATTTTCTCCAATGAAGCTGGGCTGGGATCAGCGCCCATTGCCCATGCAGTATCCAACACCAAAGAACCGGTGGAACAGGGAATTTGGGGGATTTTTGAGGTGTTTGTGGACACCATTATAGTATGTACCATGACCGCTCTGGTCATTCTTACATCCGGTGTATTTGGTACCGGGCTGGACGGCGCAGATTTAACATCCGCAGCATTTGGACAGACGCTGGGGAACTTTGCAGGAAGTTTTATTTCAGTTTCCATTACGTTGTTTGCTTTTTCTACTTTGGTCAGCTGGTCCTATTATGGGGAACAGTGTGTTCAGTATTTGTTTTCCAGCAAGAAAGCAGTGACCATTTACCGGTGCATTTATGTGCTGCTGGTAGTTGTAGGGGCAGTGATGGAACTGACTTTGGTTTGGGGGATCAGCGATACCATGAACGGGATGATGGCAATTCCCAACTTGATTGGATTGGCTGGGCTTTCTTCTGTGGTGATTCGGGAAACCAAAGGGTATTTTCATAAAGTAGAACAGGAAGGACTGGAATAATGTCAGATACAATTACCACCTATTCAAAAATTCATATGAATCCTTTAAAACCGAAACCAGAAGATATTTGTTCCGAAGATATTGCCCATGCATTGTCACAGATGACCAGGGCAAATGGTCATTTTCCGGAGTTTTATTCAGTGGCGCAGCATTGTCTTGCATGTGCTGAGGAAGCTAAAGCCAGAGGATATTCTGATCGGGTCGTGCTGGCCTGTCTGCTTCACGATGCCAGTGAAGCCTATTTGTCAGACATCACTAGACCGGTCAAGGGGCATCTTCCCAGTTATCTGGAAATAGAAAAGGTACTGCAAAAGACCATTTACATCAAGTATCTGTCCAGCGATTTAACGTCGGAAGAAGCTCAGCTGGTAAAAAATGTAGACGACACGATTTTGTATTATGAATTTCTTCACTATATGGGAGAAAAGCTGATGCCAAAAGCGCCTGCGGTGACACAAATTCCGGAATTTTCTTCCCAGCCTATGGTGCAGGTGGAGCGGCAGTACCAGACAAATCTTCACGACCTTTGTCAAAAGCTGGAACTGTTTGATTTGTTGGATGAACAGGGGAATCTTACCGGACAGGTCAAACTGCGCTGGCAGGTGCATCGGGACGGGGATTGGCACCAAACCGCCCATGTTTGGATTGCCCGGATCAATCCACAATCCAGTGGGGATGATCGTTTTGAAATTTTATTTCAAAAGCGGAGTTTACAAAAAGATTCTTTTCCTGGCTGTTATGATATTTCTTCTGCAGGGCATATTCCTGCCGGAAGCGAAAGTTTGCCTTCTGCTTTGCGGGAACTGGAGGAAGAACTGGGAATTCATGCAGAAAAGTCCCAGCTTCATTTTTGTTTTCGGCACAAAGGGGAATGGTGCGGTCAGTGGCATGAAAAGCCATTCCGAAACCGGGAGTATAGCCATGTATATCTTTATGTGGAGCCGGTGGATATTTCTCAGCTGACATTACAGCCGGAAGAAGTTTCCCAGGTCATGTGGATGGGGTATGAATCTGCCTTAAAACGGATTCAGGAGAATGATCCTGCTTTTTGTGTGTTTGCCGATGAATTTCAGGCTTTGAAACCTTATCTTTTAAACTATTTGTCAGCTGGGAGGACAGAATGAAAAAGAAACAGATTTTTTTAACCGGACAAAAGAAAAGCGGGAAGTCTTGGGTCCTGCATCAGCTGACAGTACAGTATGGGCTAAAGTTATGTGGATTTCAAACCCTTCCTTATGAGATTGACGGCGTCAGAAAAGGGTTTTATTTTCATAGTCTGGTAAAAACCGAGCATTGGGAAAACGATGTTCCCATTTCCGTACAGCCCAACAACCACTCTTGTATCCCTGTCCCCCACACCTTTGAAACATTGGGGGTGGAATGCTTAAAGCTTTCTTTAAAGAGTCCGGAAAAATATCTCATGATGGATGAATTGGGGAAACTGGAACAGTCTGCTTTGGAGTTTCAGGAGGCAGCATATGAAGCCATTCAGGGGGATAAAATTATTTTAGGTGTGATCCGAAAGGATTCCATTCCCTGGTTAGAGAAACTGCGGCAGCAGATCGACGGAACTATTTATGATTTGGATACTATGGATTCTCATCAGGTCTTGAAACAAATTGCAAAAGAACTGAATTTTGATTAAGGGATATAGAATAAGAGGGAGGAGCCATGGCTCCTCCCTCTTATTCTAGGAATTTTTATAGATGAAAAGTGATTGTTTTTTTATTGGATTACAAATTCCGGGAAACCGGTAGAACCAGGAGCAATTTCATATTTATCAAATACAACCACTGGTTTGCCTTCTTCGTTCAGGTAGAAATTCTGATGATCGGAAATGGACTGGAATTCCAGCTGTCCGTTTTCATCTACAAAGTAACGGGAAGGATCTTCGGTTAACTGTGCATTGATCTGCTTGGTAATTTGCTCATTGGCAATTTGTTTATAGTTTTCGCCCAGTACATCCTGCAAGGTGATGTCTTTTCCGGTTTTCAGATCCAGATTATAGTACATTTTTTCTGTGTAAGCACTGAAGGAACCGATAAAGCGGATCACTTCGAAGGATACTGTGTTTTCATCAGAGTGATGGATCTGATAATCCAAAATAATATCTACAGGATGGAAGTCCTCTTTGTTTCCACCGGTTTCGATAAACGCTTCATAATCTTCCTGCGCGATTTGTTTGGATTCTTCCAACAGCTGGTCCATTTTGGTCTGAATCTGTTCATTGACCCGTTTTTCCAGTTGGGTATTTCCGGTGTTTTTCAGTTCTGGAATTTTTACATTGACAATTTTTACATCATCCTGAGTTTGTACCTGCCGGAAGGTAACGATTTTTGCAAGATCTCCTAAAACAGGAATGGTGGAAACACTTTCTGCAAAAACAGGACTGGCGTTTAATGTGATCACAAAAGCGGCGCAGCAGGCAGCCAATGAAGCAGAGGCGGTTTTCAGCCAAAGATAAGGACGACGTTTTTGTTTTTTGCCTGCAGAAAGGGCGTATTTTACTCGATAGGGAAGTTCTTCCGGAATCGGTGTAGACTCATAAATATTTTTTTCATGTTCAAATAAAGGTTTCATCATATAATGCCTCCTTGATACTTATTCAGTAATTTTTTCCTGCATCATGGGTTTTAGAATTTTTAATGCTCGGTAAAGTCTGGTTTTTACGGTGTTTAAATTGGTGTTAGTGATTTTTGCCACATCCTCCAGCTTCATATCTTCAAAATAACGAAGAATGATAATGGTTTTCAGTTCAGGAGATAACTGGCCAATTGCCCGGTAAAGGTCCATGTTTTGTGTAATATCATTTTCAGGATGAGTTTGAGCGGTTTCTGATTCAGGAGTGGTATCCGTTAAAATTTCCCGTTTGTGTTTTCGTAAATATCCTAAACATTCATTTGTTAAAATTCGGTAAAACCACGGCTTAATCAAAGAGATGTCGCGCAATGTGTATTGCTTGGATAAAGCTTTTACAATTGCTTCCTGAACCAGATCCAGGGCAGTATCCCGATTGGATACATATTGGTAGGCCACCCGATAAAAACTGTTTTGGTTTTCTTCGATAAACGCCGCAAAATCCTGGTAATTGGTTTTTGTGTTTAAAATAGCCAGTGCATTCATCTCCTTTACTTAAATTTTGTTAGCGGTACACTGTACCGTTTCTTTGGCAAGGTAACGATATCTATAAAAACTTGTGTCATAACCAAGTCTGAGCTCAACTTACGTTATTTATTATGACATTAATTAAGACGCAGCACAAGAAAGAAAAGTTTGACATTTCTACAAATTTTTTCTGAGCAGAGGATATCAGCCCCGATCTTTATTCAGTGGATTGGGAAAATATCTGTTTTTTCCATAAAAAAGCAACAAAAAACCTTTTGGACAATCGGGGAATATGGTATAATGAAGATATCTTTTTACAGGATGATACACAGAATTTTTCTGTGAGAAAATAGGAGGAAATCAAGATGAATTTTGATTTTAACTGGATCGCAGATCCTCGTTTCTTTGCGGTAAACCGCGAAGCGGCCCATTCCGACCACAAATACTACGCTACTTCTGAGGAAATGAACCGAAAAGAATCCAGCTTTGTGTTTTCTTTAAACGGACTTTGGAACTTTCATTATGCAAAAAACTATCAGTCCGCTGTTGCAGGATTTGAGAAAACCGAGTATGACTGTAAAGTATGGGATACCATTCGGGTACCTGGGCATATTCAGACACAGGGATATGATAAACCTCATTATGTAAATACCCAATATCCGTGGAGCGGGCATGAAGCCATCCGTCCCAATCAGGTGCCTCAGGAATATAATCCAGTGGGAAGCTATGTAAAATATTTTTCTGTTCCGGAACAGATGAAGAATATGCCTCTGTTTATCTCTTTCCAGGGATTTGAAGCAGGCCTGGCAGTTTGGCTGAACGGAGAATTTGTAGGCTATGCAGAAGACGGTTATACTCCAGCGGAATTTGAACTGACTCCTTATGTACAGGATGGAGAAAACAAGCTGGCAGTTCAGGTGTTTAAGTTTACCAGCGGAAGCTGGCTCAATGACCAGGACTACTGGCGCTTTTCCGGATTGTTCCGGGATGTGTACCTGTTTACCGTTCCTTCTACCCATATTGAAGATGTGTTTGTAACCACCGATTTAAATGAAGAACTGACTGCTGCCCAGCTGAACATCCAGCTGGAAGTAGAAGGAAATCTGTCTGGTGCCGTGACTGCTCAGCTTTATGATGACAACTATCAGCTGGTGCAGAGCGTTTCCTGTGATTTAACCGAAGAATCTCTGAACCTTTCCACCCAGGTAGTACAGCCTCAGTTGTGGAGTGCGGAAAAGCCCAATCTTTATACTTTGATCCTTCTGGTATCTACCGAAGAAGGAGAAGTGATTGAAATTGTTCCTCAAAAAGTTGGATTCCGCCGTTTTGAAATGAAAGACGGCCTGATGCTGTTAAACGGCAAACGGATTGTGTTTAAAGGGGTTAACCGTCATGAATTTAACTGCTACCGGGGACGTGCGGTAACTGAGGAAGATATGCTGTGGGATGTAAAACACATGAAACAGCACAACATCAATGCGGTACGTACCTGTCACTATCCGGACCAGACACGCTTTTACGAACTGTGCGATGAATATGGTTTATATCTGATCGATGAAGTGAACATGGAAACCCATGGTACCTGGCAGACCGCAGAAAAAGGCGTGTTCTGTGATGAATACACCATTCCAAATGATCGGGAAGAATGGCTGGATATTATTTTAGACCGTGCAAATTCCATGCAGCAGAGAGATAAAAACCATCCTTCTATTTTGATTTGGTCCTGCGGAAATGAATCTTTCGGCGGAGAAAACATCTATAAAATGTCCCAGTTCCTGCGGGAAAATGATTCAACCAGACTGGTTCACTACGAAGGTCTGTTCAATGACCGCCGTTATCCAGGTACCAGCGATATGGAAAGCCAGATGTATCCTTCTGTAGCGGCAATTGAGGAATTTTTGAAAAAAGACCGCTCCAAACCGTTTATCTGCTGTGAATATGCTCATGCAATGGGAAATTCCAACGGGGCATTACATAAATATACAGAATTGACAGATCGGGAACCTTCTTATCAGGGCGGTTTTATCTGGGACTATATTGACCAGGCGCTGATGTGCACTGACGCTTATGGACGGGAATACCTGGGATTTGGCGGTGACTTTGGGGATCGTCCGACAGACTTCAATTTCTGTGTCAACGGAATTGTATTTGGCGATCGGACATTCTCTCCAAAAATGCAGGAAGTGAAATACTGTTATCAGGATATTTCTCTTTATCCAGACAAAACCACTCTGCGAATTGTCAACCGCAGCCTGTTTACCGATGTTTCTGATTACCTTTTGAAGGTAACTTTAAAACGCAATGGAGCAGTGGTTTCTTCTGGAACAAAAACCATTGAGCTGGCACCGGGGAAGGAAACTGAAATTTCTCTGCCGTTCCCAGTACAGACAGAACCGGGAGAATATGCAGTAGAAGCATCCTTGCTGCTAAAATCTGCTACAAAATGGGCAGACATTGGTCATGAAGTTTCTTTTGGCCAGTTTGTATATCAGGTAGATGAGGTAAAAGCTCTGGTAAACGGTACAGTACAGGTTGCTGCTATTGACGGGTACAATATTGGTGTGTCCGGAGATGCGTTCCGTGTGATTTTCTCCCGTGCATACGGAGGAATCGTTTCTTATTGTTATCATGGGAAAGAACTGCTGTCTAACTATGGAATCCCTATGCCAAATTTCTGGCGGGCACTGACCGACAATGACCGGGGAAATAAATTTGGATTCCGCTATGTTCAGTGGAAGAATGCAGGAACCTATGCGATGGTAGAAAATATTCAGGTGGAAGACCAGGGATCTTTTGCAAAGGTTATTTATACCTACTTGCTTCCAACTGTTCCACAAAGCAAATGCCAGGTAGCATACACTGTATTTGCTGATGGTACTGTAGAGGTGGCTATGGACTATGAACCGGTAGAAGGGCTGATTGAAATGCCGGAATTTGGCATGATGTTCCAAATGCCTGCAAAATACGGCAATGTAAATTATTACGGCTTTGGACCGGAAGAATGCTACTGCGACCGGAAACATGGGGCACGGCTGGGATTGTTTGAATTTGCTGCCAAAGACAATGTGACTCCATATGTCATTCCGCAGGAATGCGGCAACCGCACCGAAGTTCGGTGGGGGAAAGTGACAGATGACATGGGAAATGGTTTGCGGTTTGCCAGCGATATTCCGATGGACTTTAATGTAATTCCTTATACTCCTCATGAGCTGGACAATGCGATTCATACCGTTGACCTGCCGCCGGTACAGCATACTGTAGTACGGTGTAGTCTGATGCAGATGGGCGTCGGCGGAGATGACAGCTGGGGTGCAAAAACCCATCCGGAATATTTATTACCTCAAAAACCACTTCACTTTGTTTTCTCTTTCCAGGGAATCTGATAAAAGTTTAGTAAATGGAATAAATAACGAAAATCCCCCTGTGATTTTATAAAAATCACAGGGGGATTTTTACTTTAAACAGCCCCCAAAAGTGGCATTGAAGGATGTGGGCTTTTGTGCTATAATTACTAAAAAATTGGCCTTTCAAATTTATATGTGAAATTCTGTGAGAAATTAAAAAGCAGCATAGATAATTTCAGAGATTAGTAATGGTATGTGGAAGGAGACATTTAGTCTATTAGAATGATTTTTTGGTGTATGTATTTGTCAGGTTTAAAAAATAAATTTCTTTTTTCTCGTTTTTTACGCCTTACATTCGTTTGTCCGTTTGACAGCAAGATATAAGGCGTTGTTTATTACCCTGGTTTATGATGCTGCTGATCAAAGGATATTTTTAGTAAAGGAGAGTGAACAGATATGATCGAAGTCAAAGGAAAATATAACTGTGCAAAAATTTTTACTGATGTAGTAGATAATGCTTCTATGGCACAGGTACTGGAATTGTGCAATCAGGAATTTACGGCAGGCAGCCGTATTCGATTGATGCCGGATATTCATGCAGGAGCAGGATGTACCATTGGAACTACCATGACCATTACGGACAAAGTTGTCCCAAATCTGGTAGGGGTAGATATTGGGTGCGGTATGGAAACAATCCGTATTCGGGAGTCTCATATAGAACTGCAAAAACTGGATAAGTTAATCTATGAAAAAATTCCATCTGGTTTTTCAATTCGAAAGAAAGCTCATAAATACCTCAGTCAGATCGACCTGTCTAACTTGTACTGTGCCCGTCATGTAGATCTTCCTCGTGCAGAAAAAAGCATTGGAACTTTGGGCGGAGGCAACCATTTTATTGAAGCGGATAAGGATGATGACGGCAATCTTTATATTGTTGTTCATTCTGGAAGCCGTCATTTGGGAGTAGAGGTTGCAAAATATTATCAGGAAGAAGGATATAAAGTTCTTAACGGAACAGATGACGCTTCTATTGAACAGTGGATTGTGCAGATGAAAGCAGAAGGTCGGGAAAAGGAAATTCAAAAAGAGCTGAAGAAACTTAAAAACATCAAGCAGACCAGTATTCCCAGGGCATTAGCCTATGTATCCGGGGCGTTGTTTGAACAGTATATCCATGATATGAAAATTGTCCAGCATTTTGCCATGATCAATCGTCAGGCAATGATGGATGAGATTATAAAAGGGATGAAATTTCATGTAGAAGAGCAATTTACCACCATCCATAATTATATTGATACAGATCATATGATTTTGCGAAAAGGTGCGGTATCTGCTCAATCCGGAGAACAGTTATTGATTCCAATTAATATGAGGGACGGCAGTCTTCTTTGTGTGGGAAAAGGAAACGCAGATTGGAACTATTCGGCTCCTCATGGAGCGGGACGCTTAATGAGCCGTGCTGATGCAAAACAGTCCTTTACCGTTTCAGACTTCAAAAAACAGATGGCAGATGTTTATACAACCTCGGTGAGCAAGGCCACTTTGGACGAGTGTCCCATGGCTTATAAAGGGATGCAGGATATTTTGGACAATATTGGTCCCACAGCAGAAGTACTTAAAATTATTCGTCCAATTTATAATTTTAAGGCCGGAGATGAGGATTAAATCCTCCTCATATTTTGTATGAAAAGAACAGCAAAGTGCGCTGAGAAATCACAAGTATCAACAGATATTTTTTAGATATGGAACGAAATAATTTGTAGCCAGAAAGAAGTGAAATCATTTGAAATACCATAAACTGGTACGGGACCGTATTCCCGAAATCATCAAAGCTTCCGGAGATTGCTGTGTAACTGAGATTCTTTCCCAGGAAGAATATGTAAAACAATTAGATCAAAAATTACAGGAAGAACTGACAGAATATTACCAGGAACCCTGTCTGGAAGAATTGGCGGATTTATTGGAAGTGATTCATGCAGTGGCAGTTGCCCGAGGGTATACTGTGGAACAATTGGAGGAAAAACGGGCAAAAAAGGCACAGGAACGAGGCGGTTTTGAAAATAGAATTTTACTTAAAGAAGTCATCACAAAGTCCCAGAAAGAATGATCGTGGAGTGTCATACAATATGAGATTTGTGGGAGTTTATCTATTTCTTGACAGTGCTGAAAGTGTCTGATATATTTAAGCTAGAAATAAAAGCAAAAGAGGATCTTTTGCGAAAGGGAAGCGGAGGGATTTGATTGAAAAATTTATCACTGACACAGGAATATATGCTTTGCACCATTGGAGAGAAGGGAAAATATTCTTCTTTTGATATGGAAAAGCAGACTTGTCTGGTTGCCGGAGGAATACTGGAACTTTTAATGGATGAAATTGCTGTATTGGAAGAAAATAAAATTTCTGTGGTAGCGCCGCTTTCTCCAGATCAATCCTATTTGCAGATACTATATGATCAAATTCAAAATAAACAGCCGGTAAAGCTGGAACGAGTTGTAGAAGCATTTTCCTTTAGTTTCAGCGACAAAAATCTCCAAGCACTAATTTCGGGAATAGGAGATGCTTTGGAAAGATCCGGTTGTGTACAAAAAGAAATAGGAGGATTGTTTGGAAAAACCATCCTGTATGTTCCAGATGCAAAAGCAAAAGATACTGTAATACAGAATATCCGGGCAGAACTGTTGGAAGATGGGGAAATTTCAGAAGATGTTGTAGCGTTGACGGCACTTTTAAATAAAAGCGGTGATTTGTCCCGTTATTTTTCTTCTTATGAAAAGAAAAACGTAAATGCACGACTGAAAGAAATCAAAAATAGTGCGGAAAATCAAGTGGTAACTCAAATAGTAGAATATATTGAGACGTTATTTGCTCTGATTATTATTGCGGCCACTTAAAGGAAAGGTGAATCTGCATGGCAGCAGGAGAGATGTTTTATGGCAAAGATTGAGTATGTCTTAAAAGGAGATTTTGACCAAACACTTCGTCTAATTGAAGAAGGGATTTTAAACGGAAGCCGTACAGCGTCCTTGGAAGATTCCAGTGATTTTCAAATGGGCAGTGCCCGGTGCAGCGTTCGGGTATTTGAACGGTATAGTATATTTGGGGCGAATCGAGTCAGCCTGAATGTGACTTTATTTCAAAACGGCACAGAGGATATTTATCTTTCTGGGATTACTTCCGGCGGCAGTCAGGCAGTGGCTTATAAAATCAATACTGTCGGCGAAGAAGCGTTTTTGGAAAAGCTCAAAGAGATACTGGAGTAATAGATACTGTTTTAGACAGAACAATAGAATGAAAATGGTTGGTATTTTGATTGCCAACCATTATTTTTTTATGGGATACTTATTTTTTACAATCCTTATATTTTGGAACCTGTTTGTTTAATTATCAAATTAAGATTTTCTTTGGAAAGTTTCCTTGACATTTTGTATATCCCTTTTATAATAAAAG
>JBMNPJ010000002.1:0-351116 GCA_050943535.1 Massiliimalia sp.
ATCCCTCTGCGTTAAGCAGGTAAGACCCCTTGAAGACTACAAGGTTGATAGGCTTAAAGTGTAAGTGTGGTGACACATTTAGCTAGCAAGTACTAATCGGTCGAGGGCTTGACCTCAAGTCAAGTAAGAATGTATGCAAGATAATGTGAATGCTGTTTCGAGTAGTTATTATTCAGTTTTGAAGATACTATATAAAAGATATCTTCTTTTTCTGCGAAGGGTTTTGCCTTGTCAAGTGGTTATGCACCACTAGCTCAGTTGGTTAGAGCAACTGACTCTTAATCAGTAGGTTCAGGGTTCGACTCCCTGGTGGTGTACCATAAAGATGGATCCCTTTAGGGAGCAGAGTAGTATGGGCCTTTAGCTCAGTTGGTTAGAGCAACCGGCTCATAACCGGTCGGTCCCGGGTTCGAGTCCCTGAAGGCCCACCATTGATAGGGGTATAGCTCAGTTGGTAGAGCAGCGGTCTCCAAAACCGCGTGCCGAGGGTTCAAGTCCTTCTGCCCCTGCCAAAATGGCCCGTTAGCTCAGCTGGTTAGAGCGCTAGCCTGTCACGCTAGAGGTCGTCGGTTCGATCCCGATACGGGTCGCCATTGCTGTTATGGCTCAGTAGGCAGAGCACGTCCTTGGTAAGGACGAGGTCACCAGTTCGAATCTGGTTAACAGCTCCATAAAAAGACACCTGATTTTTAAGGTGTCTTTTTTCTTTTATAACTCATTTTATTAGACTTATTTGGATTTATGAAAAGAAACGATAACAATATTTATCAGACTGTAGAAAAAAGTAATGCAAACTGACAACTTGTACAAATAAGAGCAAAAATCAATCGGAAAAGCACACACTGATAATTTCAAAAATGATCCGATAATACTCTACTAATAGGGTACGAACGTAGTGTCATTTGTTCCGGCTCTTAGCCGGTAAATTTGTGCAACTTTTTCTTACAATATATTTTAAGATGATTTATTTCAATAATGCAAAAAAGAGGAGTGCTGTATATTCAGCACTCCTTTTTATATTGGGATTACCTTAGCATTCTTCCAGATAAATTTGTCCAGCTGTGGTAACCGGAATAATATTGATTCCAGCTTCAAACCAACGTACTTCATCCCGTAAAACATGTCCATAACAGTCTTTTTCAATCAGATGATAGGTACGGCTATTTGATATACGCAGGAATAATTCCTGTGCTTTTGTACCATTCATAATTACAGCATGATTGATGCTGGATTCCAAAGGAATAATTTTATTTTCTACATAAACTGCAATGATAGTAGAATCGTCTTTTTTCGTTTGAAGAATTGGATACAAAGTTTGAGGTTCATATGGAATCAATGGAGTACGCAGCAGCATATCCCGATAATCTGTCATGAACTGTACCCAGTAGCGAACCATTTCTACCTGTTTTTCCGGAACATTTCCCAGTTTAATAGAGATCTGTACAGTTGCAAAAATAGAATTGATAATCTGTAAAGCAGCAATTTCAGGTTTTTCATCTTTATGCCACATGAGCATATCAGAGTGAACCGCAGTGTTTCCACTGGTCAAACGAAGGTCTGCTACGCCAACACGGTTTGTAATGCCAGAGTTAGGACAGTCGCCTACGCGGAACATATTGCCGAAGGAACGCATATTTGGACCAATGTAGCGCTGACGGAATTCAATCAAAATATTTGGTTTCAGCGCAGTCAGACGGCGGCTGATTTCCCGCATCATAACTTCCAAAGCTTCCTGAACATTGGCGTAATCCATGCCTTTCCGATATTCCGGACTGCCTTCACGGAAATAGATTTCATCAATAAAGTCCAGTTTCAGTCCGTCCAAATCCCAATCGCGGACTGCATGTTCATAGTTCTGAATCAAGAATTCCCGTACTTCTGGGTAACGTGGATCCAATACGCCGGCTTTTTGGTATTCAATATAGCACAGCAGCTTATCTTTGAATTTTTCCCATACTTTTGCCTGTTTGCCTACATAAGGAACGCTGTACCAGATCATGTACTTCATACCCATTTCATGAACTTTTTTCACGTGTGCAGCAAAATCAGGGAAGCGTCCTTCCGCCATTTCCCAGTCACCGCAGAAAGCATATCCACGGTTGTTGTCCATAGTTTGCCAACCATCATCCACAATAATGGTTTTGAATCCCATGGCGGAAGCAAGGCGGCATTCTTCTTCAATTTCTTCTGCAAATAAATCCTGATGATAGGAATACCAGCTGGAATATACAGGAAGCTGTGCTTCATCGGGAACCTGCATTGGAACAATTCCGCATACTTTTTCCCACCACTGAGGAACATTTTCAATGGATTCGTAATAAGGGATGTCCCGACGGTCTTCCAGCAGTTTGAGGGTATAATCATTTTCCATAATAAAGTCTTTCATGGGGATTTCGATGGTACAGATCAAAGTACCGTCTTCCTCATGAATGCCGAAACGGCTGGCAACGATTTCCCGAATTTCAGATAAAGCATAGGTATATCTGTTTTTCTGGTCTTCACTGAACAGACAGGCGATTGGAGCAGAAATGCTGGTCATAGACTGAATTGGCCATGACCAGTCAGCATGAATCTGACGGTTGGTGCCGCAGAGAGGATGCCACAAGTATCCAATATCTACATATGGAAAAGACCATTTCATGTGAATGACAGGATTTTCTGTGGATTTCCGCTGAGCTTCATTAGGAGAAAAGGTATAGGTGTATTCCATCACACCTTCTTCCAATTGCTGAACGGAAGAGGTCATCTTCAGTCCAAAATTGTTTGTAACCTTTATTTCATGGTTCATTTTGAATACCTCCATTGTATGAAAATTTAAAAAATATACCAATCATAAAATAAGATTATGGTTTCATTATAGTAATTTTAAAAAAAATTACAATGTGGATTTGTTGCCAGATATTTTGAAAAAAGTAAAGAGATGTTGCAAAATGGGTTTTGCAGCATCTCTTAAAAGATATTAATTAATAAAAAGTAGTTTTTTGTACGTTAGGGAGTACATCATAAATGGAACAGTTTATCTTTGTTTCAAAATATTTTTTAAATTATAAAGTTTTTTCCCATCGTTTGATTGTAAAAGGAGAGAATCCGTATCGTAATGACACATCAACCCAACGTTTTTCCAATAGGCAGAATCCTTCTGCAGTTGCAAGGGAATCACATAAAATAATCAATTTATCATAATCGTCATAGGTTATCTGATTCAGAAAATTTACAATATGCTCACGTTCACTATCTGTTAGGTCATCTTTCTGTACGTCTTCATGGATCTTTTGAGTAGGGAAAGAATGAGTTAAACAAATTTTGGCTGCCTCATCCCAACCAGAATGCATAGCGTATTGATAACCTTCCCAGATATGCCTCAAAGATACAATGCCAACTCTCCTACCAATATCATGCAGAAGTCCTAAAATATGAGCTTTGTTAGAATCTAGGTCAGGACATCTTTCAGCGATATACATAGTGAACATGTCTAATATAAGCGGTTAATTAAATTTAATTGAAATATATCGTAAAATTAACAGTAAAAAGAAATAGGATACTGTGAATTTCTTTTATAGTCATAGATTAAAATAATTGAAAATAGATTCAATTTATATTATAATAAAAACAATTTTAGACAGAAAGAAGAATGAATAGTGTTGCATATTGCTATTTGTGACGATGAAAAAATAGGAAGAGAATTATTATATCACTATTTGTCAACATATTTGATACAGCTAAGAATTAAATATCATATAACAGAATGTGCATCGGCTCAAGAGTTATTTGAGCATTTGAATCATAACTTTGATATTATATTTTTAGATATTAAGATGGATCAGTTAAATGGAATTGAAGTGGCAAAAATCATTCGTTCTAGAGATAATAATGTTGAGATTGTTTTTGTTAGTTCTTATCCTGAATATGCTGTTTCCGGATATGGAGTTAATGCATTTCGTTATTTGCTAAAGCAGGATATGAAGAATCATCTAAATGAATGTATGCCGGAATTATTATCTAAACTCAATTATTATCGTGTAGAAATTAAAGTCAATGGAGAAAAGATTCTTTTAGAAACGGAAGATATTTTTTATTTTGAAACAAAATGTCGTAAAATTAAAGTAAAGATGACAAACAAAGAATATTGCTTTTACGGAAAATTATGTGAATTGGAGCGGGAGTTAGAAACATATGGATTTATTCGGGTTCATCAAAGTTTTTTAGTGAACATTAAAAAGATCATCTCTATAGATAATGATGGAATTATTTTACAAAATCATGAAGCGATTCCTGTTAGTCGGAATAAGAAAAAATTTGTAAGTCAAAAATTGCTTTGGTCAAAGAGGTAGAAAAGAATGTTGTATGACCTGATAAACATCTGTGGAACATTGTTGGAAAATTCGCTTTTTTTATGGCTTTTCGCAGGGTTGTTTAGCAAAAAGTTTTCCGGAAATATGGTTTATTTAATATTAGCGGCTATTCAGACCATTCTGATTGTTGTAATAAAACAAATGCTTGCGCTGACAGTTCAAAATGTAATTAGTATCATTTGTATTACTGTTTATCTGATCGTGGGAGCATTATTTTTTAAGGGAAAGTTTTTAATGAAAATGGTCGCATCAATAGGCTATTATATTGTTCTGGTATTGATTGATTATGTAGTGATTACGATGTTTTCTTTGGCTTTTTCAGATAGGGCAGATATGATGATTCAGCAAATTCAGTTTTACGTTTGGCTTGTTTTTGTTTCTAAATCAGGTTTGGTTCTGGCTATATGGTTACTTATGAGAATTTTTAAAAATAAACTGAATTTTTATCATGTTTCTATGGTGCATTGGATGACAGTGCTGGGAGTTCAATCAACTTTATTTTTTCTGGTTGTTTTTGTGTTATGGAGTAAAATTGTAACAAGGAAGGCTGTATGGCTCCAAATGTTTATCTTACTAATTGTTTTTGGCGTATTTATTCTAGGAATTTATATGCTTAAAATCATCAGGGAAGGTCAGATTAATCAAATACGTAGTGAATTTTTACAGAAGGAGGTGGAATTAAGGTCGGAGTATATTCATCTTGCTCAAAGAGAAGCTCAAAATACGAAACAGTTATATCATGATATCAACAAACATTTATCTTATCTTGCTGCTCTTCTCAGTCTTCAAGAATATGAAGCAGCAGAAAATTATTTGCAAAAGACGACAAATTCTTTAGGAACGTTGCCGGGGTCTATAGAGACGGGACATGAAACCGTTAATATTATTTTAGCATATCAGCTTAAAAGAATGGAAGAAGAGCACATAAAGCCGCAGTTGGAAATTAGTGGTTTGAACAATGTGAAGATAGATGATTTAGATTTGGTTATTCTGCTAGGTAATGTATTGGATAACGCAATTAAAGCAGCTATAGAAGTAAATCATCCAGTGATTAAAATAAAAATGATCTATGAAAATAATAAGTTACTGATATCAATAGTTAATCCGTGTGCAAAGCCAGTAAAGATTAAAAATCAAATGGTTAAGACACCTTCAAAATCAGGACATGGGTTAGGTTTGTACAATATAAAAGAGGTGGTCGAAAAATATCATGGAGAGTATATGCTTGAATATCAAGATGGAAACTTTTATTTTATTTGTGAAATATAGGTTTGTAAATAATATGAATAGAGGATAAATTTAATGGTTTATTTAATTATTTTGTTCTAAAGGTAAGAAAAAATAAGAAAACTGTAGTTTTCTATAGTCTTTAAACAATGGTAGACACAATGAGAATATGAATTTCAGTAACCTGTAGAAAATTTTACAACTTGTCTAGTGTATCAATACATTGGATAGAAAAATGATCTATTAACAATTATTTCCTCCATTGTATGAAAATTTAAAAAATATACCAATCATAAAATAAGATTATGGTTTCATATAATAATTTTAAAAAAAATTACAATGTGGATTTGTTGCCAGATATTTTGAAAAAAGTAAAGAGATGTTGCAAAATGGGTTTTGCAGCATCTCTTATTGCTTATTTTATATTTTTTAAAAGAATATGGCAATCATGATTGATTCATTTTAATATGTATGAGTAGAAAAAGGGGGAACCCTTAAACTTCAAATCCCATACATTCTACATATTGTTCCATAAAATAAGCAGAAGATGAAAGTTCCAGTCCCTCTGCCTGTTTTGCAAGCGCCTCGCTTTCAGCTAAACAATCACTGTTGAGCAGAATCATAGAAGCACCGCTTCCGGAAGCGTTTCCAATAGAATGCGCTTTCTGAGCAAATTCTTTTGGAATCAGTCCAATGACAGCAGCGTTGGTACGATCAATAAAACTGCCGAATCCTCCGGCTAAGATCAACCGGTCTACCTGAGCGGCAGATAAGCCTACTGCATTGAGCAAGGATAAAAATCCGGCACAGACAGCAGCTTTTGCCAGCTGAATGGAACGAACGTCTTTTTGTGTCAATAAAACATCGCTGTCGCCAATGCGCAGAGCGGCATCATCATCGTATTCTGCCAGATATCCTGCTTCATCCGCCTTTTCTTCATCGATATATCCGGTTTCATCAATGAGACCTAAGGTGAGGAAGCAGGCTAGAGCATCAATTAAGCCGGAACCGCAGATTCCTTTGGCTTTGGCATCTCCAATGGTGCTGAATGCAATTTTTTCATTTTCAATCCATACTTTGCTGATTGCACCAGGAACAGCCATAGATCCCATAGTAATTCCTGCACCTTCAAAAGCAGGACCAGCTGCAGTGGAACAGCAAACCAGTCTGCCCTGATAGTGTACGCCCATTTCTCCGTTGGTACCAATGTCTACCAATACAGTACATCCGTCTTCATGCAGTACATTGCCCGCTAACAGGGAACAAGTAATATCGCTGCCTACAAAAGCGGACATGGTTCTGGGCAGATAACAGCGCAGAGCAGGAAACATGGTCCAGTGAAGTGCTTTTACATCAATCCAGCTGCCGTAGTATTCTGAAATTTCAAAAGGTGCACAGGAAAGAGGTTTTACATTTTCACGCATCAACAGGTACAGCATGGTAGTATTTCCGGTGATGACAATAGTGGATAATTCCTCAAAAGCAACCTTGTGATTTTCACAGAGATTTGCCACTTGTTTTTCCAGTTCCGCTGCAATACAGTTTTGCAGGGCAGCGTCTTTCCCCTCCAATGCTGCGCCGATTCTGGAGATAACGTCTGCTCCATAAGCGGATTGAGGATTTGGGAATGCGCCTTTTCCCAGTAAACTGCCGTCGGAAAGCCGGTATAAATACAGGGCAACGGTAGTGGTGCCAATATCCACGGCGGCGCCGTAACCGGAACCGATAGGCTTAACAGGAACAGAAATCTGATTTCCTTCTGTCACAATTTCCATGGATTGAGATTCTACGGTTACCTGGCAGTCACCTTCCGCTTTGGTCATACATGCTAAACGAATATTCTGTTTTAATTCTTCCCCCAATACCTTGATTTCCTGTTGGGTAGGGTCAGAAAGATTTCCTGCAGCTTTGACTCTACATTTTCCGCAGGTACCCCGTCCGGCACACAGCATCTTGATAGGAATTCCTGCCTCCTGTAAAGCAGAAGATAATAAAACTGGTTCTTGGTATTGTAAATTTTGCGTTTTTCCGTTATAATAAATAGTAATAGTAAACATAAACACAAATCTCCTTAAGTCATATCAATCTACCATTATCATAGTATAAAATCAAAAAAATTTCTTGTAATTATATTGCGCTTTTTTGGAATAATCTGCGGTTTTTCCTGTGACTTCCATATAGAAAGAAACTTATAAAAAAGACTAAATTAGTAAGAATAAACGATTTCATCATTTCAGGATGATTTTTCTATATTTTATGAAAATAAGCAGAAAATCTCTGGGAGCAGGGTAATATATTACCAAAAAACGCAAATTTGTCATATATTTTCTTTTAAGATCTAAGTAAAATAATTGCTGTAAGGTGAACCGAATGGAACAAACAATGATTGAAAAATTAATACAATATGGAACACATTTAGGATGTCTTTTGGATACAAGCTGCCGTATTGTAGATATTCAAAACCATTGCTTTGCTTCCGAGCCGTTAGGAAAATCAGACTTTTTTGGAGAGTATTGCTGCAACAAGCACTGCACTCAGCTGCACACTTACCTGTACGGATGTCATGAAGCATATCGCTGGAATGGAAAATATATTTTCTACTGTCCAGAAGGTTTTGTTTTCGTCGCATCTTCTGTAGCTGACAAAGACGGGGAATTATCCGGCGGTGTGGTGTTGGGACCAATGGTAATGGGTGAATTGGATGATACCTTAAGCCAGTACCAGTGTCCTGAAATGCGCAGCCGTGTCTCTCAATTGCCTAATTTTTCCACGGAAAAGGTGAATCATATTGCTGAAGTGATGGCAGCAGCTACCACAGGCGTTTGCGGTTTTTCCCGCAGCCTTATGGGCGGCATTGCTTTTAAGCAGGAGAAATTTTTACAGGATTTATATGATTTGCAGCATAAGGATGCGTTGCCTTATTCCGATGTTTATCCCATTGAAACGGAAAAGAAACTGCAGGCAGTGATCTATAACGGGGATAAAAACGGAGCACAGGCGCTTTTGAATGATCTGCTGGGGCAGATTTATCTGATTTCCAAATTTGATGTAGAAATCATTAAAATCCGTATGATTGAACTGCTGTCTGTAATGTCTCGGGCTACCATTGACGCTGGTGCAGATTCCAATGAGATCATTTGGTTTAATACCAGCTGTATCCAGGAAATGCAGAAATGTTCTTCTATTGAAGAAGTCAGCGTTTGGATTACCAGTATCATGCAGAGATTTATCAATTATTCTTTTGATTTTTCTGCGGTAAAACATTCTGATACGGTGTACAAAGTAATCGAGTATATTCGGCGAAATTATTTTCAGAAGATTACGCTGGATGATATTGCACGGTATGTCCATTTCAGCAAAACTTATCTTAGTCGCATTTTTAAAGAAGAGACCGGCGAAAATATTTCTTCTTACATCAATAAGGTACGCATTGAAAAAGCAAAAATGCTGCTCAGTGACAAAAGTATCAGTTTAGTTGATGTGGCTAATTTAACTGGTTTTGAAGATCAGAGTTATTTTACGAAGGTGTTCAAACTCATCACCGGCATCTCTCCGAAAAAATTTAAAGAAAGCCGCAGTAAAATCTGAGGCAGAATTTAGGAGGAAATGAAAGATGGAAAAAACAGAATTATTGGAACAGATTAGCACACTGCTGCAAAAAGGTCGTATGCCAAAAGTAAAAGAACTGGTAAAACAGGCTCTGGACGAAGGCATTGACGCAGGTGAAATTTTGGAACAGGGCTTGCTGTCCGGTATGAACGTAATCGGTGAAAAATTTAAAAACAACGAAGTATTCGTTCCAGAAGTTCTGATTGCTGCTCGTGCTATGAACGGCGGTATGGAAATTCTGAAACCATATCTGATTCAGGCTGGTGTTGAAACCAAAGGTACTGTTGTTATCGGCACAATCAAAGGTGACTTGCATGACATCGGTAAAAACCTGGTTAAAATGATGATGGAAGGTAAAGGCCTGCAGGTTATCGACCTGGGTGTTGACGTTGCTCCAGAACAGTATGTTGCTGCTGCAAAAGAACACAATGCAAACATCATCGCTTGCTCTGCTCTGCTGACCACTACTATGAGCGAAATGAAAAACGTAGTAGACCTGGTAAAAGCTGACGCTGACCTGGCTGGCAAAGTAAAAGTTATGATTGGTGGCGCTCCTGTTACCCAGTCTTTCTGTGATTCTATTGGCGCAGATGCTTATACTCCAGACGCTGCAAGCGCTTCTGACGTTGCTTTGAATTTCTGCATCGCTTAAACCGAATTGAGAGAAGATTAATATAAAAAGCAGTGGATTTTATTCCACTGCTTTTTTGTTTTGTTTTATAAAGTAAACACAGATGACAGCGTCAGCGTTCTCGTTCCTGTTCTGACGGATTGCATCCAAAATATCGCCGGTAGGTTTTGGAAAAGTAAGAGAGATTTTGAAAACCGCTTTGTTCTGCACTTTCGCTTACATTGCAGCTGCCGGAAATCAGCAGACTGTGAGCATGACTGCACCGGATTAAATTGAGATAATCGATGACAGTACGTCCGGTAATTTCTTTAAAAGTGCGGCAAAAATAATATTTGCTGAATCCAATGGCAGCGCTGATGGAGTCAATGCTCAGGGGCTGATCGTAGTATTTTTGAATATAGGAAACAGCGGATTTTACCATACTAAGACGCCGATCTTGGGGGAACGGTCCGGAAATTGGCTGGGAAAAATGGCGGCAAAGTTGTGCCCCCATGGACAGCACCGCAGATTTTACAGCAGTTTTATAATAGGGCAATTTTTGATTCATCTCTCTGCAGATGATTTCAAATTGCTGCCGGATCACCGGGTCGTCTAATTGAAACTGAAAAGACACATCACTGATGGGAATGCCCTGTTGTTCCAAATAGTTTTGTCCCACAATCAAGCAATAATAGGAGCAGGAGTCATCCACCGCCTGAATCGAGTGAAGACTGGTGCAGTTAATCACGGCAATTTGCCCAGGAGTGAACAGCTGACGCTGGTGGTCGGAGCTGATTTGAGCAGAACCTTCTGCTAAATAAAGAAGCTCCAAATCGTTTTGCCAATGGATCATAAAATCTTCGGTTTTCTTTAAATGGTCAAAGTGAAAAATGACGGGAAAAGCGGCGTCGCTAAACTGAATATTTTCATAGGAAGTTTGTCGATTCAACAGAAGACCTTCTTTCAAAAAAAGCAAGATAGTGTTAATTTAGGGCAAGTTCTTTCCTTTACTTTAAATTCATGCCCATTATATAATAGACTTATGAAATTTGTCAATCAGTTGATTTGACACAACTGAAAGGAGTATGAGTTATGTACGATTTTTCTATTGGAGTTATGTTGGAATCTTTTCGCACCGATATCCCAACAGCACTGAAAAAAGCGTCCGCTGTAGGCGCTCAGGGTATCCAGGTTTATGCTACCAGAGGAGATTTATCTCCGGCGTCTATGACAAAAGAAAAACGCCGTGAATTTTTAAAAATGGTTAAGGATAACGGACTGGTTATTTCTGCTCTTTGCGGAGATTTGGGTCATGGATTCGGCGATGCTTCTAAAAATCCTCAGCTTTTGGAAGAATCCAAACGGATTTTGGATTTGGCAAAAGATTTGGAAACCAATATTGTGACAACTCATATTGGCGTAGTGCCGTCTGATGAAACACATCCCCGCTATGGTGTAATGCAGCAGGCATGTTTTGATTTAGCCCAGTATGCGGATTCTTTGGATGCTCATTTTGCCATTGAAACCGGACCGGAAACAGCGGCTACTTTAAAACACTTTTTGGATGCGCTCCATTCTACAGGGGTAGCAGTCAATCTTGACCCGGCAAATCTGGTTATGGTAACAGAGGATGACCCAGTACAGGCAGTGTATACTTTGAAAGACTACATTGTACATACCCATGCTAAAGATGGACGCCGCAATTTTTATCGGGATCCAGAAATTATCTATGGTTTAGTAGAAGCAGAAATGCTGGAAAGCGAATCCTTTATTGAACTGCCTTTGGGAGAAGGAAAGGTTCCGTTCCCAGAATACCTGAAAGCACTGGATGATATCGGTTACCACGGATTTTTGACCATTGAACGGGAAGTTGGGGAAAATCCAGATGCCGATATCCAAAAAGCGGCAGATTATTTAAGACAGTTAATGAAATAATCAGAAGATAGAAAAGAGGAATCATCAAATGGAACGAAAATTAAAAGTGGGAATTATCGGAACCGGTAATATTTCTGAAAGCCATATCCATGGGTATTTAAATAACCCCAATGTAGAATTGTACGCTTTTTGTGATATTCGGGAAGAACGTCTGAAAGAAATGGGCGAAAAATACGGAGTTACCCGTTTGTATACTGATAAAGACGTGATGCTTAAAGAGCTGCCGGAACTGGACGCTGTCAGCGTTTGCACCTGGAACAGCCAGCACGCTCCCTGCACCATTGCCGCATTGAAAGCGGGCAAGCATGTTTTGTGTGAAAAACCAATGGCTACTTCCGCAGCAGAAGCAGAAGAAATGAAAAAAGCCGCAGAAGAAAGCGGAAAACTGTTGATGGTTGGATTTGTACGCCGGTATGGCAATGACTGCGCAATTTTAAAAGATTTCATCAGCAATGATTACTTTGGTGAACTGTATTATGCCAAAGCGACCTATCTGCGCCGCAACGGTAGCCCTGGTGGATGGTTTGGGGACAAACGGATGTCCGCAGGAGGACCGCTGATTGACCTGGGCGTTCATGTAATCGACTTGACCCGGTATCTGCTGGGGAACCCAAAACCGGTGTCTGTATACGGTGCAACCTTCCATAAGCTGGGTGACCGCCGGGAATTGAAGGATAAAAAAGGATACACAGCTTCTTCTGCTACCGGTAAGGAAGAATTTAATGTAGAAGATTTGGCTACCGCTATGATTCGCTATGACAATGGCGCAGTTGTTTCTGTGGAAGCTTCTTTCTCCTTGAACATTGAAAAGGATGAAGGAAAAATTGAACTGTTTGGTACCAAAGCCGGGGCAAAATTGGATCCTGAACTTTCCATGTACAGTGTGCAGAATGGGTACATGAGCAATGTACAGCTGTGCACCCCGACAGCACTGAGTTTTGAAGGATTATTCGAAGGGGAAATTGACCATTATGTAGACTGTCTGATCAATGGAACTGCCTGCAAATCTCCTGCAGAAGATGGAATTACTTTGATGAAGATTTTGGATGCGATCTATGAATCAGCCGAAACCGGTCATGAAGTTATCATTGCCTGAGAGGAGCAGAAGAATGAAAATTGCAGTAAGTTCTTATAGTTTTCAGCAGTACTTAAAAGACGGGCGGCTCACACAGTTTGACTGTGTCGCCAAAGCCAAAGAAATGGGCTTTGATGCCATTGAGTTTACAGATCTGGAACCTCCTCAAGGAGTTACCGAAGAAGACTATGCAAAACAGATTCGTCAGGAATGTGAGCGGGTTGGTTTGGTTGTTTCCAACTATACGGTTCATGCAGACTTTTTAGCCAATGATCCGGCAGAAGAAGCACAGCGGCTGATGAAAAAGGTAGATGTTGCCGAGATTTTGGGCAGCACCAGCATGCGTCATGATGCTGCATGGGGCTTTGGCGATCATCGGGATGGTCAGGGACTGGAAAATGTTCTGGACCGTTTGGCAGATGGCTGCCGCATGGTAACAGAATATGCGGCGGGCAAAGGAATCCGCACCATGGTGGAAAATCATGGATTCTTTTTGCAGGATGCGGATCGGGTAGAACGGCTTATCAATCGGGTAAACCATCCGAATTTTGGCTGGCTGTGCGATATGGGAAATTTCCTTTGTGCGGATCAGGATCCGACACAGTCCTGCGGAAAAGCGGCACCTTATGTGTTTTATGCTCATGCCAAAGATTTTATTGTAAAAAGCGGTAATGAACCAAATCCAGGCGAAGGATTCTTTGCTTCCCGTGCCGGAAATTATCTGCGCGGAACCATTGTAGGTCACGGTGCAGTGCCAGTAAAACAGTGCCTGAGTATCCTCAAAAGAGAAGGGTATGACGGTTATCTGGGACTGGAATTTGAAGGCATTGAAGATTGTCTCATGGGAATCCGGATTGGGCTGGATAACCTGAAACGTTTTTTGAAAGAACTGGAACAGTAACATAAAAAACCGGTTTCCGTCAATTGAACGGAAACCGGTTTTGTTTTTGAGAGTATTCTTTAATTTGTCAGAAAACTGAAAACACTCAAAATACCGTATAGTACAGGCTGATGAATGAGATAAATGATCATGGAATGTTTTCCTAAAAAAGCAAAAGGCTGAATTTGAACTTTGGCACCAGATCTTAAAAGGGAAGAGTCGGCCAGCAGTTTATGGAGAAAGTATCCTGTGATAAAAAGAAACATCCAGGGGAATACCGAAAAGTAATCGGTAGAACGAAACGCCGGATCGGGAAATCCCAAAAATGTGGCAATCATTCCTTGGTACCAGTATTTCGGCAGGAATAAGGAGGCAAAGTCAAAACCTAAAAACCCCTGATTAACAGATTTTGTAAGGAGAAACAATACAAAGAATCCCACGGTACCCCATAAGGCGGAAATTTGCTTCAATATGGGATGGAGTCCTGTCATAATCAACATGCAAAACCCGATTAATGTGAGAACGCCGAACAAAATTTGATTTTCCGGCATGATCAGCCATGTTGCAACGCTGACCAAAATTCCGGCTCCTGATACAATCAATCCCCGTTTGACAGGGTGCTTGCTGTAGCTCCAGCAAAATCCGGATAACAAAATAAACACCCAACAAATACTTTGCTGCCAAACGTAAGCAAAATCAGAAGAAAACCACTGCCAGTCCTGATGAAGAAGATACACACAGTCCCAAACGCCGTGATAAAGGATCATACTCACCATGGTAATTCCTCGTATTACATCCAAAATCCCGTTACGGTTTCTAGGAATTGTGTTAGAAGGCGATTTTGGCAGTGAAACGATTGAGGAAGATGAAGATTGTGTGGGGGCTAACAGGGTAGAATTCATGGAGTTCACTCCTTAAAACAACAGGATTCGACAAAATAATTGTACTCTTTCATTATACACAAGGCAATCAAAAAGTAAATAATAAAATCCTGAGAAGGGTATCTCTTTCAAACAGAAGTTATGATGCTTGGGAAGAGGAATGATCCTTTTTCAGTTCCTGGTGGAAACTGATGAAATAGAAAAATACAGCGATGCCAGCGGTAATCAAATCGGAGATTGCCTGTGCGGCAATGATTCCATCATATCCGAAGAACTTTGTGGATAGGAATAAGACCAAGAAAAAGATAACCCCTTGACGGCTGATAGAAAGCAAAAAGGAAATCAACATTTTTCCAGAAGACTGACACCAGATCATAATGATTTGTACCAGGGCGACAAAAATCATACTGATCACCTGTAAACGGAGCATAGGAATTCCCTGTTCGATGACATTGGTATCAGAAAGAAACAGAGGGATTAAAACTGGAGCCAGAACAAAAATTCCTATGGTCAGCAGGGCAGATAAGCCTCCGATAAACTGGAAATACAGTTTTAACAGGGCACGCAGCCGGGAGTAATCTTTGGCACCGTATAAATAACCAATCAAAGGTTGTCCTCCAAAAGAAAATCCGACCAGAAGAAGAATCGCAATAGAGCTTACCTTTAAAGCGATTCCCATAGCGGCAATCTTATCGTTTCCGTAAGGCAGCAATGCCTGGTTGACAAAGATAATGCTGAGACTTTGCATTAAGTTAGTCAGTGCGGCGGGAATGCCGATTCCAAAAATTTGGCCTGCCTCTGCTCGGGAGATGGGAATTTTGCGAAGATTCAAAGAAATTTGAGAGCACTTTTTTAATACTGTGTAAATGTAATATCCATCAGTAAACAGGTATCCTGTGACAGTAGCGATAGCAGCTCCTTGAGCCCCTAAATGAAATCCGCTGATTAAAATGGGGTCCAGAATAATATTGATGACAGCACCTCCAATGGAACCGATCATAGATTCTTTGGATAATCCAACGGAACGCAGCAGGTTGCAGTGAACAAAAGAAACAACCAGAAAAGGTGCGCCAATGGAAAGCCACAGATAATATTCACGAGCGTAGGAAAAAGATTGTTCATTGGCACCCAACATGAGTAAAATAGGATTTTGAAACCCAATCATGATGATGGCGGCGATCAGCCCAGTAGCAAAAGCGCCGTAAAAACAAAAAGAGCTCACATGCTGAATAGACTGCTGATTGCGCTGTCCCAAAAGGCGGGACATCAAGGAACATCCTCCCTGTCCAAAAATATTTCCGAACGCCATGAGCAGTGTAAAAACAGGTGCACCTAATGAAACGCCTGCAACCAGATTGGTGTTTTGTGTTTGGGCAATAAAAAAAGTATCTGCCATATTGTAAATGATGCTTACGACCATGCTCAGTACTGTCGGCAAAGACAAGGTAAAGTACGCTTTTGGAATAGCCGTTTTTTCAAACAAAGTTCGATCCATAAATGTTTTCTCCTTTTTTGATTTTGTTCTGTTCAAATTATAGCAAATCTATTTGACAATGTTTGTGTCATATGTCACAATGAAGTAGAACGAAAAAAGGAGCTGTTTAATGTGGAGATTCGGTCCAATGCAGATGAAATACAGCAATTAATGGAACAGAACCATATTTGTGAATATATAGGGATAGGACATGAGGCGTTTCATGTACGGCAATATGATAAAGGGGAAATTTTATGTTCCCCTGTGCGCTCACTGGATTGCCTATTGTTTTTAGTGGAGGGGTCAGTGCAGCTGTATACCCTCCATCAAAATGGCAGCAAGGTAGCAGTGGGAATGGATTCTGCCTTGAAGCTGTTTGGGGATATGGAGTTTTGTACTGGCAAGCCATCTGCATTTTTTGTAGAGGCAATGGAGCGGGTAGTTTGTCTTGCACTGCCCATTCAAGAATACCGACAGGAGCTTTATGAAGATGTAAAGTTTTTGCGGTATTTAATTTGTCTGCTGTCTGAAAAGGTACTGTTTCATACAGATTTGGCATTTTCGTCCCCTGTTTTGGAAGATAAAGTGATGCTTTATTTATTCAACGTAAATCCGGAACACGAGATTCGTGGAATAGAGGCTGCCGCATTGCGGCTCAGATGCAGTCGCAGACAACTGCAGCGGGTGCTGAAAAAAATGTGTGACAACAATCAGGTTAAAAAAACCGGACGGGGGAAATACCAACTTAATCTGGAACAGTGGGACAGCAGTAAGATGTTGTGGTATTCAGATATCTCTTCTTCAGAGGATGCTTAAACTATTTCGCTCAACGCAGAATAAAAAACGATAACATGAAAGTTATAATATCATTTTGGAAATTTGGAATTTGCAATAAAAACAGGAACCGCAGAAAGTAATTTTCTGCGGTTCCTGTTTTTATTTATTGTTATTGGAGATATTCCTTTACTCTTTAAAGGCTGTATCCTTTATTTCGTTAACAGCAAAGGCTCCAATTGAATCCCCTGCTGTGCAGCCTGGAGTGTTTCCGGGATTTTTTTGAAATCTGCTACTAGGGAGCAGGGTTTTCCCATAAAATCATCTTGGCGGTAAGGTACAAAATAATAATGGCGGTAATTTTGCAGCATCCCAATATTTTTGGAGGCACCGCTCAGTCCGTCGTTGGTAGAAACGGCAATTACCACCGGACGCCCGTTTCGAAGATGACTTTTTACTGCCATGGTTACTGGTGTATCTACAATGCTGTTTGCCAGTTTTGCTAGGGTGTTTCCGGTACAGGGGGCGACCAGCATCAGATCGGTATATCCCTTGGGCCCGATAGGTTCCGCTTCTGGAAGGGTTGCAATGACCTTTTTGCCGCAGATCTCCTCGATTGCCTGAATGTGGTCACAAGCTTTGCCAAAACGAGTGTCTAAAGATGCTGCGTGATAGGACATAATAGGCAGAATATCATATTCCTGCGCCAGTTGCTCCATTTCTTTGATTACCTGGTGAAATGTGCAAAAAGAACCGGTCAGACAAAATCCAAGTTTTACTTTGCTCAAATGCGCCCTCTCCTTTCATCCTGTTCTGAAAATAGATTTTCCAAACAATGGTGCAGAATTTTTCCTGCACTGACAGGCGCTGTTTTTCCGGGTAGGGATAGTGCCCACACAGTGCGAAGTCCCAATTGTTTGGCTGCGTAAAAGTCAATGCCGCCTGGTTTAGAGGCAAGATCAATCAGCAGAGTGTCCGGATGAACCTGATGCAGTACGGTTTCATCTAAAATACGCGCTGGGATTGTATTGATAATCAGCTGATATTCTCCCACAGATTCAGGCAGGTGCTCCAAACGGATAGGAGTACATCCCTCCCATTGTGCCCAGCACAAATCGGTTGGATTTCGAGCGCATATGGAGACTTGTGCCCCAAGTGCAGTTAAATTTTGACGCAGTACCTTTGAAATTCTGCCGGAACCCAAAATCAAAATTTTCATTCCGTGTATGGTGATGGGCATTTCTTCCAGTATAATCTGAATGGTTCCTTCTGCAGTGGGAACTGCGTTGAGGATGGATAAATCTTCCCTCTTTAAATAGTCGATCCAAGGGAGTCCATACCAGCGGAGCAAATCTTCTAGCGGCGGAGTAATTTTCCCACCCAATACCATCAGGTTTGGACCAGCTAAGCGAAACAGGTCTTCTAAATGAATTTTTTGTACTGACAAAGGGGAATTGAGCAAATTTCCCGGTTCAGCAGCAGGCATGGGCAAAATTAAATATTCCGCCTGCTGTAAATACGGGGATAATTGGAAAAGGTCAGAGATCTTTTCTACGTGATCAGAAAACTCCACATCCGGTTCAAATCCAAAGACAACGGTTTTATGGGTTTTCGATAGCAAATTTGCCAAATGGACTTGGCGAAGGTCGCCGCCAGCCACAACGACCAAATGTTGGTTCATATCCAAATGCCTCCTCTTAACATGTAGTTTTACTGTAGTTTATTCCAAATAAGACTTTTTGGTGTCATAACAAAGAAAAACAAATGGATATGCAAGCATTATAGCAAAACTTTTATCGGTAACCAATCACAAAAATTAATATATCCAAAATATTCCATAAAAATTTGTTAATAAAGCCGAAAAACACGAAGAAAACCATGGAAATGAAAAAATATGGCCGGGTTATGTGTATTATATGTGAAGATAAGAAAATACATCTTTGATATGCATTCTGTTCCCTATGGGAAGCGCGCAAACAGCCTGCAGCAAAGAGTATATTTCGGCCGGCTTTCTTCAGTATTCTAAATAAAACAATTCGGAGATCATCCGAAGAGCTCAAACCTAGTTTGACGGTTTTGAACAATGCGGACAGCAAATACCAAAAGTTTTTGCGAAAATGGAGTATTTGCTTTTAGGAATTGCTGAATTTCCCGCATTTGTGGATACAGGAGGAGATATTTATGAAAGCACGAAATGCTCAAAAGGCTTGTGCGATGATTTTATGCGCCATGATGGCTTGTTCAGCGCTGCCAGCAACTGTGCTGGCGCAGACTTCCCAACCAGTGGTTACTTCCGCAGGGGAAACACCAAAAAATGCTTTGACAGAGGAACAGAAAACTGCTTTGTCAAGTTTTCAAGATACTAACGAAAATCTGGTTCAGCTCTGGTTTGACGATAATTCTCAGGAAACCTGGTCCAGTAAATTAACAAAGTACCATGATACATGGATTCAGGATACTTCCAAACTGGAATCCGAAGGAATTCTGCTGATAAAGGTAATTGACAGCAAGGTACAGGATTATATTAGAAATTTCCAAACTTCTCATCCTGATGCTGCAAAAGAATATACGGTAACCGGACAAACGGCTCTTTCTTTAAAGTGGAATGAGGAAGCACAATCATGGAGTCCACAGGCAGGTTCTGCTTTGGGAATTCATGTAAAAGCAGTGGCAGAACAGACCGCTCAGCCGCCTACATTGGCACAGCTGCAGCAGCTATTTCATATTAATGTTCAGTGCAGTACCAATCAGGAACATGCGGTTAAGCCTTATGCGCTGAAAGAAAACAGCTATGCTTTGAATCAGGTAAAAGAAGATGGAACCGAGTATACTGTAACTGTGAATGGTGAGACTTATTTTACCCAGTATAACCAGGAAACTGGCGCAGAGCATACAGGCAAAGAAAACTCTCAGACCAAGACCATTTTCTGGAAGGATGGAGGGTGGACAACCGAAAACGGAGCGCCGTATAACCTGTTGTTCCAGTGCGAAGAAACTGAAAAAGAAGATCAGCAAAAAGGAGAAGAACCTTCTTATGAAGTGCTGAAAAAACTGCTGGGAAGCTTTTCAGTATCCTGTGGATATCAAAAAGGGGAACATGGTTCTAAAGAGGTTTCTGCACAATTGCTGGAAGGAAGCTACACAGTTTCTAAACCAAAGAACGGGAAATGCACAGTTACGTTAAAAGAAGATGCCTATGTGAATCTGTTTTGCGATACTTGGGATTTGGAAAGTAAGCATACGATCAATACAAAATCCAGCAGTCTTTCTGTGAATTTGGTATGGAATAGTAAAAAAGGACAGTGGACACTGGAAAAGGGAAGCCAGCTGAAA
This sequence comes from Massiliimalia sp., assembly GCA_050943535.1. Classification (GTDB taxonomy): domain Bacteria; phylum Bacillota; class Clostridia; order Oscillospirales; family Ruminococcaceae; genus Massiliimalia. The sequence goes on from JBMNPJ010000002.1 coordinate 20,151, forward strand.
GTAGTGCTTACCTGTGAAGCCAGTGCTCAAAAACCGGAACAATCTGATTTTGTGGCGGCAATCAGCGGTGTGAAAATCAGCTGTACCGATAACAAAAAACACGAAACAGAAACTTTTTCCATGCAGGGCGGAATTAAAGCAATTGAAGTGAGCGAAGACGGATATACTGCCCGTGTTACTGTGGACGGAGAAAAATATATTGCACTTTACGGCAAAAATGAAGATCATAAACTTTTGACTCCTACTGCCACAGTTGTAGTTTCACTGAAATATAATCCTAATGGTACCGATGCAAATCGCTGGATTACTAAAGATGGGAAAAAAGTTTATGCTGAATTAAAATGTACCTGTAAAGAAATTCATGAATTGCCGTCTTATACAGATTTGAAGAACATTGATTCAGTGAAAAAGGTTAATCTGGTGTGTAGCGCCCATTCCGGACATGCGAAAACATATAATCTGAAAGAAAACGGATATAAAATAGAATATCTAAAGGGAAATCAGTGTAAAGTTACCATTGATGAAGACAGTGCTGCAGGATATTTGAAGTCTTACAACAAGGGAAAAGATTCCAAACATAGCTTTGTAAAATCCAATGGAATTATCCTCAATTGGAACCAAAAGAAAAATGCTTGGGTAGTAGATAGCGATTCTAAAAATAAACAGCTGACTATGACCATGACCTGCGGCAGTACCCCAGTGAACCCTGATCCGGGACCGGGCCCAAATCCGGGTGACGGAGGTTCTTCCGGCGGTGGAGTTCCAGGAGGAGGCTCCAGCGGTACCAACGGAGGATCTGGTATAGGAGGTGGTTCCGGTACAGGTTCTGGTACGGGCTCCGGTACTTCCAATCCGCCTTCTTCTGGCTCTCAGTCTTCCGGAGGAATTCTTCACAGTATTTTGCCAAAAACATTTAATGACAGTCCTTTGGGAATTTTAGCTGGTTTGGTGGCTGTTTCTGGAAGTGCTCTGGGAATTTTAGCGAAAAAACGGAAATGGTTTTTCTTTGGATAAACCCATAAAATAAATGTCGCTTTGTTTTAGATACAGAAACTTTTTGAGTATAAAAATGTCAGAAGTTTTTTGGTGAAACAGACTGTGAATTTGATACTTTTTGATACATTCTCATCATGCAGAGTGCCGCACGACAAATGGTTTTGCGGCACTCTTGCTTTGCGGTTTACGCTATAATAGCAGGTTGTTTCCCATAAGATTTTTTTAAAAAACAGACTGATAATTTTAGGGAAAAATAAATTTACTTTTGGCGAGGCTTCTGATATAATGAAGATGAATTCATTCATAGGATAACAATGATTTTTGATATAGTTCACCGGCAAAAAGGAGTACGATTATGATCTGTGAAAAATGTGGCAGAGAATATGAAGGACAGCAGTGCCCTTATTGTTCTCAGCAGGAAAACTCTCCAACAGAATCTGCAGACTTTGCAGCAGATACACCGGATCTGACAGCAAAAGGCGTTTACAGCGATACGATTTATAAACCAGAATGGGAACAAAGAAATTCAAATTCTCAAACTCCCCAAGGGACACCTTCTTCCCATGGATGGAATCGGATAGGAGATGTTTCTCAAGGAACATTTTCTAACGAAACAAAATGCCCGATTTGCGGGTATCCTGTAACAGGAAATTTCTGTCAGCGATGCGGTACAGCAAATCCCAATACGCATCCAGCTTCTGAAAATGCGCCGTTTTCTCAGCAGCAGAATGTTTATGGACAGCAGCCGTTTTCTTCACCTGGATACGGCGGATTTCAAACCGTTCCCAACCAAAACTATTTTCGGGAAAATTATCACCGGGCAATAGAACAGGGAAGATTTCCTAAAAAATCACAAACAGCAGCGGTTTTGCTGATCATTCTTGGAGTTCTGCTGAAATTAATGTCAGCTGGATCCAGTATTTTAGTTTCCCTTAATTCCGAATATTGGGCAGATGAAATCATGGATTCTTACTATGAAGATTACTATGATTATTATGATGACGGAATGGAGGATAATTGGGTAGATACCTCTGATTCCGGGGATGGATTTAAGGACTATGTACGAGATGATGCCGTAGATACTGGCGAATCTGTTATGCCCAATGGGGTTTCTTTGGAAGAGTTCCGTCAGCTTGAGCTGGGAATGACCTATCCTGAAATCAGCTATATTATCGGCGGAGATGCAGCGGGTCAGGAAACCAACGAACAAGACCGGTTAATTACTCTGTGGCCTGGTGAATATCGAATTGACGCAGTTGTTCGTGTCACTTTTGATGAAGACGGTCAGGCGATCGTGATTGAACAAAACGGATTGGATGACGAAAATGTCTGAAACAATATGAACAGGCAAAATCAGCAGTTTTGATCAAATAAAAAACCAGGATGCAGCAAAAATAACGTCCTGGTTTTATTTATTTTGAGAAAGAGAGGAATCAGTTATGAAGAAACATTTTCTGTGGAAAAATATCATGAGTATTTTTATGGTATTTACCCTGGTATTGACAATGGGATGGTTTGGAACGGGGAATCAGGTGCAGGCAGCGTCTGCTCCAAAAATCTATCTGTCTCCCAGCAAACAGGATCATAATTATTACACCAGTGGGGAAACTACAGAAATGGTGCAGTGTAACCGAATTGCCCAGGCAGCAGAAGTGGCGTTGTTGCGGTGTGGTTTTCAGGTAAAACGGGCTCCTATGGGCCAGGATATGTATGAAAGTATTGCTCAAAGCAATGCTTGGGGTGCAGATCTTCATGTTCCGATTCATACCAATGCCAAGGATAACAAACGTCCTGATCATGGAACGCTGATGCTGGTATATGATGAATCCGCCATGAGAGCAGCTCAGTGTATTCAAAATCAGATCAGTGCTTTGACATTAAGTCATTTAAAACAGCCCATTGAGATAAACCGATCTTTTGCAGAGTTAAACAGCACCAAAGCAATGGCAGTATATACAGAAGTAGAATATCATGATAATGCTGAAACTTCTCAGTGGATTATTGACAACGCAGAAGCGGTAGGGGAAGCAATCTGTAAGGGTATTTGTGATTATTATGGATATGGGTATGTACCTCCTTGTCAATGGGAGAATACCGCTGCTGGACGCCGTGCAGTGAAAGACGGTCGCGTACTCACTGGCTGGCTGCAGGATGGAACCGGTTGGTACTATCTCAATGGTCAGGGAATTCCTATGACCGGATGGCAGTCTATTGGAGGCGGCTGGTATTGGTTTGATTCCAACGGCAAAATGAAAACAGGACGCATTGAAGTAAATGGACAAAGCTATTATCTGCAAGGATCCGGACGGATGAGTACTGGATGGGCAAAAGCAGGTGCTGATTGGTATTATTGCAATGCTAGCGGTCAGATGCTGACAGGATGGCAGTATGTCAATGGCAAATGGTATTACATGGATCCTCAGACGAAAAAAATGCGTACCGGATGGCTTCAGACCCAGGATGGATCCTGGTACCTGTTGGATGCTAACGGAGCCATGTGCACCGGATGGCATCTGGCAGGAAACGTATGGTATTTTATGGACGCCAGTGGGAAAATGGCAGTAGGAAGCCGTGTCATTAACGGCGTTTTATACCAGTTTAATGATGAAGGCGCATGGATTGCATAAATTTATCAGTTTCAGAAAGGAAATGAAATGCGATGTATGATGTATTGATTATTGGAACCGGAACAGCGGGATTAACCGCCAGTTTGTATGCCAATCGTGCGGGACTGTCTGTGCTGATGGTAGAAAAGATGCTTTACGGCGGTCAGATTTTGAATACACCGCTGATTGAAAATTATCCTGCTTTGGATAAAGTATCTGGTTTTGAGTTTGTTCAGAAATTATATGAGCAGGCAGTAACCCAGTTTGATACACCGGTTGTTTTTGGAAATGTGGAAAGCTGCAGCCTTTCCGGCAAGGTGAAAATAGTAACCGTAGGCGGTACGGTATATGAAGCGAAAACCGTGATTATTGCTACAGGAGCAGAACACCGAAAATTGGGATGTCCGGGAGAAGACACACTCAGCGGAAAAGGGGTGTCTTACTGTGCAACCTGTGACGGTGCCTTTTTCCGTGGTAAAACAGTAGCGGTTGTAGGCGGTGGAAATACGGCACTTCAAGATGCACAGTATTTGGCAAACGCCAGTGAAAAAGTATATTTGATTCATCGCCGCGACAGTTTTCGTGCCACCCCGATTGAAGTGGAACACGCACTGTCCCGTGCCAATGTAGAACCGGTTTACGATACCGTGGTAGAATCCATTAATGGCACAGATAAGGTGGAAAGCTTGACTGTTAAAAATAAAAAAACAGGAGAAACCAGTACCTTAACTGTAGATGGCGTATTTATTGCAGCAGGAAATGTGCCGGATAATCAGGTGTTTGCCGGTGAGCTGGAATTGGATCCGCAGGGATATTTGGTGGCAGGAGAAGACTGCAAAACCCGAATTTCAGGGGTATATGCCGCAGGGGATACTCGTACCAAACAGGTTCGTCAGTTGGTAACAGCCGCTGCAGACGGAGCGGTCAGCGCTGAAATGGCACTGGAATATATTAATAATTTAGATTCCTAATGGTAAAAATGGACAGCCTTCTGAGAAAGAGTACTTTTCAAGAAGGCTGTCCGTTTTTGGAGGAATGAGAAATTAAGAAATTTTCTTTTTTTTATTAACATTTTCAGGGTATACTAGAAATGCAATTTGTCGGAAACACAGCATTGTGAATGAGAGAAGATTTTTTCCTTTTGGATCAAGAATCAAATTCTTCCAGGTAGGTTTTTAGCTGTGCCTGATCCGAAACCGGAATTCCTTCTTTCAGTCGTTTCTGATCATATTCCGGAAGAATATTGAGATAGATCTCATAAACTTCTTCTGGCTTTGAATTGGATGAGGTGTACAGGGCAATTTTTCCTTGGTATTCTTTTAACAGATAGGGTGTGTTTTCGATTGCGGATACCATGGAGGTATGTTGTGTATTTTGGGAAACATTTTCATTGCGGGTCAGCATGATTGCCGCAAAACCAGAAAGCAGCACAATACCCACTGCAATGAAAAAAAGAATGAGGGCAGTTCGTTTTGTCATAGGAAAGACCACCTCCCGGTCTTTTGAGATTTTTAAAATAAGAATTTGGTAGGATAAATAAAGTATTGGTAAATAAAGAGAAATTATACATATCCAGGGATTGTGACTTAACAAAGGGTTGAAATTGTGGTATACTAATTACTTAAAGTAACTGCGGGAGAAAAAGGCAGTTGGATGAAAAAGCAATTTTGTCATAGTTTTTAGGGAATATTAGAAAAATGAAAACCATCTTTTTAGCACATTATTGATAGCCGTTGAGTCGGTTTTGATTTTTCAATATTTTCTGGGATCCTATAAATTGAAGGAGGTTACCTGATGGGAACAAAAAACCAGAATGGGAATTCCAAAAAGCCAGTGAAACGGGTTGTTCGTACCGGTGGCGTCAGTCAGCCACAGGATAAATACCTGACATCTTCTAAAAGCAGTCGTTCCAGTACAAAAAAGCGTACTGCTTCCAGTTCTAGTGCACAAAAGCGCTCTGCTTCTGCATCCAGAAAGCGTCGTACTTCTGGAAAAAGAGGAGCGGGCAGAACCATTGCAGCAAGTATTGGCAAGGTGTTTTTAACCCTGTTTTTAGTTATTGTGATCACTGGATGTGTGGTTGTTACCACCATGAGTGTATTTGTCATGAAATATGTGGATTCTTCTGATGGAATCGATTTGGATCATCTGGAAACCAGCTATACCAGCAAAATTTATGGTTTGGATGCTGAGGGAAATGATACTGTGGTACAGACCATGGCTGCTTCCGGCCGGAGAAGTTGGGTAAGTATTGATCAGGTTCCGGATTATGTTCAAAAAGCGGTTATTTGTACAGAAGACAAGCGATTTTTAGAGCACGAAGGAGTAGACTGGGTACGTACCTTTGCGGCATTTGCCAATATGGGAGTTGAAATGGTAACAGGAAAAAGTTATTTTGAAAGCGGAGCCTCTACCATTACCCAGCAGCTGATTAAAAATATTAACGGCGATTTTTATAACCGTACTCCTGCGACCAAAATGAAAGAAATTTTGGGTGCTTTAAACTTGGAGCGCCGCTACACCAAATCCAAAATTTTGGAGGCTTACATCAATTACATGTCTGTAGGCTACAATAACTACGGTTTGCAGGCAGGTGCAGAATATTATTTTAATAAGTCTGTAGATCAGTTAACATTGGCAGAAGCAGCTGCTTTAACCAGTACGACTAAGAGTCCAAATGGTCTGAATCCAATTGATAATCCGGAAGGCAATAAAGAGCGCCGAAATTGGGTGCTGGATACCATGCTGGAAGAAGGTTACATCACTCAGGAAGAGCATGATACTGCTGTAGCAGAAGAGCTGACCATTGTTCCGTTCCAGCAAAGTGATGATACCCAGAATAAGGGAATTTATAACTGGTATGTAGACGCAGTAATCCAGGAAGTAAAAGGCGATTTGATGGAAGAATACGGTTATGATGAAGAAACCGCTTTGACCAAAATCAACAGCGCTGGACTGCAGATTTATACTCCAATGGATATTGCGATGCAGGAAAAACTGGAGCAGATTTTCTTAGATGACAGTTATTTTGGTGCACCGGCAACGGATCATCTGAATGCATCCATGATTATTATGGATTACGATGGAAATATCAAGGCTCTTTGCAGCAGCCGTACTCAGAAAGAGGTAAATCTGGGCTGGAACAATGCTGTGGATATGTATCGTTCCATGGGTTCTTGTATGAAACCTTTGGTGGCGTATGCTCCCGCACTGCAGTCAGATTTGATTTATTGGTCTAAGATGGATGTGGACGAGCCGAAGGTAGACTGGGGCAACGGAAAACTGGGACCAAATAACTGGAATGATTCTTTCTCTGGGCCAATTACCATTATTGATGCATTAAAATATTCTAAGAACACCATTCCGGTTGGATTGGAAAAGCAGCTGGGACTTGACAACTGTGTGAAGTTTTTACAGGACAATCTGAATATGACAGTGGATGCTTCTAAGGTGGGTTATACCTTGACTTTGGGGCAGCCGGATATGAGCTTCCGAGAAACCACTGCGGCTTATCAGATTTTTGGAAACGGCGGTTATTACAGTCCATCTAAACTGTATACTCAGGTAGTAGATGCTTCCGGAAAAGTGATTTTGGAAGCGGACACCAGTAAAAAACAGGTATTGAACACAGATACCGCCTTCATCATGAACCGGATGCTTCGCCAAGTTATTGTAGGTTCTGGTGCAACTGGTACAGCTGCTAACCTGGGCAGTATGGAAGTGGTCGGTAAAACCGGTACTAACGAAGATACAGACCTTTCTTTTGTTGGATGTACTCCATATTATGTATCTTCTCTGTGGATTGGTTACGACGATGCTGCAAGACCTTTGAAAAATTACGGATATTCTCCTACAAAAACCTGGAAAAACATCATGACTTCTATTTATGAAGGTTATGAACCAAAGAGTTTTGAATTGGACAGCACAGGCGTGACAAAACAGACTTATTGTAGAGATACCGGCCTGTTAGCTGGTTCTGGATGTACCAATGTGGATACTGGTTATTATAAACAGAGCAATCTGCCGCCAGTATGTGCAGGAAATCATGTAGCACCGGAAACAGAGGAAACAACGGATCAAGGTGCAGCAGCTGAGCAACCTGCGGCATAGTAAATAAAATTATTTATAAAAGACAAAAGACGTTGTTTTCCTATCAAGGGAAATCAGCGTCTTTTTGATATAGCGTATTGATTGTGGGGGAAAATAGGAATGAATATTTTGGTTACATTAAATCAGGGATACTTGTCTCCTTTAAAAGTAATGCTGTATTCCTTGATTCGGGAACATCAGCAAACCCAGTTAGACGTTTATCTTGCCCATTCTTCTTTAACTTCTGAACAGGTAGAACAGATCAAAAAAATATTTTGCAAGCCTTATCATCGGCTCCACAATATTTCGATTGACGATAATTTTTTTCAAGGGATGCCTGTTACTTCCAGATATCCTACAGAAATGTATTATCGAATTTTTGCGGCTCAGTACCTGCCAGAAGAATTAGATCGTATCCTCTATTTAGATCCAGATATTGTGGTGATCCGCCCATTGGATGATTTATATCAAATTTCATTTGGAGACCATTTATTTGCAGCTGCTTCCCATGCAGGAAATGTACTGCGACAGATGAATGAAATTCGTTTGGGAACCGTAGTTTCACCTAAGCGGGTAAAACAGTTGGCCTCTGGTCATAAAAAAGGTACCCAAAGAATTCGAAAACGTTTGTGGCATAGACATATGAATAGACAACGGATGGTGTATATTAATTCAGGAGTTATGATGTTAAATCTGTCCGGATTGCGTCAGGAACAGAATTTAAATAAGATTATGGATTATTTAAAACATCATGAATCTGTTTTATGGTATCCGGATCAGGACTTAATCAGTGCTGTTTATCAGGGGAAAATTTTGGAACTGGATACACTTAAATATAACTTGAATGAACGTACTTTTCGATTTTTCCAGGCCAGACCCAAACTGTTTCCGCTCAAATTGGATTTTCATTGGGTACAGGAAAATAGCTGTATTATTCATTACTGCGGCAGAAATAAACCATGGAAACCAGATTACTTTGGAGAGTTTGGGGTGTTTTATCAAGAAGCGCAGGAACAGCTGAAACAAGAATTTCCAGAGATTGTATGAGTAATGAAAAATTCCTTTATTTCTTGTCTTGTTAAAGACAGAAATAAAGGAATTTTTTATGGTATAATTGATACTTTCCTTAACTATACCGGAACACTTAAAGAACGTGCGGTACTGTGAGCAGTAACATTGGTGGCGATTTTTTCCAGTTCAGATAAGGTGATTTGATAAGATGCTTCCTCATGAGGGTAAGAAATAGGCTGATATACAAAGTTTGGATCTTTGCTTCCCAGCAAAGTGACGACCTCTTTCATAAAGTGAGGATTGTTGATTAAAACTCCACCAATTAAATGCATCCCAAAGGTGTTTTTTACCCGAATTCCGTCATAGGGGGTAAGAATGTGGTTTTCTACTCCGACCTTCATGGTAAAGGCAGGTTGATCAATACCGGTAATATCGGCGCAGTGATTTACATATCCTACGAATTTGTGCTCTGGATCCCAGGAGCAGGTACATAGGACATCACCTACATATCGGCGCTGACCGTATTCCCGAACAGAAAAGTCAAACACACCAAGCCCTTCGTAATCCTTGCCATCAATGCCATGGATGGACTTGCCAAGCATGTCAAATGCGTTTCCGGTGAATAAAATAACCGTTCCGGCTTCATGAGCGGCAGCAAGTTCGCTGCGGTAGCGGGAAAGATCTGCTAATGCTACCCGTTGGCTATTTTCGGTACCGGCACCCATATAGATAAAATCATATTGAGACAGGTCTATGGTGTCGCCGATAGATTTTTGATCGAGGATAGGGGTTAACCCCTGATCCTGTAAATGGCGACACAGTACTTTGATATTGCTGTATCCGCCGTAGAGATTCATTAAATCAGGATATAGATGAAGAAGTTTGATTGTATCTGCCATATTATATTGCCTCCGCATCTTCTAATTTTGTCTGCTGTACTTTGGTTAAAAACTTGTCTTTATCAGAAAAACAGGTAATTACATACTGATAGCCGATGCCATGTTCTTTTTGATAGTCAACGGCTTGCTGAATATCCTGAATCATGGTAATTTTCTGCGGATCAATGCCGGTATATTCAAAGCGGGTTGCCAGATCGTGACAGTAGTTGCCTACCAGCACAATTTTTTTAATGTGCGGTGCAGAGAGCATTTCAAAATCCACATCCCACAGCCAGGAAGTATCACTGGTAAAGTATTTCCGGCTGATGGCATCCACAATAATGGTTACTGTGCAGTCTCCTTTATGATGAAGCGCTACACGCATGGACTGGTCGTAAGAAATGGAGTTTTCGTGTTTGGAAGAAAGCAAAACACCGGAAAGAGCTCCGTTTTGGAATGTGGTAACACGTCCATTTTTTAAGGTGTAGTTGTCGATAGACTGAGCTATTTTATCTCCGTCAATACCAGTCATGCAGCAGACGGAATAAGCCGCTAGAATATTATAGACGTTATAGATGCTTTTTAACCGCATGGAGATGGAATCTTTTCCGTTGATGACAAAGTTCCCTGCGTCTAAATCCACGCTGGTAACTGTGTAATCCGTTTTGTGCTTTTCCAAACCGCAGTGAGGACAGTGATAGTCTCCAATGTGGTTATAGTGGTGATACCGATATTCCATAGGATGTTTGCAGTTGGGACAGAAGGCACCGTCATTGTATACGCTAGTACATTGGTCGGTGGATTCAGAAAAACGGTCTACTCCAAACCAAACGGTCTTGGGATGATTGAGCCCAAAACAGGAAACCAGCGGGTCATCTGCATTTAAAAGCAGTGTGGTATCCTCATGAATACTTTGCTGCAGCAGGTTATAAATCCATTCCGGATGACCGTTTCGGGTCAGCTGATCCCGGTAAAGGTTGGTAATGATGTAGTGGGTAGGATGAAATTTCTGAAAAGTGTACCGTGCATACCGCTCATCGCTTTCAATTAAAACTACATCGGTTTTAATTCTGCCTTTCAGGTCGCAGTTGTCAATCAGGAAAGTAGTAACGCCTTCGATCTGGTTGGAACCTTCTCGGTTGTAGGCTACGGTTTTTCCATTCTGCTGTAAAATATAAGAAATCATTTCTACGGTAGAGGTTTTTCCGTTGCTCCCGGTGACAGCGATAACATAAGGAGGCATTTTAATTTTTTTCAAAATATTTCGATCCAGGTACAGGGCAACCATACCGGGAAGAGAACTGCCTCGGCCGATTTTTTTCCCTAAAAACCGAACCAGTTTGCTGACCATAATGACAAAAGTCGTTCGTATCATGCTGTGATTCTCCATTCTGTATTTCAAGGAGATATCCCTTGAATTTCTTTATAAAATATTATAAACACAAACCCTGTAAAAAACAAGGGATAGACAAAATGTTTGCAAAGTGATTCCTGGATATTGAAAGGGAAACATGCAGGCTGCCTGTTCAAGGAGGATATTAGTTTTCAGAAAAAAGGATATACCCCAAATTGGAGTATATCCTTTAGTATTATTTTTGTTCAGTGCTTCTGAAGATTTTTTGTTTTGGATCCGAAGATAGTCTTATTCTTATTTGTCATGCTTGCCTTTGCGATAACGAACCAGGGACACACCAAACGCTGTCCACCATATTATTGCACAGATAATATCCAGTACCAGTATGATTTCAGGAGATTTATTATGCCTTGTATATCCTACGAGAATCACGCAATGAATCGTCCAAACAATTGCCGCAGCTGCATTTAACAGCACATTTAATAGAGTTACAGACTTTTTGTTCATGCTATGTACCTCCCTATAAAAAGAGACTCCAGCCGGTTTCTTTCTCTCAGATTTGTTTTATTTTACCATACGGGAGTGTCCTTTACAATGCCGGTTTCTGTTTGCTTTTTTAAAGGTAAAATGGTATAATAAAATTTAAGTATGCGCCCTGATCTTTTGAAGCAGGCGCATGAAAAAACAGGAAAGTAAGGGAGTATGGCTATGGAATATGTTCAGGGCGAATACCGGATTGATTCCAAGAAAAATCTGGCAAAAAATATTTATGATTATGTCATTGTGGCGCAGGATATTGCACAGCTGGCACAGCCGGGACAGTTTGTACATATTAAGGTGCAGGGATTTCAGTTGAGAAGACCGATTTCCATTTGTGAAATTGACCGAGATAAAGGAACCATTCGAATTGTGTTTGAAGTGCGTGGAGAAGGAACAGAAGCGCTTGCCCGTTTGAATGAAGGACAGCTTGTGGATGTGATGGGACCTTTGGGAAAAGGATTCACCATATTGGATCCGTCCAAAAAGATTATTGTAGTAGGGGGCGGTATCGGCGTTCCTCCTATGTTTGAGGTGGCAAAACACTACGGTGCCAATGCGACAGCAATTACCGGTTTCCGCTCTGCCAATGCTGTGATTCTGGCGGAAGACTTTAAACGTGCAGGAACAGATCACATGCTTTGTACGGATGACGGAACGATGGGTGCAAAAGGATTTGTAACCGTTGCTTTGAAGCATCGTCTGCTGCAGGAACATGCGGATATGATCTATGCCTGCGGACCTCACGTCATGCTCAAGGGTGTGGTTCAGCTGGCAGAAGAATTCCATATTCCCTGTGAAGTATCTTTGGAAGAAAGAATGGGATGCGGCGTTGGTGCATGCTTGGTATGTGCCTGCAAAACAGTAAAAGACGGAAAAGAATATTTGTCCCATGTATGCAAAGACGGACCGGTATTCCGTGCAGAAGATGTAATTTGGTAACAGGAAGTTTTTGAAAACATATCAAAAAGAATTATGTGAGAAAGGTAAGAAAATCATGGCTGATTTAAGTACAACCATTGCAGGAGTAACCTTTAAAAATCCGGTTATTCCAGCTTCCGGGGCATACGGCTTTGGAAGAGAATATGAATGTCTTTATCCTCTGTCCCGTCTGGGCGGGATTTCCTGTAAAGGAACTACGTTAAACGGACAGAACGGAAACCTACCTCCTCGGATTGCAGAGACCCCAAGCGGAATGCTCAATTCTGTAGGTCTGCAAAATCCAGGGATCGATCATTTTATTGAAGAAGAGCTGCCTTACTTAAAAACACAGGATACTGTTATCATTGCCAATGTAGCAGGACATACTGTGGAAGACTGTATGGAAATTGCTCGCCGGCTGGAAGGTACTGCAGTAGACATGATCGAACTGAATATTTCCTGCCCTAATGTAAAACAGGGCGGGGCTGCTTTTGGAACCAGCTGTACTGCGGCGGAAGGAATTACGGCGGCAGTGCGCAAATGCACCACAAAACCATTGATGGTAAAATTGTCCCCCAATGTAACCAGCATTACCGATATTGCAAAAGCGGTAGAAGCTGCCGGTGCAGATGCGGTATCTTTGATTAATACTCTGTTAGGCATGCGGATTGATATTAACACCAGACGGCCGATTTTGAAAAATAATGTAGGCGGTCTCAGCGGTCCGGCAGTATTCCCAGTAGCGGTTCGGATGGTATGGCAGGTAGCTAATGCTGTTAAAATTCCGGTTGTCGGGATGGGCGGTATCGCTACCTGGAAAGATGCAGTAGAAATGATGCTGGCAGGTGCGTCTGCAGTGCAGATTGGGGCAGCGATTTTCTCTGATCCATGGACTCCGATTAAGGTTATTGATGGAATGAACCAGTATCTGGATGAAAACGGCATTGAAAAGGTAACCGACCTGATAGGTGGTGTTCAGCCTTGGTAACCACCGTATATGCTGTACGTCATGCTCAGGCAAAAGGAAATCTGGACAAGGTGTTTCAGGGACGGTACGATGGACAGCTGACCGATTTAGGATATGAACAGCTGGACAAACTGGCACAACGCTGTGCTTCTTTGGGATTGGAAGCGATTTACTCCAGTCCTTTGTCCCGAGCTTATGAAACCGCACAGGCAGTCAACCGGCATTATGGATATCCGATTCACTGCGAGGATGGGCTTTTGGAAATCAACGGCGGTGATTGGGAAGGTCAAAAATGGGCAAGCTTTGAACAGAGCGATCCAAAGCAAAACTACAACTGGTATCATGCACCGTGGGATTTTTGTGCTCCCAATGGAGAACCAATGACTCAGGTGTATGACCGGATGAAAGAGACTGTCTGCCGGATTGTTTCTGAGAATATGGGAAAAACCATTGCGGTGGTTTCCCATGGATGTGCTTTGTGCAATCTGATTACCTTTGCTAAGGGAAAACCGGTGACGCAGATGGATCGTCGGGATATTTGCGACAACACCAGTTTGACCAAGATTGTATTTGATGAACATTTGATTCCTCATTTGGAGTGGGAAAATGACAGCAGCCATTTAGATGGGGATCTGAAAGTCAGTGTGACGGAACTTTGGAATCATTCCGGTTCCGGAAAGGAATGAAATAAGATTATGAAAATTATGGCAGTGGATTATGGAGAAGCCAGAACCGGTTTGGCGGTTTGTGACCGTACAGAATTTTTAGCATCTCCAGTAGCCACCATACAGGAAAAAGATTTTGAAACCTGCGTAAAAAAAGTGGCATATGCAGCTACCAGAGAGCTGGGAGTGGATATGGTCATTGTAGGTTATCCTAGAAATATGGACGGCAGTTACGGCCCTCGGGCAGAAGTGTGTCAGAAATTTGCTAAGGCACTTAATGCATTGATCCCGATTCCGGTGGAATTGTGGGATGAGCGGCAAAGCACCATGCAGGCTCAGGCATATTTGGATGAAGCTAATATTCACGGGCAAAAACGGAAAGAGGTATTGGATCAGGTAGCGGCAACCATTATTTTGGAAAGCTATCTTCAGTACCGGAAAAATACAAAACAGAAATAAAAAGAGGGGCTGTTGCAAAATAAAAATGCAACAGCCCCTTTGCTTCTAACTCTGTCAGTAAAGCGGAAACTTTAGGAAATTTGCACTCAGCTGGCAAAATACGAGCGTAGCGTTATTGCCCCACCGCTAGGTGGTTCAGGGGTGTGAACCCATGCGGGTTAAGGATGAATTCCTACAGTGGGGAACATTCGCTTTCTATACTGGCTGGGGGTTTCTTTTTGATGCTTTTTGAAAAAGCGGGAGAAATAAAACTGGTCGCAGAAATTTAATCGATCTGCGATTTCTCCAATGGTCATGTTGGAAGATAATAGCAGCTGACAGCTTCGCTTGAGCAGCATTTGCGCCAGGTATCCGCCTACGGTCATTCCTGTTTCCTGTCGGAATCTTCTGGACAGGGTGCTTTCCGATACGTTCAGCTGTGCAGCCAGGGTTTTGATGCTCATAGACGCAGATAGGTTTTGTTCCACCTGTTCAAACATCCGGTATAGTAAGTCGGAATAAACGGAAAATTCTTTTTCCTTCATTCCGGATTGTTCTGCAAACAGCCCGATGTCTTCCAAAATCATTCCCCGAAGCTGCATGGCCGCGCCCAGACCGCCGCTGTGATAAAGCTTCATCATTTCAGAAATTTTCCCAGCTTCTGCTTTGATTTCATAACATCGCTTGCAGCCCCAAAATAGATCGAATCCGTCCGGCATGGTAACGTTTACGTGAAAATATAGTTTTTCTAAGTGCTGAGGACATCGGCTGCCATAAGTGACTCCTACAGGAATCAGGTAGATATACCCTGGTCTCATATGGATTTCTCCGTAAACGTCCCGTATAATTCCGCTTCCGCTTTGAATGTAGTACAATCTGGAAAAAGGGGATACCATGTTGTCGAAAGACCATCTGGGATCGAGAAGTGCGTAACCGCTTTCCAAAATTTCTGTACAGTCTCTGTTTATCATTTTTTCCAGGTCATTGTTTTTTTGAATCATACTGAATTGTCCATATCTTTAAAAGGATTTTGAATTGCCATTGATTTACTTATAATATATACTAAAGTCAAGGAAAACACAAGTTTTTCCTTGTGTTTTGTATCTGTAATCAAAGAAAAGCTGTCAGTTTTTTTACCTGAAAACACATAATAAAACAATCAATTGGAAAAGAGGTCTTTTTATGTCAAGCTATGTGACCAGAAAAACACCGGGAGATACTTCCTGGTTTACTCATGACCGGTTTGGTATGTTTATTCACTGGGGACTGTATTCTATGCCGGCCCGTCATGAATGGATTAAAAATTATGAAAAAATCAGTGAAGAACATTATGACCTGTATTTTGAACATTTTGATCCAGATTTGTATGATCCAAAAGAATGGGCAAGACAGGCAAAAGCTGCCGGAATGAAATATGTGGTAATGACCACCAAACATCATGAAGGATTCTGTATGTTTGACAGCCAGTATACGGATTATAAATGCACCAATACCAAAGCCGGATGCGATTTAGTGCGCAAATATGTGGATGCATTCCGGGAAGAAGGACTGCATATTGGATTTTACTATTCATTGATTGACTGGCATCATCCGGATTTCCCGATTGATACCCTTCACCCCAGACGGGATGATCCAGATGCTCTGGAACAGAATCAGGGACGTGATATGAAAAAGTATGCGGAATATATGCGCAACCAGGTGAGAGAGCTGCTTACCAATTACGGTAAGATCGATATTCTCTGGTTTGACTTTTCTTACAGCGGTCAGAATGGAGAAGGGGATAAAGCATGGCAGCGGGGAAAAGGAAAAGATGATTGGGAAGCGGAAAAACTCATTGCCCTTGCCCGTCAGCTGCAGCCCCATATTATTATTGATAATCGTACAGAAATTGAACAGGATTTGTGGACTCCGGAACAGTATCAGCCTACAGAATGGATTCGTCATGAAAAAACTGGTGAACTGGTTACCTGGGAAGCTTGCCAGACTTTTTCCGGTTCCTGGGGCTATTATCGGGATGAAACTACTTGGAAATCTCCGGAAATGCTGATTCGCATGCTGGTCAATACTGTGTCACTGGGCGGAAACCTTTTGATGAATGTAGGTCCTACTGCAAGAGGATATCTGGACTATCGTGCTGAAGAAGCTTTGAAAGTATATGCCGACTGGATGAAATACAACAGCCGCTCCATTTATGGATGTACCATGGCAGAACCGGAATTTGAAGCCCCTCAGGACTGCCGGTTTACCCAGAGTGAGGACGGAAAACGACTGTATCTGCATTTGTTCTCTTATCCGTTTGCCCATTTGAAGGTAAAAGGTTTGGCTGGAAAAATTAAATATGCTCAATTTTTGCATGACGCCAGCGAAGTTCTATTCAGCGAAGGCAAGATCGATCACTTCAGCGCATCCGCACAAAAAGTGGACGATGATACTGTTACGTTCTATCTGCCGCCGGTAAAACCCCATTCTCTGGTTCCGGTTATTGAAATCTTTTTGAAATAAAATAAATAGGATAATGATGAAAAATCCCGGTTTTGTGTACATCAGAGCCGGGATTTTTATCAGTTTTTGATATTACTGCCTGATTAGAACAATTCCTTCGTCTTCAAATTGTAAAAATGCTGTAACTTTACTTTTGAGGTTAAGTGATGTATCATAAAATAGAGTTCATAGAAAGCAAGTGCAGATTGTTTTAAAATGGATTCAAAATTTTACGGCGAAAGGAGAACGCTGTCAAACATGTTTGATGGTGTGTTTACATACAATGAAAAAAGTCAAAGAACCATCAGAAAAAAGAAGCTCTAAAAAGCGTTCTGCGAAGGCAAAAATCATACTGCTGATTGTTTTAATTGTTGTGGTCATTGGCGGAGTGATTGGGTTTGTAATTAAACACCAATATGACCAGAAATTGGACAAGATTTTGAATGTGGATACTTTTTATACAGGCATTTCGATCCAGGGGATTGATATGAGCGGAAAGACAAAAGAGGAAGCAAAAGAAATTTTGACCGATATGGAATCCTCATTGCGAGACACTATTGATATCAATGTGGTGTATGAGGATCAGACCTACCATTATACACAGGATGATTTCCACTATCAGTATAATACAGATGAAATTGTGGAAGAAGCTTATAATCTGGGCAGGGAAGGTTCTCGCTGGGAACGTTATCGTCAGGTAAAAAAATTGCAGGAAGAACCGGTTTCCCTTTCTGTGGATGCAAAACTGGATGACAGCAATATCGAACAGATTGTATCTGATATAGCGGCTCAGCTGGATACAGAACCGGTAAATCCTTCTACCACATTTAATCCAAACTCTGACCCGATGTTTGTGTCTGTGGAAGGGAAAAACGGACGCAAAATCAATCAGGAAGCTGCCTGTGAAGATCTGCGCAAGTTGCTGGACCAGGAAAATAAACAGGGTACCGTAACCCTTCAGGCAGAAGAAATTCCGTTTACTGGACCAGCAGATCCTTTGGCAGAACGCACCAAGCTGATCAGCAGCTTTTCTACAGTTTCTACCAATGATGCCAATGGGAACCATAATATGGCTTTGGCATTGAGCAAAATCAACGGTACCGTATTGGAACCAGGCGAGACATTTTCTTATAATGCCACCATTGGAAACAGCACCACTGCTGCCGGCGGATGGAAACAGGCAGGCGCATTGCTCAACGGAAAAACTGTAATGGAATATGGCGGTGGAATCTGTCAGGCATCTACCACCCTTTACGGTGCGGTGCTTCGGGCCGATTTAAAAGTAGTAACCCGTTATAACCATCGTTGGCCGTCCAGCTATGTAAAAATTGGTCAGGACGCAACTGTAAGCTATCCGTCTTTGGATTTTCAGTTCCAGAACGATACAGAATACCCGATTTATATTCAGTCTTATATGAGCGGGAAAAACTTGGTAGTGAAAATTTACGGGAAACCTTCTACAGAATGGGATAAAATTGAAGTGGTTTCTCAAACTACCGAAACAGTTCCGGCACCGGAGACCATTCGGGAAGAAGATCCAACTTTGCCGGTTGGAACCGAAAAAGAAGAAATTAAATCCCGTGTAGGATACCGGGCTTCTGGAAGCAAGATTTTCTATAAAAACGGGCAGGTTGTCAAGAAAGAGGCAATTGCTTCTTCTTATTACCGTCCGGTTCAGGGTGTGGTGAAAGTGGGAACTGCTCCTGCAGAAAATACTGACCCGTCTTCCAGCAGTACACCGCCGGAAAGTTCGGCTCCAGCACCATCTGTTCCTGAAACCAGTGTGCCGTCAGAAAGCACGCCGTCTTCTTCTCAGGGACCAATCAGTGTGCCGGGAGATATGACTGTTCCTGCTGCGTAAAATATCATAATCAAAAACAAAGGGGAGCTGTATTGCTGTGTGCTGCAGCGCCCCTTTTTGTTTTGATACAGTTTATGAAAGGAGTGAATGAAATTGCAGGGAAAAGAACTGTGTACCCGTTTTTTTAAGGAGGCCGCCTTGCCTATACTCAACCAGTACTTTCCGGATCTTTCCTATACCGTAGGGTTCACCGGATATGGTTCCGATGTGTTGGGATATGATGATGAAGTCTCTCAGGACCATATGTGGGGTCCCAGATTCCACCTGTTTTTGAAAGAACAGGATATGGGACGTTCCCAGGAAGTAATGGAGTGTTTTTCAGAACACCTTCCGAAAACCTTCTGCGGATATTCTGTGAATTTTTCAGAACCGGACCCTGAGGATAATGGCATTCGTCATGCCTGCGAAGGAGATTCCCAGAAAGTTTCCCCTTTGATTTTTATCAATACTTTGGATGGTTTTTTGACAGACTATTTAGGCTGCTGTGATTTTTCTCAGTTAAGTTATGCCCAGTGGCTTGCCTTTTCTGAAAACCGTCTGCTGATTCTCAAAAAGAGTGTATTTTGGAAAGATGATCTGGGACTGGCGGAACGGATCAAAGCTTTGCAGTATTATCCGGAAAAAGTTTGGGAATACCTGATTGCTTCCAATTGGGAACTGATTAGTCAGGAACAGGCTTTTGTAAAACGGTGCGGTTCCCGGGGAGATGATATTGGCTCCAGAATTTGCTGTACCAGAATTGCGGAACGTCTGATGCGCCTTTGCTTTTTGTACTGTAAAGAGTATGCCCCTTACAGCAAGTGGTTTGGTACGGCATTTCAACAACTGCCGGTTTGGGATTCTATAAAACAGGCTATTGCCAATGCGGTTGCGGCTTCGGATTTATTGGAGCGGGAACATCAGATTGCTTTGGCACAGAAGCTGGTTTGTGATTTTCAGGATAGTCTTCACATTGCTCCACCGGTAAATGCAAAAATTCAGTCTTATTTTGGCAGAGATATTCAGGTGATTTTTTGTGACCGGGTATGTGCTTTGTGGAGCCAGCGTTTGAAAGGCAGTGAATTGGAAGGACTTCCGCTCATTGGAAATTTCAGCGGAGTTGGAAATTTTGTGTGCTTATATGAGGAACCCGGTGAACAAAAAAGAATGATTCGGTTTTACAAAGAGGATTAAATTTCAAAAATATATCTATTTGTAATCAAAAAATCCACCCACAGACCCATTTTGGGAAGCTGTAGGTGGATTTTTGAAAAGAGGAATGACTTTTATTTACCCAGGCGGATTACATTCCAGGAAGCTTTTTTCAGCACAGAAGTTACCATGCCATTGTCCATCTGAGAACGGTCAGTGGATTTAGGAGATACTTTTTCCTCAGAAATAGAGTTCGTGGCTTTCAAGTCATCCTGTTCCAATACAATGTGTTCCAGAACACGGTATCCTGGAAAACTGCGGGTATCACATTCCAAAGAAATGTCTTCTGACAAATTGCGGTTTACCGCAAAAATTGTTACCTGATCTTCTGCGTCGTTATAAACAGCGACGGCGTCTACATCAGTAACATCTGTAAAGTCCATAGTGTCGTGTTTTGGAGAGGAAAGAACTGGTTGCAGAGCGATTCCTCTGCCGTATTTGGAGGCGTGCAGGTATGGGTAGTAGATAGTCTGCTTCCAAGCTCCGCCGTTTGGTTCGGTCATAATTGGGGCAATAACGTTCACTAACTGAGCAAGGCATGCCATCTTCAAACGGTCAGCATGTTTCATAAAGGTGATCAGCATGAGGCCTACCAGCAGTGCATCTTCAAAAGTATAGTGGTCTTCCAGCAAAGCTGGAGCTTTCTGCCACGGACGGTTTGTCATGGTATCGTCATCCTGACTGTTGGAGTGGAACCAAACATTCCATTCGTCAAAGCTCAGTTTCATCTGTTTTTTGCTGCGTTTTTTTGCTTTAACATAGTCACAGGTAGAGATGACTGTATGGATAAAATGTTCCATATCTACAGACTGAGCCAGGAAATTTGCGGTATCGTTAAAACGGTTGCCGTAGTATTGGTGCAGGGAAATATAATCTACATAGTCATAATCCCGTCCCAAGGTAGTAGCTTCCCATTCTGGGAAAGTGGGCATTCCTGTGTTGGAACTTCCGCAGGATACCAGTTCAATGGAAGGGTCAATCTGTTTCATAGCTTTAGCAGTTTCTTCTGCCAGACGGCCGTATTCTTCCGGGGTTTTGTGTCCTGTCTGCCAAGGGCCATCCATTTCATTTCCCAGGCACCATACTTTAATGTTGTGCGGGTCTTTCACACCATGCTGGATTCTTAAATCGCTGTATTTGGTTCCAGAAGGATGATTGCAGTATTCCAAAAGGTTGCAGGCATCTGCAATCCCTCTGGTTCCCAGATTAATTGCCATCATCACGTCAGAACCTACCAAACGGCACCATTTGGAGAATTCGTTTAAACCGATTTCGTTGGTTTCCAGGCTTCTCCATGCCAGTTCCAGACGATGAGGACGCTGCTCTACAGGACCTACACTGTCTTCCCAATAGAAATTGGATACAAAGTTTCCGCCGGGGTACCGAATAATGGGAACCTGCAAATCCCGTACCAGATTCATTACATCGGTGCGGAATCCGTTTTCATCAGCAGAAGGGTGATCCGGCTGATATACACCGCCGTAGACTGCCCGTCCCAGATGTTCGATAAAAGAACCATAAATTCGCTTATCAATCTGGGAGATTTGAAATTCTTTGTCCACTGTCATCTTTGCCTGTTTCATGGAAATTCCTCCAAAATTTATTTTAAAATAATCTATAATAATAAACTTTTTTCTTTATAATTATATCATGTTCCTGTGGAAAAATCAATCGTATCCTTTGGTTTTGGCTGACAGAAATATGATTCAATTTCTGTGAAATCTAACTATGCCCCAATTGATAGGGGAAGTTTTCCGGTACAAAAAAGATATTTCTCAAATACCACAGTATGAAAAGCAAAGAATTTGTATATTAAGTGGTTTTTAACGAAAACGGCTTGTCATTTTTTGTGATTTCCAGTATGATTGAGGATAAAGATGTTTTGGTATCGTTTATGGTGATGCAGAAACGGCCATATATATTTTAAAGTTAGAGGAGAATGCAGAAAAGTGAAAGCAAAAGGTGTTATTTTGACAATTTTATCTGCAGTGTTGTTTGGTGTTACGCCGGTGTTGGCCAGCATGAGTTATGAGTTGGGCAGCAATGCGGCAACGCTGACTTTTTATCGAAATTTAATGGTAATTCCTGTATTGGCAATTGTTATGGCAGTAAGGAAAACTGATTTTCGCATTACTAAACAACAGCTGGGAAGAATTTTTTTGATTGGAATTTTGGGCAGCGGGACCACAACGGTCATGCTGTATGCTTCCTATGATTATGTTGGGATCAGTACTGCGACCACACTGCATTTTTTATATCCGGTTTTTGTGGCGCTGATCTGCCGGATTTTTTATAAAGATCATTTGGGAAAACCAAAGGTGTTGGCCTTGATTTTTGCCAGTGCGGGAATCGCCCTGTTTTTGGAACCGGGAGAGCAAATGGGAATGATAGGCGTTATTTTAGCAGTCACTTCCGGGCTGACCTATGCGTTTTATATGGTTGGGATTGAAAAATTTGGATTAAAAAGCATGGATCCATTCCAATTTTCTTTTTATTTAGCGATTTCTATTGTTTTAGAAATGCTGGTTTACAATATTCCTACGCAGGATATTGTATTTGACCTTTCATTTCGGGCATTACTGTACACCTTTATTATTGCTGTGTGTACTTCCTGCTTTGCAGTGGCGTTGTTGCAGTTGGGCGTAAAATATCTGAATGCATCTTCTGCAGCAATATTCTGCTTGTTTGAACCGATTACCAGCAGTTTTTGCGGTGTGCTGCTGCTTCATGAATCACTTAGTATTGGGAAAATTGTGGGAAGCATTGTGATATTGGTAGCGGCAGCGATTTTAGCTTTGTGCGGCAATCAAAACCCTTCTCAAAATTCACAGAAAAGCGTTCATTCATTGAATCAATAGAAAAGGAGTGCGATCCATTATGGGAAAACAATTGACATTCTATGGTACCGGCGCGGCAGAAGGAATCCCAAGTCCATTCTGCAGCTGTCCCGTTTGTGAACATGCAAGAAAAGTGGGTGGAAAAGAAATTCGCAGAAGAACCATGTTCCGGATCAGTGAAACTGCTTGTATTGATTTGGGGGCAGATGCCTTTGCGCAATCACTGGAGTATGGCGATTTTATTCATCTGCACCATGTTCTGGTTACACATACACACGAAGATCATCTGGATCAGATGATGATGAATGTAAGAAATATGGCTACCTGCCGTGAACAGGAACCGCTTCACTATTATTTTACGGACAAGGCCTATGATATTGTCACCTTTTATAAAGAGAGTGAACCGATTATCAAAGGAATGACCACTCAACTGGAACAAAAGGGGATTGTTGCGTTTCATCGTTTGGAATACGGTAAAACCTATGAAATTGATGGAATGAAGGTAACACCTTTGCGGGGAAATCATTTTGGAAATATGGGAGAAAATGCTGCCAACTATTTGGTAGAGCTGCCAAGCGGTGTGAAATTCTATTACGGGTTGGATACAGGCTGGTATCTGCCGGAAACCCTGGAAGCACTGAAAGGGCAGAAACTGGATTTTCTCATCAGTGAATGTACTTTTGGACTGACTCCTAGAGAACCTCATCCGGGAGGACATTTGGACGCTGCCAGCTGCCGGGAACTGTTCCCAATTTTGCTGGAACAGGGAACTTTGACCGATCAAAGCCGGATTTATTTAGCCCATATTAATCACTACACTTCCAATCACCAGGAACTTTGTGAATTTTTCGAGAACTGGAAATTCACTTGTCCCATTACCGTATGCTGGGATGGATTTGAAATTCCTGAAAAAATGGAATAAGACAGTAAAAAATACGGAATACAAGGAAAAGTTCCCCAGGAATGTTTGCAGAAAAGCAAATGTCACTGGGGAACTTTTTTATAATTTGCAGGAGAAGGATGGTTTACTTGCATTTTAAATTGGAGTATATTATAATAAAAATAATTACAGAAAATGAAGATTATAGTACGAAATGTAAAATGACTAGAAAAATCACGAGGAGGAGACCGGAATATGCAGGACGGACAGCAGCAAAATGACTTTTCGGTAGGAAGTGTTTGGAAAAATATTATGGGGCTGGCCCTCCCTATGACGTTGGCGCAGCTTATCAATGTATTGTACAGTGTGGTAGACCGGGTGTATATCGGACATCTTCCTGATGCGTCTACGCTGGCGCTTACTGGCTTAGGGCTAACGTTTCCTATTATCACCATTATTACTGCGTTTGCCAACCTGTTTGGTATGGGCGGTGCGCCGCTGTGTTCCATTGCACGGGGAAAAGGGGATCATCAGCGGGCAGAAAAAATTATGGGGAATTCTTTTTCCATGCTGATTATTTCCGGTGTGCTGTTAACCATCCTTTGCTTGATTTTTAAAAAGCCGATTTTGTATCTGTTTGGGGCTAGTGACGATACCTTTCCTTATGCGGATGCATACATCACCATTTATCTTTTGGGCAGTATTTTTGTAATGATTGGACTGGGAATGAACAGTTTTATTAACTCCCAGGGGTTTGGAAAAATTGGTATGATGACCGTTTTACTAGGAGCAATTGCCAATATTGTGCTGGATCCTATTTTTATTTTTGTTTTTGATATGGGTGTTCGCGGAGCGGCACTTGCCACCATTCTTTCCCAGTTTTTGTCCTCTATTTGGGTACTTCGGTTTTTGACTGGACAAAAAGCCATCTATCGTTTGAAAGTTTCCTGTTTACGGCCTCATTTGAAGCTGGTGGGCGAAATCTCCGCTTTGGGTTTATCTGGATTTATTATGGCAGTGACGAACGGATTGGTGCAGATTGTCTGTAACGCCACTCTGTCCCGATATGGTGGTGACCTGTACGTGGGGATTATGACAGTACTCAATTCCATTCGGGAAGTGGTAACCATGCCGGTCAATGGAATTACCAACGGCGCTCAGCCCGTCATGGGATTTAACTATGGGGCAGGAAAATACCAGCGGGTTCGCCAGGGAATTAAATTTACTTCTATTGTGTGCATCGTTTATACTGTGGTGGTATGGGTCATTTTAATGCTGATTCCAAGAGCCTTTATTCACATTTTCAACAGCGATCCACAGCTTTTGCAGGAAGGGGTTCCTTCACTGTACCTGTATTTCTTTGGATTCTTTATGATGTCTTTGCAGTTCTCCGGGCAGTCTACTTTTGTGGCGCTGGGAAAATCCCGGCAGGCGGTATTTTTCTCTTTGTTCCGAAAGGTAATCATTGTGGTACCGCTTACCATTTTGCTGCCGATGATCCCGTCTCTTGGGGTACACGGCGTATTTTTGGCAGAGCCAATCTCCAATTTCTTGGGAGGTGCGGCTTGCTTTGGAACTATGCTGTTTACGGTTCTGCCCATGCTTCGGGAGAAGCCAGCCTCTAAATGATATTGGGAAACCGAGACCATTGTACATAATGGATAAGTAAGCATAGATAATATGGTGAAGCTGCTCATTGATTACGGTGAATTTTGTTGATATGATAAACATAGAAATCAGTATTGTTCGGCAATTGTTCCTGATCACAAAGGAGGCAGCAGATGATGAAATGTCCTTACTGCGGAATCGAGATGGAGCATGGAGTAATTCAGTTTGAATACAGCGGATACTTTTTTGAGCAGAATTTTTTCCCTGATGGAAGTGAATTGAAATCCACTGCACAGCGGAGGCAAAGACGCCGTAAAGCCTATCTGGCTGGTGCTTTGTCAGCAGCATTTCAACAAAGTAATTTGGAAGACTGTACCGATGCCTATTTTTGCAAAAACTGCGGGAAAGTGATTGGGGTATTCCCCTGCAAAACACCAACAGAATCTTCTTCTGGTGAGAATTGATAAACGAAAAATCGTGCAAAACCTGGAATAGAAACGGCAGGGAGGCGGATTTTATGTTTGGCAGACGAGAACTAATTGTTGTTTATTCTGTGGAGCAAGAAGCACGTGTGCGTTATCTGCTTCAAAGTCATGGGATTTCTTCCACAAGCGAATATCCCAACCAAGGTTCTTCCTTTTCGCCGGAGCGGTATACAACGCCTCGTATAGGAGAGCGACATGTCTGTATTTTTTATGTGAAAAAGAAGGACTATGATCATGCTGTCGGTGTACTGCATGAAGGAAAATGATTGTAAATTTTTGAGAATAGCAAAACCCCTCTACGGCATACAAGCTGTAGAGGGATTTTGCTATTCTTTCTCCCAGATTAAATCCAGCGTTTCCAGTAAATTCTGATCGATGATGGGTAAATCACTTTCTTTGTCGTATTCGCCGTAATACACCTGATCAATTTCACTGGCTTTTCCTAAAGAAAAGGTGTATTGAGAAGAAGGGTTATCTGAAAAGATGGGTTCTATATATTTTGACCAGAAGTTTTCTGTCATGTAAAAAGCAACAGTATGAACTGTTTCCCCATCAATCTCTACCTCAATGGGATGATGGGATACGGTGCCGGCAAAAGTTTCACCGGAATAAGCTGCGTACAGTTCCCCGTCTGCTTCTATAACAGAAATAAGGTCAGAACGGAAAGGGATACATTGTCTGGGAATTACCATGAGAGAGTAGGCACCAAAAACCAAGGACAGCGTGATCACAGCCGAAAGAATCATGGCGATCAGTTTTCTGCTGCGCAGATGTTTTCGGATTTTTTTCAGTATTTCCATATCCTGAATGCAGGCTTTAGTGCTCACAGGAAGAACCATGTGATTTGTCATGGTTTTTAGCTGATGGCGGCATTCTTCACATTGGGACAAGTGTTCTTCAATCAGACGGCGGCTGTCTTCACTGACAGCATTTTCTGCATATAACGGGAGCAGGTCGCCGATAACATTACAGCTTATTTTTTCCATGTTCAATCTCCTCCATATAGTTTATGATTTGCTGTTTGGCTCGGTAAAAGGTAACCCGAGCCCAACTGGGATTTTTGCCAAAGATCCGGCCGATTTGTTCAAAAGGAAGCTCTCCAAATACCCGAAGATGAAATACTTCCTTGTAAGGATCCTGCATGGTGTGCAGAAACTGGTGAATTTGAAAGGCGGTTTCTTCGTCAGCCAGCTGGTCGGAAAAACTGGTTTGAGCAGTATCTTCCTGTTCTGACAGGGGAACAGGGAAATTGTGTTTTTGCTTTTTGCAGTGGGTAAAGTAGGTGTTTTTGGCAATGGTAAACAGCCATGCTTTGATTTCACTGGAGCCATCAAATTGGTTTAGGGATTTCAGTGCTTTGGTAAAAGCTTCTTGAGCAATTTCTTCCGCAATCGCTTCATTTCCGGAAAGTCCCAGCAGATAGCGGTATACGTCTTTAAAATAGGATTCGTAAATCTGTGAAAAGTCCACGCTTTGTTTACCCCCTTTCACTGAAATAACTGTTTTATAGAGAAAACGTTACAGTATTTTTAAAATTTTTATTGTAAAACAGGAATCATAATAGTTTTATTCTACTATAAAGGATGAGAATCCCGCAACCTGGGGAAAATCCTTGACTTTTTTCATTGGGGTGGATATAATAATATACAGTATCTCAATCAGTTTGAGAGGAATAGTAAAAAGCTGGGACGGGGAGGAGTAAATATCCTCTTGAGGCAGAGAGAAAAGGCGGTTGGTGTAAGCCTTTGCTCAAGTGATATGGAAGGTAGCCCCTGAGCTTTGACCCCAACGGGAGAGATTTTTCCCTAGTAGGCTTCAACGGTATCCCGCCGTTATCGGGAAGCGGCATTGGCAGTAAGGTCAGCGCCGGCATAAGTGCGGAGAAGATTTCTCCGAATTTAGGTGGTACCGCGGATAATATTTCGCCCTGAAGAAATTCAGGGCGGTTTTTTTATTTTTGGTATCGCGAATCAATGAGCAAATTGCGTTGAAAAACGATTGGAATGAAACACAGAAAGGAATGTTTGTCTTTATGAAAAAAGAACTTCAAAAGGTATATGCGCCAAAAGACTTTGAAGACCGCATTTACCATTTTTGGATGGAAGGCGGATACTTTCACGCAGAACCAAACTCCAAGAAAGAACCGTTTACCATTGTAATTCCTCCTCCCAACATTACTGGGAAACTGCACATGGGTCATGCTTTGGATGAAACTTTGCAGGATATCCTGACCCGTTACAAACGGATGCAGGGTTACGAAGCTTTGTGGGTACCAGGTACAGACCATGCTTCTATCGCTACCGAAGCGAAAATCGTAGAAGCTATGCGCAAAGAAGGAATTACCAAAGAAGATTTGGGCCGGGAAGGCTTTTTGGAACGGGCATGGGAATGGAAGCGCCAGTATGGCGGAACCATTGTAGAACAGCTGAAAAAGCTGGGTACTTCCTGTGACTGGGAACGGGAACGTTTTACACTGGACGAAGGCTGCAGCGATGCGGTTAAGGAAGTATTTGTTCGCCTGTATGAAAAAGGCCTCATTTACCGTGGAGAACGAATCATCAACTGGTGTCCTCACTGCTGTACCTCTATTTCTGATGCAGAGGTAGAATACGAAGAACAGGCTGGCCATTTCTGGCATCTGCGGTATCCATTTGCGGATGGTTCTGGTTATCTGGAACTGGCTACTACTCGTCCGGAAACTATGCTGGGGGATACTGCTGTCGCAGTAAATCCTAACGATGAACGGTATCAGAATCTGATTGGAAAGAAACTGATTCTGCCATTGGTAAATCGGGAAATTCCAGTAGTTGGCGACGATTATGTAGATATGGAATTTGGTACTGGTGTCGTTAAAATTACACCTGCCCATGACCCGAACGACTTTGAAGTAGGACTCAGACACAATCTGCCAGTCATCAATATTCTGACTGATGACGCTCATATGACCGATGACTGCGGAAAATATGCAGGCATGGAACGATATGAAGCAAGAAAAGCCATTGTAAAAGATTTGGAAGAACAGGGTTACCTGGTTCGTGTTGAAGATCATGTTCACAATGTAGGAACCTGTTACCGCTGCGGAACCACCGTAGAACCAAGAGTTTCCAAACAGTGGTTTGTAAAGATGGAACCGTTGGCAAAACCGGCAGTAAAAGCAGTAGAAGACGGCGAAATTCGTTTTGTACCAGAACGGATGGACAAAATCTACTACAACTGGATGAACAACATCAAAGACTGGTGTATTTCCCGTCAGCTGTGGTGGGGACATCGGATTCCTGCCTATTACTGTGCTGACTGCGGAGAAATGGTAGTAGCTAAAGAAGCTCCTTCTGTTTGTCCAAAATGCGGCGGCACTCATATGCATCAGGATGAAGATACTTTGGATACCTGGTTCTCTTCTGCTCTGTGGCCGTTCAGCACTTTGGGATGGCCAAACCAGACCGAAGATCTCAAATACTTCTATCCAACTTCTACTTTGGTAACCGGATACGACATCATCTTCTTCTGGGTAGCTAGAATGATTTTCTCTGCTTTGGAACACACTGGAGATGTTCCGTTTAAAACAGTATTGTTCCACGGATTGGTTCGTGATGAACAGGGCAGAAAGATGTCCAAATCTTTGGGCAACGGGATCGATCCGCTGGAAGTTATTTCTGAATATGGTGCAGACGCTCTGCGTTTTATGCTGGTCAGCGGAAACACTCCAGGCAACGATATGCGTTATTCTGATGACAAAGTAAAAGCAGCAAGAAACTTTGCCAACAAACTGTGGAACGCAACCCGGTTTATTTTGATGAATCTGTCTGACGAAGTAACTGGCATTGAACTGCCTGAAACTTTGACCATTGAAGACAAATGGGTACTTTCTAAATACAATGCACTGGTGAAAGAAGTAACAGAAAATCTGGATAAATATGAGCTGGGAATTGCGGTTTCCAAACTGTATGACTTTATCTGGGATATTCTCTGTGACTGGTATATTGAATTGACCAAAGCACGGATTCAGGCAGGCGGTGAAAGTGCAGTCAATGCCCAGAAAGTTCTGGTTTATTTGATGGCAAACACCTTGAAACTGCTCCATCCATTTATGCCGTTTATTACTGAAGAAATCTGGCAGGCAATTCCAAACGACTGTGAATCCATTATGATTTCCAGCTGGCCAGTTTATGATGAAAAACTGAACTTTGCCAAAGAGGAACGGGACTTTGAACAGATTATGGATGCCATTAAGGGAATCCGAAATGCCAGAGCAGAAAAGAATGTTCCTCCTAGCCGGAAAGCAGCAGTTTATATTGCTACTGAAGGGGAAGAAGTATTCGCTCAGGGAACCGCTTTCTTTGAACGTTTGGCTTCCGCTTCCGAAGTACATCTGGGAAAAGATTGGGACATTGAAAACGCTATGCAGGTGGTTACCAATGCAGCGAGAATCTTTATCCCAATGGGTGAACTGGTAGACCGGGAAAAAGAACTGGAACGCTTAAACAAAGAAAAAGAAAAATGCGAAAAAGAAGTCAATATGTTTAAGAACAAACTTTCCAATGAAAAATTTGTTTCTAAAGCTCCTGCTGCGGTAGTAGAAGAACAGCGTCAGAAGCTGGCCAAAGCAGAAGAAAAACTGCAGAATATTCTGGAAAGCATGAAAGCCTTTTTATAATTTGGACAACATTGACGGATGAAAAGAAAGTCTCCGAACAGGACAAAATAACTGTTCGGAGGCTTTTTCCGTACCAAAGGGAGATAACGTTCATGGTAAGAAATATTTTATTACTTGGAAATCCTGTGCTATATCAAACGAGCCAGCCAGTAGAACAAAAGGAAATTCCCGGTCTGCTTTCTGATATTCAGGATATGTGGGATACTATTGCTGACTATCGTAAAAAATATGGAGCAGGAAGAGCAATTGCCGCCCCTCAAATCGGCCTTTTGAAACGGATAATTTGTACTAAAATTCCGGGCAGAGACCCTCAGGCACTGATAAATCCGCAGCTTGAATGGATTGATCAGGAACAGATGGAAGTAATGGATGACTGCATGTCTTTTCCAGGCCTGTTGGTGCGCTTAAATCGTTTTAAGCGATGTAAAATTACCTTCCGTGATTTGGATTGGAATCTGCATACCATGGAACTGGAAGGGGATTTATCTGAACTGATACAGCATGAATATGATCATTTAGATGGAATTCTGGCAACTATGCATGCGAAAACTCCACAGGACTTATTTTATCGTTTACCAAACCAAAAGGAGATTTGTGAATGATGATGACCTATGAACAAGCAGTAGAATATTTTCATCATATTCCCAGAAGACAGCGGCTGCATTCCTTGGATACCATGAAGCGCCTGATGGAAGAATTGGGGAATCCTCAGGATCGGATTCCCTGTGTTCATATTGGAGGTACCAACGGAAAAGGAACGACTGCCAATTTTTGCGCCAATATGCTGACAGCGGCAGGGTATCGGACAGGACTGTTTACCTCTCCCTATGTGATGGATTTCCGGGAACGGTTTTGCTGCGACGGAACCATGATCTCCAAAGAAGAGCTGATCGTCTGCGCCCAAAAGGTCAAAGAGGCAGATGAAAAACTTCGGGCACAGGGGGTTGCCATCAGCGAATTTGAATCGGTAACAGCAGCAGGATTTTT
Organism: Massiliimalia sp.; assembly: GCA_050943535.1. Taxonomy (GTDB): domain Bacteria; phylum Bacillota; class Clostridia; order Oscillospirales; family Ruminococcaceae; genus Massiliimalia. The sequence goes on from JBMNPJ010000002.1 coordinate 51,597, forward strand.
GTGGTTTTCCCAATGCTGTGATATTCTTTGTCTGGAAGTGGGCATGGGCGGCAGATATGATGCCACCAATATTGCCTCTCGGACATTGGTCAGCGTCATTACCTCGATTTCCTTGGATCATACCCAGTATCTGGGAGATACCATTGAGCAGATTGCAAAAGAGAAAGTTGGGATTGTGAAACCAGGCAGTGTATGTGTCTGTTATCCTAAACTTTCTTGGGAAGCTTTGGGTGAATGTATGGAAGAATGCGCCAAAAAAGGCGCCTCCTTGGTTCAGGGAAATCCGGGTACAATTGAAATTCTCAGATGTGACGGGGATGGAAGCAAGTTTCGGTATGGTACAGGGGAGTATGAAATCCGGATGGCAGGGGAACACCAGATATATAATGCAGTGAATGCGCTGGAAGCCATTGGGGTTTTGGGGCAGAAGGGCTTCCCGGTTTCTCTTCGGGATCAAAAGGCAGGACTTTTGAAAACCAGAGTACCTGCCCGATTTCAGAAAATTTCCGGGGAACCTCTTGTGTATGTGGACGGCGCCCACAATCCGGAAGGATTGGAAGCACTGGCAGATACTTTAAAAAAACTGACAGCTTCTCCGAAAGTGGTGATTTTGGGCATGATGCAGGACAAGGACTGTCAGACTGGAGCCAACGCCATTGCTTCTGCAGCAGACGAAGTATTGTGTGTGCCGGTTAATTACCCCAGAACCATATCTGCTGAAGATTTGTGGGAACTGGTAAAAGATCATGTTTCCCAGGGACAGGTTTGTCAGTCTCTGGAGCAGGCAATTTGTGTGGGATTGGATCACATTGCTTCAAAAGGAGTTTTGGTCATCTGCGGTTCTTTTTATCTGGCAGAGCAGGCAGAACAGTATTTTCACCAGAAAAGTCTTTACGCTCCGGAAGCGTGATGGCTAAAATGTGTACCGCAGATATGCTTAAAGGAAAGGGAAAGATGATGGCTTGGAAAGGACGGTTATCCATGGCAGTAAACTGGATTTTAATGGTTTTGGGAGGACTTCTTTTATTGTTTTCCATGTTTCCTCTCTGTTATCGGGTTTCTCATATTGGGGTATGGATTGCTATGGGAGGCGGCGTGTGTCTTGCAGGGTACGGATTTATCCGCCGTTTTCTGTCCCCTCAAGGATTTTGGATGATGTTTGACAGAATCCTTTTGATTTTGATCCTATTGGGAATCATTGCTACCGCAGTGGTTTCCGGATTTATGTTGTTTGGATACGCGCATTATCATCCCCATGATCCGGTAGATACTGTGGTGGTGCTGGGATGTAAAGTAAAAGGCGACCGCCCTACCAAAATGCTGGCACATCGTTTGGATACTGCCTGTGATATTATGAAGGATCATCCGGAAAGCATCTGTATTGTGTCCGGGGGACAGGGCGAGGATGAACAGTATCCGGAAAGTTTTGTGATGAAACAGTATCTGATTTCAAAAGGGATTTCTCCTGAGCGGATTTTGGAGGAAGATCAGTCTACCTCTACCCAGGAAAATTTGGAATACAGCAAAAAACTGCTGGGAAAACAAAATCCCGGAAAAACCGTAGTGGTAACCGATGGGTTTCACCTGTACCGAGGCTGTTATTATGCCAGACAACAGGGGTTTTCGGTAAAAGGAGCTGCGGGATTTACCAATCCACTTTTGATAGTCAGCTATTGGATCCGGGAGATACCGGCTGTTGTGTTAGCGTGGTTTTCCGCATAAAGATTCAAGGCAAAATGGCGAAAAAACCGGATCAGAGCATTTAGGGAATTTGAGGAAATGATGGAAAATTTTCTGTTTGGTTGACAACAAATTCCAAACAGGGTATCATTAATCATACTGGAAAAACAAATGTACCAGAGGTTTAACAGATGCTAAAGAGCATGTGTTTTACAGAAAAAGCTGATGTTTTAAAAGAATTTGGAGATACTGAACGTAATATGAAAAAGCAGGAAAGGAATGACGCAGGGTACCTATGGCAAGAAAGAAAAAACAAGAATATACCAATGAAAGTATTTCATCCTTAAAGGGAGCAGATCGTGTTCGAAAGCGTCCAGCGGTTATTTTTGGTTCTGATGGACTGGAAGGATGCGAACACTCCATGTTTGAAATTCTTTCCAACTCTATTGACGAAGCCAGAGCTGGGTTTGGCAATACCATTACGGTAACCCGCTATTTGGATCATTCCATTGAAATTGAAGACTTTGGGCGGGGAATTCCCCTGGACTATAACCAGAATGAACAGCGCTATAACTGGGAGCTGGTATTCTGTGAACTATATGCCGGCGGGAAATATCAGAATAATGATGACGGCGCCAGCTATGAGTTTTCTTTGGGGCTGAATGGTCTGGGTTCCTGTGCCACCCAGTATTCCTCTGAATATTTTGATGTAGAAGTATTTCGGGATGGTTATCAATATAACCTGCATTTTGAGCATGGGGAGAATATAGGGGGACTGGAGAAAAAAGAGACCAGACGGAAACAGACCGGTTCCCGACAGCGCTGGAAACCAGACTTGCAGGTATTTACCGATATTGATATTCCTCTGGAGTTTTTTGAAGAAATTTTAAAACGCCAGGCAGTGGTCAATAAAGGGATTGTGTTTGTCTTAAAAAACGAAACATCGGATGGGTTTGTTACCAAAGAATTTGTCTATGAAGACGGGATCACTGATTATGTAAAAGAAATTGCAGGAGAGAATGCAATGACCAGCGTTCAGTACTGCGAGGCAGAACGCCGGGGACGGGACCGGGAAGATAAACCGGAATACCGGGTAAAAATGACGGTTGCATTTACCTTTTCTAATCGGGTAAAGGTAACCGAATATTACCACAATTCCAGCTTTTTGGAATACGGCGGTTCTCCGGAACGGGCGGTAAAACAGGCGTTTGTATCCCAAATTGACGCTTGGCTCAAACAAAATAACAAGTACCTGAAAGGGGAAGGAAAAATCAGCTACACAGACGTGGAAGACTGTCTGGTGCTGGTGTCTTCTTCTTTCTCTACTCAGACTTCTTATGAGAACCAGACCAAAAAAGCCATTACCAATAAATTTATTTATGAGGCAATGACTGAATTTTTAAAGCATCAGCTGGAAGTTTACTTTATTGAAAATCCGGATGAAGCCCAGAAAATTGCAGAGCAGGTGATGGTGAATAAGCGCAGCCGGGAAAACGCAGAAAAAACCAGACTGAATCTGAAAAAGAAACTGAGCGGTACCGTGGATATGGCAAACCGGGTACAGAAATTTGTGGATTGCCGTTCCAAAGATTTAAGCCGCCGGGAACTTTATATTGTAGAAGGGGATTCTGCGCTTGGTTCTGTAAAAATGGGACGGGATGCGGAATTTCAGGCAGTGATTCCGGTTCGAGGAAAGATCCTCAACTGTTTAAAAGCGGAATTTAATAAAATTTTTAAAAATGATATTATTACAGACCTTGTAAAAGTGCTGGGATGCGGGGTAGAGGTCAATTCCAAGGCAAACCGGGAATTGTCTACCTTTGATATTAATAACCTGAAATGGAGCAAGGTTATTATCTGTACCGATGCCGATGTGGATGGTTTCCAGATTCGTACTTTGATTCTTACCATGCTTTATCGGCTGATGCCTACGCTGATTAATGAGGGATATGTCTACATTGCTGAGTCCCCTTTGTTTGAAATCAATACCAAAGACAAAACCTATTTTGCATATACTGAAAAAGAGAAAACCGATATTATGAAGAAAATCGGAAATCAGAAGGCGACTTTGAACCGTTCAAAAGGGCTTGGGGAAAACGATGCAGATATGATGTGGCTGACGACCATGAACCCGGAAACCAGACGACTGATTCGGGTGACACCGGAGGATATGAAATCCACCGCAGATATGTTTGATTTAATGCTGGGGGATAACCTCCAGGGCAGAAAAGATTATATTTCCGAGTATGGTCAGGACTATCTGGAATTAGCGGATATTTCTTAAAGGAGGGGCAAGGGAATTGGCAAGAAAAAAAGAAGTCACTAGCAAAAAAGTGACGGCAAACGCAGAAATTGAGGGTGCAGGCATTATTGTTGACCAGCCTATTACCGAGACCATTCGGCAGAACTATATGCCGTATGCTATGAGTGTCATTGTATCCCGTGCACTGCCGGAAATCGACGGGTTTAAACCTTCCCACCGAAAGATTTTGTACACCATGTACGGGATGGGACTGCTTACAAAACCCAAGACCAAATCCGCAAATATTGTAGGACAGACCATGAAGCTGAATCCTCACGGAGATCAGGCAATTTATGAAACACTGGTGCGTTTGGCAGCAGGTAACGAAACTCTGCTGCATCCTTATGTGGATTCCAAAGGAAATTTCGGGAAAGCCTATTCCCGGGATATGGCGTATGCGGCGTCCCGATATACCGAGGCAAAGCTGGCACCTATCTGTGAAGAATTGTTCCGGGATATTGATAAAGATACGGTTGATTTTGTACCTAACTATGACAATGAGACCACCGAACCTACTTTGCTGCCGGGAACCTATCCGGCAATTTTGGTCAATTCCAATGTAGGGATCGCTGTTTCTATGGCCAGCAGCATCTGTCCGTTTAATCTGAAAGAGCTGTGTGAAACCACCATTGGTCTGCTGAAAGACGAAAATTACGATATTTATCAGACCTTGCTGGGACCGGATTTTCCAGGGGGCGGCTATTTAATCCACGATCCGGATGCTTTGCGTCAAGTATATGAAACCGGACGGGGAAGCCTGAAAATCCGATGCAAGTATCAATATGACAAAACGCAAAACTGTATTGAGGTGACCCAGATTCCTCCAACAGTCACCATTGAATCCATTATGGATAAAATTGTGGATCTGATTAAAGGGGGAAAAATCCGGGAAATTGCGGATATGCGTGATGAAACCGACCTTTCCGGTTTAAAAATCACCATGGACTTAAAACGAGGTGTGGATCCGGATAAACTGATGCAGAAGCTGTTCCGGATGACTCCTTTGCAGGATAGTTTTTCCTGTAACTTTAATGTACTGGTAGCTGGTCAGCCCAGAGTAATGGGTGTAAAAACCATTTTGCAGGAATGGATTGCATTCCGTTCTGAGTGTATCCGCCGTCGGGTGTACTTTGATTTGAAAAAACAGCGGGACAAACTGCATTTGTTGCAGGGGATGGAAAAAATCCTGCTGGATATTGACAAAGCGGTGCGGATTGTTCGGGAAACCGAAGAAGAGCGGGATGTTGTAACCAATTTGATGATTGGTTTTGGAATTGATGAAGTTCAGGCAGAATATGTGGCAGAAATTAAACTGCGCCATTTAAACCGGGAATATATTTTAAAACGAACCCAGGAAATTCAGTCTTTGATAGAATCCATTGCGGATTTGGAAGAAACCTTGGAATCCCGGAAAAAGATCCGCTCCATTATGATCGGGGAACTGCGGAATGTAATCAAAAAATACGCAAAACCTCGGCTGACCCAGTTTATCTTTGCAGATGATCTGGATGAGGGAGAAGAGGAAGAGGAAATTCCAAATTATCCGGTGAACCTGTTCCTGACCCGTGAGGGCTATTTTAAAAAGATTACGCCTCAGTCTCTGCGGATGAGCGGAGAACATAAGTTAAAGGAAACCGATGCCATTGAGCGCCATGTAGAAACCACCAATGATATGGAGCTTTTGTTTTTTACCGATCAGCATCAGGTTTATAAAGCTCGGGTATCTGAATTTGATGATACCAAAGCCAGTTTGCTTGGGGATTATATTCCTGCTAAACTGGGCTTTGATGATGGGGAAAAACTCATTCACATGGTTGTGACCAAGGACTTTTCCGGCAGCCTTTTGTTCTTCTTTGAAAACGGAAAGGTGGCCAAGGTACCGCTGGAAGGCTATGAAACCAAAACCCGGAGAAAGAAACTTTCCAACGCTTACTGTGATAAGTATCCTTTAGTAGCTGTTTATGACTGTGCGGAAGACGGGGAATATGTCCTCACTTCTTCTGCAAAGAGAAAGCTGTTGTTTGACAGTGCGATGGTTCCGCTGAAGACCACCAGAACCACACAAGGCGTGCAGGTGATGACCCTGAAAAAGAACCAATTTATCGAATCAGTACAGCAATATACAGAAGGGGATTTTGCGAATCCTCAGCGCTACCGTGCAAAGACGATTCCGTCCACAGGGGCAATCCTTCGGGAGGAAGATTTGGGTGAACAGCTGAAGCTGTGATCAAAATTGGTTGAAATCGTAAAAACTGACAATCTTTTTAAGGCAGGATGCCTATAATGGAAGTACATTCCATATAGGCATCCTGCCTTTTTGTTTTTGAAAGGAAAAAGGTGGGAAAATGTGGATTTACAGGAAGTGCAAAAGGAGGAATTAACAGCATGACAGTTATTACACAGGAAGATCAGGTCATGAAAGTGGAGATATCCGGTGATATTGATCATCATACTGCAAGGGAAATGCGGCAGAGCATCGACCTGGAATTGGAACGGGTACGACCCCAGGAGCTGATTTTGGATTTTAAACATGTTACGTTTATGGACAGCAGCGGAATTGGTCTGGTAATGGGGCGATATAAGCAGATGCAGGCGTTGGGAGGAACACTGCAGGTAGTGAATCTTTCCAATCATATTCGAAAAGTCATGGTTCTGGCTGGTTTGGACAAGCTGGCAGTCTTAAAGTAAAGGAGCAAGCAGTATGGAAATTTTAAATGAAATGAACCTGAATTTTTGGAGCCGGTCCTCCAACGAAAGTTATGCCCGGACAGCGGTTGCCAGTTTTTTTACTCAGCTGGACCCTACTGTAGATGAAATTACGGATCTGAAAACCGCAGTTTCCGAAGCAGTTACCAATTGTATTGTACATGCCTATCGGGATCGGGTGGGAAAAATTTATATTACCGCCAGAATTTTAGAAGGGGATGTAGCTTACATAAAAATCAGAGACCGGGGCTGCGGCATTGCAGATGTGCAGCAGGCGATGATCCCCATGTTTACTACAGCGCGGGATGAGGAACGTGCCGGACTGGGGTTTGCGGTGATGCAGACGTTTATGGACAAGCTGCGGGTTACCTCAACGCCTGGAAAAGGTACCACGGTAGTGATGATGAAAAAAATGAATTCCCGTATGGCAAGTGATGTCCATGAATAATACCAAAGAACAGAGAGACGCTTTTGCCGAACAGAATCTGGGACTGGTTCATTTGTGTGTGCGGCGGTTTCTGGGACGGGGAATAGAGTATGATGACCTGTATTCCGCAGGATGTTTGGGGTTGGTGAAAGCGGTAGACGCTTTTGATGAAAGTCGGGGGGTTCAGTTTTCCACCTATGCAGTTCCGGTGATTTTAGGAGAAATCAAGCGGATGTTTCGGGATGGAGGTGCTTTAAAAGTAAGCCGAGGACTGAAAGAACTTTCGGTGAAAGTATCCCGGGAACGGGAGATATTTGCTAAGCGGGAAGGCAGAGAACCTACCGTGGGAGAATTGGCACATCTTTTGTCAGTAGAACAGGAAGAAATTGTGGAAGCGATTAATGTCAGTGCGCCGCCAGTTTCTTTGACAGAACAGGAAGACTCTGACAGTGAGGACAGACAGTGGGATATTCCGGTGGACAGCGAGGAAAAACGAATCGGCGACTTACTTTCTTTGAAAGAAGTGATTGGAAAACTGGAGGTTAAGGATCGAAAACTGATTGTTCTTCGGTATTTTCAGGAAAAGACTCAGGTGGAAACGGCAAAGGAACTGGATATGACTCAGGTGCAGGTTTCACGAAGGGAAAAGAAAATTCTGGCACAGTTAAAAGGGGAATTAAGCTAAACATATTTTTTCTAAAGAATCTTAAAATTTATCAGATTGATATTTTAAAATTCAGCGGGTATAATCCTTATTATAATCACCAATCTTGGAATCAAGGGGTACGAAAGGATGGGATGCCCGATGAAACAAACCATTTATGAAAACGGAATCATTCTGACCATGAATGAGGAGCATCCGCTGGCAGAAGCGGTTTTGGTGGAAGATGACAGAATTTTAGCAGTGGGTTCCCGAGAACAGGTGCGTCAATGCTGCGGAATACAGTGCCAAGTGCGGGATTTGCAGGGAAAGACGCTGATGCCGGGATTTATTGATGCCCACAGCCATATAAGAGGGTTTTCTAATTTATTGAGCACGGTTTTGCTTCAGCAGGCGGAAAATTTCCAGGATATTCAGGAAAAACTTCGTGCAAAAGTCAAGACACTGCCTGCCGGAGAATGGCTGATTGGGTTTGGCTATGATCAGAATCGCTTGGTGGAAGGAACCCATCCTACCAGAGAAATATTGGATCAGGTATCTGAAGATCATCCCATTTTGGCAGTACATCAGTCCGGGCATATGGGAGCAGTCAATTCCATGGCGCTGAAATTGATGGGGATTACCGCTGAGACACCGGATCCTGTTGGAGGAAAGATTGGGCGAAAACAGGATGGAACTCCCAATGGATATCTGGAAGAAGCTGCTTTTACACTGGCCAGCAAATATATTCCTACCCCTACTGGAAATCAGCGGGAAGAACAGCTCAAACAAGCAGAGGAAATTTATCTTCGTTATGGAATCACCACGGTGCAGGATGGGCTCACTGACCCGGAAGGATGGAGTTTTCTAAAAAAGATGGCGCTGGATCATCAGCTTTCAGTAGATGTAGTTTGTTATGCAGACTTAAAAAACAGCAAAGAGTTGTATCGTGAGAACCGGGACTATATGACCTATCAGCATCATCTGAAAATGGGCGGGTATAAGCTCTTTTTGGATGGTTCTCCTCAGGGAAAAACAGCTTGGCTGACCAGACCTTATGAAGGAAGTGAAGATCGGGGATATCCTGTTTATTCTGATGAGCAGGTAACATCTTTTTTTGAACAGGCGCTGGAAGACAACGCACAGATTTTAGTGCACTGTAATGGTGATGCTGCAGCACAGCAGATGATTTCCTGTTATAGCCGGGCAAAAGAAAAATTCCCTGACCGAAAAATTCGTCCAGTAATGATTCATGCTCAGTTGGTGCGTCCCGATCAGTTGGAAGTCATGGGAAAACTGGGAATGATCGCTTCCTTTTTTGTGGCGCATACCTATTACTGGGGAGATATTCACTTGAAAAATCTGGGACAGGATCGTGGAAACAAAATCAGTCCGGTCAAAAGTGCCATTAATTACGGAGTACCCTATACATTTCATCAGGACAGCCCTGTGTTGTTTCCGGATATGATGAAAACGGTCTGGTGTGCTGTCAACCGGAAAACGCAGTCTGGAAAGGTGTTGGATCAAAGTCAGTGCCTCAGTACCTGGGAAGCGCTGAAAGGAATTACCATTAACAGTGCCTATCAGTATTTTGAGGAAGATCAGAAGGGAACCATTGAACCGGGAAAACTGGCGGACTTTGTCTTGCTGGATCGAAACCCATTGGACACACCAAAAGAAGAACTGGATCAAATCCAGGTATTGGAAACCATCAAACAGGGAAACACAGTTTGGAAAATGGAATAAAAAGAAAAGAGGAGATACAGACCATAAGGTTTGTATCTCCTCTCAGTTTCTCGAGAAAGTATATGGATAGAAAAAAATCTTCGTCTCTTTGGGATTCTTAAGGGACGTTTGTCCCTTAAGCCGTCGGAGACAAATTTTTAATTTTTTCATGTGGTCAGCGGACAGAGTCCGCTGACCACACCTGCATCATTTGAGTAACATTTAACTGATTTTGACATAACTTGCCTCTGGGGTTAGCTGCAGACTTTTTGTGGATAGCTGTGGTTGTCGATATCTACAAGTACAGTTTATTGTACATATTCCAAATAATTAGGTCTTTTTCAGGCTTTTTACAGCGCTTTTAGCACATAGTACTGTTAAAAACTGCAGTCCTGTGATGGTCATCAACGCAGTGACATATCCAAAAGAAGTTTGAGGCATCAATAACAGAAAAATTAGTCCCACATTTCTTCCCAGTGCTCGGTAAAACTCGAATAACCCCAAATATTCTTCCCGGCAGGTAAATCCGTCCGGTGTACTTTGAATGACAATAAAGTCAATGGAACTGGATGGGTTCATTAAGACTACAACAAAAAATGCATTGAGGAAACTGAGAAGCAGTACTGTCGCCGCATTTAGTTCTAAATACAGAATGGAGACAGACGCCAGCAGCGTGATGGTGGCAACGGTCATCATTTTGATCCGATTCCCAGGTTTGGAAATTCTGCCGCAGGTGTACTGAGCAAAGATGGAAATAAATCCTACCAACAGGGAATTGATGCCGATAATGGATTCATTTTGTACATACTGAAATAACAGTACATTGAGAAAGAAAGCGAATACCCCTTCCCGCACACTTCTCAAAAAGATTTGAGCAGTTACAAAAAACCAGCTTTTGTTGGTGTGGATCTGTTTGAGGCACTGAAAATACTTAGGCGGTTTTTTAACAGGAGGTACTTTGGGGAGTTTCGTAAATAAGTAAAAGGCGATGCCGGCAATAATAAAAGCACAGCCAAACATAATGGTGTATCCGGTCAATCCTTCAAAAGCGCCGATCACTGCTCCGGAAATGGTAGGTACTGCCAAGGCAATGGCTCCTCCCACAATTCCGATAAAGGCAATGGAAACGTCCCGGGTATCGTCAGTGGAGTAAGCGGACAGGGAAACAAAGTAGGTCAGGTAAAAGAATCCTCCCCCCATACCCAGTAAAATGGCTACCAAAATTACATAGGAAGTAATCGATTCCATGAAAATCAGAAAAATTCCATAAGCTACAATATGAAAACCAATACCAATAAACGTAATTATTTTTAAATCTACATACTTGGCAAGCGCTCCGGCAATCATCATGGCAATGCCCGAAGCAAGAAAGGAAACCATGTTGTAGTAAATGGTAATATTTACACTGTCTGCTTCCCGAAGGAGCAGGATGTTGACAAATACGCCGTGAATGTTAGTAGCAATTAAAAAGCATAGATGAGAACGGGCAAAATTTAAAAAATTTTGTGTCAGTCTGTCCATTCCCAAAGCATTGCTGAGCAGGTAGCTGATATGTGTCACTTGAAGTTTCATAAAGGAATCATTCCTTTCCCAGTGCCAAGCCTGAAAGATTTATCAAGCTTGCCCACCTTGTAAGTCGTATTCAATAGTATGATATGTCATTTGTGGGGAAAGCGCATCGAATGGAGGGTAGAGGATAGAGGGTAGCGTAAAGAAAGAAAAAAGGAGCTGCCGCAAAATATCAATGTGCTATTTTGCAACAACTCCCGAAAAATCAGTTTCAGATTGATGATAGACCTGAACTGTTTTGGCTATATTGCGTTTGGGTTTTACAGTTTCCAAACGCTTTCAAAGACTCCTGAAAAGAAATTATTTGGACAGGTGAGCATTGATTTTTTCAACCAGCTGGTTAACATCAACGCCGTGTACCATGCATGCCTGTTCCAGACTTTCTCCTCTTGCAGAAGGACAGCCCAGGCAGTGCATGCCCATTTCTAAAAAGTATTCAGCAGTGGTGCTGTCGTGATCCAGAATATCGCCGATGATAGAATCTTTTGTTACGGTGTATGCCATAATTTTATTCTTCCTTTCTTTTTGTAAAACACATTCTATAAGATTTGCAATATGCAAATGATAAATACAATTGGGACAGAAAAATAGGATCTCTTCTATCTCGTGAGTATTATAGCAGGATTAAAAGGGGAATGCAATACCTAATTAGTAAATATTTTAGTGAGGCAGCAAAATAATCGATTTTTCGGGGGATGAAGCAGGTCACCCCATTGCAAAACAACAGGAGGTTTTGTATAATAAAACATAATGGTGTGTTATGTAATTTTGAAAGAAAGGGGGAACCGGTGAAATGAATTTAATGCATCTGCGGTATGTGGTGGAAGTGGAACGGACAGGCTCTATTACCCGAGCGGCGAAAAATCTGTTTATGGGTCAGCCTAATTTAAGCAAGGCGGTTAAGGAACTGGAAAATGAGATTGGGATTACCTTATTTAAGAGAACTGTTCGAGGAGCGGAACCGACAGAAAAGGGTGCGGAATTTTTAAATTATGCCAGGGCGATTTTGTCCCAGATTGACGAACTGGAGGCACTTTATAAACCTCAAAAGGATCAGGGGTTTCATATGAAAATATCGGTTCCCAGAGGCAGTACCTGGCCTAAAGTGTTCAGCGGATTTTTCCGGCATTTGGATCCGCAGCGAAAGATGGATTTCTCCGTCAAGGAAACGGTCACCCAGCAAACCATCGAGGATGTGATTTCCCGCAAATCTGATTTGGGGATTATTCGGTTTCTAGTGTCTCGCCGGGATGGTGTGCTGCAGGAATTGGAACAGCACCGGCTGGAACATGAAGTATTGTCTCAGCGGCACTTGTGCATTTTGACTGCTGAAAAAGGAAAATTGGGGCAACTTTCCCATGCTGTCTTATCCGAGCAGAAAGATCAGATTCAATTGATATATGGGGATATTCCCTGGTTTGAGGAAGAAAATTTAGGAACAAAGCGGATGACAGTGTTTGACCGGGGAACACTGGAGGATCTTTTGCTGGGAATGGATGGCAGTTATCATTTGGCGTTTCCGGTTCCGGAACAGAATTTGGAACATTCTGGATTGGTGGAAATTCCTTTAGAACCAGAAGGCCCTCTGGTAGCAGAAGCGGTAATTTATCCAAAACAGCAGCTGCTTTGCCCCTGTGCAGTGCAGTTTTTAAATTATCTGCGGCATTACTCCAGTGGAATGATGCTGCTGTAAAAATACAGTGTTTGATGAATGTAAAATAAAAGGATGTGTTGCTTTGCTGGATCAACGATTGATGGCCTGTGCGGATTATGTGCGGGCTGGTGCAAAGATGTGTGATATTGGAACAGATCATGGATATCTGCCATGCTATTTGGCCAGAGAAGGAAAAATTCAGTGTGCCATTGCAGCTGATGTGAATGAAAAACCATTGGAAAGTGCGGTGCGGACCATTGCAGAATGGGATGTGACGGCTCAGGTAACTGCGCGTTTGTCTGATGGACTGGCTGGAATCAAAGAGGATGAGGCGGATGATATTGTCATTGCAGGAATGGGCGGAGAACTGATTTTCCGCATTGTTTCTGAATGCAGCTGGATTCGCAGTGAGAAAAAGCGGTTGATTTTACAGCCCATGTCTCAGGTGGAAGAACTGCGCGAAAATTTGTACCGGGCAGGATTTGAAATTTTAAAGGAAACTCCTGTCCTGGAAGGTGGACATCATTACACGGTGATGTGCTGTCAATATTCAGGAAACTCTTTGGAAGTAACGCCTTTGTTTGCCATTGTAGGAAAGGTGCCGGAATATGGGGGAGAACAGGCGAAGGAATATCTTCATTACCAAAAGCAAAGGCTTCTTTTGCGGGCAGAAGGTCTTCGAAAATCCAAAAAGGATCGTTCTGAACAAGCAGGTTATTGGGAAGATTTGGCGAATCAGATCCCTTTAGTTTGATACTTATAGTATTTATATGCACGCAAAATCCTGTTAGTATAATACAAATAGGATAAATCGTTATAATTATTTCATAAAGTAATTTATTTGGATGAAGAAAGGGTGGGATTTTTATGACACTCAAAGATTTATATAGTTTATTGGATCAATGGGCTCCTTTTGCTACACAGGAAGAATTTGATAATTGTGGATTGCTGGTAGGGGACCCTGCACAGCCGATTAAAAAAATTGGAATTGCACTGGATATTACCAATCCGATTGTTGAGAAAGCTGCCCAGTCAGGAGTGGATGTGATTGTTTCTCATCATCCTGTTATTTTTCATGGATTGAAACAGGTAACCGCAGAAAATCCGGTTTACCGGCTGATTCGTGCCAATATTGGTGCCATTGCCTGCCATACCAATTTGGATAAAGCAGAAGGCGGTGTAAATACTACGCTGGCTTCCTATTATGGGCTGGAAAACATCTCCTCCCCTTTATGTATGGAAGATTTAGGCCGAGTCGGTGAACTGCGCCAGCCTATGAGCGTTGAGGAATATGCCAAACAGATTAAACAGGCAGTAGGGGCTCAGGGAATTCGCTTTTACGATGCAGGAATCCCAGTTAAACGAGTGGCCTATGTTTCCGGAAGCGGTGGATCCATGCTAAGGCAGGCTATGTCCTGTGAAATTGATACTTTTATCACCGGTGATATCAAACACGATCAGTTTATAGAAGCGGAAAACTGTGGATTAAATTTAATTGAAGTGGGACATTTTGATTCTGAAAATACAGTGATGGAACCGCTGAAAACTTATTTAGAGAAAAATACCGGATTGCCTGTACAGGTTTTAAGCCTGCAAAATCCGGTTCAGACACGATAAACAGGAGGCATTTATGGCTTTAGACGGCATTTTTTTGGACGCTCTTGGACGGGAAATTCGGGAGCGGATTTTAGAAGCTCGGGTAGACAAGGTTTATCAGCCCAGCCGGGAAGAAATTATTTTATCCATGCGGGGACGTCAGGGGGGCGCCAAGCTGCTGCTCAGCGCCTCAGCAGGGAGCCCTAGAATTCACTTTACCACAGTGCCTTTGGAAAACCCAAAAACTCCACCCATGTTCTGTATGCTTTTAAGAAAGCATCTTTCTGGAGCAAAGCTCATTGATGTGCGCCAGCAGGGGCACGACCGGATTCTGTTTTTGGATTTTGAAACCACCAATGAGTTGGGAGATAAAGTGACCATCACAGTGGTAATGGAAATTATGGGGCGGCACTCCAATATCATTGTAGTCAATCAAGATGGAAAAATCATTGATGCAGTAAAACGGGTCAATGATGAAATGTCCAGTGTTCGGGCAGTGCTTCCTGGAATGAAGTATACATTGCCTCCGGCTCAGGATAAATTGGATTTATTTTTGGCCAATCGGGAACAGGCAACTGCCGCTTTTAAGGCAGCAAAAAATCAGGATTTTGCCAAATCCATTATGCAGGTGTATCAGGGGGTATCTCCAATTCTTTCCAGGGAGATGGCATATACTGCTACTGGTGGGCTGGAACTTTTAAAAAATGATGTTTCTGCTTTTCGGATGAACCGTTTGTTCGACTATATTGATGAAATGAAACAGCAGATGGAACAGGGAAACAACTGTTATACTGTGGTGCTGGAAAACGGAAAACCAAAGGATTTCAGCTTTGTGGATATTCAGCAATACGGATCCTATTTGACCAAAAAGCACTACGACACTGCCAGTGAGCTGTTAGACGGCTTTTATTCCGAACGGGATCAGATTGAACGGATGAAACAGCGTTCTCATGACCTTTTAAAACTGCTTGTCAATACTTCTGAGCGGGTAGGACGAAAATTGGAAGCGCAGAAACAGGAACTGGCAGAAAGCGCCAACCGGGACACCTATAAAATGTATGGGGATTTAATTAACGCCAATTTGTGGCAGATTCAAAAAGGGGATTCTGTGGCCAAGGTGCAGAATTTTTATGACGAATCCTGTCCTGAAGTGACTATTCCATTAAATATTATGCTGACTCCTTCTCAAAACGCGCAACATTATTATAAGGAATATCGAAAGGCGAAAACAGCAGAAGAAAAACTGGTGAATTTGATTCAGCAGGGTGAAGAAGAACTGGTTTACCTGGATTCCATCTTTGATGCGGTAACCAGAACTACTGGAGAAAGCGAACTTTTGGAAATTCGAGAGGAACTGTCTGAGCAGGGGTATTTAAAGAACTACCACAACCGCAATCGGATGCTGAAAGCTCAGCCACCCATGAAGTACCGTTCTTCTGACGGCTTTACCATTTGGTGCGGAAGAAACAATAAGCAAAATGACCGCCTTACCCTTAAAACCGCTAAAAATTACGATATGTGGCTGCATACTCAGAAGATTGCTGGGAGCCATGTGGTAATTGAGGCAGACGGAAAAACGATTCCAAACCGAACCATTGAAGAAGCGGCTATCATTGCGGCTTATAATTCTCATGCCCGGGATTCTGCCAAAGTTCCGGTGGATTATACCCTGATTAAAAATGTAAAAAAACCCAACGGTGCCAAACCAGGTATGGTGATTTTTGTGGATTACCAAACCGCCTATGTTACACCGGATGCCCAGTTGGTGGAATCTCTTCTTTGTCAGGACTAATCATCAAAAGAGATGTAATATTTGCCGCTTTACTACAGAAAAAAGCAAATTATACAAAAAGTGGAATTGGTTATGGGCTGTTTCTTACAAAGTGTCAAATCATGTTTTTTTGCTGAAAAAAATCGCATTTTTACTTGACAAAACTCCCATAATAGTGGTAAATTAAGTAAGTCAGGGTGCGCAGACAGGCGGATTCTGACATATTTATGAAATTCAAAACATTCAAGAGGAGGTGCACATATGCCTACATTTAACCAGCTCGTACGCAAAGGCAGAGAAGTGTCTGTAACAAAATCTACTGCTCCTGCACTGCAGAAAGGCTACAACTCTCAGAAGAAGACTACTACTGATCAGTCTGCTCCTCAGAAGCGTGGCGTTTGCACAGCAGTAAGAACTATGACCCCGAAAAAACCTAACTCTGCTCTTCGTAAGGTTGCCCGTGTAAGATTGACCAATGGTTATGAAGTTACTGCTTACATTCCAGGTATTGGACACAACTTACAGGAACATAGCGTTGTTATGATCCGTGGTGGCCGTGTAAAGGACCTGCCAGGTTGCCGTTATCACATCATCCGTGGTACTTTGGATACCCAGGGTGTTGCTAAGAGAAATCAGTCTCGTTCCAAATACGGTGCGAAACGTCCAAAAGCTGGTGCTAGCAAGTAATTTTTAATCCTTGAATGTTTGTCCGATAAAAGTGGGAAAACGTTTGGCAAAAGCCGTGCGTCAAAGCCTGCTTTGCGGCGAACGGGAGTAAAGATGCTTTCGAGTACCGATGAATTCATTATATGAAGGAGGGAAGCGAAATGCCAAGAAGAGGTAATGTCGCAAAACGTGAAGTTCTGTGTGATCCGTTGTACAATTCCACCTTGGTTACCCGTTTGATCAACAGCGTAATGCTGGATGGTAAAAAAGGTGTTGCTCAGAAAATTGTTTACGGTGCATTTGAAATCGTTGGTGAAAAGAGTGGAAAAGAACCCCTGGAAGCATTCCAGGAAGCAATGGAAAACATTATGCCATTGCTGGAAGTAAAAGCTCGCCGTGTAGGTGGTGCTACTTACCAGGTACCAATGGAAGTTAGACCAGAAAGAAAACAGACTCTGGGTCTGAGATGGTTGACTGCTTATGCACGTGCTCGTGGTGAAAAAACCATGAAAGAACGTTTGGCTGGCGAAATTCTGGATGCTATGAACGGCAACGGTGGCGCTTGCAAAAAACGT
The DNA here is from genome assembly GCA_050943535.1 of Massiliimalia sp. Classification (GTDB taxonomy): domain Bacteria; phylum Bacillota; class Clostridia; order Oscillospirales; family Ruminococcaceae; genus Massiliimalia. The sequence continues at coordinate 68,908 of JBMNPJ010000002.1, forward strand.
GAAGACACCCACAAAATGGCTGAAGCTAACAAAGCTTTTGCTCATTACAGATGGTAATTTGTTTAAAGTTATCATACGAAATGATTACTGGTTTGCAGGGCTTTGCGCATAGGTATTGCCCTGCAAGATTAATATAAGGAGAGGTATTATGCCAACTGCAAGAGACGTATCACTTGAGCTCACTCGTAATATTGGTATAATGGCCCACATTGACGCAGGTAAAACTACCACCACTGAACGTATCCTGTTCTATACCGGTGTAAACCGTAAGATCGGTGAAACTCATGATGGTGCTGCAACAATGGACTGGATGGAGCAGGAACAGGAAAGAGGTATTACCATTACTTCTGCTGCGACTACTGCTTACTGGAATGGCCATCGTATCAACATCATCGACACTCCTGGGCACGTTGACTTTACTGTAGAAGTACAGCGTTCTTTGAGAGTTCTGGACGGTTCTGTCACTGTGTTCTGTGCTAAGGGCGGTGTAGAACCTCAGTCTGAAACCGTATGGCGTCAGGCTGACGAATATCATGTTCCGAGAATGGCTTACGTTAACAAGATGGATATCATGGGTGCTGACTTCTATAATGTACTCAGCATGATGAAAGACAGACTGAAATGTAACGCTGTTCCGATCCAGCTGCCAATCGGTGCAGAAGATACTTTCTGCGGAATTATCGACCTGGTAGATATGGATGCTGTTATCTACAAAGATGACCTGGGTAAAGAAATGGAAATCACCGAAATTCCGGATGATATGAAAGACCAGGCTGAAGAATATCGTCAAAACCTGCTGGAAGCTGTTGCAGAACAGGATGAAGAATTGATGATGAAGTACCTGGAAGGGGAAGAAATCACCAAGGAAGAAATCAAAGCTGCAATCCGTAAAGGTACTATTGCCAACGAAATCGTTCCAGTTGTTTGCGGTACTTCTTATAAAAACAAAGGCGTTCAGAAAATGCTGGATGCAGTAATCGACTACATGCCTTCTCCGCTGGATGTTGAAGCAATTAAAGGTATCAACCCTGAAACTGAAGAAGAAGAAGTAAGACCTTCTTCTGATGACGAACCTTTGGCAGCTCTGGCATTTAAAATTGCCACTGACCCATTTGTTGGTAAACTGTGCTTCTTCCGTGTATATTCCGGTATGATGATTGCAGGTTCTACTGTATACAATGCAAATAAAGACAACAACGAACGTGTTGGTCGTATTCTGCAGATGCACGCAAATCACAGAAAAGATATCGATGTTTGTTACGCAGGCGATATTGCTGCTGCAGTAGGTCTGAAAAACACCGGTACTGGTGATACTTTGTGTGATCCAAAACATCCAATTATTCTGGAATCCATGGAATTCCCAGAACCAGTAATCGATTTGGCTATCGAGCCAAAGACCAAAGCTGGTCAGGAAAAAATGGGTATTGCTTTGGCAAAACTGGCTGAAGAAGACCCAACCTTTAAAACCTGGACTGATGAAGAAACCGGCCAGACCATTATCGCTGGTATGGGTGAGCTTCATCTGGACATTATCGTTGACCGTCTGCTGCGTGAATTCAAAGTAGAAGCTAACGTTGGTGCTCCTCAGGTTGCTTATAAAGAAACCATTACTCAGCCTGCTGATGTTGACCACAAGTATGCTAGACAGTCTGGTGGTAAAGGTCAGTACGGTCATGTTAAAATTCGTGTTACTCCGAACGAATCCGGAGCTGGTTACGAATTTAAAAACGCAATCGTCGGTGGTGCAATTCCGAAAGAATACATTCCTGCTGTTGACGCTGGTATCCAGGGTGCTATGCAGGCAGGTGTTCTGGCAGGTTACCCAGTAGTTGACGTTAAGGTTGAACTGTATGATGGTTCTTACCATGAAGTTGACTCCTCTGAAATGGCATTTAAGATTGCCGGTTCTATGGCATTCAAAGAAGCTATGAGAAAGGGTGCACCAGTAATTCTGGAACCAATCATGAAAGTTACTGTTATTGTTCCAGAAGAATACATGGGCGATGTAATCGGCGACTTGAACTCTCGTCGTGGACAGGTTCAGGGTATGGAAGCAAGAGTCGGCGCTCAGCAGATCAATGCTTTCGTTCCTCTGTCTGATATGTTCGGTTACTCTAACGACCTGCGTTCTAAGACTCAGGGCCGTGGACAGTACACCATGGAACCAAGCCACTACATGGCAGTTCCGAAATCTATTTCTGATAAGATCATCAGCACTAGAGGCAAGAAAGACTAATTTTTACAATTAGTTTTTGAATTGTTTCAAAAAAGGCTTGTATTTTTCAGAAATACTTGTTACAATAGAATTAAATCGTGCCGGAAAAATGGTCTTTTGACCATTTTCCCGGTAGTTGATATGATTTAAGAAAATGTTTATTTTTAAGGGAGGAAATTCCAATGGCAAAAGCTAAATTCGAAAGAAATAAGCCGCACGTTAACATTGGTACTATCGGCCACGTTGACCATGGTAAAACTACTTTGACTGCTGCTATCACCAAAACTCTGGGTATGCAGGGTATGGCTGAATTTAAAGATTACGGCAACATCGACTCCGCTCCAGAAGAAAGAGAACGTGGTATTACCATTAATACCGTTCACGTTGAATACGAAACCAAAGCTCGTCACTACGCTCACGTTGACTGCCCAGGGCATGCTGACTATGTTAAAAACATGATCACTGGTGCTGCTCAGATGGACGGCGCTATCCTGGTTGTATCCGCAGCTGACGGCCCGATGCCTCAGACTCGTGAACACATCCTGTTGTCCCGTCAGGTAGGCGTTCCTTACATCGTAGTATTCATGAACAAAGCTGACCAGGTTGACGACGAAGAACTGTTGGAACTGGTTGAAATGGAAATTCGTGAACTGCTGAACGAATATGAATTCCCAGGTGACGATATTCCGATCATCAAAGGTTCTGCTCTGAAAGCTCTGGAAGCTCCAGACGATCTGAACGATCCTGCTTACAAACCAATTCTGGACTTGATGGATGCTGTTGACGAATACATCCCAACCCCAGATAGAAAAGCTGATCTGCCATTCCTGATGCCTGTAGAAGACGTATTCACCATTACTGGTCGTGGTACTGTTGCTACTGGTAGAGTTGAAAGAGGTCAGTTGAGAACTGGTGACGAAGTTGAAATCATCGGTTTGACCGAAGAAAGAGCTAAAACTGTTGTTACCGGTATCGAAATGTTCCGTAAGATTCTGGATTACGCTGAAGCAGGCGACAACATCGGTGCTTTGCTGCGTGGTATTCAGAGAACTGACATCAAACGTGGTCAGGTTCTGTGTAAACCAGGTTCTATCCATCCTCACACCAAATTTGAAGGTCAGATCTACGTTCTGAAAAAAGACGAAGGTGGCCGTCATACTCCTTTCTTCAACAACTACAGACCTCAGTTCTTCTTCAGAACAACTGACGTTACCGGCGTTATTTCTCTGCCAGAAGGCACTGAAATGGCTATGCCTGGCGATAACGTAACAATTTCTGTTGAATTGATTACTCCTATCGCTATTGAAGAAGGTCTGCGTTTCGCTATCCGTGAAGGTGGTCGTACCGTAGGTTCCGGCGTTGTTTCTAAAATTGATGCATAATTTATTTTAGAAATTGCTTTGTGATTTCATTAGATGCCCCGGCTGGGTTTTACTCAGCTGGGGTGTCTTTTTTATGTCTGATAGATTGTGTGACAGAAGATTGTGATGTATAAAAATAGATTTAGTAAGTATAAAAAATATGCAGTTATACAGTTGGGATTAAAATTGTAATTGTAAGAAAAAATACTTTTTACAAAAGGGATATTTATAAAAAGAATGGTTGCTAATTATTCTGATTTATTTTTGTACTTCTTTTTCCAAAATAAGTATTGACATTTAATTCTGTTTGTTTATTTCACAGGAATCTTTGAAATAAGACAAGGTTTTCATAGGAAACATAAAATTTTTTATCAACTGATTATATATTTATTTTATATATAAATCCAAGTTCCGAAATCTGCCACTTGACTTTTGAAAGGTTTTGTCATACAATAAGTAAGCAGCTAAATACAAGATATAGTAAGAGATAAATAGATTAATACTACCAGATGTATTATTATGTGTGATTGCTACAAAGTGTTCAATACGGGGTTAGGAGAGGTAAAATGATCGAAACAATTATCAAACGGGATGGCCGCGAGGCAGATTTTGATAAACAGAAGATTACCAATGCTATTTTCAGTGCAGCAAAAGCACTAGGCGGAACCGATTATGAAGAATCTGTTCATGTAACAGATATGGTCATTCATTATCTGGAAGAACATATGAAACCGGAAGAAACTCCTACAGTGGAGCAAATTCAGGATGCTGTAGAACGGATGCTGATTGAAAACGGCAATGCCCGTACTGCCAAAGAATACATCTTATATCGTGCAGAACGGACAAGAATCAGAGAAATGAATACCCGTTTGATGAAGGTTTATGAAGATTTAACTTTCAAAGATGCCAAGGATAATGATGTAAAACGGGAAAATGCCAACATTGACGGAGATACTGCTATGGGAACCATGTTAAAATATGGTTCTGAAGGTGCGAAACAGTTCTATGAAATGTTTGTACTGGATCCTATGCATTCCAAGGCTCATGTAGAAGGCGATATTCATATTCACGATCTGGACTTTTTAACATTGACCACTACTTGCTGTCAGATTGATCTGGATCAGCTGTTTGAAGGCGGATTTTCTACTGGACATGGATTCCTAAGGGAACCGAATGATATTCAGACTTATGCGGCATTGGCTTGTATTGCGATTCAGTCTAATCAGAATGATCAGCATGGCGGTCAGAGTGTTCCGAATTTTGAGTATGCCATGGCAAAAGGGGTCAAAAAGACATTTATTCACCGTTATCGGGATAACATGATCAAAGCATTGGATTTTGAAGGGATTGAAAACGCAGAAGATTTGGTTCGCAGCACCATGGATACCATTCGGGAAACCAAGGGATTGGTTCCAGCATATGAACAGGACAATGGGTACCAACAGGAAGAAAGAGAGCTTCTCAAACAATCTGTTGCGGAAGATTTAGTAAAACGTGCTCAGGAAATCAGTCTGCGGTATGCGACTACTGAAACACAGCGTGCCACTTACCAAGCAATGGAAGCTTTGATCCACAACTTAAATACCATGCATTCCCGTGCAGGAGCTCAGATTCCATTCAGTTCTTTGAACTATGGTCTGGATACCACTCCGGAAGGAAGACTGGTAATTAAACAAATTTTGCTGGCTACAGAAGCTGGTTTGGGAAATGGAGAAACTCCGATTTTCCCGATTCAGATTTTTAAAGTAAAAGAGGGGATTAACTATAATCCGGCAGACCCGAACTATGACCTGTTTAAATTGTCTATGCGGGTATCTGCAAAACGGTTATTCCCAAACTATTCCTTTATTGATGCGCCATTTAATTTGCAGTATTATGTACCGGGAAGACCGGAAACAGAAATTGCTTATATGGGATGCCGTACCCGTGTGGCAGGAAATTATTATGATCCAACCCGTGAAATTGTAAACGGACGCGGAAACTTAAGCTTTACCTCTGTAAACCTGCCTCGGCTTGCCATTAAATCCAACGGCAATGTGGAATTTTTCTTTGAACAATTGGATCATATGATTGATCTTGTGATTGATCAGCTTTTGGATCGTTTTAAAATTCAGGGAAAGAAAAAAGTGAAAAACTATCCGTTTTTGATGGGACAGGGTGTCTGGTTGGATTCTGATAAACTGGGACCGGAAGATGAAGTGGGAGAAGTGCTCAAACACGGTACTTTGACCATGGGATTTATCGGGCTTGCAGAATGTCTGAAAGCTTTAATCGGCGAACATCATGGAGAAAGCAAGGAAGCTCAGAATTTGGGCCTGGATATTATCGGATTTATGCGTAAGCGGATGGATCAGGCTACGGAAAAATACGGATTGAATTTCTCTTTGATCGCTACTCCTGCAGAAGGATTGTCCGGACGTTTTGTTCGAATCGACAAGGCAAAATACGGAATTATTCCTGGTGTAACTGATCGGGATTATTATACAAACTCTTTCCATATTCCGGTTTATTACGAAATTTCTGCTTTTGATAAGATTCGTTTGGAAGCGCCATACCACAATTTAACCAACGGCGGACATATTTCCTATATTGAATTGGATGGAGATACTGCTAAGAATCTGCAGGCGTTTGAGGCCATTATCCGCTGCATGAAAGAGGCAGGAATTGGATATGGATCCATTAACCATCCTGTAGACCGTGACCCTGTGTGCGGCTATACTGGCATTATTAACGATGTATGCCCTCGCTGCGGACGGCGGGAAGGAGAAGGGGTACCAGTAGAAAAACTCCGCGAACTGCGCAGAAAATACCCTAATATGCCTCATTTTTATGATCGGGATGTTTGATCCTCGATAATAACTCAGTCAATTTTAGAAAAGTAAAGATATATTACGAGAAAGGAACGAATGATTTATGATGAATGTACAGGAAGTAAAACACACCGAAACCAATGGTGCTGTCGTGGGGGAAAACGTAGGCTTTGAACGAATTCGCAGAATTACCGGTTATCTGGTAGGGACTGTAGATAAGTTCAACAATGCAAAACGTGCGGAAGAACATGATCGTGTAAAGCATTCTGTTTCTGGATCCAAAGAAATTATCTGATTTTATAAAAATAGCAAAATAAAGTTTGCGCCTTCCTCAAGGGGAAGGTGCTTATTTTAAGATTTTCCAATCTGTCAGAGGTGAACAAAAAGATGGATGTAAAGATTGCGGGAGTCATCCGTGAATCAATTGTAGATGGTCCTGGGATTCGCTTTGTAGTTTTTACACAAGGGTGTCCTCATCATTGTCCGGGCTGTCATAATCCAGAAAGCCACGATCCTTCTGGAGGGTATTGGTGCAGTGTAGAGAAGATTATGGGGGAAATTTTAAAAGATCCTTTGTTGTCCGGCGTTACTTTCAGCGGAGGAGAGCCTTTTTGTCAGCCGGAACCCTTGTTGGAATTGGGCAGAAAAATCCGGGAAAAGGGTTTAGGACTGATGATTTATACCGGATATGTTTGCGAGGATTTGCTGGAAATGGGAAAAGAAAATCCCCATATTTTGGAACTGATGAAACTGGCGGATATTATTGTAGACGGTCCATTTGTAATGGCTCAGCGTGATTTGGATTTGCTGTTCCGAGGAAGCCGAAATCAGCGAATTGTAGATGGGAAAAAAACGGCAGAATCCGGCAGAGTCGTAGAAACGGAGTTTCCTCAGTAAACTTTGTCCATAGAATAAAAAGTGTTTGGGAACAATGGGTGAAAGTTCTCAGACACTTTTTTGCGTTATCAATGTTTTTTAGCCCGGCGAACCAAAATAAAAAAAGAAATTTCTTTTGTATATAGTTCCAAAAATTGAGATTGTTTTTTTCTGTATTGGCACTTTCTTTTTTTAAGAAAAAGAGGTATAGTAAAAGAAATTTACACAAAGATGTAATCTTTTCGGAAATCCTAATAAAGATCATGTAAAGTGAGGTTTTACCTATGCCGATTCATTTTTCAGAAGAACGATGGAACAAAGTACGAAAAAACTATACCCAATGGTGGGATGGAACCCTAAAACGCCCTTTAATGAAGATGACAGTCCGAAATGCCTATCAGCCTTCCCGGCCTGAGCCAAAAGCACCGCTGCTTTGTCAGGCGGTGTGTGATCAGTTTCAATACTCTCCGGAAGAATTGATTGATCGCTGGGATTATGAACTGGAGCAATATGAATTTTTGGGAGATGCGTTTCCGTTTATTAACTTTGACTTTTTTGGTCCCGGAGTCTTGGCGGCTTTCTGCGGTGCCAAACTGGATAATAGCAGCGGAGGTGTGTGGTTTTTCCCCACAGAAAAAAAGGATATTTCCCAGATTCATATCCATTATGATCCTGAAAATATCTGGGCCAGAAGGATTAAAGATTTGTACCGGGCAGGAAACCAGCGCTGGCAGGGTCAGGTTTTGATGGGGATGACAGATTTAGGGGGGATTCTGGATGTCATCGCATCTTTCCGGGAAAGTGAGAATCTGCTCTTGGATTTATATGATGCGCCGGAAGAAGTGCTTCGTTTGTGCCGGGAAACACAACAGGCATGGATGGATGCATACAACGATTTAAATTCTGTTCTGCAGCCGGTAAATCCAGGATATTCTGATTGGAGCGGTATTTACAGTAAGGATCCCAGCTATGTAATCCAGTCTGATTTCAGTTATATGATTGGAACAGAAATGTTTGATGAATTTGCACTTCCGTTTTTAAAAGAATCTTGTGATACACTGACAAATACCATTTATCACCTGGATGGTCAGGGAGAATTAAAGCATTTGGATCATTTGCTGGAAATTCCCTCTTTAAACGCAGTGCAATGGGTATGGGGAGATGGATCTCCTACAGGAAAACATTGGGTTGATGTATATCAAAAAATTGCCGCATCCGGAAAGGGAATTCATCTGATTGGAGGAGATCAGGAAGATTTTGATACGGTTCTCTCCCAGGTGAAAGGCAGATTTTACATGTATACAGAAGCCAAAGACTGTGATCAGGGAAAACAGATTTTAGATAAATATGGAATTCCCTTATACGGATAATTACTAGGTAAAACTCGGATTAATGACCGTTATGCTCATAATAATTAAAAAAGGAAGTACTGCATTTTGCAGTACTTCCTTTTGGCAATATAAAAATGATTATTTATTTTGAGGTGCTTCTAACGCCCGTTTTCCAATGTCTTTGCGGCAGAATCCGCCTTCAAAGGAAATGGTATCCACAGCAGCGTAAGCCTTGTCCAGCGCTTCCTGCAAGCTGTCACCAGTCTGAGTGATTCCCAGTACACGTCCTCCGTTAGTGCAGAAGACACCGTTTTCCAATTTGGTTCCTGCATGGTATACAGTAGCCAAAGGAGACTGTCCGTTTTCATCCAAGCCGGAAATAGGCAAGCCTTTTGGATAGGATTGAGGATATCCTCCGGATGCCTCAATGACACAGGCAGCATGTTTTTGGGTATCGAATTCTACAGGAACTTCTGCCAGGCGGCCTTCTGAAACAGCTTCAAAAATATCCAGCAGGTCGGATTTCAGCAAAGGCAGAACAACCTGAGTTTCCGGGTCACCAAATCGGCAGTTATATTCAATGACTTTTGGTCCTTTTGGTGTGATCATCAGTCCAAAGAAAATAACTCCCCGGAATGGACGTCCTTCCTGATTCATGGCTTCCATGGTGGGCAGGAAGATAGTTTTCATACATTCTTCAGCAACAGCAGGGGTGTAGTAAGGGTTTGGAGCCACAGTGCCCATACCGCCGGTATTCAGTCCCTGATCACCGTCCAGAGCCCGTTTATGGTCCATAGCGGAAACCATTGGTACAATGGTTTTTCCGTCACAGAAGGATAAAACAGAAACTTCGGGACCGGTCAGGAATTCTTCTACCACAATGCGGCTTCCGCTGGCACCGAACATTTTGTCTTCCATAATGGAATGTACTGCTTCTTTTGCAGCTTCAAAATCCTGAGCGATAATAACGCCTTTACCCAGAGCCAGCCCATCGGCTTTAATGACAGCAGGATAGCTGTTCTGCTCTTCAATGTAGGCGATGGCTTTCTGCGGGTCATCAAAGGTTTCATAAGCAGCAGTAGGAATGCCGTATTTTTTCATCAATTCTTTGGAGAATACTTTGCTTCCTTCCAAAATTGCGGCTTTTTGATCTGGACCAAAGGTGCGAATTCCTTTTTCATTCAGTGCGTCTACCATACCTGCAACCAGAGGATCGTCAGGAGTAACCACAGCAAAATCAATTTTTTGTTCTACACAGAAAGCAGCCATAGCTTCTTTATCGCAAGGGGCGATGTTGACACATTCCGCATCTTTGGAGATGCCTCCGTTTCCAGGAGCACAGTAAATTTTGCTGATGCGGGAATTTTCTTTCAGTTTCCGGATGACAGCATGTTCCCGTCCTCCGGAACCAATCACCAGTATCTTCATTGTGAAACTCTTCCTTTCGGGTTTGTTAGGGAATTAGTGATGGAACAGACGAATGCCGGTAAATGCCATAGCCATACCATATTTGTTGCAAGTATCAATGACATTGTCGTCACGGATAGAACCGCCTGGCTGAGCAATGTAAGCAACACCGCTGCGGTGAGCCCGTTCAATGTTGTCACCGAATGGGAAGAATGCGTCAGAACCCAGGGAAACACCAGTGAGTTTAGACAGCCATTCTTTCTTTTCTTCCCGGGTCAAAGGTTCCGGTTGTTCCGTAAATGCAAATTCCCAGTTTCCGTCACCGATGACATCTTCATAATCGTCAGAAATATAAACGTCAATGGTATTGTCACGGTCTGCGCGGCGAATTTTTTCTTTAAAAGGCAGTGCCAGCACTTTTGGATGTTGTCTCAGCCACCAGATATCTGCTTTATTGCCGGCCAGACGAGTACAGTGAATACGGGACTGCTGTCCTGCACCGATACCGATTGCCTGTCCGTCTTTTGCGTAACATACAGAGTTGGACTGAGTATATTTTAAAGTAATTAAGGAAATGATCAAGTCGCGTTTTGCATCTTCCGGCAGTTCTTTATTTTCGGTTACCAGATTGTTTAACAGTTCTTCGTCAATTTTCAGTTCATTGCGTCCCTGTTCAAAAGTAATGCCGAAACAGTCTTTGTGTTCTACTGGAGCAGGACGGTAAGATGGGTCCATCTGGATCACATTGTAGCTGCCTTTGCGTTTGCCTTTCAGGATTTCCAATGCTTCGTCGGTATATCCAGGAGCAATGACACCGTCAGAAACTTCCCGTGCAATCAGGGTAGCAGTTTCTTTATCACAGATTTCGCTCAGAGCAATAAAATCTCCGTAAGAGGACATTCTGTCAGCACCTCTGGCTCTTGCATAAGCGGTTGCCAATGGAGACAGTTCCAGATCGTCTACAAAATAAATCTTTTTCAGTACGTCAGACATAGGGATTGCAACAGCAGCACCAGCTGGGCTTACGTGTTTAAAAGAAGCTGCAGCAGGGAGTCCAGTAGCAGCTTTCAGTTCGGTAACCAGCTGCCAGCTGTTGAATGCATCCAAAAAGTTAATGTAACCTGGTTTTCCGTTGAGGACAGTAATCGGAAGTTCGCCTCCGTCCTGCATAAAAATGCGGGATGGTTTCTGGTTAGGGTTACATCCGTATTTTAACGCTAATTCATTTGCCATAATAATTCCCTCCATAAGTAAATGATCAGATTGTCTTACTGATTTTTATTGATAATTCTGGTTTCGAATTTTCCTGTTTTCAAGTCAATAAAGCGGGTAAACAGAGAAACCTTGTTGTCAGGATTCAGGCTTTCCCACAGCTTTTGAGTAAAGCAGTCCAAATCTCCGTCAATGGAAATCAGGGTAGGTTCTCCGCTGTAAGAAGGAATTGGGTTTCCGTCACATTCGTAGGTGTGGATAAAGTGCCCTTCCCCAGCCAATGGAGACTGGTATTCAAAGAAGAACCGCTGTGTAGAAGCAGGGTTATTGTTGGCGCTCTTTAAAATGGACAGTTTGTAGTCACCGGTTTTCCGGTCCAGCATACCGGAAATTCTTGGAGTAAAGTTGTCCGGATCTGGTTCAAAGGTACGGGTGCGCAGAGCATCTTCAAAAGAATTTCCTGCTTTCATAAAATCGTAAATGGTATCGGTCTGATCTCCGTTGGTAACGATGGTAACGTCATTTAAAACCCGGATCGGATAATAAATAATCAAAGACGGATCCACCAGTTTAGCAGGATCAAATGCCTGGGTCTTCATATGATCTCCATCCATGGTAAAAATCCGATTACGGCTGTTTTCGCTGCGTCCCATAATAAAGTAGGCGATAACGGCATGAGCATTGTCAGCATGTTTGCCGATTACAATACCCCGTCCTGGGTAAGAGTTTTCTCTTAATTGGGTGAAAATATCAATTTTTTTCATTGGTGATCATCCTTTTCAAAAACTTCATTTCATGGTATTGCCATGTAAATCAAACGGTTATTCTTCTACAATGACTTTGCCGTTTTCTACTTTAATTTTTCCCTGACAAAACAGGGAAACGGCTTTGGGCAGAATCTTCCATTCTGCTTCTTCCATTACACGGCGCTGAAGGGTTTCAGGGGTATCGCCGTTTTTTACAGCGACTGCCTGCTGCAGAATAATAGGACCTCCATCGCAAACTTCGGTTACAAAATGCACTGTAGCACCGGTGAGTTTAACGCCTTTTTCCAAAGCGGCTTCATGAACATGAAGACCGTAAAATCCTTTTCCGCAGAAGGACGGAATCAAAGCTGGATGGACGTTGATCATCTGATAAGGAAACGCCTTGCAGACAGATTCATCCAGAATGGTCATAAATCCAGCGTAAACCACCAGATCTGCCTGTTCTTCCTGCAATGCTTTTAAAATTGCCTGGCTGTAGGAAGCCACATTTCCATATTCCCGGCGTACAATAACCCGGGTTTTGATGTTGTTTTGCTTTGCCCGTTCCAGTGCATAGGCATCTGCTTTGGAAGAAATGACACAGGTAATTTCTCCGTTTTCAATGGATCCGGCTTTTTGTGCGTCGATTAACGCCTGCAGATTGGTGCCTCCGCCGGAAACTAACACAACGATTTTTTTCATGTTTTTGATTCTCCAAAATATAAAATAAGGAAAACTTGTTTTACTATACGATAAACTGGGACAGCGCCTCTGAGAACGTTACACAAGAGGCGCCGGTACCACAGCAGTTTATTCAATAATTACGCTTTCGTCGCTTTCAATCAGTTCGCCGATGACATAAGCGTCTTCACCGTTTTCTTTTAAGATGCGCAGAGTGTTGTCAACATCTGCAGGATCTACACATACGGTCATACCTACGCCCATATTGAAGGTGTTGAACATATCCCGTTCCGGAATATTGCCAACTGCCTGCAAATATTGGAAAATAGGAAGAATGCGTACATTTTCTTTTTTAATCCGAGCTGCCAGATGAGCTGGATAAGAACGAGGCAGGTTTTCATAGAAACCACCGCCAGTTACGTGAGCGATAGATTTTACAGTTACTTCTTTGAGCAGTGCCAAAATTGGTTTTACATAAATTTTGGTAGGAGTAAGCAGAGTTTCACCCAAAGATTTTCCGCCCAGTTCTGCAACAGGAGCGTGAAGGTCAGTATTTTCTACATCAAATACTTTTCTTACCAAGCTGAAACCATTGGAATGAACGCCGCTGGAAGGCAAAGCAATCAGCACGTCTCCAGCTTTCTGAGAATCAGGCTGCAGAATGCGGTCACGGTCAACCACACCTACGCTGAAACCAGCCAGGTCGTATTCATCCACTGGATAGAAACCAGGCATTTCTGCAGTTTCACCGCCGGATAAGGTACATCCAGCTTGTACACAGCCTTCTGCTACACCGGATACAATATCAGCGATTTTTTCCGGGAAGTTTTTGCCGCAGGCAATGTAATCCAGGAATACCAGAGGTTTTGCACCGCAGCAAATGATGTCGTTTACACACATAGCTACACAGTCAATCCCTACGGTATCGTGTTTGTCCATTAAAAAGGCGATTTTCAGTTTGGTTCCTACACCGTCTGTTCCAGAGCACAGCACCGGTTTTTGAATACCGGTCAAATCCAGTTCAAACAGTCCTCCAAAGCCGCCAATTGCGCCGATAGCACCAGAAGTCATGGTACGGGCAACGTGCTTTTTCATCAGTTCTACAGCCTTGTAACCAGCAGTTACGTCAACGCCGGCTGCTTTATAGCTTTCACTAAAACTTTTCATAGTGATCTCCTTTTTACCGGTGATATTCCGGTGTTATTTTTACTCTTCTTTTCCTGTCCAGCAGTAGGTACATACATTTTCCGGATCAATTCCAATAGATTCCAGAGTACCTTCAATGGTCTGGTACTGCAGGGAAGTGAAATTCAGTTTTTCGCAAATGCGCTGAATCATATTTTTATGCCGTTCAGAATGGCAGTCAGTATATTCGTCAATAATTTCCTGAGATACATCCTGGGTGCCTTCCAGTTCACAGATTACCTGACGGGTAATCAGATCCATTTCAGAGGTAGAACGGGAGAAGTTCAGGTATTTACATCCGTACATAATCGGCGGGCAGGCAGAACGGATATGCACTTCTTTTGCACCGCTCTGATACAAGAATTCAACGGTTTCCCGCATCTGTGTTCCCCGTACGATAGAGTCGTCGATAAACAGAAGATTTTTCCCGCGGATTAAGGAATCTACCGGGATCAGTTTCATGTGAGCAATCAGGTTTCTTTGTGCCTGATGAGTAGGCATAAAGCTTCTTGCCCAGGTTGGGGTATACTTAATAAACGGACGGGCAAAGGGAACCCGGGACTGGTTGGCATATCCAATGGCGTGTGCTACACCGGAATCAGGAACACCGGCTACACAGTCCAGATGATACTGGTTGTGGTCGTTTTTCGCCAGAATTTCGCCGCAGCGGTACCGCATCTGTTCTACGTCTACTCCTTCGTAGCAGGAAGTAGGATATCCGTAATAGGTCCACAAAAAGGCACAGATTTTCTTTTTCTTGTTAGGTGCTGCCATCACTTCATATCCTTCTGGAGTGACAAAGTCAATTTCGCCGGCGCCCAGTTCATGTTCCTGAGCATATCCTAATTTTAAGAAAGCAAAAGATTCAAAAGTTGCGCACATAGCGCCGTCTTTTTTCCCTAAAATCAAAGGAGTACGTCCCATACGGTCTCTGGCGGCATACATACCATCCCGAGTCAGCAGCAGCAATGTCATGGAACCGTCAATCATTTCCTGTGCATAGCGGATTCCATCTACCAGATTATCTTTCTGATTGATCAAAGAAGCAACGAGTTCGGTTGCGTTAATTTTGTCACCGCTCATTTCCAAGAAGTGAGAACTGCCGCTTTGGAATGCTTTTTGTACCAGTTCTTCTTCGTTGTTGATTCGTCCTACGGTAGTGATTGCGTAATTGCCAAGATGGGAACGAACGATCAACGGCTGAGGTTCGCTGTCGCTGATACAGCCGATGCCGGAGGTTCCTTTCATATCTTCGATATCCCGTTCAAATTTGGTTCTAAATGGTGAGTTTTCAATATTGTGAATGGAACGTTCAAATCCGGTTTCCGGAGAATAAACGGCCATGCCGCCTCGTCTGGTTCCCAGATGTGAGTGAAAGTCAGTTCCAAAAAATAAATCTGTTACGCAATCTTCGCGGGATACAGCCCCAAAAATTCCTCCCAATATGATACACATCCTTACTTTAGCAATAAACAATTTTTAAAATGTCATGCCAACTGTGCTGTGATACACAGTTGGCATTTGGCTGACTGGTTTGAGTCAGAAAAAACTTTGTCTTAATGAAAAGAACTTACAGTACTTCACCCATCAGACGTTTCATAACTTCTTTATAAGCGTCTTCTTCACCGCCCATATCACGACGGAAGCGGTCTTTATCCAGTTTTTCTTTGGTTACAGTATCCCAGAAACGGCAGGTATCTGGAGAAATTTCGTCTGCCAGAACAATGGTGCCGTCAGTCAAACGACCAAATTCCAGTTTAAAGTCAATCAGCTGGATGTTTGCTTCTTTCAGGTAAGCGGACAGTACTTCGTTTACTTTCAAAGCATATTTTGCGATGGTGTCCAGTTCTTCTTTGGTGCACCACTGCATAGCCATAATGTGGTATTCGTTTACCATTGGATCGCCCAGAGCGTCATCTTTATAGCAGTATTCCAAAACGGTGCTGCTCAATTCGGTGCCTTCTGGCAGACCCAGACGTTTTGCCAGGGAACCTGCAGCAATATTTCTTACAATAACTTCCAGCGGAACGATTGTAACTTTTTTTACAATGGTTTCACGGTCAGAAATTTCTTCAACAAAATGGGTGGGAACGCCTTCTTTTTCCAGCATTTTCATCAGGTAGTTGGTTACGCGGTTATTGATGATACCTTTGTCATGAATGGTACCGCGTTTTGCGCCGTTTCCAGCGGTAGCGTCATCTTTGTAGTCAACGATCAACAATTCTGGATCTTCGGTGGTCCAAACTTTTTTTGCCTTTCCTTCGTACAACTGTGCTACTTTTTGCATAATCAAATTCCTCCCAAAAATGGTTATAAAATTGTTTTATGAATAGAGAAGGGGAATAAGCCCTTCTTCTCAATGCGATAATATTCAGGCGTTCAGTTCAGCCTGGAGTTTGCGGTCTTTTTCTACCACTTCTTCAGTCATGCTGGTTTTCATTGCGCTGAGTTTTTCAGCCAGCTGATCATCGCTGATTGCCAGCATCTGTACTGCCAGAATTGCTGCGTTTTCCGCACCGTCAATGGCAACAGTTGCTACAGGAATTCCTTTTGGCATCTGTACTGTAGAGAGCAGAGCGTCTAAACCGTCCAAAGTAGAAGCCTTGATCGGAATACCAATGACAGGCAAAGTGGTGTGAGCGGCAAGTACGCCAGCCAAATGAGCTGCTTTTCCTGCTGCGGCAATAATTGCGCCGAATCCGTTTTCTTTTGCGGAAGAAGCAAAAGCACAAGCCTGAGCAGGGGTACGGTGAGCGGACATAATATGAGTTTCTGTTTCAATGCCGAAATCATGCAGCGTTTGAATTGCCTTTTTTAAAACTGGCAGATCGCTGTCACTGCCCATAATTACAGCTACTTTTTTTGACATGATTGAGTCTCCTTTTTCAAATAAAATGAAAGAAAGCTGCGGCTTATAAAAGTCCGCAGCTTTGTTACAGATATTAGGGTACACTGATAGCGTGTGCACCAAAAATGTTATCGATGGATCCATGTCCGCCGTAGCAGGACGCACTGATAGATTTTGAACTGAGACAGTTTACCTGCCAGAATGAAGTATGAGACAATTTCATCATAGACCATTCCTCCAAAATCCAGTGACTTGATCCAATAAAGAATACATTTTTATTCTACCTGATTTTGAAAGGGAAAGCAATACATGAAACCCGAAAATTGCCGACGGATTTTTGAAAAGAAATTGTCATAATACACAACAAAAAAGAAAATCTTCTGTTTTTTCTGCTGTGAGATTTGGGAATTTTCCAGCTTTTTTGATTTACTACACAGTATTCGGCAGAAATACAAATTGCCCCGATTGCCTGATACGGCAATCGGGGCAAAACCATCTTTTTATTATTTTTTAGCTACATCATCAATATTGAAAATTTCTTTAGCAGATGCAGCCAAACCAGCAAAACTTTGGATCTGGCTTGGGATAATCAGCTTGGTAGCCTTGCCGTCTGCAGCTTTCTGGAAGGCTTCCAGACTCTTCAGTGCCAGAACTTTGTCGTTCGGGTTAGCAGAATTCAGCATAACGATACTGTCTGCCAGTGCTTTCTGTACCATTTCGATCGCTTCTGCTTCCCCTTGTGCTTCCCGGATTTTCTGTTCTTTTACAGCTTCTGCATGGAGAATGGTAGCCTGTTTTTCTGCTTCTGCTCGAAGGATCTGGCTTTCTTTTTGTGCTTCTGCTTCCAAAATACGAGCCTGTTTTTGACCTTCTGCAACCAGAATAGAGGATTTCTTTTCCCCTTCTGCACGGAGCATAGTTTCACGGCGTTCCCGTTCTGCTTTCATCTGTTTTTCCATCGCATCCTGAATTTCTGCAGGAGGAATAATATTTTTCAGTTCAACCCGGTTTACTTTGATTCCCCAGCGGTCGGTGGACTGGTCCAGGATAGAAGTAATTTTAGAGTTAATGAAATCACGGGAAGTTAATGTGTGATCCAGTTCCAGATCACCGATGATATTTCTCAGGGTAGTGGCGGTCAGGTTTTCAATGGCGGACATTGGGCGTTCTACACCATAGGTAAACAGTTTGGCGTCAGTTACCTGATAAAATACAACGGTGTCAATCTGCATGGTAACATTATCTTTGGTGATAACAGGCTGAGGTTTAAAATCCACTACAAATTCTTTTAAAGAAACTTTTTTGGCGATTCGATCCAAAAATGGAATCAGAAGGTGCACCCCAGTGTTCCAGGTATCATAATAGGTTCCCAAACGTTCGATAACATAAACTTGAGCTTGAGGAACGATTTTGATTCGAGTTACCAGGAAAATCAAAATAATTAAAATGACAGCTGCTGTGATTAAAAATGGTATAGGCATAGAGAAATCCCCCTTTGCAAAAATGAGATTTGGTTGTGTGTGGATAACGAATGAACAATACCAATGCTATGGTATGATAAACTGAGTCAAAATCAGGAAACAGAAGCCGGTTCCTTTACATGTACCGGTTCTACCCAGGCGGTAACCCCTTCAATCCGAACAACGGTTACCTTATTGGAAGTGGGAATGGTTTCGTTTTGTACGCTGCGTGCGTTCCAGGTCAGCCCGTTTAATTGAATACGTCCAGTTTCACGAAGATTATCAATGGGTTCAATTACAATCCCTACCTGTCCAATAGAAGAGTCTGCATTGGTTGCTGCAGCTTTTCCTTTTGGAATCTTGTTGATGAAAGGACGAGTTACCAGCAAAAGGACGATAGATACCGCTAAAAATACGGAAATTTCAATCGTCAGATTATTGGTAAACAAAGAGGTGATAAAGGCGGCCAGAGCGCCCACTGCAAACCAGATAGAAACCAATTGTGCTGTCATGGTTTCTACCACAATGAGCAGTACTAAAATAATTCCCCAAATAATCATTTCCAACATAAAAACCCCTCGATTCTGCCGGAAATACCGGCGTTTCACATTGATGTATGGAATGCTGGTTTATTTACGCTCATTGTAGCATGAAACCGGCATTCTTGCAATAGATTTTGATACACTTGTGAACTTTGTTTTCACTTTGTCATTTTTTTGAAAAGATCTGGAAACAAAGGGAAATTTCTGCTTTCTGAAAAATCACAAAGGAACGGAATTTGGAATAGAATGGAACACTGCTTGTAAGAAATCAGAGATCTGTTTATGATAAGGAGGAGTTTTCTTCATGGATTTTTTTATCCAGCTTCGTCCAGTTTACCAGGCGGCGATTGCCACCGGGTTTACGTATGGGGTAACAGCCCTTGGGGCGGGGATTGTGTTTTTCTTTAAAAAAGTAAATCGGCAAGTGCTGGACAGCATGTTGGGGTTTGGTGCCGGAGTGATGATTGCGGCAGCGTTTTGGTCTTTACTAAGCCCTGCTATTGAACTTTGTGAATCTTTGGGGTACAGTACCTGGGCAGTTCCTGCATCCGGCTTTTTTGTAGGAGGCGTGTTTATTATCGCCGGAGATTTTCTGCTGGGAAGATGTTCCTTTCTGGAAGTAGCAGAGGATCACGCCCATGACCGGCAAAGCCGAAAGAGAAGCATTTTATTGATTACAGCAATTACTTTGCACAATATCCCGGAAGGGATGGCAGTAGGGGTAGCCTTTGGCGGTGCCGCTGCAGCATTGACGGGACCGGGAAGCCTGGGGGCGGTCATTCTTGCTTTAGGAATTGGTTTGCAGAATTTTCCGGAAGGAGCCAGTGTATCCCTGCCTTTGCGGCGGGAAGGATGCAGTCGGGGAAAGAGCTTTTTCTATGGTCAGTTATCCGGTATGGTAGAGCCGGTGGCAGGCATTGTAGGGGCTGCCGCCGCAGTGGCAGCAGAAAGTATCCTGCCGTTTCTGTTGGCTTTTTCCGCGGGAGCCATGATTGCAGTGTGTGCCTCTGAGCTGATTCCGGAATCCTCCCGATCCCATAAACGATTGGCAACCTTGGGAGTGATTGCAGGTTTTATGGTAATGATGATTTTGGATGTGAGTTTAGGGTAGCCATGTCTTGATTGCTGAGTACTGCACTGCGGTAAGATTTTGGAGAAAGACCGGTGAACTTTTTAAAGGCGCTGAAAAAATAGTTGTAATCGTTAAATCCGCATTGTGCGGCAATTTCTCCAATACTGGCAGCAGGATGTTCTGTCAGCATAGATTTTGCTTTTTCCAGACGCAGGCGGCGGATGTGTTCTGCAATTCCCGTACCGTAACTTTGTTTTGCAATTTCATAAAGGTAGGTTTTCCCAATATGAAACTGACGGCATAAGTCCGTCGCTTTTAAATCCTCTGCCAGATGATCGGCAATGTATCGGTCGATTTGAACAGGCAGAGGATCTTTTTTTAAGGTTGCCATCCGCTCTAAACACAAATAGGAAGCAACCGCTTCTAAAATATGAGAAGCGGACAGAATGTATTCCTTGGAAAGAAGGGGCATGGTTTGGCAGGCATGTTCCAGCTTTGGTAAATCTATCCCATAGGGTGCGCACAGATGCTGGATTTCCCGGATACCTTCCTCGTAACTATCATAAGAAAATACATGCCCAAAGAATAGATAACCGATAATTAAACTGTTTAGGTAAATAGGGGTTACCGCTTCGGTCATACCGGCATGGCAGCGATAAATGTAGGGAGAATGACGTTCCCGTGCGGTGGAAAGCGCCTGACGGTCACAATGGATGCAGTTTTTCAGTGCTGCTGGGTCTTTTCGGATCAGCTGACAAAAAGAAGCCCTTTCTGAGGGGAATGAGATAAGTTCTTCCATCTGTTCGTCAAAAACGGTAATGCGTATCTGTGTCAGATTGTAAAAATCCCGGAGCAGGTTTTGCAGCTGGGAAAGATGAAAACTGGAAATCAAAAAAGTCCTCTCCTTTGACGAGAATAAAAGGGTGTAAAATTTATTTTGATTATATCACAAAACTGCGAACAAAATCAAAGTAATTCAATCAAAAAACACTAGTATGCACTTTGAAAAAAGAATATAATGAAATCAAATAATTCGGTCAATTTCAGATGTATTTAGGGAGGAAATAAAAATGCTGGTTACACTCAAGGAAATTTTAAAAATTGCCGAGCAAAATCAATATGCCATCGGTTCTTTTAACGCTCCGAATTTGGAAAGTTTACAAGCAGTGCTGGGGGCAGCGGAAGAACTGAATCTGCCGGTAATCATTCAGCATGCACAGTGTCATGAAGAGTTTATTGAACTTTCTGCCATTGGTCCTATTTTAGTGGACTGGGCAAAAAAAGCTTCTGTTCCGGTATGTGTGCATCTGGACCACGGAGAAACACTGGAGTATTTAAAACAGGCGCTGGAAATTGGGTTTACTTCCATCATGTATGACGGCTCCACATTACCTTATGAAGAAAACGTGGAAAACACCCGAAAAGCAGTGGCAATGGCAAAACAATACGGCGCTTCTGTAGAAGCAGAACTGGGATCTATGGGCCGAAGAGAGTCTGGATCCGGGGATCATACCGGCGCAGAGGACGAATCCAAAATTTACACCAATCCGGTTCAGGCAAAAGAATTTGTGGCGCAAACAGGAATTGATGCCTTGGCCTGTTCTTTTGGAACTACCCACGGCATTTACTTAACTCAGCCAAAACTGGATTTTTCTGTAGTAACTCGTGTGCGGGAAGAAACAGGTGGAATTCCGGTGGTAATGCACGGCGGTTCTGGTGTCAGCCCGGAAGATTTCCAAAATGCCATCCATGCAGGGGTACGGAAAATCAATTATTTTACCTATATGGACAAGGCGGGTGGAAAAGCCTGCGGAGATTATCTGGCACATTTAGATGAGAAAAAGCCTTTATTCTTTACAGAACTGGCAGTAGCTGCCAGAACAGCAATGAAGGAAAATGTAAAACAGGCTATGAAAGTATTTGCCTGCCAGAATGTAAAATAAGACAGAAAGAAGGATTGCTATGAAAAAGATGACATTTGCCCTTTGCTTTGGAAATCGGGGATTTATGCCTGGCGAACTGATTCTGGGAGCCAGAAAAGATATGGTAGAAGCAGTGACAGCTGCAGGGTATGATTATCTGATTATGGAGGAAGATGCTACCCGCTATGGTGCAGTAGAAACCAGAGATGAAGGGCGTTTATACGCTAAATGGCTGAAAGAACATGAAGGACAATATGACGGCGTCATTTTTTCCATGCCTATTTTTGTGGATGAAAACGGGGCGGCAGAAGCGCTTCGGGATGCCGGTGTTCCGATTTTTATGCAGGCCTATCCGGATGAAATCGGAAAAATGGATTTTCAGCACAGAAGAGACGCGTTCTGCGGCAAGTTTTCCGTGACAGATGTTTTCTGTCAGTATGGGATTCCTTTTACAGTGATGAAACCTCATGTAGTACACCCATTGTCTCAGGCATTTGCACAAAACTTAAAGGATTTTGCCGCAGTGTGCCGGGTGGTAAACGGAATGAAGCGGTTTACCATAGGCTGCATTGGAGCACGCACCACAGCATTTAAAACCACCCGCTTTGATGAGATTGCCCTTCAAAAATACGGCATTACAGTAGAAGCCTTTGACCTTTCCGAACTGGTTTATTTGGTTGGGAAAAAAGAGGATACAGATCCGGCGGTTCTGGCAAGAAAACAGGGATTGCTTCAGTATACTGACTGTTCCAAAGTGCCGGAAACTAATCTGAATACACTGGCAAAAATCGGTGTGGTATTGGATGAATATATTGAACAGTACCATTTGGATGCGATTTCTCTGCGCTGCTGGAATGAAATGGAAACAATTTTGCGGGTGTGTCCTTGTGTGCTGCTCAGTGAATTAAACGACCGGGGAATTGTAGCATCCTGTGAAATTGATTTGTGCTCTGCCATTACCATGCGCGCTATGAATTTGGCGTCTGAACAGCCAACAGCAGTATTGGACTGGAACAACAACTACGGTGAAGATGAAAATAAAGTGATTCTGTTCCACTGCGGACCTGTGGCGCAAAGCTTGATGACTGCAAAAGGAACTGTTACAGAACATAAAATGTTTGCCAAAGGGGATCCAGGCTCTGGATGGGGAAGCAACGAAGGCAGAATTAAACCTTTCTCTATGACCTATTCCAACTGTCAGACCAAAGACGGAAAACTGCTAATTTATGTAAGTGAGGGAACCTTTACAGGAGAACCGATTGAAGAAAGCTTCTTTGGCTGCGGCGGTGTGGCTGAGATTCCAGACTTGCAGAACAAACTGATTCGTTTGGCAAAAGGCGGATTTAAACATCATACTTCTGTAGGGGTTGGACATATGAAACAGGTATTGGAAGAAGCCTTTACCACCTACCTACATTACGATGTAGTATCTATTGATTAATCTAATATGGTTGGGAGGATATTAGTAAATTTTAATTACTAATATCCTCTGTAACTTCCGGTTGAATCCCAGAATAAAATAATCACCCATTTGTTTTAAGTTAAAATAAGAGAGATTTTGTAATCAATAACCTTATTTATACAAAAAGTAAAGTTTTGTTTATTTGTAAAACGCACAAAGAAAAGCTATTTTCATTGTATTGTTTTTTTATTGACAGTTGAATTTTTTTGTGGAATAATTTAGTAAATATTATTTATTAAATAAACTCGATAGGAGGAACATGGTGATGAAACTCTATCAGCCACAGGAATTTGATTTTTCAACAACAAAAACATATGACGTTTGGGAACGGCATAATCTGGTGCGGATTGACAATCTGAGCAATCTTTCTGATCCAGTGGAGCTGTATCCATCTGAAGAACTTCGCTTAGTCAGTGAAAAAATTCTGGAAGCACGAAAAAATAATCGTCCGGTAATTGTTTTTTATGGAGCCCATGTGATTAAGTGTGGACTTTCTGCGTACTTAATTGATTTGATCAAGCGAGGGCTGATTACCCATGTGGCTTCCAACGGGGCAGGAAGCATCCATGATTTTGAACTGGCATATTTGGGCGGAACATCAGAACATGTTCCCACTGCCATTGAGGATGGTTCTTTTGGAATGTGGGAGCAGACCGGCGGCTGGATGAATGAAGCCATTGAACAGGGTTTTCAGAAAGGGTACGGATACGGCGAAGCATTGGCCCATTATGTGGATGAGCATCCTCAGCGTTTTCCTTATCGGGACCATTGTGTATTCTATACAGCTTATACTCATGGGGTTCCTGCTACGTATCATGTCACCATGGGCACAGATATTATTCATGAGCATCCTTCTGTGGATTTCGCCGCAATTGGTGGTACCAGCGGACGTGACTTTAAAATTTATGTCAATTCTTTGAAAGATCTGGAAGGCGGTGTGTTCCTCAATATCGGTTCTGCTGTTACAGGACCAGAAGTATTTTTAAAAGCACTTTCCATTGTTCGCAATCATGGATATATGACTCGAAAAATTACCACAGCAAATTTTGATATTATCCCCTTGGGAGATTATAAGGCGGATGTGAGCAAAGATCACTTCCACTATTACTATCGTCCCCGTAAAAATATTATGAACCGGCCGGTTAGTTTGGGCGGCAATGGGTACTACATTTATGGGAATCATATGCAAACGGTTCCCACCTTGTACCATTTGCTGACGGATTCTCAGCCGAAATAGGAATAAGGGGGATAAAATCATGAATAGGCAGGATTTAGAGCAAATACTCGCTTCCCTTCCTTCACGAAAGGTGGCAGTAATCGGGGATGGGTGCATTGATGTTTATTGGGAAGCAGATATGCGGCTGAGTGAACTGTCCCGGGAAGTTCCTCACTATCCTCTGCCAATTGTAAAAGAACGTTTTTCTTTAGGCGCATGCGCCAATGTAGTGGCAAATTTGGCGACGCTGGGGGTAAAGGATATCCGGTATGTGAGCTGTATTGGCGACGATTGGCGGGGAGTAATATTCCGTTCTCTCTTGGATGAAATCCAAGTGCCGGATCATTATTTAATTTGTTCAAAGCAGCGGGTGACACCGGCTTATTGTAAACCTATCCGTAGGGGAATTTCTGATGTTTGTTATGAGGATCCCAGATTGGATTTTAATAATCAAACACCTCTTTCTGAAGAGTTGGAACAGCAGCTGATGGAAAGATTGGAAGAGGCGGTGGACGGAGCCGATATTTTGGTGGTCTGTGATCAGCTGAAAAATGGGTGCCTGACAGAGCGCTTGATTGAAAAAATAGAACAGCTGGGAAAAACAATGCCTGTCATTGTAGACAGTCGGGATCGAATTGGGCGTTTTCGAAATGTGATGATAAAGCCCAATGAGGTAGAAACCTGTCATTGTCTTGGAATTTCAGAGGAATCTGCTGCTGATCTGGAAACGATGAAACAGGCAGCAGCCGGTTTGGAAAAACGCAACGGAAAACCGGTTTTGGTAACTTTGGGCGCGCAGGGTGTACTCTGGTCAGAAGATCAGAAAGTGATTCAGGTGCCAGCTTATCAGGTGATGCCTCCCATTGATTTTGTGGGAGCAGGGGATGCTTTTCTGGCAGGTTTTTCTGCTGTGTACAGTTTGGATGTTTGTTCAGAAGTAAAACTCTCTTTTGCCAATCTGGTACCGGCAGTTACCATTCGTAAAATTGGCACCACAGGGACAGCCTGTCCGGAAGAATTAAGAAAAGCATATGACGAGTATGATTCCAAAGATCAAAGGGAATAGCGTTGCTTTTTAAGATGGAAATTTTGTAAACCTTTATGTTTAGAATGAATGGAATAGAAAGGCGGGATTCCTTTGAATCACCAGACAGAATTTTTTCTTCCGGAATTATGCAGTATGAGCAGCCCTGTAAAAGTGGCGGTTTTTGATTTTGATGGAACTATTTCCACTTTGCGGTGCGGTTGGGAAGCAGTAATGGAAGAGCTGATGTTAAAACATTTGGCAGGAGGAATTTTAGAGGGAGAGGAACTGACAGAATATATCCGCAGATATATTGATGAGTCTACCGGGATCCAGACGATTTATCAGATGGAATGGATTGCACAACAGGTAAAAGATCTTTGTGGACGGACTCCGCTGGATCCTTGGGAATATAAAGATTTGTATAATGCGGCTTTACTTAAGATGGTAAATGAGCGGGTTGAGCAACTGAAAAAAGGTATTGCAAACCCATTGGATTATATGGTTCCGGGTGCGCAGGAGTACCTGCGGTTATTATCCCAGGCTGGCATTGATATTTATATTGCCAGCGGCACAGATCAGCAGGATGTGGAGCAGGAGGCAAAATTGCTGGGAATGACAGACCTGGTAAAAGAAGTGCGAGGTGCACCTCATCGCCGAAAAGACTGTTCAAAAGAAGGGGTTATCCGGCAGATCCTGCAAACCGAAGGGCTATCAGGAAAAGAACTTTTGGTAGTGGGGGACGGAAAGGTAGAGATTCAGCTGGGAAATGAAGCAGGAGCTGTAACAGTGGGAATTGCCAGCTGGGAACTGAAGAAAAAAGACGGTTTTCATTTACAGAAACTGCAGAAGCTGCAAAAAGCCGGAGCACGATATATTACAGCAAATTTTATCCCTTTGATTGATCAGTGGAACAGAGGACAGGCAGAGTAAAATTGATACCGTGACACCGTGACACCGAAAAATTTCTGGTTCATTTTTAAGGGTTTCATGTTTCACCACGATCCTCTTTCTCTGCAGGTTTGCTGAAAATAGATTTGCCGGCAAGGATAATGGAAAGGAGAATGAAGATGAAGATTGCGGGATTGGATATTGGAACCACCGGGTGCAAGTTAACGGTGTTTGATGAACATGGAAGTTATTTGGAAAAGGCATACCGAACCTATCCGGTATCTCGAGCGAAAAAAGAACATGAAGTGGATCCTGCTGCCATTTGGACTGGGGTTTTGCAGGTTATTAAAGAAATGGCACAGCGGTACCCTGACATTTCCGGAATTGGGGTAACAAGCTTTGGAGAGACATTTGTCATGACTGATGAAGAAGGGACTCCTCTGCGTCATTCCATGCTCTACACTGACCCCAGAGGGACAGAAGAATGCAGTGAGCTGGAGAAAAGGTTGGGCGGCGATTTAATTGGAAAGATTTCCGGTTTAAAGCCCCACCCTATGTATAGTATTTCTAAAATCATGTGGGTGAAAAAACATGATCCATTACAGTACGCCAGAGCAAAACATCTGTTTTTGATTCAGGATTATATTGTTTTCCTGCTTACGGGAGTTTGCCAAATCGATTATTCTCTGGCCAGCCGAACCATGGCATTTGATATTCGGAAACTGGATTGGAGTCCGGAAATTTTGGATGCAGTTGGAATTGACAGCAGCCTTTTGTCCCGCCCGGTTCCTACAGGAACTTCTGCGGGAACTGTTCGGCCCGAAATTTCCCGTGAGACAGGGTTGGCAGAGAGTACGATCATTGTTTCCATCAGCCATGATCAGGTTGCGGCAGCCATTGGTTCCGGTGTGCTGGAACCGGGAAAAGCAGTGGATGGAGCCGGTACCGTAGAGTGTATTACCCCGGTTTTTGACGGCATTCCGGAAAACCCTGTATTGTTTGAGGGAAGCTATTCTGTGGTTCCTTATATTATTCCGGGAAAATACGTGTGCTATGCCTTTTCTTATACAGGGGGCGCACTGGTTCAGTGGTGTGTAGATACCCTGGCGAAAGAAGAGAAAAAGCTGGCAGTACAGGCGGGTGTCAGCGTCAATCAAATGCTGGAACAGCAGACAGCGGATGAGCCTACAGGACTTTTGGTACTGCCCCATTTTGCAGGAGCTGCTACCCCATATATGGACATTGGTTCCCGAGGAGCGATTTTGGGACTGACCCTTGCACATACGGTATCGGATATTTACCGGGCATGTATGGAAGGGGTTGCTTTTGAAATGAAAGTGAATCTGGAGCGTTTGGAACAGGCGGGAATTCGTTTTTCTTCTTTGCAGGCTACCGGAGGCGGTGCCAACTCACAGGTGTGGATGCAGATGAAAGCGGATATTTTGGGAATGCCCATTACTGCGCTGAAAGCTTCCGATGCAGGAACGGTAGGAAGCGCCATGCTCACCGGAATTGCAGTAGGCATCTTCCGGGATTTAAATCATGCCACGGAGGAAATGGTGAAAGAAAAACAAACCTATTTTCCAAGAAAACAGCAACAGGAACAATATGAAGCAGTTTATCAGCGGTACCGCAAAGTTTATAATGCTGTGAGACCGTTGTTTGATGAATAAGGAAAAACAGAAAATGGAGATATTTTATTTGATTCTGGAAAGGGGAATGAGATGGCATGAATCCTTATATTGGTCATGATTCACAGCTGTATGGCATTGAGGAACATCGTTTAGTAGGAGGAAAAGGGGATGGGATGCGCCTTTTGGAGATCACTAACGGAAAAGGTCTTCAGTTGACGGTTTGTCCGGATCGCGGCGCAGACATTACAAGGCTTCGCTATAAGGGCGTGAATATGAGCTATTTTTCCCCATCAGGATATGTTGCTCCTGCTTATTATGACGGGGTAGGAAGCGGATTTTTAAAATCTTTTACTGCCGGATTTTTGACCACCTGCGGACTGCAGGCGGTGGGAAGTCCCTGTGTAGATCAGGGAGAAGAACTTCCTTTGCACGGATCTATTGCCAATACCCCTGCAGAACGTGTATACTGGGAATCAGACAGTGAAGTTCTTACGGTATATGCTCAAATATCCGATGAGGTGCTGTTTGGCAGAAAACTGCGGTTGAATCGTAAAATTCAGGTAGATACCAAGCAAAACCGTTTTGTTATTCAGGATCGGATTGAAAACTGGGGTGACCGAACCGAGCCGTTGGAAATTCTGTATCACATGAATATGGGCTATCCTCTTCTGGATGAGGACAGTGTGGTTTCGGTTTCTTCTCAGGAAGTATGGGGAAGGAATGAGCATGCGCAGGAGGATATTGACCACTGGATGAAAATGGAGCCGCCTCAAGCTGGGTACGAAGAACGGTGTTACTATCATCGTTGTGTACAGGAAGGAAAAGCGTCTATCTTTCAGCCAAAGCTGGGAATGGGACTTGAGATTTTCTTTGACCCCAAACAGCTGGATTGCTTTACCCAATGGAAGATGATGGGGATACGGGATTATGTTTTGGGATTGGAATGCGGCAACTGTTATCCAGACGGCAGAGATGTGATGCGGCAAAAAGGCATATTAAAATTTTTGGAACCTGGTGATCAAATAACATATGAGGTTACTGTAAGAATGCTGGATGCTTGATAAAAGGATGGGATAGATGATGAAGACAATACAGCTTAAAAATACGGATTTATGTGTCAGCAATCTTTGTATGGGAACCGGAGGATTTGGAGAAAAACTCAGCCGGGAGCAGGCTTTTGAAGTGTTGGATGCCTATACCCAGGCAGGAGGAAATTTTTTGGATACCGCCAACGTATACTGCCGGTGGGTTCCGGGGTTAGATAACTCCAGTGAACAGATTATCGGAGAATGGCTGAAAAGCCGAAAAGCATATGGTAAAGTAGTCATTGCAACCAAGGGCGGGCATTACGATTTTAAAAATCCGTCTGTTTCCCGAGTAGAACGAAATGCAGTAAAAAGAGATCTGGAGGAAAGCTTGCAAACGCTGGGATTAGACTGTATTGATTTTTACTGGCTTCATCGGGATGATCCAAACCGTCCGGTGGAAGAAGTTTTGGGATTTTTGGAAGAATTCAGAAAAGAAGGAAAAATTCGTTATTACGGAGGATCCAATTTTACACTGGAACGTCTGAAAGCGTATCAACAGGCAGCAGAAAACATGGGAGCCCAGGGATTTTCTGGGGTATCCAACCAGTGGAGTCTGGCAGGACAGAGTGCAGGCTGGGTACCTGGTGATGCCACATTAGTGGGAGTAAAACAGGAAGAATACCGCTGGCATTGTGAAACAGGAATGCCGCTGATTCCGTTTACTGCAACTGCTTCTGGATTTTTTGAGAAACTGTTTGCGGCAGGGGCCCAGGTAAAAGACGGAAAACTGTTGTCCGATCCTCAAACACTGGCTCTTTCTTCTAATGTAAAGGAACAATATCTCAATGAGCGGAACCTGAAAATTTACGAAATGCTGTGTCAGCTCAGTAAGGAAACAGGATATTCTCTGTTTACTTTGTCTTTGTCCTATTTGCTCAATCAGCCATTCCAGGTGATTCCGGTCAGTGCGGTCAGCCGGCTGGAACAGCTGGAGGGATTGTTAGCTGCCAGTGAATTATCTTACGGAAGTTCTTGGGCAGCTGAGTTTGGAGTATGTTCTGATCATTGAGCGATCAATATCTGTTGTTTTTGATTTACTGACAGGATATATAGAAATCGGCGCCGCAGCGCCTTTTTGCAAAACAACTGTTTTCAGAAAACAGCTGTTTTCCTCAGATGTGCAAACGGTATTCACGAAACTAACATAACACGAGTGTAGCGTTATTGGGTGTGGCAACTTGCCGCTGCAAGGTGTGGTCAGCGGGCACTGCCCGCCGTAAGCCCACATAAAAAATAAAAATTTGTCTCCGACGGCCAAAGGGGTGTACACCCCTTTGGAATCCCAAAAAGCTACGCTCGTTTCTTATCGGTAAAGCCAAAATAATTATTTTTACCATTTAATTGGAAAAATACGAAAACACCTGTAAACCTTAATGTGGTTTACAGGTGTTTTTGTGTTTTTGAAAGGAATCATCTATGATAAACGCAAAAGTTATCTTTGCGGAGTTGTTTGTCTGCCACGTCCGTCGGTTAGACCTATGCGCAATTGCCGCCGACGAACTCCAGGCAGTGTTGTATCAAAAGAGTCGAACGAGATCAAATTGGAAAACACGGTAATTTTGATTTTTCCGTTTCGTTCTGTCTTTATCATACTGCACAGGTTTTGAAATCCTTTTACCGATTTGTGAAAGAAGAGAAAAAGCTTTTAAAACAACTGACAAACATAACTCCGTCTTATAGTCAGACTTCCGTATCCTCTTCTTCAAAGTCAGATTCTTCTGTATCAGCAAGATCATCTGGAGTATCTTTCAGCATTTCAGCAAGTTCTGCCAAAGACTGAAATGTGGTCTGCTCACCCTGGTCTTCCAGCAGTTCTTCCGGCTCATCATGAGGATAAATAATGGTGCATTCCGCCGCCTCTGCTGCTCGGAGATAAGCTTGATCGGGACGTTTGTTGGTGATAATGTAATCAATATCTTCAAAACCGCAGGTACGGCAAAGATAGGTGTTGTCAAACTTGCTGCTGTCACAGAGCAAAACTTTGATTTTAGAATTTTTAATCATAACCTGCTTTAGGTTGGACTGCTCAAAAGAGGCGTCGGTGATTCCGGATTCCAGGGTAATCCCGGAGCAGGAAAACAGAACCAAGTCTGCGTGAAGCCGGTTTAAGTAGGCAATGGTATCACTGCCCACAATGGAGTTAGATTGGTTGTTGATGACACCGCTGGTCATGTAAATTTTGGCATTGGTTCGCTGGGAGAGGAGAATGGCGTTTTTTAATCCGTTGGTCACCACAGAAAGATATTTGTATTGTTTCAGCAAAGGAATTACAGTACCGGTAGTACTGCTGGAATCCATAAAGATGGTGTAGTTGGAGCGCACAAATTCCATGGCAAGTTCCGCAATCATTTTCTTTTCCCGGATATTTTCCTGTTCTCGAATGAGAATAGAAGATTCATCATTGGTACTTTCAAACAACACAGCACCTCCGTGAGAACGTTTAATCAGTCCGGCTTTTTCCATGGCAGTAAGGTCCCGGCGGATGGTGGCGTCACTGACAAATAGGGTTTGGCTCAGTTCGTGAACAGAAACTGATTTTTTATCATTCACAATACTTAGAATCTGCGCTTGTCTTTCTTCTGTAAACATGCGGATACCAACTTTCTTCCTCTCAAAATTTGTTTGATCCCACAGCCAAATTGCATGGTCTAAATCTCTGTAATCAAGTTGTTTTTTGGCTGCTTAGACTATTTTCCGAAAAATTATATACTTTTATATTATACCATGTTTTCTAAATAACAGCAATAAGAAAGCACAGAAATGTTTGATTGAATTTGTTTGAATACGACTGATAAATCGTCTATAAATGTTTATTTTGAAACATAATAAACATTTATAGACACAAATGAACACGTGTGATATAATGATTTATAAGAAAAGATCAGTCCCGCAAGGAAACCAGAAGGGTGCGGGAATTATGAAGAAAAGGGGGATTTCTATGGAATGTACGGCCGCAGGAAAAAGAGTGCTGGCGTTTGATTTCGGTGCTTCCAGCGGAAGAGCGATGCTGGGTCAATGGGACGGTTCTGTACTTCATATGGAAGAAATTCATCGTTTCTCCAATGATACGGTGATGGTGCAGGGAACCATGTACTGGGATGCGCTGCGCCTGTTTTTTGAAATTAAGCAGAGTATCACCAAAGCGGTTCAGGCTGGAGGATTTGATTCTATTGGAATTGATACTTGGGGCGTGGACTTTGGTTTGATTGGAAAAAATGGTCAGCTTCTGGGAAATCCGGTTCATTATCGTGATAAGCGGACATTGGGAATTCCGGAAGAAGTGTTTAAGACCATTTCAAAAGAGGATTTGTACGCAAAAACCGGAACTCAGTGTATTCATTTTAATACCATTTATCAGCTTTATTACCTGGCTCATCATGAACCGGAATTGCTGGCACAGACAGACCGGATTTTGATGATGCCGGACTTGTTTGCTTATTTCTTGACCGGAATGATGCGCAGTGAGGTGACAGAAGTTTCCACTTCCAACCTGATGAATCCATATCGCCGGGAATGGGATTTGGATCTTTGTCAGCTGCTGGGGATTCCTTCCCGCATTTTGCCATCCATGATCCGTGCAGGAGAAATTTACGGGATGCTTTCTGATGACATCTGTGAAGAATTGGGTTGTCCGAAGGTTCCGGTGGTAGCGGTGGCAACACACGATACTGCCAGTGCAGTGGTTAGTGCTCCGGCACAGGAAAAAGATTTTGTATATATCAGCTGTGGTACCTGGAGTTTGTTTGGGACGGAACTGGAAAGCCCATTTATTACATCAGAAACAGCGGCTGCCGACTATACCAATGAAGGCGGATATCACGGTACTACCCGGTTTTTGAAAAATATTATGGGGTTGTGGCTGATTCAGGAATCACGCCGTCAATGGATTCGGGAAGGTGATCCAGTTACCTATGCGCAGCTGGAAAAAGAAGCTCTTGCTGCTGCTCCGTTCCAGTGCTTTATTGACTGTGACGCTCCGGAGTTTGAACCCAGCGGGAATCTTCCGGCAAGGGTACAGGAATACTGTCGGAAAACAGGACAGTATGTTCCTCAAACCCGAGGAGAAATTATGCGCTGCATTTACGAAAGTTTGGCGATGAAATACCGCTATACTTTTAAAACCCTTCAATCTTTGACTGGAAAGCAGTATCACAGCATTCATATGCTGGGCGGCGGCATTAAAGATACCCTTCTTTGCGGTATGACAGCAGATGCTACCGGTGCTCAGGTGATTGCAGGTCCTGCAGAGGCTACCGTGATGGGCAACATTATGGTACAGCTGATGGCGTTGGGACAGGTTTCCGGTTTGAAGGAAGCAAGAGAAGCAGTACGCAGATCTACCGATTTGAAAATATATACTCCGCAGGATATGGCATCCTGGGAACAGCACTACGATCGGTATCGCAGTATTTGTCAGAAATAACGGCATTTGTCGGAAATTATAAAATATGATGATACATAGGAGGAAATTATTATGGCAAACAGAATTATCTTAAATGAAACCAGCTATCATGGCGCTGGAGCAATCAATCACATTGTGGATGAAGTAAAAATCAGAGGTTTTCAGAAAGCGCTGATTGTAACTGACCATGACCTGGTAAAATTCAACGTAGTATCCAAAGTAACCGATTTACTGGATAAAAACGGTTTGGCTTATGAAGTATTCGATCATGTAAAAGCAAATCCTACTGTTGCAATTGTAAAAGAAGGTCTGAAAAAATTTGCTGACTGCGGAGCAGATTATTTGATCGCTATCGGCGGCGGTTCTCCAATTGATACTGCAAAAGCAATCGGTATTATTACCAATAACCCGGAATATGCTGATGTAACCAGTCTGGAAGGCGCTGTAGCTACCAAAAATAAAGCAGTTCCTACCATTGCAGTTGCTACTACTGCAGGTACCGCAGCAGAAGTTACCATTAACTATGTTATTACCGATGAAGAGAAAAAACGTAAATTTGTTTGCGTTGACCCTCACGACATTCCAGTAATTGCTGTAGTTGACCCGGATATGATGTCCTCTATGCCAAAAGGTTTGACTGCTGCTACTGGTATGGACGCTTTGACCCATGCAATCGAAGGATATATTACCAAAGGCGCTTGGGAACTGACCGATGCGATTCACCTGAAAGCAATCGAAATCATTTCTCGTTCTCTGCGTGCTGCTGTTGACAATGATCCAAAAGGCCGGGAAGACATGGCTCTGGGTCAATATGTAGCTGGTATGGGCTTCTCTAATGTAGGTTTGGGTATTGTTCACTCTATGGCTCATCCTTTGGGCGCATTCTATGATACCCCTCATGGAGTTGCAAACGCAGTAATCCTGCCTTATGTTATGGAATTCAATGCAGATGCTACTGGTGAAAAATACCGTGAAATCGCTCGTGCAATGGGTGTTGCCGGTGTGGATAACATGACTCAGGAAGAATACCGGAAAGCAGCTGTAGATGCAGTTCGCAAACTGTCCGAAGATGTTGGTATTCCGAAAACTCTGCGGGAAATCGGCGTAAAAGAAGAAGACCTGAAAGCTTTGAGTGAATCTGCTTTGGCTGACGCTTGTACTCCAGGCAACCCGAAAGATGTAACTGCCGAAGATATTCTGGCAATTTATCAGCGCATTTATTAATTCACTGAAATTAGGGGGAAGGCGGCTTCTGCCGTCTGCCCCTTTTCTATGAAAAAGGATTACGATATTTTTGAAAGGAAGGGTTTCGTCGATGAAAGAATCAATCCAAAAGGCATATGAACTGGCAAAAGAAGCTTATGCTCAAATGGGTGTTGACACCGATGCTGCCATAGAAGCGGTAAAGAATATTAAAATTTCTATGCACTGCTGGCAGGGAGATGATGTAAACGGATTTTTGTTTCAGGATATTGCGTTAAGCGGCGGGATTCAGACCACCGGAAACTATCCGGGAAGAGCCAATACGGTAGAACAGCTCCGCCAGGATTTGGATATGGCTATGTCCTGTATTCCAGGTTCTCATAAACTGAGTCTCCATGCGATTTATGCGGATACCGATGAAAAAATTGATTTGGATGAAATTGAACCTCGGCATTTTGCCAGCTGGGTAGACTGGGCAAAAGAAAAGGGAATTGGTTTGGACTTTAATCCCACCTGCTTTTCTCATCCGATGGCAGATTCTGGATTTACCATTTCCAGCGCTAATCCAAAAGTACGGGAATTCTGGATTGAACACTGCAAGCGCAGCCGTCGGATTGGGGATTATTTCGGACGGGAATTGGGACAAAAATGTGTGACCAACTACTGGTTCCCAGATGGATATAAAGATATTCCGGTTGATCGGGAATCTCCTCGAAGAAGAATGATGACTGCCTTGGATGAAGTGTTTGCAGAACCAATGGATCCACAGTATAATTTGGATGCCATCGAAAGCAAAGTATTTGGAATCGGTGCAGAAAGCTATACCGTAGGTTCTAATGAATTTGCACTGGGTTATGCGGCAACTCGTCATAAAGCATATTGCCTGGATGCGGGTCATTTCCATCCTACGGAAGTGATCTCTGATAAAATTTCCAGCGTACTGCTTTACACAGATGAGCTGTTATTGCATGTAAGCCGTCCGGTTCGTTGGGACAGTGACCATGTGGTCATTTTGGATGATGAATTAAATGCTATCGCTCAGAATCTGGTACGTACCGGATTGATTGAACGGACCCATATTGGTTTGGACTTTTTCGATGCTTCTATTAACCGGGTAGCCGCTTGGGTAATTGGCACCAGAAATATGATCCGGGCACTGCTGAAAGCATACTTGGAACCAACCGAAGCGTTAAAACAGGCAGAACTGGATGGGGATTATACCACTCGTCTGGCTGTGACAGAAGAATTAAAATCCTATCCGTTTGGTGCGGTTTGGGATTATTACTGTGCTCAGATGGGAGTTCCTGTGCGGGAAGAATGGCTTGCGCAGGTCAAACAGTATGAAAAAGATGTATTGCTGAAACGATAAATTTCCAGGGAGGAAATCAAAGATGAAAGATATTTTGAAAGCACCTTTTGTAGTAGACATGTGTAAATTAACTGCGAACCTGTACCGTTTGGGATGGGATGAACGCAATGGCGGAAATGTCAGCGTAATGATTCCAGAAGAAGAAGTGGCAGAATATTTGGATGTGAACAAAGTAATCCGTCATATTCCTATGGAGTTTGACGGCAGTCCAGTAGCAGGCAAAATTTTCATTGTAACCGGTACTGGTAAATATTTTAAAAATGTAATGGATGACCCGGAAACTAACTTGGGAATTATCCGTGTAGCTGCAGACGGCAAAGGCGTAGACCTTTTGTGGGGTTATGCAGATGGTGGACGTCCTACCAGCGAACTTCCAGCACATTTGATGACTCATATTGAACGCCTGAAAGTAGATCCAAATCACAGAGTGGTTCTGCATACCCATGCTACTAATGTAATTGCAATGACCTTTGTGCATGATCTGGACGAACGGGAGTTTACCCGTACTTTGTGGCAGATGTGCACCGAATGTATGGTTGTATTTGCGGATGGTGTCAGTGTACTGCCTTGGATGCTGTGCGGAACCGATGAAATTGGCCGAATTACTGCGGAAAAGATGAAAGAATTCCGTCTGGTTGTTTGGGGAATGCACGGTATTTTCGGAACCGGAACGTCTATTGATGAAGCATTCGGTCTGGTAGAAACTGTAGAAAAAGCAGCTGAAATTTACATGAAGATCGCTCATCTGCCGATTAAGCAGACCATTACAGATGATCAGCTGTGGGAAATTGCAGATGCATTCCATGTTACTCCAAGAGCAGGATTTTTAAATCCAAGAACAAACGGATAATTTATTGATTTTAAAAAGGGCTCCTCTGCGAAAGGCGCGCCCCCATAAGGAAGTAATTGAATTGTCGCAGGGCGGCATGGCTGAAAGGTCATGCCGTCCTGCCTTTTCTTTGTCGTTCCACAGTTTGATCGTCGCCCGGCAGGTTGACTTCTCCGATGAAGTTCCAGACCAGTTCGATCTTCTGCCTGCGGTGGCCGCTGGACTTATCCGGCGCATGGACGATGATCTTCTTCACAAACTCGTTGACGATGGTGGGCGTCAGTTCTCGGATACCCACATACTTCCGCACAATGGCTGCAAAGCTGGCAAAATCGGCTTGATCCTGTTCAAAGGTTTCTACTGCTTCCCGCCATGTCTTGACCTGCTCTGTCAGTTTTTTTTGTTCTGCCTCATAGTCGGCGGAGAGTTTCAAGAACCGTTCATGACTGATTGCACCGCTGACATCATCCTCATAGATGCGTTTGAAAATACGGTCAAGTTCGGCAATACGCTTTTCCGCTTTGGCAATTTCACGTCTACGTTTCTTGGCCTCTTTTTCCGCTTCTTGAAAGCGCTGCTTTCTCGCGGCTTCCTCAAATGCCATGGCATCATCAAAGAACAGTGCCGTCACATCGAAAATTCGCTGCAACACAAACAATTTTAGCGTTTCTTCCCGGATAAAGTGGGCGGAACAAGTTCCCGTGTTGCTCTTATAGTTGGAGCAAACATAGTGGTCTTGCTTGGGCGAAAAGCTGTTTGTCGTACAGAAATACAGCTTGTCCCCGCAATCCGCACAATAGAGCAGGCCAGAGAATAGCCCTTGCTTTCCTGTCTTACTGGGGCGGCGCTTGTTCTCCCGCAACTCCTGTACTCGCGCAAAAACTTGTTCGTCGATAATGGCAGGTTGGGTATTTGGAAAAATCCGCTGGTTCTCTGGGGAGTTATGGAGCCGTTTTTTCAGCTTGTGGGACTTGGAATAGGTCTTGAAATTCACCGTGCAGCCGGTGTACTCTGGACGCTCCAATATCCCCGCGACAGACTTCGGACTCCATTGATACGGTTTCTCTGGCAGCAGTTTTCCGTCCCGCTGGGCGTAGTGAGCCTTGACGGTCAGGACACGTTCGGCAGTCAACAGTTTGGCAATCTGCATAGGGCCTTTCCCCGCAATGCACAGGTTGAAAATCCGTTTGACGATCTCGGCGGCTTCCTCATCCACGATCCACTTCTTTTTGTCCGCCGGGTCTTTCATGTACCCATAGGGCGGATTGGAGCAGAGGTGTTCCCCGGCGTTTCCTTTTGCCCGCATAACGGCCCGGATTTTCTTGCTGGTATCGCGGGCGTAGAAGTCATTGAACAGATTACGGAACGGGGTGAAATCATTGTCCCCCTTGTCGCTGTCCACACCGTCATTGATGGCAATGTACCGAATATCGCGTTCAGCAAAGAAACTCTCGGTGTAGTAGCCCACTTTCAGATAGTCTCGGCCCATGCGGGACATATCCTTGACAATGACGGTTCTGACCTTTCCCGCCTCGGCCAGCCAGATCATTTCATTCCAGCCCGGACGGTCAAATGTAACCCCGGAAACGCCGTCGTCGATGAAAAAGGTGGGATTGGGGAAACCGCTGTCGGTTGCGAACTTCATAAGGATTTTCTTTTGATTGGCAATGCTGTTGCTCTCGCCGTCTAGCGCGTCCTCTTGGGACAGGCGGGCGTATAAAGCGGTGATGTTGTCGGGATAAGTGGTGTTTGCTGTCATGGTTCATTCCTCCTGTAATGAACGCCCGACAAACAGGTTGCTGTCTTTATTATACTGCGGTTTGTCCTCTTTGTCAGCAGATGCGGCAATGGCTTCCGATCGAATGAGGCGTACCATTTTGTCATAAAGCAGTTCTGTCCCGCCGCAGGAAGTATGTACTTCATAGACCGTCCCGCCGAGCTTATAACAGACGGTTTCTTGCAGTGGGTTTCCCCGTTTTGGCAGATAATCGCTCTCTTTAGGGCTTCGTTTCTTTTCCATTCCGTTCCCGTCCTTTCCGGGGAAGTCACAACAGAGCAAGCATAGGAAGTGTGGCTACACTTCCGCAAAATCTCCGTTTCCGGCCTGCTGCCGGAGCGGAGATTTTTGCTTATTGGGAGCTTCCCAAACCCTTGTTTTTGCTTCGCCAATAATACGCTGGAAAGGACGGAATCTGCCCGCAAAATGAGAACTTTGTATAGATCAGTTCATTGCTTCTTTCTATGGATTTTGCAGATGTTTTAGGCCAATTTCCATTTGCTCAACCATAAAGTCATTGCCACATAGATGATAAATCTGCTTTGCCTTTTTGATCTTTGATAGACCTGATTGCGGATTGCCTGTTACGTAGTTTAACAAACCGTCATAATAGATCATCGGAACTTTCCAAGATAGCATATTGGGATCGATCGTTAATTCTTGCAGTTTATCGATTGCTCTTTGCGCAATGGTATATTGCCTGCTGCAAATCAGTTGATAAAGATTATTCACTAGCAAATGAGATAGATATACTTGATAATCTGGATGTGCTCTGTATTTTTCCAAAGTATCCCACGCGGTAAGAAAAAGTGAGGTTTTCACATCACCATTCTCAAATATAAAGCTCATATCTGAAAATATACGAAATTCAGATAATGACCAGGTTTCCACATCAAATAGATACTTCTGAATGTAGCTTTTAGCTGCTTGATACTCGGATGAATTTTGATAATCAGGATTTCCATATACAGATCTTAATGCTACTATTTCTGCGTGTTGTAATTTACTGGATGAGGTTTTATTTGCCGTCATTTCATCATATAACTTCTTCTCTATATCAGCAGAATATAATGGATCGTTTTTTATTCGCTCAAGATTAACATTTAGCAAAGGTTCTTGACAAGGTGTTGTTTTGTACTGGCTATGTATCAGAAGAAGCTCATCCACAGAAATCATTAGCCTATCCAAAATTCTCAACATGAGATTGAACTTGATGTCATACATCCCTTTCTCGAAATCAATGGCAAAGGACTTACTCAAAATGCCAGTATATATTTCTTTATGGGAAAAACCTTTGCTTAATCTAATCTTACGAATCGTGATACCGTATGTTTCCATAATTCTCACCTCTTGCTCTACTAATATCCATTATATCACATTCAAATAAAAATGGTCTGAATACTCGGACTTATTTTGCACTGATAGCCATGGATTTTATAATGAGGGAGAAAGGAGGTGCTGCAAATGAAAAAAAGCACTATCCCCGGAACAAAAATCATTAAGGTTGTTGCTGGGAAAAATGGCAGTGAAGAAAAGCTGCGGAAAGATTTGGAAAAGATGGGAAAAATCGAACTCTTAGGGAAAGCATTAAAAAGTGCTTTTTCGCTGTAAGCTGTTCCGCTATTACCAGACAACCGTATCCATGACCTTCTAAATGAATGGCTGTTATTTCATGTCCAGGCATTGGAGATGGGTAGTATACAAGAGATTATAAATATCAAAAAATCTGCCGGGCGACGGCAAAAGAAAAAAGCCGTCGCCCAGCAGCCATTTGACACGCCCATACGATCAACGGCGGCTTTGAGAAATCAAGGCCGCCGTTTCCTTTTGTCCGGCGCAGGATCGGCGGCCCACGGAGGGAGCCGCCATGCTGATATACTCTGCTTTTCAACGGAATAACTTCTTAAAAAAAGCCTGTACCCAACAGGGGGCAGCTCCGGCCATGAGTATGAACTATACCATGTAAGAAAACTTCATTTTGCTTTCGTTTTCGCCCAGTGGGTCTATGACCTGCTGGGCAAATTTTGTCGTTTCCTGCGGCTTTTCGGTGCGGGCCGGAGCTGCCGTAGCAACATAGATACAGGGGACGGTAGAACCGGCCCTCGGCTTCTCACTCTCCCGCAGATTGGGGGTGAGAAGATGAAATACATCCCTGATAGCTATGGAGAACGCTGCCGGTTTGACGCTTTCTGTAAAACCGTTCTCCGCAACGAGGCCAGAACCCACCTGCGGGATTTGGGCCGCCAACGGAACCGGGAAACCCAGTTCAGCGCCTTGTCCC
Organism: Massiliimalia sp.; assembly: GCA_050943535.1. Classification (GTDB taxonomy): domain Bacteria; phylum Bacillota; class Clostridia; order Oscillospirales; family Ruminococcaceae; genus Massiliimalia. The sequence goes on from JBMNPJ010000002.1 coordinate 109,752, forward strand.
AGCATGAAATGGACAAGCTCTGCACGGTGGACGAATACCCAAGCGACAGCATCATGTTCACGGCCTATGGCTACATTCTACATATCCGGGACGAACTGGTGGCCGACGCCTTTGCCGGTCTGCCGGAACAGGAGCAAGGCATTTTAATCCTGCATTGTGTGTTGGAGTTGGCAGACAGTGAGATCGGCAGCCTTGTGGGAATGTCCCGCAGCGCCGTCCAGCGGCACCGCACCAAAGCCCTGAACGAATTGCGGAAAGACTTACAATCCAAAGAAGTGAGGCGCTAACATGAAGCAACCAACTTTTAACGGCAGAGTGCTTTTGCCAATGGACGTGATCAAAGCGGCCCGCGCCGGTGATCCGTTAGCATTGGAGCGCGTCTTGCGGTATTACGACCGCTACATCAACAAAATTTGTACGCGAACGCTTTATGACAAAGATGGTTTGCCGCACATCGGTATGGATGAGTATATGAAACACCGCTTGCAGGCAAAGCTGACAGAAGCCATTGTAGTCAAGAAATAGCAAAGCCAAAGGAAGCCGTCAAGGGTCGAGATGAACGCTCCGCGCCCTTGACGGCTTTCTCTGTCTTTGCTGTGCGGTAACCAAGCGGGCGCAAGCAGAAATCCGCTTGCGCCCGTTGCTATTATGGTGTTTGTGTCTACGCATTTAGGTGGTTAGACAGTGTGCTTTTGCAATGCTTTCAAGCATGTGTCAATGAATGGGAGGCAAATTTATTTACTACCTATTGAAAATGCTATTTTAAATGCGTAAACCAGAAAGCTGTCTGGGGTACTTTATTGAGCAGAACAATTGAGAAATTAGGTGAAATCATTTATAATATAATAAATATTACTTTTTAGGAGTAAAGAGATGGGTAACAAAATAGATAATATAAAGACGTTCTTTTTCAAAAAAATAGGGGTAAAGAAAATGTATTGCTTATTTTCATTTTCTCTATTCCTGTCCTTAATTGAGATTACTTTGTATAGCATATTAGTTCAATTTTGCTTGGAGCAATATTGGTTGCTACTTCCTATTGGCATATACATTATCTTTGCTATACTTGCAAAGAGTTTTCATGTAATTCGAGTTATAAGTGTTTCGCTTGAGTTGAGCAACATTTTTTCTTTCTTGCTTTTTGTTGGTAGCGTCCGAAATGTTTGGATTTCCTCCTTTATTAGTAGACACTATGAAAACATCTCGATAATCATACTACTTGCTCTATTCTTGAATTTCTATGTTTCCAAAATTCAAGGAAGAAATGCAACAGATAATATTAGCACAACACCTATCACACAACTATTTAACTTATTTTACTTAAATACTTCCAAGGCTCATGAGATTGCAATGCTAATTGATAATAAAATAATGAAAACTATCGAAAGAGAGCAAATTTCGGAAGAGCTGCTGAAGTATAATGTTGCAACTACGCTAGGGCCCAAAGACATAGGTCATGCAGATGTGGGGTATTCCATAGAGGATAACTCCAAAAAACGTGTTTATGAAAATTTTGATGTTAAGATAACAAAGTCAATTATGCTTCGCACAATATATGAAACGGCACAGAAAAAAAGCGATAGTGATACGGGACTTAAAATCGGTGATTTGGTTCTTTTTAAAAATATAGAATTGCAGCAAAGAAATCTTGACGATACAGTCATGATTTTAAATATACTGCAAGATAGTAAATTTAAAAATCAAGGAAACGAAGATGTAGAGATCAATATTAGCAAAATGATGGAAAAGATGTTAGATGATTTTACTATTGACTATACCTTTACATATCCTTGTCACAGGACGAACGCCGACGCTTTAACAGATCAATTTATTATACAAATTCCATATAAAGCGGCAAGTAATTTTGAAAATGGTTATCATCATAATGATCTTCAATTGGGAAAACTTAGCATAATCGGAATATACCGTGGCAATATAGATTTTTCACAGAGAGAAAGCATTTCGTCAAAGTTTTTAGAAATGGTCTCAATGTCATATAATCAAAATTGTTCCACGAGTAGTGAGCCTATTGTCGAAATGAAAATGAGTTCTCGTACAACTCAAAATAATAGTAATCCATTTGACTTTAATCACCAAAAACTCACAGAAAAGATAAACCTGATCGATGTAATTGCAATTATCCAAGAGTTAAATTTTGATAGGAATGAGTAATATGGATTCTATTTTGTATGTATATGACACAACTAAATTAAGCGATTTAAGAAAGCGACTCAACGATTACAAATTTTATAGTATTGCGTATTGTTTTAACAAAAGCGACACTTTAGATAATCTCTATACTATGGATCTCGAACAATTTGAAAAAAGTGTTATTGATCTGACAAATTTAGTTAGAGATAATAATATCAATAAAATTTTTTCTGAACGGTACATTTTAGTATTATGTTGTAGTGTTGAAGAAATCCAATTCTGTATTAATTGTGATTTGATTGAGAAATTCACAGAACAATTTCCGTATTTATTTGATGATGAGCATATCAATTATGAATTTCAAAAAAACACTGAAACGGAAATATCAGAACCGGAATCATTGAGTGCAAATATAGCAAACGCTTTAATACTTAATACATATACAAACACTGAAAAGATAAAAGAATGCTATAAAACCGGGGAGATAATTTCACTATCCAATTTAATCGATGAATGTGAGGGAATTTCTTTTCGGTACAATATTGATAATATACGTAAAACACTAGAATCTCAGAATATTAAATATGTTGACATTTCCTCTGTAATAAGAATGTTTAGATTACGACAGGATCTCATTTTCCCATTTGAAATTCTCATTCAACGAATCTTATTAAACGGGAATATTCAATATTGCATAGAACAATCTCTTGTAGCAGACGCAACAGCACTATTTCCTTTTTGGATCATTGAAAAAAAGCCTATTAACGAGGAAAAAGATGAGAATGATTTCATAAAAGAACCTCCACAAATTGATGTTGGAGAGGTATCCTTACTCTCTCAAAAAATTTGTGAAAAGCTCAGAGGACACGATGAGTTTAAGAAAGATTTCCACAAAAATCTGCTCAAATTCTTTTTCCTTAACAGAATGGGAGAACAGAAAATATTATCAATTATGTTATGTGGAAATTCAGGAATTGGAAAGACGCAATTCGCTAAGTTTATGTCAGAAACAATGTTTCCAAGAGAGCCACTAATAAAAATCAATTTTGGCAATTATTCCACAGAAGGAGTTTTAAATAGTCTAATAGGTTCTCCGCTTGGGTATGTTGGAAGCGAAGAAGGTGGAGAGCTAATCAACAAGATAACTACATCTAAAACAAAAATTATACTCATTGATGAATTTGAGAAAGCAACTCCAAGTGTCTACAATTTCTTTTATGAATTGTTGGAAGATGGTATATTTACGGATCGACACGGCGTTGAGCACAATCTTAATGGGTACATTATAGTTTTCACCTCAAATATGACCCAAAGTGAATATTCAAAGAAAATTCCAGATTCCTTAAAGTCTAGGTTTGATATGGTTTACTATTTTGTTGATTTGCCTATAGAAGAAAAACAGCAATACATACAAGTCACAGCGCTTCGCTTAATTGATAAGTTGGAAAAAAACTTTGGGAAAAAAGTCAATATTCAAGATATTAGTTTAGAACTATCTGAATTATCTCAATATAACAATCTAAGAAATATCAAGAAAGCAGTTGAGGATAAAGTGTTTAATGCTTTTCTAGATATTTATGTAGACGGAGCGAGCAAATAAAAGAAAAAGGGTATCGCTGTATTATGAGCGATACCCTTTTTGCACCTGTTTGTCAGCCGTTAAGTTTATATGTTGTTGATACTTCCTTATCGGCGTCCGCCAAAAGCGGAGGAGCCCTTAGTTTGTCGATAAAACATATTATTGGATGCGGACAGTGTCCGCTGCAGGTGTGGTCAGCGGACACTGTCCACCGTAAGCCCACATAAAAAATTAAAAATTTGTCTCCGACGGTCTAAGGGGTTCACACCCCTTAGATATCCCAAAAGATAAAAATTTATATAATTTTTTTATGATTTTCGCTTTACTAATAGAGTGTGCGCCGAAGGAGGTTGGTGCCGGGCATTGTCCGCAAAATGAAACGGCTCCCCAACATTTCGTTGGAGAGCCGTTTTTTCGGTCTATTGAGTGTAATGGCAAGAAATTACAGAACAACAACTGGTTTGATCAAATCTTTCGGTTTGTCTTTCATCAGCATGAGAGCTTCTTCCATATGTTCCATACCATTGAAACGATGGGTCAGCAGTTTAGAAGTATCCAGTCTGCCAGTTTCCATCAGGGAAGCCAGTTTTTCCATACGGAGACGTCCGCCTGGCATTAAGCCGCCTGCAACGGTTTTATGACCCATGCCGCAGCCCCATTCTACACGAGGAATTTTTACAAAATCACCAGAACCCAGGTAGTTTACGTTACCAATCCGTCCGCCTGGTTTCAGCATAGTAACAGCCTGAACAAAGGTATCCATATCGCCGCCTGCGATTACAACTTTGTCAACACCTTTACCGCCAGTTTTTTCCATAATCTGTTCTACGATATCGCCTTCACGGTAGTTGATGATATCGGTAGCACCGTAAGATTTTGCGATTTCGATACAGTTAGGACGAGAACCTACTGCATACAGATGGCTGGCACCGCTTAAAGCTGCACCGGCAACACTCATCAAACCAACAGGGCCGATACCGATAACACATACGCTGTCGCCAAATTTAACGTCAGCAAGTTCTACACCATGGAAACCGGTTGGAACCATGTCGCTGAGCATAACTGCAGCAGCTGGATCCAGAGAATCCGGCAAAATTGCCAAGTTAGCATCTGCTTCGTTTACATGGAAATATTCTGCGAATACACCATCTTTAAAGTTGGAGAATTTCCAGCCTGCCAGCATACCACCGGAGTGCATGGAATAACCGCCCTGTGCTTCCAAAGAACCCCAGTCAGGAGTAATAGCAGGAACGATAACACGGTCGCCTGGTTTGAATTCTTTTACCAGAGAACCTACTTCTACAACTTCGCCGACTGCTTCATGTCCCAGGATCATGTCTTTCCGGTCACCGATCGCACCTTCCCATACAGTATGTACGTCAGAGGTACAAGGGGATACAGCCAAAGGTTTTACAATTGCATCCAGTGGGCCGCAAGCAGGAACATCCTTTTCAATCCAGCCGGTTTTTCCGATGCCTAACATGGCGAAACCTTTCATTTTCATAATAAAAACATCCTTTCTATATTCCATAATTATTTGACAAAGTAATAACAATTTTGTGCTGCCTTTAGGATAGCAGAAAGCAAGATGATTGTCAATCATATTAATTATTTTTAACAATAGATTCACAATTTATATATTATGTCTACAATATTCAAAAAACTTATACAAAAAACATGCTTGACATTTTGATACGAAATTGGTATAATAATCACGATAACTGAATTAATTAAAAATTTAATCTAATAGTTATCAGAAATATATTGAGAAAGAGGGCTTTGCAAGATGGAATTAAAAGGATCAAGAACAGAAGCGAATTTATTGGCGGCTTTTGCCGGTGAATCACAGGCTAGAAACAAATATACGTATTATGCATCCAAAGCCAAAAAAGATGGTTTCGTTCAAATTGCTCAGCTGTTTGAAGAAACTGCAAACAATGAAAAAGAACACGCAAAAATTTGGTTTAAATTGCTGCATGATGGAATTGGCACCACAGAAGAAAATTTAAAAGACGCTGCTGCTGGTGAAAATTACGAATGGACCGATATGTATCCGGAATTTGCAAAAGTAGCAAAAGAAGAAGGATTTGACCATATTGCCTATTTGTTTGAAGCAGTTGCCGCAATTGAAAAACACCATGAAGAACGGTATAAAAAATTACTGGAAAATGTAGAAGGCGGCAAAGTATTTTCTAAAGACGGCGATATGATTTGGCAGTGCGCAAACTGCGGTCATATTGTGATTGGAAAAAATGCTCCTCAGGTATGCCCAGTATGTGCACATCCTCAGGCTTATTTCCAGGTTTTGGCACAGAATTATTAATAAGATTTATAAAAAATACCACGCAGAAGTGATTTCTGCGTGGTATTTTTTAATCTTGCTTTATTTTTTAAGGCGTTCCACAATCATGTGGGCACATTTATTGACATCACCGCATCCCATGGTGATAATAATATCTCCTTCTTTTGCAATAGAAGCAACATAGTCTGCGATTTCTGGAAATTCAGGGAACCAAATACATCCGGGGATTTTTTCTGCCAGATCTTTTGTATAAACACCTAATGTATTTGTTTCACGGGAACCCATAATTTCAGATAAAACAACCACATCCGCCAACTGGAGCACTTTGGCAAAGTCATCCATTAAGCGAAGGGTGCGGGAATAGGTAAAAGGCTGATGGACTGCGATGACCCGCTGATAGCCCAATTCTTTTGCTGCTGTTAGGGTAGCTTGTATTTCTGCTGGATGGTGTCCGTAATCATCTACTACAGTAATGCCGTGCTCATGATATAACACTTCGAAACGGCGGCCGGCACCTTTAAAGTTTGTCATGCCTCGATTGAGTAAAGAAGCTGGTACTCCGGAAGCAATTGCAGCAGCACAGGCAGCGCAGGCGTTGAGAACATTGTGAATCCCGGGAACAAACAGATCAATCTGAGTCAATTTGGTTCCTCGGTACATCAGATCAAACGTTGTATGCACGCCGCCTTGATGGATGATGTTTGCCGGATAGTAGTCATTTTGATCAGAAAAACCAAAGGAGATTTTTTCTTTTTCCAAACTGTCTACCACTTTATGGGTATTGGCGTCATCTCCATTATAGATAATCAGTTTTTTGGCGTTCTCACAGAATACCTGGAATGAATGAAGTAAATTGTCCAGAGTTTTAAAGTATTCCATGTGATCTTCATCTACATTTAATATTACCGCAATATCAGGATCCAATTTTAGAAAATGGTCTTTAAATTCGCAGGATTCACAAACCATGTGTTCACTTTTGCCGATTCGTCCAGATCCATCAATAGAGGCCAGTTTTCCTCCAATTACCGCTGTAGGATCTGCGTCTGCATCCAACAGAATCTGTGTGAGCATGGCAGAGGTAGTGGTTTTTCCGTGGGTTCCGCTGATGCAAACGGCATTTTGAAAATGAGAGGTTAAAATACCCAGCAGGTCAGCCCGTTCCAGCATGGGGATACCGCTGTTTTGTGCAGCTACCAATTCTTCGTTGTCCGGCAGGATCGCAGCGGTATGTACGATCAGGTCAGCGCCGGAAATGTTTTCGGCTTTCTGTCCAATGGTAACAGGAATTCCCAATGCCCGTACTTTTTCTACGGTATCGGTAGGATTGTTGTCAGAACCAGTTAAATAATATCCCAGGCTGTGTAAAATTTGAGCCAGGGGATACATTCCAGAACCACCTATTCCAATAAAATGAATATGTTTTTTCCCTTTTAAGATACTGTCATTTAAGTTCATCTTGATTTTCCTCCATTGCGGTTACCTTTCTATATCTTATTATATTGCAAATTTTCAAAAAAATAAATAGGGGGATTGTTTTCTCTGTAAAATTACTCAAAGAAAGTGAGCAACATCGTGATAAAAATGGAAATATAATGTAAAACCATGAAAAATATTATTATATTTTTTAAAATTATTTAAAAAATCATAATAATTCTTTTATAAATAATAAAAATTTGTTATTTATTCATAACATATTCATTATTTTGTGTCAAAATAAAACTAGAAAAAAATTATTTTAGAGTGGTGCTAAAAAGTAATTTTAAACGACAGCCGGTAATTTCAAAATTCCCATTATTGCAGATCATTGATCATAGGACGTCAACTGAGATGAACGGAGGACAGACAGATATGAATATCACGGATATCCGAATTCGTAAATTAATGAATGAGGGAAGGTTACGGGCGGTTGTTTCCATTACTTTGGACAATATGATTGCGATTCATGACATTAAGGTGATTGAAGGACCGAACAGATTGTTTGTGGCTATGCCAAGCCGCAGAGAAGAAAATGGAACCTTTCGGGATGTAGTTCACCCGATTTCTGCTTCTGGAAGAACATATTTGGAAGAAGCTATTTTGGATGCATACCATCAGGCATTGGAGGCACAACCGGAAGAAACCGGAGAAGAAGCTGCTGATGCAGAATAATGGAATTGTGTATTTGTGTGAGTAAATGTGAGTAAAAGATAAAAAGTATTTTTTGAAAATCTTTAACAGAGTTGTTTGCAGAATATTTTGCAGCGGCTCTGTTTTTGTTTTGCCGTGAAAAGTTTGATCAGAATATCTATTTGGTTTTTTCTTTTTGGAAAAATCCAAATTCAGTTTGTCGATAAAGTATATTACAAGAAAAAGTTGCACAAATTTTTGTCTTTTTGGGATTCTTAAGGGACGTTCGTCCCTTAAGCCGTCGGAGACAAATTTTTAAATTTTTTATGTGGGCATACGGTGGACAGTGTCCGCTGACTACACCCGCAGCGGCAAGTTGCCGCATCCAATGACGCTGCGTTCATGTTATGTTAGTTTCGTGAATACCGTTTGCACATTTTAGGAAAACAGTTGTTTTCAGGAGAGAACTACAGTGCTGATTGCTTTAAAATGTCCCATACATATTTTGTTTGTGCAAGTTTTCAGTTTACATTACCTTTTTCTACAGTCTGTATTTAGATTTTTCTTTTTGGAAAAATCCAAATTTTTTTAGCTGTTCTTCATCCAGCAGCTCTAAATAACCATAGCCGGTAGCAATCCAACCGTTTTTTACAAATTTTCCAATCAATTTGCTGACAGTAACCCGGGAAACCCCTACCAGTGAGGCTAATTCCTCGTGGGTGGAAAAAACTTTTCGGTTTTCGGCTAAACTGATTAAAAGCTGAGCCAACCGCTGATCTGCCTGCAAAAAGGCCATATGGTCCACTTGTGCGGACAGCATTCGCACGGTTTTTGCAAGATAACCCAGCATGGTCATAGCCAGATTAGGGTGTTCTCCAAACAGCGTTAAAAGTTCCTTTTGCCCGATAGCAATGATTTTAGATTTTTCCAATGTTTTAGCAGAGGACACCCGAGGCAGTCCATCAAAAAAAGAAGCTTCTCCGAAAACACTTCCCGGTTTTAAAATGGAAATGGTTTTTTCAGCTCCATCTTCTGAAGAAAGAAAAATCCTTACTGTTCCTTCCTTTAAATAGTAAAACCGAACAGCTTCTTCGCCTTGCCAGTATACCATTTGATTTTTTGCATACAGCAGGCTGGGAAGCTCTTTTTGTTCAAAGATGTCCCACTCTTTTTGATGGGCTTTTTCATGGGGATTCATAAAATAATTGGAATAATCCATAATAAACACACTTTCTTAAAAATTTCTCTTTCAATTGTAGCATAGTTTACATTCTTTTGGCAAGGCAGCTGATATACTGAATATAACGACACAGAAAAGGATCAGCGGCAAAAGAAATCCGCTGAAATCATATCATAGAAAAGAGAGTGTGAATCAAATGGGAATGACCATGACACAAAAGGTACTGGCAGCACATGCCGGTTTAGATTCTGTAAAAGCAGGACAGCTGATTAAAGCCAAGCTGGATCTGGTATTAGGAAATGATATTACTTCTCCTGTAGCAATCAATGAATTTGAAAAAGCAGGATTTGACAAAGTGTTTCATCAGGATAAAATCGCCCTGGTAATGGACCACTTTGCACCAAATAAAGATATTAAAGCGGCTACTCAGTGCAAACAGTGCCGTACATTTGCTCAGTATCATGAAATTACCAATTATTTTGATGTAGGGGAAATGGGCATTGAACATGCACTGCTGCCGGAAAAAGGTCTGGTAGCACCTGGTGACTGTGTCATTGGGGCAGACTCCCATACCTGTACTTATGGTGCTTTGGGTGCTTTCTCTACAGGAGTAGGCTCCACAGATATGGCGGCTGGTATGGCTACCGGCGAAGCTTGGTTTAAAGTTCCCAGCGCAATCCAGTTCCGGCTTACTGGAAAGCTGAATCCTTGGGTGAGCGGAAAAGACGTAATCCTTCATATTATCGGTATGATCGGGGTAGACGGTGCGCTGTACCGTTCTATGGAATTTACCGGCGAAGGCTTAAAGAATCTGTCTATGGATGACCGTCTTTGCATGGCAAATATGGCGATTGAAGCCGGTGCAAAAAATGGGATTTTTGATGTAGATGATGTAACATTAGCTTATGTAAAAGACCGGGTAAAACGGGACTTTACCGTATACCAGGCAGATGATGATGCCGAATACGAAAAGGTATATGAAATTGATTTGTCCCAGATTCGTTCTACCGTTGCATTTCCACATCTGCCGGAAAATACCCGCACCATTGATCAGGTGGGCGATGTAGCGATTGATCAGGTAGTAATTGGTTCCTGTACCAATGGACGTCTGGAAGATATGGAAACCGCAGCAGCGATTTTGAAAGGCCGTCATATTGCTAAAAATGTACGGGCAATTATTATTCCAGGTACCCAGAATATTTATCTGGAATGTGTAAAACGGGGTTATGTAGAAACCTTTATTGAAGCAGGATGTATTTTCTCCACTCCTACCTGTGGTCCTTGTCTGGGCGGCCATATGGGGATTTTGGCAAAAGGAGAACGTGCAGTTTCCACCACCAACCGAAATTTTGTAGGACGTATGGGACATGTGGAATCTGAAGTTTATTTGGCAAGTCCGGCAGTAGCTGCTGCCAGCGCAGTATTGGGCAAAATTGCAGGTCCTGCTCAGCTGGGATTATAAGGAGGAAATAGAGAATGAATACCAGAGGATTTGTACATAAATTCGGCGACAACGTGGATACAGATGTTATTATCCCCGCAAGATATTTAAATACAGCGGATCACAAAGAACTGGCAAGCCATTGCATGGAAGACATTGATCCGGACTTTACCAAAAAAGTAAAATCAAATGATATTATTGTAGCAGATTACAACTTTGGATGCGGTTCTTCCAGAGAACATGCGCCGATTGCCATTAAGGCAGCAGGAGTTTCCTGTGTAATTGCAAAAACTTTTGCAAGAATTTTCTACCGCAACTCCATTAATATTGGTTTGGCGATCCTGGAATGCGAAGAAGCAGCTGACAAAATCCAGGAAGGGGATGAAGTTTCCATTGATTTCGACACAGGAATCATCACCAATCTAACAAAAAATGAAACCTATCAGGCAGAACCATTCCCAGAATTTATTAAGGAAATTATTCATGCCAACGGGCTGCTCAATTCTTTGAAGAAAAAATAAGACACAGATCGGAGACGAGTAGAATGGAAAAGAAGATTGCAGTAATTAAAGGGGACGGAATTGGTCCTGAAATTGTAGATGCTGCGGTAACCGTATTAAATCGGGTTGCGGAAAAATATGGGCACACCTTTCATTATGAAAGGGTACTTATGGGGGGAGAATCTATTGACGCTGCGGGAGTTCCTCTGACAGACGAGGCTCTGGCGGCTGCCAAAGCGGCAGATGCTGTACTGTTAGGTGCAGTAGGTGGCCCTAAGTGGGACAATATGCCGGGAAGCCTCCGTCCGGAAAAAGGACTTTTGGCCATTCGTAAAGGTTTGGGACTATTTGCTAACTTGCGCCCAGCAGTGCTGTATGATGAATTAAAGGCAGCTTGCCCTTTGCGGGATGAAATTATCGGCGATGGATTTGATATGGTAGTTGTTCGTGAATTGACCGGCGGACTTTATTTTGGTGCCAGAGAAACTGTAGAAGAAAACGGCATGCTGGTGGCAAAAGACAGCCTGACTTACAGCGAAGAAGAAATTCGCCGAATTGCAATCAAAGGCTTTGAAATTGCCCGCAAACGAAGAAAACGGGTTACCAGTGTGGATAAAGCCAATGTTCTGGATTCTTCCCGGCTTTGGAGAAAAGTAGTTCATGAAGTGGCAGAGCAGTACCCGGATGTAGAACTGATTGATATGCTGGTAGACAACTGTGCAATGCAGCTGGTCAAAGATCCAAAACAGTTTGATGTTATTTTGACAGAGAATATGTTTGGTGATATCTTGTCCGATGAAGCCAGCATGGTAACTGGTTCTATCGGAATGCTGTCCAGCGCCAGCCTGAACGAAACAAAGCACGGTCTTTATGAACCAAGCCATGGTTCCGCGCCGGATATTGCGGGACAGGATTTGGCAAATCCGATTGCAACCATTTTGTCAGCTTCTATGCTCCTTCGGTATTCTTTTGATATGGACAAAGAAGCAGATGATGTAGATGCTGCAGTAAAAGCAGTTTTGAAAAAAGGTTACCGCACACCGGATATTATGAGCGAAGGCTGCAAAAAAGTTGGATGTCAGGAAATGGGACAGCTGATTTGCAATGAAATTTAAAATCGTTCGGATATGGGCGTAAAGCAGAAAGCTGGGGGGCTGATGCTTTGTACCAAGCGCCCAAACATGATTCTATTTGCTTGAGGGAACAGATAGAAAACGAAATAGGAATTGCTGGTATTATTGTGACAGGCAGGTTCCTCAAAGCCGCCTGCAGGGATTGTGATTGCCTGCAGGTGGTTTTTGTTTGTCCTACTTTTGATTTTAGTAGACAAATACCGGAGAATGTGGTAAACTCATTGTCAAAATAAAAAAACGGAGGAATGGAACGTGAATCAAAAAGAGCGGATGTTGGCACAGCTTCCATATAAAGCGTGGCTGGACGGGCTTTCTGAAGAACGAATGGCAGCTAGAAAACTGACCCATCGGTACAATCAGCTGGATCCGGAAGACGAACAGGAAAAAGGCCGGCTGATTCGTGAGATTTTAGGCGGACATGGTGAATATGTGAATATTGAACCGCCTTTTCGGTGTGATTACGGAAAGCATATTCAGGTAGGTGAGAACTTTTTTGCAAACTTTAATCTGGTGATTTTGGATGTGGCTCGGGTTACGATTGGGAACAATGTGATGTTTGGTCCCAATGTTTCCATTTATACAGCGGGACATCCGGTGCATCCTGATTCCAGAAATTCCGGATATGAGTATGGCAGAGAAATTGTCATAGGAGACAATGTTTGGATTGGCGGGAATGTTGTAGTCAATCCCGGAGTAACCATTGGCAGCGGAACCGTGATTGGTTCCGGCAGCGTGGTAACCAAAGACATTCCAGATATGGTCATTGCGGCAGGAAATCCGTGCAGAGTTATCCGGAAGATCACCGAGGAAGACCGGAAATATTTTTACCGGGACCAGCTGTTTGATGTAACGGACTATCTGCCAGAGTGATTGTAAATCACATGTTATTTTGTAAAGGGTCACACCACCTAGCGGTGGGGCAATGACGCTACGCTCGTACTCTGTCAGCAAAGGTAAATCATAAGTGCTTTATTTACACAACTTGTTGTATTGAAAAAGGGAACCATCATATGATGGTTCCCTTTTTTGGCATATAGTCATTTGTTTTTACAGTGTTTTGATAAACCGTTCAAAAGCAGCTCGGCCTTCTGGAGTACATTTATAAACACCAGCATCTTCCAGAACCTGAACAAATACAATTCCGATTTCCTTTTTCAGGATATCCATAATGTTGTCTTCATTGATATCGCTGTATTTTGGAAGGAATTCATCTACCCAGTCAGCATGTTTTTCCAGAGCTTCATCAGCACGCAGGTCTTTGTGGTTTAAGATTGCGTCTGCCAGTCCTTGCATTTCGCCTTTCAAGCGGGCAGGAAGTACGGCCAATCCCATAACTTCGATCAAACCAATGTTTTCTTTTTTGATATGATGCAGATGAGCATGAGGATGATAGAGTCCCAACGGGCATTCTTCTGTAGTGATGTTGTTGCGCAGCGCCAGATCCAATTCAAAGGTGTCTCCCACTTTACGGGCAATTGGAGTAATGGTGTTGTGTGGTTCTCCGTCTGTTTCAGCGAAGATGTATGCTGCTTCATCAGTGTAGTTTCTCCAAGCACCCAAAATGTGATCTGCTAGCTCAATTAAGCGTTTTTCGTCTTTGTGGCGAATTCGGATCACAGACAAAGGCCAGTGAACAATGCCAGTTTCCACATCTTCATATCCAGGAATGGTGTAGTGTGCTTCAATCGGAGCTTTTGCCATTGCAAAGGTGTAGTTACCTCCCTGGAAATGGTCATGGCTCAAAATGGAACCGCCTACAATCGGCAGGTCAGCGTTGGAACCAATGAAGTAATGAGGGAACAGTTTAATAAAGTCGAACAGTTTTACAAAAGCGCTGTGGTCAATTTTCATTGGGGTGTGAGCGCCGTTGAATACGATGCAGTGTTCGTTGTAGTATACATAAGGAGAATACTGGAATCCCCATGGGCTGTCATTGATGGTAATCGGGATAATCCGGTGATTCTGCCGGGCAGGATGGTTGACACGTCCTGCATAACCTTCATTTTCACGGCACAGTTGACATTTTGGATAACCGCTTTGTTTTGCCAGTTTTGCAGCTGCAATCGCCTTTGGATCTTTTTCCGGTTTAGACAGGTTGATGGTGATGTCAATATCTCCATACTGGCTGGGAACATCCCACTTCATATCCTTTTTGATCCGGTATCTGCGGATATAGTCAGTGTCCTGGCTGAATTTGTAGAAAAAGTCGGTTGCTTCTTTTGGAGATTTTTCATACAGACTGCGGAATTTAGCAATGACACTGCTTGGAGGAGCTACCAGGCATCCCATAATTTTGGTGTCAAACAGATCCCGGTAAACAATGCTGTCTTCAATGAGACCTTTTTCACAGGCATAATCCAGCAGTTCTTTTAAAATATCTTCCAGTTCCGGCAGTGGGGAAGTGTTTTCTGGTTCTTCATATTCTTCCAATTGCAGAACTTCCAGAATCCGGTTGGTAGCGTAAATTTTATCTTCCGGCTGGATCAGTTCCTTTTCCAAACCATACTGTACCAATTGGTGAATTGCTTGATTAATCATGCAGTTTCCTTCTTTCTTAAGGGTAAAGAGTAAAAATCCGTGAATTTTTAAAACAATGAACGGCAATATCCTGTTTTGCTTTTTTATATGAACTGTCAAAACAGGATTTCCGTATCAATGGATTTATTCAGTAACAGCGACGCCGCCCAAAGGACGAATGTTTAAAACATAGCAGCTTCCTTCACCAAATACGCCTTCAATGGTCTTTTTGTAGGTTTCTACCATATCTACTGGAACAAAGTTCTGGATGGTGCCGGCAAAACCGCCGCCGTGTACACGGCTAACGCCTTTTCCTTTCAGAATCTGTTCGCTGACAGCCAGACCCAGTGCAACACCCTGTTCCATTGGGTTGGAGTTGGAGTAAATATTCTGCAAGTATTTAAAGGAAGAATTTCCGGAAGCAGCAACCAGATTTTTAAAGGTTTCAAAATCATTGTTTTTCAAAGCAGCAGCTTCTTCCTGAGCAGTGCGGTTGTCATTGAAGAAGTGGATTGCACGGAGAATTGCACGGTCAGAAGTTACTTTACGTACTTCTGAGATTTTTTCAAAAAATTCTTTTTCATCTACCTGGCGGAGTACTTCTTTGCCAAAGAAGCGTGCAACTTCTTTCATTTCGGTAGGAATTGCCACATAGTCAGGGGTTAAGTCTGCATGGTTTCCTTTGGTGTCTACGATGCACAGAGCATAGCCGCAGTCAGCAAAGTCAAAGTCAATTTTGTTGATTACCGGATTTTCAGTATCGCCAAAGTCAATTGCAACAAAGCCGCCTACAGAGCTTACCATCTGATCCATCAGGCCACAAGCTTTGCCAAAGTAGTGTACTTCGGAATACTGGCTGATTTTTGCGATTTCTACTGCGGAAACGCTGCCCTGGTTGAACAGGTGGCTCAAAATGGTTCCTACCAGATTTTCGAATGCAGCAGAAGAAGACAGACCAGAACCTTTTAATACGTTAGAGGTAGTGTAAGCATCAAAACCGCCAATTTCGTAACCCAGTTCTTTAAACCGTGCTGCAATCCCGCGGATGATGGAAGCGGAATGACCGGTTTCTTTATCCTGAGGAGTCAGATCGCTTAAATCAATCACATCCATTGGAAATCCTTTGGACTGAATGCGGATGATGTTGTCGTCGTTTTTAGATACGATACCGATAACGTCCAGGTTTACTGCAGCAGCCAATACACATCCGTGCTGATGGTCGGTATGGTTTCCGCCTACTTCGGTACGGCCAGGAGCGGAAAACAGAGAAACATCGGTATGTCCTGGGAAAACTGCATTAAATTCATCTACTGCTTCCCCATAGCGTTTTTGCTGTTCAGATATGTAAGATTGTTTTTTGTCATACAGTTTTGCAAACATGGTGTCAAATTTGCCGGAAGCCAGCATGTCTTTTACATTAGAAATAGGATACATGGCACTTTCTCCTTTTTACATTAAAATTTTCCAATTTGTTTCAAACCTTTTTGAATGAACGCACATAGCTTATAATTTTACTATAGTCTTTTTTGGCCTGCAAGTCAATTTTTATTTGTGATTTATCTATGGAGAAATGTTGCGTTATGAAGGAAAAACAGATATAATAAAAATAAGAAGCGGACAGAAGGTTTACGCAAGAAGAAAACCGTGGAATCAGAACAGGAAAACGGGACATTACAGCGAAAAATTTGTACCTTAAAAAACGGTTGCTTAGGATAACAAGGAGCGTGGCAGGATGGAGAGTTTTAAATACTCTTATAAAACAGAGGAGTCAGATAATATTCTGGTAAATGTTTATAATTCTGGCTATCAAAAATGCGAAGGCGGATATTCTATGGGACCCATTATCCGCAACCGGTATGTGATTCATCATGTGGTATCCGGAAAAGGGTATTATACGGTAGATCAGGTTACCTATACCATTGAAAAAGGGGATTCTTTTATCATTTATCCCAATACGGTGGTCAGCTATCAGGCGGATTTGAAGGATCCCTGGGAATATTACTGGGTTGGATTTGGAGGAGCAGATGTAAAGGGGCTGATTTCACAGACTGATTTTTCCCGGCATCATCCGGTGATTTCCACCAGCCGAGGGACAGAGCTCAAAGACCTGCTGCTGAATATCTACCATTGCAGTGGGGCAAACCTTTATAACCACATTGCGATGGTGGGGTATTTGTATTTGTTCTTATCGGTTTTGATCCAGTGCTCTCAGAAAAATGAGCACGATGTGGATATTTCTGTGGAGTATATTAAAAAAGCGGTGGATTTTATTACAGAAAACTATGAGCACCATTTGACCATAACCGATATTGCCAATCATTTAGGGGTCAGCCGGAGCCATTTGTACCGGGTGTTTATGCGGCATATTTCCCAGTCTCCTAAAGCTTACTTGGAAAATTATCGGATTCGCCAGGGAAGCATGCTGCTGCGGCAGACTTCTATGACAGTCAATGAAGTGGCAAGTTCTGTAGGGTATGATGATCAGCTTCATTTTTCCAAGGTGTTCAAAAAAATTATGGGCATGTCCCCTAAGGAATACCGCCGTCAGGAACGGGTACAGGGGGAAACGTAAGAAAATAGAGTAGCAAGGCGGGTGGTTTGAGATGGAATATCCGGAGATCCAAAAGCGATTGGAACCATATGGAGTTCCCATACATACTTTGACCTTTTTGGGAGAAGGACATGACAGCCAAGCATTTTTATTAAACGGAGATCAGGTTGTAAAAATTCCCCGCCACGAAGGGGCAAGGCAGCGGCAAAAACAGGAATTTGCTTTATATCACTTGTTAAAAGATCAAAATCTTTCGGTTTCCATTCCAAAGGGGATTTGGGAAAATGGGGATTTTTTCGTGTTTTCTTATGTTCCAGGAACACAGATTACCTATTGGCAGTATCATCAGCTCAGTTCTGAGAAACAAGAACAGCTGGCAAAGGAAGAAGCGGAATTTTTACGCAGGCTGCACAGGGTTTCTATTCATCCTGAAAATCCCGTTTTGAAGGACAGAATACAGGATAAACGCAAACGGTTTGAAACAGATCGGTATGAGCTGACACTTTGGCTGGAAGAACAGGGAGAGATGACCGCTAGTCTTTCCTGTAAAATTCAGCGGTTTTATGATTTTCTTTTCAGCCAGAAGAATTTGTTTGAATATACGCCGGTGTTGGTGCACAATGATTTCAGTGCTTCTAATATGAAATTTCAGAACCACCATCTAACCGGAGTGATTGATTTTGCCGATTTTCTGTGGGGAGATCCGGATCAGGATTTTCTGTATCTTCTGGACAACAGCACCGATGATTTTGGAACTGGGTTTGGAGAGATGGTGCTGTATTATTATGGACATGATCATCCTGCCGCCGTGTGCGAAAAAGCCAGAATCAATGATTTGTACTGGAGTGTGGAGCAGGTGTTGATTGGAAAACAGCTGGGAGATTTTCAGATGATAAAACAGGGAATCAAGGACCTAAAAGAACTGCCCTTTTAGGCTGGATACCGGCAAAGGGAAAGCCGGTTTTGGTTGCAGAAAATGGAAAAAAATGATATGATGTGAAATAGACTGATTTTAGCTGCTGGTTAAAAGAAAGTGTCCGCATAAAGGAGGCGTTTTGCATTTGGCAATCAAATATTGGAATTTACCAGCTGACAACCGTCAGTTGGCGGTGTCCTTATCTGCCCAGACTGGACTTCCGGCGTTTGTTACGGAAATTCTGGTCAATCGGGGATATACTACTTTTGGGGAAATGGATGAGTTTTTCGGCGCAGAAGAGCAGTTCGAAGATCCTTACGTTTTGGCGGATATGTCTGCGGCAGTGGAACGGATTCGCCAGGGAGTGGAAAATTTCGAAAAAATTGCAGTCTATGGAGATTATGACTGTGACGGAGTAACTTCTACGGCGCTGTTGTATTCCTATTTGAATTTGCTGGGTGCCAATGTCATTTACTATATTCCTTCCCGGGAAGGGGAAGGATACGGTCTGCATCGGGAATCTGTGAAACAGTTGGCCGAACAGGGCGTAGAATTGATGATTACAGTGGATAATGGGATTTCTGCCCTGGAGGAAATTGATTACGCCAATTCTCTGGGAATGGACGTAATCGTAACAGACCACCATCAGGTTGGAGAAACCCTGCCTAATGCAGTAGCTGTGGTAAACCCTCACCGGAAAGACTGCCCCAGTACCTTTAAACAGCTGGCGGGAGTTGGGGTCGCCTTTAAATTGGTAACAGCCTTGGAAGACGGGGACTATAGCTGTACTTTAGAACAGTTTGGAGATTTAGTAGCAATTGGTACCGTAGGTGATGTGGTTCCCCTTACAGGAGAAAATCGCAGCTTTGTACGCCGAGGATTAGAACTGCTAAGCCGTACAGACAATATTGGGCTGGTGGCACTGATGCAGGTGGCAAACCTCAATCCGGAACATTTAAATTCTCAGAATATTGCTTTTGGAATTTGCCCCAGAATTAATGCGGCGGGACGTATGGGCGATGCTTCCCTGGCGGTTCGTCTGCTGCTAAGTGATACTCCGGAAGAAGCCCAGCAGTTGGCGCAGCAAATGGCAGAACTAAATCAAATGCGCAAACAAAAGGAAGAAGCGATTGTAGCTGATATTCAAAATCAGATTCAGCATGACCCACAGGTATTATATGATCGAGTGTTGACCTTTTATCAGGAGGGCTGGCATCCGGGTGTAATCGGAATTGTTTCTTCCAAAGTGCTGGAACAGTACGGAAAACCAAATCTGCTCATGGCATTGCAAAATGGGCAGCTGTGCGGTTCTGCACGCAGTGTGGCAGAATTTCCGCTTTACGAGGCGCTGTGTTCCTGTTCGGAGCATTTGATCCGATATGGAGGACATAAACAGGCGGCTGGATTTTTGCTGGAGGAAGGGGCATTCCCTGGTTTTAAGGAACAGTTGGAACATTATGCGGCAAAACATTATCGCGTTATGCCTTCCTTTACTTATGATGTGGATAAGCAGATTTTTCCAGAAGAGCTGAATCTGCAGAATATTAAGCGGCTGGATTTGTTGGAACCGTTTGGAGCCGAAAATCAGCCTCCTCTGTTTTTGCTTAAAGAAGCTAAACTCATGGGAATCCAACCGGTCAGCGAAGGAAAACACCTGCGGTTAAAGCTGGATTTTGGTTCCGTCAGTGTCAGTGCTATGTATTTTGGAGTCAGTCCGCAGCGTTTTCTTTATGAACAGGGTCAGACTTTGGATCTGCTTGCCAATATTTCTGTGCGTCAGTACAATGGACGGGAGTATCTATCTGCGGTGGTGCGGGATTTACGCCCATCCGGCTTTTTGCAGCAGAACTTTTTTAACGCCAAAACCTACTATGAGATGTTCCGCAGAGGAGAATGCTGTTCTGCCTCTGTGCTGAAAAAGGCCACTCCTACCCGGGAGGAAACGGCAGTTGTATACTTGTATTTGAAAAAACACGGTGGATTTTCCGGAGATGTAGAATCTTTGGGAAGCACGTTTTTAGTCAATGAAATCAATTATTTTAAATTCCGTTTGATTTTGGATTGCCTGCAGGATGTAGGACTGATTCGAATATCACCGCTTTTGGATGGAATTACCCTTTGTCCTGTAGAAGGAAAGGTGGATTTGTTCAGCGGTGAAACCATGCGGAAACTGAAAGATATGGAGAATGTGGGGGGAAAATAAATGCCAGATCAACTGTATCAGGAATTGTGCTCGAAAATTAAAGAGTCAGGAAAAGCTTATGATGTAGAAAAAATCAAAGCTGCATATGAAGTGGCTGAAAAAGCTCATCGGGAGCAGAAGAGAAGTTCCGGAGAGCCATATATTATTCATCCCCTCCATGTAGCCATTATTCTGGTAGAATTGGGAATGGATACTGCCTGTGTCTGTTCCGGATTGCTGCATGATGTGGTAGAAGATACCGATGCCACTTTAGAGGATATTAAAAGTCAGTTTGGTGCAGAAATTGCCCAGCTGGTGGATGGTGTTACCAAGCTGACCCAGTTTGGGGGAAGCGTTCCCTTTACCAGCAAGGAACAGCAGCAGACAGAAAATGTTCGAAAAATGCTGCTTGCCATGGGACAGGATATCCGAGTCATTATCATTAAATTGGCAGACCGTCTGCACAATCTGCGGACACTGCAGTACCGGAAACCGGAAAAACAGCGGGAAAAGGCTTTGGAGACAATGGAAATTTACGCTCCCATTGCCAACCGTCTGGGGATTATGTCTGTGAAAGAGGAACTGGAAGATTTATCTTTGCGGTATTTGGATCCAGTAGCTTGTCAGGAAATTGAGGACACCCTTGCCTTAAAGGACCGCAGCGGACGCCGGGCACTGATTGAATCAATTAAAGAGCGGATTCTGGAGCGGCTGAAAGAATATAACATGCATCCTCATATTGAGGGGCGGGTCAAGAGTCTGTACGGAATTTACCGGAAAGTCTATATGGCAGGAAGAAGCTTTGACGAAGTATATGACATTTACGCTCTGCGGATTATCGTAAACACAGATATTGAGTGTTACAACATTTTGGGGATTATCCACGATATGTTTACCCCAATTCCAAATCGGTTTAAAGACTATATTTCTACGCCAAAGCCCAATATGTACCAGTCTTTGCATACCACAGTAATCGGAAAGGAAGGCATTCCTTTTGAAATTCAGATCCGTACCTGGGATATGCATTATACTGCAGAATACGGGATTGCGGCTCACTGGAAATATAAAGAGGGCATTGCCGGAAAAGATAAGCTGGAAGAACGACTTTCTTGGGTGCGTCAGATTATTGAGGCGCAGCAGGATTCTGAAGAAGATATTGTGCGCAGCATTAAAACCGATTTGACCCCGGAAGAAATTTACGCCTTTACTCCAAAAGGAGATGTAAAGTGTCTGCCGGCAGGTTCTACGGTAATCGACTTTGCCTATGCCATTCACAGTGAAGTGGGGAACAAGATGATCGGTGCCAAAGCGGACGGAAAGATTGTCTCTTTGGAATATCAGGTGAAAAACGGACAGATCATCGAAATTCTTACTACGAAATCAGTGACCCATGGTCCTAATAAAGAGTGGCTGTCTATTGCCAAGACCAGTGAGGCCCGGTCAAAAATCCGTGCCTGGTTTAAAAAGGAACGCCGGGAAGAAAACATCATTGAAGGACGGATGGAGCTGGAGCGTGAGCTTAAGCGGAACAACATCCGGCTTGATGAAGAACAGTACAGCCAGCTGATTGACCGGCTGTGCCGCAGATACAGTCATACCCAGGATGACCTGTATGCTGCGATTGGTTACGGAGGCATTGTAATCTCTAAAATCATGCCGAAAATCAAGGAAGATTACGCCAAAATGATTAAGCAAGATCAAACTGCAGAAGAAATGGCGGATCTGGTTCCAGTAAAACCGAAGATGACCGGCGATATTATGGTAGAAGGCATTGACAACTGTCTGGTGAAATTTGCCCAGTGCTGCAATCCTCTGCCAGGAGATGAAATTATTGGGTTTATTACTCGAGGACATGGGGTATCCGTGCATAAAAAGGACTGCGTAAATGTTCAGTCTTCTATTCATGATCCGGAACAGCAGGGACGCTGGATTACGGTACACTGGACAGGCGATGTGGCAAAAAGCTACAACTGTACTTTGGATATTGTGGCACATGACAGAGATGCTTTGATTGCGGACGTTACGGTAGCTTTGGCGACCATGCGAGTGCCAATTCATGAAATTAATGGACGAACTCTGAAAAACGGAAACGCTGCCATTATGGTAACGGTAGCTACTCAGGGTGTGGAACATTTGAAAAATATCATGTATAAACTCAGCAAGGTTCCGGGTGTCATCAATGTGGAACGTACCGGAAAATAATTTTAAAAATCAGCATCAGTCAAAGAGAGGAATTAAAAATCAATGAAAGCAGTGATTCAGCGGATTTCCCGTGCGGAAATTACCATTAATGGAACTCAAACCAGAAAAGTGGGAAACGGACTTTGTGTTTTGCTGGGCGTAATACAGGGGGACGAAAAAGAGCAGGCGGAATTTTTGGCGAAAAAAATTTACGAACTGCGGATTTTTACAGATGAAAATGATAAAATGAATCTGTCCTTGAAAGATATCGACGGAGAAATGCTGATTGTTTCCAACTTTACCCTGGGAGCAGACTGCAGTCATGGGCGGCGCCCTTCCTACACCAATGCAGCTCGTCCTGAAGTGGCGGAGCCATTATATCAGTACTTTGTGGAGCAGGTAAAAGCTCTGGGTATCAAACAGGTGCAGACCGGGGAATTTGGCGCAGATATGCAGATTGAACTGGTCAATGACGGTCCGGTTACTATTATTTTGGATACAAAGGAAATCGGAAAATAAAGACAAAACGTGAGTGATTGAAAATAAAATCACTCACGTTTTTTATATGCTTGAAAAAAGGAATGTAAGGCAGTAATTATAGAAATTTTGGCTATCTTCAAGGGACAGACCGATGAGATATATTTATTTTCACTCAGCTGGCAAAATACGAGCGTAGCATCTTTGCCAGCGGGTGCTGCCCGCCCCGCCGGGCAGTGCCCGGAGCCAACCGCCTACGGCGCGTACTTTGTCAGGAAAGCGGAAACAGTAAACGTTTTTCACTCAGCTGGAAAAATACTAGCGTAGCATCTTTGCCAGCGAGTGCTGCCCGCCCGCCGGGCAGTGCCCGGAGCCAACCGTCTACGGCGCGTACTTTGTCAGAAAAGCGGAAACAGTAAACGTTTTTCACTCAGCTGGCAAAATACGAGCGTAGCGTCTTTGCCAGCGGGTGCTGCCCGCCCACCGGGCAGTGCCCGGAGCCAACCGTCTACGGCACGTACTTTGTCAGGAAAGCGGAAATTATTTGTTGTTATCACCTAACTGGCAAAACACAAGCGAAGCGTTATTGCCCCACCGCTAGGTGGTGAAATTTTTCAAGAAAATACTTGACAGTATCTGATATAAGGAATATAATACAATCAATAAATGAATAATCGTTCATATGTTCATGTTTAAAGGAGGATTTATGATGATAGAGCGGGAACCTTTGGAACATTGTGAGGAAAATATCGTACATCATGAGATTATCGACAAAGTTTATGACCAAATGCCGGATGATGAAATATTATATGATGTAGCAGAGCTTTTTAAGGTGTTTGGGGACTGTACCCGAATTAAAATTTTATATGCTTTGTTTGAAAGTGAAATGTGTGTATGTGATATTGCTGAACTGCTGGGAATGAGTCAGTCTGCCATTTCTCATCAGCTTCGGGTATTAAAACAGGCCAGACTGGTAAAATACCGTCGGGATGGAAAAACGGTATTTTACTCCTTAAATGACGATCATATTAAGACCATCTTTAACCAGGGTCTGGAACATGTAGTGGAATAACTTATAAAAAGTTTTTGTTGTTTGGCTTAATATCCAAACAAATTTTAGAAGGAAAGGGAAAGGCGGAGTTTTTATGGCAGATGCAAAACATTGCTGCGAATCTCACCAGAGTGGCTGCGGACACGAACACCACGACCATGACAGCTGCGGCTGCGGACACGAACATCATGACCATGACAGCTGCGGCTGTGGCCATGAACATCATGACCATGACGGTTGTGGTTGTGGATGTGGACATGATCATGGAAATCTGGAAAACTTGAAAAAGCGGATTGGACTGTTAATTGTAGGAGCAGTACTATTTGGTATCGGATTGTTTTTGCCGGATGGTTGGATCCGATTGGTGGTTTTTCTGGCATCTTTTTTGGTGACAGGAGGAAAAGTGCTGATAGGTGCTGTGAAAAATATTCTGAAGGGTCATGTTTTTGATGAAAACTTTTTGATGACGCTGGCTACAATTGGAGCATTTGTGGTAGGAGAATACCCGGAAGGTGCAGCAGTTATGCTGTTTTTCCAGGTAGGTGAACTATTTCAGGATTATGCGGTCAGCCGTTCTCGGCGTTCCATTCAGTCTTTAATGAATATCCGCCCGGATTACGCAAATGTAAATCGTGGAGGAACCATTCAAAAGGTAGATCCGGAGGATGTAGAAGTAGGGGAACAGATTATTGTAAAACCTGGGGAAAGAGTTCCTTTGGACGGCATTGTTCTGCAGGGAGATTCTTTTTTGGATACCTCAGCCCTTACTGGGGAATCTGTCCCGCGGCGTGCGACAGAAGGAGATGAGGTGTACTCTGGCTGTATCAACCAGTCTGGTGCATTGTCTATCCAAGTATCCAAACCCTTTGCTCAGTCTACCGTATCCCGAATTTTGGAGCTGGTGGAACATGCTTCCGGGAAGAAAGCCAATACAGAACAGTTTATTACAAAATTTGCTCGTTACTACACTCCGGTGGTAGTGCTTCTGGCAGTACTGTTGGCAATGATTCCTCCTTTAGTTACTGGACAGCCGTTTTCTCAATGGGTATACCGGGCGCTGACATTTTTGGTTATTTCCTGTCCGTGCGCTTTGGTAATCTCCATTCCATTGAGCTTTTTTGGTGGAATTGGGGGAGCATCCAAAATTGGGATTCTGGTAAAAGGCGGAAACTTTTTAGAAGCATTATCCCATACGGATACCGTAGTTTTTGATAAAACCGGAACACTGACAAAGGGAACTTTTGTGGTGACACAGGCAGTTCCCAATCAAGTAAGCCGGGAAAAACTGATTACTGCTGCAGCAATGGCAGAACATTTTTCCAACCATCCCATTGCCCGCTCAATTGAAAAGGCTTATGAGGATGCTTTTGGAACCGATGTAACCGTTTTGGACGGAGATGTTTCAGAATTTGCAGGAAAAGGTATTGTGGCTCAGATCGCAGGAAATCAGATTTTAGCCGGAAACAGCCGATTGATGGAAGAAAACGGAATTTCCTGCCCTGTGATACAGCTTCCGGGGACAGTGGTACACTGTGCAGAAAACGGGGATTATTTGGGATATCTGGTCATTTCCGATGAAATACGTCCTGATGCAAAACAGGCAATTGCCCTTTTGAAACAGGCGGGAGTAAAAAAGACAGTCATGCTTACTGGTGACCGGAAAGAGACCGCTCAGGCGGTAGCACAGCAACTGGGTGTTGATGAGGTTTATGCGGAACTTCTGCCGGATGACAAAGTGCATCAGTTGGAACAGCTTTTGGCAAAGCCAGGGGACAAAGGCAGAACCGCCTTTGTGGGTGATGGCATTAACGATGCGCCGGTGCTGGCAAGAGCGGATATTGGAATTGCTATGGGAGGCATTGGTTCTGATGCAGCAATCGAAGCAGCGGATCTGGTAATTATGACCGATGAACCTTCTAAAATTGCTCAGGCTGTCTGCCACGCCCGCAGAACCCTGAAAATTGTATATGAAAATATTATTTTTGCGCTGGGAATCAAACTGCTGGTTTTGATTTTGGGAGCATTGGGCGCAGCTACCATGTGGGAAGCTGTATTTGCAGATGTGGGTGTATCTGTTATTGCTATTCTCAATGCCATTCGTGCTTTAAAGGTAAAAAAGATGAAATTTTAAATAAAAAGGAGGGACTATAATTAGTCCCTCCTTTTTATTTACGATATTTTATTGGTTGAGTGATCCATGCGGATTTTTTATTGACCGGAAGATGCCTGCTCCAGAAGTTGAATGACCGCCTCTATTTTTGCGATATCTTCTTGGCTGTATCCCAAATCTTTCATTTCTTGAAGCATAGCCGCTACATTTTCTGGAGTAACCCCATACTGATTCAATTCTTCTAGTGTCATGTCCACGATACCAAACCAATTTCGAGATACACCATTATTCAAAAGCACAGAGGGGGTATAATGAGAATCCATAGGGCCGTCAACTGTAATTTCTGGCTCAGAAGGTTCAGAAACCTCATGTCCGGGAATTTCCTGAAGTGTGCCGTTGTAATCCAGAATGTCTACCCGGCTGTCTGTATCATTAAAAATATGATTATAGGCAAATAGATAATCCTGTGTAAACCAAATCATTTCATAATCGGAAGCAGGCAGCTGCATTTCGCTCCATTTTTGGGTAGAAAGATCTAAGATATTTAATAGTTGAGGCCGGTCAGAATGAAAATAGTATAGTTTTTGATCTTTTACAAAAATATTAATATTTTGAGCGGAGGATCCCATGTTGTCTATGAAAGTCAGTTTTTTGTTACGGATATCATAGGCGTAAAGCATATTATTGGAACCGTCTGATTCTTTTGCTTCAATCCCCACAAAATATAAAATTCCATTTGCATAAAACGGACAGTCTATGACGCCTTTGTCATAAATAACCTCTTGGTTTTGAAAAGAAGAGTCATAAAGAGAAAGCACACCGGGATTAGTTCCTGTAACGCAGAAGATTCCGTATGGAGTTACGGTAGCACGGGTAATAGGATCGTCTAAAACAGTGTGAACCTCTTGCGTATTCAGGTCGTACCGATATAATGCCAAGTCGTATATTTTTGGATAGTAAACAGAGTTGCCATCTCCCCAGTAAACGGTTTCAATTTCTCTGGTAAGCCGTTTGGGAGAGCTGCCGTCGGTATTCATTTGATGTAATTCTAAATTTTGAGAGAATAACAGGGTCCCGTTTGGGGAAAGCTGGAGGGAACCAGGTTGACCGCCGTAAATTTTTTCGCTGGTGCGGGTGGATTTATCCATCCGGTAAACAGCACCATTGTCATTGTCGTTAAGATAATAAATGTATTGGTCATCTTCCGCTGTGTTCATAATCGGAATAGGATTCTGTGTGACCCACCCCTCTAAAACCGGAGGCTGTTCTGGCTGAGAAATTGTAGAAACGGATGAACTGGAAGAATCAGAAGAACTGGTATCAGCTGGCTGGTTACCCTGACAAGATGTAAAGGTCAGTACGGTAAGCAGAGCTGAAACCAGAATGAATCTTTTTTGAATTTGTGTCATAAAAAACACCTGCTTTCTGCTGTAATTGAAAGAATGTCTGCGCCTTTTGACACCTATATTGTAAGAGAAAAAACAGGAAAATACAAGAGAAATGAGGAAAGTTTTACCAAATTTATAACAATCTTAATCGAACTGTAACTTGTTGAATTTGTTTTGTCATGAATAGAATGATCCTGTTGGGAACTGTTAAAAAATCAAAATAAATATATTTTTATCTAAAATAATTTATTTTTTGCTAAAATAGTTCTTGACTTTGTCTGCAGCAATGTTACAATGAAAATAAAGGAAACATCACAAAATTTCCAGTGTCCGGAGATACAGCCTGCAAATCAAAATTCAATAGGAAATTAAATAAAAAATAGCAGACTTAGGAGGAACTTTTTATGAATTCACAGCAATTTTCATCCCCGTTGGAACTGACGCAGATCCAGGTGACAGATCCGTTTTGGAAACAGGAAATGGAACTGGTGCGGCAGGAAGTGATCCCTTATCAGTGGGAAGCTTTAAATGACAGAATTGAAGGGGCATCTCCCAGCTTTTGTATTCGCAATTTTCAACTGGCCGCAAAACTGACCCAGCTGAGGCGGCAGGGTAACGTGGAACATCCTGTATATCCTACTAATAAGATCGAAACTCTTCCTGATCCAGATGGACCTATGGAAGATCGGTTCTACGGTTTTCTGTTTCAGGACAGCGATGTGTTTAAATGGATTGAAGCAGTAGGATATTCTTTGGCACAGCATCCTGATTCTCAGTTGGAAGCCATTGCAGATGAAGCCATTGACCTGATTTGTTCTGCTCAGCAGGATAACGGTTATTTGGATACATTTTATATTATCAACGATCCGTCCAAAATTTTCTCTAACTTAAAAGATAATCACGAACTCTACTGTTTCGGACATTTAACCGAGGGGGCAGTGGCTTATTATCAGGCCACCGGCAAGAAAAAGCTTTTAACAGCGGCAGAACGGTATGCTGATTATATCCGCAGCTATTTTGGACCGGATGGCTGTCACGGATACCCGGGACACGAGATTGCGGAAATGGCACTGGTGCGTTTATATGAAGTAACCGGCAAGGAAGATTACCTGGAACTCAGCCGTTTTTTTGTAGATCAGCGGGGAACCCGTCCGTATTATTATGATCAGGAACATAGGGTTGCTGTGAAAGAAGGAGATACTACCCTGCATTATTCTTATCAGCAGGCACATCTGCCGGTTCGGGAACAGGACGAGGCAGTGGGGCATGCAGTGCGGGCAGTATATCTGTATTCCGGTATGGCAGATTTGGCAAGGTTAACCGGGGACGAATCCCTGTTTTTGGCATGCCAGAATCTGTGGAACAGTATGGTCAATGAAAAAATGTATGTAACCGGAGGAATCGGTGGAACCCATATTGGGGAAGCGTTTTCCTTCCCTTATGACCTGCCTAACGATACTGCTTATGCAGAAACCTGCGCTTCCATTGGTCTGGTATTTTTTGCTCGTCGCATGCTGCAGATCAAGCCGGATTCCCAGTATGGGGACGTGATGGAACGGGCACTGTACAACGGAATTCTCAGCGGGATGGCGTTGGATGGAAAGAGCTTTTTCTATGTGAACCCTTTGGAAGTTCTGCCCGAAGCCTGCCATAAAGACGCCAGAAAAGAACATGTAGAACCAGTTCGGCAAAAATGGTTTGGATGCGCCTGCTGTCCTCCCAACCTGGCAAGACTGATCAGTTCTATTGGAAGTTATGCCTTTACCCAGTCTGAACAGACTTTGTTTGTCCATCTGTATTTGGGCGGAATGATTCAAAAACAGATTGCAGGGGAAACAGCAGTTTTAAAAATGGATTCCCAGATGCCGTGGAGCGGAACCGTTTCTTTGACAGTAGAACAGGGCGTTTTCACACCGTTTACCATGGCTTTCCGAATTCCGGAATGGTGTGATGGGAACTATACAGTGCAGGCAGGAGAAAACACCTGTCAGGAAGTGAAAGACGGATATGTTTATCTGACCCGCAATTGGAATACCGGGGATCAGATTCAGCTGGATTTTGAGATGAACGTTCGGTTTTTGTGCGCGGATGACCGTGTACGAGAAGATGAAGGAAAGGTTTGTGTGACTCGGGGGCCGGTAGTTTATTGCATGGAGCAGGCAGATGTGGGAGAAAATCTGCATCAAATTCGGGTGGATCCGGAACATTCTGTTGCCTGCCGTATGGGAGATATTTGCGGGGTTCCTGCTATGATTTTGGAAACTTCCGGATGGAAAAAGAAAACGCAGGCAGGTTCCTTGTACCGCCGGTATGAAAAACCTGTTTATGAACCGAAAGATTTAACCTTCATTCCTTATTCTATGTGGGCAAACCGGGGTGAGGGAGAAATGTGCGTTTGGATTCAGGCAATTTAAGTATTTTTCCTGTTTTGTATGCTGAGTGAGAACGATTGGCACTTTGCACTTTGCCTCTGGCAATTGTTTTCCGAACCGTATTTTTTGAAAACATATACCTTGCAAAAAAGCGCAAAACATGGTATTCTGTTAAAGAATAGAGTATTGTGCAGAAAATCCGGTTTGCCCGAAAAAAGGGCTGCCCGGCAATGGGAAAGGAAGGGTTATCATTATGTTAACTCCAGCAAAAAAAGAATTTATTGAATTTATGATGAGTGCAGATGTACTTCGTTTTGGTGAATTCAAAACCAAAAGCGGACGTTTGACACCTTATTTTGTCAATACCGGAAACTATAAAACAGGGGCACAGATTGCTACATTGGGAAAATTTTATGCTGATCTGGTAAAAGAAACCTGCGGCGATCAGTTTGATGCTATGTTTGGTCCTGCTTATAAAGGGATTCCTCTGGCTACTGCTTGTGCAGCTTCTCTGGCAAGAGACCATCAGATCGACAAACCATACTTCTTTAACCGTAAGGAAGTAAAAGACCACGGAGAAGGCGGAAGCTTGGTAGGCTATAAACCTCAGGATGGAGATAAAATTATTATCATCGAAGATGTTATTACTGCTGGAACCGCAGTTCGGGAAACCATGCCGATTCTGTATGGCTGCGGTAAAGTGACAGTCAATGATATGTTCATCTCTGTAAACCGCTGTGAAGTAGGTCAGAATCCAGGCAAAACTGCCATTATGGAAGTAAAAGAAGAATTTGGAATCAATGTACATGCCATCGTTACTGTACAGGACATTTATGAATACTTAAAACAGGACGGAAAATATGCAGACATGCTGCCAAAAATGGAAGCATATATGGAACAGTACTGTGTATTCTAATGAATAGGAATAAAGTCAAGGGTGCGCTGATTAGCGTGCCCTTGGTTTGTCTCTTTACCTGCAAAGTTCAGCTTTGAAAAGAACAGTTTCTGTTGGTTGTTTGTGTGGTTTTCACAATAACCCAAAGAAAAAAGATGGGAAAAATTCTGTTTTTTTGAGTTGACAGAAGATAAAGGGTTTGCTATAATATATAGGAAAACAAAGCAGAACAGCTGACGTTCTCACCTATGGGTGTTGCAAAACTACTGCATAGGTCAATACGGTTAAATGTTATCCGGCATTTGTCGGGTTTCTCATTTTGTGTATTGGGGCGTGGACTGTTCATAGGTCTGCGCTTTGTTTTTTGTTTCAGGACAGTTCTGTTCCGTCTGGAGCGGTGCTGTTATCCAACAACAAAATTTCTGACGGCCCATTGCTGTCAGCTTTATTATGAACAGGCATGGAGGTGCTTACCATTAGCAACAACAAAGAGCTACTCATTAATGAGCAAATTCGCGAAAAAGAAATCCGCGTCGTAGACGTAGATGGTTCTCAGCTTGGAATCCTTTCTGTGAAAGAAGCGCTGAATATTGCCGCTTCCAAAAATTTGGATCTGGTGAATATTGCGCCACAGGCCAAACCACCGGTATGCCGCATTATGGATTACGGCAAATACCGCTATGAACAGGCTAAACGTGAAAAAGAAGCCAGAAAGAATCAGAAGACAATCGAGATCAAAGAAGTGCGCATGTCTTTAAACATCGACACTCATGATTTGGAAACAAAAGTGAACGCAGCGAAAAAATTCTTGTCTGCCGGCAATAAGGTAAAAGTTTCTGTCCGTTTCCGCGGAAGAGAAATGGCTCATCCGGAATTGGGCGGTGCATTGCTGGATAAGTTTAAAGAAGCTTGCAGTGAGGTTGGCGTTGTTGAAAAGCAGCCGAAGATGGAAGGTCGCAGCCTTGCGATGTTCATCACATCCAAGCCCAATAAATAAAGGAAGCTTATCAGCGCATGGGCTGGTAATCATTTAAGGAGGATCTACAAATGCCTAAAGTAAAAACCCATAGTGGTGCGAAAAAACGTTTTAAATTAACTAAAAACGGGAAAGTAAAACGCGCTCATGCTTTTAAATCCCATATCCTGAACAAAAAAACCACCAAACGTAAAAGAGGTCTGAGAAAAGGCGGTTACGCTGATAAGACCAACGTTGCGGCAATCAAACAGATGATTCCTTACAAATAATCATTACCGCTGAGAAAATTAATTTGTAAAATTGAAGACTTGTGTCCGCATAACATGTGGGCGTGAATATATTTGGAGGTAAAATACTATGGCTCGTATTAAGGGAGCAATGGCTACTCGTAAGAGAAGAAAAAAAGTTCTGAAACTGGCAAAAGGCTACTGGGGAAGCAAGAGCAAACATTTTAAAATGGCAAAAGAAGCCGTTATGAAATCCGGCAACTATGCTTACATTGGCCGTAAACAGAAAAAACGTAACTTCAGACAGCTGTGGATCACCAGAATTTCTGCTGGCTGCAAAATGAACGGTATGAACTATTCTACCTTCATGAATGGTCTGAAAAAAGCTAATATCAACCTGAACCGCAAAATGCTGGCTGAAATTGCTGCAAACGATGCTGCTGCATTCACCGCTCTGTGCGAAAAGGCAAAAGCTGCTTTATAATTCATGTTTGCAATACGCCCGAGTCCTTGACGACGCGGGCGTGTTTTTGCATAATCAGAATGGCTGGTTGAACCTTAAAAAGATAAAATCATCCGGTGTAAGGGAACAATATCTGTTGCTTTAAGCAGTGAGAAAGGCAGGATGCAAGGTAGTGACTGTTCAAATGGAAAAAATCACTTCCCGGGAAAATCGGGCGGTAAAAGAGTATAAAAAATTGGCGGATTCAAAATCTTACCGTCACCAGCAGCAGCGGTTTGTGATTGAAAGTGTCAAGCTGGTAACCGAAGCGGTGGCTTCCGGAGTGGAATTGGAAAAAGTCTTTGTAACGCAGCTTAGTTTGCAGAAAAATTACGAGGCATTACAAAGCCTTTTTGAGAAAAAACAGATTAAATTTTATGAGATTTCCAGGGAGATTGAGCAAAAACTCACCCAGACTGCCAATGCCCAGGGGATATTTGCTGTCTGTAAAAAACTTGACAAACAGTGG
The DNA here is from genome assembly GCA_050943535.1 of Massiliimalia sp. Taxonomy (GTDB): domain Bacteria; phylum Bacillota; class Clostridia; order Oscillospirales; family Ruminococcaceae; genus Massiliimalia. Next base: position 142,958 of record JBMNPJ010000002.1, read on the forward strand.
GATATCGGTAAAATAAAGGAAGACGGCAAATATATTTTTCTTTCCCGGCTTCAGGATACAGGGAATGTGGGAACCATTATCCGCACGGCAGAAGCCATGGGGTTAAATGGTGTCATTGTATCCCGGGATACCTGTGATATTACCAGTATGAAAGTACTGCGGGCCAGCATGGGTTCTGCATTTCGGGTCAATTTATTTGTGTGCGATCATGATGCGGCAGCACTGCAAGAATTGGGTGCTGCATTTGCCACTTATGCGGCGGTGTTGGATCCTCAGGCGGAATCCCTGACCCAAATTGCGTTTCCTCAAAACAGCATTTTGGTAATTGGAAATGAGGGAAACGGGCTGGCTCAAGATGTGATTGACGCCTGTCAGCATAAGGTGATGATTCCTATGAAAGGAAATGCAGAGTCTTTCAATGCAGGAATGGCAGCAGGAATTTTTATGTGGGAAATGATGAAGTCTTAACGGAAGATCATTTTTGATAAGTGTGGCGTCCTTGGGAGATTGGAGGGATTCTGAATGAAGAATCTGGCACATTGGATCCGGTATTCACAGCTGTTTTCAGTTGGAAGTGTTCGTCCCAGAGAATTGCTGGAGCAGATTGATTCTCCTGAAGTTTTGGAATTGTGCGGCGAGCAGGAATTAAAGCTGTTTGGCATGACGGAACAGGAAATTTCCAGGCTGAAGCGATATCGTCTTTCTTATGCGGAAGAAATTTTATCCCAATGTGATAAATTGGGAATCTGGGCAATCTCTTATGGATCAGAGGAGTATCCTCAGCGGCTTCGGAATATTTATAATCCTCCCATGGTGCTGTACGGAAAAGGGAATCTTGGTAACTTGGACGAAGAACTTTCTGTTTCCGTGGTGGGAACTAGAAAAGCCAGTCCTTATGGAATTGGGGTAACAACCCGTATTTGTCGGGATTTGGCAAAATCCGGGTTTGTGATTCTCAGTGGGTGTGCAGTGGGAATTGACGCCGCGGCACATCGGGGTGCATTGGAAGTATCCGGAAAAACCATTGGCGTTTTAGGATGCGGGATCGATGTGGATTATCCCCGGGAAAATAATGGGTTAAAACAGCAAATTTTAGAAAAAGGGGCACTGCTCAGTGAATATCCTCCGGGAACCGGTGCATCCGGTTCTCATTTTCCAGTTCGAAACAGGATTCTATCCGCTCTGAGCAATGGTGTTTTAGTAACAGAAGCCCCTGTTCAAAGCGGCGCCAGAATCACAGCCAATTACGCTTTGGAGCATGGAAAAGATTTGTTCTGTGTTCCGCCTCATGATATTTTCAGCGGGAGCTACGCCGGGGTGGTTCCATATCTTCGGGAAGGTGCAAAAGCCGTTTACAGCGCAGAAGATATTCTGTTTGAATATTGCGTGTCCTATCCACATAAATTAGTTTCAGAAATACTGTCCGAAAACCGACAGGAGAAAGAAGAAATCGCCTCTGTTCCGTCAAAACTAGCGGCAGAGCAGGAAGTATCCATTCAGACAAAACAGACAGAGGCAAAACCGGCAGAACCCCAGATGGAATCTGTAACATTGGAGCCGAAACAGGAGAAACTGCTTTCCTGTTTAAGTGAAGTTCCAAAGTCCGCAGATGATCTTGCGGCAGAATGCGGCTATTCCATTCAGGAGACGCTGGAAATTTTAATGGATTTGGAATTATCAGGTGCAGTGGTTTCCTGTCCGGGACAGAAGTACCAAAAGCAGGAAAACAACTCAATTTAAATAGATAAAGGTGATTAACAGAAATGGCAATGGAAAAAGCAGAACCAAAAGAAAAGACAGCGGAAGCAAAGACAACCAAGAAAACGTCTGCTTCTGCCACTAAGAAGAAAACAGCGGCAAAAACCACCAAGGGAAAATCCGGTGCGAAAAAAACCGCTTCTAATAAAAAGCTGGTGATTGTGGAATCTCCCGCAAAAGCCAAAACCATTAAGAAGTATTTGGGCAGAGGCTATGAAGTGGTAGCCTCTATGGGACATATTCGCGATCTTCCCAAAAGCCAGCTGGGTGTAGATGTGGAAAATGATTTTGAACCAAAATACATTAACATCCGCACTCAGTCTAAAACCATCAAAGCCCTGAAAGAAGAAGCAAAAGGATGTAAGTCTGTGTTTCTTGCAACCGACCCTGACCGGGAAGGAGAAGCGATTTCCTGGCATTTGGCACAGCTTTTGGGACTGGATATGGATGCATCCAACCGGGTGACCTTTAACGAAATCACCCAGACTGGGATTAAAAACGGAATGGCTGCGCCCAGACAGTTGGATATGGATTTGATCAATGCCCAACAGACCCGAAGAATTTTGGACCGTTTGGTAGGGTATAAACTCAGTCCGTTTTTATGGAAGAAAATCCGCAGCGGCTTGTCCGCAGGGCGGGTTCAGTCTGTAGTTGTCAGCATTATTGTGGACCGAGAAAATGAAATTCGGGCTTTTGTTCCTCAGGAATACTGGACCATTGAAGCAAATTTGGCATCACAAACCGATCTGACCTTGCCGGAATCCAAACGTTCTTTTGTAGCCAAGTTCTACGGAAAAGACGGAAAGAAAATTGACCTGGAAAATCAGGAACAGGCGGATGCAGTACTCAAAGCACTGGAAGGCGCTGTTTATCAGGTGTCATACATCAAACAGGGAACCCGGAAAAAGAGTCCAGCGCCTCCGTTTATTACCTCTACTTTGCAGCAGGAAGCTTCCCGAAAATTGGGATTCCAGTCCCGCCGCACCATGCAGGCTGCACAGGAACTGTATGAAGGGGTAGATGTAGAAGGATACGGCACCATGGGTTTGATCACCTATATGAGAACCGACTCTCTGCGTCTTTCTGATGAAGCGCGGGCTGCTGCCAAAGAATATATTACCGGAGCTTATGGAGAACGGTATCTGCCGGAATCTCCCCGGGTTTATAAAACCAAAGGCAATGTTCAGGACGGGCATGAAGCCATTCGTCCGACCACTCCGTCTATTACTCCTGCTATGGCCAAGGACAGCCTGACCGCTGACCAATATAAAATCTATAAACTGGTGTGGGAACGGTTTATTGCCAGCCAGATGGCAAACTGTGTGCTCAATACGGTACAGGCTTCCATTGATGCAGCGGATTATGTATTTAAAGCATCTGGATATTCCGTACAGTTTGATGGATACACGGTCCTGTATGAAGAAGGCAAAGATGAAGAAACCCAGGATACCGGTATGCTGCCACCTTTGACCGAGCAGGAAATTTTGAAACTGTTGAAGGTTCAGGGCTCTCAGCATTTTACCCAGCCTCCTGCACGGTTTACCGAAGCCTCCCTGATCAAGACCTTGGAGGAAAACGGAATTGGGCGGCCAAGTACCTATTCTCCTACTATTACAACTGTCATCGCCCGCAATTATATTGAACGGGAAGGCCGTCAGTTGGTGCCTACCACTTTGGGTGAGGTGACTACTGATTTGATGAAAAAACATTTTCCTGAATTTGTAGAAGTAGATTTTACCGCTAATATGGAAACAGATCTGGATAAAATCGAAGAGGGAAAAGAATACTGGAAAGATACTCTGAGAAACTTTTATAAAGGCTTTTCCAAAGAACTGGAAGAGGCAGAAAAGAATATCGGGGACGAAAAGATTGTTCTGCCGGATGAAGTAACCGATGAGGTATGTGAATTCTGCGGAAGAAACATGGTGGTAAAAACCGGTCGTTTTGGAAAGTTTTTGGCTTGTCCGGGATATCCGGAATGTAAAAACACCAAAAAGCTGGTGACTGATACCGGCGGATTCTGCCCGTTGTGCGGCGGAAAGATTGTGGAGAAGAAATCCAAAAAGGGCAAAAAATTCTATGGCTGCGACAACTATCCAGAATGCACCTATATGACCTGGGATGTACCCACCAAAGAAAAGTGTCCAAAATGCGGAAAGACCTTGCTAAAAAAAGCAGGACGCAGCGGTAAAATTTATTGCTCCAATGAGCAGTGCGATTATGAGCGCACAGAGGAAACCAAATAATCGGAGGAACCCATGACCCATCAAACAAATTCTTTGCATGCTTCGGTGGTTGGCGCTGGGCTGGCAGGCTGTGAAGCTGCCTGGCAGCTGGCAAACCGGGGAATTGCAGTTACTTTATATGAAATGAAACCTCAAAAGTATACCCCTGCCCATTCTTATACAGGGTTTGCGGAACTGATCTGTTCCAATTCTCTGAAAGCGGCTCGGGTGGACTCTGCTGCAGGAATGCTGAAAGAGGAAATGCGCCGGCTGGGTTCCATTACTATGGAAAGCGCCCAGCACAATCAGGTTCCTGCCGGCGGGGCGCTGGCAGTGGAACGGGTAGGCTTTTCTGATTACATTACCCAGAAGATTCGCTCCCACCCCTTGATTCAGGTGGTGGAAGGGGAGGTGACTTCCATTCCGGAGGGAGATGTGATTCTGGCTACCGGACCACTGACTTCTGATGCTTTGGCAAAAGAAATTCAGAAATTGGTAGAAGTGGGGTCACTGAGCTTTTTTGATGCGGCTGCTCCCATTGTAGACGCATCTACCATTGACCGTTCCATTGTATTTGAAGCTTCCCGGTATGGGAAGGGGGACAGCGACGATTATTTAAACTGTCCTATGAATAAAGAAGAGTATGAAGCATTTTATGATGCTTTGATTCATGCAGAGTCAGCGCCGCTCCACGAAATGGATCGGCGGGATTTTAAAGTTTACGAAGGCTGTATGCCGGTGGAAGTGATGGCAAAGCGGGGAGAAGATACCCTGCGGTTTGGACCGTTAAAACCGGTAGGACTCACCGATCCCCGTACAGGACACCGCCCTTGGGCAGTGGTACAGCTGCGGAAAGAAAACCGGGAAGGCACCATGTATAACTTGGTGGGATTCCAGACCAATTTAAAATGGGGCGAGCAAAAACGAGTATTTTCCATGATTCCGGGGCTTGCTCAGGCGGAATTTTACCGTTATGGGGTAATGCACCGAAATACCTTTTTAAATAGCCCTTGTCTGCTGGACCGGCACTTCTGTCTGAAAAAGGAACCAAGAATCTTTTTTGCAGGGCAGATTACCGGCGTAGAAGGATATGTGGAATCTGCTGCCAGCGGCATCTATACCGGTTTAAACTTGGCGCGGAAACTGTTGGGACAGCCTTTGGTGGATCTTCCCCGGGAAACCATGCTGGGAGCGCTGAGCCTTTACATCAGTGATCCTCTGGTAACCGATTTCCAGCCTATGGGAAGCAATATGGGTGTGCTGCCGTCTTTGCCGGAGCGGATTCGGGATAAAAAACTGCGGTACCATACCATTGCCATGCGGGGATTGGACGCACTGGATGCCTGCATGACAGAATATGGTTTGACCACATTAACACAATTGTAATTTGTACTGGATACCGGACGGCGTTCTGCCGTCCGGAATAAAGCAGTAAGGAGATGTAGAACATGAGAATAGCAGTAGATGGTTTTGGGGGAGATAACGCACCGGTTGCTGTGCTGGAAGGCTGTGCCATGGCGGTAAAAGAATACGGCGTGGATATTTCCATTACCGGGGATGAAGAAAAACTGCGGGCAGCTGCTCAAAAACACAACATCAGCTTAGATAAAATTACCATTGTTCATGCACCAGATGTGATTCAGGTATGCGATCCTCCTACCAGTATTATGAAGGAACACGCCGATTGTTCTATGGCGGCTGCTTTAAAACTGGTGGCAGCGGGAGAAGCAGATGCCTTTGTCAGTGCGGGAAGCACCGGAGCGATTGTGGTGGGAGGAACCCTGATTGTAAAACGGATCAAGGGAATTAAACGGCCTACCATTGCCACTGTGATTCCTTGTCAAGATGGTTGTTTTATGTTGGTTGATGCAGGGGCAAACCTGGAATGCCGGCCGGAAATGTTTTTGCAGTTTGGGATGATGGGGTCTATTTACATGAATAAAATTTTGGGGATCTCCAACCCAAAAGTAGGCCTTGTCAATGTAGGAACTGAAGAAACAAAAGGCCGGGAACTGCAGTTAGAATCCTATGATCTGTTCCAGAAATCTGACCTGAATTTCGTGGGGAATGTAGAAGCCCGAGAAATTCCTTTGGGTGCTGCTCATGTAGTAGTAACAGATGGATTTACTGGGAATGTTATTTTAAAACTTACCGAAGGGCTGGCAAAATTTTTGATGACCAACCTGAAAGGAATGTTTTTGGGAAGCTTAAAAGGAAAACTGGCAGCTTTGCTGATGAAAGATTCCCTGAAAGCTTTTAAAAAGACCATGGACTATAAAGAATACGGAGGCGCACCTTTAATGGGGACAGCCAAACCAGTGATTAAAGCTCATGGAAGCTCTGATGCCTATGCCATTAAAAATGCCATTCGTCAGGCAAGAGATTATATTGAAAAAGATGTCATCGGCACCATTGCACAGGCAGTGGAAAAACAAAAACAACAGGAATCCGAAAAAAAGGGGGCGGAACCGGTTGACTGATTTTCAAACACAGATTGGATATCATTATCACAATAAAAAATTGATGGAAGAAGCTTTGACCCATTCCTCTTATGCCAATGAAGGAAGAAAACATGTAAAAAACAATCAGCGGCTGGAATTTTTGGGGGACTCTGTTCTGTCCATTATTGTGGCGCAGCATTTGTTTGAACATTACACCCATTTGCCGGAAGGGGAGCTGACCAAACTGCGGGCGTTTTTGGTGTGTGAAAAGAGTCTGCACCAGTTTGCTTTGCAGATTCATTTGGGGGATTATCTGGTTCTGGGAAAAGGAGAAGAAAATACCGGAGGACGGGAACGTCCTTCTATATTAGCAGATGCTTTTGAAGCAGTTATTGCCTCTATTTACCTGGACGGAGGACTGAAAGCTGCTGAACGGTTTGTACTGGGCTTTATTCCGGAAGAGTTGGATGTGGAAAAAGTCACCTATGTCAGTGACTATAAAACTGCACTGCAGGAAATTATCCAAAAGAACAAAGAAGAAAAAATTGAGTATGTGATTGTAGGAGAAAATGGTCCGGATCACAACAAAACCTTTACCGTAGAAGTACATTTAAATTCCAACGTCATTGGAGTCGGAAAAGGCAGAAGCAAAAAACAGGCAGAGCAGATAGCCGCCAAAGAAGCATTGGCGTTAATGGGATACGATACCTGATGAAGCGAGGAAATATTTCGGTTTTTATTCCCCATTTGGGGTGTCCTCATCAGTGCAGCTTTTGCAATCAAAAAACAATCACCGGTCAAGTGAAAGCACCTTCCCCAGAAGAAGTGGATCATGTTTTGTTTGAGGCGGTGAACCGTTTGGGCACCTGTCCGGAGCAGACGGAAATTGCCTTTTTCGGGGGGAGCTTTACCGCGGTGGATGCCCAGTATCGAACAGCGCTTTTACAGACAGCATATGAGTATGTTGAGCGGTATCATCTTCGGGGAATTCGGATTTCTACTCGGCCGGATTGCATAGACGAAAGGATTTTGGATGAACTTTGCCAGTATGGAGTGACTTCTGTTGAGTTGGGTGCCCAGAGTATGGATGACCGGGTTCTGCAAATGAACCAACGAGGACATACGGCGGAAGATGTCCGTTTCGCTAGCCGTAGAATCCGTCAGCGTGGGATAGAGCTGGGACTGCAGATGATGACAGGGCTTTACGGCCAGACCGATGATTCTGCAAGGCAGACGGCCGCTGAGCTGGCAGAGCTTTTGCCGGATACCGTGCGTATTTATCCCACTGTGGTGCTGGAAGGAACGGAGCTAGACCGGCTGCGAGCACTGGGAGAATATGTACCTCAGACTTTGGAACAGGCGGTGGAACTTTGCGGAGAACTGCTGATGTTTTTTGAAAGCAGAGGAATTCCGGTGATTAAGTTGGGTCTGCATGCTTCACAGGAAGTGGAACAGCAGAAAACGGGAGGCGCCTATCATCCTGCATTTCGGGAATTGTGTGAAAGCAGGATTTACCTAAACGAAGCAAAAAAGGTACTTTTGAAAGCTCCGAAAACGGATGTCATCTACGTAGCACCCAATGCCGTTTCTAAAATGGCAGGACAGCATCGGAGAAATCTGCTTACATTGGAGCAGCTTTTGGGACATGCTGTAAAAGTGCGGGGACTTTCAGAGTGTACACCTTATCAGGTGAAAATATCATGCTGTGAATCAGAAAACTGTAACAAAAGTGAACTGTAACAAAAGTGACAGGAAGGAATTTCCGTCTGTTTGAAACTGCAAGAAAGGAGCAGAAATTTGCTACTGAAATCATTGGAAATTCAGGGGTTTAAATCATTTCCTGACAAGACAAAAATTGATTTTGGCTCTGGGTTAACTGCGGTAGTAGGACCCAACGGGAGCGGAAAAAGCAATATCAGCGACGCAATGCGCTGGGTTATGGGGGAACAGTCTACCCGTAATCTGCGGGGCGCCCGCATGGAAGATGTTATTTTTACCGGAACCCGAAACCGAAAATCACAGGGCTTTGCGGAGGTATCACTGTATATTGATAATTCCGACAAAACCCTGCCTATGGAACAGCAGGAAGTGAAAATTACCCGAAAATATTACCGAAGCGGGGAAAGTGAATACCGGATTAACGGGGATGAAGTTCGCCTTCGGGATATTCATGAACTGTTTATGGATACCGGATTGGGTCGTGACGGCTATGCTATGGTAGGGCAAGGGCGCATTGCGGAAATTGTTCAGTCCCGAAGCGATGAGCGGCGGGAAATTTTTGAAGAAGCAGCCGGAATCTCCAAATATCGGTACCGGAAAAATGACGCGGAGAAGAAACTGTCTTCTGCTGAAGAAAACCTGGTTCGTCTTCAGGATATTTTAGGAGAGCTGGAAGAACGGGTTGCTCCTTTGGAAGAACAGTCTAAAAAAGCGAAAGAATTTTTGGATTTGGCTCAGCGGAAAAAGACACTGGAAATTTCCAGCTGGATGTATACACTGGAACAGGAAAACCAGCTTTTGAAAGACCAGCAGGATAAGATTCTGGCCAGACAGCTTGCTCACGAAGAAGTGGAAGAACAGCAAAAACAGATGGAGCTGGAAATCCAGAATTTATATACTAGAATGCAGCAGTGTTTGGTAGAGATTGATGAACTGCGCCGGCAAAAAGAACAGGCTTCTCAGGAAGTTTCTCAAATTGAAGCTTCTATCGCTGTGTGCCAAAATGATTTGGAACATAACCGGCAAAATAAGCTGCGCATGGAAAACCAGATGGTTCAGTTTCAGGAAAATCAGAACGCTTTTGCCAAACTGCATTCAGAAAAACAGGAAGACCTGGATGAACTGAATGAATCCTTGGAACAGGCAGAAGAAGACATTGTATACAAAGAATCCCTCTTGCTGGAGCTTTCTCGGAAAGCAGAACAGGCAGCCGGTCAGATTGGAACACTCAATCAGGAGATTAACAGTCTGCTTATGCGCCAATCACAGAACAAATTGGAAGGAATCCAATTGGCGGCACAGCGGGATGAAGAAAAAGAACAATTTGAAAAAAATCAGCTTCAGCTGAAACAAAAAGAGGAAGATATTCATCTTAATCAAAGGGAGCTTGAGCAAGCTTTGGAACTTTCCGCTCATTTAGATGATCGGAATCAGGAAATTGAGAATATGCTCAAGGGGTACGAGCTGAAATTGTCCCGTCGGGAAGAACAGCTTCAAACCATTCGAAAAGAACTCTCTGGATTGGATTTACAGTATAAAGAAAAACAGCAAAAAGCAAAACTGCTTTCTGACTTAGAGGAAAATCTGGAAGGATTTGCTTATAGTGTCAAAGCCGTGCTGCAGGCTGGCAAACGAGGAGTACTCAAAGGAATTCGCGGTACAGTAGCACAGCTTTTGACAGTGTCCGAAACCTATTCTGTAGCCATTGAAACAGCTTTGGGCGGAAGTTTGCAGCACATTGTTGTAGAGAATGAAAACTGCGGGAAAAATGCCATTGGATACTTAAAACGGGAAAATGCTGGACGAGCCACCGTACTTCCCATGACAGCGGTGAAGGGTAACCGTATTTCTTCATCCGGATTTCGGGGAGAAGAAGGGTATGTCGCAGCAGCATATGAACTGGTAACGTTTGACCCCCAGTATCAGGGGATTGTAGATTCTCTGCTGGGACGGATCTTAGTGGCAGAAGATTTGGACAGTGCTGTAGCAATTGCCAAAAAGAACCAGTATAAATTCCGAATTGTGACCCTGGACGGTCAGCTGGTCAATGCCGGCGGTTCCATGACCGGGGGTTCCCGGGGAAAAGCGCCGGGCTTTTTGAGCCGAAAGGCGGATATTACTAAACTGACTGGGGAAGCAGAAAAGTTATCTGAAAAGATTACCCAGGTTAAGGAACAGATCGTAAAGCTGGAACAGGATATGGCAGCCCAGAAAGGCAAAACTTATGGACTGCGCAACGAATGGACTGCTGTGCGAGAAGACAGGATCCGGTGTGAAGGGGAAGAAAAAAGACTGACCCAGCTCATCCAACAGGAAACTGAGGAACTCAAACAGATGCGCCGGAATTTGGAGCAGTATCAAAATCGTGCTGCAGGTCAGGAAGACCGGGCACACACTATCCGGACAGAATTGGATCAAATTGACCGTCAGCTGGAAGAAAAGCGAACGGTTCTGTCAAAACTTCAGAGCAGCAGCGATCAGCAGGAAGATCAGCGTCGTCAGCTTTCCGAAGAGTGTTCACAAAGCCGTTATCACAAGATGGAAATCCAGCGGGATATCCAGGTGCTGGAACATGAAATGGAAAGTTTAAAACAGCGGGGCAGCGATACCAAAGCCCAGCTGGCAGCACTGGAACAGGAGTTAAAACAGCTGATTCAGTCAGACGATGATTTGGTGAAAACCATTGAGAATCACCGTCGGATGATTGAACAGAAACGGACCGGTTCCGCTTCTATGGAACAGCAGGTTCAGGAGAAAACCCATCTGCGCAATTCTTTGGAAAACAAAGCCACCCAGATGCGTCAGGAAGAAAAAACTGTTTTGGTGAAAAAGGAACAGATTTCTCAAGAATGGGCACGGGCAGAGGAACGCAGACAGTCCATCCAGAAAGATTATGACGGAATTATTGCCCGGCTGTGGGAAGAATATCAGTTAACCAGAAGCGAAGCGGCAGAATTTGCCGAAGAAGTGGAAGATATTAAAGAAACAAACCGTCAGCTGAGTTTTGTAAAAGGGCAGATTAAAGCGCTGGGAAACGTCAATGTTTCTGCAATTGAAGAGTATCAGGAAGTTTATGAGCGTTATCGCTTTTTAAAGGATCAGCTGGAGGATGTAAGAAAATCCAAAGGTGAACTAACCCGTTTGATTGAGGATTTGACGGTACAGATGAAGGAAATCTTTGCCCGGAATTTTCAGCAGATCAACAGTAATTTTCAGAAAATTTTTATAGATTTATTTGGCGGCGGACAGGCAGAGCTTCGTTTGACCGACCCGGAAGATATTTTAAACTGCGGAATTGAAATCTTTGTAGAACCGCCGGGAAAAATTATCCGCAATTTGAGTTTGCTGTCTGGTGGCGAGCAGGCATTTGTGGCAATTGCCATTTATTTTGCGATTTTAAAAGTTCGCCCTGCACCGTTTTGTATTCTGGACGAAATTGAAGCGGCGCTGGACGATGTCAATGTAGGAAAATATGCCCACTATCTGCGCAGAATGAGCGATCAGACACAGTTTATTATGATTACCCACCGTCGTGGTTCTATGGAAGAAGCGGACATGCTGTATGGCGTAACCATGCAGGAAGAAGGGGTGTCCAAGCTTTTGCCGCTGAATATCAGTGAAATTGAGCGGGAAATGGGAGAAGCGGTTAGCTGATCTATTTTAATGGTTTCCCGAAAAACAGGGCAAAGACAGGAGGAAAGAAAATGGGATTTTTTGAAAAGATTAAATCCGGACTGAAAAAAACCAAAGATTCTATGGTAAAGCAGGTCGAAACCCTGATTAATTCCTTTACCAAAATTGATGAAGAATTTTTTGAGGAATTAGAAGAAACTTTGATTATGTGTGATGTGGGGGTTGCTACTTCTACAAAGATTTGCGATTTGCTTCGTGCAAAAGTAAAAGAAACTGGCGCTACCGATCCGGCTCAGATTAAGCAGATGCTCAAAGAGATTATCAGCGACATGCTGGTAGGCGGAGAGGAACTGAATACCCACACCAAACCGTCTATGATTTTGGTGATTGGGGTCAATGGGGTAGGAAAAACCACCACCATTGGAAAATTGGCGGCCAATCTAAAAGCGCAGGGAAAGAGTGTAGTACTGGGTGCTGCGGATACCTTTCGCGCAGCTGCCATTGATCAGCTGCAGATTTGGGCAGACCGTGCAGGCGTGCCTTTGGTAAAACATCAGGAAGGCGCCGATCCTGCTGCTGTAGTTTTCGATTCTATTACTGCTGCCAAAGCAAGAGGGGCAGATGTGGTAATTTGTGATACAGCAGGACGGCTGCACAACAAGAAAAACCTGATGGACGAGCTTTCCAAAATTGGTCGCGTTATCGATCGTGAAATGGAAGGCTGTGACAAAGAGGTTTTGTTGGTACTGGATGCTACCACCGGCCAAAATGCGGTGAATCAGGCAAAACAGTTTCAGGAGGCTGCCGGGATTACCGGAATTGTGCTCACCAAACTGGATGGGACTGCTCGGGGCGGCATTGTAATTGCGATTAAAGACGAATTGGGCTTACCAGTAAAATATATTGGGGTAGGAGAACAGATCGACGACTTGCAGCCGTTTTCACCTCAGGACTTTGCCAATGCGTTGTTTGATTAAAAGTATTTGAGAAACAGGCTGTCAGGAGGAATCAGCAGATGATGAAAATTGTAATTGCTACCAAAAACCAACATAAATTAAAAGAATTCAAACGCATTCTGGAACCATTGGGATATGAAGTGCTGTCACAGGCAGATGCAGGAGTGGATGTAGACGTAGAAGAAACCGGGACTACTTTTGAAGAAAACTCCATGTTAAAGGCACAGGCAATTTATCATGCATGTGGTCTGTGCACCATTGCAGATGATTCCGGATTGTCTGTAGATGCTTTGAACGGGGAACCTGGAGTATATTCTGCCCGGTATGGAGGCCCTGGACTGGATGACGAGGGCAGATGCCGTCTGCTTTTGAAAAATATGGAACAGGTGCCGATTTTAGAACGAACCGCCCGTTTTGTCAGTGTGATTTCCCTGATTTTCTCAGAAAATGATAAGCGTGTATATCGTGGAGAAGCAGAAGGCATGATCGGGTATGATATGCTGGGAAAAGACGGGTTTGGTTATGATCCGGTGTTTATGGTAAATGGCACAGATAGTTTTGCCACCTTGACCGGAGCACAGAAAGATAAAATCAGTCACAGGGGAAAAGCACTGGAACAGATGCAGGAAGATCTGAAAAACAATCCTCCTGTTTGATGAATCATCATGGATTGAGAAGTTTAAAAAGAGAAATGGAGAAAAATTATGTTGACAAGTAAACAGCGTGCGAAACTGAGAAGTCAGGCAAACCAGATGGAAACCATTTTGCAGGTAGGAAAAAGCGGAGTGACCGAAGTATTATCTCAGCAGGTAAGCGATGCCTTGACTGCACGTGAAATGATTAAAATGCGGGTGCTGGAAAACTCTCTGCTCACAGCCAGAGAAGCAGCTCAGGCTTTGGCAGAAGCAACTGGGGCAGATGTGGTTCAGGTAATCGGAACTCGTTTTGTATTGTTCCGGCGCAATCCAAAAGCTCCTATTTACGAGTTGGATTGAGATGGAACAGGTTGCCATTTTTGGCGGCACATTTAATCCCATTCATAAAGGCCATATTCATCTGTGCCGCCAATGTCAAAAGGCCATGGGGTTTGATCGGGTTATTTTAATGCCCACCAATATTCCGCCTCACAAACGGGCACATCATTTGGCTTCCAATGAAGATCGGCTTCAGATGTGTACTTTGGCGGTAAAGGGAAATCCGGATTTTTCTGTGAGCGATTTGGAAATGCGACGCCAGGGGGTCAGCTATACGGTGGACACGCTGGGGCAGATCCATCAAGAGCATCCAGACTGGAAATTGTTTTTGCTGATTGGCAGCGATATGCTTTTTATGTTTCACAGATGGTATCAGTGGGAGACCATTCTTTCTTTGGCGGATCTGGTGGTAGGTGCCAGAGAACCGGAAGAGGAACAGCGGATGCGGCAGTATGCAGCACAATCCCTTCAGGGAAGTGAAAAGATTCACATTTTAAAGCTGGATGCCATGCCAATGTCTTCTACTGTGATCCGGCGGATGCTGCGCAACGGAGAAGATCCGGCAGAATATTTGGAACCGGAAGTGTATGAATACATCAATGCGCATCATCTGTATCGGTCTCATGGAAAAGCATGACAGAGGAGGAATTTACTTGGAACAGAAAGAATTGGAGCAGCTGGAACATCTGGCAGAACAAAGCCTTTCTAAAAAGCGTTTTCAGCATGTACTGAATGTTCGGGATCAGGCGGTAAAACTGGGAAAAATCCACGGTGCGGATCTGGAAAAATGTCGGGTAGCGGCACTGCTCCATGATATTACCAAAGAGTTAAAATTCGACAATCAGTTGCAAATCATATTGAAATCTGATATAATGTTGAGCGACATTATTTTGAAAAGTGCGCCGCTTTACCATGCTGTTACCGGCAGTATTTACGCGAAAGAAGAATTGGGAATTACTGATCCGGACATTCTCAATGCCATTAAGTATCATACAATTGGTCGTGCCGGAATGTCAAAGCTGGAAAAGATTATTTACATTGCAGATGCTACATCTGCAGACCGTACTTATAAAGAGGTACAGCGTTTTCGGGAATTGTCTTTTGCAGATTTGGACAATTGTATGTTTGAAATGGTAAAGCATACCATCCGTTATTTAGTAAAAGATGGTTGTCTTCTTCCGTCTGATACCATTGACTGCTATAATGAATTGGCAGCCTCTTTACATAAGCAGACGGGAAAATAGCTGTTAAGGAATGGGCATGAGGAGGTCGTGCGGAAAATATGGCAAATGCAAGGCTAAAAAAAAGAAAGAAAAAGGTGCGTCTTACCCTGGCAGGGAAATTCGTGGTAGGGATCAGCGTCCTGGCAATTGTAGCATCTGTTTTGACAGTCACGGGTTTACTGCTGCTGAATACCCAAATTCTAAGTGGCGGCGAAAAATTTTCTCCGATTAAAACACCGGGACATATTCAGGATAAAGTGTCTACTTTTTTAGTATTGGGGATTTCTGACGATGAATCAGAACGGGAAAGCACCGCTTTAACCGATACAATTTTGCTGGCACAAGTGGATTTTGAAAAAGAGAAAGTCAGTATTCTGCAAATTCCAAGAGACACTTATGTAGGCGGGGAAGTAACTCCTACAGGAAAAATTAACGCCATTTATAACCGAAGTGACAAATGGGATTATCATGGTTTAGAAGGTTTGACACAAAAGATTCATGAAATGTTCCAGATTGAAATTGACCATTATGTTACTATGAAAATGGATGGTTTTGCAGATATTGTAGACAGCATTGGCGGAGTACCTATGGATGTTCCAGTGGATATGGAACTGAATGGGACTGTGGTAAAAGCCGGACCCCAGGTGCTGAATGGGGAACAGGCAATTGCGGTGGTTCGTACCAGAAATGTGTACTCTAATCAGGATTTGGGACGTATTGAAACACAGCGAGCGTTTTTATCCGCTTTTGCAAACCAGTGCCTAAGTTTGGGACCTTCTCAAATGGTTTCCTTAATTCCGAAATGCTTTGAATCTGTGAATACGGATTTGACTGCGCTGGAAGCAGTGGACTATTATAAAGAAGTCAAAGACTTTGATCTTTCTAATGTTTCTATTATGACAGTTCCGGGAGTTTCCACAAGACATGGTGATCAGGATGTATATTCTGTTTACCCTAATCATACAGCCAAGATGCTGAATGATTATTTCCGTCCTTATTCTGATCCGGTTGATGCCAGTCAGCTTCAGATTTTGGCTTTGGAAGAAGAGCCTCCGCTGGAAGACAGCGATGATGGCAGCAATATTGGAACCTTAAACCAATACTAACCACAGGAAGAAAAAAGAAAGGTATGGGTAGATAGCCATGTTTCATAGAAAAGACGGAGCGGCGAAACGGCGCTTAAACAGAAAGCAAAAAATTATTGTTGCGGTTATCATTGTATTGATGGTGTTTGTAGTTTTGGCTGTAGGTGTAGTATTTGCGCTGAATTACCGGTTTTTTGAAGAAAAAACTGAACCCGGCCAGGATGGACAAATTATCACAGAGAGTATGCAAACACCCAGTGAAATCAAGGAAAAGGTTGTAACATTCCTGGTGTTGGGAATTGCTGACGATCCGGATGAACGGGAAAGCACTTCTTTAACCGATACCATTATGGTTGCCACAGTGGACGTGGAAAAGAAGACAGCAAGCGTTCTGCAGATTCCGAGAGATACCTATATTGGAAATGAAACTCCAACAGGAAAGATTAATGCAATCTATAAGCAGAGTTCTTCTTCCTGGGATTATGCTGGGTTAAAGGGTCTTACTCAGATGATTCATGAAATGTTCCAGCTGAATATTGACCATTATGTGACAGTGCAGATGGATGGTTTTAAAGAGCTGGTAGACTTGATCGGCGGTGTTACCATGGATGTTCCAGTGGATATGGAACTGAATGGCACTGTAGTAAAAAAAGGAACTCAGACCTTAAATGGGGAACAGGCGATTGCGGTAGTTCGTACTAGAAATGTATACGCTAATGCGGATCTTGGCCGTATGAATACCCAAAAATTGTTCTTACAGGCTTTGATTGAACAGTGTCTGGATTTGGATTTGGTTACCATGACTCGCATGATTCCTACTGTCATGACGAATATTACCACAGATCTTTCTGCTGGAGACATGCTTGGTTATGCCAATATTGCCCGGGGAATGAATACAGAAGATATTGTGTTTAATACTGTACCAGGCAACGGAAAAATGGTAAATGGACAGTCTGTATATGTAGTTGATGCAGAAGAGACAGCAACTTTGTTAAATGAACAGTTCCGGCCTTACAGCGATGATGTTCCTGCATCACAGCTGAAAATTAAAACTTCCGGCTCTTCTTCTGGTGGATCTTCCAGCAATAAGGGAAGCAGCGGTTCTGGTTCCAGCGGTACAACTTCAAAACCAGCAACATCTCAGGCTCCTGCTGAAAGTAATCCTCCTGCTCAAAACAGTACACCGGAAACTTCTCAGCCTCAGGAAAGTACACCTCCTCAGGAAAGCACACCGGAACAGTCTGCTCCTAGCACATCCGATGGAGGAACATCCAGTCAGCCTACAGAAACTCCTGGCGGACCGATTACAGATCCTAATTACGGAACCAGCAGCAATGCTCCAACAGATCCTGTGATTCCAACGGTCCCCGGTGAAAATACGGGTACTGTCCCCAGTGCAGCTTAAATTGTGAAAGGAGAGCAAAGCATGACCTCTTTGGAAGTAGTAAAACAGGTTGTTAAAACATTAGATGATAAAAAAGCGGAAAATATTGATGTACTTCGCATTGGTGATTTGACCATTATGGCAGATTATTTTGTCATTGCGTCCACTACCAACTCTACCCATGTAAAATCTCTGGTAGATGAAGTAGAATATCAGTTGAAGGAACAGGGTGTGGCTCCTTTGCGGATAGAAGGTTATCAGTACGCTAACTGGGTTATTTTGGACTATGGCGATGTAGTAGTTCATATTTTCCATGAAGAAACCAGAAATTATTATAATTTAGACCGTTTGTGGTCTGACGGCGAACAGGTTGATATCCAGTCCCTGTTAAAAGACTGATTGTCAAATCTTTCAAATTACATTTTCTATGAAACTGCCAGAATATGCGCAAACCACCTGCGGTGGGGCACTGACGCTACGCTCGTACTTTGTCAGCTGAGTGGAAAACATTTACTATTTCCCCTTTACTAACATAGTACACATCGAAGATGATTGGCACCGGGTAGTGCCTGCCGGTGAAGCACCGGAACAAACCGCTTGCGGCGCTGATAATTTCAAAAATTATCCAACAATACTTTTATTTGCGCAATTTTCCAGTTTATATTACCTTTTTCTACAGATTGAAAGGGCGCTGCGATAAGCAGCGCCCTTTTAGTCTTATTGATCATATTTTCCGTAAGTTTTTGCGATTTCCACCATGGATTTTGCCCGGTCAAGGGAAGCGTTGGCAGGATATTCACATCCGGTTGCCAAAACAAATCCTCCGTCTTTTTTCATAATGTCGATTTGTTTTTTGCACTCTTCTTCCCATTCTTCATCGGTGCCGATCACTGCCATGGAAGGAGGAACACATCCGATTAACACAACTTGGTCACCGTATTTTTCCTTGCATTCTTCAAAGCTGTCGCAGTCATCCGGTGGATAAAGGAAGGAAATTGCTTCTGGATGCATCATTTTGATCTGTGCATCAAAATAGATTTTTTGTCCGCAGTTGTGGATCATAACCATGCGATCTCTGGAATGTACCAGATCTGCCAGTTCTTTTACCAGATCCCCTTCCATTTCCAGCCACATGTCTTTTGACATAATGGATCCGGAAGAGAACAGAGTATCAAACATGATTCCATGAACTCCTGTGTCCAGAAGAGCGTTGCAGTAGTCTTTCAGTGTTTCGCAGACTTCTCTTGCGGCACCAGCTACAGCATCAGGATCATCATATAAATCCATATACATGTCCTGTTGGTTGCGGAGCATGGAAAGGGTGCCTAATGGACCGAATACAAAGGCGATAATCGGCATTTCTTTTCCTTTTTTCTCAACCAGTTTTTTGCATACATCCAAGTGCATCATCATTCGTTTAGACTGACGATAGTCCACTTTTTTAATTTTTGCGTAATCTTCAATGGAGCTTACTACACATTGAGAATAGTCTGGATGTGCTGCTTCGTTTTCTGGAAAAATCAGTTTCTGTCCCCAGGCATCACATTCTACAGACAGGTCAATCAAGCTGACAATACAGTCCAGTTCACAGTCTTCTGCTGCCTGAATTAAACAATCCGCACAGGTATCTGCATCAGTTGACCAGTGTTCATAGGTTGTGTTTTGGTATTTTCGTGTGACGCCGCTCAAAATAGGATAAACCGGTACCCGGTCAGGTTCTTTGTGAGAAAAAGTACACAGCATGCGTTCTAATGATGTCATAATAGATTCCTCCTAATATGGAATGATGATCCGGATTTCATCAATTTACTATATCATACTGTTTCGCTAAGAAAAGTTCTTGTATTTTATTATGGTGTTTAGTACAAAATTATCCTTTTTTTCCCAATTAGTATAATTGACTTTATATTTTTCAAAAAACTTGCCTGATCAGCAGGAAAGTGTGGAGATAGGAAACGGTTGCGGATTTTAGAGGAATATGGTATAATCAGTAACTATAAAATTAATGGATGCAAAATCTGTACTTCTGCTTTTTGATAAAAGCAAAAGGCGATGGCGGAAGATGCTTTTCCAACCGGTATAATTACCGGCGCAATTCCAGAAAGGAACGATGAAATGATGAAACAAGAAACAAAATGCCTGCATTCTGGATATACTCCTAAAAACGGGGAACCCAGAGCGCTTCCGATTTATCAGAGTACTACTTATAAATATGATTCTACGGAGCATATTGGTGCGCTGTTCGATTTGACTGCAGACGGACATATGTATTCCAGAATTTCCAACCCAACAGTAGCAGCTGTGGAACAGAAAATTGCGGATTTGGAAGGCGGAATTGGTGCTTTGTGTACTACTTCTGGACAGGCAGCCAATCTGCTGGCCATTTTAAATATTTGTTCCTGCGGAGACAGCTTTTTGGCAGTTCCTACTATCTATGGGGGTACCATTAATCTGTTTGCGGTAACATTAAAACGGTTTGGAATTGAATGTATTTTTGTAGATGCAGAAGCTTCCGAAGAAGAAATTCAGGCTGCAATTCGTCCAAATACCAAAGCAATTTTTGGGGAAACCATTGCAAACCCTGCTATTTGTGTATTTGATATTGAACGTTTTGCTAATGTTGCTCATAAAAACGGAATTCCGTTGATTGTAGACAACACATTTGCTACTCCAATTTTGTGCCGTCCTTTTGAATTTGGTGCAGATATTGTTACACATTCTACTACCAAATATATGGATGGTCACGCAATTCAGGTTGGCGGTGTTGTAGTTGACAGCGGAAACTTTGACTGGACAAATGGAAAATTCCCAGAACTGACCGAACCAGATGAATCTTACCATGGAGTAAAATATGTAGAAAACTTTGGCAAAGCAGCTTACATTACCAAAGCAAGAGTTCAGCTCATGCGTGACTTTGGTATGTATCCAGGCGCTCAGGCAGCATTCTATTTGAATTTAGGTTTGGAAACACTGGCTGTTCGTATGGAACGTTACTGCCGGAATGCAGAAAAAGTAGCACAGTGGTTTGCAAACTGTGATAAAGTGGAAAGTGTCAGCTATCCTACTTTGGAAACAGACCCATATCACGAAAGAGCTAAAAAATACCTGCCTAAGGGAGTAAGTGGTGTACTGTCCTTTACCATGAAAGATGGACGGGATGCTGCGATCCGGTTTATGGACAGCTTGAAACTGGCTTCCAATGAAGTGCATGTAGCGGATATCCGTACCTGTGTTCTTCATCCTGCCAGCGAAACCCATCGCCAGCTGACCGATGAACAGCTGATTGCTGCGGGAATTAATCCGGGACTCATTCGTTTTTCTGTAGGGTTGGAAAATGTGGATGATATCATTGCGGATATTGAACAGGCAATGGCTCAGGCATAATGATATTTTGATCGTTTATGTAAAGGTACCTTCTGTACCCTGTGCAGGGAAGACATGATTTGCAAAATGTTCTTCAAAAAACATACAGATTACACAAAAATATACTTGACCCATCCTTGGTTTAGGTGTAAAATACGAGTAATAGTTTTACTCCCCTGCATTTATGCCAGGGGCCGAAGGGAGAACAAGCATTCATGACCAGCCGAGAAAAAGTAAGAAAAGTGTTAAACCGGGAATCTGATGAGATGGTAATGTGGACCGGTCATCCCAATGACAAAACCATTCCGATTTATGCGGATGCGTGGGGGATTGAGCCTACCCGGGAAGCAATTTTTGAGTATTTAAAGGATGACTGCCGCTGGATTTCTGCGGATCGCGGCTATAAACATCCCAATGGTGACCCTATCTTTAATCCTGCATGGAATAAAGAGCGGAATACACTCAGTGCAGAAGGATGCTTTGCTGATGTAGAGACCATTGAGGAACTGGACGCCTATCCTTGGCCAAATCCAGATTATTTGGATTTTACCGAAGTGTATGAAGAAATTGACCAGCATCAGGATAAAATGATTTTTACTGGTATGTGGAGTCCGTTCTTCCATAACTTAACAGACTTTTTTGGCATGGAGAATTATTTTATTAAGCTCTATGAAGCGCCGGAAATTGTTCTGGAGGTAACTAAACGGATTGTAGACTTTTATGTAGAAGCTAATGACCGCTTTTTTGCAGGACTGGGCGATCGGGCAGATGTAATGTTCTTTGGGAATGACTTTGGAACCCAATTGGACTTGTTCATTTCTCCGGAAAAATTCCGGGAGTTTGTACTGCCTTCTTTCTGCCGTCTGATTGCGGTAGGAAAAAAATACGGCAAAAAGATCATGCTTCATTCCTGTGGTTCCATTTACCGGATTATTCCTGACTTGATTGACGCTGGAGTAGATATTCTTCATCCGATTCAGGCACAGGCAAGAGGAATGTCCGCTGCGGAATTAGCCCAATACAAAGATAAATTGTCTTTTGTAGGCGGAATTGACGCCCAGACCTTTTTTGTCAATGCAACTCCGGAAGAAATTAAACAGGAAGTTCGCCGGGTAAAAGGACTGCTGGGTCCAGGTTTGGTAGTTTCTCCAAGCCATGAAGAAATTCTTCCCAATGTGCCGGCAGCCAATATTTTGGCAATGGCTCAGGCAGCACATGGTGAATAACAGATTGCTGATAGATTGCATGAAATAAAAACAGCGGGAGCGGTGTGTCCCTAAGGATACATCACTCCCGTTTTTTGTGAAAAAGAAAATCCTAAACGAAAAAAGACTTGCGAAATAACGCAAAATTTGATAAACTAAAAGGTAAGTTTGAAAATCCTGTGGGCGATCAGCGGAAGCTTCTCCCGCAGCTCAACATAACAAACAGGAGTGGTAAGAGTGAAATATGACTTTAGTGCCATTGAAAAAAAATGGCAGGGTATTTGGGATGAAAACCATACCTTTGCGGCAAAAAATGATTATTCTATGCCGAAATACTATGCTTTGGTAGAATTCCCATATCCATCTGGCCAGGGTCTGCATGTAGGGCATCCTCGGTCTTATACAGCACTGGATATTGTAGCGCGGAAAAAACGCTTGGAAGGATATAATGTACTGTATCCTATGGGATGGGATGCATTTGGTCTTCCTACCGAAAACTTTGCGATGAAAAACCATATTCATCCGGAAATTGTAACTGCTAAAAACGTAGCTCGCTTTAAACAGCAGTTAAAATCCCTGGGACTTTCTTTTGACTGGGATCGTGAAATCAACACCACTGACCCAGGTTACTATAAATGGACACAGTGGATTTTCCTGCAGCTGTTTAAAAAAGGTTTGGCTTATAAAAGCGAAATGCCAGTAAACTGGTGTACTTCCTGTAAATGTGTTCTGGCAAACGAAGAAGTTGTTAACGGTGTTTGCGAACGCTGCGGCAGTGAAGTAGTGCGGAAAGTAAAAAGTCAGTGGATGCTGAAAATTACCGAATATGCCCAGAAACTGATTGATGATTTGGATTTGCCGGATATCAACTATATTGACCGAGTAAAGACTTCTCAGAAAAACTGGATTGGACGTTCTACCGGTGCAGAAGTGGACTTTAATACCACTAAAGGCGATTTGCTGACCATTTACACCACACGTCCGGACACTTTGTTTGGTGTTACCTACATGGTTATGTCTCCGGAACATCCA
Source organism: Massiliimalia sp. (assembly GCA_050943535.1). Classification (GTDB taxonomy): domain Bacteria; phylum Bacillota; class Clostridia; order Oscillospirales; family Ruminococcaceae; genus Massiliimalia. The sequence continues at coordinate 165,956 of JBMNPJ010000002.1, forward strand.
TATATTGAAAAATGGGCAGATACCATTGAAAATATGGATCAGGTTCGGGAATATCAGGCAGAAGCTGCCAGAAAATCCGACTTTGAAAGAACCGAATTGGCAAAAGACAAAACCGGTGTTGAATTAAAAGGGGTTAAGGGCATTAACCCAGTGAACGGAAAAGAAATTCCAATTTTTATTTCTGACTATGTATTGATGGGATATGGAACAGGCGCTATCATGGCAGTACCGGGACATGATACCCGTGACTATGATTTTGCCAAAGCGTTCGGCCTACCGATTATCGAAGTTGTAGCTGGCGGTGATATTGAAAAAGAAGCATTTACCGATTGTGCTACTGGTACCATGGTGAATTCCGGATTCCTCACTGGATGCAGTGTAGAAGAAGCAAAAGAAAAGATCATTGACTGGCTGACAGAACATCATGTTGGTCACGCAAAGGTAAACTTTAAACTTCGTGACTGGGTATTCTCCAGACAGCGTTACTGGGGTGAACCAATCCCGATTGTATACTGTGAAAAATGTGGTTACGTTCCGGTTCCGGAAGATCAGCTGCCCCTTCGTCTGCCGGATATTGAAGACTTTGAACCGACTGATGACGGTCAGTCTCCTCTGGCAAAAATGGACGCTTTTGTAAACACCACCTGTCCTCATTGCGGTGGTCCTGCAAAACGGGAAACCGATACCATGCCTCAGTGGGCTGGTTCTTCCTGGTATTTTATGCGCTACTGTGACCCGCACAACGATCAGGCTTTGGCATCCAAAGAAGCACTGAATTACTGGCTGCCAGTAGACTGGTATAACGGCGGGATGGAACACACTACTTTGCATTTATTGTATTCTCGGTTCTGGCATAAGTTCCTCTACGATATTGGCGTTGTTTCCTGTCCGGAACCTTATGCAAAACGTACCAGCCATGGTATGATTTTAGGGGAAAACGGCGAAAAGATGAGTAAGTCCCGCGGCAACGTGGTAAATCCGGATGATATTGTCAGAGATTACGGTGCAGATACCATGCGTCTGTACGAAATGTTTATCGGTGACTTTGAAAAATCCGCACCATGGAGCACCTCCAGCATTAAGGGATGTAAACGTTTCTTGGATCGTATCTGGAACCTGCAGGACTGTGTTGTAGATGGAGATGATTACCGCAAGGAAGTAGAAGCTCCAATGCACCGTACCATTAAAAAAGTCAGCGAAGATATTGAAACTTTGAAATTTAATACTGCAATTGCTGCTATGATGGCATTGCTCAATGATATTGCAGACACCGGATCTATTACACGGGGCGAATATCGTTCTCTGCTGATCATGCTCAATCCGTTTGCTCCTCATATTACCGAAGAAATCTGGCAGAACCTGGGCTTTGAAGGTCAAATTTCTGCTGCAAAATGGGTAACCTATGAAGAAGCAAAATGTAAAGATGCTACCATTGAAATTGTGGTTCAGGTCAACGGAAAGATCCGCACCAAACTGCAGGTTGCCGCAGACCTTTCTAAAGAAGATACTTTAAGCCTGGCAAAACAGGATGCGAAAGTGGCTGAAGCGATTTCCGGCAAAACTGTGGTGAAAGAAATTTGCGTACCGGGCAAACTGGTGAATCTGGTGGTAAAATAATGGATACAATTTCCACTGAAATGAAATAAGTTTCGTTGGTTTCGGAACTTTTGGGTGAGTTTTGGAAAAAATGTTCAGAATGCACTTGACATTTCAGGGAAGGTTATTGTATAATAATTATCGTTGCAATTAAGTTTGTAAACCTCTGCCATAAGGGCAAAGGGAGGGAATAAAAGTGTCAGAAGTTCGTATTAAAGAAAATGAATCTTTGGAAAGCGCGCTGAGAAGATTTAAAAGATCTTGCGCAAAAGCAGGCGTACTGGCTGAAGTTCGTAAAAGAGAACATTATGAGAAACCTTCTGTAAGACGTAAAAAGAAATCAGAAGCAGCTCGTAAACGTAAATACAGATAAGTTCTGTGTATTACCCTTTAGAGTATGTACTTAAACCATGAAAGCAGGCTGTGGTCAGCCTGCTTTTTCATTTCCGGAACAAAGTGGGAAAGGATGAGCTTATGAGTCAGCAGTGCTGTGACCAGCGTTCTCTGGGTAAAATTATTTTGCTCAATGGTACTCCCCGTGCGGGAAAATCCAGTATTGTCAGTCAGATTCAGGAAACGTTTCCAGGAATTTGGGTGAATTTGGGAGTGGACTGTTACATGGCGATGACCCCAAAACACCTGCTTCCCGGGATTGGGCTTCGTCCGGGAGGAGAGCGTCCAGATTTGGAACCGGCGGTAGAAACTATGTATCTGGCACTGTATGCCGCCATTGCTGCCCAAAGTCGAATGGGCGTGAATGTAGTGGCAGACGTGGGACACCATGACTGGTATCAGAGTTTGGAACCTTTGTTTCCCCGGTGTTTGAAATTGCTGGAAGGTCTGCCAGTGACTGTAGTAGGCGTAGAATGTCCCTTGGAAGAAATCTTAAAGCGCCGAGAGGCGACAGGATATCCAGCCAGAGATGAAAACGGTCAGGTGCTGGAACCGATTCAGCGTTGGCAGGACTGGGTTCATAAAAATAAGACTTATCATATGGTGGTGGATACTGCCCGGTTATCTCCTGAAGAATGTGCACAGCAGATTTATAAGGCGGTATTTGACAGCGAACCAACAACGCTTTGATAAAACAAATCAGTCGCAATATCGTGACACAGGTATTACGAAAGGAATGATCATCATGTCAATTTTTACACCTGATTTTTATGTCAATCATATTACAGACCTAACAGGAGATTTTTTGGCTCAAAAGGGTATTCGGGGAATTATTCTGGATGTGGATAATACCCTGACCCTTCATAACAGTCAGATGGTAAAACAGGAAGTCCTGGACTGGCTGGAAGAACGAAAAAAAGACGGGATAAAACTGATGATTGTTTCCAATAACTATGAAGAACGGGTGAAACCTTTTGCTGATCGTCTGGGACTGGACTATATTTCTTTTGGGTGTAAACCGCTGACCAAGGGATATACTCAGGCTTGCCGCAAGATGGGGCTTCCCAAAAACCAGGTGGCCGCTGTAGGCGATCAGATTTATACCGATATTTTGGGAGGAAACCTGAAAGGGGTCTATACCATTTTGACAGTACCCTTTGAATTGGAGGACACCCGTATGTTTCGGATCAAACGGCGGCTGGAAAAAATTCATATTAAAAAGTATCATAAACTTTCTCAAAAGGGAAAACGGTAAGAAAACAATGGGGTTTTAGACTGATTCGTATGGAAGCAGTCTGGTTTTGCAGTTGAAAGGAATGGTTTTATGGCGGCATACTTTGGTCCGGCAGGAAATTCCGACAGCTTTTCACAGCGGGGATATAAGAAAAATATTCAGATTCCCACTTATTTGGCGGAATTTTCCTTAGGAGCTTATGAATATCAGTGCGGCAGAGGCGTAAGGGTAAATGAAAAAGCGGCAAAAGAATTTGCCGCTGCTGCAAAGGCAGGAGGAATTCGCCTTTCTCTGCACGCACCTTACTATATTTCTCTGTCCAGTGTTGAACCGGAAAAACGGGAAAAAAGTGTAGGGTATATTTTGGATTCTGCCAGAGCGGCAGATTGGCTTGGAGCAGAGCGAATTGTTGTTCATTCTGGTTCCTGTTCTAAAATGACGCGGGAACAAGCACTGGATTTGGCAAAGGATACCTTGCTTCAGGCACAGAAAGTGCTGGATGAAGAACACTTGGGACATATTCGCATTTGTCCGGAAACAATGGGAAAAATCAACCAGCTGGGAACATTTGAAGAAGTGATGGAGCTTTGCCAGGTGGATGAACGGTTTGTTCCCTGTATTGATTTTGGGCATTTAAATGCGCGAACTTTGGGGCAGGTTAATTCCAAAGAGGCGTTTGAAGCGATTTTAGATGGCATGAAAAACCTTCTTGGGGAAGAGCGGGCAGGCTGTTTTCATTCTCATTTTTCCAAAATTGAATATACGGAAAAAGGTGGCGAGAAACGTCATTTGACCTTTGAGGACACCCAGTTTGGTCCAGATTTTGGGCCATTGGCACTGTTGATTGCCCAGTATGATTTAAGCCCTACCTTTATCTGTGAATCTGCGGGAACGCAGGCAGAAGACGCAAAAATGATGCAGGATCAGTATTTAGCGGCAGTCCGTGCCGGAAAGGGTGAAACAAGATGATTCGAAAATATCGAGTACTGGTTATTCAGGGACCCAACGTGAATATGCTGGGGGATCGGGAAACCAGTATTTACGGGAAAGAAACCTTTGAAAGCGTAAACGCTCAGATTGAAGCCAGAGCCAAGGAATTGGGGATGCACTGTGAAGTGTTTCATTCCAATGTAGAAGGAAATATTGTATCCCGGATCCAGAAAGCCAAAGGGGAGTTTGACGGAATCATCATTAATGCAGGGGCATACAGCCATTACAGCTATGCAATTCGGGATGCGATTGCGGCGGTAAAAATCCCTACTGTGGAAATCCATATGTCAAACCCTTATCAGCGGGAACCATTTCGCCGGGAATTGGTGTTGGCGGATGTGTGCGCCGGACAGGTTTGCGGATTTGGAAAGTACAGTTATTTTCTGGCATTGCAGGGACTGGCAGAAATGTTTTGAGCTGGAAATCGTTCAGACAAATGCCAATTTTCAGGAATGAAAAAGGAAAAAAACGTATATTTGCTACAAACTGACAGGTTTTTTTGGCATTCATAAAACTTTTACTTGAAAAAATTTGCATTTTAGGATACACTAGTATTGTTAAAATAGTATTTATTTGACAGGATACATTGGAGGTATATTATGATTTCAGCAGGCGATTTTAGAAATGGTATGACATTTGAAATGGACGGCAATGTTTATCAGATCATTGAATTCCAGCATGTAAAACCAGGGAAAGGCGCAGCTTTTGTCCGTACCAAGATTAAAAATGTAATCAGCGGTGCTGTAACAGAAAGAACATTTAACCCAACCGATAAATTTGAAAAAGCTTTCATCGAAAGAAGAGATATGCAGTATCTGTATTCTGACGGCGATCTGTACTATTTCATGGATACAGAAACCTATGAACAGGAACCAATCAGCAGAGATCATCTGGGTGATGGCTTTAAATTTGTTCTGGAAAACATGGAATGTAAAGTTTTGTCCTTCAAAGGCAATGTATTTGGTGTAGAACCACCGAACTTTGTTGAACTGACTGTTACTAAAACAGATCCAGGCTTTAAAGGCAATACTGCAACCAATACAACAAAACCAGCAATTCTGGAAACCGGTGCTGAAATCCGTGTTCCTCTGTTCATCGACGAAGGTGAAAAGATCAGAGTTGATACCAGAACTGGCGAATACATGGAACGTGCATAATTTGCATATTCGGTAAACACGAAAAAGAGCAGGATTTCCTGCTGTTTTTCGTTTTACAAAGGTTTGTCTTGAAAAAGACAGCGGGGAGGAAAACTGTGTATCCTGCCTGAAAAATAATCTAAAGTCGAACACAGCGACAGATTGGTGGTTATGACTATGGGTATTACTGAAAGAGCAGCTTATTTAAAAGGCTTGGTAGAAGGTTTGGACATTGACAAGTCCACAAAAGAAGGAAAACTTCTCAACGCTTTGGTAGATGTCATTGATGATATGGCTTCTGCAATTGCAGATTTGGAAGATGTTTATGACGAACTGGATGAAGCCGTTGATGCCATTGATGAAGATTTAGGCGAATTGGAAGACGATTTCTACGGCGCCGAAGACGATGATGAATGCGATTGTGACTGCGACGATTGCTGTGACGACGATGAATGCGATTGCTGCGGAGAAGATGACGAAGATCTGTATGAAGTAACCTGCCCAAATTGCAATGATACCATTTATTTGGATGAAGGCATGCTGGAAGAAGGTTCCATCGACTGTCCAAACTGCGGTCAGCTTTTAGAATTTGAATATGATGATGACGAGGAAACAGACGAACCAGAAGAAGAAAAATAATTTGATTGTTTTTCTTTGATAGCGGTTTCCAGTGACTGGCTGTGTATCGGTCATCAGAATGAGTATGATTTTATGAATCTAGGAGAAAAGCATCAGTATTATTTGCTGATGTTTTTCTTTGGGACGCTGCATAACGTATGTTTTGCGGCGTCCTTTTTTGTGACAAAATGAGAACAAGAAAACATTGTAATTATTTCAAATTAATGGTAATATAATAGTGTTAATAAAGTATTTTTGCGCGTTTTTGCGAATTTTTTCAGCGCGCACAGCTCATAACAGACGGATAGCGGATTTTATCTGAAGTAGAAGGAGTGTTCTGTTTGACCAGACAGAAAAAGCAAAATTTTCTGCAGGGCGCGACAATTTTAATGGCGTCTATGGTAGTGGTAAAAATTGTGGGCGCTATTTTTAAAATCCCGTTGGGAAATATCCTGCAGGAAACAGGGTATGCTTACTTTACAGCGTCATATAACCTGTTTACAACTGTGTACGCACTGACTGTAACAGGGCTTTCTACAGCCATCGCCCGTATGGTGGCGGCTTGTTCCACCAAGAAAAGATACCGGGACTGCCGGAATATTCTTCGGGTTTCTTTAAAAATTTTTGTAGTTCTGGGTGTACTGGGTACGCTGATTATGCTGCTTTGTTCCAAACTGTTTGCTCATGCAAGCAATGCGGATCAGGCAGTTTATGCCATTATGTTTATGTCTCCGGCCGTATTCTTCAGCTGTATGATGGCGGCATACCGGGGATATTACGAAGGTCTGCGCAATATGATTCCTACCGCAGTATCTGAAGTGGTGGAAGTGGTTGCCAAAATGCTCACAGGACTGCTGTTTTCTTATTTGTTTTTGGAATTGGGACAGCGGCAGTATGATAAAACCGGAAAGGTGTTTGGCATTGCAGTAGAAGCCTCCAAAGGAAGCACGCCAAGTACTGCGGATGTGACCGAGGCAATTCTTCCTTTTGCTGCAGCAGGAGCTATGCTGGGGATTGCCATCAGTACATTCATTGGTTTTTTATATCTGTATCTTGCTTATAAGCGCAGTGGAGACGGCTTTACCAAAAAGGATTTAATGGCTTCTCCGGCACCTGTGCGGAATAAAGCGGTGGTATACAGCCTGATTAAAACAGCTTTGCCGATTACCCTCAGTTCTGTGGTAATCAATTTAACAGGGATGATCGACCTGTTTTCTGTTATGAATCGACTGGAATACGCTTATCATAAAGATTCTGCTTATTTTGACTCTGTGTATGGCGCATATACTGCGGGAAAAGAAATGCACACCTATATTTATGGTGGATATGGGATGGCGGTAACCATTTTTAATTTGGTTCCTGCATTTACCGCTTTGTTTGCCAAAAGCGCTTTGCCTAACTTAACCTCTGCCTGGGTAGAACATGACCAGCGGATCATGAAAAAAAGTGTGGAATCAGTGCTTCGCACCACAGCTTTGGTGGCTTTGCCTGCAGGAGCAGGGATTTTTGCAGTAGCTGACCGAATTTCCACCTTGCTGTATGGCAGCCGTCCCGGCGTGTTGGTCAGTGTGGCGCCGCCCCTTCGTCTGTTGGGAATTGCGGCAGTATTTCTGGCGTTGGTAGCGCCGTTATACTCTGTTTTGCAGGCGGTAGGCCGGTTTGATCTTCCGGTGAAATTTATGTTGGTGGGAGCAGTATTAAAGCTTTCTACAAACTTTTTATTGGTGGGAATTCCACAGGTGAATATTAAAGGGGCACCAGTGGGCACAACTTTGTGTTATGCGGCGATTATGGTGCTTTGTCTGGCAAAACTGCAGAGCCTGATTGGAGTCCATTTCAGTTACGGAAAGATTTTTGGGAAAATTTTTGTTTCGGCGGTGCTTTGTGGAGCAACTGCTTTTGGAATCAGCCGGATTTCTGATGGAAAGCTGATGACAGTTGTGGCCATTGGAGCAGCGGGGATTGTATATGTGTTGGCACTGCTGCTGACTCGGGCTTTGCCCAAAGACGATGTGCTGATGCTTCCAAAAGGGAAGAAGATTGCCGCGGTGTTGGGAAAACTGCATTTGCTGGCAAAATAAATGTTTCGGCTGATTTAGCCTATACATATCCGAACAAAAAGCGTGTAAAATAAAGGAGACGAAATCAGATGGATTTTATCAGAAAAGACCGTTACGGTGTGGATGATCTGTGCCGGATTATGGAGATTCTTCGCAGTGAGGAAGGTTGTCCCTGGGATCGGGAACAGGATCATCATTCCATTCGAAAAAACTTTTTGGAAGAAACCTACGAAGTGCTGGAAGCCATTGACAAGGAAGATGTGTCTCTTTTACAGGAAGAGTTGGGGGATGTGCTTCTTCAGGTGGTGTTTCATGCCCGAATGGAAGAGGAAAAAGGTTCTTTCAGTTTGGATGATGTAACGGATGGAATCTGTAAAAAACTGATCCTGCGCCATCCACATGTATTTGGCGAAGTGAAAGCAGATACTTCTGACCAGGTTTTGAAAAACTGGGATGCCATCAAACAACAAGAAAAACATCAGAAATCTTACACAGATACACTGACCAATGTGCCCCAGGTATTGCCGGCATTGATGCGGGCAGAAAAAGTACAGCACCGTGCCAGCCGGGCAGGGATGGATTTTCCGGATATTTATGAGGCAATTTCTGCATTTGACGAGGTTTGTGCTGATTTTCATGATGCTGTAGAAGATGGCGATTTGAAGGTAATTGAAGCGAAAATTGGAGAAATTTTGTTTGGGTGTGTTAATATTTCGAGAATTTTTGGCCTGGACAGCGAAAAAAGCTTGACAAAATCTACAGAACAGTTTATAAATAGATTTAGCAAGGTTGAAAAGCTGGCTGATTCTGCGGATCCAGATTGGAAACAGAATAATCCTGAAATGTTAAACCAGCTTTGGGAACAAGCCGAAGCAGAAGAAACGGATCAGAAAACGGTACGTTGATGAAATAAGAAAAAAACGGAGGTCAATATTATGACAAAGACTGAATTGATCGCTGCTGTAGCAGCAAAAACTGAATTATCTAAAAAAGATGCTGACAAAGCAGTAGCCGCTGTAATTGAATCCATCTCCGAAGCTTTAAAAGCAGGTGATAAAGTTCAGCTGGTTGGTTTTGGTACTTTTGAAGTACGCAAAAGAGCTGCCCGCAATGCAAAAAATCCTGCTACCGGTGAAATGATTCACATTGATGAAACAACCGTTCCTGCATTCAAAGCTGGAAAGGCTCTGAAAGATCTGGTAAAATAATTTGACAGAACAGCTGTTGATACAGGGGACTGGTGCGGTGTGACACTGCGGCAGTCCCGAACGTTATTTGCGGGTCATAAACAGTGACCCGCATTTTGTAATTTATGGGACAGAAATGGAGGAAGTGTCATAATGCGTTTAGACAAATATTTAAAAGTCACCCGTTTGATTAAACGGCGTACAGTGGCCAATGAGGCCTGCGACGGCGGACGAATTTCCGTAAATGGACGGGTAGTAAAAGCTTCTTATGATGTGAAGGTCAACGATATCATTGAAATTAATTTGGGCTCTAAACCTTTGAAAGTAAAAGTTACCAATGTGACTGAATATACTACCAAAGATACTGCTGCTGACAACTACATTGTAGTAGAATCTTAAAAGCTGCATGAATTTGGTGATAATCCCCCTTTTTTCCGCATAGGATAGACTAGCGTCTTATGCAGAGAAAAGGGGTGTTTTTTATGACTGAGCAGCGCAATATCAGCTCTGCACAGCAGAGAATTCCGCACAATCTGATTTTGGAAGAGCGGAAAAATCTTTCTGTTTCTGGAGTAACCGACGTGGTCAGTTTTGATGAACAGAGTGTAGCTTTGCAAACCCAGCGGGGTGGACTGGTGATTCGGGGAGAAGGACTGCATATCAGCAAGGCGAGCATCGAAACAGGGGAAGTGATTTTGGATGGAGAGATTGACGAACTGATCTACACAGCGCAAAAACTGAGAGGGCGTACTGGCGGAGGATTTTTTGCCCGCATGTTCCGGCAGGGGGATTCAGAATGATTTACGAAGAAACCCTGGTCTTTTTGCGGGCTTGTATTTTGGGTGCTGCGTTGGCGGTGGTGTATGATCTGTTTCGTGTGCTTCGTATAATTGTTCGATGGCATCCTATTTTAGTGGGAATTCAGGATGTGATTTACTTTGTGTTTGCGGCAGTCATCACATTCAGCTTTTTAATGGCTTTTCATGACGGACAGCTGCGGGTATTTATTTTGGTAGGGGAACTGATGGGCGGGGTACTTTATTTTTTTACTATCAGTATCCTGTTTTTAAAGCTGACTGCTTTTGTTGTGGAAACTATTAAGAAACCCTTCCGATGGATTAAAACCAAACTGATTTCCAGTTTTTCTTCCAAAAAAATGAATAAGCAGGTACAAAGTCAATAATTTTTCCCACAAAGTAGAAAAAAGATAAAATTTCCTTAAAAATGGGAAAATATTCTCGAAAAAATATAACAGGAAATGCGGAAATGCCCTTGAAAAAATACCGGCAAATAGTGTATAATAGGAAAAAAGATCATCTTGGGAGTTTGTTTATTGCAATCAGATGTTCAGAAAGGGAGGCAGCCACATGGCACGAATAAAATGGAGAAAAAACAGAATTGTTGGACTGGCGCTGATTGTGTTTACTGTGTATATTGGAATTTCCCTGACATTAATTCACAATGACGTGAAAGAAATCGAAGAGGAAACAGCACAGGTTCAGACAGACATTGACGAACAGACTATTTTAAATCAGGAAATGCAGGATATTTTAGATCAAGGTATTGACGACAATTATATTATTAAACTGGCTCGGGAACGGCTGAACTTTGTGTTCCCGGAAGAGCGGGTTTATAAAGACGTTCATAAAGATACTGTTGACTGAATCAAACAATATGGACTTTAAGCTGGGTTACCAGCAGAAAATAGAGGAGGATATCAATTTTTTATGCAACTTGAGGTAGGTAAAATCGTACAAGGCAAAGTGACAGGAATCACAAAGTTTGGGGCGTTCGTAGAACTGGAGTCTGGCGAAGTCGGTATGGTACATATTTCGGAAGTAGCGTCCGCTTATGTCAATGATATTTCCGAACATTTGACCCAAGGTCAAACCGTAACCGTCAAAGTGTTGGCCATCAATGAAGATGGAAAGATCAGCCTTTCCATTAAACGTGCGATGAAACCTGCACAGGGAAAAGAAGGTTCTGGATACCGCGGATCTTCTCAGCAAGGTCGGGGCGGATATCAGAAAAAAGAAGGGGCACCGCGGCAAAACGGCGGATATAACAGCAGCCGTCCGGCAACATACTCCAATCGTCCGGCGCAGAAACCGACTTCTTTTGAAGATATGCTCAGCAAATTCATGGCTTCCAGCGATGAAAAAATTTCCGATATGAAACGGAATCATGAAGTAAGCCGTCGTGGCGGCGGACAGCGCCGCAGAGGGTAAGATAGGAAAAAACGGATATGCGTTTGAGGCATATCCGTTTTTCTGCGTAATATCACAAATTATTCGCAAATTTTTATTTGTAAGTTTTATAGTAGTATGCTATAATAAAATGTATCCGGTTTTCGGCCGTATTCTGTGGTAGGAGCAAAATAACGGCGGTGAAACCGTATGCGAGGATGTATCAAACGAGTGAATCAGTTTAGTTGGAGGTTTTTGATCCATGTACGATAATTATGAAAGCCCGTTCAGTACCCGATATGCCAGCAAGGAAATGCAGCATTTGTTTTCTGCAGAAAAGAAATTTACAACCTGGAGAAGACTGTGGGTGGCACTGGCTCGTGCGGAAATGAAAAATGGTTTGCCGATTACTCAGGCACAGATTGATGAGCTGGAAGCACATCTTGACGATGTAAACTATGAAGTGGCAGAAGCTAGAGAAAAACTGGTGCGTCACGATGTAATGTCTCATGTATACGCTTATGGTCAGCAGTGCCCAAATGCGAAAGGGATTATCCATTTGGGAGCTACTTCCTGCTATGTAGGAGATAATACCGATATTATTATTATGCGGGATGCTTTGAAAGTAGTTCGCCGTAAACTGGTCAATGTCATTGACCTGCTGGGTAAATTTGCTGAAGAACACAAAGCACAGCCATGTCTTGCTTATACCCATCTGCAGCCAGCTCAGCTGACAACTGTTGGGAAAAGAGCAACTTTGTGGGCAAATGAACTGTGTATGGATTTGGAAGAAGTGGAACATCGGATCGCTTCTTTGAAACTTTTGGGTTCTAAAGGGACAACCGGTACTCAGGCAAGCTTTATGGAATTGTTTGAAGGAGATACTGCAAAGATTAAAGCAGTAGAACAGTCTATTTGTGAAGAAATGGGCTTTTCCGGCGTGGTTCCAGTTTCCGGACAGACCTATTCCAGAAAAATTGACTCTCAGGTGCTGAATGTGCTGGCTGGGATTGCTCAGAGCGCAAGTAAGTTCTCTTATGACATGCGCCTGTTGCAGAACTTTAAAGAAATGGAAGAACCTTTTGAAAAGAATCAGATTGGTTCCTCTGCAATGCCATATAAGAGAAACCCCATGAGAAGTGAACGGATTACCTCTTTGGCAAGGTATGTGATGGTAGATACCCTGAATCCTTACTTTACTGCTGGTACCCAGTGGTTTGAACGGACCTTGGACGACAGCGCCAATAAGAGAATTTCTGTGGCAGAAGGATTCTTGGCAATTGATTCTATTTTGAATATTATGCTCAATGTATGTGATGGTTTGGTAGTTTATCCAAAAGTTATTGAACAGCGGGTATTGAAAGAACTGCCGTTTATGGCTACAGAAAACATTATGATGGCAGCTGTGAAAAAAGGTGGGGACCGTCAGGAACTGCACGAAAAACTTCGTCAGCATTCTATTGCAGCTGCGAAAGTGGTAAAAGAAGAAGGCGGCGAAAACGATTTGATTGACCGTGTTTGCGCTGACCCATCTTTCCAGCTTTCCAAAGAAGAAATTGTGGCAGAGCTCAAACCAATTCGTTTTGTAGGACGCAGCGTACAGCAGGTAGAAGAATTTATTGAAGAATACATTAACCCAATTCGGGAAACCTACCGAGACTGCTTGAATGAAAAAGCGGAATTGAGCGTGTAATGAAGTGCACAAAAGGGCATGGATCTGGAGGAATATCCGGCAGATCCTGCCCTGAACTTTTGATTTCTGCAAGGGGAGACAGCGGAGTATCCGCTTTTGCAGACCGGTTTGATTCGGCGGTTTCCCAAAGACATGAATTGGAGGAAAAACAATGAAACGTGTTCCAAAACCGATGTTTTTTGTGGTGGTTCTGGTCACCGTTGTATTTACTGTACTTTCCATTACCGGGATTCATACCAGTTATGGGGATGTGACAAATACAATTATTAAAGGTGTCAGCGAAATCCGCTGGGGCATTGATATTCGCGGTGGTGTGGATGTAACCTTTACCCCACCAGAAGGAACTGAGGCAACCAATGAACAGTTGGATGCTGCAGCACAGGTTATGAAACAGCGTATGGTATCTTTGAATATTACTGACTATGAGGTATACACCGATGATGCCAGCGACCGGATTATTGTGCGGTTTCCATGGAAATCCGATGAAGAGGATTTTGACGCAGAAGCTGCAATCAAAGAATTGGGTGATACTGCGGTACTGACCTTCCGGGAAGGTATGGAAACCGATGAGGAAGGCAAACCTACTGGCGAGACTGCTGACAGTATAATTCTGGAAGGAAAAGACGTAAAACAGGCAAAAGCCGTTTATGTACAGATGAGCGAAAACAGTGAACCAGAATGGACTGTACAGCTGAAGTTAAATGATTCCGGTAAAGAAGCATTTTTTGAAGCAACTTCCCGTCAGGCACAGAAAGAAGGCGGATGCATTTCTATCTGGATGGATGACGAGATGATTTCCGCTCCTGGAGTTTCTGAAGCTATCGACAGTGATACCTGCTATATTTCCGGCAGCTTTGATGCAGACAGTGCCGAAGCGCTGGCAAACAAAATTAACGGCGGTGCGCTGCCATTTAAACTGGAAACAGAAAACTACAGTACCATTAACCCTATTTTGGGAATGGGCGCGAGAGACGCCATGGTATTGTCCGGTGTAATCGCTTTTGTACTGATTTGTATTTTTATGATTGTGCTGTACCGTCTGCCAGGTGTGGTTGCTTGTATCGCTTTGATGGGGCAGGTAGGCTTTATGCTGGCGGCGCTGACTGGATTTATTCCGTCTTTAAACAGCTTTACTCTGACAATTCCTGGTATTGCCGGTATTATTCTGAGTATCGGGATTGGGGTAGACGCCAACATTATTACCGCAGAACGTATTAAAGAAGAAATCAATAACGGAAAATCCATTGACGGTGCGATTGAGTTGGGTTACAAACGTGCGTTTACTGCGATTTTTGACGGAAATATTACCAACGTTGTAGTAGCAATCATTCTCATGGGTACCTTTGGACCTCCGGACAGCATTTTTGCGAAAATCATGAGTCCGCTTCTGATGATGTTCCCAGCTTCTACTGAAGGGGCAATCTATTCCTTTGGATACACTTTGTTGATTGGTGTAATCGCAAACTTCCTGTTTGGCGTGTTGGCTTCCAAGTACATGATGAAGCCGGTTTCCCGCTTCAAGTGCTTCCGCAATCCAAAACTGTATGGAGGTAAGACCAATGCGTGAAAGAAAACCTGTGAATATTGACTTTGTAGGTCATAGAAAGATTTATTTCATGATTTCCGCCATACTGTTTGCGGTGATAATTTTGTCCACCTTTATTTTTGGAGTGGATTTGGATATTCGTTTTAAAGGCGGTACCATTTTAACCTATTCCTATCAGGGAGAAATCTCCAACGATGATGTGGAAAAGGCAGCAGAAGATGTTTTAAACCGGAATGTTTCTGTAGAAGATAAATTCAATAAACTGACCGGAGAAAATGAAGTAAGCATTACTCTGGTGGACGAAAACAGCTTGGATACCCAGCTGCAAGGTCAGCTGACAGAAACCCTGACACAACAGTTTGCCGACTACAACATGAAAGAAATGGAAATCACCAGTGTAAACCCAAATATTGGGCGGGAATTTTTCCTCAAATGTATGCTGGCAGTAGGATTCGGCAGTATCTTTATGATTGTTTACATTGGTCTGCGATTCAAACGAATCGGGGGATGGTCTGCCGGTGTTATGGCTGTATTGGCACTGTTCCATGATGTGGTTGTAGTATATGGTACCTTTATTCTGTGCCGTTTGCCTTTGGACGATAGTTTTATTGCAGTAGTACTTACCATTTTGGGGTATTCCATCAATAACACCATCGTTATCTATGACCGAATCCGTGAAAACAAAGTATTCTATGCCAAGACAAAAACTTTGGGCGACATTGTAAACCTGAGTATCAATCAGACTTTGGCTCGTTCTATGAATACTTCTATTGCTACAATTTTGTCTATGGTTGTGGTATGCGTTGTTGCTTTGGTATGTGGAATCAATTCTATTATCAGTTTTGCGTTCCCATTGATTACCGGTTTGATCAGCGGTACCTATTCTTCTATCTGCATTGCTAGTGAAGCATGGGTTAGCTGGCAAATGCGTGGAGACAATAAATCATCTCAGGCAAAACGTACCCCGGCTAAAAGAAAAGCTTAATCAAATGATTTAGGTGTGGGGGTATATTGGTGAACTTACATGTTATTTCTTGTCAGATTTTATATCGCGAAATGAGCATGGCAATTGCTATGTCTCCTAATCATACCACGGTGACATGGATGTCTCAGGGACTTCATGAAAAACCGGAACATATGCCGCTGGCTTTACAGGCGGAAATTGATCATCTGGAACAACAGCTTTCTGCGGGAGATCTTCGTCACCCGCCGGAAGCAATTGTAATGGGATATGGGCTTTGTTCCAATGGGGTAGTGGGATTAAAGGCGAGAAGTATTCCATTAGTGATTCCACGAACGGATGATTGTATTGCAATGTTTTTAGGTTCTCAAAAGCGATATTTGGAGTTGTTTCATCAATATCCTGGCACTTATTGGTTAAATGGCGGTTGGATTGAAGAAGCAAAACTTCCGTCAACGGAAGGCTACCAGCAAATGCGAAGGGAATTTGTAGAACTTTATGGGGAAGAAAATGCTGATTTTTTGATGGAAAGCGGTATCGGTTGGGGATGGACGAAAAATTACCATACTTGTGGTTATATTCGGCCCTGTGGATACGAAAATCCTGATTGGCGTCAGCAGGCACAAGAGTTTGCGGATACCTATGGATGGGAACTTTTTGAAGCAGATGGAAGTAACCGACTGCTGCAGAAGTTGCTGTCAGGAGACTGGAATGAGGAATTTGTGGTTTGTCAGCCTGGAGAAACTGTGTTGGCTTCAGGGGACGGAAAGAAACTAATTTCCTGTGAAATTTGATCTATAAAGAATGCTATTTTTAAAATTTGTTTGATAGACAGAGGGCGCCGTTTTAAAACGGCGCCCTCTGTCTATCATTGATCTGTTCAAAAAGTTCTGTAAAATGATTTGCGATTATATTTTGTTTTTGTAATTTTCCAATTTATCATGTTCTTCTATTGTTGTCATAAAAAAGGTGGGTGCCGCTTTTGGCAGCACCCACCTTACGGTAGCAATTTCAAATTTTATGAACGATTACCGGTTGCTTACAATATAGTTCCAAGCATCGCGGCACATATCTTCGATTCCGTATTTTGCTTCCCATCCCAGCATGCTCTTCGCTTTTGCCGGATCAGCATAGCATTCTGCAATATCACCAGGACGTCTTGGAGCAATTTCATAAGGAACTTCAATGTTGTTTACTTTCTGGAATGCATTTACAATATCCAGAACAGAGTATCCGGTTCCAGTTCCCAGGTTTACTGCTTCTACACCAGTATGTTCTCTTGCATAATAAATGGCTTTCAGGTGACCCAAAGCCAGGTCTACTACATGGATATAGTCACGTACACCAGTACCGTCATGAGTTGGGTAATCGTTTCCGAATACATTCAGATGATCCAGACGGCGGTCAGCTACCTGACAGATATAAGGCATCAAGTTGTTTGGAATGCCGTTTGGATTTTCGCCGATCAGGCCGCTTTTGTGAGCACCGATTGGGTTAAAGTATCTGAGCAACATAACGCTCCATTCTTTATCTGGTACACACAAATCGGTGAGGATCTGCTCGATCATCAGTTTGGTGGTACCGTATGGGTTGGTAGTGGACAATGGGAAGTCTTCCCGGATCGGTACGGATTTTGGAGAACCGTATACAGTTGCGGAAGAACTGAATACAATGCGTTTGCAGCCGTGATTTCTCATAACATCACACAGAACAAAAGCACAGCCCAGGTTGTTATCATAATATTCCAGCGGTTTTTGAACGGATTCGCCCACTGCTTTTAATCCAGCGAACAGGATTACGGTATCGATGGTGTTTTCTTCAAAGATTTTTTCTACGCCTGCTCTGTCCCGAAGATCCACCTGATAGAATGGGAAATCTTTCCCTGTAATTTTTTTGATGCTGTCCAAAGCATCTGGTTTACTGTTGCAGAAGTTATCTGCTACAACGATTTCTTCTCCTGCGTTCAGGAGTTCCACACAGGTATGGGAGCCAATATAACCGGCGCCGCCAGCTACTAATACTGCCATAAAATCAAATCCTTTCTTTCCTCACATAAGGTCCGTGTAAGCGATTCCGCTGACTACAATTTCATTATATAATCGGCAATGTCCAATGTCAATGAAAGGGCAACATTTCTCCATAATTTTGAACGGTTTCAGCTGAAAATATCTATGGGGACAAATCGGAAACATTTCTATTACAGCTCTTTTCTTTCAGTTGACAAAATGGTGGTGGGTTGGTATCATAAAAGATAGGTATTTTGAAGTAAAAAGGAAACAAACATAACGGATAAAATACTGTAATAATAGAATGAAATGAATGTAAAATTTTGATACGATACTGTTGGGGGAGAAGATAAAATCTCCATGAAAATCCACAAATAACAGAAAGGCAAGGTTTGAACTATGAGTATAAAAAAATGCCTGGGCTGTATGAGAGAAATTGATGAAAATGCAGAACGCTGTCCTTACTGCGGATTCAGCAGCAAGGATCGGGTTGCTGCCCATTTGCTTGCGCCGAAAACACCACTGCACAACCGCTATTTGATTGGCCGTGTGCTTTATACTGATGGGGAAGGAATCAGCTACTTATCTTTTGATGTCCAGATGTCCCGTCCAGTGGTGATTCGAGAATATTTTCCATCTAAATTGGTGGCCAGAGAGGGTCAGGATGTTACAGTAAACTTGGGATGCGAAGCAAAATTCAAAGCATTGCGTTCTGATTTTGTAGATTTGTATTCCCATTTGGCTGATTTAAAAGTACTGACTAATATCCGTCAGGTGTATGACCTGTTTGAAGAGCACAATACGGTATATGCTGTGTGCGAATACTTTGAGGCACAGACATTAAATGAATACTTAATTGATCAGGCAGGGGAATTGACTTGGGAACAGGCTTCGGTTTTATTTAAACCCCTGCTGGAATCTATGGTGGTTGTCAATGCTTCCGGTGTGATTCATCGGGGAATCAGCCCGGAACATATTATGGTAACAGAAGAGGGTACCCTGAAATTGCTGGGATTTTCCATTTGTTCTGCCCGTTCTTCCGGCGGTTTGATTGAGTCTCGGCTGGCAGACGGATATGCTGCTCCGGAACAGTATTCCCGGATGACACCTCACGGAGAGTGGACCGATGTTTATGGGCTGTGTGCAGTACTGTATAAAGTGCTGACAGGAACTCAGCCGCCGATTGCCACTTCTCGGGCAGTGAATGACAACCTGATTAATTTGTCAGAGCTCAACAGCACAGTGCCGGGATATGTATCCCGTGCGGTGATGAAGGGGCTGGCTTATGATTATTCTGAACGTACCCGCAATGTACGGGATTTAATCAATACCCTGTATTTTGCCACTAGAATGGATCAGACCGCAGTGTTTTCCGCTCCGGTGGTAGAGTCCTTCCAGGAAGAAGAGGAAAGACCGCGCCACAGCGAAAAGCGCTCCAAGCGGGAAGAAGAGTATGTTAAACGGGATAAATACCTGGTTTATGATGACGATGATGACGAGGAAGATGAAGATATTCAGGCTACCCGGTATATTGATTACGGTGAAGCGCCTCGTCCTGCAAAATCCAATTCTTCTCAGGGAAAAGGCAAAAAATCATCAAAATCATCCAAAGGAAAAAAGAAAAAGAAAAAATTGCCTCTTTGGGCAATTGTATTGCTTTTGTGTGTTCCGCTGATTATTATTATTTGTCTGTTTTTGTATGATGTGATGATTGGTTTCTCACCGAAAAACAATCACAACAATGATTCTTTGAGCAGTCTTTCTTTGTCTGAAAGCAGTAAACCGGAGTCCTCTGAAAGTTCAGAAGAAACTTCTTCTGAGTCTTCTGAACCGGAAGAAAAGAATGCTATGATTGAACTTCGGGGTACCGTATACGATGCAAATACCATCAAGCAGTACAGCGACAAGTTTAATATTCAGTCTCCTACTTATGACTATAACGATCTTCCGGCAGGGCAGATCTGTTCCCAGAGTGTAGAACCTGGAACTGAAGTTACTCCGGATCAGGAAATTACCATTGTGGTCAGCAAAGGCCCTAAGATGGTGACAGTGCCGGATTATACTGGAAAAACACCGGATGAATACATCAGCCTTTTGATGTCAAATTATGATGTTGTAGGCGTAAAACAAAAAGAATATCATGATACCATTCCGGCAGGAGACATTATCCGAGTAGATCCTGCGGTTGGTTCCAGTTTGGATCGAAGCGCCGGAACTCAGGTGAACATTTATGTTTCCATGGGACCGGATCCCAGCCAGACAGTGGTGACACCGCCGATCAGTGAACCTACGGTACCTGGCGGAGAAGATGTAACGGTGCCTACGATTCCGACTCCATAACAAGAAAAAATATTCCAGATATTGCAAATGAATCAGGCGGGTCTGACTGTCCGCCTGATTCATTTTTGTACATGTGGTTTGATTGGATAGAAAGGAAAAATACAGATGTTGATTTTACTGATTATGCTGGCAGGGGTTATCATTGGGATGAAATGGTTTCCCGAACGGTGGTCCCAATGGAATATTCGTCTCCAAATGGGATGCACAGCCGTATTGATTTTTGCCATGGGAGTTCGGCTGGGAAGCCGGGAAAACTTTTTAAACGAGCTGTCTCATTTGGGGTTTGCCAGCCTTTTGTATGCGGTAATTCCCATTATTTGTTCTGTCATTTTGGTTTATGTTTTGACCAAGCGGTTTCTTAAACAGGCTCATCCTGAAAAAACTCAGGAGCAGGTAGAGGATCAGTTGGCGCACCAGCTGGAAAAAGAATTTGCCCACCAGCAAAAAGGAGGTAGATAACTGTGGTTTGGATTGCAATTATTGCCTTAGTTTTAGGGGTACTGTGCGGATTGTGGGTGTTCCCGCCAGCGGCGGTGGATTTATTTTCCCTGTTAGCAGACGGCGCTTTGTACCTTCTCATGTTTTTAGTGGGGATCAGCGTGGGAACCAACAAAAACGTACTGCGGAAAATGAAAGAATATAATCTGACTGTTTTGCTGATTCCTTTTGGGATTGTAGTCGGTTCCATAGTGGGAGGCGGAATCTGCGCTTTAATTTTAAAGATGCCTTTGCGTGAAGGGACTGCCATTGCCAGCGGGCTGGGATGGTACAGCCTGTCCGGTGTTATGCTCAGCGGGATGGCAGGAGCCGAAGTAGGAGCCATTGCGTTTTTGGGCAATCTTCTGCGGGAAATTTTATCCTTTTTGATGATTCCGTTTATTGTTCGGCATTTTAACGCCTATACTGCCATTGCGCCGGCAGGAGCTACTAGTGAAGATACCACACTGCCCATGATGGTAAAGTATACCAGCGAAGATGTGGTGATTTTGTCTGTACTCAACGGGGTAATCTGTTCTGCGTTGGTGCCGGTGCTGATTAACTTTTTCTATTCCCTTCCATCCATTTAAAGGGGAAAAGCGTTGACATTTGTAAAAAAGGTGGTATGATGATACCAAAACAGGAAAGGTGGAGAAACAGTTATGGAACAATTTCCAACCATTAAAATAGCCGTATTGGGGATGGGGACCGTTGGCGGAGGCGTGTGCAAGCTGTTGGAACAGCAGGCCAAAGAGATTCCGTTTAAAACCGGTTCTCAGATTGAAATAAAAAAAGTTTTGGTGCGGAATGTGACAAAATATGGGAAATATTCCGAACATTTTTCTATTACTGACCGCTGGGAAGAAATCCGGGACGATCCGGAAATTCAGATTGTGGTAGAAGTGATGGGCGGCATTGAGCCTGCCAAACAATATATTTTGGAAGCGCTGGAACATGGAAAACAGGTGGTTTCTGCCAACAAAGATTTGATTGCTGAACACGGACGGGAGCTGTTTGAAGCTGCGGAAAAAAATCACTGTGATTTTCTCTTTGAGGCATCTGTTGCAGGCGGAATTCCTATTATTCGGCCATTGAAACAGTGTCTGGCAGGAAATGACCTGACTGAGGTCATCGGGATTGTCAACGGTACCACTAACTATATTCTCACCAAGATGAGCAAGCAGAACATGGAGTTTCAGCAGGCGTTGGAGCAGGCACAGAAGCTGGGGTATGCAGAAGCGGATCCTACCGCCGACATAGAAGGATACGACGCCGCCAGAAAAATTGCCATTATGGCATCTATTGCGTTCCATTCCCGGGTGGTATTTTCTGACGTATACACTCAGGGGATTACCTCCATTACACCAAAGGACATGAAATATGCCAAAGAGATGGGTTGTGTCATTAAGCTGCTGGCCATTGCCAAAAATACGCCAAGCGGTATTGAGGTGCGGGTACATCCTACCTTGATTCCTGAATCACATCCTTTGGCATCTGTCAATGACGTATTCAATGCAGTATTTGTTCACGGAGATGCAGCAGACGACACCATGTTTTATGGTCGGGGTGCCGGAGAGCTGCCTACTGCCAGCGCAGTGGTAGGAGATGTGATTGATGTAGCCAGAAATCTTTCTTACCAATGTACTGGCCGAATCAGCTGCAGCTGTTACAAAAATTTGCCGGTGAAACCCATGGAAGAATGTGTCTGCAAGTATTTTGTTCGGATGCAGGTGGATGACCGTTCTGGGGTACTGGCATCCATTGCGGGGATTTTTGGCAACAACCGGGTAAGCATTTCCCAGATTATCCAAAAATCAGAAGAGGATGGAATCGCAGAATTAGTAGTGATCAGCGACGAAGTACGGGAACGGCATTTTATGGATTCCTTGACCATTTTAAAAGGCATGTCCATTGTCAAGGAAGTTTCTTCTATTATTCGGGTATACGGAGGCAGCCGGTGAAACCGGACAGTGCCGCCGGACAATGTCCGGTGAAAACCGCCTACGGCGCATACTCTGTCAGTAGAGCGGAAATTATTAGATTTTACCACTCAGTCAACAAAATACGGGCGTAGCCTTTTCGGGTCCAGGGGTGTGAACCCCTGGCGGGTAGCACCCGCTGGCAATGACGCTCCGCTCGTACTCCGTCAGTTGAGAAAAATGGTTAATATTTCCAATTTACTAACAGAGTTCGCGCCGAAGGCGGTTGATACCGGATTCTACCCGGTCAATATAGTTCCCGGATAATAATGCGCCAGAATCTGGTCATAAGTTTGTCCCTGTAATGCCAGATAGTTGGCGCCGTATTGGCTCATGCCAACTCCGTGTCCGTATCCTCGGGTGGTAAACTGAAATTCTTCGTTTTCATAGACTACGGTAAAATCGGCACTTCGCAGGGAAAAGATAGACCGGATGATCTGCCCATTTGTGGGAACAGAACAAACTGTCATTTCATCTGCATATCCGCTTGGTGTGGTGCTTTGAATGGAAAACCATGCAGCAGGATCCTGAGAAAAATCAGGATTTTCCAGAGAACTGCTTAACAGATTTTTGGTTTCCTCTAAAGAAAAGGAAACGGTCTGCTCATACCCTGGAGCTTGAAGGTCACCTTCACTGCTGACGGCAGTTAAATAGGGAAGATCGCTGCCCCATACATTGGAGGCATCTTCGGTGTTCCCACTGGAAATGGCGTGAAAAGCGGCGGCGATAGGCTGTTCTTCATATGTCAGGGTTTGGGGAAATACCTGTTTCACACAGGAAGTGATCTTTTCCCAGTTTTCTTCCCAGGAATCGCCATATCGTTTTTGAAATTCTTTTTTGGAGGCAAATGCTTGGTTGTGAGCCGGATCAGTGGAAATTTGGGGGACAGCTTCCCCTTGCTGATCGTCAGTGAGTCCCATTTGATAACGGGCGTAAGTGTATGCCACCACAGCCTGTGCTTTGATGGTTTCTTCCTCAAAAGAGGCGGGGATTTCTGCGCATACGACTCCGATGACATAATCTAACATGGACATGGTTTCGGTTTGTCCAGTATCGTGGTGCAGAACGGTGATTTGTTCGGGCTGGGCGGTTTCTTCATTTTTTGGAGCAGACGAACTTTCTTCCTGTGCCGGGGAGGAAGACTGAGATGATTCGGAAGAGGACAGTTCTTTTTCGGAGGTAAGTGACTGGCGCAAATCTATGGAATTCTCACTGCCCAGAATGGGAATCAGGGGGATTGCAAGAATTAAAATGGCACAACTTAAAAAAAACTGAAAGAATTTTTTCATGGCGTTTTTACATTCCTTTCTGCGGATTGCAGGATTTTTTTTAGAGTGTTTCAATGCTTGAGGATAATTTTCATAAAAAAATGAAAATATCAGGTTTTGTCATGGATTTGAACTGGAACTTTGAATCATATTTCTTTCTAACTTGCAAAATGAGGTTGACTTTGTAACTTTACTATGGTAGAATCTATCTAAAACAAGAATTTAGGGATAAGCCTTGGATTTATTTTGGTTCCGGTGGAAAACAGCCGCTGGAAGAAAAGGGTGGTTATTGAGATGGACAAAAGGGAAGTTGCAACCTCAATCAATATGGATGCTATTAAATTGTTATGTGGTGAATATCGAAAAAATAACCACATTGACCCGGATTTGTATGAGCGCTTTGATATTAAACGTGGTCTGAGAAATCAGGATGGTACCGGGGTTTTAGCAGGATTGACCAGAATCTGTAACGTACACGGATATCTGCTTAATGAAGGGGAAAAAGAACCTATTGATGGGGAACTGATTTACCGGGGAATTGATGTAAGAGAAATTGTGGAAAACTGTAACCGGGAACAGCGTTTTGGATTTGAAGAAACCGTATATCTGCTGATTTTTGGTCAGCTCCCTACCCGGGCACAGCTGGAATATTTTCAAAAACTCATGTATGAACTGCGGGAACTGCCGGAATATTTCTTTGATGATATGATTTTAAAGGCACCGAGCAGCAATATTATGAATAAGTTGTCCCGGTCTGTGCTGGCTTTGTATTCTTACGACGATCAGGCAGAAGATGACCGGCTGGAAGTAGAAATGCGCAAAGCTCTGCAGCTGATTGCCCGTCTGCCGAATATTATGGTAAAGGCTTATCAGGTAAAACACAGTCACTTTGACGGCGGTTCTATGATTCTGCATCCTCTGGTATACGGACAGAGCACCGCAGAAAGCATTTTGTCCCTGCTGCGGCCAAACCGGAAGTTCACAAAAGAAGAAGCTTTGCTTTTGGATACCTGCATGATTCTTCATGCAGAACACGGAGGCGGTAACAACTCCACTTTTGCCTGCCGCACACTGACCTCTTCCGGTACTGATGCATATTCCGCTTATGCAGCAGCAATCGGTGCTTTGAAAGGTCCTCGTCACGGGGGCGCTAACATCAAGGTTGTCAACATGCTGGACTGCATTGAACAGAACGTGAAAAACTGGGAAGATGAACAGGAAGTAGCGGAATTTTTGGATAAAATCGTACGGAAAGAAGCCAATGACGGAAGCGGCCTTATTTATGGTATGGGACATGCAGTTTATACGAAGTCTGACCCGAGAGCGGTTTTACTGAAACAGCGTGCATCCAAACTGGCAGAAGGCACTGAATATGAACCTCAGTTTAAACTGCTGGAATTGGTGGAAAAACTGGCTCCGGAAGTACTCAGTCAGCGGACTCACGGCAAGAAAGTCATCTGTGCTAACGTGGACCTTTATTCCGGATTGGTTTATCGGATGCTGGGTATTCCGGAAGATTTGTTTACACCGTTGTTTGCTTGCTCCCGTATGGCAGGCTGGAGCGCTCACCGGATGGAAGAAATGCTCAACGGAAAACGGATTATTCGTCCGGCTTATAAAGCAGTATCTAAAACACAGAGTTATCTCCCTTTGGAAGATCGATAAGCAAAATGATTTGCGAGCCACCACTGGTGGCTCGCTTTTTGTTTTTTTATATTCCTTAAAATTATTTTTTAAGCCAATGAATCCGAAAAAAGTAGGGGTTAGTTTTCAAAAAATATCTATATAATTTTGTTCGGAAGTATGGTATAATAACATAGATCATGGATTTTTTAAAATCGGGGTTAAAGAATCTCTCTACAGGTAGGGGGCGAACCGTTGAAAAAAATAAAAATAATAGTTGCGGCAATGGCGTTTATGATGGCAGTCACTGGATGCGATTTTATTGATCCTTCTGTGGATACTTTGCTGAAACCTCCTGCACTTTCTCGGGAACAGGAACAGATTGAAGCGGCGATGAAAGAAGATCCGGAAGTGAAGGAAAATATTACCCTGGTTTACCCTCGGACAGGAGATTATCGTTCCGCTTATGTGATTGAGAATATTGATGGGGAATCCACCGAAGAAGCGCTGGTGTTTTATCGGGAGAATACATCTTCCGCAGGGGGAACCAGTGCTATTAAAATTAACGTTTTGGATCAGGTGGAAGACGCCAAAGGAAACCGCAAATGGGTTTCCAGACTGATTTCCAACGAAATTAATGCCAGCGGGATTGAAAAAGTATCCATTGTGGAAATGGAAGAGCAGTATTATATTATTATTGGGTTTGACTTGACCAATGGAGATGTCAATGGGAACACCAAAGAGTTGAAGGTATTTTCCTATGAAGAAACAGCGGAGCAGGGTCTGCAGTTAGTCAATAAATTATCGGTTCCCTGCAATGGGTACGAAGTATACGATTTGGATAACGATGGCGTTCAGGAAATTACCGCTCTTTCCAGTAAGATGAACGGGGATATCAAGTCTATTTACGGACAGTTTTACGATTATCGAGAAGAAATGTTTGAAAAAGATCTGGTGGAGATCGCCATGAATTCTTCTGTAACAGAATATTCGGGCATTTATCCTGGATTTTTGGAAAATGGGCAGCCGGTTCTTTATCTGGATGGAGTTTACGGCAAATTAGTAGGCACGGAAATTTTAACAGTAGAGCAGAACATTCTGTGCAGTTTAAGCCCATCAGGAGACCGTGGTCTTTGGGAATTAACCAGCCGTCCATCTGATTTTACTGTGATGGACTTAGATGATGATGGGGTATATGAAATTCCAAAATGGCTGAATGTTCAGCAAAACGACAGTCAGCTGGATTTAATCAGCTGGTCCCATTATGACGAAAATGGATTGACCCAGTATGTTACCACCTATACAGACTATGCATTGGGATACTGGTTTGCGGTTCCAGAAGGCTGGGAAAATGTGGTGGATACCAAAAAAGATCTGGTTACCAACGAAACCTCTTTCTATGTGCCTAATCCGGACAATCCGGAAGGGGATCCTTTGGTCCTTTTGAAAATTAAGGCTCAGACCAGCCAGGAAATTCCCCTGGGTTATCAAGAACTGGATACCAGAGGAGAACTGGTATTTCTCTATCAGAAATACCCGCAAAATTTAAACAAAGTAAATTTAAAACTTAGTGATGAAGCGATTAAGAAACAGTTCCATCATTTATAATGATCATAGGAATAAAGGAGTGGACGTTCATGAAAAAGATTTTAGTATGTGAGGATGAAGACGTAATCCGGGATTTTGTGGTGATCAATTTGCAGCGTTCCGGTTATGTTGTAACAGATGTTTCCTGCGGCGAAGATGCTTTGCGGGTGTTTGATGAACAAAACGGCGATTTTGACATTGCTTTATTGGATATTATGATGCCGGGGATTGACGGATTTACCGTATGTAAAAAGCTGCGGGAAAAAAGCAGCAATTTGGGAATTATTATGCTCTCAGCCAAAACCCAGGAAATGGACAAGGTAGGCGGATTGATGCTGGGTGCGGATGACTATGTGACCAAACCGTTCAGCCCTTCTGAACTGGTGGCACGGGTAGATGCAATTTACCGCCGGGTAACGTTGAGCAATGTAAAAGACAAAGAAATTGTGCCGATTAAATCTGGACCTTTTGTTTTGTCTCCTAAGAGCCGGACGCTGACCAAAAACAGCGTTCTGGTGGATTTAACTCAGGTAGAGTATCAGATTATGGATTTGTTTTTGCACAATAAAAATGTGGCATTGGAACGAAGCAAAATCCTGGAAGAAATCTGGGGAGATAATTACTACGGAGATATTAAGATTGTGGATGTTAATATTCGTCGTCTGCGGATGAAGGTAGAAGATGAACCATCTAATCCTCAATATATCCAGACCATTTGGGGTTATGGATACAAATGGCAGGAAAACGAGTAATTACAGTCAGTCAGAAGAAAGGAAGGTTTGCCCGTGGCCTATAAAAGCATTACCCGGCGTTGGATTGCCAACAGCTTGGGAGTTGTGCTCCTGGTACTCATTTTCATTGAAATAGGCGCAGGTTTTGGAGTGCGCAATTATTATTATTCTTCTGCAGAGGATGCGCTCACCTATAATGCGGATGCGGCCGATCGGGAGATGAACCGTAATAAGGATACTTCCAAAACTGTATTCCGAAATTTTGTCCGAAATTATGTGGAAACATTTGACTATAAAGACCGAATGGAAATGATGCTGATCGATTATCAGGGTCAGGTGGTCACGACTTCCAGTGGATTTCCTTTTGAACAGCACGGTGTGCTTCCGGATTATGAACGCGCCATGAATAATATGGATGGTGACGGAATTGGAAAGTATGTTGGCATAGGGGAAAATGGGGAAAAAATCATGGCGCTGACCATGCGGATTCCCACCTTGAACAGCGGATATTCTGCGGTTCGGTATGTGGTGTCCCTGGAAAATATTGACCGGGCTATTTTTTGGTTTATGCTGATTCTATCAGGGCTGCTGCTGATGGTACTGGGGTTGATTTTAATTTCCAGTTCCTATTTTATCCGCTCGATTGTATTTCCGGTACGGGAACTGGGCGCGGTGGCAAGGGAATTTGCTACCGGAGATATGAGTGCCCGTATTATCAAAAAATCGGATGATGAGATTGGGGAACTGTGCGACATTATCAACTATATGGCAGATGAAATTCAAGCTTCTGAAAAGATGAAGAATGAGTTTATTTCTTCTGTATCCCATGAACTGCGCACGCCTTTGACTGCCATTAAGGGCTGGGGCGAAACTTTAATGACGCTGGGCGCCGAAGATACGGTCATGCTCAAAAAGGGAATGCACGTTATTATCAATGAAACCGAGCGGCTTTCCAACATGGTGGAAGAACTCTTGGACTTTTCCCGAATGCAGAATGGTCGGTTTACGCTAGTAAAAACCAAAATGGATATTCTGGCAGAGCTGGGAGATGCAGTGCTGATTTACACCGAACGGGCCAGACGGGATAACATTACCTTAATTTATAACGAACCGGAAAATGTGTCCTATGTATTTGGAGATAAAAGCCGGTTAAAGCAGGTGTTTATCAATATTATTGATAACGCCCTCAAATACAGTGACAGTGGAGATACGGTAACCGTATCAGTAGAAGAAAAAGAAGAGTTTATTTGGGTAACCGTAAGCGATACCGGAATTGGAATTGCGCCGGAGGATTTGCCCAAAGTAAAAGAAAAGTTTTATAAAGCCAATTCTACCCGCCGAGGGTCTGGGATTGGGCTGGCAGTTGCTACGGAAATTGTACAACTGCATGACGGTGAATTGACAGTAGACAGCCAGTTAAATGTGGGAACAACTGTGACCATTAAATTGCCTGTAATGCCAAAAGATGATGAGAGAAAAACAGAAATTACCATTAATGATGTGAAAGAGGAAAGGAGCACGGACAGTGCCGAAAAGCAGTGAACAGGAAATTCATAAAAGTAAGATCGGGGGACAGGCTCTGATTGAAGGAGTCATGATGCGGGGTGTGCGAAAAACAGCTATGGCAGTTCGTCTTCCTGATCAGACCATTGATGTAGAAGTGTGGGATACCCGGGGATTGACGGGTGTTCTGGGAATATTAAGTAAAATCCCTTTTGTTCGGGGAATTATCAATATGGTGGACAGTTTGGTAACCGGTTATCAGTGCCTGATGAAATCCGCTGATAAAGCAGGTGTAGATCTGGATGAGGAGGAACCTTCCAAACTGGATCGATGGCTGGAAGAAAAATTTGGAGATAACCTGGTAAAAGTAATTGGAACCATTGGCGCCGCCTTGGGAATCATTCTGGCTTTGGTACTGTTTTTATTTTTACCTGCCGCCGCAGTGTGGGGATTGGATCAATTAGTCTCCTTGGGCGGATGGAAAGGCTTGGTAGAAGGGTTGATTAAAATCCTGATTTTAGTGGGTTATTTGTGGCTGGTGTCACGGGTAAAAGATATGCGCTGGATGTATGGGTATCACGGTGCGGAACACAAAACCATTGCCTGCTTTGAAGCTGGGCAGGAATTGACCGTTGAAAATGTGAGAAAGCAAAGCCGTTTTCATCCTCGCTGCGGAACCAGTTTTCTGATTCTGGTGATTTTAGTGAGTATTTTGGTATCCTCCTTTTTGACCTGGAACAATCCTTTGATTCGGGCAATCTGTAAATTGCTGCTGCTGCCGGTGGTAGTGGGAGTTGCTTATGAGCTGATTCGGTTGGCAGGGCGTTATGATAATCTGCTGACAAAAATTATTTCATGGCCAGGAACAAAATTACAGTATCTGACAACAGAAGAACCTACCGATGCTCAGATTGAGGTAGCCATTGCCGCATTCCAGCCGGTTGTACCGGAAAACTTGGAGGAAGATAAATGGTAATTAGGGAAGCTTGCGCAAAAGCTGCACAGGCGCTCCAAAAAGCAGGGGTGGAATCTTCGCTTTTTGAAGCAAGACAGTTGGTTCAGGGAATTCTGAACATCAGTCCGGAACAGCTTCTGCAGGGAGATATCTCCCTTTCTCAGGAGCAGGAGGAACAGCTGTCCTTGTGGGTGGAGCGCCGGATTTCCGGTTATCCGCTCCAGTATCTTTTGGGAGAATGGGAGTTCTTTGGCCTGCCCTTTTACGTTGGGGAAGGAGTGCTGATTCCCAGACAGGATACGGAAACCCTTTGTGAACAAGCGCTTTCTTTTTTAAAGGGAAAGCGGGAACAAAAAGTGATTGACCTGTGTAGCGGAAGCGGCTGTATTGCTGTAGCAATAGACCATTATGCTCCGGGTAACCAGGTTTATGCTTTGGAAAAATCTTTGGATGCTATAACTTATCTGAAAAGGAATATAGCACGAAACCAAAGCCAGGTGATTCCAGTTGAAAATGATGTGCTAGATCCTATACCGGAGCTGACGGGGTTTGATTTGATTGTGTCCAATCCTCCCTATTTAAACCAGGAAGAGATGGAGTCTTTGCAGACAGAGGTGACTTTCGAACCTGAAATGGCATTATATGCGGATCATGACGGATATGATTTTTATGAACAGATTACCCGGATATGGAAATCCAGGCTGAATCCCGGCGGAATGCTTGCCTATGAAGTAGGGTGGCGACAGGCGCAGAAGGTGATGGAGATTCTGGAAGAAAACGGGATGGAACAAGTACAGGCAATCCCTGATTTATGCGGAGTTTTGCGGGTGGTAACCGGAATTTCTCCGAAAACCGTTGCAAATACATAAACCATGGATTATAATATTTGTTTGAATCCCTGAAAACAACATAACAGGGAGTTCTTAACTCAGCGCAAAAACAGAGTTTACGATGGAGAAACCTGTATTACATAGGATAAAAGTTATTATAAAATTACACTGAAAGAGATCAATCAGTTTTTTGGAGAGCCGTTATTATCGGCTGTGTCATAAGGAGGAATTCATTCATGGCAGTAAAACCAAAAGCAAAGCCGTCTGGACCTGCAGACGGCAACGATAAGAAAAAAGCACTGGAAACAGCGATTACTCAGATTGAAAAACAGTTTGGGAAAGGCGCTGTTATGAAATTGGGCGAAGCCAAAACCATGAACGTGGATCATATTTCCACTGGTTCTTTGGGGCTTGATATGGCGTTGGGGATCGGCGGTGTTCCCCGTGGAAGAATTGTCGAGATTTATGGTCCGGAATCTTCCGGTAAAACCACCGTAGCTCTTCAGATTGTGGCGCAGGCACAGAAAGAAGGGGGCGAAGCGGCGTTCATTGACGTAGAACACGCTTTGGACCCGATTTACGCCAAGGCATTGGGAGTTGACATTGACTCATTGTTGGTATCTCAGCCGGATACCGGGGAGCAGGCGCTGGAAATTATGGAAGCGCTGATTCGTTCTGGCGCTTTGGACGTTATTGTTTTGGACTCTGTAGCGGCAATGGTTACCCGTGCAGAAATTGAGGGTGAAATGGGTTCCAGCCATGTAGGACTGCAGGCAAGACTCATGTCTCAGGCGCTGAGAAAGCTGACTGGTGCGGTTTCCAAAGGAAACTGTGTGGCTATTTTCATCAACCAGGTGCGTGAAAAAATTGGTGTGATGTACGGCAATCCGGAAACAACACCAGGTGGACGTGCTTTAAAATTCTATTCTTCTGTGCGGATTGAAGTGCGCAAAGGGGAAGCGATTAAAAACGGAAGCGAAATTGTAGGGAACAAAACCAAATGTAAGATTGTAAAAAACAAGGTAGCTCCTCCGTTTAAAGAAGTAATTTTTGATATTATGTATGGGGAAGGGGTATCCCGGGAAGGGGAAATCCTGGACTTTGCAGTGGATTTGGATATTATCCAGAAAAGCGGTGCCTGGTTTAACTATAACGGGGAACGCTTGGGACAGGGCCGCGATAAGGTGAAGAAGCTGCTCAGGGAAAACGAAGCTCTGTGCGAAGAAATTGCGCAGAAGATTCGGGATCATCAGCAGGAGGCTATGGATGCTGCATCCAAAGCGGTTGCTTCTTCCAGAGCCGCATCCAAACAGGCTGAGTCTCCGATTCCGGCAGAAGGCGGCAGCCAGCCTCAGCCTCCTGAAAATCCAAATGGAGGAAAAGACCTGTTCTTGGATATTGACCCATCAGAAGATGATGATTTTGAATAATTTTCACTGGATGACAGGGTGTTTGGAGGCTCTGTATGAAGGTAACTAAAATTGAAAAGAAAAGCCAGACTCGGTATACGGTAGAGGTAGACGGCGAGTATTTCTATATCTTGGATCAGGAAATTTTAGAAAATAACCGGATTCAGGTGGGAAGTCAGGTAGATGAAGCTCTGCTGGAGGATTTGAAGCTGCAGGCTGAGCAGCGGAAAGCCCGAGAGCGGGCATACCATCTGCTTTCTTACCGGGATCATTCCAGCGTGGAATTGTACCGGAAGCTGTGCACCAGCATATCTCCTGAGATTGCAGCCCAAACAGTGAGCAAAATGCAGGAGCTGGGGCTTTTGAATGATGAGCAGTATGCCCTGCGTCTGGCGGAGTATGGACTGAATACCAAGCTTTGGAGCCAGAGAAAATGTCTATTTGAAATGCAGAAAAAAGGCATTTCGAAACAGATGGCGGAGGAAGCTTTGGCACAGTGTCAGGTGGAGCCGTATGACCAGATTTTCGCTTTGCTGGAACAGAAATACTGGAGAAAGCTGGACGGAGACCCGAAAAATGACCGGCGGGTAACCGATGCACTGGTTCGTATGGGGTATTCCTACGGGGAGATCCGCCGGGCATTAGAAGATTATAAAACGGAAAATGGAATAGAAAAGGATGAAGAGGATCAATGGCAATACGAGTAGCAATGGCATCTTTGGGATGTCCAAAAAATCAGATTGACGCAGAGATCATGCTGAAAAAAATTGAGAAAAAAGGGTATAAACTGGTAGGAGATACCGGCAACTGCGATGTAGTAATTGTGAATACCTGCGGGTTTATTCAGTCTGCTAAAGAAGAAGCTATTCAGGATATTATTGAGTTTATCAACCTGAAAAATGAAGGCAAGATCAAAGCCATCATTGTAACCGGATGTTTGGCAGAACGGTATCAGCAGGAAATTATGCAGGAAATTCCAGAAGTGGACGCAGTGGTCGGAATCGGTTCCAACAAGGATATTACTCGGGTGATTCAGGCAGTTCTGGATGGCAAGAAAGTGGAAAAATACGGTCCAAAAACCGACCTGCCTCTGTGCGGAGAACGGGTATTGACCACTTTGCCTTACTATGCTTATTTAAAAATTGCAGAAGGATGCGACAACTGCTGCAGTTACTGTGCGATTCCTGCTATCCGGGGACGTTTCCGCAGCCGCCCTATGGAAGAGATCATTGAAGAAGCCAAGTGGCTGGCATCTACCGGAGTCAAAGAACTGATTTTGGTAGCTCAGGATACCACCCGTTACGGAGAGGATCTGTACGGAAGCTATTCTTTGGCAAAACTGCTTCGGGAGCTTTGCAAAATCGACGGGTTCCGCTGGATCCGAACTCTATACTGCTATCCTGACAAAATCACCGATGAACTGTTGGATGTGGTAGCCGAGGAAGAAAAGATTGTGAAATACTTGGATATTCCTCTTCAGCACTGCAATGATCAGGTGCTCAAAGCCATGAACCGCCCAATGGGAAAAGAAGCAACGGTTGCTTTGATCCGCAAAATTCGGGAAAGAATTCCGGGTATTACTCTGCGTACTACTTTGATTGCCGGATTCCCTGGCGAAACAGAAGAACAGTTTGCAGAACTGGTGGAATTTGTAAAAGAAATGAAGTTTGAACGGCTGGGCTGTTTTGCTTATTCTGAAGAAGAAGGAACCCGAGCTGCAAAAATGGAACCTCAGGTACCGGAAAAAATCCGTCAGCGCCGTGCGGAAATCATTATGGAAGAACAGATGACCATTATGACCCGGGACAATGAACGGAAAATGGATACCGAAATTGAAGTTGTTCTGGAAGGTGTTGACAAATTGGCAGAGTGCTATTTTGGCCGCAGTGCCGCAGATGCACCGGATATTGACGGCAAGGTATTCTTTACCTCCGAACAGAAGAAACACACCTTGGGGGACTTTGTCCGGGTACAGGTAACCGACGTGTGTGATTATGACCTGGTTGGGGAAGAAATTTTATAATATAGTGAGCAGAGAAAGGATTTGTAAATATGAATTTACCAAATAAACTGACTGTACTGCGGATTATTATGGTACCGTTTTTTGTATTGTTTTTGCTGGTGGACGGAATTCCGTATCATTATCTGTGGGCGCTGCTTGTTTTTGCGGCAGCATCCATTACCGACTGTTTGGACGGCAAAATTGCCCGTAAGTATAATCTGATTACCAATTTCGGAAAGTTTTTGGATCCGCTGGCAGATAAAGTGCTGGTGCTGGCTGCCATGATTGGATTTATTGAACTGGGGCTTTCCAGCAGCGTTGTTGTAATTATTGTCATTGCCAGAGAATTTTTGGTTACCTCTTTACGTCTGGTTGCTGCCAGCGATGGTACCGTGATTGCTGCCAGCATTTACGGAAAGGTAAAAACTGTGTCTCAGATGGTATCTATTGTAGGCATTCTGTTATTAGAATCCATCAATCAGTTTGTCACCATTGGTTTTGACATTGCTCTGCTCAGCAATATTCTTATGTGGATTACAGCAGTCATCACGGTGATTTCCGGTGTGGATTACCTGCTGAAAAATAAGTCCTGTATTAATACTACTAAATAAGTTTAAAATTAACTCTTGCCACTTTTTTAAATTTATGCTATAGTAATAGTGTGTTTTAGAGTCTGGAACTTTTTCAGAGTATAGAACATAAAATATAGAAATGCTTTGAGGGAAAAGAGTAGCATTTGGGAAATGCCAAAAGAGAGCGGAGCTCATTGGGCTGAAAGGCGCCGCAGGCGAGTACTGGTGTGAAGTGCGTTCCTGAGCATACTGGGGGAAACCAGTGGGGAGTATCACAGTACGTATGTCCTGCGTTAAAGGAATATGAGTAACAAATCGAAGTGGAACCGTGGCATAGACAGCCGCCTTCAGATAAACCCTGTTTGGGTTTTCTGGGGCGGTTTTTTTAATGGCTTGTTTTGCTTCACTGCGCTCAAAGAAAGAGAGGTATTTTTATGTTCAAAAACATTCGTTATGATTTAAATGCGTATCAAAGCCGGGACCCTGCCGCACGGAGCAAGTTTGAGATTTTTTTGCTGTACTCCGGATTTCATGCGGTATTTTGGTATCGTTTGTCCCATTGGTTTTTTCTGCATAACTGCTTTTTTCTGGCGCGGCTGGTGTCACAGCTGACCAAGTTTTTTACAGGAATTGAAATTCATCCAGGTGCTACTATCGGCAAAGGTTTGGTGATTGACCATGGAAGCGGAGTGGTCATTGGAGAAACTGCCGTTGTAGGAGATGACTGTACCCTGTATCAAGGGGTAACCCTGGGCGGTACCGGAAAAGATACCGGCAAGCGGCATCCTACTTTGGGAAATAACGTACTGGTAGGGAGCGGAGCCAAGGTGCTGGGTCCTTTTACAGTAGGGGATAACAGCAAAATTGCTTCTAATGCCGTAGTGCTCAAAGAAATTCCGCCGGATTCCACTGCAGTCGGTGTGCCGGCCAGAGTGGTGCGTCAGGGCGGAAAACGAATTGCTGGAGATTTGGATCAGGTTCATGTACCGGATCCGGTATCACAGGAAATGAGCCGTATGGCATCTGAAATTTCTAACCTGCAGGCGGAGGTTGCCCAATTAAAGCAGCTTTTGGAACAATCTGTACAGGACAGGCAAAATCAGTAATCATTCAGGATAAAATAGAAAGAAGAGAAAGGAATGCCCAAACGGGCAGGTGACGTTATGAAAGTATTTAATACCTTAACCAGAGAAAAAGAAGAATTAAAACCAATTCATCCAGGAGAAATCCGGATGTATGCCTGCGGTCCTACCGTATACAACTATATTCATATTGGGAATGCTCGGCCTATCATTATTTTTGATGTACTGCGCCGCTATTTGGAATACCGGGGCATGAAAGTAACTTTTGTTCAGAACTTTACCGATGTAGATGACAAGATTATCCGCAAAGCTAATGAAGAAGGCGTAGCCTCTTCTGAGGTTTCTGAACGGTTTATCCGGGAGTATCAAGTGGATGCGAAGGGATTGAATGTACGCCCTGCTACAGTACACCCAAAAGTAACCGAAAACATGGACAGCATTATTGAGATTGTAAAAACTCTGGTAGATCGTGGATATGCTTATGAAGTAAACGGCGATGTGTATTTCCGCACTCATAAGTTTAAAGATTACGGAAAACTGTCTCACATGCCTTTGGAAGATCTGGAAGCTGGCGCCAGAATTGCCGTAGACGATATCAAAGAGGACCCTATGGACTTTGCTTTGTGGAAAGCGGCAAAACCAGGAGAACCTTACTGGGAATCTCCGTGGGGAAAAGGCCGTCCAGGCTGGCATATTGAATGCTCTGCTATGTCACGGAGCATTTTGGGCGAAACCATTGACATTCACTGCGGCGGACAGGACTTGATCTTCCCACATCATGAAAATGAGATTGCCCAGAGTGAAGCTGCTTCTGGCAAGACATTTGCCAATTACTGGATGCACAACGGCTACATTAATGTAGATAACCGGAAAATGTCAAAATCTTTGAATAACTTTTTCACCACTCGTGAAGTGGCAGAGAAATTTGGGTATGAACCGATCCGTTTTATGATGCTTCAGGCACAGTACCGCAGCCCAATTAACTATTCTCTGGAAATTATTGAACAGTGCAAAGCGGCTCTGGAACGTCTTTATACCTGTAAAGCAACGCTGCGCCGTGTGAAGGCTGCTGCAAAACCGGGTGAATTTACCGAAGAACAGAAAGCATCCTTGCTCAAACACCGCCAGGACTTTATTGACGCTATGGACGATGACCTGAATACTGCGGACGCCATTGCAGCTATTTTTGATCTGGTAAAAGAAATTAATGTAAATATCAGTGGTACAGAACAGGCAAGTTTGGAATATGTCACCTTTGCGGAAAGTCTGTTCCTGGAACTGATTGATGTTCTGGGGCTGTTGTACCAGGATCAGGAAGAACAGACCATTCCAGAAGAAGTGATGAAACTGGTAGAAGAACGGGCAGCTGCCAGAAAAGCAAAAGACTTTGCAAAAGCAGACCAGCTTCGGGACGAAATTGCGAAAATGGGATACGAAGTAAAAGAAACCAGACAGGGAACCCAGATTACACCGATTGCCTGAGAAATGGGGGAGAGCCATGTTCCGTGAAGTTGTTACCGTTTGTTTAAATCCATCTTTGGATGTGACGGTTTGGATTGATTCTTTGGACTTTGAGGAGCCGTGTTTTGCTCAAAAAGAAGAAATCTATCCTGGAGGAAAAGGGATTAATGTGTCCCGCATGCTGACGGGATTGGGGTTTTCCAACCGTTCTTTGTGTGTCGCTGGGGAAGAGAATCTTTCTATGCTCAGGGGAAAACTGATGCAGGAATCTGTCTGTGCGGAATATCTTCCAGTAAAAGGAGCTGCAATCCGGGAAAATCTTACTTTGATTGTGGGAAACCAGCGGCAGCTGAAAGTTAACCGAAAAGGCCCTGCTTTAGGACGGGAGTTATTGGAGCAGGTAAGATCCAGACTGCTGGAACTGTGTGATGAAGCCACCTTGGTAGTGTTTGCCGGAAGTTTGCCGCCTGGCGTCACTGCAGAAGATTATGAAGATTTGATTCGTGAGATCAGCAGCAGAGGCATCCCAACGGCAGTAGATACTGGGGTGTTTTCCAAAGAGGATTACCAGCGGATCCGTCCCTTTGTGATGAAGCCCAACAGGGTGGAATTGGAACAGATTATGGGTGTTTCTCTGCCTTCATTGGAAGCGGTAAAAGATGCGGCACAAGAACTTTCTCAATGGGTAAACCATGTTTTGGTCAGTCTTGGAGGAGACGGCGTTTTGTATGCAGGCGAAGGAACTTGTTTGAAAACCGCAGCTCCAAAAGTCTCTGTGCGTTCTACAGTGGGAGCCGGAGATGCCACTTTGTCCGGATTTTTATATGGTTTGGGTATGGGATGGTCCCAAAAGGAAGCAGTGCGTTTTGCTACTGCCTGTGGTACGGCCAGCGTGTGCTGTGACGGCACCTGCTATCCTGCCAGAGAGGCGATTGACCAGATGGCCAAACAGATTATTTGTCAGGAAAATCCTACAGAGTAAGTGTCATAAAACACAAAATTTTAACAAATTATCTATAAAATGTCATTATTTTTTCGTTGTGTGACCTTTGCGGATAGGATATAATAAATTCAGGTGCAGTTGCAGCTCCAGTTTCTGGGGCTGCAACTTGCGATATTTGATATGCTGACGGAGGTTTGCATCAATGAGAAAAGTAGCAAAAATGTTTGCAGTCCTGACAGTAGGATTATTTGTATTAACCGGATGTATGCCGGCTGGTACACGGCCGCCCAGCCAGGATATTAATTTAGTGCAGTTTGAAACACCGGCGGATGACCAGGAAATGGCAGTGGTGGAAACCAATTATGGTACCATCAAATTTGTATTGTATGAAGAATATGCCCCTGAAACAGTAAAGCAGTTTAAACAGCTGGTAGAAGAAGGATTTTATGAAAACAATCCTATTTATGCAGTGGATCACACTGCTACTGCTATGCTGGCAGGTGCTACTGATTCAGAAGGGGAAGAAGGAAAGACCACAACCAAGGACGGCAAAGGGATTAAAACTGAAACATCCTCCGATCTTTGGCATTTTCCGGGAGCAGTCTCTGCCTTGGGTGAAGAAACTGGAATTACCAAGTCTATTCGTTCTGACAGCCGTTTCTTTATTATAGGCAATTCTTCTGCAGATGCAGAAACACTGGAACAGATGGAAGAAAGTAACTACCCAGAAACAGTAATCAGTGCTTATAAAGAACATGGCGGACAGCCTTTGTATACAGGTCAGTATACGATTTTCGGTCAGGTGGTAGAAGGTCTGGATGTAGTGGATCAGATTATCCAGGTGCCAACCCAAAAAGATGAAAATGGGGAAGATACCTTTACTCCTTCAGAAGAATTGGTGATTTACAGCATTACGCTGACAACGTATGGCGAGGGAATGAACCAGAGCCAAACACAGGAATAAGGATGAAACATATGAAAAAAAACCGGATATTTGCCCTATTGATGACAGCAGTATTAGCGGTCGCTTGCTCTGGATGCAATAAAATTTACAGCGATCCGGGCCCGGCAGAATCTTTGGATTTAATTTCTGATGCGGGTGATGCTGATAATTCTCAGCTGGAAAATGTGGAGACAGAAGATACTCCAGCGGATGAATTTTTAAAAGAAAATTTTCCTTCCAATGGAGCAGCGGAACTTTTAAATTTCCGTACACCGGAAGCTGGGGAAGAAATTGCAGTGATCCATACCAGTATGGGAGATATCAAAGTCATGTTATTCCCGGATGTTGCGCCCAAGGCGGTAGAAAATTTTAAAGAATTAGTGGAAAAAGGCTACTATAATTCTACTGATGCCGCGAAAATGTTGTTTCACCGTGTTAAAAAGGATTTCGTGATTCAAACAGGGGATCCTACCGGTACTGGTGCGGGAGGAGAAAGTGCCTCCGGTGAGCCCTTTGAGGATGAATTTTCCGAGCAGGCACTCCATTTCCGAGGTGCCCTGTCTATGGCAAATTCAGGCGCTGATACCAATGAAAGTCAGTTTTTTATTGTACAGGCTCCGGCTTCTACTATAACCAGCGAATCTTGGAATTTATTCCGACTCAATGCAGGGGTTCAAAAAGCATTTCCTCAGTCTGTGATGGATAAATATGAAGAAGTCGGCGGAACTCCTTGGCTGGATTTTTCTCATACAGTGTTTGGTCAGGTGTTTGAAGGGATGGATGTAGTGGATGCCATTGCTTCCGTTCCGGTCAGTGATGATAAATTCAATAAGCCCTTAGAGGATGTGTGGATCCAGTCCATTACACTGGAATCTTATGTTCCCAGTGCGGAATCTTCTCAACCGGAAAGTGCCTCAGAAAGCAATTCCTGATGAAAAAGAAAGCACAGTGAAAATTTGAAAACGCATAAAAGGAAGATTACAGAATGAAAAAATTAATCAGTATTATTTTAACAGCGGGAATGCTGTTGCTTGCAATGGCAGGGTGCGGAAAAAGTAGCGGCGAGTCCGGTGAAGTGACTTTACTGCAGTTTGAAGAAGTGTCTGCAGATCAGCCGATTGCCACCATTCATGTAAAGGACTATGGAGATATTAAGATTGCTCTGTATCCAGAAGAAGCACCCAAAACGGTAGAAAATTTTATTGGGTTGGCAGAAGAAGGATATTATGACGGGGTGACCTTTCACCGGGTCATTAAAGATTTTATGATCCAGGGTGGGGACCCTACAGGAACTGGTTCCGGGGGCCACAGCTTGTGGAATAAAGAGTTTGAAGACGAGTTTTCTGATAATTTATATTGTTTTGACGGTGCTTTGTGTATGGCTAATGCTGGTCCTAATACCAATGGCAGCCAGTTCTTTATTGTGCAAAGTTCTGATCCAATCGAAGAAGATTATTTTGAACAGTGTATTGCTTATCACGAACAGCAGGGAAGAGGACGTACTTCTTATGCAGACAGCGTAATGGAAAAATATGCAGAAGTGGGAGGAACCCCTCATCTGGATGGAATGCACACTGTATTTGGTCAGGTGATCGAAGGGATGGATGTAGTGGAAGCTATTTCCTCCTGCGAAGTTACCCAGGGTTCTGACGGAGCAGACAGTAAACCAGTAGAAAGCGTTGTAATTGAAAGCATTACCATTGAAAACGCAGATTGATTTTATCCAATAAGGAATATCAAAAAGGAAACACAATAAAACAAAAATTTGGGGGATTGCATGAGGAATTCTGCAATGCCCCGATTTTATTTGAGGCGACACCGCACAATTCACGGTATGTGCCTCGGGCGGCGTGTCGCTTTAAAAATTTTTATATGACAGATGAATCATTTCAGAAAAGGAGAGGAATCAAAATGAATGGGGTTGTCTACTGTATTAACCAGTTTTCTGACCAAAAAGCGGTATGTCGGCAGGAACAAAAAATCATAGTCAACCAAACTCAGCAGGTTTGCTTTGATCATGGAAAGGCCCAGGTTGCACTGCAACAAACTGGGGAAAATCAGTATCAGCTTACCCTTACAGTATGTGAAGGAACATTTTCTCAGGTGAATTTTGGAGCATATCTCCATCTGGACTGGTGGAATGAAGAGGATGGTTACTTTTTCTCTCCAGCAGCAGTGTATGATGGCAATCATTTTAAAGTACTGCCCCAGACTTATCCGCCTATGATGCACAGGGAAGATGGGATGGGTCCTGATATGCAGACTTTGATTACTGATGTTCCTCGCTTGGATCAGGAACATACCTATATTCATTTGTCTTCAGGGGATATGTCTGTCCCCTGTATGGGCGGGTGGAGTAAAAAGACTGGCAAAGGAATTCTCTTTTATGGAAATCATGGAAACAGCCGGGAATATACTGGATTTTTCTTTGATCAGATACAGTCTGGTGCCCGGATCGGCATGGAATTACCTTGTGTCAGAACGCATCAGTATACCATGATGAATACCAGTACCAAAAGCGACGATCAGCCCCGGGATTTGAAAGCGGGAGATGTGATTCAGTTTTGTTTTGGGATTCATCAGTTTGACTGCCACAGCATGAAAACCTTTTACGAACATTTTTTTGATACTAGGGAATGGATAGAATCTCAAAGCAAATGGGAAAATCAGCTGCCTTTTTCTGCGGCATATGACATCATTGAACAGAAAACAACCCAAACTCAGTTTGAGGAAGAACAGGGATATTTTCGGGTATCTCCAAAAGGAACCGGAGGAGTCTACGGCGATTGGCAAGCAGGTTGGGTCGGCGGCGGAATGAATGCCTGCGCCTTTATGATGGGGTCCGAAGGAGTGGCAGTAACACAGGCAGAAGAGACGTTTCAAACCATATATTCCCCGAAATTACAGGCGGATACGGGATTTATTTATCCGATTCGATATAACGGAAAGTTGCTGGGAGATGATTTTCATCATACCGAGCAAAAAGAAATCCTTTTGCTGAGAAAAAATGCAGATGTTCTTGTTTATACCGCAAAATACTGCCTGAGCAGAGAAAAACGAAATTTGCCGGAACAGCAGCAGGTTACGACAGGACTGAAAAAACTGGCAGACGCATTTGTCTGTCTGTTCCGAAAATACGGACAGTTGGGGCAGTTTATTGATTTGGAACGGGAAGAAATTCTGGCAGGAGGAACAGCCAGCCCGGCAATTGCCATAGAAGGGTTGGTTCTTTGCAGCAGAGTGCTGAAAGATCCCGTGTACTTAGAGATCGCACGGCAGCTGGGAGACTGGTATGCTCATTGTTTGGAAAAAGGGCTTCTCAACGGAGGACCCGGCGAAATCCTTCAAGGTGCAGACAGTGAATCCGTGTTTGGACTGTTGGAAGGATATATGGCGCTGTATCATGCCGATGGGCAGGAAAAATGGCTTTTGCTGGCAGCAGACTGCGCCCATCAGGCATCCAGTTGGTGTATGACCTATGATTTTGATTTTCCGGAAAACTGCGAGTTTGGACGGCTTGGAATGCATACCGCCGGCAGTGTTTTTGCCAATGTGCAGAATAAACATTCTGCACCGGGGATTTGTACCTTGTCTCCCATAGCGCTGTTAGATTTGGCGCAGGAAGCTTTATCTCATCCACAGCTGAGCTGCCGCAGCAGTGCTTATGCCAAACTTGCGGGACAGATTGCCCACAATATTACTCAGTATCTTTCTCGAGAAGACCGCCCGATTATGTCCTGGGAAGGGAAAGCTTTGCCGGCAGGATGGATGTGTGAGCGGGTAAACACTTCTGACTGGGAAGGAAAAGATCATATTGGGGGAGTTTTTTGTGGTTCCTGCTGGTGCGAAGTATCCACACTTATGACTGCAGTGGAAATTCCCGGAATTGTGGTGAACAGTGACAGTGGAATGGTTTGGGTTTATGATCATGTGGATGTGGTATCCAGTCCGGTTTCCGGAGGATTTGTCTGCACTGTCACCAATCCTACCCAGTTTACGGCTCGAGTAGCAATTGCAGTTTGCTCTGAGACACATCCGGTGCCTTACGGGGAACCTGGATATTTAATGGAACTGTCCCGCCTTACTTTGTTGCCTGGTGAAAGCAAAAATATTTTGGTAAACCAGGGAGAAAATTGCTGGCATATATGAAAAAAGCCCTGCAAAGTTTTTACTTTGCAGGGCTTCAGTTTGCAGATAAAGATATATTAAGAAAAAGCTACATAAATTTTGTCTTTTGGGATTCTTAAGGGATGTGAATCCCTTAAGCCGTTGGAGACACAGTAATTTCTTCAATCTGATTGTATTTTATGATTTTAGTTTCCCAGACGAATCATTTCGTCAATAGTATGTCTTGCTTTGCGGGCGATTTCTGCATCCAATTCCATTTCTTCGCCGCCGTTTCCGGTTAAAGCATCATATACATCGGACAAAGAGGTCATGCGCATATCCGGACAGATGAGGCGTTTGGACAGCTGATAAAAGGTGCCTTCTGGTTTTGTCAGTTTCAGGTAATCGGCAATGCTTTTTTCGGTGCCAATGATACAGGGATCACTGCTTTCCATAGCAAAACGAATAATATCAGCAGTAGAGCCAATAGCATCACCATGCTGTAAAACTTCTTTGGGCAGTTCTGGATGAAGCAGAACTTTTGCATCAGGGTGGAGCGCTTTTGCTGCTAAAATTTCATCTTCAGTGATGGCATTGTGAACAGGGCAGTATCCATCCCACAGAATGATATTTTTTTCTGGACACATTTTCTGTACATAAGATCCCAGATTTTTATCCGGAATAAACAGAATATCTTTTTCAGGAATTGCCCGAACGATTTTTAAAGCGCTGGAAGAAGTGACGCAAACGTCGCATTCTGCTTTCAGGGCGGCGGTAGTATTTACATAGCACACTACCTTTACATGGGGATTTTCACGCTTAAACTGAGCAACCCGCTCAGGAGCGATTTGTTCCGCCATAGGACAGGTAGCCTGGGGAACAGGAAGAATGACACTTTTTTCCGGAGACAGCATTTTTACTGTTTCTGCCATAAACCGAACGCCGCACAAAATAACTTTTTGGCAGTCCAGGTCTTTTGCAATGACAGAAAGCTTGTAGGAATCTCCGGTATGGTCGGCAATTTCCAAAATTTCCGGAGACTGATAACTGTGTGCTAAAATTGTGACATGTTGTTCTTGTTTGAGGCGAATGATTTCATCTTGCAGATTTCGGATCATGCAGAGTTCCTCCTACTAAAAAGCCGATAACCTCGGCAGGTAAATTTCCTTTTATTAACAATATAGTAACATATACAGGAATTTCTGTCAATTTATAAACTGCTGAAATACTTTACATTTTATGTAAAATACTTTATAATAATATTGACTATGTTTAATTGAGAATAATGAGAAAAGG
Organism: Massiliimalia sp.; assembly: GCA_050943535.1. GTDB lineage: Bacteria > Bacillota > Clostridia > Oscillospirales > Ruminococcaceae > Massiliimalia. The sequence continues at coordinate 210,670 of JBMNPJ010000002.1, forward strand.
AACGTGAATAATTGTGCTGCAATATGATGAATATAAAGTAAAACTTCACGATTTTAAACCAGAGCTGGATGACCTGCGGGATGCTTTGGGAATGGATCGGATGCTGGAACAAATTGAAGAATTGGAACTGAAAGCTGCTGAACCTGGATTTTGGGACAATATGGAAGTTTCCCAGAAAATCCTGCAAAAAACCAGTCAGTTAAAAGGCAGTGTGGAACGGTATAACAAGCTGGTAGAGATGTATGAAGATATTGAAACCATGCTGGAAATGGCCATGGAAGAAGATGACGAATCCCTGTTGCCAGAAATTGAAGAAACTTATACCCGAATGACAGAAGAATTGGAAAATCAGCGTTTGACCACACTGTTAACCGGTGAGTATGACAAAAATAATGCCATTCTTACTTTCCATGCTGGTGCTGGCGGAACGGAAGCTCAGGACTGGACTCAGATGCTGTACCGGATGTATACCCGCTGGACAGAGCGCCACGGATTTAAGTACCGCATTATGGACTATCTGGACGGGGAAGAAGCAGGTGTCAAGAGCGCTTCTATTTTGATAGAAGGGGAAAACGCTTATGGATTCTTGCGTTCTGAAGCAGGTGTTCATCGTCTGGTTCGTGTATCCCCATTTGACTCTTCCGGAAGACGCCATACCTCTTTTGCTTCTCTGGAAGTAATGCCGGAAATGGATGATTCTATTGAAATTTCCATTAATCCGGATGACTTAAAGGTAGATACCTATCGTTCCGGCGGTGCAGGCGGACAGAACGTAAACAAGGTTTCTTCTGCGGTTCGTATCACCCATATTCCTACTGGTATCGTGGTTTCCTGTCAGACAGAACGTAGCCAGCTGCAGAACAAGGCAAACTGTATGAAAATGCTGACTGCGAAATTGATGCAGATTAAAGAACGGGAACACTTGGAAAAAATTGAGGATATTAAGGGCGAACAGCGTGAAATTGCCTGGGGCTCCCAGATTCGTTCTTATGTATTTATGCCTTATACACTGGTAAAAGACCACCGCACTTCTTTTGAAAACACCAATGTAAATGCGGTAATGGATGGGGACCTGGATGGCTTTATTAACGCTTATCTGAAAGCGGAAAGCCAGGGTGAACTGTCAGAATCATAATTGACTGTTGTATGGGAATGAGCTCGTGGAACAGCTGTCGTGTTTTTAAGTGATATTTAGCAGGATGCGAGCCATAAAAATGGCTCGCATTTTGTGTTGTACTGTCGTGTCGGGCAAAGGAGTGAATATGATGAAAAAGAAACTGTGCCTGATGGTGCTGATTTTTGTTTTGTTGGCCATGATGCTTCCAGTATGTGTAACTGCCCGCGCTGGCGGCGGAGGTTCCGGTGGAGGCGGAGGAGGATTTTCTGGAGGACATTCTTCTTCCTACAGCAGAAGAACCTATGGTAGCAGGAGAAGTTCTGTTTTTTCCACCATACTTTCCGGCGGTATTTTTTTGATTGTTGGGGGAGGAGGCAGTGCACTGCTAGTGCTGAGACTGCGCCGTTCCCGGAAAAAGAGTCAGGCAAAAATGTATGAGGCGGCTAAATTTGATACTATGTGGGAATATGACAAGGCGCTGGAACAGATTCAGCAGGCGTTTTACTGTATTCAGCAGGCTTGGACTCAGGGAGATGTTTCGATTGCCAAAACTTATCTCAGCGACGCTTTGTATAAAGAGTATGAATCCAAACTTTCTTGGATGGAAATGCGGGGAGAACAGAACATATTGGAGCAGATGAACTTGTTGGAGGTTTCTCCTATTGGTGTACATGATGACTGGGACAATAGCAGGGACTATCTTTGGTGCATGATCCGAGCATCCATGATTGACTATACCATTCGAAAAACAGATTTTCAGGTTATTTCCGGAACCCCTGGAGTTTCTCAGACTTTTACAGAATATTGGCAGTTTGTACGCAAGGATGGTCATTGGGTACTAAATCAAATTCTGCAAAAAGAAGAATGGGGAAAAGTTCCGTTGGATGGATAATTGACATTAAGTTAATTGGCAATAAATAATAAAGAAGGGAGAAAATGACACAAAATTCTCCCTTCTTTATTATTTAGAGATGTTTTAGAGCAGTTTTTTGATTATACACAGGTCCATCCACCATCGATATAAATGGTCTGTCCTGTAGTATAGGAACTGGTTTCACTAGCAAACAGCAAAAGTTGTCCACACAGTTCAGCTATATTTCCAGGTCTTCCAATTGGACATCGTTTTTTTAGTTCCTCTAATGCTGCGTCGTCGAATTGCATCATTTCAGAAGGAAATTCTCCGGGACCGATTGCATTAACAGTGATATTGTATTTTGCCCATTCTTGTGCAAGACTACGGGTAAAATTGGGAACAGCCCCTTTGGTAGCATTGTAAGCTAAAATAGGGTGATCTTTTGCTGCAATGTGTCCATACATAGAGGCGGTGTTAATAATTCTGCCATAATTATTTTTTATCATGTTTTTAGCGCATTCTCGTGCCATTAAAAAATATCCTGTTAAGCTTACATCTACAACCTTTTGCCATTGTTCCAAACTTAAATTAACGGTAGGACAGTATGCCATCATACCAGCGTTGTTTACTAAAATATCTACTTTTCCATAAGTGTCGATTACCTTTTGAACAGCACTTACGACCTGCTCTTCTGAGGAAACATCACACATGACTGGAAGGCATTGACCTCCTGCGCATTCAATTTCCTGCTTTAACTGTTCCAATCGGTCGATTCTTCTGGCAAAGGCTGCGACTGAGGCACCATTTTCAGCAAATGCCTTACAATATTCGTATCCCAAACCGGAAGAAGCACCAGTAACAATTGCTACTCGACCACGAAGATCCATATAATTTTTCATAGGATTTTTCCTCCTCAATATTGTGAAATAGAAACATTGGTTGCTTATTTGTTATCTGACTGTTATAATTATAAACACTGGGAGAAATGTTACAATCATCAATGAAAAGGAATGTGTTGCTTAAGCAACACATTTAAAAAATTGTTGTTTATTTTAGGTAAAAGAGGGTTATGCATAGTGAAAAATCCTATGGATAAAAGAGCAGAAAAAACATGCATTCAGTTAAAGAAAGCGATGCTTTGCTTTTTGTCTGAAAAACCTTTGCATAAAGTTACAGTAACAGATCTTTGTCGTATTTGTGAAGTAAATCGCGCAACTTTTTATCATCATTTTCAGGATGTTTTTGATCTGCTGGAAAAAATGGAAGATGATTTGCTGAAAGATTTAAAAGAAAAGATGGAACAACTAGAAAAATCTCAGGCATCTCCAGAAATGGTGAGTCAAAAATTATGTGAGTTTTTATTTGCTCGCCAAACAGAGTGGAACATCTTTTTGCACAGCGAACATAATCGTCAATTTTATGAAAAGATTGATAAAATTATAATGCCGTATTTTGAAAAACGGGTCTGTCAAAATTATCAAATACCAGCGGATTTTAATGAGAATGACCTAAGGAATATTTTACAATTTATTGCAGCTGGGTATTATATGTTTTTTCTTCAATTGCTGGAGGAACGGACAGAAGATAAATTATTGTGGAAATCACAAACAGCAGCAAAACTAAGTGATGCTTGTTTAAGTCGATTTTTTACAAAGCTATAGAATAAAAGTGAAATGAATTTATAATTTGGAGGATATAGGATTGTGTAAGATGTCATTGCCTGAAGATTTCCTGCAAAAGATGCAGCAGCTCTTAGGAGAAGAATATCAGGCGTTTTTAGAGGGATACTGCAAGGAAAATCATCAGGGTTTGCGGGTAAATACCCAAAAAACTACACCTCAGTGGCTGCAAGCGCAGAATGTGTTTTCTCTGCGTCCTATTGAATGGAGTTCCTGCGGCTTTTATTACGAAAAGGAGGATCGTCCTGGGAAACACCCTTATCATGAAGCAGGGGTATACTATATTCAGGAACCCAGTGCGATGGCGGTTGCGGAACTCACCGATCCTCAGCCGGGAGAGCGGGTGCTGGATTTGTGTGCGGCACCAGGAGGAAAAACTACAGGATTGGCAGCAAAAATGCAGGGCAAAGGGCTGTTGGTAGCCAATGAGATTGTACCATCCCGTGCAAAAATCTTGGCGCAGAATGTGGAGCGAATGGGAGCCGCCAATGTGATGGTCACCAACGAAGATTCCGCTCGGCTGGCACAGCGGTTTTCAGGATTTTTTCACAGAATTGTGGTGGATGCGCCCTGTTCCGGAGAAGGGATGTTTCGGAAAAATCCGATTGCCTGTACAGAATGGAGTCTGGAAAATGTAGCTATGTGCGCCAAACGTCAGATGGAGATTCTGCGCAATGCACAGGTGATGCTGCGCCCAGGAGGAATATTGGTTTATTCAACCTGTACGTTTTCTCCGGAAGAAAATGAACAGGTAATCAGTCAGTTTTTAAAAGAATTCCCTGAGTATCAGGTTGTAGAGCGTCCCGGTTTTTCCATGTTTGACCATGGAAGAATTCAATGGGGAGACGGAAATGATCAGGTGGCACATACGTATCGTCTTTGGCCGCATCATCTGGAAGGAGAAGGCCATTTTGCCGCAGTGCTGAAAAAAGACGAAAATGCTCCTGCGTTGGAGGAATTTTCTTCCTGCGGAGAATATTTGGATTTGGAAAAAGGAAAAGAACGGGAACAGCTGAAAGACTATGTTCAGTTTGTCAAAGATACACTGACAGAAGATCTTCCGGGAAAATATATGCGCTTTGGAGATGTCCTGTATTTAGTATCCGAAGAACTGCCATCCTTGAAAGGGCTGAAGGTGGTTCGTCCAGGACTTCCTTTGGGGAACTTTAAGAAAAACCGCTTTGAACCAGCCCATGCTTTAGCATTGGCACTGGGAGGAGATCAGGTGAAACGGGTTTGCAACTTATCTTCACAGGATCCGAAAATTTTTGCCTATCTTCGGGGAGAATCTTTGGAATGGGATGGAGAAAAAGGCTGGTATCAAATTCAAGTAGATGGTTTCCCCATTGGCTGGGGAAAGCTGGCGGGAGGCATGATCAAAAACCATTTTCCAAAAGGTCTTCGCTGGACAGGAACCACTGCTTTGATGAATGAGGAATGAAAAGGAGAATGAAGATGACAGAACGAGAAAAAATGCTGGCAGGAGAATTGTACGACTGCGGTGATCCGGAATTATTGGAACGTTGGCATAAAGCAAAGGATTTGGCAAGGGACTACAACAATACGGATTCCCAGGATTTTGAAAGAAAAGAAGCCATTTTAAATGAGCTGCTGGGCGGAAAAGGGGAGAACCTTTGGATTACGGCTCCATTTTATGTGGATTATGGGAACAACATTTACTTTGGAAACCACTGTGAAGTGAATATGAATTGTACCTTTTTAGATGATAATCGCATTGAAATCGGCGATCATGCGCTGATTGCTCCCAATGTACAGATCTATACAGCGTTTCATCCAACTCATGCCAAAGACCGTTTTGGCGATCCAAAACCGGATGGTTCTTTTGAGTTTTGCAAAACCCAAACCGCTCCGGTTGTGATTGGGAAAAATGTGTGGATTGGGGGAGGAGCCGTAATTCTTCCAGGTGTGACCATTGGGGATAACGTAGTGATTGGGGCTGGAAGTGTTGTGACAAAAGATATTCCTTCTGATACCATTGCCTATGGGAATCCATGCCGAGTAATTCGGGAAAATAAACCGATGGGTGAATAAAAAGACAGAGAGCATTTCAGAGAAAGGGGAGCTGACCATGCAAAACTATTCAGGAGAAGAAAATTTGCAATATCATTTACAGATTCGACCAGGGGATATCGGGGAGTATGTGATTTTAACCGGCGACCCCAAACGATGCAGTAAAATTGCGGCTCAGCTGGAACAAGCTTCATTGATAGCGGACAGCCGGGAATATGTAACCTATACAGGGCAATTGTGCGGGCAAAAGGTGAGTGTAGTTTCTACAGGAATTGGAGGGCCTTCTGCTGCCATTGCCATGGAAGAACTGGTTCGGTGCGGTGCCCATACCTTTATCCGAGTTGGTACCTGCGGCGGGATGCAGCTGGAAGTGCATGGGGGAGATTTGATTGTAGCTACCGGAGCCGTTCGCATGGAGGGAACCAGTAAGGAGTACGCTCCCATTGAGTTCCCGGCGGTAGCTGATTTTTCCATTGTGTCCGCTTTGACTCAGGCGGCAGGAGAACTTGACTACGCTTATCATACTGGAATTGTTCAGTGTAAGGATTCTTTTTATGGGCAGCATGAACCAGAGACCAAACCGGTTTCCTATCAATTGGTTTCCAAATGGAAGGCGTGGGTTCAGTTGGGGTGCAAAGGTTCTGAAATGGAATCTGCGGCGCTGTTTGTCACGGCTAGTTATCTTCATGTTCGATGCGGTACGGTGTTATTGGTAATGGCAAATCAGGAGCGAGATCAGGCAGGATTAGAAAATCCCGTAGTACGAGATACGAATCGAGCCATCAAAACTGCAGTCTGCGCGATGAAAAAGCTGATTTTGCAGGATCAAAATGGAAAGGAAGAAAAACATGAAACCTTATAAAAGAGTGTTTACTATTGTTTTAGATTCTTTGGGAATTGGCGGAGCCAAAGATGCCGCGCAGTATGGCGATGAAGGAAGCGATACGCTGGGACATATTGCTGATTCTGTCGGTGCTTTGCATATCCCAAATCTTCAGCGTTTGGGTCTTGCTAACTTGCATCCCATGGTTCAGATTCCGGCGGCGGAACATCCCATGGGTTACTATCTTGTGTTAAACGAACGCAGTGTAGGAAAAGATACCATGACCGGCCACTGGGAGATGATGGGGCTGCACGTAACCAAGCCATTTCAAACCTTTACCGATCACGGATTTCCGCCGGAATTGATTGAAGAACTGGAGCGGCGTACAGGGCGCAAAATCATCGGGAACAAAAGCGCCAGCGGCACAGAAATCTTGGAAGAATTGGCGGAGCAGGAAATCCAGGACGGAAGTTTGATTGTATATACTTCTGCTGATTCTGTTTTGCAGATTTGCGGAAATGAAGAAACCATGGGACTGGAGCAATTGTATCACTACTGTGAAATTGCTCGGGAGCTTACCATGAAAGACCAGTGGAAGGTAGGACGGGTTATTGCCAGACCTTATGTAGGACGGAAAAAAGGAGAGTTTGTCCGTACTGCCAACCGGCATGATTACGCTTTGAAACCTTATGGAAAAACTGCGTTGGATGCGCTTAAGCAGGCAGGGCTGGATGTGATTTCCATAGGAAAGATTTTTGATATTTTCGACGGCGAAGGACTGACCCAGTCCAATAAGTCAAAAAGTTCGGTACATGGAATGGAACAGACCATTGAAATTGCGAAAATCGATTTTCATGGATTCTGTTTTGTCAATCTAGTGGATTTTGATGCTTTGTGGGGACACCGCCGCAATCCTAAAGGATATGCGGAGGAATTGGAGCGGTTTGATGAAAAGTTAGGTCAGCTGCTGCCTCTTCTGCGGCAGGATGATTTGCTGATGATTACTGCTGACCATGGCAATGACCCAACATATAAAGGAACTGACCACACCAGAGAACAGGTTCCCCTTCTCATTTATTCTCCGTCCTTCCACGGAAATGGAGCACTGGAAGAACAGGACACCTTTGCGGTAATTGGAGCTACCATTGCAGATAACTTTGGGGTATCTATGCCGGAAGGGACAATCGGGGAATCTTTGCTGGGAAAAATTATGTAATGTTTATCTGTTTTTACAAAAATTTTGGCTGGGAAACATTGACATATTTTGTATGTATTGATAAAATATAGTACAATAAGTATCTTGGGAGGAAAAGACAGTGATCTTTAACAGTTTCCATAAAATGGTAACGGGGGGCTAACTTACTTCCAGTTGCCATAACAAACAATGTAATGTGTATCTCGTTTTAGGGATAGTCTTGCTCAAAACTTTGGGCAGGGCTATCCCTTTTTATGTTTTTTCAAGATAATAGTATAAAAAGGAGAAATAACGATGAAACGAAATCGAAAATGGCTGGCGGTTGTGTTGGCGGCTATAATGGCTGTTTCTAGCATATCTGTAACAGTATCTGCGGAAAATGCAGACAGTCTTTTGACAACCTTTAGTCAGAAAACAGCGGAAACAGGTGATTCCATACAAGAAAGTCTGGAAAGCGGAGAGATGTCTGACGCGCATCCTGACCCCACAACGGCGGGAACAACAGCGGAAAATCCTATAGCAGTGCCGGAGCAAGGGATGGTTATTAAAAGCGGTGTTTATTATGGAGTTTCAAAAGAATGGTATGAAAAACAAAATTTTGAGAAGAAACCTGTATATTTTTCTATTACAGTTCCTAGGAATGTGACTGCAATTGCTAAAGATGGCTTTAGGGACAGTTATTCTTCTGAAAAAGACAACGTAGGTGCTATAACCAACTATGACGGTAGTGGGCAATATACAGATAAATATAAAGTAGTAGAAATTGATTTTTCTCAGGCAACCAGCCTGACAACAATCAATAATCAGGCAGCAATGGGCTGTGCTATTTCCGGTACATTGGATTTATCTAATACCAAAGTAGAAACTATCGGAAAAAGTGCTTTTTCTGGATGTACCAACCTGACTGGCGTTATCCTGCCAGATACGCTGAAAATTTTGGGAGAATCAGATGGAGCAGCAGGTTCTGTATTTAACAGCTGTTCTGGACTTCAGTTTGTGCGTACAGTAGGAGGAGATCCCGATGCGGTTTTTGAATTACCTCAGGGATTGGAAGTGATTGGAAAGCAGTGTTTTAAGGATACTTTTAAAAATGCGGTGAATATGGTGCTGAAAATACCTGCTTCTGTAAAAACAGTAGGTTCTGAGGCATTTTACAATACGGATCAACGTAAAGATCGATTTTCACAAATAATTATTGAACGTGAGGCAGAGTATGAAGGATATAATACGGGTGCGTTTAAATATGTGGGAATGGTTATTTTCCCTAGTAGTGATTCCTATAAGAGTATTGATCCCTTAACACGTACGGAAAAGACCTATCCGGTCACTTTACAATTTATGAACGGTAGTGATATCGTTACAGAACAGCTTAAACTCTACGGTCAGAGCATTCAGTATACTCAGGGACAGGATGGATTCTGGGACATTGACAGCGAGTACAGCCTTCCCGATCCCGGAGCGGTAGGCAACATTCCGGGCTATGACGCAGGATGGAAAATATATGGCGACACCAAGGTGCTGACCAGTAGCTCCAAAGTTAACGGATGGACAGACGACAAGCTTAAAGTGGAGATAGTCAACGATGCTGTAGTTTCAAAGCCCACTGTGGAATACACTGTCAACGGCAATGTGGTGGAAAAAAACAATGGCGTACAGGCTCTGACAGTTGAAGTAAGCGATACACAGTCGGGGAGCGTAGGAGTGCAGGTCACTCATCCTTTGGCTACAGAGGAAGCCCAAGCCAGCGGAACCTATGTCTATTTTAAGTACTGCTGGTGGGATGAAATGGACAACGGTGTAAACGGTCCGCGGAGCCAGGAGCAGCCGGAAATATTCTCCACGGCTGATAGCTCCAGCCAGTATAAACGGGTATTCACCGACCTGGACTCCATTGAAATACGTGATGTCACAGATGCTCGCAGCGATGGGAATTATTATCTGGTAGAAGTCTATGGCTACTATGTGAAGGATAACGGTAGTCCCAAGCAGTTTTACAAATCCAACCACAACTTTATTGCCGGACAGGACGGCAACGCAGGGGAGAGCTTTCTAATGGAAGTGACCGTGACCGAAACCTCTGATTCCGGAAATCAGGGCGGCACAGGAGGAGGCTCCTCTGCTGGCTGTGCGGCGCAGGGACAGTGGATGTGGGACGGCATCGGCTGGTGGTGGCAGAACAATGACGGAACCTGGCCGACCAGTCAGTGGCGTTATCTGCCGTCAGGAAAAGGTTATTATGCCTGGTACTGGTTTAACCAAAATGGATATATTACTTACCGCTGGCAGAATATCGGAGCGAATTGGTATTATATGAACAATTCCGGAGAACGGCAGACTGGATGGATTTATGCAAATGAACGGTGGTATTACCTGAACGGAGAAGGGAAAATGCTTACTGGCTGGATTCAGGATTCACAAACCCAAGCATGGTATTACATGAATCCAAATCAGGGTGACATGCACTTTGGATGGCTTCACTGGGCAGGTTATTGGTACTATTTTGATCGTCATGGCGCAATGGTCACCGGATGGCAGAATATCGGCGAAAAATGGTATTATTTCTATCCTGAAAACGGAAGAATGGCTGCGAATACACTTACACCGGACGGATATTCTGTAGATGAACAGGGCGCTTGGATGGGCTGATATCTCATATTTTATGATAGTTTGGTTACATCATCGTTGAAGTCACGATATATGGAGGACCAGAAGAGATTCTATGGTTTTTATATTGCTAATTTGTTTTTATATAGATATTGTCTGGTTTGCATGGAATAATAAACAAAGCACTTTTTATCAGTAAAGTTTATATAGGAAAAGATGGTGGTATTAATGGTAGCAAGTCAATCTTTGTTGGATTTTCTGGCTTTTCAGATGGGCTGTAATTACTTATCTGATCTTCGCTTCTTATCCGGTGTTCAGCAAAAGATCCTGATAAAAAAATTGGAATTATTGCAGCCTTGCGAAGAAGACGTACAGGAATGGAATGATCTTTTGGAATATCTGGTTGGAATCCCTTCCCAAAGTACTGCAGCAAAAGCCAAACAGGCGCTGCTCAAAACCTTGGAGCAAACGAGTATGTCCTAAAGTTATATTTCATGTCATCAGAGATTGCCGTTTTAATGATCATTTCAATCATCTGGAATAAAAGAACGCAGTATTAAAAAAGTTTATAAAAGCAGAAATGATTTTAAATAGAGATAAAAAGAGAAGCTGAATGTTGTATTCAGCTTCTCTTTTATGTAAGTAATCTGACAATCAGTTTTTCTACCGGGAATGTTCCAAAAATAAGAGATGTACTTAGACTCTGTTTGGGTATCATAAGTCTTATCCATAGTGATACACAGAACGATATTTCAGATAAAAAACAAAGCCAATGATAACTGATAAAAATTCAGAGATTGGAACCGCAACCCAAACTCCATCAATCCCCAAAAACAAAGGAAGCAGAAGCAGAGTTCCTACAATAAATACCAGTGTCCGCAAAAAGGAAAGCAAAGCAGAAACCTTTCCGTTTCCAAAAGCGGTAAACAGTGCAGAAAGGAAAACATTGATTCCCATAAACAGATAAGCAGAAGAAAAAATAAGAAATCCTCGCTTTGTCATAGCAAAGGTAGGGCTGTCAGGGGAAATAAACAGTCCGATGGCAGGGTTTGCAAAAAGGAAAGATAGAATTACTACGACAATAGAGCACCCTACCAAAAGCTGGATACTGGTTCGAATAAGGTAACGCAGCTGCTGGTGATTAGATTCCCCATATTTGTAGCTGATGACAGGAGAAATACCCTGAGCGTATCCAAAGTAAATGGCAGCTTGAATAAATTGAACATATAAAATGACCGTAATTGCAGAAACGCCGCTTTCTCCGGCATATTTTAGCATGGTGAGATTGAATAAAAGGGTAGTAATCGCTACGGATAAATTGTTTACCAGTTCAGAGGAGCCGTTTGTAATTGTGTGGAGCATAGAACGTCCGGAACAGGATGGTTTTGTAAAAAACAAAATTCCGCTTCTGTGGAACGTAAAATAAAGCGCTCCAAAAATTCCGGGAATGGAATAACCGATTCCAGTAGCCAAAGCGGCACCTGCAATTCCCATGTGAAACCAAGCGATGAAAATATAATCCAGTACGATGTTGGAAACACCGCCCAGGATAGAAACAATCAATCCGATATGGGGTTTTCCTTCTGTGACAAAAAAGTTTTGAGCAAACATCTGCCAAAAAGATAAAGCCGCAAACGGCATCAAGGTTTGATAGTAATCTTGTACATACTCCCGAAGATTGTCAGTTGCACCCAATAGAGCAAGAATCTGGGGCTGGAACAAAAATCCAATTACGCTGATGAGAACACCACACCCAAAACCGGTGATATAAATGGCAGTAAAAAAACGGCGGGCTTCTTCTGGTTTTCCTTCTCCTAATTTGCGGGAAATAATGGCGTTGGCACCGGTTGCAAACATAAGTCCCAATGCTAAAACCAGGCTGAGTACCGGGTAAACAACGTTAACTGCCGCCAGTGCGTCTTCTGAAATTAATCGAGAAACAAACGCGCCGTCCACAGATGTGTAAAGGGACATAAAAATCATCATAATGATTGTGGGCATTACAAAACGCAGCAATTTTTTCAGATCAAATGTTTGTGCAAGATTGTGCTTATTCATGTCTTACCTCCTGTTGTTTTGATGTATGAAGCGCTTCCATGCTGGCATCTCCCATAAATTTTAGCATCTCGCAGAACTGTTCAATTTCTTTTTGAGAATACCGGCTGGTCATTTTTTCTGCTACTGCTTCATCCATTTTTTTGTAAATCATATACTGGGGCAGCAGTTCCTCTCGGGCAAATAGATAATAAGCCCGCTTATCCGTATCGCTTTGTTTTTTATAAACAAATCCCAGTTTAATCAATTCGTTGATTTTCATAATGACTGCCGGCTTGGAAACACAAAGAAGCTGTGCAATCATAGATGCGGTGTATTCACCCTGATGGGTGTAGATCAAATCCAGATATAAAAGGCTGTTGTAGGTGATATTTTTAGTAGGATAGTTTTCATTCATAAGCTGGAGTTCTTCCAGAGTCATGGTGTGAAAAAAGGTATGAATTGTTTTTAAAATCAGTTCGTTCAAAGAAAAGCCCCTCTCGATAGTTAAGTGTTAATATATATTATAGCTTAACTATTATATCTGTCAAGAGCAGATGTGGAAAGATTTACATTTTAGTGCTATACTTTTTCAAAATAAATTAGTATAATAAAAAACACATAAAGTAACAAAATATTTGAAAATATACAGGTAAAAAACAGCAAAAACTATTTTGACAGGAGTGATTGGTATGGCTCAGATCGGATTGGTATTGGAAGGCGGCGGACTTCGGGGTACCTATACTTCTGGTGTATTGGACGCCTTTATGGACGAAGAAATTGAATTTCCCTATATGATTGGGGTATCTGCAGGAGTGTGCAACGCCTTATCCTATATTTCCAAACAAAAGGGAAGAAGTGCGCAGATTAATATTGAGCACTGCAATGATAAATCCTATTACAGCATGGAAAATCTGTTAAAAACAGGAAATATGTTTGGGGAAGATATGCTGTTTCACCGGATCCCAGACGAACTGTATCCCTTTGACTATCAGGCATATGAAGAAAATTATCGGAACACAAAACTGCTGGCAGGTACCACAGACTGCAAAACAGGAAAAGCGGTGTTTTTTGAGGTGAACGATCCCAAAAACCAGTATGATATTGTAAAGGCCTCTTGCTGGCTTCCTTTCATTTCCAAAATTGTGCACTATCATGGAATGGAACTGTTAGACGGCGGTGTAGCAGACTCCATCCCGGTTGGAAAAGCGTTTCAGGATGGCTGTGATAAAGTGGTAGTGGTTTTGACAAGACCGGAAGGCTATCGAAAACAGCCGTCCAAAGCCAATAGTTTGGCTCATTTGCGGTATCGCAAATACCCAAATTTGATTGATGCCATCACCCATCGGTATGATGTGTACAACCGTACATTGGAAAAACTGGATGAGCTGGAAAAAGCGGGAAAAATTTTGATTATTCGTCCTAGCGAAGATTTGGGAATTTCCCGTTTGGAAAAGGACCGGGAAAAACTGCAGCACGCCTGTGAGATCGGTTATAAAGATGGGCAGGCAAAAGCAGAACAGATTAAAGAATGGCTGAAATAATAAATTCTGTCTTGAGGGCAAAATAATAAGCAGCAGGGAGAAAGCAATTTATTTGCTTTCTCCCTGCTGCTTATTATTCAAGTGTATCCATGTTTTGATGAAACCTTGTGGATAGAAACCCCTTAGTCAGGCAGTTCGTCATCCTCTGGAAAACGCCAGCCAGTTTCGGTTTCCCAAATCAGCTCAATACCAAAAGCATTGGCGCTCCACTGAGCGGTAGGGATTGTCTTTCTCAATTCGGTGAGACAATCCAGCCAATAAAGGGCAATGTCAAATACTTCTTCCGGTTTTTCACGAACAGGCAAAAGGATTTTCCCTCCCATAATTTCAAAAGAGGCAGAAAAAGGATCTGCTGCCTGAATTCCCAATTCCAAACGGCTGTCAGAGAAAGGGCATTCCTTTTCATACCGTTCCAAAATGCGGTTTACCCAAATTCCCTCAGATTGGGTGATGGGATCGGGACGGTTGGCTTTCCACTGAATAAAAAGATTCATACAAGTTCCTCCAATCTATGATTTTCTGTTTGATTTAATTTTTGTTTTTGATCCATTTTGCGCAGGAAAATGGCAAATAAAATTACCATTACTACACCTTTAATCATACTGCTGATGGAAATGCTCCACCAAATACCATCTAACCCCAAAGCGGTGGAAGAAAGCAGGACTGCACCGGGAATTCTTAAAGCAGTCAGGGTAATGCTGACGACAGAAGGAGGCAGGGTGTGTCCAAATCCAGAATAAGCACCGGAGGTAATAATTTCCCAGCATAAAAATAGTTGTGAAAAACCTAAAATTGTCAGATAGCTGATTCCCATGGGCAGCAGCCGTTCATCCGGAATAAAGAACTGGAAAATATATCCGCCCAGAAATACCAGAATACAGGTGGAAATGATTCCCCATCCTGACATGATGGCCAGAGAAGTGCGGTATCCCTTTTTTGCCCGAGCATAATTGCCTGCTCCAAAGTTTTGTGCCACAAAACTGTTTACAGCTACCGAAAATCCATCGGACATCATCCAGGAAAGAGATTCAATTTGACTGCCCACTTTTTGCACTGCGACAGCATCGTCTCCCCATCCGGCAATAATTCTGGCGATTACCATGGAAATAATGGGAAACAGGCAGCTTTGCAAGGCTGCAGGAAGGCTGAGTTTTACAATCTCTTTACATGCGGTCCAGTTGGGTTTTGCGAAAAAACGCACCTGACAGAACAGGTGATCATCGTTTTTCAGGTAAGTGAGAAAAATTAAAAACACTACAATCTGTGCCAATACTGTGGCAATGGCAGCACCAGCTACCCCCATTTTTGGGAAAGGTCCTACTCCAAAGATCAGAATCGGGTCCATGATAATATTAAACACTAAACCTACTGTCATGGCCCAAAAAGGAGTATGACTATTTCCGGTAGCAGTGACCAGACCGGTTAAAATCTGATTCATAAATGAAGGGAACATCCCGATAGCTACCAGCATTAAGTAAATTTTGGCATCCTGGATTACCTGGGGAGAGTTGAGCTGAAAAAAGCCAATGAGAGGAGTTGCAAAAATCAAAAGCAGCCCAGTGTAAAGCAGTGAGAGAAACGTGCCGGTTTGCAAAGTTCCCTGAGCGTACTCCGCTGCTTTGTTAAGGTTTCCTGCTCCCAAATGCTGTCCGGTTAAAATTTGTCCGCCCATACGAGCCAATACCATCAGTCCGCTGGAAAGCCACATAAACATGCCGGCGGCTCCTACTGCCGCGACGGCACCGGAACCTACCCGGCCGATCCAGATCATATCGATCATGTTATAGGCCATTTGAATCAGGGAGGTTCCCATAATGGGAAGCGCCAGACGGGTTAAAGGGCTGATAATACTGCCGTTGAGCAGGTCGATTCGTTTTGCCATAATGAATTGAATTCCTTTCTATGATCCGCCGTTTTACAACAGCCAAATTTATTATAACAAATTGTGGAAAAAAGGCAATCGTATTTTACGTATTGATCAAAAAAACACTTTAATTTAAAAAATATATTGCTATTTTTACTACTGTATTGTATAATGTGAATTGAAAATGAATAAAACATGAATATCTGGTGAGTCTTTGCCGTATAAAAATTCAAGGGTGGAGAAAATGAAACACACCAGGTAAATCGGATCCTTTAGGAGGGGATGTTATGGACAATATGATTTTTGCGGCTTTAGGTTCCCTTGCCGCCTTGGTTTTTGCTTTTGTCCTGTTCCAGAAGACAAAGAAAGAACCACAGGGAAATGCGGATATGATCCGGATTTCTACCGCTGTTCAAAAAGGTGCTAATGCTTATTTGAAGCGTCAGTACAAAGGTGTAGGAATTTTCTTTGCAGTCATTTTTGTGATTCTGCTGGCTTTGTCAATCGGAAAATTTTTAAATCCATTTGTTCCGTTTGCATTTTTAACCGGCGGCTTTTTCTCCGCTTTGTCCGGATTTATCGGGATGCGTACTGCAACCATGGCAAATGCCCGGACTGCTAATGCTGCCAAAGAAGGGTTAAACCGCGGTCTTCGAGTGGCTTTCTCTGCCGGCGCAGTAATGGGATTTGTTGTAGTAGGATTGGGCCTTTTGGACTTGTCCATCTGGTATTTCTTTCTGAAATTCTATTATGTCAGCATTGCAGGATTGACTGATGAAGCTGAAATCATTCAGAATATTACCTCCAATATGCTTACTTTTGGTATGGGTGCTTCCAGCATGGCTTTGTTTGCAAGAGTTGGCGGCGGTATCTTTACCAAAGCAGCAGACGTAGGTGCTGACTTGGTAGGAAAAGTAGAAGCAGGAATTCCGGAAGATGACCCGAGAAACCCAGCAGTAATCGCCGACAACGTAGGGGATAACGTAGGCGATGTAGCTGGTATGGGCGCTGACTTGTATGAATCTTATGTTGGTTCTATTGTATCTACCGCAGCTTTGGCAGTGGCAGCTGGCTTTGGTATGCAGGGTGTTGCAGTACCTATGGTACTGGCGGCACTGGGAGTAGTTGCTTCTATTTTAGGTACTTTCTTTATTAAAACAAAAGAAGGCGCCAGCCAGAAAAATCTGCTGACTGCACTTCGTACCGGTACTTATATCAGTGCTATTTTAATTGCTATCGCTTCTTTCTTTGTAGTAAAAGCAATTCTTCCGGAACATATGGGCGTATTCTTTGCCATTATTTCCGGTTTGGTAGCAGGAATTCTCATCGGTTTCATTACCGAATACTATACTTCTGATACATACAAACCAACCCGCAGACTGGCGGATTCTTCTGAAACCGGTCCAGCTACCATCATTATCAGCGGTTTGTCTTTGGGAATGCTTTCCACTGTATTCCCTGTTGTAATTGTTGGTGTTTCTGTTTTAATCAGCTTCTTCTGCTCCGGCGGCGGCGCAGATTTTAACCAGGGATTGTACGGTGTTGGTGTTTCTGCAGTTGGTATGCTGTCCACTTTGGGGATTACTCTGGCTACTGACGCATATGGTCCAATTGCCGACAACGCAGGCGGTATTGCAGAAATGACCCATATGGGTGAAGAAGTTAGAAATCGTACCGATGCATTGGATTCTTTGGGAAATACCACTGCGGCAACCGGAAAAGGATTTGCCATCGGTTCTGCAGCTTTAACAGCTTTGGCACTGATTGCAGCATATATTTCTGAAGTGCAGACCATTGATCCTGATTTTGCATTTGATCTGTCCATTACCAATCCTCCTGTACTGATTGGGCTGTTTATTGGCGGTATGATGCCGTTCTTGTTCGCAGCTTTGACCATGGATGCAGTTGGAAAAGCAGCTCAAAGTATTGTAATTGAAGTTCGCCGGCAGTTTAAAAATATTGCTGGTTTGATGGAAGGAAAAGCAGATCCTGACTATGCTAGCTGTGTAGACCTGTGTACTCGTTCCGCTCAGAAACTGATGCTGGCTCCTGCTATCATCGCCGTAATTGTACCGGTTGTAGTAGGTTTGATCTTGGGTGTCAACGGTGTTGCCGGTCTTTTGGCAGGAACTACCGTTACCGGATTTGTACTGGCTGTTATGATGGCTAACTCCGGCGGTGCTTGGGACAATGCGAAAAAACACATTGAATCCGGCGCTCATGGAGGCAAAGGATCTGACTGCCACAAAGCTGCAGTTGTAGGAGATACTGTAGGGGATCCATTTAAAGATACTTCTGGTCCATCCATCAACATTTTGATTAAATTGACTTCTATGGTTTCTATTGTATTTGCAGGATTGATCGTAGCAGTACATTTGCTGTGATAAAAATTTTTCACTGCATGTGATTGATAGCAGAAAATTGATCTGACAGATGAAGATAACAATCTGAGGATGAGGTATCCTCAAAGTTTCAGTAGGCGCTGCATAACTTGTGTTTTGCAGCGTCTTCTGTATTTTGCAAACCAAATTGAGTAGGAAAGGAAGAGGAAAATGTTTCGTGCAATGCGCAAAAACAGCCGACAGGAAAGTTTGGAAACAGCGGAACAGATTTTAAAACAGGGCAGATATGGAGTTTTGTCTGTACAGGGTGACGAAGGGTATCCATACGGTGTGCCGGTCAATTATGTGTACGATCATGGAAAACTTTATTTTCACTGTGCGCTGGAAGGACATAAGCTGGACAGCATTGAAAAAAATCCGAAAGTGAATTTTTGTGTTGTAGGCAAAGAGCAGGTGTGGCAGGAAAAATTTACAACCTGTTATGAAAGTGCAATTGCCTTTGGAACTGCAAAACAGCTCCATGACAAAGATCATAAGCGGCAGATTTTAATAAAACTCCTTGAAAAATACTGTGCCGATTTTTTGGACAAAGGACAGGCATATGCAGAAAACTGTTTGGATGAAACTGGGATCGTAGAGATTACCATCGAGCATTTGACAGCAAAGGGAAATAAAGGCTTTGAAAAGGCCGTAGAAGATTTATCTTTTGGAGAAATGATGGAGATGCAGAAGAATTTGTGGGAAAAGCATGCTCACGAATGGAGTCCCATGACCCCTGCCTACGCCAAGGAATCTATGCTTTGGATGATTGAGGAAATTGGGGAATGTATTGCTGTGATTAAAAAACAGGGGGATCAAAAAATTATGGAGGATCCAGCTGTGAGAAGTGCATTCCTGGAAGAAATGGGAGATGTACTCATGTATTTTAACGATGTTCTGCTTCGCTATGGCTGTGCGCCAAAGGATATTGCCGAAGCTTATGTAAAGAAATACGAAAAAAACATTCATCGGAATTTTACCCAGGATAATACGGCAATTCATCAGCAAATGGAGGATCGTCTGCATGGGGAAGATCAAGACAGGTAATTCATGTTATGTTGAAATTTTGTGTGATTATGTTGCATACACCTTGACTTTTTTCGGGAAATACGTTACTTTTATACTAAGAGGTCGCGTGATCTGCGGCCATGGATAGAATGTTAAAAAGGAGAGATTCATCATGTCAATTCGATATTTTGAAGACATAAACGTATTTCAGCTGGATACTCCATCTTCCACCTATGCCATTCAGGTGCTCAAGTACAATGTACTGGGACATCTTTACTATGGACATCGCCTGGAAACTGCGGATCTGCGCTACTTAATTCCATATCAGGCAGTGGACATGTCTCCAAACGTTGCGGAAGACAAAACCCGTTCTTTCTCATTGGACGTACTGCCTCTGGAATGTTCCTGCGCCAATACCGGTGATTACCGTGAAAACAGCTTTGCTGTACGGGATGCACAGGGATTCAGTGCATGCGACCTGAGGTATCGCTCTCACAAAATTTATCAGGGCAAACCTTCTTTGAACGGTCTGCCAGCTACTTTTGCAGGAGAAGAAGATGCACAGACTCTGGAAATCCTTTGCGTAGATGAACTGCTGGGCATGGAAGTTTCTTTGCTGTACACTGTATTTGAAAAACTGGATGTTATCACCCGCAGTGCAGTGATTAAAAACGCTTCTGATAAAGACTTTACTGTAGAACGTGCATTGTCCTGCTGCATCGATTTCCGTCGTGCTGATATGGACTTTGTTACTTTGGATGGTACCTGGGCAAGAGAACGTGGACTCAGCCGGACTCCTCTGCGCTGTGGCAAACAGTCTGTAGACTCTGTACGCGGTAACTCCAGTGCACAGCACAACCCATTTGCGGCTCTGTGTGATCACACTGCTACCGAAGATTACGGAGATGTATACGGCTTTAACTTTGTATATTCCGGAAACTTTGTGGCTTTGGCTGAAAGAACTCCAATGGATTACACCCGTTTTGTTATGGGAATGAATCCGTTTAACCTGAGCTTTTTGCTGAAACCAGAAGAAACCCTGACATTGCCGGAAGTTGTAATGGTATACTCTGACGAAGGTTTCGGCAAAATGACCCGTACCTTCCATGATTTGTACCGCAACCACCTGATTCGGGGCAAATATGCTCATCAGAAACGCCCAATTCTGATCAATAACTGGGAAGCAACCTACTTTAATTTTGATACTGACAAACTGCTGGCAATTGCAAAACAGGCATCTGAACTGGGAATTGAAATGCTGGTTATGGACGACGGCTGGTTCGGCAAACGAGATGATGATACCAGCGGTCTGGGTGACTGGTTTGTTAATGAAAAGAAACTGCCTGGCGGTTTGAAACGTCTGGTAGATGGCGTTAATTCCTATGGCCTGAAATTCGGTATGTGGTTTGAACCAGAAATGATTAATGAAGATACCGATGTTTATCGTGCTCATCCAGACTGGTGTGTACATATTCCAAACCGTGCACGTTCTACCGGTCGTTTCCAGATGGTAATGGATATCACCCGTCCAGAAGTACGGGATTATATCTACGACTGCATGAAGAAAGTACTCAGCTCTGCAAATGTAGAATATGTAAAATGGGATATGAACCGTTGTCTGACTGAAGTTGGCGGTGCATTCCTGCCACAGGAACGGAGAGGGGAATTCTATCACCGTTATATTCTGGGCGTTTACGATTTGATGAATCGTCTGACCACAGATTTCCCGAATATTCTTCTGGAAAACTGCTCCAGCGGTGGTGCTCGTTTTGACCCTGCTATGCTGTACTTCAGCCCACAGATTTGGACTTCTGACGACACCGATGCAATCGAACGTCTGAAAATCCAGTACGGTACTGCTTTTGTTTATCCGGTATCTACCATGGGTGCTCATGTCAGCGCAATTCCAAACCATCAGACCGGCCGTATGACTCCATTTGCTACCAGAAGCCGTGTAGCTTTGGCAGGTACTTTTGGTTACGAATTGGATCCAACCAAACTGTCTGATGAAGATAAAGCAGAAGTTCGTACATTTGTAGCAGACTACCACAAATACAACGATTTGATTCGAGAAGGGGACTACTACCGTTATACCAATCCAAATGAAAATGTACGGTACGACTCCTATGCCTTTATTGCAAAAGACAAATCTGAAGCATTGGTAACCTATGTGAAGATTATGACAGAACCTCATAAATTTGCTCATGTGATCAAATTGAAAGGTTTGGATCCTGCGAAAAACTATCGGGATGAAGCAACCGGAATCGTTTATCCGGGAGATGTTTTGATTCATGCCGGTTACCGGATTCCAGCACTTCACGGGGATTATACTTCTTGCATGATTCATTTGATTGCAGAATAATCTTGATTTTTATTATCCTGAGCGGGTCACGCACTGTGACCCGCTCAAACTATTTAGGTACGGCAGCTTGCCGCTGCAGGTGTGGTCAGCGGGCATTGCCCGCCGGTTGGCACCGGGGCAAATCGCCTACGGCGTGTACTCTGTCAGTGAAGTGGAAATCGCTTGTTTTTATCACTCAGCTGGTAGAGTACGAGCAAAGCGTCATTGGGTGCGGGTATTGTCTGCCGGGTAGAACCCGGAACCAACCGCCTACGGCGTGTACTTTGTCAGTAAAGCGGAAATATCAAATGATTTTCCCTAAGCTGACAGGATACGAACGTAGTGTCATTGCCCCACCGCTAGGTGGTCCAGGGGTGTGAACCCCTGGTTTTTCTGTCTTGTTTGGACAAAAACTGAACCATAAAATCGGAAGAATTTCTATTTACTTTTCAGAGTAATTCCGATACAATTATTTTTAAAGATAAGTTACACCGTTTCGTGCTCGAGCACATAAATAAGTGTTATGGGTATGGTAAGAATAAAAAGGAGGATTTCTATGGCTACAGAAATCTATAAAGACAAAAGTTATTCTGTGGAAGAACGGGCAAAAGACCTGGTTAGCCGCATGACAGTAGAGGAAAAAGCATCTCAGCTTCGTTTTGATGCTCCGGCAATTGAACGTTTGGGAATTCCTGAATACAACTGGTGGAATGAAGCACTTCATGGGGTTGCCCGTGCCGGTGCTGCTACCGTATTTCCTCAGGCAATTGCTTTGGCAGCAATGTTCGATGACCAGTATTTAAAAGAAATTGCTGAAATCATCTCTACAGAAGGCAGAGCAAAATACAATGAAGCCATTAGAAAAAATGACCGGGGGATTTATAAGGGTCTTACCTTTTGGTCTCCTAATGTAAATATTTTCCGGGATCCTCGTTGGGGCAGAGGTCATGAAACCTATGGGGAGGACCCTTATTTGACTTCCCGTTTGGGCGTGGCTTTTGTAAAAGGCTTGCAGGGAGACGGACTGGTGATGAAATCTGCCGCTTGTGCAAAACACTTTGCCGTGCACAGCGGTCCAGAAGGTATTCGTCACGAATTTGATGCGAAGGTATCCAAAAAGGATTTGGAAGAAACCTATCTGCCGGCTTTTGAAGCCTGTGTCAAAGAAGCTCATGTAGAAAGTGTTATGGGCGCTTATAACCGCACCAACGGCGAACCTTGCTGCGGCAGCAAAACTTTGCTGGTAGATCATCTTCGGGAAAAATGGGGCTTCAAAGGCCACGTAGTTTCTGACTGCTGGGCAATCCGGGACTTCCATACCCATCACATGGTAACCAAAACTGCTCCGGAATCTGCGGCATTGGCGCTGAAAAATGGATGCGACCTAAACTGTGGAATTACTTATCTGGCATTGCTTCAGGCTTTGGAAGAAGGACTGATTACTGAGGAAGACATCACCCGTTCTGCTCAGCGACTGATGGAAACCAGAATTCGTCTGGGAATGTTTGACGACCATTGTGAATATGATGATATTCCTTATGAAGTAAACGACTGTAAAGAACACCGGGAAAAAGCTCTGGAAGCTGCCAGAAAATCCATGGTACTGTTAAAAAATAATGGGGTACTGCCAGTAGATGCTGCTCAGTTAAAATCCATTGCAGTCATTGGTCCTAATGCAGATAACCAGACTATGCTCAACGGAAATTACTGCGGAACAGCTTCCCATTATGTGACCGTTTTGGAAGGAATCCGCAATTATGTGGGAGATCAGACCCGGGTTTACTATTCCCAGGGATGTGATTTGTGCAAAGATCGTGTAGAAGCTCTTGCTGAACCGGATGACCGTATTGCAGAAGCGGTTTCCATGGCAGAACGCTCTGATCTGGTTGTGTTGTGTCTGGGATTGGATACTTCTCTGGAAGGGGAAGAAGGAGATACCGGAAACGCTTATGCAAGCGGTGACAAAATTTCTCTGGATCTGCCTCCTCAGCAGCAGAAACTGATGGAAGAGGTTGTGAAGGCAGGAAAGCCTACTGTTTTGGTTTTAGGTGTAGGAAGTGCTTTGGCAATCAATTGGGCACAGGAACACTGCGATGCAATATTAAATGCCTGGTATCCGGGACAATTGGGCGGACAGGCTGCGGCAGAACTGATTTTCGGCAAATATTCTCCAAGCGGAAAACTGCCGGTTACTTTCTATCGTAGTACCGAAGAGCTGCCTCCTTTTGAAGATTATGCTATGAAAGGCAGAACTTACCGTTATATGGAAACTCAGCCGTTGTATCCTTTTGGGTACGGACTGACCTATTCTACAGTAGAATTAAGTGAACTGACTGTTCCGGAAACAGGAAAACCAGGAGATGCTGTTGCAATTGAAGTGACAGCTACCAATACTGGCAGTTATCCTGTAGAAGAAGTAGTTCAGTGTTATGTAAAAGATATGGAATCTGCTTATGCAGTCAGAAACCACAGTCTGTGTGCATTTTCTCGTATCGCTTTGCAGCCAGGGGAAAGCAAACGAGTTTGTCTGAATGTGGCACCCCGTTCTTTGGAAGTGGTAAACGAAGAAGGAGAATGGGTATTAGACAGCAAAATCTTTACATTCTATGTAGGAATCAGTCAGCCGGATGAACGTTCCATAGAACTGACTGGACAGGAACCGGTATCTGCGGTTTATGTTGTAGAATCATAAATTGTGTCTCTCCTTAGAATTATCATAGTAAGAGCCTGAAGCAATGAATGACTTTGCTTCAGGCTCTTGCTGATTCTTCTGTAAACAAATTTAAAATGATCTTTGGATTCTGTCTGCAAAGTTTTATATCTGGTTGACAGAATGCGAATGCAGTGTCGCCGGGAACGGTAGCTTGCTCCTTTATCGCTAGGCGGCGTCATTGCCTCGCCGGTGCTTTGCCGGTGCTGAAAATCCATCGGACGTCCTGCCGGCTCAGTGATGAGGTGAGCAGCATACAGAGTATGTATATTCCTAAAAATGCGGCAATTTGCAGAGGAAGAAATTGGGGGCAGAATTTTCCGAAGAATTCTCCCCGGAAAAACACCTGGATAAAAGCAATGGAAATGACAATACATCCCAAAGGTTTTATCAAACTGTTCCACAGATCCAGCCGGATGTGGGTGATGTGAATTAAGCGGTTTAAACTCAGACAAAAGTTTAATACTTCTGAAACCATGACAGTAATAATGTACCCCTTTACCCCCATTTTGGGGATTAACAGCCAGACCAGCAGTACACTGGAAAAGGAATCGATCACGTTGTATTTCATGGAATTAAACTGTTCGCCCATTCCTTTCAGCACACCATCCACGACGGTATCCATATACATAATTAAAACTAGGGGTGCAAAAATGCGAATATAGAATCCGGCCTCCGGACGTTGATACACAGCCGTCCCCAGCTGAGAAGAAAAACAGAATAAGGTTCCCGCAGTGGCAACTGCAAAAATTAAACTTAACCGGAAAACTCGGGTTGCCATATAGTCAATTTGTTTTTGACGATGTTTTACTTGGCATTCTGTCAGTTCAGGAACCAGCAGGTCTGCCAGGGTGATCATTAAAGCTGCAGGATATAAAACCAGCGGAAGCACCATGCCGTGGACCATCCCGTAGGATGCAAATGCTTCTTCTTTAGAAGAACCGGACTTGCTGAGCCCTCGGGGAACCAATAAATGCTGAATGGTAGAAAGTCCGCTGCGGGCATAAGAACTAAATGCAATGGGCAGTGCGATTTTTAGCATTTTTTTGCTCATGCCTGGATGAGCAGAAGAATGGGTTCCTTTTAAATGCCGCTTTTCCCAAAGCCAGCAGCAGGTTAAAAGAAGACAGGTAACCATTTCAGAAAGGCAGGATGATCCCACCAGCGCAAGGCAAGCAGCCCCAAAGCCATAGGGGAGTAAAAAGTGAAGTCCAATCAGGGTAAACCCAATCATCGCCAGCTGGTCAAAAATTTGGATGACAGCGCTTTTTCCGGTTTTTCTGACAGCAGTAAAGTAGCCGTTCATCACTGCACTGACGGCGGTAAACGGCAGGGAAAAGGCAAGCAGCTTTAGGGAAGGGATGGTGCGCTCATCACTGAGCCATACCCTTCCAATCAAATCTGCGCCAAAAAAGAGCAGAATCAGGGCGGACAGACTGAATGCCAAAGCATAACATAAGCATCGCTTGACAGCCGCTTTTTGACCGCTGGCACTGCCCATCCCCTCCTGCTCAGATACCAGACGGATGGCAGTGAACTTGACGCCGGAAGTAGCCAAAGTAATGGCTAGTGAGGAGACAGACAAAATCAGCTGATAGATGCCGATTCCGGAAGGACCTATTTTTTGGGAAAGATAAGCGGTAAAGGAAATGCCGATGGTTCGAATCAATAATGTTGTTGCAGTCAGCAAAATCATGCTGACCAAAAAGGATCTGACTTTTCTCATATAACACCCCACACTCTTGTACCAACTATATGCGGGGAACGAGAAAATCATACCCATAGAAAAAACCCGGAAAATCAGCAGTGGTTTCTCGCTGATTTTCCGGGTTTTTTCTATACATGCAAACGTTTGTGAAGTTCTTCCCGGAACAGATCCCATTGGAAAACTAAAATTGCTGTCAGGGAGAACACGCTGACCCCTAAACTGACAAAAGAAGGATAGGGGAATCTAGGAATTTCCAGGATTAACAAAATCAAAGGGATGAGACCGAATAACAGGTCAATCATAAGATAATTGAGATAATCTCTCAGTTTCTGTTTTCGGATTAAGGCTGCAATTACCATAAGAATGGCAGATACAGCACATAAAATGGGAAATACAAAGTCCACAGATCATCCTCGCCATCCGGTTCCGGCATCCCAAAGGAAGGATAAAATTGAGAATAAAACCATCTGCCACAAGATGTTTTTGGATAAGTTAAATCGGCGGCGAATAGCAGTTAAAAGGCTGATCCACATACTGCCCAGCCCGGCCAATACAAACAGTGACCACCAGATTCTCTGGGGCATAATCCAGTTGACCGTGACACAGGTAACAGCAGAAATGACAGATAAAAACAGGGCAATTTTTAAAAACAGACTGTACTTGTGAGAAAAGCTGGGAATTACAGGAAAGGGGGAAGGAGAGGCTTCGCCTTTTAGTATTCGCTGACAAAGGGGACACAGCTCTTGCTCGCCGGTTACCTGTACATGACATTGTTCGCAGAATTTCATCAGGAATCTCTCCTTTCTGTGCCGGTTTCATTGGCAGAAATGGTTAGCTCAATTCCCATATCCGATAGAATTCGGAAAAAACGGCGCTGTACTTCGGTATTCACAAATACGGAAGAAAAACTCATGGTGAGCAGGTCGCCAAAAGAGCAAAGACAAATCTGCAGACGTCGGGTGCTGGCAAACACACTGAACAAACGAATATATGGGGAAAGTTCCTGAGGCATGTGAATTTTGCCGATATTGGAAAAGGATGCCGTTACACTCCGTTCGGACATGCGGTTGGCTGCCCATAAGCTGATGTCCTTAATTGGCAGGGGAACCAACCGGGTGAGAATGTTATGCTCTAAAGCACACAGTTCGTTAATTCTTCCGCTGATTTTCTCCTGAGTCAGCTCCCGTCGGAAACTATCTGCTACAGAGGCGATGATCGCAGGCAAGGTGTCTTCCTCTCCCTTAAAATCATAACTGATATTGATGACAGAGAAGAAATTTCGGGCGGATTTTGATTGGAAAAAATTCCGAAGATTGACTGGAACGGATAAATTCACTGGGTTTTTCTTGTCCTTGAGGGTCATTTGTTCTGCAATGGCTTTCAAAAGGACAGCGCATAAAAACATACTCATGGTGGTTTGGTATTCGTGCGCTTTTTCCAGTATTTGTGAGGCGGATCCAGTGCCTTCAATGACTAAAATGCGGTTTTCCGGAATTTTTCTTCCGGAAAAGCGGTAAGCCTTTGGAGTCGGTTGTTTGGGATATTTTTTCTTTCCAGAATAGTATTTTGAAAAACTGTCATCCATCCGTTCAAACAGTGAGGCGTCATATTCCATGTCAATTTTCTGCTGTTTTAGTTCCGGATGTTTTTCAGTGAGGTAATAAAAAATCAGCATGCGCAAAAAACTGAGTGCACCGGTTCCGTCTGCCAGAGAATGATAGATTTCCAGATTAATTCGATTTTGAAAGTATGTGACAGAAAACAATAGCTGATGTTTGTCAGGGTCGTACAGGGAATTGCACAGAGGCTGATTTTCTTCCTCCACGATCGCTTGTTGGTTGCACTGGGTGAAAAAATACCAAAAGAGACCCCGCCGGAGCGTACAGTGATAAAAAGGGAACAATTCCAGGGTACTGTCCAAAGCGGACTGGAGCAGTTTTGGATCAACAGGTTCTGTTAATTCACAAGCAAACCGAAACACTTTCGTGTCGGTACGGGTAGTGGTGGAAGGGAAAATTTTTGCCGCATTGTCAAGGCGGCTCCAGCGAAAAACGCTGTGCTTCATGTAGAAAACCTCTCTTTTAAAAATTCATTGATGATATCATAGGTTTGCTGAACTGGTTCATAGTGAATCGGCAGTGAGAAAAATCCGTGAAGCACATCTGGCATTCGAACGGTGCGCACCTGATTACCCGCCAGTTCTAAAGCAAACCCGTAGGCTTCTCCTTCGTCCCGAAGAGGGTCATATTCTGCAGTAATAATCAGCGTGTTTGGCTGATCACGTAAACTTTCCGCTAAAAGAGGAGCAAAATAGGGACTTTGGTAATCTTTTGGAGAAGAAACATACAGCTCCATGTAATCGCAGATTCTGCGGGAAGTGAGAAGATAGTCGGTCCCGTTTTCCCGGACAGAGGGGAAAGGAGAGTGTTCGGTATGGTCATTGTAGGTGGCGGGATAAATGAGGATTTGATTGGAAATAGAAAATTCTCCCCGATCTCTGGCTAGCAAAGAAACAGCTGCCGCCAGATTTCCTCCTGCGGAATCCCCCGCAATCACCAGTTCATGGGGCTGAAGTTTCAGGGAAAGAACTCCTTGATTTAAAATATTTTGAATTACTCCGTAGCAATCTTCTAAACTGGACGGAAAACGATGTTCCGGAGCCAGACGGTAATCTACAGAGAGAACCGGCATGTTCGTGGATTTTGCCATGGTGGCACAGACTCGGTTATAAGTGTTCACATTGCCGGTGACCCAGCCGCCTCCATGAAAAAATACAATCACCGGAGCTTTTAAGATTTTTTCCTGTGTAGGAAAAAACAGGCGAACAGGTACTGTGTGATCGTCCACCGGAATTTGGATATCCTCATGGAAAATGGGGATCAGCCGAAATCGGCTGGCAGAAAGATTAATGACAGATCGATGAAGTTTATAGGTTTTTTTAATATCAATATCCGGATAGGAAAGTGCTTTTAATGCGGCACGCATTGCTTTGTTAATGGCCATTTTTACACCCTGGCTTTCAAGTAAATAGGAAAATTTTATGAGAAAAAAGTTTTTTTGTTATCTTCACTATAACATAGAATGGAAAAACAAGAAAGAGAGATTCCGTGAACACGGCAAAGAAAAAACTGTATTTTCAGGAAAATGAAGGAAATCAATCTATTTTTCCATATAAAAGCATTCCAAAGTACGTGACTGTATTGGCACCGTTAATATACCGAATACCGGCTGCTTTTGCCAGCTGTCCTACATGAATTCCATATCCTTCAATGGATGGAAACAGCATTTGAGGAAACCGGCATGGGGCTTGAGGATAGGTACAGGTTTTGCACCGAATGCACCCTTCATTGGAAAGCAGCAGAAAATCTGAAAGGCTGTCTTTTGCCACCTCATAAACACGGTCACATACCTCTTTAAAGCGTTTGTGTCCCAGTTTCATAGATTCAAAGTCAAAAGAATCTTCCAGCGGATAAACGCCGTTAAAAACGATGGCGTGGGAATAGGAACAGCATTGTTTTTTACATTCTTCCAAACTGCCTACCGCGGGAGGACATGCCCAGGTAGTGCCGTAGTTTCCACATACATTCCCCTGACAAAGCATGCGAACCTGTGGATCAAAGGGGTTTTTTCGGGGAGAAATTTCACCCCACTGAAAAACGCCGGTAGTTTCTAAATGGATCTTTTCTGACATAGTATTCTCTCCTGACAATATAAAATAGCATACCGCTTCCGGGATTTTGGTCGAAAATGGATGAATGTTTCTGAAAATCAAGTTAAGAATGATGTTCCAACAGGTTGACAGCCCGTTTCTGCTCTTTTTCGGATAAAAAGATTTGTGCTCCGTGGGTATCCACGTCCATGGTCTTTCGGTGAAGTTTTCGGTATTGGTTGGGACTCATGCCCATTCGTTTATGAAAGGTATACCCAAAGTGCTGCCGGCTGTTAAACCCTACATAAAAGCCGATATCCATGACACTCATGGAGCTGTTTTCCAGCAAAAAGGCAGCTTTGTCAATTCGGAGATTGTTGATGTAGGTGCTGATACCGCAGTGGTGGTGTTTGGAAAACAGTGTCTGAAGATAGGTATGATTAATCTGGGCAGCTTTGGCAACCTGGGCTACATCTAATTCTTCGGACAGGTGTTCTTCAATAAATTGCTCCGCTTTTTTTAAGTACCGGATCCCGCTTTGAGAGGATTTTTCCGCGGCACACCGGGCTAAATCTAAAAGGAGCCGCGTAAACTGGATTTCTAGAAGATAATCCCACTGGGTCTGAGAACGGTTTAATTCGGTAATCAAGTCCTTTAAAGCATAGCCAGTCTGGTAGTGGTCGTAACAAACCCGATATGGGCAGGGGTCCTCCAAAAACTGGCGGAATAGCATATCTTTTTCCCTCAGCTGCAGCAGATTGACCCCCATAATATCCGGAGAACATTCAAACTCCAGATTGAGCAGGGAACAAAGGGTTCCTTTTTCAATGGACAGCTCGTGTGGAGTGTCCTGGTCAAGAAAGATAAACTGTCGGCTTTTGAGCACAACCGATTCTTTTGGCAAACGAATGGTGCAGCTGCCGCTGACCACATACATAATTTCACATCGACTGTGACTGTGAGGTTCCATGACAAAATGATCCAGATTCAGGGCGTAATATACTTGGGGGCGGGCAAACTGAAGCTGACTGCAAAAGAAACTCATGTTATCCCTCCTTGTCTTCTTATGCCTATTATAGAAAAAATCAAAAACAAATGCAACAATTTATTGCATTTTTAAATTTTTCTTTCAAACTTATGTCTCATCCCATGCAAAAATAAATATAATAAAAATCAGTCAAGATATTTCCCGGTTGGGAAATGAAAACGGATAAAATAACCGTTTCAACATAGAAGCGGAAATGTTACAGAATAAGGAGAATGACCCATGCGAAAGAAATTATCAGCGCCTCCAATGGGGTGGAACAGCTTTGACTGCTTTGGATGGTCTGTTACCGAAGAAGAATTTATAGAAAATGTAAACTATATGGCAGAGCATCTGGCAGATTATGGATGGGAATATGCTGTAGTGGATTTTTGCTGGTATACACCGGGCAAAAATTCTGAACCAAATCCAAATCAGAATGATCAATTTATTCCCTATCTGAATATGGATGAATACGGAAGATTGATTCCTGATCCGGTGCGGTTTCCTTCCTCTGCAGATGGAAAGGGTTTTAAACCGCTGGCAGATTATGTTCATTCCAAAGGCTTAAAATTTGGAATTCACATTATGCGGGGGATTCCAAAACAGGCGGCAGCGAAAAAAACTCAGATTAAGGGAACTTCTTTTACTGCTGACAGCGTTGCAGATACTGAAGATATCTGTCCGTGGCTCAACTATATGTACGGGGTGGATATGACAAAAGAAGGAAGCCAGGAATATCTGGATTCACTTTTTGAACTGTACGATGAGTGGAATGTGGATTTTGTAAAGATTGACGATTTAAGTTATCCTTACCATGACAGGGAAATCGAGGGATACAGCAAGGCAATTTCCAAAACAAAGCGGGAAATTGTGTTCAGCACCTCTCCGGGAGCTACAGATTTAAACTTTGGAAACCATATTTCCAAATATGCGGATATGTGGAGAATTTCTCCGGACTTCTGGGATGACTGGAGCTATTTGTACCGAAATTTTGAACTGCTGAGAAACTGGAGTGTATATCGGACGGAAGGATGTTATCCTGACGGGGATATGATTCCTTTTGGAAAATTGAGCAAACGGGGTCCCATGAAGGAAGAACGGTATTCCAATTTTACATTGGATGAACAGAAAACGCTCATGTCCCTGTGGTGCTTGAGCCAGTCTCCTTTGATGTACGGAGGAAACATGGTGGAAAATACACAGCAGGAACTGGATTTGATGACAAACCGGGAACTGCTTGCAATCAGTCAGAACTCCTGCCGGAACAGGGAAATCTTTTTTGAAGAAGGTTTGTCTGTATGGTATGCGGAAGATCGAGACGGAAAATACGCTTATCTGGGATTTTTCAATACCAATGACCAAGCTGTGAGCCGGTCTTATTATCTTTCCCAGGCTGGATTAAAAGCAGATACCTTGTATGATATTTGGAGCGGAGAAGAACAGACAGCAGAAAGCAATACAGTTGTGGTTGCGCTGAAACCTCATGCCTGCCAGGTTTACCGAGTTGAGTTGAAATGACCATCCATAGGAAAGGACGGGATCCCATGAAAAAGTTGGTGGTACAGGGCCGGTATCTGGCTTGGGAGGACGGAGAGCCGTTCTTTTATCTTGGAGATACTGCGTGGGAAATTTTTCACCGGCTCAGCCGGGAAGATGCGGAATGGTATCTTTCCTGTCGGGCTGAACAGGGCTTTACAGTGATTCAGGGAGTGGCTTTGGCCGAATTTGAAGGAGTGACGACGCCCAATTATTATGGAAGACTGCCCCTTTTGTTTACAGATGGAATACCTGATCCGGAAAAGCCGGATATAACCCCGGGATACTCCTATTGGGATCATGTGGATTTTATCATTCAAAAGGCACAGCAGTATGGATTATTTGTGGCATTGCTTCCAACCTGGGGAGATAAATTTCATCTTTGCTGGGGAAAAGGACCCGAAATATTTTCTGTAGAAAACGCCTATACATACGGCAGATGGATAGCCAGCCGGTATCGGGATATGCCCAATATTATCTGGATGCTGGGTGGGGATCGCCCCTTGGAAACGGTTCATAAACAGATTGTTTTGTCTATGGCAGAGGGGATCCGAAGTGTGGACACCGATCATTTGATTACTTTTCACCCTTGCGGCTGCCGAAATTCTACAGAATTTGTGCTGGAAAACCCATATATTGATTTTCATACTGCGCAGACTGGTCATGGAATTGAACAGTGTTATGAAAGTGATGAAGTGATCAAAAAGATGGCGAGTATTACCCCAAAGCCAGTTATGGATTCAGAATCTCGATATGAAGATCATCCCGCCTGTTTTAACGACCGGATTGGATATTTCTGGAATGCAGATGATGTACGGCAGAACGCCTACTGGAATGTGTTGGCAGGGGCATGCGGGCAAACCTATGGAAATCATTCGGTTTGGAGTATGAATGCTGTGGCATCCTCATATTACCCTTATTCCTGGAAAGAGGCTTTGACCCATCCAGGAGCTCAGCAGATGAAACATTTAAAGAAGCTTCGTCTTTCCAGAGATTATTTTTCTCTGGTTCCTCAGGAAAATCTGATTTGCGGAAATTTTGAGGGAATGGGACATATGACTGCTGCTGCAGGAAATGGGTATGTCTATGTGTATTCACCTTTGGGAATTCCGTTTACAGTAGATTTAGAATGTTTTAAAAAGTCAAAACCAATTCGTGCCAGTTGGTTTAATCCCAGAACCGGGGAAGAACAGGTTTTTGCGATTCTTCCGTGCAGAGGAAAAACAACTTTGGTTCCTCCGTCTCAGGGAAAGGGAATGGATTGGGTGCTGATTTTAGAGGAAACAGAATAACTGTTTTCCAGTTTTATAATTTATGGATTTTTGCGGTCATTGGAGATGTAACTATCTCAAGGGCTGCTGATAAAAGATGATGAAATTAATTTGTAAAGGAAGGGTTTTTCATGAGTTTTAAAGTAGCATTTATCGGAGCGGGCAGCATTGGTTTTACACGGCGTTTGCTGGCAGACCTTTTGACTGTTCCGGAATTCCACGATATTGAAGTGGCTTTTACCGATATCAATGAACATAATCTGGAAATGGTTTATGAACTTTGCCAGAGAGATATTGAGGCCAATGGGCTTTCTATTAAAATCAGCAAAACTTTGGATCGCCGGGAAGCATTTAAAGATGCTAAATATGTTATTAACTCTGTGCGTATCGGAATGCTGGAAGCATTTGAAACCGATGTTAACATTCCGCTGAAATACGGTGTAGACCAGTGTGTTGGTGATACTTTGTGCGCAGGCGGAATTATGTACGGACAGAGAAGTGCCTATGCTGCATTGGAGTTCTGTAAGGATATTGAAGAAGTAGCAGCTCCGGGATGCATGATGCTCAACTATTCTAACCCAAACGCCATGGTTACCTGGATGTGTAATAAATACAGTAAAGTTCCTACCATTGGCCTGTGCCATGGGGTACAGGGCGGTCATGAACAGATTGCCAAAGCTTTGGGTTACAAAAAAGAAGAAGTGGACATTATCTGTGCTGGAATTAACCATATGACCTGGTACATCAGCGTAAAACACAACGGGGAAGACCTGACCGGAAAAATTTTGGAAGCGTATGAAAACGATCCGGAACTGAGCCGCACAGAAAAAGTTCGTATCGATATGCTGCGCCGGTTTGGATATTATTCTACTGAATCCAACGGTCATCTGTCTGAATATATTCCGTGGTACCGGAAAAATGCAGAAGAACTGTTAAATTGGATTGATCTGGAAAACTGGCACAGCGGCGAAACTGGCGGCTATCTGCGGGTTTGCACCGAAGGACGCAACTGGTTTGAAACCGATTTTCCAAACTGGATGAAAGAACCTCCGAAACAGTTTATTCCGGAAGAACGCAGCCGGGAACATGGTTCTTATATTATTGAATCTTTGGAAACCGGACGGATTTATCGGGGACACTTTAATGTAGTAAACCACGGGGCAATCTCCAATCTGCCGGATGACTGTATTGTAGAAGTTCCGGGCTATGTAGATGCAAACGGAATCAACATTCCACGGGTAGGGGATCTTCCTCTGGGACCAGCTGCCTGCTGTATGACCAACATTAATGTACAGCGTCTGGCAGTAGAAGCCGCTTATCACGGCGATGCGATGCTCTTAAAACAGGCCATGATGCTGGATCCATTGACCGGTGCAGTTTGTACTCCTCCGCAGATTTGGCAGATGGCAGATGAAATGCTGATTGCAGGAGAAAAATGGCTGCCTCAGTATGCAGACGAAATTGCTAAAGCAAAGACCCGTATGGAAGAAGGACGCAAGAATGGCACCCTGCTGCCAACCCGTGAAGGATACCAGGGCGCTGCTCGTCTTCACACCAAAACAGTAGAAGAAATGAAGT
The DNA here is from genome assembly GCA_050943535.1 of Massiliimalia sp. GTDB lineage: Bacteria > Bacillota > Clostridia > Oscillospirales > Ruminococcaceae > Massiliimalia. The sequence continues at coordinate 245,623 of JBMNPJ010000002.1, forward strand.
TAAACCGTGCTGACGCAACCAGAAATGCTGCAGAAGCAGACAAAGCGAAAAAAGACTAATTCTTTCGATAGCCTTCTCTATTATAAAAAACAAGCCCCGATGCAGAGTGAAAATCTTCTGCATCGGGGCTTTTATCTTAAGTAAAAAATTAAAATGAAGTGTTTTCATGAATCCATGTGACAGAATCAGTTAAAGCCTGAGTGGTTTTGGTTTCCAGCACACACCGGGCACCGCACCGCTCTGCCAGACTCAACCGTTGGGTAAGGTCAATATCACCGGCTCCCAGGGGCAGATGACATTGGGTTATGTTAGCATCGTGAATGTGAAAGTGTTTTAAACTGGACTGATGTTCCAGCAAAAACGGTTCATCTCGGTTGTCTGTAGTGTAAGAGTGACCGATGTCCCATGTTAAAGCAAATACCGGACTTTGCAATAACTGACAGATTGCCTGTTTTTGAAAAGGAGCAAATCCTTCGGTGTTTTCAATGCAGATCCGGATGGGGGCGTTTCCGATTGCGTCAGTACATGCTTCACTGAGTTCAGTCAGCTGTTTTTCATATTCGCTCCAACATGCTTCCAGTAAATAAACTCGTTTCTCCGGCAGGGTTATATACACCCCTGGATTTAAGTGCATATTTAACGTAGGAATTTGAAGTGCTTTGGAAATTTCAATCACCTGGAGCAGCGTTTGCAGGTGTGCTTTTCTCACAGCAGGATTAAAGCTGAATAAATCCATATTTTCATCCAGATGAATGGTGTAATAAATGTTATGTTTGGAAGCCAGGGATTCCATTATTTGGATTTGGGAAAGTTTTTTTAGCTGAAACATGGGAAAGCTCATGTTGATTTCTACAAACTTTAACCCCAGATGATTGCACAGAGCTGCATCTTTTTCTAAATTACAGTGTTCTACCAAAGTAGGCATACCAAAGTCCATCAAGTTACCGCCTTTCCCATGAAATCTTATTAAAAATCAGTGATTTTGATGCCATACATCCATACTGTCTTTTTCCGGCTGTTCAAACACAGATGTCAGTTTTTGCAGCAGTCCTTCATCCAAAGGATAATCCGATGTTTTTCCCTCTGCCACAGCCAGATTCCGAAGACGGATATTTCTTTGCCAATCTTCATCGGAAATGTCTACATAGTGCCATTGGCAATCAATATTGTGGGTTCTGTAATACTGGGTAATCTGCTCCCGCTCTTTTTCAGTCCAGAATCCCCATTCTAAAATTACATTACAGCCACAGGCAATCATTTCCAGAGATTTTGACAAAAGGTATTGTTTTACTTTTTCTAGGATGATTTCATGCTGGTCACCTAAATTGCCGTCAAAAATCCCAGTGGTAATTTCATCGCAGGAAAGTATTACGGCGTTTTCTGCTTTTTGCAGCTGTCTGGCATACCAGCTCTTTCCGGAACAAATTTTTCCGCAGATACAAATTACTTTTGCCATGTTTTTTGTCTCCTTATTATTTGGTTTCAGTTTAAATGAGAAAATAGAGTTTGTCAAGCAGCATATTTTGAACGCAAAGGATAAAGCACTTCATTTAACCTCTCTGTGAATTTTCTAAAAACCAGAATACAATTTTGTCAACAAAGGATATAGAATAGGCTATCAATACAGTTTATAATAAGACTAAAATCAGTAAAAAATATTTTTATTTGACAGTCAGAATATGCTGATATTGTGATGCGATCCACAGAGCATTTTCCTTTATAGGTCTGGTGGTGTCTACAGAAAGAACTGGACAGGGAAGTTTTTTGGACCATAATTGGATTTCCTCTAAAGATCGGGAAGCGACAAAGTTTTTAAATTTTTGATGCTGCTCAAACAGATCACCTCCCGGATCAATTCGGTTTCCGTATTTTTTATATTCTCGCTTTTCAATTCGCTCTAATCGAATCGGAAGAGGTGCATGTAAAAATACTGCATATCGATACATAGAGACAATTTCCATCCCAAAATTTCCTTTTACAGCGGACAGGACAAAAGGACCGTATCGACTAATATCCTGAAGTAAAAGACGGATCATATCTTTTTGAGGGCGAGGCATTTGATATGGAATATCGCTTTCAAAAAAAGCGTAGCGTTCAATATCCAAATGCTGATATCCAAGGATATCTGCCAGTTGAGCACCTAAAGTGGTTTTGCCGCATCCGTTGGCACCAAATATCAGAATTCCGTCTGGCATAGGGGATCCTCCTGTTTATGGAAACTGAATGTTGTACATTGTTTTTATGTCATGAAATATTTTAATTTCATTATAGTTTTTGACAGGGACTTTGTCTATAGAAAACGTGATTTCAACAAGACCATATGAAGGAGAATGACCCATAAGGATTTATTGGGTACCTATACTGTGTGTTGCTTTGATATTCTGTGTAAGAGTATTTATAATAGGCATGATTGTGATGCTGTGATATATTGCCATTTATTAGAATACGTAAATCGATAAAATTTTATTACAATTTTCGTAAGGAAAGGGGCTTTTTATCATGTTTGTACCAGATTATAAAAATTTAGAGCGGGCTGCCCGCAATCTTCCTACCCAGCGGATTCCGCTATATGAGCACAATATTTCTCCCACTTTTATGGAACGAATTGTAGGAGAAAAATTTGCAGATCTTCTGGCAGGTACTCCACAACAGAAACGCCGCTTTTTTGAGTATTATAATGGTTTTCAAAAAGATATGGGATATGATGCTGTGACCTTTGAATGCTGCGTAACAGAGATTCTGCCCGGAGGCGGCGCTTTGGGAAAACACAAAAAAGGTGTGATTCAAACCCGAGAGGATTTTGAACGGTATCCTTGGGATAGCTTGTGCGAACGGTATTTTGAAACCTACGCAGAAGATTTTAAGGCACTGCGGGACACCATGCCAGATGGAATGCTGGCAGTAGGCGGTGTGGGAAACGGCGTGTTTGAATGTGTCCAGGATTTGGTGGGGTTAGAAGACTTGTGCTACATGAAGGTGGATGATGAAGAGCTGTACCGGGATATGTTCCAAAAAGTGGGGGATGTGCTGGTTCAGATCTGGACACAGTTTTTGAAAGAATTCGGTGACTTATACTGTGTATGCCGCTTTGGGGATGATTTGGGATTCCGCAGTTCTACACTGCTCCACAAGGATGATGTAAAAGAGCTGATTATCCCTCAGTACCGGAGAATTACCGATTTGGTTCACCAGCATGATAAACCGTTTTTACTCCATTCCTGCGGCTGTATTTTTCCGGTGATGGAAGAGCTGATTGAAACCGCTCAGATTGATGCGAAACATTCCAATGAGGATGCCATTTGTCCTTATGACAGATGGATCGAGGATTACGGCAGCCGGATTGGGAATTTCGGGGGACTGGATACCGACGCCTTGTGCGATGTGAATGATTGTGATCTGGATGCCTATACCCGCAGAGTGTTTGAGGTATGTGCTGCCAAAGGACATGGCATTGCCATTGGAAGCGGAAACTCTATTCCCGATTATGTCAGTGAAAAACGATATCTGCAGGCAATTCGGATTTTGAGAGAACTGCGGGGAGAAAGTATATAAGAGAGTATTGTTGAAACAAAATGGAGGGATCATTGTATGGTAGATAAGAAAATAGTAAAAGAAATAATGTTTTCTTTGGGAGCAGATTTGTGTGGTATTGCCAGTATTGATCGATTTGCGGATGCTCCGAAAGGATACCATCCTTTGGATGTTTTGCCTACATGTAAATCGGTGATTTCTTTTGGGTGCAGACTTCCAGTAGGGACGCTGACCTCGCAATCTCATGTGATATACACAAGGGTAAGAAATTCACTTGTTCCTAAAGTTGATGGAATTGCTCTTGATTTTTGTATAGAAATGGAGAAACATCATATTGTCTGTGTTCCTGTTCCTGCTAATGAAAGCCAGTGGGACAAAAATACGGGTAGATGGCGTTCTGTTGTTTCTCAAAAGCATGCGGCACAGGCTGCTGGGCTGGGCACAATTGGGAGGCATTCTTTGCTGATTACTCCAGAATTTGGTAGCATGATTTGGTTAGGCGCAGTCTTATGTGAATATGAATTTGAACCCGATTCATTAAAAGAACCTGTTTGCACTAATTGCGACTTGTGCGTGAATATTTGTCCAGTTAATGCGCTGGAAACGCCGGAATTAAAACAACAAATTTGTTATGAATATGCCTTTGGCAACAGTGAAGAAGAACAAATTTGGCGAATTGCCTGCCATAAATGCAGAGATGTTTGTCCATATAATTTAGGAAGTAAAAATTCAATTCTTAAGAAAGGTTGAATATCGTAAAGAAGAAAGGATTAAAAGATGGATATTTCTTTTACAGTAAAGGATCAAAAATTTAATTACAGGGTTTGTGGGATGATCATTCGTGACGGAAAGATCTTGGCAATGCGTGATGAGCGTTCTCCCTTCTATTATTTGCCGGGAGGCAGGGTGACAATAGGAGAGACAGCAGAAGATGCTGTGGTCCGAGAGATTCAGGAAGAGCTGGGGATCACTTCAAAAATTCTGCGGCCTTTGTGGCTGAATCAATCCTTTTTTACAGAAGATGTAGACAAACTTCGTTATCACGAACTGTGTATTTATTTTTTGATGGATGTTTCTGGTACAGATCTTTTTTCTCGGGGAGAAGAATTTATATCCCGAGAGGGAGGGTGTACCCATCTATTTAAATGGCTGGAATTTGAAAGACTGAAAGAAGAATATTTCTATCCGCTGTTTTTGAAAGAAAGTATTTTCCATCTTCCAAAAGAATTCACCATTCGAACTGAAATTGAATAAAGGAGCAATGAAAAGCGGGAAATCGTAAAACGATTTCCCGTTTTAACTTTGCAACACAAAATACTGTGTATGTCAGAGATATCAGTCAATCACCGAAACAGATGATCTACGGCATGCATTCTACCAGTTGAGTCATCAATATTAATTGTTTCTCTTTCACTGACTAGTAGACATTGAAAAAATTATGACTTCCATACTTCTGCGGTTTCCCAAAAATCAGCGGGCAAAATAGGGCCGCCTGCTGTGGCGTCCTCACATCGGGAACAGTGGGATTCTCCGCAGTGGGTGATCTGAGGATTTTCTAAAATGGCTTGCTGACAAGCTTTTACCAGTTCTCGAGCAGGAAAACACCGCCAAAGGCTGTTGCCTACCATAATCGTGCGTTCATAAGGCTTTACCACAGACGACAAATGTTCAAATCCCTCGGAACAGCTCCCCACAGCCACTGGAATATTTTGTCCGTTTTTTCCCTTTGCCCAGCGGATAAACAAAGTTCTTCCTGCCAGCTGCTCGGCATAATGAATGATGGTTGCCTGATTTAAGGTGACTCCTGCCAGCAAAAGAAATCCATCCTGTTCGCACAGCATTCGAAGAGGGGCGTATACATCCTGGGCAGTTTGAGCCTGTGCCAGTTCTTTTGCGCCGTTTCCTACAGCAGTGAAAGAATTTAGGGGATGATCTCCCCGAAACGCATCGTCCCGGTTGAGGAGATACTCCGGAAAAATACCCATATCTTCAGTAGAAATCGCTTTTCCTTTGCTAGAAAAAACTTCACAGCAGTGGGATTCTTCATCTGTGAAAAAATCTTCTCCCATTCCGTTTCTGGGAGGAATCTGAGACAGGTCTGGCACTACAGAGAATTGATAGGAAAAGGTGGGAACTAAAATTGTGCATTGGTTTTCCAGAAATGCTTCTGCAAGGGTGCGTGGCCCTTCTTCTACAGGTTCTCCAAACGATTTCATGGAGGAATGAATGCAGACTGTATGGCCGGAAAGTCCCAGTTTCTGGATAGCAGCTTTTAGGTCATTTTTGTGGATCATAAAAATCTCCTTTCTGCTTTTGTAAAAGCAGGTGCTGGCGATCAATCGTTTTGATGTTTCACCACGCAGTATGAATTAATCCCATCATAAGGTTTCAAGGATGATGTGTCAACAATATTTTTTCCAAAAAACAAGATGGATTTTTGTGGGATATTGCGGGGTTGCATTTTGGGAGCAGGAAACGTATAATCAAAATTGTAAGCACTTACATTTTTGAAAGGAGGAGGATGGGTGAATATTTATGATATCGCCAAACTGTCCGGAGTTTCTATTGCTACCGTATCCCGGGTGCTTAATGGAAGCCAAAAGGTCAGTGAAAAAACCCGGCGCCGGGTGGAGGCGGTGATCCAGGAACAAGCGTATACCCCCAATGTATTTGCCAGGGGATTGGGACTGGATTCCATGAAGATGGTAGGGGTATTGTGCACCGATGTTGCCGATCCTTTTTTTGCCTGTGCTGTATCCGTGCTGGAACAGCAGCTGAAACATAGAGGATATACGCCCATGCTTTTTTGTACGGGAAATGAACTCCGGGGAAAGCAAGAAGCGGTAGAAGTACTGCTGGAAAAACGAGTGGACGCAATGGTGCTGGTAGGTTCGCCGTTTCGGGAACAAACAGATAATCAGCACATTGAAAAGGCGGCTCAGACTGTACCGGTGATCGTGGTAAACGGTCTTTTGCAGGCACCCAACGTTTACTGTGTTGTTTGTGATGAATGCAGGGCGGTATATGAAAACACCATCCATCTAATCCAGCAGGGACATCGTCGGATTTTGTACTGCTATGATGTAACCACCTACAGCGGGCTGCAAAAACTGGCAGGCTATCAAAAAGCTCTTGCGGAAATGGAAATCCCATGGGACGATTCTCTGGTGGTGCAGGTTCCAAAATCTTTTCCAAAAATTTACGAAAAGATTGGACAGATACATAAAGAACAGTGGTTTGATGCCGCCGAAGCCTCCGAAGATTATCTGGCTGCTGGAATCCTGAAAGTGGTTGGGGATACGGTTCCGGTGATTGGATTTAATAATTCTGTCATTGGAGAATGCACCACTCCCGCCTTATCCAGCGTTGACAATCGGGTAGAGGAGTTGTGTATTCAGGCAATTCAGCTGTTGGAAAATTTGTTTCAAGGGAAATCTTGTTCCAGTGTAATCACATTGGATCCTGTGTTTGTGCAAAGGGAAAGCTGCCGGTTTGAAACCGGAGAAATTGCAGATAAAGAAAACACTTGAGTTTGAGAAAGGAATGAACCATAACATGAAATCATTTATGGATGAAGATTTTTTATTGACCACAGAAACAGCAAAGCGGTTGTATCACGATTATGCGGAAGCTATGCCGATTATCGATTATCACTGCCACATTGATCCTCAGCAGATTGCAGAAGATCATCAGTTTTCAGATATTGCGGAAGCTTGGCTGGGTGGAGACCACTACAAATGGCGGGCAATCCGTTCCAATGGGATCGAGGAAGAAGAAATTACCGGCAGTGCTCCTGCCAGAGTGAAGTTTCAAAGATGGGCAGAAACCATGCCTAAAGCAGTGGGAAATCCCTTGTATCATTGGACCCATTTGGAATTAAAACGGTATTTTGACGTATCTTTGCCACTGAATGGGGATACTGCTAAGACTATTTGGAATCAGTGCAATGAAAAACTGCAGCAAAAAGATTTTTCTGTGCGGGGGATTATCAAAAAATCTAATGTAGAGGTGATCTGTACTACCGATGACCCTGCCGATTCTTTGATCTGGCATCAGAAAATACGGGAAGACAGTGGCTTTTCTGTGAAAGTACTGCCGGCGTTTCGTCCAGACCAGGCAGTGAATCTGGAAAAACCGGGATTTTTGGATTACTTAACCCGTTTGGGAAATGCAGTAGGGTATGAGCTGGATTCTGCTCAAAAAGTAATGGATGCCCTGAAACAGCGGTTAAATTATTTTGTGGAAAATGGATGCAAAGTCTCTGACCATGGATTGGATCAAGTTCCCTGTGAAGATTGGAATATGGAATCTGTAGAACAGATTTTTCAAAAGCGCCTGGCAGAACAGCCTCTGACGCAAAAAGAAGCAGATCAGTATAAAACAGCAGTGTTGTCTGTGCTGGCAAAAGAATACCACCGTCTGGGAATTGTCATGCAGATTCACTACGGCGCTCAGCGAAATCTGAATACCAGACTGTATGAAAAATTAGGTCCGGATACTGGGTTTGATGCTATTCAGCCAGTTTCCTGCGCAGCGGGACTGAGCAGATTTTTAGATGCTCTGGATCGTCAGAACAGTTTGCCGAAAACCATTCTCTATTCTTTGAATCCTCATGACAATGAACTGCTGGGCAGCATCATCGGTGCATTTCAGGGAACGGAAGTTCCCGGAAAGGTACAGCTGGGAAGTGCTTGGTGGTACAATGACCATAAAACCGGCATGACAAAACAGCTGACCGATTTGGCAAACCTTTCTCTGCTGGGGAATTTTGTAGGAATGCTTACCGATTCCCGCAGTTTTCTGTCCTACACCCGTCACGAATATTTCCGCCGCATTCTATGCGAACTGTTAGGAAGCTGGGCAGAAAACGGAGAATGCCCCTGTGATTTGGAATGGCTTGGTAAAATGGTTCAGGATATTTCTTATTACAATGCAAAACGATATTTTGGGTTTTGAACATTAAAAACAGTTGACCTTGCAGTTTAAAATACTGCAAGGTCAACTGTTTTCATATGACAGAAACAATATATCTTTTAATTGAGGTATCGCCTCTGCGATTTGTTTTGTTAGAATTTAAGTTTTATTCGAATAAAACAAAAAACCAGAAAAGCAAAGCTTTTCTGGTTTTGGTGCGGGGGATGGGACTTGAACCCACACAGTATTGCTACCACTAGAACCTGAATCTAGCGCGTCTGCCAATTCCGCCACCTCCGCGTAGGCGACAGGCTAAAAACTTAACCTGTCGGAATTGGTGCCGGTGGTCGGACTCGAACCGACACGGTATTGCTACCAATGGATTTTGAGTCCATCACGTCTGCCAATTCCATCACACCGGCGACAATAGTTATTATACGCGATTCAACCTATAATGTCAACAACTTTTTTTACAATCTACTGTTTTTATAATTATTTATAACATTATTGCTTGATTTTGTAATATTTGGTTATTTTTGAGAGTTTTTCAAACAATATTGCAAGTTTATGAGACTTTAAAAATTTTTTAGGAGAAGTTATGAAATGGGAAAAAGAGTTTGCAAAACCAGATTTACCATTGTATAATGAATCTTGAAAGACAAGTATTTGTCTGTGAAATTAGAAAAGAGGTTTATAATTATGTTAAAAGTAACAAGTACTGAAAAAGCACCAGCAGCAATCGGCCCTTATTCTCAGGCTGTTGCCTGCGGAAATCTGTTATTTACATCTGGTCAGATTCCGATTGATCCTGCTACCGGCAATTTGGTAGAAGGGGATATCTCTGTTCAGGCAGAACAGGTTATGAAAAATCTGGGTGCAGTTTTGGAAGCTTCCGGAACCAGCTTTGAAAAAGCAATCAAAACCACCTGCTTTTTGAGCAACATGGATGACTTTGGTGCATTTAATGAAGTATACGCAAAATATTTTGTCAATAAACCAGCTCGTTCCTGTGTAGCTGTAAAAACTTTGCCAAAAAATGTTTTGTGCGAAGTAGAAGTAATTGCAGAATTATAAGTTTTGCGGATAAAAAAGGAGTGCTGCAAGCTTTGTGATGCAGCACTCCTTTTTCATAAAGTGAAACCTGGTTTGAAAGATCTATGCGATATGGATCTTTTGATTTCTGCTTAGAGTAGAGAGGGAATAAGCGATGAAAGATTTTATTTTAGAAGCTTGTGTGGATTCGGTAGAATCTGCCTGCGCCGCAGCCAATGGAGGCGCTACTCGTTTGGAATTGTGCGGGAATTTACTCATTGGGGGAACCACACCCAGCCAGTTTTTGTTTGAACAAGTTCAAAGGGAATGTTCCATCCCAATTCATGTATTGATTCGTCCCCGCTTTGGAGATTTTTGTTACAGCGATTGGGAATTTGATGTCATTCGGCAGGAAGTAGCTTTGTTTCGCAGATTAGGGGCAAACGGAGTGGTAATCGGTGTTTTAATGCCGGATGGTACGCTGGATGAACCTCGGATGAAAATTTTGATGGAGGAAGCACAGGGAATGTCCGTGACTTTGCACCGGGCATTTGACGTGTGTGCAGATCCGTGGCAGGCGCTGGAAACTGCAAAACGGCTGGGGATCAACACCATATTAACTTCCGGCCAGGCAGATACCTGTTTACATGGAATTCATTTGTTGGCACAGCTTCATGAGAAAGCAGAACATCAGATAGATATTCTGGCAGGTGCGGGAATCTCCGCCGAAGCTATTGAGGTATTGCGTCCGGCTACAGGAATCAGCTCTTACCATATGTCCGGAAAGATTGTTCGTGACAGTTCCATGCAATATCGGAAACCGGGTGTCAATATGGGGCTTCCATCTTTCAGTGAATATGAACTGTGGCAGACAGATGAGCAAAAAATCGCTCACGCCAGAAAGGTTCTGGAACAACTGGACTGACTTAGTGAGAATCAGATAGGGAATGGAACTGATCCACAAACCAGATGTTTTGAATAGAAAATTCTCGACCTTTCAGGTAGTTGAGTACGCCGGCGTCAGTAGGAAAATCAAACCGCAGCTTGTAAGAACACAAAGCCTGATGACGGATACCGTATTGATTGTTCAGCGCATGAAGACCATATTTCCCGTCCCCCAATAAGGGATGACCAATGTATGCCATATGGGCACGAATTTGATGGGTGCGTCCGGTTTTCAGGTTTACTTCCACCAGAGAAAGGTTGCCTCTGCTTTCTAATACCTGATACTGGGTAATGGCAGTTTTGGCGTTGGGACGAGGTTTATCGTAAAGGGTGACTTGATTTTTAGAAGAATCTTTTTGCAGATAATGGGTTAAGGTTGCCTGTTTGGGAGAAGGAGTTCCTGCGACCAGACAAAGATATTTTTTGGTAATTTCCCGATTTTTGATTTTTTCATTGAGAATTCTCAGCGCAGCGGCAGTTTTTGCCACAATGACCATACCGCAGGTGTTTCGGTCAATGCGGTTGCAGAGGGCAGGAGCAAAAGAAAGCTCATCTTCCGGATGGTACTCTCCCTGATCGTACAGGTAATGTTGGACCCGGTGAATCAGGGTGTCCAAGGTGTTGTCATTGTCTTCGTGGACAACCAGTCCTTGGGGTTTATTGACCAGAAGAATTTGCTCATCCTCATAAACCACATCAATTTTGCTTGGAACCGCTAAAAAGGGCAAAGATTCCTGCACTGGGAAAAACTCGTCATTTAAATACAAATCCAACTGATCACCCAGACAGAGTTTGTAATTGAGTTCGCATTTTTTGCCGTTTACTTTGATGCGCTTTTTTCGGATGGATTTATAAAGTAAACTTTTGGGAAGCAGGGGCACGCTTTTGGAGAGAAATTTATCCAGGCGCTGCCCCTGATCATTTTCTTTAATGATAAAAGTTTTCATGAAAGGATTCCTTTTCTATTTCATTTTTCGGCGAAACGGGATTCGCTTTTTTCAATTATATCATGTTACTGGGGCTAGGAAAAGAAAAATTGATAGAATAAATGGAAATTTTTCCAATTTTGTGATATGATGAAAAAAGAAATCATGGGGGAAGGTGTTTGATTTGGGAAGTGAATTGCACAAAGATCACCGGAAAAGAATGCGTGCAAAAGCAGAACAGGGTGGACTTTCCCAGTGGGCAGACCATGAACTTTTGGAATTGCTGCTATTTTACGCTATCCCCCGGGGAGATACCAATCAAACAGCCCATCGCTTAATGAGTCATTTTGGTTCGTTTGCTGAGATTTTGAACGCATCCGAGGAGGAATTGTGTTCCGTGGCGGGAATCGGAATGTCCAGCGCTATTTTAATTCGAAATGTAGCGGAAATTACCCGAAGATATTACCTGCAGTCCGATCATAAAGATTCGGGAAATTGGCTGACCGATCTGTCCCAATTGGGCAAATTTTGTGCGGATTTGTTTATCGGGGTATCAGAAGAACGTCTTTATGGAATTTATCTGAGCCATGGAGGAAAACTTCTGGGATATGATTTGATTTCGGAAGGTACATTGTCAGAAGTAAAGCTGTATTTTGGGAAAATGATCAAACAAGCACTACGGTATCATGCCTCCGTAGTAGTGCTCACCCACAATCATCCGGGAGGAATTGCCCGCCCATCCAATGAAGATGTCACCACAACCAATTATTTAAAAACCTTATTGAAAATGTCTGATGATATTCTTTTAGCGGATCATGTTATTGTGGCAGGACAGGTTTATCTCTCCATGAAAGAGGGCGGATATTTTAGCGACTGAAAGAGATGTCTGAAATTTAATTTCTGTTGTGATTGTTAAAGCTGTGATTATGTTAGAACGGAAATAGGCTGAATAGTTAGATTGATGAAAGAAAAAAAGAGCCGACCTGCTCTCTCACCTTCAGGACGACTCGTATGAAATATTTTCCAGAGATTTCTCTCCTAATACAAAATATACCATATTTTTACAAAATTTTCAATATGGTTTAGGAGGATTTTTTGATGAAAAGAATAACAGCAATGCTGTTGGCTGCTGTCCTGATGATTTCTATGGCAGCATGCGAAAACACATCTTCAGCCGATGTTTCCAGCTCAGACATCAGTGATCAGACTTCTGTTTCTTCACAGGTTTCAAATGATAGTGATGAAGAAACTCAGGCAAAGCAGAAAGAAGAAAAAGCCAAGAAAAAAGAATATGCCGAAGCTGCTCAGAAGATTATGGATCGCATCGACAATCTTGGTACGATAACACTGGATTCCAAGGCAACTGTATCCGATTTACAAAAAGAATACGATAATGCTGCACCAGAAGTTCAAAAACTGGTTACAAATTATACCGTTTTGACTGAGGCAGGTCAGACTATTTCCAAATTAGAAGAAGAAAAGGCTGCCGCCGAAAAAGCTGCTGCTGAAAAGGCTGCCGCCGAAAAAGCTGCTGCTGAAAAGGCTGCCGCCGAAAAAGCTGCTGCTGAAAAGGTTGCTGCCGAAAAAGCTGCTGCTGAAAAAGCTGCCGCCGAACAGGCTGCCGCGGAAAAAGCCGCTGCCGAAAAGGCCGCTGCTGAAAAAGCTGCTGCCGAACAGGCTGCTGCTCAACAAGCTGCACAAGCTCAAAATCCTTCTGGAGGAGGTCAGCAGTCTGCACAAGAACAGCCTCAGGGACAAATGGTGTGGGTTACCCCTACTGGTAAACGGTATCATTATGATAGTACTTGTAATGGCGGGCATTATTATCAGGCTACACTGGAAGAAGCACTTTCCAGAGGGTTAACTCCTTGCAAAAAATGTATTGGTTAATGATAACGCTAGGGAACTAATGATATACAAAACGCTGTGATTCTGAAACATGGCATTCTATAGGATGGGCGATTGTACATGGGCTGCCTAGTTGGGTGTATGTGATTTATTTTATCATTCGATATTGATAAGCTGTGTAGTATCAGCAGGAGGAATTGTATGAATGATTCTATAATAAAGGTGATCCAAAATAGAAGCAGTTATCGGGGTACTTATCGTCCTGATCCGGTGCCGAGAAGTGATTTAAAGAGGATTATGGAGGCAGGGCTTGCGGCACCGTCTGGATGTAACAAACAAACCACCTCTTTGATTGGGATCGATGATCCCAAATTGCTGCAAAAGGTGAAAGAGCTAATTGATCCTCCTGTATGTGAGACGGCACCTGCCATGATTGTGGTACTTACTCAAAAAATTTATGCTTACCGTGATCGGTGCTATCAGGTTCAGGATTACAGTGCGGCAATCGAAAATATGCTTTTGGCCATTAAGGCATTGGGATATGAAAGCTGCTGGTATGAAGGACATATTACTGATGAAGATGATATTGCCGGAAAAATTGGAGCATTGTTAAAGATACCGGAAGGATACCGTGTGGTGTGTCTTCTTCCGGTGGGGATTGCCAACCAGCCTGTAAAATCCACACCCAAAAAAGCGTTTGATGAACGGGCGTGGTTTAATGGATTTGGCGCCAGCTAAGAGCCGCCGGGCAGTGCCCGCCACCTGGCGGTGGAGCAATGGGCTACGGCTCACACTCTGTTGGTAAAACGGAAATATTAAATAATTTTCTCTCAGCCAGCGGAGTACGAGCGAAGCCTCTTTGGGTCCAGGGGTGTGAACCCCTGGCCGTCGGAGACAAGTTTTTAATTTTTTATGTGGGCTTACCGCGGACAATGTCCGCTGACCACACCTGCACCATTTCTTTTGATGGCCAAAAGAAATGGAAAGAAAAAGCCACCAGAGGGGCGTCCTCCGGAAATATATGGTTAGTCGGCCTGCCCCTCTGGATACCCCAAGTGTTGTTTGCACATTTGAGGAAAACAATTGTTTTCGGGGAAGCGCTGCGGCGCTAATCGGTTCAGAGAGTCTGGTGTAATGTTTTTATTTGTACAATTTACTGGTTTACATTGCCTTTTTTACTGTCTGTACAGACCATGAATATGGTCTGTATTTTTTTATTTCATCCTATTGACAATCCTGTTATTACTGTATATACTGTATATATACAGTAATAGAAATCAGAAAGGGTGATGACGTGAACATTTTTATTGATAATAAAAGCGGAGCTCCCATTTATGACCAGATTTATTCTCAGATTAAAAATCAGATTATCAGCGGTGAGCTGCAGCAGGATGAAGCACTGCCTTCCATCCGCAATTTGGCAAAGGATCTTCGGATCAGTGTAATTACCACAAAGCGAGCTTATGATGAACTGGAACGGGAAGGATTCATCTATACATTGCCGGCAAAAGGGTGTTTTGTGGCGCCCAAAAATGTAGAACTGCTCCGGGAAGAAAATTTGAAAAAAATTGAGGAATACATCCAAAAGATTTCGCAGCTTGCGGCAGCCTGCAATCTCACCAAAGAACAATTAATGGAAATGATTCAGATTAATTTGGAGGAATAATCATGAACGCATTGGAAATTAGGGATTTAACCAAGACCTATCAGGGATTTCAATTGGATCATGTAAATTTAACTTTGCCCCAGGGATGTATCATGGGATTGATCGGAGAAAACGGGGCGGGAAAAAGTACCACCATCAAGCTGATTTTGGATATGATCCGCCGGGATAGCGGTACCATCACTGTTTTGGGGAAAGATAATCGGGAAAATATTCAGCTTACAAAACAAGAGATTGGAGTTGTGCTGGATGATGTGGGAATTCCTGAATGCCTGAACGCAAAGCAGGTTGGGAAAATTATGAGACATACTTTTGAAAATTGGGACGATGCTGTTTATAACCGGTATTTAACCCAGCTTTCTATTCCAAAAGACAAATCCTTTAAGGAATTTTCCAAAGGGATGAGGATGAAACTGGGAATTGCGGTGGCCCTTTCCCATCATCCAAAATTGTTGATTTTGGACGAAGCTACTTCCGGCCTGGATCCGGTAGTACGGGATGAAGTGATCGAGATGTTTGGGGAATTTACCCGGGATGAAACTCATTCTGTGTTGATATCTTCCCACATTGTCAGTGATTTGGAGAAAATCTGCGATTATATCGCCTTTTTGCATCAGGGCAAATTGCTCCTTTGCGAGGAAAAGGATCTTTTGCTGGAACAGTATGTAATGATACAGTGTACAAAAGAACAGTTTTCTGATCTGGATCCTTCTGCGGTGAAAGGGAAAAAGATTTCTCCTTATGGGGTGCAGGCTTTGGCTTTGCGGGATAAAGTTCCGGCAGAAATGAATATTCTCCCAGTAAGCATCGAGGATTTGTTTATTTTTATGATCAAGGAGGCGGCGTAAGATGAAAGGGTTATTGTGGAAAGATTTTTATATGGCCGCGCGGTACTGCCGGGCATTTCTGGTGATGGTGGCTGTGTTTTTAGGGATATCCTTTTTTGGAGATGACAATCTTTTCTTTATCCTCTATCCTATGCTGATTGCGGGAATTATCCCTATGTCCCTGATTTCTTATGATGATCGGGATAAATGGAATCAGTACAGCGGTGCTCTGCCCTATTCCAGAGCGCAGCTGGTTTCCTGTAAGTATTTGATTGGTCTGGGATTTGGCGGGGTAGTTTTTGTGCTTTCTCTGGCAGCGACAGCAGGCAGAATGGCAATCAAAGGATATTTTTCCTGGACAGAATTTTTCTTTATGGCAACCTTTCTGTTGATTGTGGGTCTGCTGGGTCCCAGTCTGCTTTTACCGTTTGTGTTTAAATTCGGCGCAGAAAAGGGTAGAATCGGTTTTTATGTGATGATTGGTTTGGTATGTGCTGTGGGTGCATTCCTTACAGGAGTGGGAATTCAGACAAACTTTGGTACAGAAAGTTTGCTTGCCGGAGCTGGCTTTCCAGTTATGGGGATCCTTTGGGTTGTAATGATTGGGCTTTACCTGCTTTCCTGGAAATTATCCATCGCTTTTTATCAAAAACGAGAACTGTGAGTTCGGCAAATTCGTAAAAAGAAACGTTTTATACATGGAATTCTCTGTCTGTAATGAGGTATGGCATACTGAATAACAGACAGAGGATTTTTATGGTTATTTTTTCTCTTGACCGGATATAGCTTATGATTTATAATATCGATATACGATATTGATAATCGATATCGAGGAACGATATTTACAGAAAGGCGGAAATAACTGTGGCAAAAAAGGCGTTTGAAGTACTGAGTGAACCCATGTTTTATGTGCTGATGTCCTTTTTAAAACAGGATCGATGCGGTACAGAAATTGTGGAATTTGTTCAGCAGAAAACCAAAAAGCGGGTGAATATCGGGCCGGGAACGCTGTATGCCATTTTGGCAAAATTTCAGGATGAAGGGCTGATTTCGGAAACTTTGGTAGAAGGCAGAAAGCGAACCTATCGGATTACCACAAAAGGAAGAAATGTTTATACAGAGGAAGTGAATCGGCTCAGATGCTGTCTTGCAGATGCACAGACAGAAGAGTTGTAATACGGCAGGGAAAGAAGGCGGATTTTATGGCAAAAACAGTGATTCGGTGGATTCCGGCAGATCCTTATGAGATTCCCAAAATAGAAAGCTGGCTTTCTGATCAGGCTCAGAAAGGACTTATGCTAAAACGGATGGGCAGTGTGTTTGCCTGGTTTACCAAAGAGGAACCGGCCCAGGTCACTTATCGGATTGAACCCATTGTTCCCAAAAGTGCGGGGATTGAACCAGATGAGGAAAGAAAGGCCATGTACCGTGAATGGGGCTGGGAATATGTGTGGGATTTACAGCGCATGTTCTGGATTCTTCGTTCCCGGGATCTGGAACCGCAGGAACTGCATACGGATACCGTGGCAGAAGGCTATGTTTACAAACGGCTGAATCAGGAATTGAGACGTACCGTGATTAGTCAAATCTTTGCTTTGTTTGTACCGATGCTTTGGGGTTCTATGGAACTTTTGCGTCTGTATAAAACCCCGTTATATGCATTGGTGCGTTATGGGGTTGAACCCATGATGTTTTTGCCTTTGGTTTTATGGGGTGTGGTTACAGCCATTCTGGGGTGCTGGAGGCTTGGGTCCATTAAAAAATTACAGCGCAGTCTGGAGCGGGGAGAACCGTTTCCCCACTGTCAGGATGTTTCGGTTTTGACCATAACACCCGCCAGGAAAGCTTCTATGATCGCTACAGGAATTTGTGTGTTTTTGGAAGTTTTAGTTTGGATTGGGATTGCCTTGGCGTTGATATTCGATCCTCTCCAACAGGAAAAGAATCCGTGTTATCTGCCGTTGGCGCAGGTGGAATCTGGTAATCAGGAAGTGATTCAGGAAAGTCAGCTGGGAGAAGACGAGGCCAGTTATTGGTTTTCTTTTTTGACCCGAAAGCAGTATACTATCTCAGAGTATGCCACAGTCAAAAACAATGGAGCAGCCAAAGAAGTGTTTATGCAGACCGATTATTATGATCTGGTTTCCGAAAAACTGTCTGGGCCTTTTATGGAACAGAATATGAAACAGGAACAACAATATTTTCATGACTTTTCTATTACGGAGCAATCACCCCAGGGTTTTGACCAGCTGGTGATAGGAAGATGGAACAGTATGCAGTATTTATTTGCCAGGAAGGGAACTCAGGTGATTGAGATAACGTATTCCGGTGAAGTACCTTTGAATGAATTGGCAGGACAGCTTTTAGAAAAATTTGAACAGGCAAAATAAAAGGGAGTGCTGTAGTTACAGCACTCCCTTTCACGTATAGATAAAGTATGTCATAAGAAAAAGTGGGTACGCAAATGTGCACCGACTCACTACTAAAATGTGATCATTTTGATTATATTATAAAGAAAAAATTGTGATCGTTGATAACTGTCACCGAAACTAGCAATAGTTTTATAATTTAAGAGCCTCGGACAGTTCTTCTACATGTACATAAAGCCAGTTGAGCATTTTTTGGATCAGCGTTGCAATTGGCTGATATGTTTTTGCAATACATACAAGCTCGTCGGGGTGATAGTTGCAGATACAATGCCAGAAGTACAATACGTACGGCATTGTTTTGATATCATACTCAGTAAGTGGAAAATGTTTTGTATAAGCTTGAATATATCTATTTAAACCTTCTGCATCCACAGCGCCTGTGCTGCAGCTAGGGCTTGCAAACACATAAGAAGTAATAACTTCGAGGCATACCGGTAACCGGCAGGCTGAAGACCAATCAATTACTGTGAAATCATAGTCTTTTACGATTACTTGACCAATATGAAAGTCGCCGTGAGAATTTGCATAAGTCAATTTTCCAGCATCAATCTGAAATTTAGAAATTCGTTCAAGATGCCGTATTTGCTCTTCCCAAATGGGGATAGTCTTCTGATTATCAGATTTTTTTGCTTTTTCAAGTTCATCGATATATTGTTGTTTTTTTACAATAGCTGTATCAGCGGTAAAAAAGTCCTTACCGAATCGTAATGGGAGCGGATCGTAGTCTTTTAAAGTCAAGGTTGTTTTCCCAAGAAACTCTACTGATTTTTCCAGATACCATTCTGGAGCACTGTTAATCGGTAGAATTTGCCCCTCAATATACTCCTGAACTGTAAACTGAAACTCTGATGTTTTGATAACGTACTTTCCATCTTTACTTTTCAGGAGTCGTGCTACCTTATATCCACAACCATAAAGAAACTCAGTAATTAAGCCTTCATTTTCGATGTTTTCAAAAAATAATGGTACGGTCTTCACAATATATTTTTGGTTATCTGCATTAATAAGATAAATTTTTGTACCGAAATGTTCATCAAGCAACGTGATATTGGAAACGTTTATATCATAATTGCTCTCAATAAGCTGTGAATTCATTCTGTCACCTCCGGAGTATTTTTCTATTCCTCAGCAGTTTTATTTTGATTATTATAGTATATTCATCGTGATTTTTCAATGGACCAAATAGAAAATTGTTCTTTTCTTTTGTTTTAACAAAAAGGCAGTAGGAAACAAATCCTACTGTCTTTACTTTACCTAATGATTTAAAAAATAAGTATTGCAGGCACTAACTTTTGGTGGGCAGTGCCCACATCCACTGACGCTACGCTTGTATTCTGTCTGCTGAGAGAAAATCACTTGCGATTTTCACTTTACTGACAAAGTACGCACCAAGGGTCATTTGCTCCGGCGCTTCGCCGGTTGGTACTGGGCAGCGGCAAGTTGCCGCCCCCAATAACACTACGCTCGCCAGGGGTTCACACCCCTGGACCCGAACCACCTGGCGGTGGGGCACTCACGCTACGCTCATATTCTGTCCGCTGAGAGAAAATCACTTGCGATTTTCACTTTACTGACAGAGTACGCACCAAAAGTCATTTGCTCCGGCGCTTCGCCGGTTGGTGCTGGGCAGCGGCAGGTTGCCGCACCCAATAACACTACGTTCGCCAGAGGTTCACACCCCTGGACCCAAAAAGGCTACGCTCGTATTCTATATGCTAAGAGAAATCACTTGCTATTTCCGCTTTACTCACAGAGTACGTACCAAAGGTCATTTGCTCCGGCGCTTCGCCGGTTGGCACCGGGCACTGCCCGGTTAGAATCCGGCAGTCCCTACTGCACGAGCTGTAACGATGGTTCCCAGATAAATCTGGCAGTTTCGTGCCTGTGCCTGATTGTCCTGAACCTGGGCAGTGACAGAAATTTTTCCCACGGCACCTCGTTTGATTGCTTCTTCTTTTGCAGTTTGTTTTGCCTGCTCACATGCATATTCTACTGCGTCTTCCAGCTCCTCAAAACTTCTGGTTTCCACAGTGCCAAATACCTGATATCCCGGATCTTCTTCCAGATCGGTAATCGGCCGGATTTCAATGGTGGAAACAGCACTGATGCTTCCCATAACAGCGCCCAGTGCATTGGCTACCTGATGATGCTGAGGGATTACTGCTTGGGTCCCCATGCGCTTTGCCACATCTTCTAAAAAGATGTGGATAGGAGCACCGATCCCTACTAAAGCATAGTCAGTGCGGAATAAAGAAGAAACGAGAGAGTCCTCTTTTGGTTGTTCCCCGTGATGATAACTTTCTCGGATAAGACGTTTTACCGCTGGATCGATGCCATTTTTTTGATAATCCGGATACCGGTTTTCCAAAATAGCTTCCACAATGTTCAGATACATTTTTTCCTTTACCAGATCATAAACCCGGTCAGCCAATTCTTCTACAGAAATTTCTAGATTGTATGCGGCGAATTCTGCTGCCAGCTGAGAAGCTTCGGTACAGTAGCGGTCATAGTCGCCTTTCAGGTGCATCATGTCGGTAGGAGTTAAACCGCAAATCTGGATGATTCCATCCTGAATCAAACGGTCGGTTTTTAAGGTATAGATATCTTTTCCTACAGCTGCCGCTGCATCGGTAATCAGCAGAGGTTTTTCTTTCAGTGCCCGGCATAGAGCTTTTTCTTCCGGGGTGTATCGTGTGGTTTCTTCAATATCCCGCATGAGCAGGTAATGTTCATACAAAAAGCGGGTGTGGCGCCGAACCTTGAGGTTTTTTAGATGATCCAGAATACAAGGGTGCTGCTGCGCCGCAATGCACAAAGGAACCACCCGGTAATCCTCCAGATAAAGAGATTCATCCTGATAGTGGACAGCACTGTCGCCGCCCAAACCAAATGTTTTTACATAAAGTCCGTCTACGTAGGTTTTCCATTTGCCGATGGAAACCCCATTGGTAACAGTCACCGGAACGCCGTCCCGTACCAGCGCAATGTCTGTGGTGGTTCCGCCCATATCCACTACAATAGTATTGGCTTTTTGAGTTAGATGGGTACTACCGATGACGCTGGCGGCAGGACCGCAAAGCAGAGTTTCTACAGGACGGAGGGCAGAGAATTTTTCAGACATTAAGCTGCCGTCACTGCGCACAATGGCAAAAGGTGCTTCAATTTTCCGTGCAGCCAAAGCAGTTTTGACAGCGGATAAAAATTCTCCGATTACCGGAAATAGTCTGGCGTTGAGCAAAGTGCTGGAAGCTCGCTGAACCCAGTTGAGCTCAGAAAACAGCTCGTGTCCGCAGACAACAGGCAGACAACTTTTTTGTTCAAATAATGCTTTGGCTTTTTTTTCGATGACAGCACCGTTTCTCATGGCGAATTTTTCTACAATGGCTGCACCATCCAGGTCATCCAATCCATTTTCAATTCGTGCTGCAAAATGATCCCAGTCCGGTTCCTGTTCTACTTTTCCGGAAAAGGTGGTTTCACATGGTTCAAAATCAATTTCTTCGGTAGGGGGCAGGCCATAATCTGCGCCAACGTGATCCAGGGTAGCCTGTTCACCGCCGAACACAAACAGTTTTGCACGACCGCCCTTGTCTTCTACGCAGGCGTTAGTTGCCAAAGTAGTGGATAACGCAATAACCTGGGCTTTTCTTGCCAGATCCAGGGGAAGCTGATCGATAGCTTCTAAAATACCGATTGACAGATTGTTTTTGGTGGTCAGGGCTTTGGCGGTTCCTAAAATTTTTCCGTCTTCAAAATCAAAAATAACCGCATCCGTGTAGGTGCCGCCAGTATCAATTCCAATTCCCACTTCCATATAATCACTCCTAATCAGATGATAAAATCGTTTTATCTTAGGAGTAGCGTATTCCTTTTTCCAGCGGATGTCAATTGAAAAATGTAAGGTGCGCAGGATTTTACATGAAATAGATAAAATTTTACTATGATAAACTGGAAAACCCTTGATATCAATGGTTATGGAACAGAAAGTATCCCATTTGCATCTGCACGGAGCGTAACATTTCGGTTGGTGATCAGCTCGCCGCTGGAAGCCAGATAGTAGGCTTTGTTGTTTAAAATGAGCAGTCCGGTTTGCATCTGTCCGGAGGAGTTAAAGTAATATCGCTTTCCGCTGATTGTCTGCCAGCCGGTAACCATGGCACCGGAAGGGTCAAAAAAGTACCAGTATCCGTCGATCTTCTGCCAGCGGAATACCATGGCGCCGTCATCCCCCAGATAGTACCACTTTCCTTCGTCGTGAAGCCATCCGGTTTGCATTTGTCCGGAGGGGTTAAAGTAATACCACTTTCCGTCAATTTGGTGCCATCCTACTGCATTGTTGCCGTCAGGCAGCCGATAATACCAGATGCCGTCCAGTTTGTACCATCCGCTTTTGGGGAATCCATTGGTTCCGGAAGCGGGTATAATAGTAGGAAAGTCCTTAAAGCACCGGTTTAAATCTACATCGCCGGAAATGCCGGGAATACTTCCCTGACTGGTGAACTGCCACATATCCGCAGGCCCCCGGTAGGTAAGCTGGGAACCATACTGGGCAATCCAGACTGTATAGGGGATTCGGCTCATATGCAGTTTGCTTTCTGCCCAGCAGCGGCTGACATAAATGCCCGGATAAAATCCTGCATCCCGCAGCATATTCAGATAAGTTAAGGCGATTTCGGTCAAAGCGTCCCTGGAAAGGGAACCCTGACGCTGTTCGTTTTCGATGTCGTAATAGATGGGAAAAGCAAACTTTTTCCCTTTGAGCAGGCCGATGGTAAACTCGGCTTCTTTCCGTGCAAATTCTACTGTATCTGCGGCAGAATAATAATAGGCCCCGATGGGAAGTCCTGCTTTGGTAAATCCTTCATAATGGGTTTGAAAGCTGGTATCTTCCATAATTCGGTGACTGGTACCCCAGCCGGTTACACCGCAGCGGAGAATGGCGCCGAATACTGATTTGGCAGTGGTTTCATACTGTATGACCGGCTGATAATAGCTGACATCAAGTACAAGTTCATTCATAAAATCCCTCCTTTTTTGCAGTATATGTGAAAAAATAAGGATAGGTACCACAGCAGACTTTCTTCACCGCCATGTATGAATTTCCTGAGTTTGGGAATACTGTTTTCAGGATTTTATTGGAGGAAAGGAATGGTTTTATGGCGGAAACAAATAATAATTCGGCTGTGCAGGTACCGGATCAGCTGAAAGCGTCACTGAATGAAAACCTGGTGACAATTCAAGGGAAATGTGACCGTTCCAGCGATTTAAATGTGCGGCAGGTAGAAATCGGAAATTTGCAGGTTGCTTTGCTGATCACAGAGGGAATGGTAAATCTGCAAACCCTGAGTGAAATGATTATTGAACCTTTGCTCAGTCTGCCTCGTGAGGGAGAAATGACCCCTGAAAAACTGTACCGTCAAATTGAGGAACACACAATTTTAGCAGCAGACCTGAAAGATTTTTATTCTTTTGATGAGCTGTTTAATTTTATCATGTCAGGGTTTGCGGTCATCCTGATCGATGGTCTGGCGGTGGGGATTGCCCTGGGAGCACAGGGATTCAGTTTTCGCTCTATCAGTGAACCGTCCAGCGAAGTCAATGAAATGGGGTCCCGGGAGGGGTTTACCGAACCGCTCCGGATCAATATGACCATGATTCGGCGAAGAATCAAAAATCCCCAACTGAAATTTGAACTGTTTAAAATGGGAACATTAAGCAAAACCGATGTGGCGCTGGTGTATTTGACCAATACCGTGTCCCAGAGTTTGCTGCGTCAGCTGAGAAGACAATTACAGAACACCCAGCTGGAGGCAATTTTAACATCGGGATATCTCCGCCCCTTTTTGGAAGGAAAGCATTCTTCTCTGTTTTCCGATGTGGGTCATACCGAACGTCCGGATACCCTATGTGCCAAAATTCAGGAGGGACGAGTGGGCATTTTGATTGATGGTACGCCTTTTTGTCTTATCGTCCCGTATTTATTCTCTGAAAATTTTCAGAGTGTGGATGATTATGCCCATAAGCCTTACTATGCCAGCTTTGTCCGCATTTTAAAGTATGTTTCTTTTCTGATTGCCATTTTCCTTCCCGGAACCTATGTGGCAGTGGGCACTTATCACCCGGAACTGTTTCCGGATTCCCTTTTATTTAATATTGTGTCGGCACAGGAAACTACCCCGTTTCCGTTGGTATTGGAAGCTTTGGTAATTCATTTTATTTATGAAATCATGAGGGAAGCAGGGCTTCGCCTGCCTCGTCCGGTAGGGCATGCGGTCAGCATTGTAGGTGCTTTGGTCATTGGGGACGCCGCGGTGACTGCCGGATTGATTGGTTCTCCCATGGTTTTGGTCGTTGCTTTGACGGCAATCGCATCCTTTGTGGTGCCGTCTTTGCAGGAACCCATGTCCTTTTTGCGGTTTGCCTTTATTATTGTGGGAGGAATGTGGGGTCTTTATGGAATTGCCTTGGCAAGTGCTATGGTACTGACCAATGCCTGTGCCCTGACTGCGTTTGGGGTACCGTATCTGACTCCGATTGCACCGTTTGACCTGCATGCCATGCGGGATACTTTTATCCGGGCAAGCTTTCGGATCCTTCAGCGGAGAACTGCCAAAATTCAGCGACTCACGGGAGTGCATATGAGTCAGGAGGAACCGGAACATGAAAATTAAAATCAGTGGATATCAGATGGTAACCATGCTGTTTTTGTGCCGGATGTTTTCTACCTTGACCTATTCGCCTGGAGGAAAACAGGTAGAGGGGATTGTAATTTTGGCGGCAGATTTAACTGCTTTGATTTTAGCTTTGATTTTGTCAGTTCCTCTCTTGCTTCTTATGAGAAAACTGCCAGACCACAATTTTTTGCAGATGTGTGATGGGGTCTCAAAAGTGTTTGGCAATTTGGTGCGGGGATATTTTTTGATTTTAATGTGGATGGTGGCGGTGAATACCTGTACCCATTTTACCAATTTTATGACCAATGCGGTTTTTATTCACGCTTCTCGCTTTTTGATTATGGTTACCTTTACAGCGGCCTGCGCCTATGGGGTTTATCAGGGACTGGAAGGAATTGCAAGGGCAACTTCGTTAATTCTAATTTTGTTTTTGGCTTCCGTTTTGCTGATTCTTGTTACTTCTATTCCCAATATAGACTGGATCAATTTAAAGCCGCCGGTTGACAGTTCCTGGAAAGAGTTTTTTCCAATTGTGATGGAAGGGGTGTCTAAAACCCTGGAATTTGTGGTACTGCTGGTACTGTTTCCTCAAGTAAAAGGCAGTTTTACAAGAATTTCTCTGGGATATTTGCTGTTCGGCGGCATTGGTTTTTTAACCATCGGGGGAATCACTGTATTAATTTTAGGAGATTACACCACACAGCAGATGTTTCCTTTTTATACCATTGCTTCCATGGTGGAAAGTGATGTATTACAGCGGCTGGATGCTCTGCATATGATTATCTGGGTTTTAGTAAGTTATGTGAAATTAACGGTGTATCTTTTGACAGTAACCCGGATTTTACAGGACTTTTTGCCCATTCCTCAAAAGAAACTGGGCTTTTGGATTGCCACAGGAGGAACTTTGTTAGGGGCGATTTTCCTGGGAACATCTTACGCAGCCGGCAATGTAATTTACTTTTTCATTATCAATGGCATTCCAACCATCCTTGCAGTAGGGGTGATTCCCATTTTGCTGAGGCTATTTGGAAAAAAACAATTGGAGGGAATTTCAGAAACCGCAAGAACTCCAGGAAAGAAAGAGGATGGTGGAAGTTGACAATAAAAAAGTTATTTCAATATTTCCTGGTACTGGGTGCAATTGTGGGGATTTGTTTTAGCTTTACAGGTTGCATCCCCAGCCATCAATTAAATGAAACAGCAATTGTACAGGCCATTGGACTGGATTTGGAAGAAGGTACGGGAAATTATAAAATTACATTGCAGATTTACAGTCCCAAAGGAGCGGGAGCCAGTACAGCCATTGATACCAGCAAAAATAATTCCAGTGTGATCACAACATCTGGAAAAACCATTTCTTCTGCCATGCGGGACGCTACAGTCCATCAGGGGAAGTCTATTTTTTCCGGACATAACCGGATTATTGTCATTGGACGGAGTTTGGCAGAAAAAGGAATCGAAGAGATTTTCAGTTATTTTAACCGGGATCCTTTGACTCGGTTAAATGTACCAGTCATGATGGCAGATCAAACCGCAGAGGAAATTGTGACTACTAATATTGACCAGGGGATTTTAGCCGCAGAAACCATTCGCGATATTTTGGACAACAGCCAAGAAAATGGCTATGTATACACCTGTCCCTATTACTTGTTGGCAAAAAATATGAGTTTGTATGAAGGATGCGGAGCAATTCCCGTAGTCAGTTTCAGCGATCAGAAGCAGGAAGATGATAACAGCATCCCTTTGGTGACAAACCTGCAGATCAGGAATACTGCTGTTTTTAAAAATTATCAGTGGGTAGGAGATTTAGATGAATCTCAGACACGAGGATTGGTACTGTTGTCCGATCAAATGGAAAAGACGGTTTTGCTTCCTGAAGGGCATAATTCTGTGGGGATCTATCAGTGCAACGCCAGTCTAAAACCGGAAATTACAGAAGATCAGACTGTTCAGTTTCATCTGAAAGTACGTGCTAAAGCTGCTTTGGAAGAGCGGGGAGAGGAGGAAGAAATTCCCCTGACTCAATTGCAGAATCAAAGTGCCCAGCTGCTGGAACAGGAAGTCCAGCAAGCGTTTGGAGTGATTGTGAATCAATATGGGGCAGATATTTTATACTTGAAAGATCTGATGATTCAGGAAGATGTCCAGTTTTGGGAACAGCAGGAGGATGCGTTTGCATCTCAATTTTCTGATATCAAATTGACCACAGATATTCAGGTGTCCATTGACCGTGTGGGTCTGGAGACAGAAACTGCTAGATAGTAAAAAACACTTGCAGACTTTTTATAGTCTGCAAGTGTTTTTTGTGTGTTCGCAAAAAGGATAAGCTTACAAAAATTTTTTATCTAGGGATTAGATAATCTTAAGGGAAGCATCATTCTCCAAGATAGTGGGTTTTTAAAAGATCCTGATACAGGTGCTCCACAGCCAGTCCAAAGTTTTCTTTGGAAAATTTCTGAGAAGATTCTCTTGCCTGAGCAGCAAACAGTTCCCGGTTTTCCGCATCCAGAATTTTTTGGATTTCTTCGGAAAATTCCGCTTCTTCTGTATACCAAAAACCGTTGTACCCTGGTTCCAGCACCCCTTCCAGACAACTGTCTTTTCTGCACACTAATGGGATTCCGCTGGCAAGCGCTTCTACATAGGTCAGCCCCTGAGTCTCACTGATGGAAGCACTGACAAATAAATCTCCCAGCTGATAGTATTTCCAGGTGTTTTCTGCCGGAACCATCCCTGCAAAAATAACATTGTTCTGAAGATTGAGCTGTTTTGTCATTTCTTCCAGTTCTGGTTTATAAGGACCGTCTCCAATAATCAGGAAAACCCAATCCTCACGTTTTAAACGGGATAAAAACTGAAGAATTTCTTCTACATTTTTTTCTTTTCCCAACCGTCCTACGGTAACCAAAATGTGTTTTCCCTGAGGAATATGAAGCCGGTTTTTCAGATGCTCCCGTTCTTCTTCAGAAAGAGTCTGTTGAAAACGGCTTAGATTAATACCTGTGGGGATCACTACAATTGGGCTTGGAATATGATAATTTTCCAGTGACAGTTTTGCTTTTTGAGTAGGCGCAATAATGGTATCCAGATTTTTTAATACCCGCTGCAGCACTTTGGAAACAATAGCGGTTTTGTCGCGGCGTCCAGGAATTAAATAGTCGGCATAATGGTCGTACATAGTATGGTAGGTATGTACGATAGGGATCTGCAGTTCTTTTGCAATTTTCTGAGCGAAATGCATGGTGAAAAATTCACACTGTGTATGGATAATATCCGGTTTCCAAGCAATAATTTCATCCATAAAACAGTGAGTGCGGGGATTTGCGGCACGTACACCCGGATAAATATTCAGAGAAAAAGAGCGGATATAATATACCCCATTCTCGAACTTTGAAGTAAAATCAGGAGATAGTGCCAGAACACGCACTTCGTGTCCCAGGTTTTCCAGCTGTTCCTTCAAATTTAAAATTGAAGTCACCACACCATTGACCATAGGTACATAGGTATCGCTGGTGATCAGAATTTTCATAATGAATGTAATCCTCCTAGAGCTGTTCTTTTTCAATTCATTCTCTCTAGTATCCTATTTTATCATACCAAAACAGGGTTGTAAATTTGTTTGGTTACATTTTAAGAAAAATTGCTGTTTTTACTAGATAAGGCTATTGAAACAGGGAAAACTCTGGATGTTACACGATTATTCCTTTTGGAACTGGCGCAGCTTCTTCCGGATTTGGTTGACAGACTGGCTGACTGCGCTGGGATGGCATCCCTCCTGCAGTGCAATTTCCTGGCAGGTGTAGCCGTAAATTTGATGCAGTACAAACCGCCTGCGCTGAATTTGAGAACTTTGCTTTAATAGCCTAGCAATTTCTCCTAGTTGTTCCCGCTGGTCACACTGAAGCTGAGGGTCGCAGTCTGCCCTTAAATATCCGCAGACATCTTCCCAATATCTTCCGTCCAGATGTCTTCGTCGCTCATTTTGCCAGCGGATTTTTTGCAGGCGCTCTTCCTCTAAAATTTGAAATACTTCCTGAGGGATTTCGATCAATTCCTGTTCCTGGGTGGATTTAATGTAATAGACAGGGGATTCCTGTTTTTGAAAACAGTAAACCTCAAAACAGGAAGTTTCAAATAAAAAACCGCCGGTCATGGACTGACCGGCGCAGGGGGAAGCAGTGGGAAAATCAGGCTCAAACAATACATTCATATGAATACCTCCAATCAGGGATTCCGGTGAGAAATGTGTGGTAAAATGTTCAAAATCAGTGATGGAAAGTGAATTCGAGCTTATTCGACAATATTTAATAATTATATTTTTTTCTGTGAAAGTTGTCAATCTCTCAAACAGCAGAAGCTGTGGTAGCCGGATAAAACCAGTGGAATGCTGGGATTAAAAATAGATTTTAGCAAAAATTCTGCAATAAAGGGCAGGAGCACCGGAGATGAAATAGATAGTTCTATTCGTGCAATCTGCATAACTTTGGTTGATATTTTCTTTTTTAATTTTGACCTTTATAGACCTTGACTTTCCCTGACTTTGTGATATAATATAGTCAAAGGTTAAGAAAAGTCAAACTAATAAACCTTTCCTGACTAAAAGAATTGAATTTGACAATCAGTGATTCCAGACAGCAAAAACAAGCGGGTTTCCGCAGTGGGAAGGATTGAAATAACGTGAAGATTACAGATTTAATTGCCCAGGAAATTAATGCCATGCTGGAACAGGATGGGGGCAAGGTAAGAATCCAGCGAAATGAGCTGGCAAATCGGCTGGGATGTGTTCCTAGTCAGATTAATTATACCATAACGAACCGGTTTACCGTGGAACAGGGGTACCTGGTGGAAAGCCGAAGGGGCGGCGGCGGATTTATCCAGATTATCAAAATCCAGTCAGATCACCGTCAGGCAATTTTCCATCTGATTAACTCGATTGGAGACGAAATTGACGAATATTCCAGCCGGGTAATTTTGCAGAACCTGGTTTGCGACAAAATTTTAACCGAAAAAGAAGGTAAACTGATTTTATCCGCATTGCTTGATACCAATTTTAAAGGTCTGCCCAATCAGACCAAACAAAAAATACGTGCGCTGATATTAAAGACCATGCTGTTAAACAGCATTGGATGAGAAAGGATGAGAAAATGATGTTGTGTGAATCCTGCGGACAAAGAGAAGCAACGACAGTGCTGAAAAAAACCATCAATGGAAAAACCCAGATGGTACATTTGTGTTCTCACTGTGCGAACTCTATGCTTTTAAATAACTTTTTTTCTGACTTTACCATGGGCAATCTATTTGCAGATGATTTCTCTGTGATGCCCAAGCAGAAAGTATGTGAAAAATGCGGCAGCTCTTTGGAAGAGATTATGGAGACCGGCAAGGTGGGCTGTGACCAGTGTTATCATACTTTTGGCAGTGAATTGATGCGGTCGGTAGAGAAAATTCATGGGAAATCAGCCCATGTGGGAAAGGTGCCTAAATCCGCAAAGGGAGCACTCAGAAAGAAAAATCTGTTGACCGAATATCGGATGGAACTAAACCGTCTTATTGCGGAACAGGAATTTGAACAGGCGGCACAGGTACGGGATCGTATCCGTGAACTGGAACAAGGGGGAGAGGAACAATGAACAAGTGGTTTGATACACCGGCAGAAGAAAATGGAATCGTCATCAGCAGCCGGATTCGGCTGGCCAGAAACGTCATTGAATTTCCTTTCCATCGAAAGATGACAGGGAAGCAAAGGGAAAAACTCAACCAAATGGTAAAAGAAGCCCTTTCCAATATGAACCTGGGAGAGAATAAACTGACTTTTGTCAATTTGGGAGAGCTCAATCAAATTAAACGTCAATCCTTAATTGAAAAACACTTAATCAGCCGGGAACTGGCTCAGGAGCCGGAAGGCAGAATGCTGGTAGTCAGCGAAGATGAGTCTGTGGCGATTATGGTCAATGAAGAGGATCATCTGCGGATTCAGGTGATGGCCAATGGGCTAAATTTAAGGAAGGCGTATGAAACTTGTAATATGCTGGATGATGTGCTGGATGAAACCCTTCACTATGCTTTTGATGAGAAACTGGGTTATCTGACTGCATGTCCCACCAATCTGGGAACCGGACTGCGGGCATCTGTGATGATGCATCTGCCGGCACTGGAAGCTTCTGGATTAATTTCCCGGCTGACTTCTACCATCTCCAAACTGGGGCTGACCATTCGGGGAACCTATGGAGAAGGAAGCAGTGTACTGGGTTCCATATACCAGATTTCCAACCAGATTACTTTGGGAATTACCGAGTCTGATGCCATTCAAAATCTGGAAAGTGTAGCAAAACAGATTATCCAAAGCGAGAATATCGCCAGAGAAAACCGGAAAAAATCCGGATATGAACTGGAAGATACCGTATTCCGCAGTTTGGGAATTTTGCGATATGCCCGGCTGTTATCCACCTCCGACTTTTTCCAGGCTGCTTCTCAGGTACGGCTTGGGGTTTCCATGGGGTACATTCAGGACGTGCCTATGACAGCGCTCAATGACCTGATGGGTTTGACTGGAGCCGCCTCTGTTTGTGAGTTGGCAGGAAAGGAACTGGCACCGGAAGAACGGGATTATATGCGGGCAAAAATTGTCCGGGAAAAATTGGCTGAGGAACATGCATAGAAGGATGGATGTTCCCAGGATCATAAGAAAACTTCGTTAAATGAAATGATACAAAGAAAACCAATATAGAAAGGGGTTTATGTTTATGTATGTATTCAATGGATTTACAGAAAGTGCAAACCGCGCTTTAAATGCTGCCATTCAGGTAGCTGCCGAATTAGGCCATACCTTTATTGGCAGTGAACATATTCTTTATGGATTGCTGGAGGAAGAAGGTTCTGTTGCAGAAACCATTCTTACCAAAAAAGGTGTGCGCAAGGATACAATCTACAGTCAGATTGTGTCCAGCGACGGTCAGGGCAGTCCAGTTCACCTGACACCGGATCACTTTACACCACGTGCAAAACGGGTGCTGGAAACAGCAGTTCGGGAAGCACGCAACCTGAATCACAATTATGTGGGAACCGAACATATTCTGTTGGCTCTGCTGCGTCAGGCAGATGGATATGCGGCACTGTTTCTGCAGAATCAGGGAGTAAACAGCAAAACCCTGTATGCGGAATCTGTTCGTGAGATTATGGGCAATTCTCAAAATGGAACTATGCCGGAAAATAGTCCTTATGAATCTGCAGAGGGGATGCCTCACAGCGGAAAAGGTCAGGATGGCTCTATGCAGAATCTGCTCAAATACGGCAAAGACTTAACCAAAGCTGCAGGGGAAAATGCACTGGATCCTGTGATTGGACGGCATGAAGAAATTGAACGTGTGATTCAGATTTTGTCCCGCCGAACCAAAAATAATCCTTGCTTAATCGGGGAACCTGGTGTAGGGAAAACCGCAATTGCAGAAGGATTGGCACAGAAGATTCAGGCAGGAGAAGTTCCGGAAATTTTGCGGAATAAACGTGTTATCGCATTGGATATGACATCCATGCTGGCAGGTGCCAAATACCGTGGGGATTTTGAGGAACGAATCAAATCTGTACTGGATGAAGTGGCAAAGAACCACAATATTATCCTGTTTATTGATGAAATTCACAATATCATCGGTGCCGGTGCTGCAGAAGGCGCGATTGACGCAGCAAATATTTTAAAACCGCAGCTGGCTCGTGGTGAAATTCAGCTGATTGGTGCAACTACCATCAATGAATATCGTAAATATATTGAAAAGGACTCCGCTTTGGAACGTCGGTTCCAGCCTGTTATGGTAAACGAGCCAACCAAGGATGACGCCGTACAGATTTTGCTGGGACTGCGGGATAAATACGAAGCTCATCATAAAATTAAAATCACCGATGAAGCAATTCATGCGGCCGTAGACCTGTCCAGCCGGTATATTAACGACCGTTATCTGCCGGACAAAGCCATTGACTTAATCGATGAAGCGGCGGCAAAAGTACGTCTGCGTGCCTACACAGCGCCGACAGATATGAAGTCTTTGGAAGACCGCCTGAAAGAAATCAGCGGAGAAAAAGCGGCGGCAATCAATGCCCAGGAATTTGAAAAAGCTGCTCAGTACCGGGATGAGGAAAAGAAACTCACCGAACAGCTGGAACGGCAGAAACAGGAATGGGCTGTGAAAAATGCCGGTGTTACCGGAGAAGTGACTCCTACTGACATTGCGGATATTGTATCCAGTTGGACCGGTGTTCCGGTAAAACAGCTGACCGAAGCAGAAAGCGAACGTCTGTTGAGACTGGAAGAAGAACTGCATCAGCGGGTTGTTGGTCAGGATGAAGCAGTAACGGCAGTGGCAAAAGCAATTCGCCGGGGACGGGTAGGTTTAAAAGATCCTCATCGTCCATTGGGTTCCTTCCTGTTCTTGGGGCCAACCGGTGTAGGGAAAACCGAGTTGTGTAAAACCTTGGCAGAAGCACTGTTCGGGGATGAGGACGCCATGCTTCGTCTGGACATGTCTGAATATATGGAGAAACATTCTGTTTCCCGTATGGTTGGTTCACCTCCCGGATATGTGGGATTTGATGAAGGCGGTCAGCTGACCGAAAAAATTCGGAGAAAACCATATTCTGTCGTTTTGTTCGATGAAATCGAAAAAGCACATCCGGATGTATTCAACATTCTGCTTCAGATTTTGGAAGACGGGATCCTCACCGATTCTCAGGGAAGAAAAGTTGACTTTAAAAATGCCATTATTGTTATGACATCCAATATTGGGGCGACTTTGCTGGAAGAACGGAAAAATGTAGGATTCTCTGCTGGTGCAGAGGAACAGCTGCAGAAAGAGGATGAAGAAAACCGTTCTGTAATTATGAATGAACTGAAACGGTATTTCCGTCCGGAACTGCTCAACCGTATTGATGACATTATTGTATTCCATAAGCTGACACCGGAAAACATTCAGCAGATTGCAGGAAAGATGCTGGATACTTTGAAGAAACGTTTGGCTGAAATGGAAATCTATATGGAAGTTGCTCCGGAAGCCATTGAAAAACTCAGTCAGGTAGGATTTGATAAAGCATATGGTGCAAGACCTTTGCGCCGTGCCATCACTGCCAGAATTGAAGACCCGGTATCTGAAGAAATGCTGGAAGGCAGAATTAAACACGGGGATACCTTTGTAGTCGGTGTAGGTGAAGACGGCCGGTTTACCTTTACGGTAAAAGACAAAGAGACTCAGCCGGAAGATTCTGCTAAAGAGGAGAAAAAAGAGGATTAATCGCAAGAAAGACTGCAGGCCATCGAAAGATGGTCTGTTAGTTTGCCGATAAAGTATGCAAGAAAAAGTTGCACCACCTGCGGTGGACAAGCCAGGGGTTCACACCCCTGGACCCGAGCGAAGCATCTTCGGGATTCTTAAGGGACGCTTGTCCCTTAAGCCGTCGGAGACAAATTTTTTGTCTTTCTTTTGTGGGCTTATGCAGCCCATACCCGCACCAATGCTTTTGATGTGCAAAAGCATTGGATGAAAAGCACACCAGAGGGGCGTCCTCCGGAAATATATGGTTAGTCGGCCTGCCCCTCTGGACACCCCAAGTGTTGTTTGCACATTTAAGGAAAACAGCTGTTTTCTGGAAAGCGCTGCGGCGCTAATCATTCCAAAGAGCCTGGTATAATATTTTTATTTGTGCAATTTACCAGGTTACATTACCTTTTTCTACAGTCTGAACAGACCATCGAAAGATGGTCTGTTTTTTTATGTAAGGTTGCGTAAAATATCGTTCTTGTGGTAAACTGAGAAAAGATAATGCGGGGGAGGAACCATAGGATGAAAATTGTACATACCAGTGACTGGCATATTGGAAAACTGCTGTGTGATTATTCTTTGCTGGAAGATCAGGCGTGGTTTTTGGATTGGTTTTTGGAGCAGATTCAAAAGATCCGCCCAGATGCTGTAGTCATCTGTGGGGATATTTATGACCGTTCGGTTCCTTCTGCGGAAGCAGTGGCGCTTTTAGACCAGGCACTGAACCGTCTGGCAAAGGATTTGTCCATTCCGGTCATTCTCACAGCCGGAAATCATGATTCCGGTCAAAGGCTTTCCTTTGGCAGCGCTTTTATGGAAAGTCAGGGTTTGTATATTGGCGGTATGGTGAAAAATCCGGTTCAGAAAATCACTTTGACCGATGCCTTTGGTCCGGTGGATTTTTATTTGCTTCCTTGGTTTGATCAGTATACGGTGCGCCCTTTGTTTTGTGATGAACGTC
Organism: Massiliimalia sp.; assembly: GCA_050943535.1. Taxonomy (GTDB): domain Bacteria; phylum Bacillota; class Clostridia; order Oscillospirales; family Ruminococcaceae; genus Massiliimalia. The sequence continues at coordinate 280,675 of JBMNPJ010000002.1, forward strand.
CCCAAAGCGCTGGAGAAGCATTCCGTCTGCTGAGGGATTCTATTGGTGAACAGTATGACCCTTGCCGCCGCAGTGTACTGCTGGCACATGGCTTTTTTGCAGGTGCTTCTTCCCGGTTGGAACAGGACGGAAAATCTGTGGGAGGCGGAGATCTCATTGGGCTGGAAAGGATGGAAAACATGAATTATATTGCCTTGGGGCATATTCATCGGGCCCAGAATGCCGGTCTTCCTCAGGCATGGTACAGTGGATCCCCCTTGAAATACTCTGTGGACGAGCAGAATCAGAAAAAAGAGTTCCTGGTGGTGGATATCCCTCAGTCAGGACCATCTTCAATAGAACATTGTCCAGTACAGTCTCTCCGGGATTTGCGCTGCATTACCGGCAGTTTTCAGCAGATTATGAGCCGGGATTTTTATGAGAATATGAATCGGGATGATTATTTGATGATTACACTGACTGACCCAGAACCAGTACCGGATGTGATGACCCGCTTTAAAGGAGTTTTTCCTCATGTGCTGGGGGTACAGTTCCCGGAATTTACCAGTAAATTGTTTGGATCCGAACAGACAAAAAATGTACTGGAACAGCAGTCCATGGAGGAATTATTCTCCCAGTTTTATGAACAGGCTTCTGGAAGAGAAATGACCGATCTCCAAAAGAAAACGGTGAAGCGGCTTTGCCGAAAATTGGAGAAAGGAGAACCAGTATGATCCCTGTTACTTTGGAATTACAGGCTTTTTTGGCGTTTCGCCAGCATGTGCTTTTGGATTTTTCTGGACTAGAACAGGAAAAAATGTTTTTGATTACCGGAAATACTGGTTCTGGAAAAACCTCTCTGTTCGATGCCATTTGTTTTGCGTTATACGGCGAGGTCAGCGGCTCTCAGCGGAGTACCGACACCCTAAAATGTCAGATGGCAGGGGAAGAGGATGAATGTTTTGTTTCCTTTACCTTTGAAAATCAGGGGAAACGGTATACCATTCGGCGTACGCCATGGCAGATGAAACTGCGCCGCACAGGAACAGTAACGCCGGAAAAAGCATCCGCACAGCTTACTTTGCCGGATGGAACGGTACTGTCTGCGGTGCGTGATGTAAATCAAAAGATAGAAGAAATTTTGGGCCTCACTGGGGAACAGTTTAAGAAAATTGTCATGCTTCCCCAAGGGGAATTCCGGCGCTTTTTAGGAGACTCCAGCGGAGGAAAGCAGGAAATTTTACGGCGGATTTTCGGTACCTGGACTTTTGAGGAACTGACCGAACAGCTGAAAGAGGAATATCAGAAGCTGGAACGAAAATTGGAAGGGAACCTGATTGAACAGCGTTCTTATCTGGGACAGCTCAATTCCATGGGAAATTTGGAATTAACTGCAGAACTGGAAGCAGAAGAACCAGATATTGATCGGGTTTGGACGTTGGCTCGTGAGGAAACACAAAAGGGCGGAGAGCAAGCAAAAGCGTTTGCGGAAGATATGGAGCAGTGCAATGAGGCACTTCGAAAGCTGGATATGGACTCTGCCCGAAAAAAGAATCAGCGATTTGCACAGTTAGAAAAAGCCAAGGAACATCGAAAACAGCTGGAAGAACAGCAAACGATTTATGAAGAGAAAAAACAAAAAACACAGACGCTTTTTATCTGCCGGGAATTGATGCCTCAATACAGTCTGCTCAAACAGACCCAAAAACAGCTGGAGCAGGTTCAGACGCAGCTTAACTGTCAGACACAGGATTTTGAATCAGCACAAAGCCGATGGCGGCAATTGACTGCTCAGTATGAGGCGGTGCAGCAACAGCAGAAACAGGTTCCGCAGCTGACCAAAACCCAGTGGCAGATGGAGCAGCAGCTGGAATGGTTCCAAAAACAAGATCAGCTGAAACAACAAGAGCAGGATTTGCAAACCCGGATGACAGCATTGGAACAGTATGCAAAACGGGCAGAGTGTCTGGCTCAACTGGAACAATTGGAACAGGATCGCCAAAGACTTGTGCAGGGAATCGATGATACCCAAAAATTAATAGAGCTTATGCAACAGGCACAGACAGCTTTGACCCAGTGGAAACAGGCGTATGATGGATTTTTAGCCCATCAAGCAGCGTTTTTGGCTCGGGAGCTTCGTCCCGGAGAACCCTGTCCGGTATGTGGCTCGAAGCATCATCCGGTGCCGGCCGTCAGCGAGGGACTTGCGGCTTTGACCCGGGAAGAATTGGATCGCCGGTCAGAGGTTTATGATCAGCTGCGCAAAAAGGTGGAAACGCTAAAAGAGAAAACTGCCGCAAGGGTAAGCCGGTTTGTGGATTGGAATCCGCCTTATGAACAGGCGGCGGCACAGCTAAAAACTCAGCTGGAACCGGTAGAAGAACAAATCCGTCAGCGCAAACAGCAGTTAAAAGAACTGAATTTGAAACCCAACCAGCGGGCGGATCATATGAAACCTGAGGAATTTGCTCAGCGATTGGAACAACTGAAAGCGCAAAGTCAGGCAGTGCAGCTTCGCCTGGAAGAAGCAAACCAGCAGGTTTATGGACTCAACCGGGATGTTTTGGCAAAGGAAAAAGAAGCGCTGGCGCAAAAGCTGGAACAGCAAAAACAGCTGTTTGAAACCTTGTCTCAGCAGACAGAGAAAGCTCGCACTGCAAAAGAAGAACTTTATGTGATTATGCAGCAAAGCGATGCACTGTGCCAGCAGTACCGCCAGCAGCTGGAAAAATATCAGACCCAGTGGAATCAGGCACTGGAATCAAAACAACTGTCAGAGAAGGATTTTCTGGAACAGAAGGAACATCTGGCAGAATACGACCCATTGACCCAGTGGATCCGGGATTATGAACAGCGCCGTTCAGAAGCTGTTTTGCTGGAACAGCATTTGACCCAGGAACTGACTGGACAAAGTCCGGTGGATTTGGCATTGCTGGAACAGCAGGAACAAGCGCTTCGGGTACAGTATCAGACCCTTTCTTTGGAATATGAAAAATGGATTAAAGCAGTTTCCCAAAATCAGAACATTCTGGAAAAACTGGAACAGTGCCAGAAGCAAAGTCAGGAACTGATGGTGCAGTACCAGCAATTAAAACCTCTTTATCATACTGCTGCCGGACATACGGGAGACCGGGTGTCTTTAGAACGGTATGTGCTGGGGGTATATTTTGATCAGGTCATTGCCAGTGCCAATATACGACTTTCTCAGATGACCTCGGGCAGGTATTTTTTAAAGCGCAGGGAAGTGAAAGAAAAGGGAACTGCTGCTTCCGGGTTGGAACTGGATGTATTTGATTCCAACAGCGGCAAGTTTCGTCATGTAAATACCCTTTCCGGCGGCGAGAGCTTTAAAACAGCGCTGGCGCTGGCGTTAGGGCTGGCGGATATTATGACCTGCCGGTCCGGAGGAGTAGAGCTGAATACCCTGTTGATTGATGAAGGATTTGGTACTTTGGATCACGATGCATTGGAAAGTGCTGTGGAATGTCTCATGCAGCTGCGGGACAGCGGAAAGTATATTGGGGTTATTTCTCATGTGGCTCAGCTGCGGGAGAAAATTCCAGTAAAATTGGAAGTGGTTCAGGGGAAGGACGGAAGCCGTGCGGCGTTTTTGCCCTTTTAACAGCAAAGAATTTAATATTCACTTTCAAAACAGACATGAAATATTCAAGAAATTTGTGTATGATAAGGATAGTGTAATTGTCTGAAAAATTTCTGCTGTAGCAGAAACAGGAAAAATACAATCGGGAGGAAGTTTTCATGAGCTGTGCGGTAATTCAGTCTACTTTTGCCAGTTCCAATGGGATGAATACCATTACTTATTATGTGTATCAAGATGAAACGGTTGTCCCTAAGGGAATTGTCCAAATTGTACATGGAATGTGCGAATATTTTTTGCGGTACGATCCATTTTGCCGTTATTTGGCTCAAAATGGATATGTGGTATGCGGCCATGACCACATTGGCCATGGAAATTCCGTGCGCCGTCCGGAGGAACTGGGATATTTTGCGGATCATAATGGCTGGCAGTATCTGATTGAGGATACTCATCGGATGGTACATCTGATTCGTGCTCAATATCCAGAACTTCCTTTTTATATTTTGGGACACAGCATGGGATCTTTTGTAGTGCGGTGTTTTTTGGATTTGTACAGCAACGATGTGGATGGTGCTATTCTCAGCGGAACCGGAGGAAATCCTTTGGCAGGAGCTGGAATTGTAGCGGCAAACATGATTAAAAGTATCCATGGCGGTCACTACCGCAGTGAGACGCTGAAAAAGATGACCGGTTTGGACGGTACCAAATATCCGGATCATTATTCGGATTTGGACTGGCTGACCAGAGATCACCAGGTGATTGATGAATACGCAAAAGATACCAAATCAAACTTTACTTTTACAGTAAATGGCTATATTGATCTGTTTTCTTTGGTTCGCACGGCGGATAATCCTCATTGGGGTTCTTCAATCCGAAAGGATCTGCCTATTTATCTGTTTTCTGGAGATCAGGATCCAGTAGGCGGATTTGGAAAAGGGGTAAAGAAAGTATACAGGCATTTAAATCAACTGGGAATCCAGGATGTGAGTATGCGGCTGTATGAAAATGGGCGGCATGAAATGCTCAACGAAATTAACCGCAGTGAGGTATACCATTATGTTTTATCCTGGCTGAATCGCCATTTGCCTGAAGAACAGAATGATTTGTAATCAAAGTGAGAATATGAAGAACACCCGGAAGCCGCCTGCATTCAGCAGCTTCCGGGTGCTTTTTGCTGTAAAATCAGATAGCTTTGTTTTTGACTCGCATGGGGGAATGTGCAGACTTGCATAATTACTTGGATTGTGTTACAATAATAAGCAATGTTTGCAGGAAATGATATATATTCCTGCAAAAAGAAAAATTCCAGGGGGAATTAAGGTGCGTAAAACAAAAGAGGTATTTCCGCCCCATGAATCGCTGCAAATCGGTATTTTGCTGGCGCTGGTAGGTGGCTTTTTGGATGCTTATACCTATCTGACCCAAGGCGGCGTGTTTGCCAATGCTCAGACAGGAAATATGGTACTTTGCGGGATTTCCGCCGCGCAGGGAAAATGGGACCGGGTTGGGTTTTACCTGATTCCGATTGGCGCTTTTGCGGTAGGAGTACTGGTAACACAGTGGGTTCAAAAATTTGCGGGAAAACTGAATTTGGAGCAGTGGAGGCATCTGGTATTGGTGGGAGAAACATTACTGTTGCTGGTAATTGGATGTTTGCCCGCAGGGATTCCTCATGCCGTGGTAAACGTGACTGTTTCCTTTGTCTGTTCCATGCAGGTGCAGGCGTTTCGCAAACTGGCGGGTACTCCTTATGCCACCACCATGTGCACTGGAAATCTTCGTTCTGCCACAGAGCATATCTTTGTTTTTTTAACCAGTCATGAGCCTTCTGCAGGTAAAAAGGCTGTTCGATATCTGGTCATTATCCTTTCTTTTTGCGTGGGTGCAGCGGCAGGAAGTCTGTTTTCTCAGTTATGGGGGCAGCGGTCTGTATGGATTTGCTGCATTTTATTGATTGGAACACAGATCAGTCTGTTCTGGTGGGAAAAGGTAGCTCCAACAGAAAAAGTTCACTGATATTTAAAATCCCGCTCAGGTTTGAAATTGCCTGAGCGGGATTTTTGAAAGTTGAACAGGAGCAAGATTTTGCTTTGGGTTTATTGTTATAAAGGATGTTTTTCACATTCTTCCCGAATGATTTGAACATACCGGCGGACTTTTTCATAGGTATTGTTGATTTGGTAAACGTCACGCTGTGTAAATTCCAAAGTACAGCCTTTTGCTGCATGCAGAGTTTTGTCAATGTGTTCTCTCAGGGCATCTTCGTCCAGAGTAGAGCCAACACCCAGATAATTAGGACTTGGTTTGCGGTGATAGATAATGTCTTTTCCACGCAGCTGTTCCCCCATGTATTCTTCTTTGCACCATGGGGAGATAGAAATGCGGTGCAGTGTAGAAAGTTTAGACAGACAGTTTTCCCAAATTGGATCTACAGCCTCACAGCATCCATAAGACAGTCTGCCGTACTGGTCGCCGATTTTTTTGTAATAAGGGAAGACAAATTCTTCAAACATTTCCGGAGAGATTCCTGCAGTTTCCTGAGAATCCAAAAATCCCCATACATCTTTAGAAGTGAATGGACGTTTTTCAAATTCATCCCATCCAGGAAGTTTGTTTGTATAGCAGTAGGTTCCCTGACCTAGGTTACCATCTGCCACAGTTGGCTGAATTAAACGGTTGTCTGATAAAAATTGGAAGTATTTCAAATAGTCATCAGAGAGCTGTTCCATCATCTGTTTAAATTCATCCGGGTAATCATACATAGAAAACAGCATATTTTCCATACTCATAATATGTACAATATTTTGAGTAGGTACTGCGTAAAGTGCGTTAGGAGAAATTTTAACCGGGAGCACTCCTTCAAATAAGTTTCCGTAAAATTCCATTTCCTCTTTCATCCGGTCAAAGTCAACGCCGAAGGCAGAAGGTTTTAACAGATGGAAATCTTCATGAAGGTCATGGAGTACTTCTACAAAATGATGTCCGAGGCTGTTTGGATTTGCAGCATGGTCTATTTTTACTTCAATATCAAAGGGGCGCCAAAAAGTAGGTGCGTGAAGAGGATAATAATCTTTTACTACACTGTCGTCCTGAAACAGCTCATGGTTTGCCATGTTGCTGTGCAGTCTCCATTCAATTTGACGGGCGAACTCGCCTTCGCACTGCATGAGGGGAGGAATAATATCCTGATCGAATGTTCCCAGTTCTACTACAATCATAGGACGAGAAGATTCACAGTCATTGTGGGCTACCCATTCTTTTCTCAGGGAATCCATTGCTTCGCCCTGAGACATTTCATATTGTTTCTTTGCCAGATCTCGAAGGATCTTTCGGTCTTTTTCAGAAATTTGCTGCATACAAAAAACCTCTTTTCAAAATTTATTTTATATCCTAAGATGAATGATTCCGGTGTTTACCGTCTATATTGGTATTATAATATTTTAATTTTGAGAATAACATCCTAAATGTTGCTGTTAAAATATAAAATATTGCGTTTTGTTTTTTCGCTGCAATACAGTGTGTTTGGAATCTGGAAACAAATTTTACGCTGTCAATACAGTTATGGTAAAGGAAGAAACTGATTTAGCAAGAAAATAGAAAATAGGAAAGGTTCTATTCTGTATTTGTGAAATAATTCACAAAAAGTCATTTCTGTTTGAAAAAAATACAAAAAGGGCATTGCCTTTTTGTGGATTTTACGGTATAATAAACTCGGTAAAATTTTGAACATAGTCTTTCTGAAATGACAATTTTTTTGGAGATTTCAATCAATAAAATTTGAACTTTCCAGAAAAAGAACCGTCTTTTACCAGCGGTATTTGGAAAAGACTGTGAAATTTTGATAAAGGAGTAAGGAATTATGGACATGGGCTGGGGCGAAATGCTCGGTGTTGTTGTAACAGGTCTTGCAACTGTATTTATCGCTTTGATCCTGTTGATCATTGTGGTTACACTTGTTGGTAAGTTCTTTGAATCCAGAAACAACACAAAAAAAAACAATCCAGTTAAAGCAGAAGTAAAAACTGCTGAAACAAAACCAGTTGTGAAAGCCAATGTAGTTCCTCAAGTGGAAAATGGCATTTCAGATGAAGTGGTTGCTGCGATTACCGCTGCAATTGCATGCATGATGTCTGACGGGGGCGAAGCAAAACCATTTGCGATCAAGAGTATTAAACGTACCCGTGAAGCACGCAACGTATGGAATATGGCGGGGCTTGTAGAAAATACGCGTCCATTCTGATTTCACAACACAAAAAATATAAGGAAGGGATCAAATTTCTATGTTAGATATGTTCTTAACCAGTATTAAGGACATGTTTCTGGGATCTGGTTTCGTAGCATTTTTCCAGGGTGAAGGCTGGAAAAATTTAGTTATGATCGCAGTTGCGTGTGTCTTGATTTATCTGGCAATTGTTAAACAGTATGAACCTTTGCTGTTGTTGCCAATTGCGTTTGGTATGCTTTTGGTAAACATTCCAAACGGCGGTATTATGGATTACCCAACGATGGCAATTCAGCCAATTGAGGAAATGAACAATATTCTTGCGCAAAACCCAGGAAGCCATTTCCAACAAATCTGGCTAGCCACAGATATCAGTGATATCAACAATGTTGAATATGCAAAATACTTTGTAAACTTAAACCATAAAGATAATGTTACCGGTGGTTTGCTGTATTACCTCTATCAGGGTGTTAAATTGGGGATCTATCCTCCTCTGATTTTCTTGGGCATTGGCTGTATGACTGACTTTGGTCCTCTGATTGCAAATCCGAAATCCTTCCTGCTGGGCGCTGCTGCACAGCTGGGTATTTTCGTTGCATTCATCGGTGCAATTCTGTTTGGCTTTGATGCAAAAGAAGCTGCTTCTATCGGTATTATCGGTGGTGCTGACGGTCCGACCGCAATTTACACAACTGGTAAATTGGCTCCTGACCTGTTAGGTCCTATCGCTGTTGCTGCTTACTCTTACATGGCTTTGGTTCCGGTAATTCAGCCTCCAATTATGAAACTGCTGACTACCAAAAAAGAACGTTCTGTTGTAATGGGTCAGCTGCGTCCGGTTTCCAAAACCGAAAAGATTTTGTTCCCTATCCTGGTAACCTTGGTTGTATGTCTCCTGGTTCCTTCTGCAACTCCTTTGATCGGTATGCTGATGTTAGGTAACCTGTTCAAAGAAAGTGGTGTTGTTGACCGTCTGGTTAAGACTGCACAGAACGAACTGATGAACATTGTTACCATCTTCTTGGGTGTAACTGTTGGTGCTACTGCTAACGCAACCACTTTCTTGAACATGAGAACTTTGGGTATCATTGCTATGGGATTGGTTGCATTCGCATTCGGTACTGCCGGCGGTGTACTGTTCGGTAAACTGATGTACATCTTCAGTAAGGGCAAGGTAAACCCATTGATCGGTTCTGCTGGTGTATCTGCGGTACCAATGGCTGCTCGTGTTTCTCAGAAAGTGGGCGCTGCCGAAAACCCAACCAACTTCCTGCTCATGCATGCTATGGGTCCGAACGTTGCTGGTGTAATCGGTTCTGGTGTTGCTGCTGGTGTATTGATCAGTCTGTTCGCTTAAGAGATTACATTTGAAATTGTTAAAAAAGATATTACAGGGGTGCTTTCTGTACAGAAGGTACCCCTGTAATTTATAGGTTATGTTCGAGCTGTTTTTGATATTTTTAAATGACTTTATATGAAAATATCTTATTGGAAAATGTTATGGTTAAAACTGAAATTGGTTAAGGAGAAAAATCATGACAGAAAAAGAAAAAATGTTTGCTGGAAAAATATATGATCCTTTTTGCGAAGGAATGCCTGAGGAAAGAACGCGTGCTCATATTCTTTGCAAAGAATATAATGAAACCACAGAGGCAGATGAGGGGCAGCGCCAGAAAATTTTGGATGAACTGATGCCTAATCGCGGGAAGAATGTATATTTACAGGGACCGATTTATTTTGATTTCGGTACCCATATTTCTATGGGAGAGGGCAGTTTTGCAAATTTTAATTTTACTGTTTTGGATGAGGGAAAGGTAACAATCGGGAAAAATGTTTTTATTGGTCCCAATGTGTCCATCTTAACACCGATCCACCCTCTCCGCTATCAGGAACGGAACTCGTTTTATAATGAAAAAACAGGAAATACAACCAATTTGGAAAGAGCAGGCGCGGTAACTATCGGAGATAATTGTTGGATTGGCGGCGGTGTGACAGTTTGCCCCAATGTAACAATTGGGGAAGGATGTGTGATTGGGGCTGGATCTGTTGTCACAAGAGATATTCCTCCAAATAGTTTGGCGGTAGGTAGTCCATGCCGTGTTCTTCGTGTCATAACAGAATCCGATAGTATCACACAGCATCCAGAGTATTTTGCGGAATAATTGCCAAGGGTTCGCACCCTTGGACCCGAAAAAGCTGCACTCGTACTCTGTCAATCAAGTGAAAATAATAATCTTTTATTACCTAACCTATAAACACATGTTGTGTGTGCTGGATGTGTTCTTAATATTGTAACTTAGTCATGGAAATTTCCATTTCTGTGATGATAAAGAGGGGCGGCAGCAATTTTTGCTGTCGCCCTTTGATTATTTCACAAGTAAAGACAGACGAGATTGTCAACGGTGGATATAACCCATTTATTTTGTCTGTTATTTGATTGGATGGGTTTGCCAATTACTGTTGTACATTCTGTTTACGCTTTAACCTTGCTTTTGCTTCTTCAACATTTTCTCCGTCTTTTGTAAGGTAGCGATCAACAAAAGCGTCCTCAATTTTGGTATAGCTATCAACAACTGTATCTTCAATTTTTTGATAGGTTTCAACGACCTTTTCTGAAATTTTTTCGTTGGTTTTTATAAATTTAGATTTTGCCATTGTTTAAATTCCTTTCTTTTTTGATTTTGTTACCATAGATAAACCGAGTATCAGTACAAATAGACATACAGTAACTCCTGTTATTACGTTCATAAAGTAAACCTGCTTGCTGTTCATCGAGCCAAAGGAAATCAGAGAGCAATTTGCGATGATTGCGCACATACAATATCGCAGAAAACTGCATTGTGGCTAAGATTCCGTAGAAAGTGCACATAGCGATAAACCAAAATGAAAGGTTTAGAACATCAAGTACACAAATGGTATATTGCATAGAGGAAATTGAATGCAAAGGTAACTGCTGTGGAGAAAATGAGACGGTAACACCGGCTTGATACAAGTTTTGTACTTGTTTTTATTTTGGTAATCAGCGATATAGCTTTCCGTTTCGGCTTCAACCATTAATACCTTTTGTAAGGGGAATAAGACACAACAGTATGACAATTCCAACAAGGCCGATTACAATGCCTATAACCATTTTGTCCCAGATCATGCTAAAGCACATCCCAACCCCCAGCGCCAAAGCGCCCATGATACCAACGATGGCAGTTAGAACGGTCTTTCTGTTAATGTGGATCGGCTCCTTGTGTTCCATCTTTCTCCATACAATTAGCGTGATAAAGCAGAGAAACAGTCCGACACAACCAAAAATAATACCCGGCTTAAATGCGTTCCATTCTGGGATAGTTACCATGCACATAGCGAGTGCGAGTAGAACAACGCTGACCGTTCCTAACACCATTGCAACAAAATTGCTTTTTCTCATTTGATAAGCACCTCCAAAATATTAAAACAACAGTTGTTGTTTTCTTGTAAATTAAGTATAATGGACTTGAAAGCGGAAAACAATCATCAATTTATCAACAAGTGTTGGAATAAAGGAGTTTTTATGAATACACCGAATAATAAACGAAAAAAAGAGTCGATAGAGCGCATAGAAAAAGTTTTTATTGAGTTGCTCCAAACAAAAGAGTTAAGCAAAATCAGCGTATCAGATATTTGCAAACGCGCCGGACTGAACAGAACTACATTCTATGCAAACTATACTGATATTTATGGATTAGCTGACACAATACGAGATAAACTTGAAGTCGCGGTATCTGGTTTGTATAATGATGAAATTACGCAAGGCTTTAACAGCAATGACTATCTGAAACTATTCCGTCACATTAAAGAGAACCAGATTTTCTATCAGACCTATTTCAAACTCGGATACGATAATAAATACAAAATTATTGTTTATGATACTAATCTTGCACGAACACATTTTCAAAATAAATTCATTGAGTATCACATGGAATTTTTTAAGGCAGGTATTACACAAGTAATAAAACTTTGGCTGAAAAACGGCTGTAAAGAAAACCCGGAAGATATATTTGCAATTATTCAAAGTGAATATCAAGGGCGAGAGACTTTCTTTGACAATGAGGGTGCTGAACAGTGAGTAGCGGTCTGTCAATTCTTGCATGTTACTTTATAACACATGAGTGTTTGTAAAAGATATGTTATAATACTTTTACTTGTATAATTTTCTAGTTTGCGCTGTTTTTCTACAGCAAAAAATCCCCCTTTGCAGATACCCTGCAAAGGGGGATTTTCGTATTAACTGATATAAAATAAATTTGAAAATTAGTTTTTCAGGCTTTGCATTGGAGCAGGAATCTGTCCGCCGCGATTAATAAACTTGCAGGAAGAATTCCGGTTTACTTTCATGATAGGACCATATCCCAGCAGACCGCCGAAGTCCAGTTCTTCTCCTTCTTTTAATCCAATGGCAGGAATCAAACGTACTGCAGTGGTTTTGGAGTTTACCATCCCGATTGCTGCTTCGTCAGCCATGATTGCGGAAATGGTTTCTGCCGGTGTGTCGCCAGGGATAACAATCATATCTAACCCTACAGAACATACAGCAGTCATTGCTTCCAGTTTTTCCAAGCAAAGGGAACCGCACCGAGCAGCATCAATCATACCGGCATCTTCTGTAACAGGAATGAATGCACCGGAAAGTCCGCCAACTCGGGAAGAAGCCATAACGCCGCCCTTTTTCACAGCGTCATTGAGCATTGCCAGTGCAGCAGTGGTACCGTGAGTACCGCATTTTTCCAATCCGATTTCTTCCAGAATATGGGCAACGGAGTCACCTACTGCCGGAGTTGGAGCCAAAGACAGGTCAACAATACCAAAAGGAACGCCAAGGCGTTTTCCTGCTTCTACACCTACCAGCTGTCCCATTCTGGTGATTTTGAAAGCGGTCTTTTTGATAATGTCTGCCACTTCGCTGATAGAAGCATCCGGAGCTTTTGCCAGAGCGGAGCGAACTACACCAGGACCGGAAACACCAACGTTAATCATGCAGTCCGGTTCGCCTACACCGTGGAAGGCACCTGCCATGAAAGGATTGTCTTCTGGAGCGTTGCAGAAGACAACCAGTTTTGCTGCGCCAATACAGTTGCGGTCAGCGGTCAGTTCGCTGCATTCCCGGATGACCTGTCCCATGATTTTGCAGGCATCCAGATTGATCCCTGCTTTGGTAGAACCTACGTTAACAGAAGAGCAAACGCGTTCGGTTTCACTCAGTGCCCGTGGGATAGAGCGGATTAATTCTTCATCCCCTGCGCTGAATCCTTTTTGAACCAGAGCGGAGTATCCTCCGATAAAGTTAACGCCGCAGTCTCTGGCAGCCCGATCCAGAGTTTTTGCAAATTTTACAGGGTCACCTTTGCTGGCAGCAGAGATAATCGCAATTGGAGTAACAGAAATTCGTTTATTGATAATCGGAATTCCGTACTCCCGTTCAATGTCTTCGCCGACTTTTACCAGGTTGCCTGCCTTGCTCATGATTTTGGCATATACCTTTTCACAGGCCTTGTCAATGTCTGGGTCAATGCAGTCTAACAGGGAAATTCCCATGGTAATGGTACGAATGTCCAGATTTTCATCCTGGATCATTTTTATGGTTTCTAAAATATCGTTTGTATTTAACATGACTTCCTCCAAATTCCATTTAAGTAACAATCGCGAAAAAGGATGCTGAAAAAATTATACATGGTGCATGGAGTTAAAAACATCTTCATGCATTACGTGAATTTGGAGTCCGCTTGCTTGGCCTACTGTTTCCAATGCAGTTCTCAAATCGCCCAGATCGGTTTTTAATTTGTCGATTTGTACCAGCATTACCATGGCGAACATGTCTTCCATAACAGTTTGGGTTACATCGATCACGTTGGCATTGTGTTCTGCACAAACGCCGCTGACTTTTGCCAAAATCCCAACAGTATCTTTTCCTACTACAGTAATAATTGCTTTCATATGATATTCCTTTCTGCTGTCCTGTTGGACAGGCTTTCTATTAATCCAACTGATCCAGTTCTTTCAAAAACAGAGAAGCGTCTAAATCGGACGGCATAAAGAAATGGGAGTTAGATAGATTGACTTCTGTGATAGCGGCACTGTCTGGTGTGCAGCTGCGCTTAAATTGGCTCTGGCAGAAACGCTTTAAGAAAATAGCCAGTTTTTCTTTTAAGTATGCGGAATCATATTGGTCGCCAAACGCTTTTTTTGCATACAAAAAGATTTTTTTCGGGGTAAAGTGATATTTTAAGAAATAATAGAGGAAGAAATCATGAAGCAGATAAGGACCCAGGATTTCTTCTGTTTTTTGAGAAATTGCTCCGTTTTCATCTGGCGGAAGCAGTTCCGGGCTGATCGGGGTGTCCAAAATTGCTTGCAGTACCTGCTGGCAATTTTTAAACCGGGTAGTTTGTGACAATACCTGAACCAGTGCCCGGATCATGGTTTTGGTCACACAGGTGTTCACATTAAAGTTCGCAATATGGTCGCCGGCAAAGGTAGCAAACCCCAGTGCTTCCTCTGACAGGTCACCGGTTCCTACTACGATAGCACCCTGTTGGTTTGCAATGTCCAAAAGAATCTGGGTGCGTTCTCTTGCTTGAGCGTTTTCATAGGTAACATCATGGCAGTTTGGATCCTGTCCAATGTCCGCAAAATGCTGGAGAACACTGTCACGGATCGGAACTTCACGAACAGTACAGCCCAAGGCATTCATCAAGGTAAGAGCATTTTCATAAGTGCTTCCGCTGGTGCCGAATCCCTGCATAGTAACAGCGGTAATGTTCTTTTTCGGAAGATTTAAAGCAGTAAACGCATTGGCGCATACTAAAAGTGCCAGGGTAGAATCCAATCCTCCGGAAACACCGATGACTACTTTGTCACAATGAATATGCTGCAGCCGTGCGCTGAGAGAAGCGGACTGGAGCTGGAACAGATCTAACAGATAATTGGTTTTCTGTTTGGGATCCTGAGGCAGGTATGGATCCTGGGATACTTGACGCAGCAAATCTTCGTGAGGCTGAGCGTCCATATAGTCACAGAATTCTCCTTCTGCCAAAGGCAGGTCAGCTTGTGCTTTGTGAGAGCGGATAATGTCCATATCAAAGTCCGCTACAGTAAAGATGCTTCCCATCAGGGATTGTTTCATAGCCAAAACAGTGCCGCATTCTGCCAATGCTGTAATCCCCCGGCTTACATAAGGAAAGCTGGTATCTCCTACAGAGCCTACACAAGCGGCAACCCCACAGGCTGCAGTTTTTGACAGGGTACGGATGGTTTCCAGATAGGTTTCGCTGTTTCCTGCAATGGCAGGTTCTGTTCCTGGAATCAGTGTCACGTCGGCACCCTCATAAGCCAAATCCTGACTTGCCAGCAGCATATTGTCGGAAGGTACAGCGCACACATTAAAAGAAATGTCGCCTGCACCAAAGATGACACGGTAATCTTCTTCTGATTCCAGTACAGCACGGATGACCCCTTTTTGGAGCACATAGGTTACCGGCTGAGGTTTTCCGTTTTTTAAAAGTAGGCTTCCCAGCACAATATAGGCATTTAACTTTCTGGTTTGTTTTAAAATGGATTCCACGCCGGCCTGGCATTGGGCAATTACATTGCGGTGATATGCCAGATTTCCCAGATTGGAACCGGTTAAAGCGCAGGATGGAAATAAATAGATATGAGGGTCATACCCTTTGATTCCATCAATTAATGCGTTAATTGACTCTGCGGTTGCCAAAGGGTTACCAAGGGTAATCTGATTGGAAACACAGGCAACTCGAAGGAAAGAATTCATATGATGACCTTCCGTTTCTCCGGCAAAACTAAAAAAAGAACGGCTGCGGCTGCCGGAACCGCAATCGCAGATAAATCTCTTTTAATCATACCATATTTTTGGTCATTCGTGAATACGAAAAGTGATTGAAACTTTTACAATTTACTGAACAAAAGCCGTGAAAAATATAACAGATATTCCATAAGACAAAAAAATTAAGGTGATTCCGTGGAGTTTTTTTACCTTCTTCCCATAAAAAATAACGCCTTGACGAAACAGGTGATTTTGCTATAATTAAATCAAAACGCTGATTGCGAAAAATAAAAGGAACGGATAAAAATTTCGCATGGTGATAAAAAGAAGGATATTTTTTCATCATATGACCATGTGTGAGATCAATAAAATGGTAAATGAAAGGAAGGGCAAACAAATATGAAGGAACATATTCTGGTAGATTGCCACACCCATACAGGGCATTCTTTTGATGCAGATTCTTCTATGAAAGATATGTGTGAAGCAGCCAAGCAGTATGGAATCGAAGTATACACAGTGACCGATCACTGTGAGGCAGAACGGAGTGACATGGAACTGAGCCATGGTATTTCTCAGGAAGAGGCGACGCAGAAATCTTTGGAAGAAATAAATGAACTGCGGGAGAAATACAAAGGAACCGGATTTCAGCTTTTGCGCGGCGTAGAGGTAGGGCAGCCTACTCAGTGCCTAGAAGTGGCAGAGCGTGTGGTAAAGCGGGAGTATGATTTTGTGATCGGATCTCTCCATGCTTTGAGAAATGAAGGAGACTTTTATTATATGGGGGATCGGGTTTTGACCCCAAAAGAAATGGATGAAACCCTGGAGCGGTATCTAATTCAAACGCTGGAAATGATCCAGTGGGGAAAGTTTGATACCTTGGCCCATTTGGGATACCCATTGCGATATCTGAATGGCGGCGCTTTAAAAGGATTTGGCGCTCAGGATGAGCTGGTAGACCAGGTGTTCCGCCGGCTGATTGAAGCGGGTAAGGCACTGGAAGTGAATACCTCCCGTTTGATGGAGGGAGGACAGATTCTTCCGTTTCCTCATTATTTAAAGCGGTATCGTCAGCTTGGAGGAGAACTAGTGACCATCGGTTCTGATGCTCATACTCCGGAAAAAGCAGGAAGCGGAATTCGGGAAGGATACGAGCTGCTTCGGGAAGCAGGTTTCCGGTATGTATTTTATTATGAAAACCGGAAGCCACATGGGGTAAAACTCTGAGCGATGGACTTTATTTTCACAGATTCTGTTTGTGTGCTTTGAAAATAGTTTTTCGGAAAAACTGGACGGAGCAGGGAAACTGTGTTATACTGAAAAAATAACCGTATGAGTTATTAGGCTGTAGATAAACTATAGCTGTAAGTAAAAAGAGAGAAAAGGTGGTAGAACAATGGATCGATTATTGTCTTTACTGGAACAAAACGCGCGTCTGACCAACAAACAGCTGGCCGTGATGCTGGAAACAACTGAGGCGCAGGTAGCCGCCAAAATCGAGCAGTATGAAGAAGAAGGGATCATCCGGGGATATACCACTGTATTGGACCGGGAAAAATTTGACAAAGATTATGTTCTGGCAATTATTGAACTGAAGGTAACGCCAAAACCGGATTATGGATTTGAAGAAATTGCCCGCCGGATTGCGGAATACACCGAAGTAGAAAGCGTTTACCTGATGTCCGGAGGATTTGACCTGGCAGTGTTTGTCAACGGCCGTACCTTTAAAGATATTGCTTTGTTTGTATCCAAACGTTTGGCTGTTTTGGATTCTGTCGTTTCTACAGCGACACACTTCTTGTTGTCTCGTTATAAGGATAAGGGATTTATGATTGCAGATGATGAGATTGACGAGAGGAGCGTATAACAAGTTTTATGGATTATGAAAAAATAATACCTCAAAAAATTGTTCAGATTAAGCCATCAGGAATTCGACGTTTTTTTGATATTGCCAATGAAATGGAAGGGGTTATTTCTCTGGGGGTAGGAGAACCGGATTTTAAAACACCGTTTGCCATTCGCCAGACCGCCATTGAAACATTGGAAAAAGGCCGTACCTGGTATTCTGCCAATGCGGGACTTTTGGAACTGCGGGAAGAAATTTGCCGGTATCTGGAACGGAAATTTGACCTTCACTACGAAGCAAAAGGTGAAGTTCTGGTAACTGTAGGCGGTTCTGAAGCAATTGATTTATGTATTCGGGCACTGGTAGATGATGGGGATGAAGTGCTGATTCCAGAACCTAGCTTTGTGTGCTATTCTCCGATTGTTACTTTGGCTCACGGGGTTCCGGTACCGATTGAAACTAAGGAAGAAGACCATTTCCGCTTAACCAAAGAAGCACTTTTAAGTAAAATTACCGACCGCACCAAAGTGCTGGTATTGCCATATCCTAACAACCCTACCGGTGGGGTAATGCGCCGGGAACATTTGGAAGAGTTGGCGCAGGTATTGCGGGAACGGAATATTATTGTTCTTTCTGATGAAATTTACGCAGAACTGACCTATAACGGACAGCATGTGTCCATTGCGTCTTTAGACGGAATGGCAGAGCGAACCGTTGTGGTGAACGGATTTTCAAAAGCATATTCTATGACCGGATGGCGTTTAGGATATGCAGCAGGTCCAAAGCCCATTATTCAGCAGATGACAAAGATTCATCAGTACGCCATTATGTGTGCCCCTACTACCAGCCAGTATGCAGCGGTAAAGGCACTGCGGGACTGCGACGAAAGTATTGCCAAAATGCGGGATGAGTACGATGCTAGACGCCGTTTGATTGTGGATTCCTTTAATCGGCTGGGACTGCATTGTTTTGAACCGGAAGGCGCTTTTTATGTATTCCCTTGCATTAAGAGCACTGGAATGACTTCGGAAGAATTTTGCGAAAAACTTCTGTTTTCCCAAAAGGTGGCTGTGGTGCCGGGAAATGCTTTTGGCGACAGCGGAGAAGGGTTTGTACGGGTGTCTTATTCTTATTCTGTCAATCATATTTTGGAAGCCGTCAAGCGAATTGGAAAGTTTTTGGATTCGCTGAAATGATCATTAAATGAGCAAAACCATTTTGCGCAAAACCCGTTTTGCAAGGGGGACAACCCTTTGCAGAGCGGGCATTTCTTTTTTGAAAATCATATAAATTGTGAGGGAAATCATGTCAGTAGTCAGCATTACAAAAAATGAGTCTTATGATCTGCAGCCGGTGATTGAGTCGGTGCGGGTACATTTTCAGAGATTTTCTCTGGATCAGAAGCTCAATGAAAGCACAAAAGTTTTAATCAAACCCAATCTGCTTATGAAGCGCAAGCCGGAGGAATTTACCACTACTCATCCTGCTTTAGTGGAAGCTGCCATTGTGGTGCTCAAAGAATATGGGGTTAAGCAGATTACCGTGGCGGACAGCCCGGGCGGCATGTATACTCAGGGGGCGTTAAAAGGAATTTATGAGGCATCCGGCATGGAAGCAGTTTGCCGCCGCCAGGAAGTTACCTTGAATTACGATACAGGGTTTCAGGAAGTTTCCAGCGTAAACGGGAAACTGGTCAAAACCTTTCCTTTGATTCGTCCAGTATGTGAAGCAGATTTTATTTTGGATATCTGCAAACTGAAGACCCATGCTATGACCGGACTCAGCGGTGCCGTAAAAAATTTATTTGGAACAATCCCAGGGCTGACAAAACCGGAATTTCACTGGCGGTTTCCGGAAAAAGAACTGTTTTGCTCCATGCTGATTGACCTGTGTCAAACGGTTTCTCCGGATTTTGTGCTGGTAGATGCCATTGAATCCATGGAAGGGGATGGACCTTCCGGAGGACAAAAGCGCACACCGCATTTAATCCTGGCGTCCGATCACCCCTATGATCTGGATTATTGTCTCTGTCATTTGATTGGACTGCCGCCTCAGCGGGTAAATACCGTGCAGGAATCTATCAATCGGGGATTGTGCACAGGGGATCTTTCAAAAATCACCATTCTGGGAGAACCGCTGGTTCCTATGGAAAATTACAAGCTGCCCCGGGATGCCAGAACAGATTTTATGTCCCATGTTCCGGCAGTATTGGCAAAGCCACTGAAAAAGATCACCCAGGTGTTTTTGACCTCTCATCCTGTGGTTCGTCAAAAGGACTGTGTCGGGTGTGGCAAATGTGCGGAAAGCTGTCCTGCAAAAACCATTGAAATTCAAAATCGCAAAGCCTATATTCATAAAGAAAAATGTATTCATTGCTTTTGCTGTCATGAAATGTGCCCGGTAAAAGCCATTGATATTAAGCGTTCCCGGTTATTTGGTCTGGGAAAGGGGGATTCTAAATGAATCAGATTATGGTAGAAGCGCCGGCAAAGATCAATCTGGCGCTGGATATTGTAGGAGTGAATGAAAAAGGATATCATCTTATGAAAATGATGATGCAGGCGGTGAGTATCTGTGATCAGGTTTTTTTAAAGAAAACCGATTCCGGTATTGTGGTGGGATGTGATGACCCATCAATTCCCTGCGACGAAACCAATATTGCCTACCGTTGTGCGGAGTTATTTTTTGCCCACACAGGACAGACTGGCGGAGCAGAAATTTTCCTTCATAAAGAAATTCCTCAACAGGCCGGTATGGCAGGGGGAAGCGCAGACGGAGCGGGTGTTTTGGAAGGGTTAAACGAACTGTACGAAACCGGTCTTTCTCTGGAAGAGCTCTGTGAAATTGGAGTCAAAGCAGGTGCGGATATTCCTTTTTGTTTGATGGGAGGAACTGCTAAAGTGGAAGGCATCGGAGAGAAAATCACACCGGTTGCTTCCATGCCTTCCTGCTGGATTGTGATTGCAAAGCCAAAACAGGGGATTTCTACCAAAGAGGCTTTTGAAGAATTTGACCGCCGGAACATTGAGCCGAAACTGAGACTGGAAGTGATGGAACAGGCGTTGGAAGAACAGAATCTTTCAAACCTGTGCGGGGAACTGTACAACGCATTGGAGCTGGTGTGTCCTTTAGAGGAAGTATCCCGCATTGAAGAATGGATGAAATCCTTTGGAGCATTGGGAGCCAAGATGACCGGGAGCGGTTCTGCGGTATTTGGAATTTTTGAGGATTTTTCCAAGGCTATGGCCTGTCAGAAAAAGCTGAAAAGCAAGTACGAGGACTGCTTTTTGTGCCGTCCCAGAGATTATGGATGCGAATTGTTTGATTAATCGATCGGTTTGAAAGCTGTCTCAATACAAATTGAAAGAGTTTCGTGGAAGGAAATGGAATAAATTTTTTGAACTGGTCCATACTTTTTGCAGGAAAGAATACAGCAAAAAGGTGGAACAAACAATGAGACATTTACATCAAAAACCCTTGAAACTTCTTTGGATCAGTATTTGTATGGGACTATTTTTGGCAGTGAGTATACAGTTAATCGGGGATTTTTTCGGTGACTGCGGTGAAATTCGGGAAAGTGTTCTGCGGCTTCACATTTTAGCCAATTCTGATACCCAAAAAGACCAGCAGTTAAAGTTGGACGTGAGAGACCGAATTTTGGAAGAAACGGAAGATTTGTTTAACCAGATTGACTCTGTCAACAGCGCCAAGCAAACAGCAGAAGAACATCTGGAAGAGATTACAGCCATCGCACAGCAGGAGGTTTGGCGGCAGGGGTATGATTACCCTGTAAAAACTCAGGTGTGCCGTATGTTCTTTGATACCAGAAATTATGAAAATTTTAGTTTGCCTGCCGGTCAGTACGATGCAGTGCGGATTACCATTGGAGAGGCAAAAGGTCATAACTGGTGGTGCGTATTATATCCGCCTTTGTGTCTTCCGGCAGCCATGCCGGAGGAAGAACTGGAGTCAGATCTCACTCCCCGTCAGGCAGACATGATCGAACATCCGGAGCATTATCAGGTGCGATTTGCGGTTGTAGAACTTTGGGAAAAACTAAAAATCTCACTGGCTAGCTAAGAGCCGCCGGGCAGTGCCCGGAGCCAACCGCCTTCGGCCCGGCTAAGAGCCGGGGCAAATGGCCTACGGCGCGTACTCTGTCAGTAAAGCATGAATTATTAGATTTTACCACTCAGCTGACAGAGTACGAGCGTAGCCTCTTCGGGTCCAGGGGTGTGAACCCCTGGTGAGCGTAGTGTCAGTGCTCCACCGCCAGGTGGCCGCCGGACAATGTCCGGTGAAAATCGCCTTCGGCACGTACTCTGTCGGTAAGATGAAAACAATAAATTGTTTTCACTTCGCAGATCATATCTTAATACATGTATGAAAAAACTGTCAGGAAGGTGCTGTGCATCTTCCTGTTTTTGGTTTTGCAAAAGAATAAATTCTAAGGTATAATGATTACCAGATGTACAAAGCAAAACGGAAGACGAAAAGATTGAGACACAAAAACCAGTTGGAAATAGGGGAAAGGAACAGAGAAAATTATGGTGGAGTTTGTGCTGGGAGGTCCGGGAACCGGGAAATCCAAAGAAATTTCTGATAGAGTATGTGAGGCAGCCAAGCAAGGTAAATCCGTGTTTTTGTTTGTTCCGGAACAGTTTACCTTTGAGACAGAACGGAATTACTATACCCTGATGGGACCAAAGGTGTTTCGCCATGTGTCTGTTCTCAGCTTTACTCGTCTGGCTCACCGAATTTTTAAGGAGTTTGGCGGTACCGCCGGGGATTATGCGGATGAGAGCATGAAACTGATTTTTATGGATTTGGCACTCCGTCAGGTAAAAGAAGAACTGGGAGTTTACCATAAAAATGTGGGGAATCTCTCTTTTTCCCAGGAAATGTTGGCTCTAATCGAAGAACTGAAAAATGCAGATCAGACGGTGGATTCCTTTTCTCAGTCTATGGAACAGATGGGAACGGGATTGCTGCGAAAAAAATCCAAAGATATTTCCCTGGTGTTTGGCACCTATGAGGCACTGCTGCAGGCAGGGTACAAAGATACAGTGGACGACATTACCCGAGCTTGCCAGCAGATTCAAAACCACAGCTATTTTGCAGATACTTATGTGTTTATTGATGAGTTTAAGGGATTTACTGCCCGGGAGCTGTCAGTTATCCGCCTGATGATGGCGCAGGCTGCCTGCGTTACCATCAGTCTGTGCACGGATCGGCAGGACATGAGCCCGAATTCCCGTTTTTTCAGTGTGAATCAGACCTATCAGTCTTTAAAACAATTGGCTCACCGGGCAGGACAGACGGTGAAAACACCATTGGTTCTTACAACGCCGTATCGGTTTGCTTCAGAAGAACTGGTTCATTTGGCTAATTACTTGTTTTGTCCCAGAATCCCTCCTTATGATGGGGAACGGACAGGCTGTGTCCGGGCTTTTCTGGCACAGAATGAGTACGATGAGGTGGATTATGTACTGTCTACCATTCGCCATCTGGTGGAAAATGAGGGATTCCGTTATCGGGATATGGTGGTAATTTCCCGTGATTTGGGGGTATATCAATCCTGCCTGGAAACGGCATTTTCCAAATATCAGGTCCCTTATTATTTGGATTCCAGAAAACCCATTGTCAATCATCCCTTGATTCGTTTTATTCAGTTGGCTCTTTCCTGTGTTTCCGGGTCTTTTACCAGCGATTCATTGATTGCCATGCTCAAATGCGGTGTCACTCCAGTTTCTCATACCCAGCTGGCGTTGTTAGAAAACTATGCATACCTTTGGGGACTAAAACGAAAGCAGTGGGAACAGCCGTTCGCCCTGAGTCCCTTTGGAGTAAATCCTCCCAGAGGGGAAGAAGATCAAAAGCGGGAGCAGGAACAGCTTACCGTACTCAATGAAATCCGGGAAAAGACCATGGATGCCCTCAGTTACCTGAAAAAAGGGCTTGCAAAACGCAGTGCCGGGGAATCCGGCAAAACCATACTGGGATTTTTAGAGCGGATGCAGGTGAAAGAACAGCTGGAAAAGCAGATTGCCGCAGAACCAGAACTGGAGCTTCAAGAGGAATACCGCGCAGTATGGGGAATGATAGGTCAGATTTTGTCTGTGATCGTCAAAGCAGTGGGAGATCAGCCGGTGGATCCTGATCGGTATGGCGAACTGTTTTCTCTGGTAAGTGAAACCATGGATATGGGAACCATTCCGCAGACCCTGGACAGCGTGACGGTGGGAAGCGCTCAGCGCATCCGAACAGATGCACCCAAAGTGGTATTTATTTTAGGAGTGAATGATGGGGTGTTTCCCTATTTGCCGGAGCAGGGAGGCATTTATACCGATTTGGAGCGGAGCCGTCTTTTGGAATTGGGAGTAGAAATTTCGCCGCCCCGCAACGATCAAATTCGGGAAGAACGTTTTATTGCCTATAAAACAGTATGTACGCCATCTCACAGACTGTACTTAACTGCCAGAAAAGCGGATATTAAAGGAACTTCTAAAGCACCTTCCCCTGTTTTTTCTCAGTTTCGGAAAATGTTTGGGGAAGACGCAGTAGAGGATACTGACGATTTGGATCGGCTTTATTTTTGCCGTACCCAGAAGACGGCCTTTTCTGTACTGGCGTATCAGTTTCGGATGGATACACCGCTGACAGCCAGCTTAAAAGAGTATTTTTCCACCCAGCCGGGATATGCGGAAAAAATGGCTGCCATTGCCGGAGGACTGGAACAAGGAAAATACCGGCTGACCCATCCCAAACAGATTCGCCAGCTGTACGGAACCAAAGTGATTATGTCACCTACCCGGGTAGAGCAGTATCATCGCTGCAAGTTCCGGTATTTTTGTGAACAGGGTATGCGGCTGAAAGCCAGAGAGCGGGTACAGTTAAACGGCGTCAACCGGGGAACTGTAGTACACGGGATTTTATATGAGGTATGCCGTCAGATTACTGATTTTTCTCATTTTGAAGAAGAAAAAATCCGCGCCATGGTACGGGAAGCCATTGAAAAGCAGGTGCTTTTGTTGGGCGGATACGATAACCAAACCAAACGGTTTGCCTATCTGTACCGCCGGATTGAGCGGAGTGTCATGACCTTGATCAGACGGCTGTTTCAGGAACTGTCACACAGCCAGTTTCGTCCAGTAGAATTTGAGTATGTGATTGGTGCCACTGGACATGTGCCGCCGTTTACCTTTACTGGACCAGACGGAATTACCATACAGATTCAGGGAACCATTGACCGGGTAGACTGCTATCAGGCGCCGGACGGCCAAAAATACCTGCGGGTCATTGACTATAAAACAGGAACCAAGGAATTTCATTTGACCGATCTGATTAACGGAGTAAATTTACAGCTGTTTTTGTACCTGCTCTGCCTGGAAAAAGGGAGATTTGGCGGCGATTACCGCAATACAGCTGCGGGAGCCCTGTATCTTCCAGCGGGAGAAATCACCAAAGGACTTCCCCGAGAGGCCGGAGCAGATGAAATTCAAAAGCTGGAACAAGGATATTACCAGATGAAGGGAGCGGTTTTGGATCAGGAACAGGTAATCCGGGCGATGGAACCGGATTTAGAGGGAATTTATACCCCAATTTCTGTCAAAGCCAAAGCTTATGATAAAGAACATCATCTGCGGGAAGATGTGTTCTGTGAACAGAAGGTCAATCCAGAGTGGTTTTCTTCCTCCAGTTTGGAATTTTTGCTGGGTTCCGGCGAAATGTCCCAGCTGTTTCACTCTATTGAATCAACAGTAGGGAAGATGGTAAAAGAGCTGTACAGCGGAAACATTGAGGCAAAACCGTTGGTGGGGAATAAGTTTAACGGCTGCGACTACTGCCAGTTTGGAACGGTGTGCGGCTATGATGATACAACCATGCCTGCCAACGAATATTTGGACTTAAAGAAAAAGGAACTGTTTGAATATTTAAAGGAAACACAGCAGAATGAATCAGATCAAAATCATGGGAAAGTTTGACAGACAGGAGGTGAGATAAATGGGAAACGTAAAATTTACTCCGGCACAGCAGAATGCCATTGATGTTAGAAACGGCAATATTCTGGTATCTGCCGCGGCAGGAAGCGGAAAAACTGCAGTGTTGACCCAAAGGGTGATCAGCCTGTTGACTGGAGAAACTCCTGTTGATGCAGACCGTTTGGTTATTGTAACCTTTACGGTAGCTGCCGCTGTGGAGATGAAGCAGCGGATTGAAAAAAAACTGGCGGAGCTTTTGGAGCAAGATCCGGAAAATGCTCTGCTGCAAACTCAGCAAACACTGCTTTCCCGGGCACATATCAGCACGGTGCACTCTTTGTGCAGCGAATTGATTCGGGAACATTTTGAACAGTTGGGATTGCCTTCTGTTTTTCGGGTGGCGGAGGAAAATGAGCTTTCTGTGATCAAGCGGGAACTGCTGGATCAGGTGATGGAGCAGTGCTATGAACAGAATCAGCCGGAGTTTTTGCATTTATGTGATCGACTGGCCGGAAAGGATGACAGCCGGATTACAGAAATGGTGCTGAAGCTTTACGACTATATCCGCTGTTATCCGGAGCCTTTGTCCCTGCTTTCCCGGTTTGAAAAAGATTATGAAAAAACAGCTCCTGTGCTGGAAACTGATTGGGGAAAAGAAGTTTTCTCTGAGACAATGTCTTATTTTCACAAGGCAGAACAATCTTTGCTTTTGGCTTTGGAACAAATGGCGGGAGAAGAGCAGGTAAAAAAACAGTATGGACCTGCGTTTGAACAGGATCTGGATCAGCTGCGCTTGGCCATGCAGTCTTTGAAAGAAAAAGATTGGGATCGGGCCGTTTCAGTACTGCGTCATTGGGACAAAAAGCGTTTGAATGCAGTACGAGGATATGAGGATAAAGCGTTTTTGGAAGTTCTCAAACAACACCGAAAAGATGCAGACGACCTAATCGGTATTGTGCGAGGAAAATACCTTGTGACCACACAGGCAGAATACGAGGAAGATTTGGAAGAAATCCATCAGGTACTGGTACCGCTGTTTTCTTTGGTGCGGCTGTTTTATGAACAGATGGAGGAAGAAAAAGCAGCACGGGGGATTTTGGATTTTGGGGATTTAGAGCATTTTGCTTTTAAACTTCTGGTGGTTCATAAAGAGGGATCTTATCAGAAAACCAGTGTGGCAAAGGAACTGGCGGAATTTTATGAGGAAATCATGGTAGACGAATGCCAGGATATTAACCTGATCCAAAACCTGATTTTCTGGGCATTGTCCAAAGGAAAGGATACCATTGAGGATGCTGGGGATGCGGTGCTGACCAGCAGTGAAAATCTTTTTATGGTAGGGGATGTGAAGCAAAGCATCTACCGCTTTCGTAATGCAGTGCCCAGTCTGTTTATCCGGCGAAGCCATCTGTTCCCGGATTACAGCGGCGATCCGGATCAAAAGGGAAATTGCGCCCGGATTCTTTTGCAGAATAACTTTCGAAGCCGGAAAGAGGTCACCGAAGCGGTAAACTTTTTCTTTTCCCATGCCATGAGCGAAGGACTGGGGGAAATGGAATACGGCCCTCAGGAAGAACTGGTGGCATCCGCTGCGTTTTCGTCTTTGACATCCGGAGCAAAGGCAAAAGCCGAACTGCATATTTTAAGTTTAGAACAGGATGAAGAGGAGGAAAAGCAGGAAAAAATTGACGCGGAAGCTTCTTATATTGCTTCTCTCATTGAAAAAATGGTGGTGTCCGGATATCCGGTGCAGGACGGCGGGCAGATGCGTCCCTGCCGGTATCAGGATTTTTGTATTCTTCTGCGGGCGCAGAAGGGAAAAGCCCAGAAATATGTGGAAAAACTGAAAGAGGCCAAGATTAACTGCTATGCCGATATGTCTACCGGATATTTTAATTCTTTTGAAATTGCAGTAATGCTGGATCTTTTGCGGGTGATTGACAATCCTTTGCTGGATATTCCCCTGTTTTCAGTTTTGCTTTCTCCCATGTTTGGGTTTACAGCAGATGATATGGCGGCCATTCGCTTGGTAGATAAAAAGGCTCCGCTGTATCTTAATTTGCAGGTAATGGCACAGCAGGGAAATATGCAGTGTCTGGAATTTTTGGAAACCCTCAGCCGTCTGCGCAGTCAGGCGCTGATTTTGCCTACCCAGCGGCTGATTCAGAAAATTTATGATGAGACAGGATTTGTCTTTGTAGTGGAATCCATGGTATCCGGAGAACAGAAACGAGCCAATTTAAGGCTTTTGCTCAGTTATGCGGAAAACTATGAAGCCATTGGATATCGGGGACTGTCCGGATTTATTCATTTTATTGACCGAGCCATTGAGCGGGGTGAGGATTTTAGCTGTGCCAATACGGTGTCAGAAAAGGCAGATGTGGTTCGGGTAATGAGCATTCACGGTTCCAAAGGTTTGGAGTTCCCTATCTGTATTATTGGGGATTTGGGAAAGCAGTTTAATCTGCAGGAGATCACCCAGAGCTATCTGTTTCATTCCAACGAAGGATTCGGCATGAATATCCGCCGCCCGGAACAGCATAAAGAATATTCCAACCTTCCTTTGGAAGCCATCCGGTTGGTTTCACGCCGGGAAATTCTTTCTGAGGAAATGAGAACCCTTTATGTTGCCATGACCCGGGCAAAAGAAAAACTGATTTTAGTGGGGACATGTGCCGATCCGGAAAAATTGGCAGCGAAATACGCGAAATCGCCGGCGGATGCTTTTTCGTTGGTACGGCAGAAAAGCTATCTGCAGTGGATGATTTCTGTTTTAGGACAGTCAAAACAGCTGGCAGAGGCTTTTCCCAATCTGGAACTCTCCGGAAAAGAGGAGAGTCCTTATGAAATCATCTGTGGTTCGGCATTAAAAGGCGAAGGGGATCAGGTGGAAGAAATTGCTTTTGAATCTGTTCCTGATGAGGCCATTTTAAAACAGCTGCGCAGTTCCATTGAATATCAATATCCTTATGAGGAATTGTCTCAGCTCCCTGCCAAAGTGACGGTGACCAAGCTGGCAAAAGAAAAACAGGGGCAGGAAACGGAGCTTTTGGATGATCTGGTTTTGGAAGACACCGAAACGTTTACCGGTGCTCAGAAAGGGACCATTCTTCATCACTTTATGCAGTATGCGGATTTTACTGCAGCGAAACAGGATTTGGAAGAAGAAATTCAGCGTTTGGTGGAACAATCCTTTTTAACCGGAAAAGAGGCGGAGCAGTTAAACCGGAAAAAGATTCAGGCGTTTTTCCGCTCCTCATTGTTTCAAAGGATTCAGCAGGCTCCGGCAGTTTATCGGGAGTATGCTTTTTTGTATGAAATTACTGCTTTTCAGGTAGAAGAGGAAATTTCTTCTGATTTTGCCCAGGAAAAAATCCTGATGCAGGGGATTGCAGATATGGTGATAGAAGAGGAAGATGGTGTGGTAATCATCGACTATAAAACTGATTACCTCAAAGAGCCGGAAGCGTTTTTAGAGCGGTACGGCGAACAGCTGCGGATTTACCGGGAAGCGCTGGGAGCTTATTTTGATCTTCCGGTAAAGGAATGTATTTTATATTCCCTATATTTAGAGCGGGAAATTTCTGTTTAAAAAGGAGGAGAATCAATGTATCAGGGAAAAGTAGTGGTAGTTACCGGCGGCGCCAAAGGAATCGGGCGCTGTATTGCCGAAGAATTTAAAAAACAGGGAGCATTTGTCTGCGTGATTGACAAGGCGGAGGGAGACCATTATGTAGGCGATATTGGGGATAAACAGGTGCTGGAAGATTTTGTAGCACAGGTGATTTCTCAGTATGGTCATGTGGATATTCTGATCAATAATGCCCTTCCTCTGATGGAGGGGATTGATACCTGTACTTATGAGCAGTTTAGTTACGCCATGGCAGTGGGAGTCACCGCTCCGTTTTATCTGGCGAAACTGCTGAAACCTTATTTTGGGGAAAATGCTTCAATTATTAACATTTCCTCTTCCCGGGATCGAATGAGTCAGCCCCAGACCGAAAGCTATACTGCTGCCAAAGGGGGAATCTCTGCTTTGACTCACAGCCTTGCAGTCAGCTTGGCAGGAAAGGTGCGGGTCAACTCCATTTCTCCCGGATGGATTGATACCACAGGGAGTGAATTTTTCGGACCAGATGCAGTACAGCAGCCGGCAGGCCGGGTAGGAAATCCCATGGATATT
Organism: Massiliimalia sp.; assembly: GCA_050943535.1. Lineage (GTDB taxonomy): Bacteria > Bacillota > Clostridia > Oscillospirales > Ruminococcaceae > Massiliimalia. The sequence goes on from JBMNPJ010000002.1 coordinate 310,289, forward strand.
GCCAGCTTGGTATTGTTTTTGTGCTCAGAGCAGGCAGGATTTATTACAGGAGAAAATATTTGTGTGGACGGTGGAATGACCCGACAGATGATTTATCATGGAGACTGGGGTTGGAAGTTGGAGGAATCTGTATGATTTTTTACTTTTCAGGAACAGGAAACTCCAAATGGATCGCAGAGCAATTGGCAGAAATCACCGGTGACAGCTGTGCTTCTATAACAGATGAGACACCAAACTTGTTTGGTAAAAAAACGGTATTGGGACTAGTGTTTCCAGTATACGCCTGGGGTGCTCCTGAGCCGGTGGTGGAATTCGCAAAGCAGTGCAAAAAGGAACGTTTGGAATTTACCTTTGGGGTATGTACCTGCGGAGCAGAGGCTGGCAATACAATGGAAAAACTGGAAAAAGTGTTCCCTATGAACAGCTGTTATTCTATTGTGATGCCCAACAACTATGTGATGGGTTCTGACTTGGAGTCAGAAGACGTTGTTCGGGAAAAAATTCAAAAAGCCAAAGAAAAACTTAACGTTATAGGTCAACAGATCATAAAACAGCAGCCGGTGCATGAAGTGCATCACGGCAGTCTTGCCTGGTTAAAGTCCGGTTTGGTGCATTTTGGATTCGAACATTTTGCCCGGACAACCAAACCGTTTTTTGTAACAGACCAGTGTATTTCCTGCGGGAAATGTGCAGAAATCTGCCCTGCGAACACCATTACTTTAGTAGATGGAAAGCCAGTCTGGGGAGAAACATGTTATCAATGCACCGGGTGTATTAACCAATGCCCTGTTGGAGCAATTCAGTATGGGAAAGGGACCCAATCCAGAACACGATATTATTTTCCAGAAGAACAGAAATAAAAAATCCGCTGACGGTTGATTGCTGTCAGCGGATTTTTCATTTCTAAAACCATTGATTTTGGAAATGAAATCACATCTTATTTATTAGAAAAATGAAAAAGGTAAAATATTTTGATATGCGTGAAAAGTAAAAGTGATTATGACCGTAAAATCAATAAATTAAGGCATCAATATGGATGGATGTGTATATTTGGATATTTTTTACTAAATATTACATAGTCGTAGACTTTTGATAAGGTATGTATTATAATGTTTATATATATACAACAAATGTAGAAAAATATATTGATATTGCACTGGTTTTTAGGGTTTGGTTTGTGATGAATGATAAAAAGAAGGTGCTTTTATGAAACGCACAGTATCTATTTTGTTATCTGGTGTTTTATTGTTTTCTGTAGTGTCTTGTGGAGGTCAGGCAACTACCAAAGAAAGCGAACTAGAAAGTAACGTAACTTCTCAACCAGAATCTTCTGAACTGGAAGCACCCAAAGAACCGGAGAATCCTAGCAAGGTGATCCGTTTGGCATACGGATATGATGGAGGTACGTGGACAAAAGCCCGGAAAAATTGGTTGGAGCAGAGTGCCCAGACTTGGGAGTACAATGGGGTAACCATAGAACTGGAACAGACAGGATATGATGGTGAAGAAGGTCCGTCAGCTATATTATCCGCTCGCCAGGCAGGACAAACTCCACCGGATATTACTTTGTTTATGAGTCAGGATTTGCATGTTTTTTTGAATGGCAACAGCGGCTCTTTATATCAGCCAATCGATCAATATTTGAGTGATTATCCAGAATGGGAGGACGGAAGTTTTTATCCCATAGCACAGGAGTTTTGCCGATATCAAGATAAAACTTATGGAGTGCCCTTTTCCATGTACAGTTACGGAATTTTGTGGTATCGGAAAGATATTTTGGAACAGGCGGGAATTGCAGATTTTGCTCCTAAAACTTGGGAAGAGCTTCTGGAATATCTAAAAGTGATTCAGAAAAACTCCCCTGATGTTTTACCTCTGTGGTATAACAATAATCCCTATGCGTTCAGTTCATTGCTGCGTGCCCATGGAGGAAGTTTTCGCGGCGAAGATGGAAAATTTCTCACCGGAAGTGAGGTCATAGAACAGTCACTGAACTGCTACAGTGATTTAAAAGAACTGGGGATTGAGCCAGAGGAAGACGATCATACAGAATATAGTTTCGAACAGGGAAATTTGGCGATACATTTGAGCTCTAGCAGTGGATATGGTCAGTATTTGACGGATGATACAGAGACCGTTCCGGAGTACTATCATCGCTTGGGTTTTATGCCGATTCCACCCCGGGAAGGAATCAAAAGTGAAACACCGTGTGACGTTGGCGGAGAATGCTTTTTGGTTACCTATGAAAGCGGAAATCCCAGGGCGGCAGTGGATTTTATCATGCACTGTATGAAGCCGGAGAACTATGGTCCGGTAATCTGCCGGATGAAAGCAGTGTCAGTATGTCCGGAAATGATAAAACAGGAAGAATATCAGAAACTAGAGGGAAAAAGTGATCTGACTGAGATCATAGCCAATGGTAAACTGGATGAATTGGACAGCGAGTATATTAAGCAGGTGAACGCTGTCTGGGACATGGTAAAACGGGTAGTGGATGATGGAATGGCACCGAAAGATGCCATGGAGCAGTTTCGTAAGGACATGAATCTGTATTTCAAGGAAGATGAGTTGTCAGAAGAAAAATAAGGAGATGGTGCTATGTATCGAGCCATATCAGTTTTGTTATCCGGTCTTTTATTGTTTTCTTCCGTTTCCTGCAGTGGAAAATCTGCATCAGAAGAAAGTAAACAGGAAAGCAGCGTGATTTCTCAACCAGAGTCTTCTGAATTGGAAGTACCAAAAGAACCGGAGAACCCCAGCAAGGTGATCCGTTTAGCTTATGGATATGATGGCAGCCCGCAGTCCGAGGCAGTGAAAAACTGGTTGGAGCAAAGCGCCCAGACTTGGGATTATAACGGGGTCACCATAGAGTTAATGGAAACTCCGTTTGTTCAGGAAGTGCAGACTACCATTACCGATGCCCGGGAAAATGGGGAAACGCCGCCAGATATCACTACGGGATTTTCCGCAATCTATCCTATGTGGGCAAGTGACAGTGAAATGCACAAAGCCTGTTATCTGGAAATTGACCACTACTTGAAAGATTATCCGGAATGGGACGACGGAAGCTTGTTTGAAGGTGCAAAGACTGGCGGCCAATACAAAGGGAAAGTGTATGCTGTTCCATACAGTATGCGTTCTTATGGAGTACTGTGGTATCATAAGGGAATTCTGGAACAGGCAGGAGTGGATGCTGCTGCGATAGAAAGCTGGGAAGATGTGTTGGAAGTGATTCAAGCTGTTCAGAACCTTTGCCCCGAGGTACTGCCTTTGTATTACGATGATCCCAGCGGATATTTATTTAATTCGATTCTGTTCGCTAATGGCGGAAGTCTTATGGATGAAAATGGGGATTATGATGTGGATAATCCTCAAATAGAAGACAGTCTTCGGTATTATCAGGAATTGATGGATTTGGGACTTAATCCTGGCGCAGGAAAGGGAGAATATTCTTTTGCGGACGGCACCTTGGCAATGGCTTTGGGAAATAGCGGATACATTTACGATTATACAGAGCAGGGTGCATCTCCCTGGCCGGAGTATTCTGAACAGTTAGGAGTCATGGCGATTCCGGCAAGGGAAAGCAATGAAAGTAATTGGAGCACCGCCCTTGGAATGGATTGTTTTCTGGTGACCAGAGAAAGCGGAAATCCCAGAGCAGCAGTAGATTTTATCATGCACTGTATGAAACCAGAAAACTATAAGACAGTGGCTTCCTATGTGACAGATGCAGCGGTATCTTCGAAGGCGATTGATACACCGGAATATCAGACAATTCCATTTCAGACAGAGATTACACAGATTCTTGCAAAGGGAAATAAGCTCAATTTCAATTTTGGTTTGGAGGATGACGCCTTTAATCGTGCTGCAGGAGATATGGTAAAACGAGTGATTGATAGCAGAATGGCACCAAAGGATGCCATAGAGCAATTCCGTGAAGATATGGCTCTGTATTTGAAGGAAGAGAAATCGGCAAAAGAATAGGAAGCGATTGATATGAAACGCACAGTATCAGTTTTGTTATCCGGCCTTTTATTGTTTTCAGCGGTTTCCTGCGGAGAAAAGCCTGTATTAGAAGAAAGTAAACCAGAAAGTAACGTGACTTCTCAATCGGAATCCTCTGAACTGGAAACACCCAAAGAACCGGAGAATCCCAGCAAAGTGATTCGTTTAGCATATGGATATGAAGGGAACCCGCAGAGGGAAGTGATGAAAACCTGGCTGGAACAAAGTGCTCATACCTGGGAGTACAATGGAGTGACGATCGAACTGGAGCAAGTGAAGTATAGTGGCGATGAAGGTCAGGCAGCTATATTATCCGCTCGTAAGGCAGGGCAAACACCGCCGGATATTACTTTGCTTAGGAGTGTTGATTTAGTCGCTTTTTTATATGGAAACTATGGCTCCTTTTATCAGCCAATCGACCGATATTTGAGTAATTATCCACAATGGGAGGACGGAAGTTTTTATCCCATAGCACAGGAGTTTTGCCGACATCAAGGTAAAACTTATGGAGTGCCTTTTTCCATGTATAGCTACGGGATTTTGTGGTATCGGAAAGATATTTTGGAGCAGGCGGGAATTACGGATTTTGCTCCCAAAACTTGGGAAGAATTTCTGGAATATCTCAAGGTGATTCAGAAAAACTGTCCTGGTGTTTTGCCTATTTGGTATGATAATAATCCTAATATGTTCAGTTCTGTACTATACGCCAATGGAGGAAGTTTTTGCAGCGAGGATGGAAAATTTCTGACCGGAAGTGAGGCGATAGAACAGTCACTGAACTGTTACAGTGATTTAAAAGAACTGGGGATTGAGCCAGAAGAAGACGATTATACAGAATATAGTTTTGAACAGGGAAATCTGGCGATACAGTTGACATCCAGCAGATTGTATGGTCAGTATTTGACTGATGATACAGAAGCTCTTCCAGAGTATTATAGCAATTTGGACTTTGTCCCCATTCCGCCTCGGGAAGGAATGGAAAGTGAAACACCATGTGATGTTAATGGAGAATGTTTTGTGGTAACCTATGAGAGCGGGAATCCTAGAGCAGCAGTAGATTTTATTATGCACTGTATGAAGCCGGAGAACTACGGTCCAGCAATCTGCCGGATGAAAACAGTGTCAGTATGTCCGGAAGTTGTACAGCAGGAAGAATATCAGAAACTGGAACTGAAAAGCCGGCAGACAACTATGATAGCGGATGGGAAAATAAATGAGTTGAATGGTGAGCATATCAGGCATTTTCATAGTGTCTGGGATATGATAAAACGTGTAGTGGATGATGGAATGGTACCGAAAGATGCTATGGAGCAATTCTGTGAAGATATGAATCTGTATTTTAAGGAAGACGAGTTGTCAAAAGAATAAGGAGTGAACATTATGAAACGCACAGTATCTGTTTTGTTATCTGGTCTTTTGCTGTTTTCCACAGCTTCCTGCGGAGAAAAACCTAAATCAGAAGAAAGCAAACCGGAAAGTAACATAACTTCCCAACCGGAATCCTCTGAGCTGGAAGCGCCTAAAGAACCGGAGAACCCAAGCGATGTGATCCGGCTGGCCTACGGCTATGATGGGAGCCCTCAAACAGAAATGATGAAAAACTGGTTGGAACAGAGCGCCCAGACCTGGGATTATCATGGAGTGACAATCGAACTGGAGCAGATTCCAGTAGATGGGTTTTGGGGTGGAGCAGAAAGTATTCAAGATTCCAAAAAGGAAGGAACTGCACCGCCGGACATTACAATTTCTACGAGTATGGGGTTTTCCACTCTTTTATATGGAAATTATGGGTCATTGTATCAGCCTATAGACCATTATCTCAGTGAATATCCGGAATGGGAGGACGGAAGTTTTTATCCGGCTGCGCAGGAAACGGTTCAACATCAGGGAAAAACCTATGGAGTCCCGTTCTCTATGCGTGCAGACGGAGCTTTATGGTATCGAAAGGATATTTTGGAACAAGCAGGGGTTACAGAATTTGCCCCGAAAACCTGGGAGGAGTTTTTGGAAGTACTGAAAACAATACAGACAAACTGTCCGGATGTTCGCCCTATTTGGTATGACAATAAAGCAGATTTTTTCACTTCACTCCTGTACGCCAATGGCGGCACTTGGGAGGATGAAAAAGGTAAGTATTTGACCGGAAGTAAAGAGATGGAACAAGCGCTGAACTGTTACTGTGATTTACAGGAATTGGGGATCCAGCCTTCTTCCACTTCCGATGCCAGTACCTACTCTTTTGAAAAGGGAAATCTGGCTTTTGAACAGCAATTCAGCGAATACTATGTTCGGTATTTTATGGAAGGGACTTCTGAAAAGCCGGAATATGCTGAAAATTTGGATGTGATGGCCATTCCGCCTCGCGAAGGAACAGAAGCGTCTTACAGCTGCGGAATATCTACAGAATGTTTTATGGTATCCTATGAGAGCGGAAACCCCAGAGCGGCAGTGGACTTTATCATGCACTGCATGAAACCGGAATACTACAGTACAGCCATTCGTCAAAGCTGGAGTATGTCAGTTTGTCCCGAAGTGACGCAATCACAGGAATATCAGGCACTGGGTTTAAAAAGCAAGCTGACAGACATAGCGGCGCAAGGAAAAACTGGGATGACTATGGAACCAATCAAACGATATAATTGTGTGAAAGATATGGTAGAGCGGGTAGTGAATGATAGAATGGCACCGAAAGATGCCATGGAGCAGTTTGAGCAGGATATGAAGCTTTATTTTACTGAGGATGAATTGACAAAAGAAAAGTAGAAAAAATTTTGTTATATGGAAAAGGTGGCGAGATTATAAAAAACTAAATCGAAGGGCGCGGACAGTTCAGTACTTAAATTGTGTATAGGCATATGCGTGTAAATGTACTTGCACGCTTCCATGTAAAGATCATTGCATGTTTGGAACACACGGTCATTTGTCTGGATAAATAGCAGTTTGGCGTTTGATGTAGAACAGATGGTTTGATAATAGTTTTGTAGGATTATAAAGGGAGGAATATCAGCATGAAACGCTTATTTGCTGGTGTTTGTGGGATTTTACTGTGCTTGTCTTCCTGTGGACAAACGGGAGAGGTAGAGCAGATAAATGACAGCCTTAATATTCAGATAATCCCTATTCATTATTCCAATTACAGCAGTGTATTTGACGTTTATAGAAAGACATATCCAGAAGTGGAGCTGAATGTGGAAATACTGCCGGATGAAAGGATAGATGAGACCCAAAAGAGACTGGCTGCCGCAATTATGGCCGATGATGGGCCTGACCTCTTGTTCTTGGGCGGATTTTCTTTGGAAAACTTAGAAAAGCAAATCCACATGGGAGCTTTCTATCCTCTCAACGAATTTATGGAAAAAGAAGATTTTCACAAAGAGGAGTATCATCAGGCGGTTCTTGATGCTGGAACAGTTGACGGAAATCAGTATGTAATGCCCATTAGTTATTTGCCGTCCGTAATATTGAGTTCAGAAGAAGCACTGGCTGAGGTAAATTATGATTATGAAAAGGCAAAAACACTGGACGGCATGATGTCAGAGCTGGACCGGATCAGCAGGGAGTATCCTCAGCGGCAACCTAATTTTGGGCTTGCAGTATGGGAAAGATACCCTGATTATAGCGCACAGCCGCTGTACGATTATGAGCAGGGGAAAGTGCTTTTGGATACGCCGGAGATAAAACAGCTGTCGGAGTATTTCCGTTCTCTGTATTTGTATGATTTGGATTTGGATCTGTATATGGAACAAAGCAGTAATATGCAGGGAGACGGCGGTGTACAGGTTCTTGATGGCATTTCCTGGACAGGATGGGTCACGAGCACAGGAGATGTTATTGTGGGGGCCGCTATTATTCGCAGTCAACAGACGCCGGTAATATTGCCAATTCCAACCTTAGATGGGGAGTATAATGCCCAGAGCAGGATGACGCTTGGTGTGCTGGCAGGAAGCCATAATCGGGAGAATGCTTGGAACATGATTGAGTGTGCATTGTCTCAAGAGGCGCAAAGAAAACTGCCATATGAGATGCCGGTAAGATTGGATAGCATGGATTTAACTATGGAAAAATTGGCGGAGGAATACGGAAAAGGTACATTGGAAGGCTATGCACTGAATCCTGTAGGAAAAGAATTTCTGGATAGTTGGCATTCTATTTGTGAAAATGTAGGGAATGTGTATTTTGGAAATAATTTGACATCTTCTTTTACAGAAGAATATCTGTTACCCTATTTCCAGGGTAAGAAGAGCTATGAGGAATGTATGCAGGAATTTATTGCTGCTGCGGAGATCATCCTTTCAGAATAAAGGAAAAAATAGTTATTTGCAAAGAACCGAGAAAAAGATTTATGAAAATGGGAGGAATACTGATGAAACGAATAGCAACCATTCTTTTATCTTGTCTGTTACTGATCAGTATGGCAGCATGCGGTGGCGGAACAGGAGAAGTAGAACAAACAAATGACAGCCTGAAAATCCAGGTAAGTCCAATTCACTATTCCAACTACAGCAGTATTTTTGATGCCTATCAAAAGGCCTATCCAGATGTAAAGCCGGATATTGAAATGCTGCCCGATGATACGATAGAATCTCAAAAAGCACTGGCTGCGGCGATTATGGCTGACGATGGTCCTGACCTTTTGTTCTTGGGTGGACTTTCTTTGGAAAATCTGGAGAAACAAATTCAGTCAGGAGCTTTCTATCCCCTCAATGAATTTATGGAAGGGGAGGACTTTCACAAAGAGAAATACCAGCAGGCAGTGCTGGAAGGGGGAGCAGTGGACGGAAACCAGTATGTGGTTCCAGTAGATTATCTTCCTTCTGTGGTGCTCAGTTCCGAAGAAGCACTGGCTGAAGTAAACTACGACTTTGAAAAGGCAAAAACTTTGGACGGCATGATGTCAGAGCTGGACCGGATCAGTAAAGAGCATCCAGAACGGCAGCCTAACTTTGGAATTGCTGTGTGGGATGGTTATCCTTACTACACTGGTCAATCTCTCTATGACTACAAAAAAGGGAAAGTGCTTTTGGATACGCCGGAGATGAAACAGCTGGCAGGGTATTTTTGTTCCCTGTACCCTTATGACCTGGATATGAATCTGTACATGGAACAGACCAGCAACACACAGGGTGACGGAGGAATCCAGGTATTAAGCGGAACCTCTTGGACTGGCGGAACTATGAACATGGCGGATTTAATTGCAGGAGCTTCTGTCATTAATGGGGAACAGACACCAGTTGTGCTGCCAATTCCTACCATGGACGGAAAGTTTAATGCCAGAAGCCAGATGGCACTGGGCGTACTGGCAGGAAGTCATAATCGACAAAATGCCTGGAACATGATTGCGTGTGCCCTGTCTCAGGAAGTACAGGATCGGATTCCGGTGGGAATGCCGGTAAGGCTTGCTTCTATAGACGCAGTGCTGGGAGAGGCTTCTCAAAAATATGGAAGCGGCACCCTGCTTGATTATACACTGAATCCAGTGGGAGAAGAATTCCTGTCCAGCTATCGTTCTATTTGTGAAAATGTAGGAAATGTGTATTTTGGAGATAATCTGACAGCCTCCTTGACGGAACAGTATCTGCTGCCTTATTTCAAAGGAGAAAAGAGCTACGAGGAGTGTATGCAGGAATTTATTACTGCTGCTGAGATTGTTTTGTCAGAGTAAAAGTGAAAAAAGTTACCTGTCGTCGTTATAGTATGAATCAGGAGGGATGAGAATGAAACTGCAAAGAAAGGAATCGGTAGCCGGATTTTTGTTTACGGTACCGTTTCTGGTTGGATTTTGTCTGTTTTTTCTGTTTCCCTTTGGGCTGAGTCTTTGGTATACGGTCACTTCCGGTGTGGGAGCGGTCCGTTTTGTGGGATTTGAAAATTATCTTTCTGTGATACAAAGTAAGGCGTTTCGGCTGGCGGCAGGGAATACCTTCCGGTTTATGGGGGTAGGAGTACCGCTGATTATGGGGCTGTCGTTTTTGCTGTCACTGGCACTTTGCCGTCAGTTTCGAGGAGCTCATTTTGTCCGTTCCGCTTTGCTGTATCCCATGATTGTCCCCATTGCTTCCACGGTGATGTTTTTTCAGGTGATGTTTGCAGATCAGGGGATTGTCAACCACCTGTTTTCTGTTTTGAATTTGCCGGTAAAAAGCTGGCTTTCATCTGACCGGGCATTTTGGGTACTGGTGATTTTGTATGTATGGAAAAACTGCGGATATAATATGGTGCTGTTTCTCACAGGATTAAGCGCCATTCCCCATGAATTTCGGGAGGTGGCACAGCTGGAAGGGGCAAACTCTCGGCAATACCTGCTGCGGGTTACGCTTCCTTTAATGGGACCCAGTTTTTTCTTTGTGTTTGTCATTTCAGTGGTAAACAGCTTTAAAAGTTTTCGGGAAGCATTTCTGCTGGGAGGAAAAAATCCCCATGAGAGCATTTATCTGCTGCAGCATTTTATGAACAATAATTTTGAAAGTTTAAATTACCAGCGGTTGAGTGTGGCGGCAGTAATGACCTTTACCCTGATTTTCATCATGGTGATTTTTCTGTTCTGGCTTAAGGACCGGTACGGGGAGGAGGGGAATATCCTGTGAAACGGGTTTTGATTGGGGTATTTCTGGGAATCTGCTGTGTGGTTTCTCTGTTTCCTGTGGTATATACACTGTGCAACGCCTTTATGAGCGGCGAGGAGATTATGGCCTATTACGGACAGTTGGCGGCAAAAGACTATACCGATTTTGGAGAAACAGCAGGATTTATCTCCTTTCATTTGATTCCGGATGATTTTTCCATGGATGGGTTTTACCAGATTTTTATTCGTCATTCCGACTACTTAATCAAGTTCTGGAATTCTGTTTTCCTGACTTTGTCCATTGTTGGGGGGCAGATTGTAATTTCCTGCCTGGCTGGATACGGCTTTTCCAAATTCCGGTTTCCCTGCCGAAAAGGAATCTTTTTGCTGACCATCATTTTAATGATGATGCCTTATCAGGTGACGCTGGTTTCCAACTATATTGTGCTGGATGGGTTTTCCCTGATCGACAGTTGGTGGAGTTTGATTCTGCCTGGGATTTTTTCTCCCTTTGGGGTGTTTTTGATGAAACAGGTCATGGATGGAGTTCCCCGTCAGATGATGGAGGCAGCTTCTTTAGATGGCGCGGGAAGGCTGAGAACACTGAGAAGTGTGCTGGTGCCGTGCTGTAAAAGCGGCATTGTTTCACTGGGAATTTTGAGCTTTGTGGACAATTGGAACATGGTAGAACAGCCGGTGGTGTTTTTAAAAAACACCTGGAAATACCCCTTGTCTGTGTTTTTAGCTCAGGCAAACAGTTCCAATTTAACCCTTTCTTTTGTCTGCGGAATTCTTGCTATGATTCCGGTGGCGTTTCTGTTTCTGTTTTTTGAAGAGGAACTGGTACGGGGAATTTCTCTGTCCAGTTTTCAGTAAAGGGGGAACGCAGAATGGCAATGACTGGAAAGAAAAGAAGAATGGTTTCCCTGATGGTGGGAGTATTTGTATTTTTGGGAATTTGCACAGGAGTTTCTTTGCAGGTAGATGCCCTGTTTCGACCCAAGGTAGATGCCAGACCATACCTGCAGGGAACGCTTCAGGAAGAGCGGCAGATCGAAGCAACTGCTGCTGGAGACGGAACACTTTGCTGGCAGCTGTCCCTTGAGGAGCTGGGATTTGCTCCAAAGACGATTACATTGCAGTACCGTCAAAAAACCGATGCAGGATGGACAGAATTTTCTGGGGAAGGATTGATCCAGGAAGGAGATCAGTGGTCTGTTCCTGTACCGGAAGGACTGGATTCCAGCAGCCCTGTTTGGATTCGGGTTTGTCTGGAAAGCGAAGAATATCCGGCACTGGTGCCCAAAACAGCGGTGGTGCCAAAGGGAAAAGAGTATGTGGTTCGGTCTGTTATGGAGAGAAACGGACTGTTTGAGAAAGAACAGTATCTGTTGGATATGCCAGTGGAGGTGTTGGCAGAGGATTCTGTCTATGCGGCGGTAGACAAAGCCTATTTTGGAAATGATGTGGTCTTTTACAGTGACCGTCCGGTATTTGACGGAATGACAGTAAGCGTGGTGAGAGAATGAGAAAAAACGGGAACAGAAAGACGATTGCAGGCTTTGTGCTGTGTCTCATCTGCTTTTTAGGACTGCTGGCAGGACAGATGTTTTTGATTGACAGGAGCAGGGAAGAACTGTTTTCTGGAAAAGAATGGGTATTCGGACAAAACAGTATCACCCCGTTTCAGCTAGAACAACTGGACAGTTCCGGTGAATACGGATATTTAGGAAGATATGAGGCACAGCTCACCGATCTGGGGCAAGCTGTGACAGTGGGACTTTGCAATGAAACCTATGGGGAGATATGCGGTATCACCTTCCGGTATGGGCGGTGGTTTGCCCATGGGGCTTTGGAAACGGTTATCAGCCAGAGCCTTTCCCAGCAGATATTTGGAGAAGAAAACCCCTGCGGAAGAACCCTCATGGTAGATGGGCAGGAGCTGATGATCTGCGGAGTGTATTGTCAGCGACAGGGCTTTTTTCCTCGGCTGGCGGGAGATGGCACGGAACTTATTTTTACTTCCCGAACCGGAGTACCTCAATGGGAAGGAAAACAGTATGCAGTGTACCATTCTGGTGACGGGAGTTTTTACCAAAGGGAGCTGGATGAGTTTCTTTTGTTTACAGGAATCTCTCAGAAGCCAGAGGCACACTTTTGTTTTGAAGACACACAGAAACTGATCATCCAAAACTGTAAGCTGATGCTTTTGCTGTTGGAAATTGCAGGAATTTATATTTGTGTGAAAGGACTTTTCTGGATGGCAGGTCCTATCCGTAAATGTGTCCGAGAGGAAGCGTCTATTTCGATTCCACAGGCGTTAGGGATGCTGTGTATCCTTTTGCTGTTGGCAGTATGTCTCTTATTTTGGGTGTTTTTTGATTTTCAGCTTTTTATTCCAGTGCAGTCACTGCCCTTTGATAATCTATTCGACATTACTTATTATGGGAATATCATTCAGCAGCAGTTTCAGTTGGTGCACCAGCTGAATTTTGATTCCTATTACTGGAATTTATCTGTCTGGTATTTGGGGATGAGTTATTTGCTGATGGGATTCAGTATCTTTCCTTTTGTAGGATTTTTCCTGTTCAGCGGAGAGAAAAGACGAAAGAACTTTGAAACAAGAATATGTTAAAACAAGGAAAGGCTCCCTGACTTACAGATATTTACTGCAAGTCAGGGAGCCTGATTGTATCTTTAGATGTTCTAATTCTTTCTTTTGGAAAATTAAATCATAGCACCATCTGGACCTACCTGGTAACCGTCTGGGGTTGTGGTATTGGCAAGCATTCTGCCGCTGTTGTCTAGGTAATACCACTTGCCTCCAATTCGAATCCAACCAGTCATCATGTAACCGTCAAGGTAGTGACAATAATACCAGTCGTTTCCATCTTTGAGCCAGCTTGTGTGCATAGCTCCGCTGGATTCCAGATAGTACCACTTGCCGTTAATCAATTGCCATCCGGTTTGCATGGCGCCGCTGGCATTTAGGTAATACCATTTTCCGCCTAAATACTGCCATCCTGTCTTCATAGCACCGCTGCCATTGAGGTAATACCATACGCCATTTACGTTCTGCCAACCAGTAAGCATAGCGCCATTGCTGCCCAAATAGTACCAGCTTCCGCCAATCCTTTGCCATCCGGTCTGCATCACACCGCTGTCATTGAGATAATACCAAAGTCCGCCGATTCGGATCCAGCCAGTCATCATATATCCAGATTCGTAATGGCAATAATACCAGTTGTTTCCATCTTTGAGCCAGCTTTTATGCATATAGGTGTTGGAATCCATGTAGTACCACAAGCCGTTTATTTTCTGCCAGCCGGTTAGAGCTGTCCCGTTCTGATAGTACTGCCATTGTCCGTTTTCGCTTTTTACCCAGCCATGAGGAATTGATGGTAGTTCAGACGCAGAAGCATAGCGATAAGGCTGATAATGCTTTTGTGCCCAGTTTGCCAGATCGGAACCCTGCGGGATCACCATATAAGTTTCTTGATAGGTAGAGCACCGATCGTTTATATTATAACTTACAAAGCCTGCATGACCTTCATAGGGGAACATCCCACTGCTACGTAATGTGCTAGGAAAGTAGATTTCTTCCAAATTATCGCAATTGATAATATCCATGACACTGAATTGCTGGATACCCTCTGGCAGCCGAATTGTTGTCAAACGATCGCAGTTGATAATTTCAGGTGCATACTTGTAAGTCCATCGAGAAGGAAATATAATTTCAGTTAAATTTTGACAGCTTGAGATGGCAGTATTGACATCTCCGCGGGTTAAGATGATTTTCTGGGCATTTGATTGGTGAATGTTCACATCTCCCACCTGAATTCCATCTACTGTTTCTGGAATCCGAAGAACAGTTGCAGTCTGAGGAACTCCAACAATATATGCTGTACCGTTGGATTCGACATAATAGGTATATCCATCACTGGAAACCTTGGTCACCTTTTGTGCATTGACCGGCGCAACCATGACCGACATTGCCATTACCATAGACAGAATCCCGCTCACTAGCTTTTTCCAAAATTTCATACCATCAACCTCCTTGTCATTTTTATTCCATTGGAAAAAACTCCTTATATTCATAATACACCTGAGCTAAAGAATTTTTTTCAAAAATCTTCTGATAATATGGAAATTCTATGATTTGACAGTTTTTATGCTGTAAATTTGTGCAAATAAAAATCATATATTACATGTGGTGCAAAAGGAAATGGTAAAAAACTCTTAAATTATTAAAATAGATTATTCGAGAATTAACTTTATCCTGTAAAATAAAAAAATCCTGTACCAGAAAGAGTAAGTGTTACTTGTTTATCAGCCAGGTTTTCAGTCAGTTCTGCGATTATATTATTGCTGACGGATAAACTACCAGCGCTGAATGGGATGCCAGATGCTTACCTGAGGGAAAACAATTGAAAGGTGTTGTTTTATTGAAATTGAAAAATATTGGAAAATCAATGAATTGATATGCTGTAACCTCAATAAAAATCGAAAGTTATATGGAAAATATCAGAATAATTTATTGATTACTGGACCTATTTCATACTTTCAAAATTCTGTTCACTATGCTATAATGACAAAAAATAGTATATACACGTTTTATTCTTTTCTGTATCATATGTTTGCGAGATTGTTGCTGTACTCTATTTCCTGAAAAAGGAGGGTTTTTATGAAACAATTTCTCCTTTCCTTTTGGGACAAGCATAAAATTCTATCCGTCCTATTGGCTGTCATTCTTGCCGGTTTTGTCCTATTTGCAGTCTGGTATTTTCAGCCCATTTCTACCCGGACTGTCACCGGGCAGATAAATGGTCGGAAATTTTCTATGGAGGTCCCCAAGGATTGGAAAATGGTCACGGACAATGAAACTTTTAAAAGATATGCACCCGAAGGCAAAGCTTACACTGAGGATTTTGTATCGATTAATCTATCTCAGATGTCAGAAGAATTGGGTTATTCTGAGGAGTCTCAGTCTCTTCTAAAAAATATGATACACACGGGTGACCCTGATCTTTTTGAAAAGACCCAACAAAGCTTTTTTCCTGATTTTCGGCTTTATTATCACAAAAAGATGGAATCGAACGGTATTTCGATGGTAAAGCTCTCCTATGCATTGTGTAAGGATCCTGAATGGGAATATAGTTACAAAATCGGTTGCTTTTTTGAAGAACAGGATGATGTCTATTTTCTGTATCTTTCCTGGGAACATCGTCTTTTCAAACCCATGTCCAGAATCCTGCAAAAGACAGCCGCTTCCTTTCAGTGGGAATCGTAAAAACAGTTTAGGCGGATATTTAAACTTACTTTTTATTAATTGAGAAGAATCTAGTTGTAAAAATCATAAATAACCACAAGAAGGAAAAGGAAAAATATTAGCCCCTGAAAGAAATCTTTCAGGGGCTTTTGTATTGCTTGGAAATCACACTTATACCCTAATAAAAATAATCCTGTTTTTGCCAGAGTGTAGACGTAAAATCAGCAGAAAAAAGAAAGTGATAAAATCTATTTGCGTATGTTTCTTTTTCTATTCGCAGATACCTTTTACTTCCTTTAGAAATAGTTCGGCAGCTTTGGAAAGCCGTTGTTCTTTTCGCCAAATCAATCGCATAGGGGAGGTCATTGTGGGAATAATTGGCCGAAAACACAGGACACTGTCTGCTCCCGTATGAACCAGCTTGTCAAATCCTAAAGCATAACCCAGCCCTTCCCGTACCAAAATAGAGGCATTAAAAATCAGGTCATAAGTGGCAACAATATGAAGTCGATGGTAGTTCTTTTGCAGCCATTGGGGCATTTCGTTGGTTGCTCCTTGTCTGGATACAATCAGCGGCAGTTCAATCAGTTCCTCTATAGCAATTGCCGATTTGGATACCATGGGACTGTCTTTTCGCATAATTAACCCCCACCGATCTGTAACAGGTAAATCCAAATATGCGTATTTAGATAGATCAATATTCTGTACCACTACAGCAAAATCCAACAACCCTTTGTTTAGACGCTCACAAACTGTTTCTGCATTTCCGCTGTACAGGTGAAAATGCAGGTTTTGATACTCTGTCTGGAGCTGTTTGGCAGCTTTCGCCAGCAGTGTGATTCCTTCTGATTCAGCACATCCTAGATACAGATTTCCTCCATTAAACTCGTTCATAGAGGCAAATTCTGATTCAGTCAAATCCACCATATCTAAAATATCCAGCGCCCGTTTATAGAGGATCTCACCTTCTGGAGTTAGATGAATGTTATAGTTTCCGCGGACAAATAGTTTTTGTCCTAACTCTTCTTCAAGTTCTTTGATCTGTTTGGATAAAGTAGGCTGTGTTACATGAAGTTTAAAGGCGGCACGGGTCATGCTTTCTTCTTTAACAGCTTCTACAAAATATCGCAGTACGCGCAGTTCCATAAAAACCCCCCCTTGTACAATAACTTTATTATATCCCCTTTAGATATTCTTTTCAAGAATAACTAGTTATAATTTATAGCAATTTGCTATTTGGTGTTTTGGGATTTATAATAGGGGCAAGAGGTGAAAAGAAATGAAATTAGATGAGTTTTTAAGCTATATGGACAGCGGAAAAGAAGTAGTTGCCGGTTCTCCAGTACATCAGTGCATGCATGCGCTATCCCAGGAAGCGATGCAGCTAACTGCAGAATTAAACACCGGTTATCACACGGCTCAGGAAATTGTAGAACTGATGAAGAAAATTACCGGAAGACAAATAGATGATAGTTTTGCATTATTTCCTCCGTTTTATACGGATTGCGGAAAGAATTTGAAAATCGGGAAAAAGGTGTTTTTTAACGCAGGGGTTAAAATTCAGGATCAAGGTGGTGTCACCATTGAGGATGGGGTACTGATTGGACACAATGTGGTGATTGCCACACTGGATCACAATTTGGATCCCAATCACCGGGGGAATATGATTCCGGCTCCTGTTCATATTGGCAAAAACGTGTGGATTGGTGCAAACGCCACCATTTGCAAAGGCGTTACCATTGGAGATGGTGCGGTAATTGCAGCAGGCGCTGTTGTAACCAAAGATGTGCCGGAAAATACTGTATTTGGCGGCGTTCCTGCCAAATTGCTGAAAAATATTTAGGAGGAATCTATCATGATGAAAACGGAAAAACTGGTATTGACTCAAGATTGGGATAAGACCTTCCCAAAAAGTGAACTGGTGACTCACCAAAAAGTAACTTTTATTAACCGATATGGCATCACGTTGGCAGCAGATATGTATATACCAAAAAATGCAGAAGGCAAGCTGCCGGCAATTGCGGTTTGTGGTCCTTTTGGTGCTGTGAAAGAACAGTGTTCTGGTTTGTATGCCCAGTCTATGGCAGAACGTGGATTTTTGACAATAGCGTTCGACCCATCCTTTACCGGTGAAAGCGGTGGTCAACCCCGATATATGGCATCTCCTGATATCAATACTGAGGATTTTCAAGCGGCTGTAGATTTTCTCTCTGTTCAGGATCAGGTAGATCCTGAGAAAATTGGTATTATCGGTATTTGCGGCTGGGGTGGTATGGCACTTAATGCAGCGACACTGGATACTAGAATTAAAGCGACTGTGACCTCTACCATGTATGATATGAGCCGAGTAAATGCAAAGGGCTATTTTGACGGAGCAGACAGTGCAGATGCCCGCTATGAGACCAAAAAATCATTAAATGCAGTCCGTACAGAGGAGTACAAAAAGGGTGAGTATTCCCGTGCTGGAGGATGCCTGCCTTATCCTGCACCAGAAGATGTTCCGTTCTTTGTGAAGGATTATAGTGCTTATTACAAGACAGAACGGGGTTACCATGCTCGTTCTTTGAATTCTAATCAGGGTTGGAATACCGTTGGAACCATGTCTTTTATCAATCAGCCTATTTTGCAGTACAGCAATGAGATTCGAAGCGCCGTATTGATGATTCATGGGGAAAAGGCACATTCTTGTTATTTTTCCAGAGATGCTTTTGAGAATATGGTAAAGGATAATCCTGATACAGAAAATAAAGAATTGTTGATTATCCCTAATGCAGTGCATACAGACCTTTACGATCAGGTAGATGTTATCCCCTTTGATAAATTGGAAAATTTCTTTAAGGAGTATCTGGGATAATGCGAATTGTTGTATTAAACGGCAGTCCCAGACGGAATGGGAACACCATGCACCTGATCAACGGATTTAAAGCTGGTGCGCAGGATGCCGGACATACCGTATCGGTAGAACATGTGGCTTTCATGAATATTCGTGGCTGCATGGGATGCGAATACTGCCGCACTAAAGAAAAGGGAATCTGCGTTCAAAAAGATGATATGCAAAAGCTGTATGAGCAGATTTTGTCGGCAGATATGCTGGTTTTTGCATCACCGATTTACTATTTTACTTTGTCTGCGCAGCTTCAAAGTGTGATTCATAGAACCTATGCGATTGATATTCCAAAGAATATCAAAAAGACAGCACTGATTATGAGTTCCGGCAGTTCATTTGTCTATGGTCCGGCTATCTCCCAGTATTATCAGTCTATTGTAGAATATTGGAAGGTGGAGAATGCTGGAATTTTCACAGCAAATGGAGAGGCAAATCAAACGAAAGAAAAATGGGATGAACTGTATCGGTTTGGAAAATCTTTATAAGAAAAGAGGTACTTATTATGAGCAAAAAGATTTTAATCATTTCTACCAGTCCTAGAAAGAACAGCAATTCAGATGCGCTGGCAGAACAATTTGCCAAAGGTGCACGGGAGGCAGGACATGAGGTTGAAAAAATCAGCCTGATTGACAAGAATATTCAGTTTTGTAAAGGATGTTTGGCCTGTCAGAAAACCATGCGTTGTGTGATTCACGATGATGCAGATAAAATCGTCCAGGAAAAGATGCTGCATGCTGATGTGCTGGTTTTTGCGACCCCTATCTATTATTATGAAATGTGCGGTCAGATGAAAACCTTATTGGACCGCGCAAATCCGCTGTACTCCTCTGATTATGCTTTCCGGGATGTATACTTTATTGCAACTGCTGCAGAAGATGGCGATGAAGTTTGGTCCCGTGCTGCCAATGGCCTGGAGGGGTGGATCGCATGCTTCCCAAAAGCTCATCTTTCTGGTATCGTCTTTGGCGGAAATGCCACAGAAGCTGGAACTATTCAGGACAGTCCTGCAATGAAAAAAGCCTTTGATACAGGAAAAGCTATTCAATAAATGGGTTTTATAGCGCTGATTTGTTATGGAAGCCATAAAGGAGTTTATAAAATAAGGAGGTGGATACCTTGATGAAACGAGTCATATTTCTCATATTGCTGCCGTTATGCTTATTCATGCTCACAGCTTGCAAAACGGGGTATCATACAGAATCTTCTTCTGGTATGATCGAGTATTCAGAATCAAAGGTGGATCTATCTCAGTCGGAAACAATGATACAGGATGCTCAATCAAATATTTTATTGGAGGAGGGTGAGAATGTGAAAATACAAATTACAGTGGGTGATACTGTTTTGACTGCTGTTCCGGAAGAAAATTCTTCCGCAAAAGCATTGATTGCATTATTGCAAAAAGGACCGATTACTGTGCAAATGTCTGATTATGCGGGAATGGAAAAGGTAGGTTCCCTTGGAACGAATCTGCCGAGAAATGATACTCAGATCAGTGTGGATGCTGGTGATGTCATTTTATATCAGGGCAACCAAATTACCATTTATTATGGAACCAATTCATGGAACTTTACAAAATTAGCTGTGATTGAAGATGCAACAAAAGAAAGCTTGTTGAAAGTACTTGGTTCTGGAGATGTGGATGTAACATTTTCCATCGCAGAATAACGGATCACTCAATTTACCGCCGTTTATGGTTGATGCCATAGCGGCGGTTTTTTGATTGGTCGCCAAAAAGGAAGAATAAAAAAGTAAAACAAAAAAATAGACCTCCTGTGATCAATAGCGGTGGTTTGGCGACCACAACTAAAAATACAGGAGATCATGTTATGAAAGATATATTACTGGCATTAAATCCTATTCCATTAAAGATTATTCTAAAAAGCAGTGAGGTGATAACCCTTTAATATGATTTGTACCATGTTTTTCTTTTGATAGAATTAAATCATAGCACCATCCGGACCTACTTGGTAACCGTCTGGGGTTGTGGTGTTGGCAAGCATTCTGCCGCTGTTGTCTAGATAATACCACTTGCCTCCAATTCGAATCCAACCGGTCATCATGTAACCGTCAAGGTAGTGACAGTAATACCAGTCGTTTCCGTCTTTGAGCCAGCTTTTGTGCATTGCCCCGCTGGACTCCAGATAGTACCACTTGCCGTTAATCAATTGCCATCCGGTTTGCATGGCGCCGCTGGCATTCAGGTAATACCATTTTCCGCCTAAATATTGCCATCCTGTCTTCATAGCACCGCTGCCATCGCCGCAGACAGAACACCGCTGACTAGCTTTTTCCAAAATTTCATACCATCAACCTCCTTGTCATTTTTATTCCATTGGAAAAAACTCCTTATATTCATAATACACCTGAGCTAAAGAATTTTTTTCAAAAATCTTCTAATAATATGGAAATTCTATGATTTGACAGTTTTTGTGCTGTAAATTTGTGCAAATAAAAATAATATAGTACATGTGGCATAAAAGAAAGTAGTAAAAAAGTATTAAATTATCAAAATAAATCAGACGAGAAATAACTTTATCGTGTAAAATAGAAAAATCCTGCACCAGAAAGAGGTGCGATAAGAAAAAAGGACGAGCAAGCTGTCAAGCTTGTCCGCCCTACATACTACTCAGTAAATGAGAATGAAATGGTATTACATTTTCCAAATATATTCGATATAATCGATGTGCAAATCCAAGATAATATTTATATTGTGGTATAAGTTTACAATCAAAGACTGGTAAGAAACATAGTGATAAAGATATTCAACTCTTTTCTGTTTTACGAGGTTGACCAATTTATCAAAATCGAGTTCTTCATACAATTTTTTAAATTTCGGAAATTTCCGTGTTTTCATTTGATAAATGTCAAAAGTATCAATTAAATGCATTTTTATTGTTAGTGACTTGGCATTGGGACAAATATGCTGAATGGAATCATAATCAGATATTCCCTGTTCAAAGTCCAAAACAAGAAAATTATCTGAAAGCGAAATATTGTTGATTACACAATCATGAGGGATAGGAACGGTAGGCCATTCTGCTTTATCTAAATAATAAGTCATAGAAATCCTCCCGACAATTCCCAATTTTTTGATTTTATTATACTTAGAAATTATGAATAATTCAATTACAGAAAATAAGATGAACAGTTGAAGTTAGATAGACTGTGTAAACCAAATCCAACTTTATTTTTTCTTATATAATAGACGGGAGGTATGATAATATGCATACCAACAATTTGAATAGCACTTCTTATAAAAAAATGACCGCCGAGCAGGACAAATACCGGGACTGGTTGAAAAAACAGAGCGATGAGCAGCCAAAAATGCCCACGGTATGTGCAGATTCTATTTTGATTTTTCGCTACAGCAATAGTACAAAAATATATTTGAGAACAGGAAAAACAAGATAGAATAGAAGATAGTTTGAGAAAAAAGGAGTATGCAGACTTTTTCAAGAGTGGTATGACCAGGTTAGTTTACATTATTTTGAAAATGTACAATTATTAAGGCCAAAATCGGAATCAAAAATCGTTTGTTCCGGTTTTGGTTTTTATGCTGATATTTTTGCTTTTACTCCGAGAAAATAAGAGACGCTGGCGGCTTTATTGCTTTTTTGGCCATTTTTCAAATCCAAGTTCCGCATTACGGAATTCTCCCCAACTGTAAGCGGGCATATAGTCATTATGATAAGCATTGATGGCAATGGGGTCTCCTTGGATAAAGCGGTAATAGTCGCAGTCAAATTTATCCGGCAAAACTGCGTAGCTGTTAAAGCCTTTGACCAAAATTTCTTCCGCGCCGGCTTTTTTTAAAGTGTTTTTGAGATCGTACACCAATTGACGGAAATATCCCTTGGAAGCAGTTGTTTCTTCAGTTTCTTCGAAAAGTGCTGTGCAAGCTTCTGCTGTTGTGACGGTTGCCCCTCGATGGTCAACCAGATAAGCCAAAGGTTCTTTGGCTTTGGCACGGCCAAACCGTACTGGCTGGCCGTCGACAAACAATTCGAAGCCGCCGAAAGTTTGGATTACAATATGTTTTCTTGTAGGGGATTCATCGTAAATAAATGTCAGCTCGCGCCGTACATCTTCAATATCCACAGGTTTGAGAAGATAGCCTGTTGCATGCAATCGGAATGCATCCAATGCATATTTCTGATAACCCGTAACAAAGATGATATGCATGTCTGGTTTTGCTTTTTTTAGTTTTACAGCCAGTTCCAGACCAGATATTTTTTGCATCTTAATATCTAGAAATGCTACGTCTGCTGGAAACGTATTTATCGCTTCCAAAGCTTTTTCTGGAGAGGTAAAGGTACGGATCTGAGCATGCGGATATAATTCGCTCAGGATTTTTTCCATTTCATCAAGCATGAACATTTCATCGTCTACTACTAAAAATCGCATACATCCACCTCATTCCTACGAGTCTGTCCACGGTATCAGCAGGGTGACTACCGTTCCTTGATCGCTGCTTTCAATTTCCATACGGCCATTCACCATTTCTTTTAGACGACTGCGCACATTTTCAATTCCAATGCAGGCATGGTCTCCCAGATTTGGAAATTTTTTTGCTTTTTCAAAGCCTACTCCATTATCCTCAACACTTACAACCACATAAGAATCTGTTTCAGTTGTCGCGATTACAATTGTTCCACCGTTATCTTTGTTGAAGATCCCATGCTGTACAGCGTTTTCTACCAGTGGCTGCAAAGTCAGCGGAGGAATAAGAAAATTTGTTGTTTGGATTCGCCAAACCACGTGCAGGCGATCTCCAAGCCGCTGCTGTTCCAAATATAGATAATTCATCGCATGCTTGAGTTCTTTTTCAAATGGAATCGGTTCCCGGGCTTTCAGGCTGTCCATATTACCTCTTAGAAATTCAGAAAATTCCTTTATTAATTTCCTTGCCTTCATTGGGTCTGTCTGACAGAGATGATGAATAACAGCAAGGGAATTGTACAAAAAATGGGGCTGAATTTGGCTGAGCATAATATCAATTCGCTGTTCGGCAAGAACTTTTTCCTGTTCTCTTAAAGTCACTTCATGTTCAAACTGGATGTTGATCAGAATAAAGAGCAGTGCAAGTACGATTCCTACGTTTACCAACGCAATACCGCGTATAAACATTTGTGTTATACCAGTAGATAATGGTACAAGCGTGTATAACAAGAAAAACATGGTCTCCCGTTTTTTCAGCTTTTTTCTGGAAATGATAACCAACGTCATAAATAGCAGGTAGCAGAAAAGTGGAATGAATTGAGAAACCGTAAACAAAGGTCCGCGTTGATAGCCGTTATCATTTACATAGAATAGCGCACCAGTAAATGGGCTGATAAGCGCTAAAATAACCTGAACAGCGCAAGCTGCCGTTACCGTTGTCAAACAGATTTTTTCGATTTTTCCCTTGATCTGTGTGTAGGTAATGATATAGAGCGAGAAAAAATGTAAAACGTGAGCCGAGGAGATAAAGTATATGACGGTAAATGCTGTCAGTGTGATTTTTTGCCATGCTTCTGGCGATTGTTGAAGAAACCAGTCTGCCAAGTCCCCTATGAGCATAAGAATATTAGCCAGCGCAATACCTAAAAAATATCCATTGGGTTGCTGTCGGTAGCGTTTGCCGTTTAACAGATAAATGATTGGAATCAGCGATAAGACGATCCCAAATAAATCCAGCGCAATGTTGGCAATTACCATCTGAGTCATTTCTCAATACCTCCCCATTTAGACAAAAAAGACGCACTCTATTCCTTTATCAGGCAGAGTACGTCTTATCTATGGGCTGAAAACATGACAAGCAGGCCAACTTATCTTTTGCCTACTTATAAGTATTTCTCGGGCCTTTTTCACACCAGTCAAGCCTCTTTTCTTTTGTGTTTTGTATATTTTAACATATTTTATTCTGCTTTACAAGTCTTTGCAGTGGTTTTTCTATATTGTTTAAACGATTTATAGTCTCAAAAAGCTTTTTGTTTGTCAGTTTTATTTTGATAAGAAATTTTTTAGAGAGCAATAGATAGAAATTTATGATTGGCTGCTTTGATAATGCATGCTTCTTAAAGACAGATCTGTAACGCTTTTGTAACAGTCAGTTTGCTATAATATATTTAACAATTTAGATAGAGGGGCAGACATTATGACGATTTTACTCGTTGATAGCGATAAAACCGCACTTGATCGGGAAGCCAAACGCATGGTTATACATCAGTCTGTCGCTATGATCTTTTTACATAGCAGCGCCAAAGATGCTATACGATTTGCAATGTATCACGACGTTGATTTGGTTTTTACCAGATCGGTTTTAACGGAAATGTCTGGGCAGGAATTGATAGAGCAAATTCATCGGTTCAGACCGGAAGCAGAATGCTATATTCTCCTCAAAGACGAAGAAGTGCCGTTGGCTTGCTGCCAGAGTGAGGGGAATCCAGCTTCTATAAAGTCGGAGATTTATGAAAAAACAGCTTCTTGCGAAGTGTTAACAAATACAAAAATAAGCAGGCAGCCGTTGGCTGACTGTTATGGACATTCCTGTTCTGGTTTGCAGGACGATAAAAGAGGTGGTAACCGTATGACAGAACAGAATCTGCGCAATTTGGGAAGAAAAGAACTTTTGGAAATGCTGATTGAGCAGGGAAAGGAATTGGAGTTCCTGAAATCAGAGTATGAAAAAGATCTGGAGTTTTTAAGATCGGAACACGATAAAGAATTGGCTATCTTGAAAAAGGAATTGGAAGAATCTAAAAAAGCATTGGAAAAAAAAGAGATTGCTATCAACGAGGCAGGATCGATTGCGGTAGCTGCTCTTCAGATTAATGGAATATTTGAAGCGGCTCAGGCCGCGAGCCAGCAGTATATTGAAAATATTCGCAGTCTTAATGAACGTCAGGATGCGATCTGTGCCCAGCGGGATGCCGAAAGTCGGGAGCAGGCCGATCGGCGGCTTCGGGAAACCACAGAAAAATGTGAATCTATGGAAAAAGCTTGCCAAGAAAAATGTGCTGCTATGGAAGCGCAGGCCAAACAACGTGCGGAAGCTTATTGGACGGAGGTTTCCGTGCGGCTGCAATGTTTTTACGAAAATCACCAGGAACTGAAAAAGCTGTTAAATTTCGGTCCTTGGGGTGCTTAGAACTGACGATGCCGTGCTATGAAGTATAAACCTAAAATGCCGCCTCCTACCGTCCAACAATTAGAGGCAGAATTAAAACGAGTGAAGCAACAGCAGCGGTTTATCAAGACGCTTCGGAGTACAGTCGCCACACTTATTGTTGTAGCGGCGTCCGTCGTCTTGTTGTCAAGTCTGCTTGTACCTATCCTGAGAATTTATGGTTCTTCTATGACGCCGACGCTGGTAAACGGAAATATTGTAGCTGCGGTACGGAATGGTTTGTATGATCGCGGCGATGTGATTGCCTTTTATTATAACAACAAGATTCTGGTGAAGAGGATTGTCGGACTGCCGGGAGAATGGATCGATATAGACGAAAACGGAATTGTCAGCGTAGACGGACAACCGTTGGAAGAAACTTATTTGGAAGAAAAAGCATTTGGAGAGTGTGATATAGAACTTCCTTATCAAGTCCCCGATGGACGATATTTTGTTTTGGGTGATCACCGAAGCATTTCAAGCGATTCACGAAACAGTGCTATCGGCTGTGTTTCAGAGGAACAGATTGTAGGAGAACTGATTTTCCGAATCTGGCCGTTTGGGGATTTTGGAACGATTGATTAATATCTGGAAAGGGGGCTTTCCATGAAGCCGTATAGTGAAAAAAGCAAAGCATGGGAATTGGTACAGGAAAGCAAACGAAAAAAATGTTGGCGGAAGATCACGGCTCTTTCAGCTTTTCTTGTGGCCATTGTAACAACTGGATTATTGATACTTCCGGCCATTACGATGGAAAATGACCCGGAAAAACTTTGCTGCCAGATAACCCCTCATGTTCATGTGGATAGCTGTTATGATCAGGAGGGGAACCTTGTTTGCGGCTACGCGGATTTTATCGTCCATAGCCATCAAGAGTTATGTTATAACAGCGCCGGTGAGCTGATTTGTGAGTTGGAAGAAATTAAGCCTCATACACATGATGATTCATGTTATCAAGATACCTTGGTGAAAATCTGTGGCTTGGAAGAGAGCGAGGGGCATGTTCATACCGACGCATGTTATGAAATTTTTGATGATTTAATTTGTATGTTGGAAGAGGCGCCTGCACATACTCATGAGGGCCATATCCACACCGATGCTTGTTATCAGGTTTCCAATGAATTGATTTGCGGCCAGGAAGAGACCGCTCCGCATACGCATGATGACGGATGCTATGATACACAGGGAAATTTAATTTGTAAAAAGCCTATTGAAGGTCATAGCCATACACAGGCGTGTTATTCTCAGCAGAAAAAATTGATCTGTCAGCAGAATACGGGCTGTTATGACGAACAGGGCAATTTGATCTGTGAAAAAACTGCGGAAGGTCATACACATACACAGGCGTGCTATTCGCAGCAAAAGCATCTTGTTTGTGGACAGGAAGAAACAGCTCCCCATGCCCACACAGCCGATTGTTTTGAGGCGCAGAAGATACTGGCATGCGGAAAAGAAGAAATTATCCTCCATACCCATATTCCTGAATGCTTTGATAATAATGGCGTTTTGACCTGCGGAAAAACGGAAGTTTTGGAACACGTTCATGATGAAAGCTGTATTCCTGAGAATGATAAAACGGAAACGATTTTGCAAGATGATACGAACCACGCAACCGTAGAAAGTGTTCCGCCATCAAACGAAGTTGTACTGCTGAGTGATGCCGACACGGCACGAGCAGGCAGCATAGACTTTAAACCGTATATTACCAGTATTACCTTATCCAAACAGGAGAATGGACAGTGGGTGCCTGTGGAAGGAGAAGTGACCAGCGGAGATACTATTCGGGTACGTATCAATTACAGCATACCGGAAAATGTAGTTGGCCCAGATTCCAGAGTGATCCATTATCAGCTTCCCAAAGGCGTTGGTCTGCGTGAGCAGGCAACAGGTCCTGTAACGATCGGCAATGAGGCTGTGGGCACATATACTATCTCCACGAGCGGTTTGATTCAGATTACATTTAACGAAGTATTTGCTGATAATAGAGCTTTTGCCGGTGATTTGGAATTTCAGGGCATGGTTACTGCAACAGGCGAGGGAGAAGAAGGCTCGATTGACTTGGGATTCGGAGGCGGAACCATTATTGTAAAGCCCAATGAAGAGAATTCAGATCTTACCGTTAGTAAAACGGGTTACTATGATAAAAAATTGAATTTGGTCACATATGCAATTACCGTATCTACTGAGACGGGAACGGATGGAACTGTAACTATTCAGGACGCATTTATTCACGCACCT
Source organism: Massiliimalia sp. (assembly GCA_050943535.1). Classification (GTDB taxonomy): domain Bacteria; phylum Bacillota; class Clostridia; order Oscillospirales; family Ruminococcaceae; genus Massiliimalia. The sequence continues at coordinate 338,397 of JBMNPJ010000002.1, forward strand.
GCGTATGGAACGATCAATTATAAAGAAATTATCAGCCTTGAAAAGAAGGATGCGCAGGGACAAATTACATATCCGTTCAGTAGCGTTGAGGAGTTGGCGCCGCATCTGATCGTTAATGAGCAGACATCGGAGAAAGCAGCTTCGTTTGTACTGAAAGATTTGCCTGCACTGGCGGCCGGGGAATCGTATATCCTTACCTATACAGCTACTCCGGATCTGAATAGTCTGGGAGATGGAAATGGTTATCTTCAGTTTACCAATAATGTTACCGCTGCCGATCAGACCAATACGGCACAGGCCAGCACGAATATTCAGGTTTCCAAGGCCATGATTGCCAAGGAATGCAAATATGACGTTTTGACAAGAAAACTCCAATGGACGATTTATGTTAATGAAGATCAGCGGGATATCAGTAGCTGGACACTGGGCGACGAGCTGACCTATACCGTTGACGGCCAAACCTATACGATGGAACTGCCGGATACCGTGACTATTACGGCGCTGATAGATTATGCGCCGACAGGAGAATCGATGGAAGTTTCTTTGCCGTACACTTTCCCGGAAAATTCCAAGGCTCAATATGTGATTACCTATGAAACGGAGATCCCGACTGGTGTTTCGGAAAGCAATATTACTTTCCATAATAAGGCGTGGATTGGAGATTATTGGGTAAAAATCGATGTGGAAGGCCCTGCTCCGGGTGAATATGGCGTAATTAAGGGTGCGTATGACGTCGATAAAGAAACAGGTACAATCCAGTGGCTGGCATCTATCGCACATCCTGCGCAGGCATCGGTCGATCAGCTTCACTATGTAGATCTGATTTCCGGATTGGTTACTCCGGATGGAACAAAGCTTCTGGATGCGCATTATACAACCCGCACCCTGCTTGCTGATTCATTAACCGTGATGACAGTAGACGGCAAGACACCACTGACATACGGTACGGATTATCAAGTTTTGGCAGTATCTAAAGCGGACGTCAAAAGCGTTATGGAGCAAAACAAGATAGACATTGATGACTTGTCGTGGGCTGTGGCCGAGCAGCCATTTTCTGGAATGGTAGAATTCTTCTCTTGGAAAGATATAAACAGTTTTGGTCCAGATGAACCGTTGGGTATGTTTGCAGTTGTATTTGAACAGAGCGCTGTATCGAAGATTGGCAATGTAAACCTTGCGCTCATGTATAAAACACAGGTGGATAAATCCGCACTGCCAGAAGGAACAGAAAAGATCTGGGCGGTTAACCTGAGCAGAATTCCGGATGAGTATTCTCTGGCGCAGATAGAAATGGATTTCTACGAAAAAATTGATAAGCAGGCCAGTCCTGTTGGCGTAGTGGATGGCAGCAAGGATACCGGTTCCTTTACTGATGACCCGCTCACCGTCAATTCCGGTGATGCTGGAGGATGCCTCCATTATCGAATTATGATTGCTGATTATGCGGGAAAAACGGAAATTACAGTCACCGATACTTTGCCGGCAGGCGCCGAATTGGTAACCGATTCCGTAACGCTGCGCCGGCATCCCGATAGTTGGAACGCTTTTACCGACGAAACACAGAGTTCTTATTATTTACAGCAGGTTCATACGGAGAAAAATCCGGATGGTACCACAACAGTGACCTTCCTGATTGGACATTTAAATGAACTGAATAACGATCCGATTGGAATTTATTACGATGTTTCCATTGAAAATGATCCAGATTTAACGGAAGGCGGCCAGAAAACCTATGTGAACACAGCGTCTTGGGATGGCAACTCAGACAGCACAACCACAACAGTGGAGCGCCGTCTGCCGCATTTGGAAAAAAACGGTGAGCATCTATCGGATGACGATATCCTGCGGTACTACGTGGTGATTAACCCAGAAGGTGATCGTCTGAATCCTTACGATGAGAACCTGACGCTGGAGGATACGCTTACCATCCCGGCGGGTAGTGAAGCGGATTTCCGTCCGAACAGTGTACAGCTTTTCCAATATGATCCGAATGCTTCGGAAAATCATTTCTGCGGAATCGAAATTGATTCGTCGCAGTATAAAGTTGAATACAGCGGTGAAACTCATACCATTACCTTTACACTGCCGGATGCCACCGCGTGCGTGTTGGTTTATGAATATGATCTTTATCGTGGAACAGCAGCTGGTGAACTTCCTGTATCCAATGTGGCAAAGTTAAGCGGGGAGGGTGAGTATTCTTCTGAAGACGGAATGATTATCGAAGAAGAGCAGTCTTCTGCTACGGTCAATAAAGCGACCATTACCATTTATAAATACGAGACCGGCAACCTGACTAAACTGCTGCCCGGCGCCAGATTTAAATTGCAGCGTTATGAAGAGCAGGCAGATGGAACTTATCTTTGGAATTCCACCTCCATTACCAGTAATGAAAGCGGCGAGTTTGTTGTGAAGGAGGACGGGTCCATCGTTTTAAGCTTCCTGACTGAGGAGCAGGGCGGCGGATCTATGTATAATACCCTCTATCGTATTCAGGAAGTAACAGCTCCGGCGGGACATATCAGCACAGATGAAGTCTATTACTTTGTGTGGATGGAGGAAGGAGACACCGAAGCATCTACAATCGACAAGATGACACAATCCGGTGCTTTGGGGGATATAAATCCCAATCAGGTAGAATTTATTACATACTCTGCATCCCATGCGCTGTATGTTCCCAATGATCCTGATCAGCTTACCGTAACAAAGGTTTGGCGGAATGATGTTGGCGAGGTTTTGCTCAAACCCTCTGTAGACCATGTTACCGTAACGCTGTATCAATGGACGCAAGACGGGCAAAAGACAGCTTATGGAGAAGCTGTAGAACTGACTTCGGATAACGATTGGTCCTATACTTGGGAAAGTCTTCCCAAAACAGATTCGTCCGGCGATTCTTACAAATATACGGTAGAAGAAACGCCTGTTCCAGGATTTGAAACCACGTATTCCTCCAATAACGATGAAGGAATACAAATTGGGAATATAGAAATTACCAATACCCAAACAGGATATGTACTGCCGGAAACCGGCGGCAGAGGAGCATTCTATTTGATGGCCGTGGGGCTTCTTCTGATTATCACGTTTGGCGTGGGCTACGGATTCATGCGGCGCAGGTTCCAAAAAGGAAGAGATGCCTTCTGATCCATTGCTTCAAAATTCAATTTACATAGTAAAAAGGAGGAAATAATTCATGAAGAAACTCAAAACATTGTCGGCCATTCTGATATCCATGGCTATTTTGTTGATGATGGCCGTTCCTGTATGGGCCGCGGGCGAGTATTCAATCTCCATCACCAATGATAAAGAAGGCCATACATACGAAGCTTATCAGATTTTTACTGGTGATCTTACGGAAGGGGTGCTCTCCAATGTCCAATGGGGCAGCGGTGTGAATGGGGGTACGCTCCTTACGGCGCTGAAAAGTGCCTATGCCGAAAAATACGGAACCTGCGAAACAGCTGCTGATGTATCTCTGGCTTTGGGCGCAGAAGGTGCTTCGGCAGCGGATGCAGAAGCTTTTGCCGCAGTGGCAGCACAGCATCTTACTTCACCGGCTGGCACTGCTAGTACACCTGTAGCAGGTAAATACACGATTTCCGGATTGGATGCCGGTTACTATCTGGTGAAAGATCGGGATAACAGCCTGGAAGGCCAGGACGACAGCTATACTGGGTATATTGTTCAGGTGCTAGATAATGTAGAAATGGCACCTAAATCCGATGTAATTACTTCTGAGAAAAAAGTGAAAGATATAAATGACACGACGGACACGGCATACGGTAACTGGGTAGATACAGCCGACCACGACATTGGCGATTCTATTCCTTTCCAGCTGAAAGCAACTTTGCCCAACAACTACGCAGATTACGAAAGTTATGTTTTGACTTTCCATGATACGGAAAGCGCGGGACTTACTTTTCAGGAGAGTTCTGTAAAAGTCTACATCGATGGTAAGTTGACCAGTAACGGTTATACGGTTGTTACCCAAGGACTCTCCGATGGTTATACTTTTGAAGTGCGTTTTGCCGATCTTAAAACCGTAACAGCTGATGATACCACGACCAAAGCCAAAAACGACAGTGTGATTACGGTGGAATATGAATCTGTTCTTAACGAGAACGCTGTCATCGGAAAACCAGGTAACCCCAACAAAATGCTGCTTACGTTCTCCAACAACCCCAATGGAGGAGGTACAGGGAAAACGCCTGTGGATACCGTGATCGTATTTACTTATAAAGTTGTTGTAGATAAAGTCGATCAGAAGCAGGCTCCTTTGGCCGGCGCGGAATTTACGCTGGAAAAAGAAATCAAAGGCGAGCCCAATACCTGGGAAACGGTAGAAGTTCTTGGTACAAACGGCGAATTGACAACTTTCACATTTAAGGGTTTGGATGACGGTAATTACAGATTGACCGAAACCAAGACGCCTACAGGATATAATACCATCGATCCCATTACCTTTACTGTGACGACTACACATGAAGATGGATCCCTTACCCTTACCAACCTTTCCGGTAATGTTCAAACCGGTGAGATTACGTTTACGCCTGTTGTAGATGATGGTTCGCTGTCTGCAACAGTGATCAACAATCGAGGCACTACGCTTCCTGAAACCGGCGGCATGGGTACGACGATCTTCTTCGTACTGGGCGGTATACTGGTGCTCAGTGCAGGCGTTCTGCTGGTTGTTAGAATCCGCATGAAAGCCGAAGATGCCGGCAAGTAAATGTGCGATGGACTTTTTGCATACTGTTATGGCCGGGAGAGGTACTCCCTCTCCCGGTTTCAGCGGTAAGGAGAGTCTTGTATGAAGAATAAAGCAAAGAAAAGCAATTATAAAATATTTTTCATTTTAATCGTGATCCTTCTTACAGGACTGTCCCTAATGCTGTATCCCATTGTCAGTGAATATTGGAATTCACTCCATCAGTCCCGTGTGATTGCAACCTATATGGAAACCGTAGCTGAAATGGATAACAGTTCCTACGATGTTTTGTGGAAAGAAGCGCAGGCATATAATGATTCGTTGCCGAGAACCCGGGATCGCTTCCAGCCCGATGAAGAAGAGACGGCAGTCTATGAGAAAATGCTGAATGTATCGGGACAAGGAATCATGGGATATGTAGAGATCCCCAGTATTGATGTGATGCTTCCGATTTATCACGGAACTGACGAAGAAATTTTGCAGGTGGCTATTGGACATATAGAAGGAAGTTCCCTTCCTGTAGGGGGAGAGAGTACGCATTGTATTATTTCTGGACATCGGGGGTTGCCTTCTTCTAAACTGTTTACCGATTTGGATCAGCTGACAGAGGGAGATATCTTTATTTTAAAAGTGTTGGATGAAACGTTGACCTACGAGGTTGATCAAATCCGCATTGTTGAACCGGATGATATCTCTCTTTTAGAGATTGAAGAAGGAAAAGACCTTTGTACACTGGTAACTTGTACACCGTATGGTGTGAACTCCCATCGACTGCTGGTGCGGGGACATCGCGTAGAAAATCGGGAACATTTAAATACGTCGCGGATTACTGCGGATGCTTCCTTGATCAATCCAAAATGGATTGCACCGATTCTCGCAGTTCCGGTTTTGTTGGTGATTTTATTGGTAACACTGCTTCGGTCGCTGAAAAAAGAGAATGCAAAGAGGTGAAGAAGGATGAAAGCCAGAAAAATTTGTAAACGGGTAGTGGCTTTGCTGCTTTCCATTTGGCTGGGGATATCTTGTATGTCTGCCACCGCTTTTGCTGGTGGAAAAATCGATATTAACCGTGAAGTATCCATGTCCATATATTTTGGAGAGAATACCAATGGCTTTTCGGGTGTGAATTTCAATGTTTACTATGTGGCCAGGATGAGTGAATGGGGCGATTTTTCTTTATCGGGGGATTTTCGGAACTATCCTGTTCGTTTTGAAAATCTGGATAGCTCTGGTTGGCGCGCCCTTGCCCAAACATTGAGCGCCTATGTACAGCGAGATGGTTTGCGGCCATTGCGACAGGGAAAAACCGATGCCCATGGATATGTGTCTTTTGAAAAGCTTACGGTAGGACTTTATCTTGTAGTGGGAGGAACGTATATCAATCAAAATAAGGTCTACACGCCTGAACCCATGCTGGTATCTTTGCCGAGTATGGGAGAAGGAAACAAGTGGGTTTACAATACAAAGCTTTTCTGCAAATATGATAGTGAAATCGTACCCAACTATGTGGTACGCAAGGTGCAAAAAGTATGGAAAGATGACGGAAATGAAAAAAAACGTCCGCAGAGTATTTCGGTTCAGCTTCTTGAAAACGGGAAAGTTGTCGACACGGTGGTTCTCAACCGCAATAACAATTGGGAATACACCTGGAAAAATTTAAATGGTAGTTCTGTCTGGCAGGTTGTAGAGGCCCAAACGCCGGCAGGATATACAGTCTCTGTGGTGCGGGAGGGCAACGTTTTTGTGATGACCAATACATTCCCATCGAAAATTCCGTCCAAGTTGCCGCAAACAGGTATGTTGTGGTTCCCGATTCCTATTCTGATCTGTGGCGGACTGCTTTTCATGGTCGTGGGTCTGTTTATACGCCGTAGGTGAGGAAACGCACATGAAGGATAAAAGACAAAAAGTTGGAGGAGGATTTATAGCCGTTGGGATTCTGATGCTTGTAGCAGCGGTTGCGCTATACGGCTATAATCTGTATGATGAGTACAGGGCAGGAAAATCAGCCAATTCTGTATTGGAAGAACTTCAGCAGCAAATACCTGCTTTAAAAACGACGGAAGGAACCTCTGCTCAGGAAGTTTATTTGCCTGATGATTCGCAGCTGCCCGATTACAGCGCGAATCCGGAAATGGAAATGCCTGAAAAAAAGGTGGCGGAGGACTATTATATCGGAGTTCTGGAAATTTATTCCCTGGGAATTTCTTTGCCAGTGATCAGTGAATGGGATGATGATGCTTTGCAGATTGCCCCCTGCCGTTACAGCGGTTCGGCCTATACGGGAAATCTAGTGATTGCCGCGCATAATTATCAGACCCATTTTGGGCGGATCAAAACGCTTTTGTCGGGAGATCAGGTGATTTTTACCGATGTAAAGGGACATAGTTTTCTTTATGAAGTAACTGCGGTAGAAACGATCCAATCAACGGATGTGGAAGAAGTGTTGAGTGAAGAATGGGATTTGACGCTTTTTACCTGTACATTGGATGGGTTGGAGCGTGTGGTTGTTCATTGCTTAAAATCATAAAAGCACCATTGGAATCTATTCCGGAAGGAACAAGAAACCAATAGCGTTTTTTTGAGAGATGGATGGTTTCAGCGAAGTTAGCGCGGATGTTTTAGTTCAGTATGTCTATAATAACGAAGGTTTTTTAAAGCAGACGAACAGTCGCTTACCATATGGGCAATAAAGATATGCTGGTAGATTTTCGTCATTATGACCATTCTTTTCATTGTGCACTTGACGATTCGGAACGCAGCACAATAATCTATTCTCTAAACAACTTAAGAAACAGTTTAATTAAATAAGGAAAATATATTGATATTGTTGACGACATTTTCATAAAGATTACCGGCGCAAAGAAACGGCAGAAATCGTAAATACTGAACTGATTTTTAGATAAAAGAGATACAGCCTATGGAGAAAAAACATTCTTCGTAGGCTGTATCTTTCTTTGCTTTTTATTTTCTGTACTACCTCATAATCGCTACCCATTGTCTTAAACGAATTTTTCTCCTGTTTTAGTTCCGAGAGTAGTTGGGCAAGCTGTCCTGTTGGAGTGCCGACAAATAAATCTGTGCTGTTAAAATTATAGAACATCTGACCAAGAACATCCAACTGATTTTTGACAATAGATGTAGAACGTCAGACCTTGTGGAAAATGATACGGAGACACAAAAGGAACAGCAGATTTTTCAAAAGTAAAAACCAAAGAGCAGGAATGATAAGATTAGCTTGCTTTCAAAAGTACAAGGACGATAACAAGTGCAAATCAAAATCATTTTGTTCTGCTGATACCATTACAGTTTTTAGAAAATTAATTAAAGGTTCATAACTTGATATAGTTAAAATTCTTAACTTATAGTATATTGAAATAAAGTAAGTATTCGTCGCTTTTTGTCCCAAAATATAGAAAAGGTGGAGATGATATGGAATATATTTTGCAAACAGATAACCTATCGAAAACCTATGGAGCAAAAACTGTTTTGGATCATGTGAACATTCATGTGCCGAAAAAGTCGATCTATGGTTTGGTAGGAAAAAACGGAGCTGGAAAAACTACGCTTATGCGTATTATCTGCGGCTTAACGCAGCAAAGTGAAGGCAGTTATACCTTGTTAGGAAAAACAAATGATGATGCAGTGCGGAATAACATGGGGATGCTGATTGAAAAACCGGGCATTTATGAGCACATGACAGCGTTAGAAAATTTGCGTTATTTTTCACTGCTGTTTGGTATCCAATCTCAAGATCATCACAGAATACTGGAAATGGTTGGATTGCAAAATGCTGAAAAAAAGAAAGCACGCCAATTTTCGCTGGGGATGAAGCAGCGATTGGGCATTGCAATTTCGTTGCTGGGAAATCCCGATTTTCTCATTCTCGATGAGCCGATCAATGGTCTGGACCCGGAAGGCGTATATGAGATACGCAAAATGCTGGAGACGTTAAACCGTGAATATGGTACCACTATCATGATCGCCAGCCATATTCTAAGTGAATTATATAAACTGGCAACGGATTATGCGATTATTGATGGTGGACATCTGATTGACGAATTCAGCAAAGAAACGCTGGAAAGTGCATGCAGCAGCGGCGTCCAGATTATGGTTGAACCGGAATATTTGCAGGATGCAAAAACACTCATTGCATCTCGTTATCCGGATGTTCGATGTGAAGTTCTTTCCCATCAAGGCTTGCGTTTGCATGGGAAAATCAATCCGGCGGATCTTAACCAATTCCTGGTGGAAAACAAAGTGCGTGTGTGTGGTTTGGGAGCCAACGATGAAGACATCGAGAAATTTTTTGTAGAAAAACTCTCGGGAGGGCAAGCGGTATGAAAAATTTAATTGGTGGACATATGTATCAGCTGAAAAAAGACAATTTCTTTTTCGGATGTCTTGCTCTCAGCTTTATTTTCCTGATTGTATCAATCCGATCTTCTTCTCTGGGATCAGAATTAATTTCTGTTATGGGTGTAGATAGTCTGGTTAGTACGTTTTTGAGTGGTGATATCATTCTTTATGCTTTTATGCTGTTAACATCAAATATGGTTGCAGAAGCTTATCGTTCTGGTGTGATAAAGAATATTATAGGGCGGGGTATCTCAAAGAAACAATACTATCTCTCAATCGTTTTTACGATATCCGCTGCATATTTATTGGTAATGCTGATCAGCAGCATTATTATGGGAGTTCTTGCAACCAGCAGATTTGGAATGGGGACAATGCTTTATCCTGGTTACTATGCTCTTTCCATAATAGCACGCATTCTTTTTGTGATGGTGCACATTAGCTTTGCAGTTACAATGACGATCCTCACCAGGAATGCAATTACAGGAGTTATTTTCGGCCTTGTGATTCCCAATATTCCGAAAATTTTGGAAATGGTTTTTGGATTTTTGAAAATTAATATTAGCCTTGATTTTTTGAAAATCTCTGAGCATATGCCGTCTGTTTATGAAGCATCCAATGACTTATCATCATTCTTGCCGTGCTTTGTTGTGTTGTGTGGATATCTTATTTTATCTATTTTCATTGGCTTTAGGTTTTTAAAGTATCAGGATATCAAGTGATTTAAGCTGGAATAATTGAAAGCGTTCAAAGGAGCTTGCCGCCGGCTAAGAGCCGGAACAAATGATACTACGTTCGTACCCTGTCAGTAGTAGAAAAGTCGCTAATTTTTTCCTTTTCTATGCGGGCTAACGCCGCCGGGCAGTGCCCGGAGCCAATCGCCTACGGCGCGTACCCTGTCAGTAAAGCGAAAAACACTAGTTTTTATCACTCAGCTAACAGAGTATGGGCGAAGCCTCTTCGGGTCCAGGGGTGTGAACCCCTGGCGAGCAAAGCGTCATTGAGAGCGGCAGCTTGCCGCCTTGCACTTTACAAAAAACTGTGATAAGATAAAGGTATCATAAGAAGCTTGTTTTATGCTGTTTTGACGGCAACGAAAAACCATAAAAAGGGGCTTGACAGGGATGGCTCAGGTCGGTAAACTGCTAACAGACAGACAGACAGACAGACAGACAGACAGACAGACAGACAGACAGACAGACAGACAGACAGGATAAGTCTGTCCTGCTTTGCTGCGCACAATTTCATCATGTCCGATTTAAAGGGCGCACTGCGTCCACGGTGATTCCGTGGATGCGGTGTGCTCTTTTTTTGCGTTTGCAAAGTCCTGCTGCCGGAAAGGGGATGTCCGGCGGCGTGGATCCCCAGGAACCCTGCGTTTTGGTCTGCTGGCCTTGCGGCTCACCTTGTGATGAAAATAGGAGGATGAAAAATGGAAAAGGTCAATCGGTATGAGTTTGAGGGCGAGGTGGTAGAAGTTCCTTTGATTTGGGACGAGCGTACACAAACGTATCAGGAAAACTACAAAGGTTTTATCGAACACCCGGTTTGCACCCCCAAGGGACGTCCTGTTTTTTTAACCATTGAGGATGCCTGCCCCGATGGGGAAATGGTGGACGATGACCCGCTGAGCATTGACTGCGGCTCCTGCCGGTATTACCACCAGTTTTCCGGCTCGCTGCTGGGGATATGCCAAAATGAAAAAAGACGCTCCGGTCAGGAAACTTCCGCCTGCTGCGGGGCAAATAAGGAGGAATGAACATGAAAAAACGGATTTTAAGTCTGGTTATGGTGCTGGTTCTGTGCCTGACCCTGCTGCCCGTCACGGCGCTGGCGGCGGAAGAAATTAAGCTGTTTATAGGCGGTCAGCAAATCACAGAAAGCGGCTGCTATGCAAACCAAAATGGAACTTGGACAAAGGTTGAGGGCACAGGTCCTTCCAGCGGTCAGTTTTACTATGACGCCGCCACCTTCACCCTTACGCTGAATCAGGCGGAGATTACTCACGATCGAACTGTGAAAGTTGCAGAAGGTTACACCTACGAAGGTAGCGTGATTGCCTTTAGTCAAACTGCCGATGTTTCTCTCAAAATAGTAGTATCCCAAGGAACGAGTACCATAACGGGAACCGGCGGGATTCGTGTAGAGTCCACGACTGGAAATGCCTCCTTGTCTATTAAGGGTTCTGGCAGCTTAGATGTCGAACCGAAAGGGAGTAATTCAGGAATTACGCTTTGTAGTTCAAAGAATACGAACCTGGATATCGACGGTGCGGATGTTACAGCTTCATCTCCTGCCCAGTATGGAGTTTATCTAATCTCTAGTACCGACACAACATCCACTTCTACTATTACGGTAAATAATGGAAGCCTGACCACCGGTGGCAATGGTAATGTCGGAATTTACTATTATTGGTCTGGCACGAGCAATGCTGGCACTTCCAGCCTGACCGTCAGCGGCAACGCAGTGGTGGATACAAGAAACAGTCAAATAATGGCTCAGAATAAGGAAACGGTTGTTCAGGTTGGTGCAGGCAGCGATGGCAACGGAGGTATCGTCTTTAACGGCAAGAATGGCACCGTGTACGGCGATGTGACCTTGGATGAAAACCTCACCATTGGCAAGGACGAAACCCTGACCATCCCGGATAATTCCTCTCTTAACAGTAATGGCAATCTGACTAACAACGGCACCATCATCAACAATGGTACGCTGACCGGTGAAGTGGGCGGCAGTGGAACAGTTACTCCGAAGATTACCACCGAAAGCCCTCTGCCCAACGGCACGGTGGGTACTGCATACAGCCAGAAACTTACAGCTAACGGTACTGCTCCTATTACATGGAGTTGCAGCGATTTGCCTGCATGGTTGAAATTGGACAGCAGCACCGGCGTGATCTCCGGCATCCCGAATGCGGCGGGCACCTACAACTTTACCGTGACCGCCGCCAACGACAGCGGCAGCGACAGCAAAGAACTTACGCTGAAAATCAATGCTGTTTCTGTCAGTGACGTGACCCTGGACAAGACCGAACTTTCCCTTTATGTTGGCAATACAGAAACCTTGAACGTAACGGTAAAACCGAACAATGCCACCAACAAAAATGTGATTTGGAAAAGCAGCAATGAGAAAGTCGCCACCGTAGAGAACGGCAAAGTCACCGCAAAAGCTCCCGGCAAAGCTATCATCACCGTCACCACCATTGACGGCAGCAAGACTGCCACCTGTGAGGTTACAGTCGTGCGCAAAAATTCCGGTATTATTATCATCCCGCCAACAACCAACGGCAATTGGCGGCAAACCCCAATCGGCTGGTGGTACCAGAATCCGGACGGCACCTATCCGGCAAACCAGTGGAGATATCTGGATTCCGGCAAGGGGTACAAAGCATGGTATTGGTTTAACCAGTACGGCTATATGACCACCGGCTGGCAGAAGGTGGGGAACACCTGGTACTATATGAACCGCTCCGGCGAAATGCAGACCGGCTGGGTGTTTGTAAACAGTCAATGGTATTACTTAAACAGCAGCGGAGCCATGCTCACCGGCTGGGTTTATGACGGCGGAAAATGGTACTACATGAACAAAGACGGTTCCATGCACTTTGGCTGGCTTAGCTGGGCAGGGTACTGGTATCATCTGGACAGCCACGGAGCCATGAG
>JBMNPJ010000003.1:0-297792 GCA_050943535.1 Massiliimalia sp.
GCAGCGCAACAGTTTCTACAATCAAGAAACTCTGCGATGGTCTGGGAATCACGATCGAGGACTTCTTCAATTCTGAGCTGTTCCGGAATTTGGAACAGGAAATTCAATAGAAATAACCCGTCCGCATTCATATAGGTGGTATGAATGCAGGCGGGCTTCTTTTTCTTAATTGGAGATTCAGTCCAAGGGAGCTTTCTTTGTCACAGCCTTTAGATATAGTTCCGGCTCACCATTCAAAATCAGTTCCGCATAGGCCAGCGGATCATTGTAGATCAGCCAGTCCAGTTCTGACCGCTGGTACATGCTGTTTGCCACCTCGTTCTCTACAGCGGTACAGTCGATAGAGAGCAGCGGCCCATCCTCCAGACGCAGCTCCACGCAGGCGGTGTCCAGGTTAAACTCACAGGACAAAATCTTTCTCATACTCGTTACCTCCCAATTCTTGAATTTCAGTTGATTTTCCGCAGCGGCACAAGGGCCGTTTCGGTTGTTTTAGATACAGGCAAGCAATGCATGTGGATAGCCACACACAAATCCGGCAAGCAATGCGAGTGTTAATACACACTCACATTTCCTGCCATCTGCTTGTTGAGGGCAACGCCCCCAAGCCCCTTTTGAACACAGAATTTCATTCTGTGGCTGCGCGTTCTTCGAACGCTTTTTCCCTATACCCGGTGTCCTGTTTCGGGGCATAGGTTGTCGTGAAACGCGACATCCTTTGGTGCTTTTAAGATGCCCTAAAATGGGGCACCCTCCTGAGAGATGAGGTGGTAAAATACCACCCCAGTTTTTTCGTTCCGCGACGGTGGCGACGGTCGCAACGGTGCTGGGAGTACCCCTCAAAACACCGTCGCGACCGTTGCGAGCGTCGCGCTTTACTCGATTACTTCAAACGCGGATGTTTCCACCACCATGTAGGTCAGCCGGATACGCCGCCCTTCGTGTTTAATTTTGTACTCATATTTCACCTGATGTTCTTCTAGTAGGCGACTGGCATTCACATTCAGATGCTTGGTGAGCCGGTTTACCGCCATATCCGTTTGAATTGCCTGGGCCAGCTCAGTGGGACTGCCTTCCCATTCCCGGTTGTCAGCAGACACGATCTTTGCTACGGCTTCCAGCACTGGGTCTGGAGGTTGCTTCCAAAGTTCATTCTCTGCATGGTCGAGATCCCAAACTAGGCTCTCTTGGTCTTTGCTCAGATACAGCCGCTGATCCGGATGGTCTCTACCTACCACCTCCAGAGTAGCCTTGCTATCTGTCCGCTTTTCCTTCTGCATGAGGAGCGCCCCATCTGCACAGCCCAGCAAGCCGGTTGTACCGGAAATCATCTCAAAACTATCTCCCGCAGGCTGCTTTCTGGTGTGGTGGACGATCAGGATGCAGACGCCATATCGGTCAGCAAATTGTTTCAGCTTGCCGATTACCTCATAGTCGCTGGAGTAACTGTAACTGTCGCTCACCGCCTCCCGGACTTTTTGCAGGGTATCCACGATAATCAGCTTGGTATCGCTGTGTTCCCTAACGAACTTTTCCAGCTGTTCATCAAGGCCGCTGCCGATCATCTTAGCGTTGGTGGCGAAGTGGAGGGAACTTATCCCCTCCACTCCAAACATTCGGAACATCCGGCGCTGCAAACGGCTCTCGTCATCTTCCAGAGCAAGATAAAGGACGGTTCCCTGGTGGACTTTGTAGCCCCACAGGTCTTGCCCGGTACTGACATGGTGGGCGATTTGCGCCACCAGGAAGGACTTGCCGATTTTCGGCGCTCCGGCAAGGATGTACGCTCCTGTATAGAGCAGGTTCTCAATCACCGCGGACTTGCCCTCGAACACATTGTCCATCAGCTCGTCTAGGGTCACAGTATGCAGATAGGCCGGGTCGCTCATGCGGCGCATCTTCCGGTAAAGTTCCTCCAAATCTCTTTCCGGGGAATTGCTTTTTTCGTCCGGGTCTGGTATAGTGGTCTTGTAATTTTGAGAGATTGACTGCCCATCATCTGCGCCAACAGATGAGCCCTGGGCGGTCATTTTCTTTTTCTCATCGGTCATAGGCAAAGTCCTCCTGTATCCCGTTCATAATGGTTGCGATCATCTGGATGGTGTCCAGCAGCTCATCGTTCACACCCTGTCCAGCTTCAATCCTGCGCAGCTCGTCCAGCACAGCGGCCAGCTGGTTCCGCAGTGCTTTATAGACCCTGGGGTTGCCCTGCACCACCACATCCCGGCAGAGCAGCCGCCGGATAATATAATCCTGTTTGGTCAGGCCGGTGAGCTTCACCGCTGTCTCAATCTGGGCGTACTCCTCCGGGGAGACCCGAAAAGCCACGGTCTTGTTCCTCCAACGGTTGTGCTTGTCCAAATTCTTTGCTGACATTTTTAATTGCCCCTTTCCATGTTCAGTTTATCCGCCATTTCCGCCTGCTTGGACGGAAACAGGTGTGCATAGTTGTAAGTGATGTCAATGCTCTCGTGGCCTACCCGGTCCGCGATAGCCGTGGCGGAGAAGCCCATATCGATGAGAAGTGAAACCGCACTGTGCCTAAGCTCGTGGAAGCGGAAAATGGACGAAGGTCATGAAATCGACAAATGAGAATAGGGTATATTAACGACAAAAAGGCTGTGGAAATTTCTCCGCAGCCTTTTTTGTATCTAGATCTGATTCTTATTGCAGTTAACTCACCGACACGATATTCTATATGTTAAGGAGGCTATTATGGCACGAAAAAGTCGTAAACAAATTCAAGTGGTCGATCACATTCCAACGGAGTTGCCCATGACGGTAGGATATGCTCGCCTGTCAGTCAATGACCGCGTAGAGAACTATTCTATTGAGAATCAAAAGAAAATCATTGCTCTGTGGGCCGAACAGCACGAACTCCCGATTTCAAAATTTTATGTGGATTCCGGGTATAGCGGCAGTACCTTCCAGCGTCCAGCTTTTCAGCAGCTGCTCCAAGACATTTCTGCCGGTAAGATTGAATGCGTTATTGTAAAGGATCTATCCCGCGTTGGCCGTGACCACATAACAGTTGGGTATTACATCGAAGAATTCTTCCCAATGAAAAATGTACGCTTTGTATCTGTCACAGATCAATTTGATACGGTTAACGGTCTGACTGATCAATCCACACCCAAACGTTCCCAAATCCGAATTCCGCTGACGAACGTGTTTAATGAGCAAGTCGCAGTCGATATTAAAAACAAAACCGCAGTTGCCTTGGACATGAGGGCTCAGCGCGGAATTTTTATTGGTCCTCGTGCTCCGTTTGGATACCAAAAATCCAAGGAGGACTTTGGCCAGATTGTTCCTGATTCTGAAGCAGCGGCCATTGTGCAGAGAATTTTCAAGTTGTTTACTGATGGAATGGGAATTGCTGCAATTGTTCGATATTTAAACGAGAACAACATTCCTACGCCCATTCAATATGCTCGCTCGAAGGGATTGACCGGTAATTATGATGACGGGAACGGAAGCTGGAACAGTCGATCCGTAAAGTATATTTTGACAAATCGCACCTATACCGGTGTTCTCGTTCAAGGGAAAGAAAAACGGTTTGTAACTGGAACACATGAGCCCTTGGTTGATACTAAAACCTTCGATATGATTCAGAAGCAGCTGCAAGCAAAGACTTTTCATCTCAATGCCCCTTCTCAGAGCACCGAAAATCTTCTAAAGGGGAAAGTGATTTGTGGATGCTGCGGAGGAAAGATGCAGCGTAAGCGTGGAACCAACCATGCTAACTGGTACTTCTTTACCTGCAACACAAATAACCGCTTGGGAGCTGGAAAATGCACCGGAATGTATGTGCGCGAAGAAGATATCTTCAGTGCGATCTATCATCAGCTCAAACTATACATACAAGAGCACTTTATTTCCAGCTTGCAGTATGATGAAGAAATGGCACAACTTAAAGCGAAATTAGATGCGCAAGTCGAGTTTCGACACGCAATCGCTGAGAATCCAGCCATATTTTATGAGCAGTATATTTTAGGAGAGATTAGTCTTGACGAGTTTAAAGCCAAACAGCAAAAGCTCAGACAGGCCGCCGAGGATCAGAAAGCTATAGAGCTTGAAATCGAAGAATGTGAGCGAGCGTACAGTCGGTTTTCTTGTTTGTGTAAAATTCGAGATAAGGAACTCCCTCTTTCAACAATTATGAGTGAAATTAATAAAATTGTGGTAGATGCTGGCAAGAAGATTGTGATAAAATAGAATTAATAAATTTTATTTTTGAGGGGTGAACACATGGATACTCGAGATTGTGTTGCAACAATTTATAATGAACGAAGTAATTTTATTATTGTTGGATTAACTGGAAGAACGGGTTCAGGATGTAGCGAAGCAGCCTCTATACTGGAATCTGCCAACTTCGAAGATTTAAATCTAAAGGTTCCTAAGAATCAAGATTATCACTCAAAGGATGAACGAAAATACAAAATAATATATGATTATGCCAAAAGCAATTGGAATCAGTTTTATGTTTTGAGAATGTCCGATGTTATTTTCTCTTTTCTTTTGCCATATAAACTGGAAGAATTAAACGAGATCTTTACCGCGATTGTTCCTTCATGGCCAAAAGAGATAATGGAAAAAGTTATTAAAGATAGCGATTTTGCTGAGCTATATAATGCTGCACATGAGTCCTTTATGAAACTGCGTACTTCCGATAATACGCTTTTACGTGACAACGAAGAACAGCTCTCTGAAGAATACGCTCTTATCAGCACTATTCGTAATCTTCATTCTACCTTTAAGCAAATTGCTAGTAAATACTCCTGTCAAACTACCGTTAATATTCAAAAGGAAGAAAAAGAAATTACAGCGAATGCATATTCATGTCTGTGGCAGAATATGGGTAATATAATACGCCGAGAAGGAGATGTTAAAACAGCTACTTCTGATAGCAAAAATATGTTTCATCTTGCCAGACGAGCAAATGATTTTATTAAAGCAATAAGAAATCGAAATAAGAAATTAAAGCAGTATACTTTGATTTGCATAGATGCTTTTAGAAATCCATACGAAGCTCAATATTTTCAAGATAGATACTCAGCCTTTTATTTGATATCAATTAACACTGAAGATTCCGAACGGAGACGAAGATTAGGATATTTAACCAATGAACAAATTATGAGTTTAGATACATTGGAATATCCTGGCAAATTAGATGGCATAAATAAATTCACAAACCAAAATATAGCGGCGTGCATTGAGTTATCAGACATACATATTTACAATCCTCACTCGTCTACCATCGAAAGATTTTATCTTACTGAGCAGTTGGTTAAGTATATAATGCTTATGAAACATCCTGGATTAATTACGCCTACACACATAGAACGTTGTATGCAGATGGCCTATAATGCTAAATTGAATTCCGGTTGTTTATCTAGGCAAGTTGGGGCAGTTATTACTGATGAGAATTTTTCAGTAAAAGCTGTTGGCTGGAATGAAGTTCCAGAAGGACAGGTCCCGTGTAGTCTAAGAGATATTGAAGATTTGTATGAAAATAAAGATTACGATACATTCAGTGCATTTGAGGTCGAGGATGAAAAGTTTAATACAGAAATTTCTAAGGTATATAAAAAATCAAAAAGCGTTAATCTAAGCGGAAGATGTTATCAATACTGTTTTAAAGATATTTATACTACGGTAACCAATCAAAAAAATCAAGTTCACACTCGCGCACTTCATGCGGAGGAAAACGCATTTTTGCAATTAGCAAAATACGGCGGTATTGGAATCAAAGGCGGAAATTTGTTTACTACTGCAAGTCCTTGCGAGTTATGCTCTAAAAAAGCTTATCAGCTTGGAATTAGAAATATTTATTATATTGATCCATACCCTGGAATCTCTGTGCGTCATATTCTTTCATTTAAGAATATTCACGGCAGTAAGCCTGAGATGCATTTATTTGTAGGCGCAATTGGCCGAGCTTATACAACGTTGTACTCTCAGAAACTATCCATAAAAGATGAACTAGAATTGTTATTATAAGATTCTTCTTTATCAATAAAAACGGAAAACTCAGGCTATCAAATGCATCTTGGTAGCTTGGGTTTTCTGCTTTTCAGAATTATATTTTTTGTCGTGTGCTTGACATACGGGTGACGAATATCATGGATTCTGATACGCGGCACCCCAGCTTCCTTGGCTCCCCGATCCATCTCCCGGTGAAGATAGCTCTTGGTAACAGTGAACATTCTGTCGTCTGGCCCGATTCCGTAGAGCATCTTGATGTAATCCTGGATTTCTTCGGCCAGAAACTGCGGTATGGTAATGACCCGATTGCTCTTTTCCGTCTTGGGGGTAGTAATCAGATCCTGGCCATTCAACCGCTGATAGGATTTATTGATGGTAACGGTGCGCTTCTCAAAGTCAAAGTCCGCTGGGGTCAGGGCCAGCAGCTCCCCCTCTCGGATACCACACCAGTAGAGCATCTCGAAGGCGTAGAAGGACAGCGACTTGTCCATCATCACCTCCGCAAATTTCAGGTACTGCTCCTTGGTCCAGAACATCATCTCTCGGTTTTTCTTTTTGCCCATGCTGCCCGCCTTCTTGCAGGGATTCTCTCGGAGGTTGTAGTACCGAACCGCATGGTTGAAGATAGCACTGAGCTGATTGTGGACCGTTTTCAGGTACACCGGCGAGTAGGGCTTGCCGTTCTCGTCCTTATGGTTCAGCATCTCGTTCTGCCAGGTAATGGTCTGCTGGGCGGTGATGTTACACATTTTCAGCCTGCCGAAGTAGGGCAGCAGCTTAGTACGGATGATGTGGTCCTTGGTAGCCCAGGTGTTCTCCTTGAGCCGGGTTTTCATATCCGCCGTGTAGAGGTCCACGAAACTCTTGAAGGTCATGTCCAGATCAGCGCTGGTCTTGTTGAGCTGTTCCCGCTCCCAGGCCTGCGCCTCTCGCTTGGTCTTGAAGCCCCGCTTTTGGGTCTGCTTGCGCTCGCCATTCCAGTCAGTGTACCGGTAGACTGCCCGCCAGGTGTTTGTCTTTTCTTCCTTATAGACTGCCATGATTAGCCCTCCTTTCCCGTCTTGCCATAGCAAAACTTCTCCATGAAAAAGTTCCGATTGACCCGCCCGGAGATGGTCAGATAGCCCTTCTCACGGAGTTCGGCGTTGAGCTTGTGGATCACCTTGTAGGCGTGGGACTTGGAGATACCCAGCTCCTGGGCCACTTCCTCCACGCGCATAAAGTTTTGTGCCTGCATTGAAAATACCTTCCTTTCCTCATTGATGGCTGCTGCGGCTGGATATTGTGTTCCATAAATGCCTCCTCACTTTCGTCCACCACTTTTTTCCCGGATGTATAACCAGGGATTGCGGCAGTTCTTTTTTATTTATTGATTCTAAGCTATTTTGCTTAGTCTATCGTCATTATACTAAGCAAAATAGCTTGTGTCAATTGGAGTACGCAAAATAAATTAAATAAAATCGTTTAGGATTCTCTTGACTTTACTAAGCATTTCTGCTACGCTCTTCCTAAGGACAAGCAACGATTGGAGTTGATGATATGGCGATTGGCGAACGGATTCACTTTTTCCGTCTCCTGCGGGGGATGACTCAGAAATACCTTGGCATGGCGCTGGGCTTCCCGGAGAAGTCCGCCGATGTGCGCCTTGCACAGTACGAAACAGGATCAAGAACCCCTAAGGCGGACCTTACCGCTGCCCTGGCCCAGGTACTGGATGTCTCGCCCCATGCCCTCTCCGTCCCGGATATAGACTCCTATGTGGGGCTCATGCATACCCTGTTTACCCTGGAGGACAACTACGGGCTCAAGATCAGCGAGGTGGATGGAGAAGTCTGCCTGAAGGTGGATGTGCGGAAGAACAAGGACGCCGCCCGGCTGCACGAGATGCTCTGTTCCTGGCAACAGGCCGCAGCCATGCTGGAGGCTGGTGAAATCTCCAAAGAGGATTACGACAAGTGGCGCTACCGCTATCCGGAGTTTGACAAAGCCCAGAACTATGTGAAGGTGCCGCCCCAGGACCTCTTTTGACCCCCTCACTTGTAGGCCACGGGAGAGGCCGTTTGTTGCGTAATAAGGATAAAAAGATACATTTTATATCACTAAATGCTTCTATAAGAAAGAAGATGTTGAAATGAGCAAACTAATGACAGAAGAAAAAGTATTGAAAAAACTTGGCATTGATGATTTTAGGCATATTACCAAAAACAAGGTCATTAAAATGGCATCAATGCTTGATAGAGTAGACCCAGAGGTTGCAAAAAAAGCTATTGAGCAATTTCCTGATTTTTCAAATACGGCTAAAGAAATTTTAAAAGAATACAAAGAGTCGCTGGACAAATCACTCGAATTAAATGCCGATAGCGTAAAATCATACTACGATGCCTGTAATTCAATAATCAGCAGTTTGCAAAAGGAAGTAGAAAATGAAAATCTATCGTTTGAAGAGAAGAAATACTTTTTTGATCAGATGATTGAAGTCTCCAAAATGATGGGCGAAAAAGACTCGGAGAACAAGAAATTCATTGCTGGTTGTGTGGCCTTGGGTGCAGTCGTCGTAACAGGGGTAGTCGCAATTTTAGGTTCAGCATTAGGCGGGAATACGACCATCCGTGCGGATGACAGTGATTTGTTAGATGAGTGATAGTTCTGCTCAACAAATAAGTTTTAGTCGCATTGTAAATTACTTTTAAAAATAAAAAGAGAGCTAACTGACTAATCAAAATCAGTTAGCTCTCTTTTTATGAATAATGAAAAAATGTTGCCAAATCGTTGCCACAGAGGGCATTAACCCCTCAAAAACCCAGTCATATCAGGCTTTTCCAGGTCTCTGAAATCATTCCCATTCAATGGTTGCCGGCGGTTTAGAGGTTACATCGTAAACAACGCGGCTGCATCCGTCCACTTCATTTACCATACGGGAAGAGATCTTCCGCAGGAGAGCGTAAGGGATTTCTGCAAATTCTACAGTCATGGCATCGTCACTGGTTACTGCACGGATTGCAACTACATATTCGTAGGTACGTCCGTCACCCATAACACCAACAGTCTGTACCCCAGTCATGACAGTAAAGTACTGCCAGATAGAACGATCCAGTCCTGCTTCGGCAATTTCTTCCCGGAGGATTGCATCGGTTTTGCGTACAATTTCCAGACGTTCTTCGGTGATATCGCCCATGACACGAATTGCCAGACCTGGTCCTGGGAACGGCTGACGCCAGATGAGTTTATAAGGAATTCCCAAGCTCAGTCCCAGTTTCCGTACTTCGTCTTTGAACAGGGTGCGCAGAGGTTCGATGAGACCTTTAAAGGAAATGTTGGTAGGAAGTCCGCCTACATTGTGGTGGCTTTTAATCACAGCACTTTTGCCCTGACCGCTTTCTACTACGTCAGGATAGATGGTGCCCTGTACCAGGTAATCAATATCGCCCAGTTTCAGTGCTTCTTCTTCAAATACCCGGATAAATTCTTCGCCGATAATTTTTCGTTTCTGTTCTGGCTCAGAAATGCCTGCCAGTTTAGAAAGGAAACGCTGCTTGGCATCTACTTTTACAATGTTCATGCCCAGAGTTTTGTGATAGTAATCCATTACCTCTTCTGCTTCGTTCTGACGCAGAAGACCATGGTCTACAAATACGCAGTGCAGGTTATCGCCGATTGCTTTGTGTACCAAAACAGCAGCAACAGAAGAGTCAACCCCGCCGGAAAGCGCACACAGCACTTTTTTACCGCCGGCTTTTTCTTTAATTTCTGCAATCAGTTCATCTGCCAGATGTTCTACATCCCAGCTGCCTTCGCAGTGACAAATGTTGCGGACAAAGTTTTTGAAGATCCGCATTTCTTCTACATTGTGCATGACTTCCGGATGGAACTGTACGCCGTAAATTCCATGAACGTCGTCAGCATAAGCGGCAATTGGGCACAGGTCAGTATGAGCGATTACCTTCATGTCCGGGCTTACTTCCATAACTCGGTCATTGTGGTTCATCCAAACTTCCATGGAGGACATGTCCTGGAACAAAGGATGATCTTCAAAACAAATAGCAGTTGGACCAAATTCCGGAACATCTGCTTTGCCTACTGTTCCGCCGTTGAGCTGAGCTAAAAGCTGCATCCCATAGCAAATGCCTAAAATCGGTACATGCAGTTTCAGGATATCGTCAGTGATTTGTTTTGACTGATCGTCGTATACGCTGTCCGGACCGCCGCTGAAAACAAAACCTTTCAGGTTTTCTGTGTCCACCTGTTCCAGAGAAGCATCGTGAGGGATAATCTGTGCGTAAACGCCAGCCTCACGGATACAACGGGCAATCAGCTGAGTGTATTGTCCGCCAAAGTCCACTACTAAAATTTGTTCTTGTTTCATATTGCACTCCCATCCGCAAGATACCGCAGTTGCCGCGGTTCGTTTTACTTCCATTGATTCAAAAAAGGCATTCATCAGGTGGACCGGACAATGCTGTCAAATCCGTTGACGAACGCCAATGGTTACTATCATTTATTATAAAGGGTGTTAGTAAATGTGTCAATAAAACCAGATGCAATTTTGGCAGATTTACCGAATAATAGAACCGAACATCCCACTTTGTTTTTATCTTCTACGAAAAACAAAGGAATCGGGTTTTGTTTCACGGCACAGCACTTAATCGTTAGGATGAATTTGCGCCGCAAATGGATATGGTACTGCAGATTTTAGTTATTAGAATAAATTTGCGCTGCGAACCGTTTGGTGATTTCCTGAGGACGGGTAATGGCAGTTCCCACGACTGCGGCAAATACGCCGGTATCCAATGCCTGCCGAAGCTGTTCCGGGGTCCAGATGCCGCCTTCCGCAATAATGGGAATTGAGAGTTCCCTTACCATGGATTCCATCAGAGAAAATGCGGGAAGAGCCGTGCCCTGTGTACCAGGAGTATACCCGCAAAGTGTGGTGCCTGCCAGATCAAACCCTGCAGCCTGTGCGGCAAGGGCGTCTCCCAAAGTGGCGCAGTCTGCCATAAACAGGGTGTCTGGGTATTTCATGCGGATTGGGGCAAAAAATTCCTCTCTGGTTTTTCCGCCAGGACGAATCCGATCGGTAAAGTCGGTGGCAATGATGTGGGCACCTACTTCCACAAGCTGTGCTACTTCTTCCTCAGTAGGGGTAATATATACACCGGAATCCGGATAGTCTTTTTTGATCAGTCCGATGATTGGCAGAGAAACAGTTTCCCGAATTGCCCGAATATCCTCGGTGCTGTTGGCCCGGATTCCGCTGGCACCGCCTTCCATGGCGGCATAAGCCATCCGTGACATGATAAAGGAACTGTGCAGCGGTTCATGGGAAAGTGCCTGACAGGACACAATGAGACCGCCTTTTAATTGTTTTAAAATCTGTTCCTGATTCATAAAGACCTCCTAATTCCTTGATAACGGCAGAATTCTACGGTTATTCTTTTTCGAACTGAATGGTTGCGTCTGCAGGCAGAGCCAAACGGCATTCCACTTCCATACATTTAATGATTCCCGCAATAACCGGACAGCTGGCATGGCCAGGGAAATGTTCTGCAGCATATTCGTACAGTGCATTGACACCGGGTTTGCTCAGACAGATTTCATAAGCGTCAAAGGTGTTTCCCAGTTCTTCAAACATTTTCCGCACGCTTTCACATCCGGAAGCCACCTTTACTTCTACTTCCATCTGGTCTTCGGAATGAGCGGTTACTTTGGTATCCAGTCCGCAGATTCCAGGGTGAATTTTAACAGTTGTCATAAATGATTCCTCCTTAAAGTATTGTCGGTAGGCAACACCGTATCATTCACGGTATGTGCCTCGGGCGGCGTATCCCACCAAAATTTTCCGTGCTATTTTCCAAAAATGCTCGTTAATCCACAAAGGATTGCCTGCGCTTTTTGATGCATATCACAAAAAATTTTCTGGCGAGCTCCACCACCCGGAATGATGCGGTGCCGCCTTTAAAAGTATCATAACAGATTCAAAATGAGATTGCAATGGTATACTTACGGGTTCGGCAAAACAGAAAATTTTTAGGAAAGAAACTGAACAATTTCACAATTCTCCATGGAGAAAAAGGAAATATCAAGGCAGAGAATTGAAAAAATTTTTCCATAGGAATATAATCAAACTATGGAAATGCTGTGATTTTATGAAAAAAACAGATTACATTTGGAGAAAATGCCAAAATTTTACCGATGTTTTCAATAGAGAAAGGACGGATTATGATGCTTACAAGTCAAAAGGTGCGGGCAATCGCCCCAGAAATGGATCCTCTGCGCATGGGAATGGGGTGGAAAGAAGAGGATCTTTCAAAACCGCAGGTAATCATCGAAAGCACCTTTGGAGAAAGCCATCCGGGAAGCGCCCATTTGCTGGAACTGGCCAATCAGGCTGTTTTGGGGGTCAGTGAGGCTGGGGGAAAGGGCGCCCGGTATTTTGCAACCGATATCTGTGACGGTATGGCACAGGGACATGACGGAATCAACTATTCTTTGGCTTCCCGGGATACCATTGCCAATTTAATTGAAATCCACGCAAATGCCACGCCTTTTGATGCGGGTGTTTTTCTGTCCAGCTGCGACAAATCCGTTCCGGCTCAGCTGATGGCTATGGGAAGGATCAATATTCCTGCAATCATGGTAACCGGCGGCGTGATGGATGCAGGACCGGATCTTTTGACTTTGGAACAGATTGGTGCTTACAGCGCCATGTATCAGCGGGGAGAAATTTCCGAAGAACAGCTTACCTACTATAAACATCATGCTTGTCCGTCCTGCGGAGCCTGTTCTTTTATGGGAACCGCCTCCACCATGCAGATTATGGCCGAAGCCTTGGGGCTGATGCTGCCGGGAACGGCTTTGATGCCGGCAACCTGCAAAGATTTGCGGCAGGTGGCGGTACAGGCAGGAAAACAGGCAGTAAAACTGGCTGAACTGGGACTTTCTGCCAGAGAGATTGTCACCGAAAAATCCTTCGAAAACGCCATTATGGTACATGCGGCAATTTCTGGGTCTACCAATACCCTGCTGCATATTCCAGCAATTGCCCATGAGTTTGGCATCCATATTGATTCCGAAACCTTTGACCGGATGCATCGAGGCGCTCATTATCTTTTGGATATTCGTCCTGCAGGAAGATGGCCCGCCCAGTATTTTTATTATGCCGGCGGAGTTCCGCGGATTATGGAAGAAATCAAAGACCGTCTCCATCTGGATGTGATGACCGTAACCGGCAAAACATTGGGAGAAAATCTGGAAGAACTGAAAGCCAATGGCTTTTATGAAACCTGTGAGGGCTATTTGAAACAAACGGGATTAAAGCGGACAGATATTATCCGTTCTTTTGAAGATCCCATTGGTTCTGACGGCACCATTGCTATTTTAAAGGGGAATCTGGCGCCGGAAGGTGCTGTGGTAAAGCACAGTGCGGTTCCTAAAGAAATGTACCAGGCAGTACTGCGTGCAAGACCCTTTGACTGCGAAGAAGATGCCATTGACGCTGTGTTAAAACACAAGGTGCAGCCGGGGGATGCGGTCATTATCCGGTACGAAGGGCCAAAGGGCAGCGGGATGCCGGAAATGTTCTATACCACCGAAGCTATTTCCTCTGACCCGGAACTGGGAAAAACCATTGCCCTAATCACCGACGGAAGATTTTCCGGCGCCTCCAAGGGTCCTGCCATCGGGCATGTATCTCCGGAAGCGGCGCAGGGAGGTCCCATTGCTCTGGTGGAAGAAGGGGATCTGATTCAGATTGATATTCCAAACCGGATTTTGCGGATTGTTGGTGTTGGCGGAACTGCTGCCAGTGAGGAGCAGGTACAGCAGGTTTTGGCACAGCGCAGACAAAACTGGACCCCCAAACCGCCCCGGTATCCTAACGGAATTCTCCGCATTTTCTCAGAAAGGGCAGTTTCCCCAATGGAAGGCGGTTATATGGAATAACATGCAGTTGTCAGAATTATTGCAAAAGCTTTGTACTCAAATGAAACTGGGGAAATGCCTGGGATTTTTACCGGTTTTTGGAGGTTTGCTTCACAAAATGTATCGGGTAGATACGGTTCAGGGAGCTTATGCAGTGAAATTGCTGAATCCTGAAATTATGAAGCGGGATTCTGCTTGGGATCATTACCTGTTTTCTGAACAGATTGCCGGTTTAGCAAAAGAGCAGGGGATTCCGGCATTGCCTGCCTTAAATCAGGATGGTCTTCCCATACAGAAAATAGAAGATCATTGTTTTATGGTATTTCCTTGGTTTGAGGGAATTGCTGATGTAACGGGTGCCCCCGATCCAGGGAAAGCAGCGAAGATCGGAGCGTGTCTGGCTAAAATACATCAAATCAAAGGGATGGGTGTTTGCTCTTCCAAACCAGAAACATATGCGGCAAAAGACTGGGAACAGGCAAAAGTCCTTGGAACTGGGCAGGGAAAAGCGTGGATGGATAGCTATATCTGCTTTTTGCCTCAAATCCAAGAAATCGAACGAAACATCATACAAACAGAACCGGAATTATTTGAAAACCGCATTGTCAGTCACCGGGATTTAGACCGAAAAAATGTGCTGTGGGATGCAAAGGGAAATCCCATGCTCATTGACTGGGAAGCGGCTGGCTGGATTCATCCGTCTTTGGATGTAGTAAGCACGGCATTATACTGGTCTGTGGATGAAACCATGCGGTGGTTTCCCCAATGTTTTCAGGCTTTTCTTCAGGCATATGCGAAAACATCTCCTGCGTTTGAATTCCCTTGTTGGAAAGCTGCTTTATACGGGGATTTGGCAGGGAAATTGGATTGGCTGTTTTATAATTTATGCCGGTCAGTGGGAATGGTGTCTGCGGATTTGCAGGAACAGCAGATAGCCGAAGAACAGATCGTGAAAACCCTGCATGAAATTCAAAAAGAAGTCTTGCTTTTTGACCGGCTCAGGCAGGATTTAAATCAGTATTTAAGAAAAGAAATGAATTGAGGAGGGACGCGAGCAATTCGCGGAAGTATGTCCAGTATATCTACTTCACAAAAATTCCGGGAGAAAATGTGTACGGTCTTAGATCGGATGCTGTCCGGGAATTTGATGACCTGGCGCCAGATTGTGGCCATTATTATCCCCATTTTGGTGGACCAGGCGTTTATCACCTGTTTTAATATTTTGAACACTGCCATGATCAGTTCATCCGGTGTGGCGGCAGTCAGCGCCGTCAGCATGGTGGATTCGTTGAATTTTTTCTTAGTCAATGTATTTGTGGCGGTGGCCACCGGGGGTACCGTGGTAGTTGCTCAGTATAAGGGCAGCGGCAATCAGCAGATGGTGTCCCGGTCTGCCAGTCAGGCAATCAGTGCAGTGGCGCTGTTAGCGGTGCTGATAGGCGGATGTATTATTATTCTTCACACGCCGGTATTAAATCTGCTGTTTGGGAAAGCAGAACCGGCGGTTATGGACAACGCCAGAATTTACCTGATCGGAAGCTGTATTTCCTACCCCTGCTTTGCCATCTTTGAAGCGGTGGTTGGGATTCTCCGAGGAATTGCGGATACCAAGGCTTCTTTGATGCTCAGCTTGGTCATGAACGTATCTTATGTGTTTTTCAACATTATCTTTATTACCGTGTTGAATATGGGCGTGACCGGTTTGGTGATTTCCCTCAACCTTGCACGTTTTGTGGGGATGGGTGTTTCTTTGGGATATATTCTGTTTAAAAACCAGAATATTCATCTTCACTGGAAAGAGCTGTTCCACATGGAGTTTTCCATCCAGAAAAAGATTTTGTATATTGGGATTCCCTTTGCGGCAGAGCAGATGTTTTTCCATGGGGGAAAAATTTTGACCCAAACTTTTATTGTTCAGC
This sequence comes from Massiliimalia sp., assembly GCA_050943535.1. Classification (GTDB taxonomy): domain Bacteria; phylum Bacillota; class Clostridia; order Oscillospirales; family Ruminococcaceae; genus Massiliimalia. Next base: position 15,822 of record JBMNPJ010000003.1, read on the forward strand.
TGGGAACGCTGTCCATGACTGCCAATGCCATCAGCGGCAGTATGGTATCCCTGTTTCAGATTTGTGGAAACACCCTTTCTCTGGCCATTGTAACCGTGATCGGTCAGTGTATCGGTCATAAAGATATTCAGGATGCCAGAAGGTATATGAAATCATTTTTACTGCTGGCGTCTTTGGCATCTTTGGTCTCCTTTGTAGTAATTATGCCGTTTTTCCCGATTTTGGTACGGCTTTATTCTACCCCGCAGGAAATTGTGGGAGATATTTTCTGGATTATGATGATCTGTGGAATTGGACAGGTTTTGTTGTGGCCAGTAAGTTTTATTACCCCTGCAGGACTGCGTGCCGCAGGAGATTCCAAATTTACTTCTGTGGCTTCCATGCTTTCCATGTGGCTGTTCCGTGTTGTATTAGGATATGTCCTGGGGATTTTACTTGGTTTTGGCATTGTAGGCGTTTGGGCTGCTATGATTTTGGAATGGGGTGTCCGGGGACTTGCTTTTTGGATACGCTTTTTGGGTCACAAATGGTATGCGCATAAATTAATTTAACTGTGCTGTAGGATGAACCCATGGAAAAGGGGTGAAACCAATCGATGAAGCGACCGTTTTTCTGGATGGGAGCGGGAATGCTCTGCGGAGCTTTGGCGGCTTCTGTCTGTTCACAGGTTATGACAGTTTGGATATTGGCAGCGGTGTGGGTTTTGTCCTTTGGAATTGCCCTGCTGTTCCGGGGGAAAACCGGGCACAGCGGAGTGATGGTGCTTTTTCTGTGTATGGCGCTGGCAAGCGGATTGTTTGCAATTCGGATGGAACAGGAAGAGATGCCGGTGCTTCCTCTGGCGGACCAGGACGGGACTGTTACTGCCCGTATCCTGCAGGTGGAAGTTCGTGCCAACGGGAAATACACCTATCAGGCGGAATCGGAAAAGGTGGTATTGGAGGAGCCTTTGTCCGTTCCGTTTCGGGAAGATTTTGCCTTTATTCTATATTCCGATTATTCTTTGCAGGCACAGCCGGGGGATTTGGTGGAGGTTCCGGTGTCCTTTTATTTGCCTACAGGCACCGATTTGTTTGACAGCCGCCGATATTATCGGGGGCAAAATCGGTTTTTGCTGGCACATACCAGTGCTTCTGAAGTTCCGGTTACACCGGGACAGCAAAGCTGGATGGAAACAATCACTGAATCGGTACAAAACCGACTTTCTGCCCTTTATGATGCGCATCTTTCCAAAGAGCAGTCTGCCGTATTAAAAAGTATGCTCTTGGGAGACCGGTCTCAGCTGGGACAAACGTTAAAACAGCGGTATACTGATGCAGGTGCGGTTCATCTTCTAGCTATCTCCGGGCTGCATGTGAGCATTTTAGCAGGGTGCTGTCTTATTTTTCTTCGAAAGGTACCCAAATTCATACAGGTTCCCTTGCTGTTATTGCTGGTGACCGGGTTTGTAATCATTACTGGAAGCCACCTTTCCACGGTGCGCAGCGGAATTATGTTTGGAGTCATGCTCATAGGTAATTCATTCCATCGCAAAGGGGATGGGATAAATTCTCTGGGGATGGCAGCTTTTTTCATTGTTTTCTCCAATGTTTATGCTATAATGGATATAGGTTTTTGCATGTCCTTTTGTGCCACTTTGGGGCTTTTGGTGTTTGCACCGGGACTGCAGAGGCGATTGGAATTGTGTTTTCACGCCAAAAACCGGGTGTTTCGGTGGGGATTGGGTGTTTTGTCTGTGTCCCTTTCTGCAAACCTGCTGTTAATGCCCATCTTTATTTTGGAATTTGGCTGTATCAGTCTGGTGGGGCCTTTGGTGAATCTGCCGCTCAGCCTGACAGCACCAGTTATTCTTGTGTTCGGACTGATCATTTCTGTGATTGGCGCCTTTTTCCCAGTTCCTCATTTTTTGTTTTCTCTGCTGGGATGGGTGATTGAGCTGCAAAATCAGGTGGTGTGCCAGATTGGCTCTCTTCCTTTTGTGGTGCTGGGACTTGATTTTCCGCTGATGCAAGGATGGTTATGGACATCGGCAGTTTTGCTGGCGCTGGGATGGCTGTTTCGCAGAAAAAAGGGAATTGCATGGATGAGCGGTTATTCCGCAGTGCTGTTTGTGGTTCTCTATGGAATAACGGTTTGGCTGAATACGCCTCAGATCTGTGTAGTAGGTGACGGAAGCCGTGCCAATGTGATTTTGATGGACGGGATTCACGCATCGGTTATTTCCATGTCCGATGACGATTATATTGACATTGCTACCATGAGATATCTGAGACGAAAAAATGTACAGTATTTGGATACCCTGTTTTTAGGGTACTATCAGGCGGATGCCATCCGAGATACCCAGACCTTGCTGGAAATTTATCCTCCTTCCCAGGTGGTGCTCAGTGAAGAAGCGGCGCTGGTTCCGGAAACATTGATGCCTCAGGCAGACTGTGTGCTGGCGGAATCGGTTTCCTATGTCAGGGACGGTATGTTTTTGGTAATGCCCAAACCCCAGGAAAAACAGCTGGAATTTGCAGTTACATGGGAAACACATCATGTTTGGGTTGGCCATTATCGTTCAGCGAATCAGTATCCTCGCATCCAATGGGCATTTGTAACAGGCTATCCCAAACAGATTGATATCGATGCTGACGCAGTATTTTTACTGCAGCGGCAGTACAGTCCTGTGGCAGGCAGCAATGTAGTAGCCGCTGCGGATCAGATTTATGAATTAAAACTCGATTAATTTACGAAAGGTATTTATTTAGATATGCCGGTCATGGAATACAACGCTTTGCTCAAACAGATCAAATCCAGACAATGGGTGCCTTTGTACTTTTTGTATGGATCAGAAACCCTTCTCTTGCAAAACGCAGTAAAAACTTTGCTGAAACAGGCGGTAGAACCTGCCTTTGAAAGTTTTAATCTCCAGCGTTTTGATGGGGAAACTTTGTCTTTTCCAGATTTGGAGACAGCTTATACTGCTCTGCCCATGATGGCGGAGTATAAATGTGTTGCGGTAAAGGACTGGAATCTGGAAAAAGTGGGAAAGCAGGAACTGGGACTTTTGACCGAAATGCTTTCTGACCCCAACCCCAGTACCATTCTGGTGCTTTACTACACAAAGCAGGAACTGGATGTTCAAAAGGGGTCAAAATTTAAAAAGGTGCGGGAAATCTGCGAGAAAAAGGGCGTTGTCTGTGAATTCTCTGCTCCGGACAAAGGTTCTTTGCGCAAATACCTTACCTCCTATTGTACAAAAGCAAAAGTGACCTTTCCGCCGGAAGTATGCGACTATATGGTGGAGCGGTGCGGGGCACAGCTTTCAGTGCTGGTGAACGAAACAGATAAGCTGATTGGCTATACCGGTGCAGGGGGAACCATTACCCGGGAAGCTGTGGATGCGCTTTGCATTCCCAGCATTCAAAATACAGCTTTTGACCTTTCCAACGCCATTTTGCAGGGGCAATACGCCAAAGCGTTTGGCGTATTGGATCATTTATTTTCTCTGCGTACAGAACCGGTGATGATATTGGGTGCTATGAACATGTCCTTTATTGATCTGTACCGGGTAAAGGCGGCACAGACTGCCGGATTGTCTGCTGCGGATGTGGTGCGGGACTTTAAGTACCGCTCCCAGTACCGGGTTACAAAATTATATAAAGATGTCACCCGGTTTTCCATGGAACAGATTCGCGGCTGTTTGGGCTGTCTGGAAAAAGCGGACCGGCTTTTAAAATCTTCCAAAATGGATTCCAGGCTGATTTTGGAACAGATGCTGGGGGAAATGATGGAGCAGAGAACCAGAAAGGATTCCGGATTTAGGAGGAAACAGCCATGATCCATGTAAAGCAGGCTGTGGTGGTAGAAGGAAAATATGATAAAATAAAATTGCAGAGCTTTTTGGACGGGGTCATTATCCAGACTGACGGATTCCGTATTTTTAAAGATCCGGATAAATGTGCCATGCTTCGCACGCTGGCGGATACGGTAGGACTGATTGTGCTCACTGATTCTGATGCAGCCGGGTTTAAAATCCGGGGATTTATTCGGTCAGTGACCAAGAATTCTCCCAATGTTGTGCACATTTATATTCCTCAGGTTCCGGGCAAGGAGCGGAGAAAAACCACTGCGGGAAAAGAAGGCCTTTTGGGAGTGGAAGGACTGGATGCTCAGCTGTTGGAACAGCTTTTAAAACAGCACCAGCTGTACGTGACCCAGAAAGACCAGCCCGCCATTCCCATTCAAAAGTGGGATTTATATGAAGCGGGGTTAAGTGGCGGCGAGCACAGCGGAGAAAAACGAAGGATGTTTTTAAAATACCTGTCCTTGCCGGACTATCTTTCTGCCAATGCTATGCTGCCGGTGCTCAACGCCATGATGGATTTGCCGGAATTTGAAAAGACAGTTTCTGGGTTTTATGAAACCCTGGAACAGACCGATACAGATTCACGTTAACAGGGAGGGTGAAGATGGAATTTTCCAGCTATACATTTTTGTTCTTTTTTCTTCCGATTACGGTCATCGCTTATTTTTTAACACCCAAGCGAGGCAGAAATATCACTCTTTTTGCAGCGAATCTGGTGTTTTACGCCTGGTCTGAGCCGGTATATGTTTTGCTGCTTTTGGGGCTTTGGATTTTGGATTATGTATCAGGGCGGCTGATCGCACGGTTTCACACCAATCGGCCTACCCGGGTATTTATTTTGACCTTTTCTCTGGCAATGCACATCCTCAGCTTACTGGTCTTTAAATATCAGATTTTCTTCCCGGGAGTCATTGAACGGATTTTTGAGGAAAATAATATTTTAATGCAGACACTGGTTCCTTTGGGAATCTCAGTATATGTGTTCCAGGGAATGTCTTATCTGATTGATTTGTACCTCAATAAAATTGCGGTACAGAAAAATATCATATCTCTGGGAACCTATCTCATGTTCTTTCCCCAGATGCTTTGCGGACCCATTGTGCGGTACAGCGATATGGGTGCGGAGTTGGCTCATCGGGAAGAGTCCATTAATAAAATCGCCAAAGGCTATGGCTTTTTTATTCGAGGACTGGCAAAAAAACTGTTTTTGGCAGACAATATGCTGGCAGTATGGAGATCTGTGGAGTCCATGGGAATGGAAAAGGTTTCTATTTTGACCGCATGGCTGGGGCTTATCAGTTTTGTTTTTGCCCTGTATTATTATTTTGACGGCTATTCTGATATGGCTCGAGGAATTGGGAAGATCTTTGGGTTTGAGTTGCCCATCAACTTCAATTACCCCTTTGTGGCAAAAAGCATTTCAGAATTTTGGCGGCGGTGGAACGTCAGTTTAACCGTATGGCTTAAAAGTTATGTGTTTACCCCTTTGAGTCAAAAAACCAAAGATTCTTTTTTCTTTACCACCCTGCATCTTCTTTGCCTGTGGTTATTGATGGCACTGTGGTATGGAGGAAGACTCAACCTTTTATTGTGGGGATTGGCAGTTGGGCTGACCGTGATTTTTGAACGGATGTTTTTATCTGTACTTCTTACAAAGCTTCCTGTGATTATTCAAAAGCTGTATACCCTATTTTTTATTTTTATGACCTGGGTTTTGTTTGCCGCAGATCAGGTCAGCGATATCCCCAAATATTTTTTCGCACTGTTTCATGGAGAACTGTTTGACGGGGAAACTGTTTATCTGCTCAGCGGATGTTGGGTGGTATTGATTTTATGTATTATTTTTTCTTCCAATGTATGGCATACTCTCAGCTTGAAACAGGATCACGACCATCCTCAGGCAGCAGTATGGTTTCAGATTGGATGGGAATTATTTTTGACAATTGGCTGTCTGATCTTTTTGATTGCCGTGGATACGTCCGCACCGGAATTTTTTATCCGTTTTTAGAAAAGCAGGAGGAGATTTATGCTGTGGCATAAAAAGTTTTATACATCAAAATTAAAAAAGCCGTTTCACAAAAATATTTTGCCTGCGCTGATTGCATTGATTGTTGTGTTATGTATCACCATAGGTTCCGTTGCTGCGCCCAAAAAGTTATTCAGCCAGATAAGCGGTCAGCTTTTGTCCTCTTTTCCGAAATTTTCGGTGGCTAATTGGAAAAATGGCACCTATGAACGGCGGATGGAAAATTATCTGGAAGATCATATTTTGTTTCGCGAGACTTGTACCCGCACAGTAAATCAGATTCGTGTTTGGACGGGAACACAGGAAATCGGAAATATTTTTCTTTTAAAGGATCGGTTTATCCGCAAAATTCCGGAAAAAAGCTACAGTGCGATGAAACAGAATACCAAAAGCATTTCTCAGTTTTTTAAGCAATATTCTAAAAGTTCCTGTTATTTGGGGCTGATTCCCACAGCCTGTGAAATCTATAAAGATGAACTGCCTACCCAACGGGTGTTTAATCAGCAGCAAGCCATTGCGGAATGTTATGAATCAATCCCCGATGCTTCCGGCATTGATCTATATGGTGGTTTATCCGGCGCCAAAGAAGACCGTCTTTTTTACCACAGCGATACCCGGTGGACTTCGGCTGGAGCTTTTATCGGATATAATGAGATTGCAAAGACCATGGGAGAAACTCCTGTGAATGAGGCGTTATTTAATATTGAACACGCCGCATATGATTATTATGGAAATCTTTCCCGTGAGCTGTGTTTAACCCCTGATGTGTCCGATACCATTGATATTTATCATTACAGCAGGCAGACACCGGTGACAAAAGTGGAGAAAATCTCCGGCGGTCAGCGGGAAGAATATACCTCTATCCTGTTTCGGGATTTTTTGGAATCCGGTTACCAACAGTCTGTTTTTTTAGGATACGATACTCCGCTGACCAGAATTGAAACCAATTTGGACAACGGAAAAAAACTGCTTTTATTTGGAGATTCACTTTCTGACTCTTTGATGCAGTTTTTGCCCCTTCATTATGAAGAAATTTTATTTGTGGATTTAACTACGGTGTCAAAAGATGATCTTCGGCAAATCAATCCAGACAGGTACAACACCGTTTTATTTTTGTACAGTATGGAAACGTATTTAAACAGCAATGCCATTTCAGTGAATTTGGAACAGCTGATGAAACAGCAATCCGAAAGAGAGGAATGAACAGTCAAATGCAGAAAAGAAAAAGAGGAATGATTGCCGCAATTTGCGGGGCAGTTTGTCTGGCGGTATGTTTGAGCTTATCTGGCTGCCAAAAGATAGGGTCCGATGTGACTTTGATTGAGGAGACCAGTTCACAGACTTCTGATACATCCAGTGAAGCAAGTCCGGTACAGGAAACCGGGGCGTTGAATCCGTTAAAAGGAACCTATGATTTAGAAGAAGAACATGCCGGAAGGCGGCCTGTGGCAGTTATGATCAATAACCACCATGCCTCCTGGCCCCAGTATTCCATTTCTCAGGCGGACTTAATTTATGAGCTTCCGGTGGAAGGGGGCTACACCCGTTTGATGGCCATGTATGCCGATTATACCAAAGCACCGGTGATTGGCTCCATCCGTTCTGTCCGCCATGATTTTGTAGAATTGGCACAGCCGTTTGACTGTATTTTTGTTCACTGGGGCGGCAGCGACTCCGGTTATTCTGCTCTGCGCAGTAGCGGACTGGATGAAGTGGACGGAATGGCATACAGCAATACTTATTTTTATACCGACCGTACATTAAATCGAAGTGTAGAACACTGCCGTTTTATGAAAGCGGAACAGCTGACCCAGGCAGTCAGTGATTTGAAAATTGACCTGAACGGAGATACCCCTTCCCCGTTCCGATTTGCAGAGCCTTCCTCTTTGGTGCTGTACGAAGATACCCAGGCACAGACAGCCCAGGTTCCTCTGTCCGGCGATATTCAGGTTACCTATACTTATCATCCTGATCAGAAAAAATATGAAAAGGGTGAATATGGTGAATCCACTGTGGACGGTGCAGACGGACAGCCAGTGCTGATTGACAATGTGTTTATTTTGTTTGCTCCGGTGAGCTTGATGCAGGACGGGGTACATAAGGATATTTCTTTGAACCAGGGAAGCGGCTGGTATTTGACCCGGGGAACCAAAACCCCCATTCAGTGGAAAAAAGGAAATGCGTCCAGCCCTATGAAATATACTTTGGAATCAGGGGAAGAATTGACCGTAAATCCAGGAAACAGCTGGGTGCTGTTTGCTCCTACCAGTGTTCAGGAGCGGGTGACCTTTGGATGAGAAGCGGCAAAACTGGAAAAAAACTTGCGGGTATTTTTCTGATCTTCTGCGCCTTGTGCGGATGCAGCGGACAGAAGGAAGTCAGAGAAGAATATTTTGCCATGGATACGGTCATTACTCTGACCGCTTATGGAAAATCCGCAGAGCAGGCAGTGAAACAGGCAAAACAGGCCATTGACAACACCGAACAGCAAATGTCCCGAACTTTAAAAGACAGCGACCTGTCCCGACTAAATCAGGCAGGACAGTTGGAAAAATCACAGCTGTCTTCCGATTTTTTGGAGTTATATCACGAAGCCTATGACATGGCGCAGCAAACAAACGGAACCTTTGACATGACTTTGGGGGCGCTGAGCGACGTTTGGGGGGTTGGAACCGACCATCCCAGTATCCCACAAGAAGCACAGCTGCAGACGGCGATGGAGCATTGCGGATGGGAAAAAATTGAGGAAACTGAAACCCAAATTGATCTGCACGGTGTTAGCTTAGACTTTGGTGGAATTGCCAAGGGATGGGCATCAGACCGTGCAGCAGAAGCAGTAAAAGAAGCCGGCTGTGACAGCGCGTTGTTGTATTTGGGCGGCAATGTGTGGGCCGTGGGGGATCACCAGGGAGAACCCTGGAAAATTGGAATTGCTGATCCAAAAGATACAGGAAAACTGGTGGGATATTTAACAGTAACGGACTGTGCTGTGGTAACTTCCGGGGATTATCAGCGCTATTTTGAGCAATCCGGCAAGCGGTATCATCACATTTTGGATCGCAGTACCGGATATCCTGCTGAGAGCGGACTGTCTTCTGTTACTGTGATCAGTTCCAGCGGAACCCAGGCAGATGCTTTGTCCACGGCGTGTTTTGTATCCGGTCTGGAGGATGGAATGGAGCTGGTCCAGCAGTGGGATGCCCAAGCGGTATTTGTAACCGATACTGGAGAAGTTGTGTGTACACCAGGGGCGGAGAAAATTTTTGTTCCGTCATAAGGGGGCGCTATGAGGAGTAAAGCCAAATGGCTGAAAAAAGGGGATTTTATCATAGCCGCTGTGATTGTTTTGGCTGCGGCGGGGAGTGTTTTTCCATTTCTTTTGGAAAATTCCTCAAAAAAATATTGTGTGATTACAAAAGATAATGTTATAATAAAACAGGTAGAATTAACCAATCATACAACACAAACCGTACAGGTGGACGGCGATTACCACAATATCGTACAGATTCAGGATGGAGCAGTATGGGTTTCCCAGTCTGATTGTCCCAATCAGCTGTGCGTACACTCGGCGCCCATTTCTCACAGCGGACAGGCTATTGTATGTTTGCCAAACCGTGTTCTGGTTCGGATTGTTTCTTCCGGCGAACAGGAGGTGGATGTGGTTGTACAATAACAGGTCTTCTGCATGGCAGGCAGCGTTGATGGGTATGTTGGCGGCGCTTGCGTTAGCCTTGTCCTGGCTGGAACGGATGATCCCTTTGGAATTGTTCATTCCAATTCCCGGGCTTCGGCTGGGATTTGCCAATATTGTGGGGATGTTTGCACTGTTTTATCTGTCTCCCAGGATGGCGTTTGGGGTGGTCATGTGCCGATGTGGAATTCAGGCCATGCTGTTTGGAACCTTGAGTAGTTTTTTGTTCAGCTCCAGCGGAGGAATCCTCTCTTTTGGAGTGATGCTCCTGCTGATTCGCAAAGGCAGAAATCTTTCGGTATTTGGGGTCAGCATGGCAGGTGCGGCGGCGCACAATTTGGGACAGGTTTTGTGTGCGGCAGGATATTTTCAGTCACTGTCGCTGCTTTCTTATTTATCGGTACTGCTGATTTTATCCATTCCAGTGGGACTGTTTACCGGTTTTGTGGCAAGATTGGTATTTTCTAAGCTTCATATTCAGCCGGAATGTCCGGCTTCTCGTTTCTTATTACAGTGAGGTGTTGACGATGGCAAAAAGAATTGGTATTTTGACAAGCGGCGGGGATTGTCCCGGTTTGAATGCTGTTATCCGCGGTGTGGCAAAAGCCGCTTATGAACAGATGGATGACGTCCAGATTGTTGGCATTATCGATGGCTACCGGGGTTTGATCAACGGTGAATATAAAGAAATGAAAGAGTCTGATTTTTCAGGGATTTTGACTTTGGGCGGAACCATTTTAGGAACTTCCCGTCAGCCGTTTAAGAAAATGCGGGTCATTGAAGAAGACAATGTAGATAAAGTCAAAAACATGAAGCAGAACTACAAGAAAATGGGGTTGGATTGCCTTTTGATTTTAGGGGGTAACGGAACCCATAAAACAGCAGCTCTGCTGTCAGAAGAAGGGCTGAATGTTATCGGTCTGCCGAAAACCATCGACAACGACCTGTATGGTACCGATGTTACATTTGGATTCCATACTGCACTGGACATTGCAACCGAATCCATTGACCGAATCCACACAACCGCTGCCAGCCATGGACGGGTAATGCTGGTGGAAATCATGGGTAATAAAACCGGTTGGCTGACCCTGCATGCTGGAATTGCCGGCGGTGCGGACATTATTTTGCTTCCGGAAATCCCGTTTGATATGGACAAAGTGGCTCAGGCAGTTACCCGCCGTGCAGAAAATGGAAAAGCATTTTCTATTGTAGCGGTTGCAGAAGGAGCTATGACCCGGGAAGAAGCGGAATTGAAACGGAAAGAACGGATGAGACTCCGCGCAGAAGCAGGATATAAGACCATTTCTGATAAACTGGCTTCTTACATTGAAGAAAAGACTGGCTGTGAAACCCGTGTGGTTGTTCCAGGACATCTGCAAAGAGGCGGTACCCCTTCTGCATATGACCGGGTACTTTCCACTCAGTTTGGGGCTTATGCTGCAAAACTCATTAAACAGAAAACCTATGGGGTAACAGTTGCCATGGTAAAAGGCGTGGTTACTCAGAATCCTCTGTCCGAAATTGCGGGCAAAGCAAAACTGGTTTCTCCTGACGACCAGATGATCCGTGTGGCAAAAGATATGGGTATTTCTTTTGGTGACTGAGCATAAAAACAAATTACCTTCGGATTATGTCCGGAGATAATGAAAAGCGGCAGTAAGGTGACGGACAGCATCTGCCGGCACTTTGCCGCTGTCTTAATAAATTCACAAGATACAACAAGGAGGACGTTTCCATGAATGTAACTGTTTGGAACGAAAACATTGACGAAGCGAATGGAAGAGAGGAAGTATTAGCAGTACATCCTCACGGAATTCACAACACAGTAAAAGATATTATTGAAGAATTAGGCGGCGATGTTCATGTACGTACTGCTACATTACAGGAACCGGAATGCGGTTTAACCGATGAAGTGTTAAATCATACCGATGTACTGGTATGGTGGTCACATCAGGGACATGACCAGGTTCCGGATGAATTGGTGAAAAAGATTCATCATCGGGTATTGGCTGGTATGGGTCTGATTTTGCTCCACTCTTCTCACTATTCTAAGCTGTTAAAACAGATTTTGGGTACTACTGGGGATCTGCAGTGGAGAGACAACACCTATGAGCGGCTGTTCTGCATCAATCCGTCTCATCCAATCGCAGAAGGAATTCCGGAAAGCTTTGAATTGGGCACTGAAGAATGTTATACCGAATACTTTGATATTCCAAAACCGGATGATGTTATTTTCTTAGGCTGGTTTGATATTGGAAACGTATTCCGCAGCGGTTGTACCTGGACCAGAGGATACGGAAAAATCTTCTATTTCCAGCCAGGTCATGAAACCAACCACTCTTACTTTAATCCTTATGTTCGCCGGATTATTCAAAACGGTGTGCGCTGGGTTTGCCCGAAAGTGTACAAAGAAGAATTTGGCGCACCTCATATTGATGTTACTTTGGAAGAAAAGAGAAAAATGGCAGAATAAGAGCGCTAAAAGAGCCATGGCAGGTTACTGCCATGGCTCGATTTGTCTATAAAGGATATTACAAGAAAAAATTGTACAAATTTTTGTCTTTTGGGATATCTAAGGGGGAGCAAAAGTCCGCAGGACTATTGCGTGAATTCCTTAGCGGTATTTATACCGCGTATGTCGGAGACAAATTTTTAATTTTTTATGCAGGCTTACGGCGGACAGTGTCCGCTAACTACACCTGCATGGGCAAGCTGCCGCCCCCCCAATGTCGCTACGCTTGTGTTCTATCGGTTGAGAGAAAACCATTTTTGCAATATAGTTTTCTCTGGTTATTTTTGCTTTCACAACTTTGAAATTTTATTTTTCAAAAAATCTGTGTATTCCTTACAAAAACAAACCGGATTGGTTGACAAACTGGAAGGACAAATCTATAATGATTTTATATGAAAAATGCGTTGAAAGGACCAACTGAACGGATTGGTTTTCAGAGAGAGGGCCGGCTGGTGAAAGACCCTTATTCCGCAGTTCAGACGCCATCCTGGAGCTGCCGGTGAAGAACCGGACGGCAACTCCCCGTTACGGAGTAAATAAAGCGGCTGTGTCCCTTTTTGGATGCAGCAATTTGGGTGGTACCACGGAAACTGAAAGAGCCTTCGTCCCATAATGTCTATTATGGAACATGGCTCTTTTTTATTTTATCTAAAATAATAAATGTTAAGGAGAGAAAACATATGGAATGGATGGGACTGAACGAACTGAGAGAAAAGTTCCTGAGCTTTTTTGAAAGCAAAATGCACACACGTCTGCCAAGCTTTCCGCTGATTCCGCAGAACGACAATAGCCTCCTGCTGATTAACTCCGGGATGGCTCCAATGAAAAAATGGTTTTTGGGACAGGAAACTCCGCCCAGCAAACGGGTAACCACCTGTCAGAAATGTATCCGTACTCCGGATATTGAAAACGTAGGGAAAACTGCTCGTCACGGTACTTTCTTTGAAATGCTGGGGAACTTCTCCTTCGGCGATTACTTTAAACACGAAGTAACCCAGTGGGCATGGGAATTTATCACCAAGGAACTGAAACTGCCGGAAGATCGTCTGTGGGTTTCTATCTATGAAGATGACGATGAAGCAAAAGATATCTGGGTAAACGAAGTAGGGGTAGACCCAAGCCACATTGTCCGCATGGGCAAAGAAGACAACTTCTGGGAAATCGGCGCAGGTCCTTGCGGTCCATGTTCTGAAATCTATTTTGACCGTGGCGTGGAAAAAGGCTGCGGCAAACCAGACTGTCGGGTAGGCTGTGACTGTGACCGTTTTGTAGAATTCTGGAACCTGGTGTTCAGCCAGTTTGACGGAGACGGCAATGGCAACTATACCCCAATGGAACACCCAAACATTGATACCGGGATGGGTCTGGAACGTATTGCCTGCATTATGCAGGGGGTAGACAACCTGTTTGAAGTAGACACCATTCAGAATATTATGAAACACATCAGTGAAATCGCAGGGGTAAAATACCACGAAGATGCAACCAAAGATATTTCTCTGCGCGTGATCACTGACCATATCCGCAGCACCGTATTTATGTTGGCAGATGGGGTAACTCCTTCCAACGAAGGCCGCGGCTATGTTCTGCGCAGACTGCTTCGCCGTGCTGCTCGCCATGGACGTTTGCTGGGAATTACCGAACCGTTCCTGTATAAAGTAGTAAAAACCGTTGCAAAAGAAAATGAAGTGGCATATCCGGAACTGACCGAAAAACTGCCATATCTGGAAAAAACCATCAAGTTTGAAGAAGAAAACTTTAACCGCACCATTGACAAGGGCTTTGAAATTCTGAACCAGTTTATTGATGAACTGGAAGAAAATAAAATGAAAGTTCTGTCTGGGGAAAATGCGTTTAAACTGTATGATACCTACGGATTCCCAATTGATTTGACCCGTGAAATTATCGGAGAACGGAATCTGGAACTGGATGAAGATGCATTCTTAAAACTGATGAACCAGCAGAAAGAACGTGCAAGAAAAGCACGGATGTCTCAGGAAACCATTGCTTGGGCAGATGAAGTGCTGGAACTGGATACCAAAACTGAATTTGTAGGCTATACCGATCTGGAAACTCAGGGCAAAGTACTGGCAATTTTGGTTGATAATGAAAGTGTTAACTCCGCAGTAGCTGGCCAGAAAGCAACCATTGTATTTGATAAAACCTCTTTCTATGCAGAAAGCGGCGGACAGGTTGCAGATAAAGGTCAGTTTGTAGGGGAAGGATTCAGCGGTGCTGTATTGGATGTACAGAAGACCAATACCGGACTGTATCTGCACTCCTGTGAAATGATGGAAGGAACCATTTCTGTAGGCGATACTGCAACCCTGAAAGTGGCAAAAGCTGTTCGCAGCTCTATTATGAGAAACCATACAGCAGCTCACCTTCTGCAGGCAGCTTTGCGGGAAGTTTTGGGCGAACATGTTCATCAGGCAGGACAGCTGGTTAACGCTCATACTCTGCGGTTTGACTTCTCTCATTTTGAAGCTATGACAAAAGAAGAATTGAGCAAAGTAGAACAGCTGGTAAATACCAAGATTTTTGAAAGCATTCCGGTAACAGTGAAAGAAATGCCGATTGAAGAAGCGAAAAAGACCGGTGCAATGGCTCTGTTTGGTGAAAAATACGGCGATGTTGTTCGGGTTGTCAGCGCAGGAGACTTTTCTGTAGAATTCTGTGGTGGTACTCATGTAGACAATACTGCAAAACTGGGACTGTTTAAAATTGTCAGCGAATCTTCTGTTGCTGCCGGTGTCCGCAGAATTGAAGCGAAAACTGGCCCAATGATTCTGGAACTGCTTTTGGATGCTTCCAATACCATCAATCAGGCAGCAGCACATCTGAAACTGTCCAATCCAGCAGAACTGGTAGATAAATGTGCTTCCCTGATGGCAGAACTGAAAGAAAAGAATCATGAAATTGCTCAGCTGAATGAAAAGCTGGCTTCCATGAAATTTGGAGATATTCTGAAAAATGCCAAAGAAATCAAAGGTATGAAAGTGGTTTCTGCAATGCTCAGCGATGTAAAAGTGGATGCTCTGCGCACCATGGGTGACCGTGTGAAAGAAAATGATCCGAATGTCATTGCAGTATTTGTCAGCGTTTGTGACGGCAAAGGAAATATGCTTTGTGTTTGCGGAAAAGACGCAGTAAAAGCTGGCGCTCATGCAGGCAAAATTGTCAAAGAAGTAGCGGCAGTAACCGGCGGTAAAGGCGGCGGACGTCCTGACAACGCAATGGCTGGGGTAGGAGACACCACCAAAGTGGATGAAGCATTGATGGCAATTCCGGAAATTTTGGAAAAACTGCTGTAATACAGCTTTTCAATGATTTTGGAAAGGAGGAAGTCTGATGGCTGATTGTTTATTCTGTAAGATTATCGCAGGAGAAATTCCGTCCAAAAAGATCTATGAAGATGACCTGTGCTATGCTTTTTATGACATTGATCCGCAGGCACCGGTTCATTTTCTGGTAGTTCCTAAAGCGCATATTTCCAGCGCAGACGAACTGACCGAAGAAACAGCTCCGGTAGTGGGACATATTTTTCTGGTTATTTCCAAGCTTGCTAAGGAATTGGGACTGGAAAAAGGATATCGGATTGTGAACAATATTGGCGAAGACGGTGGTCAGACTGTGAAGCACCTGCACTTCCATGTGTTGGGCGGCAGAAGTCTGGCATGGCCTCCAGGATAGTAGAAAATAGGAAAAGAGAAAGGGCGCGTTGCAGAATTTTGTTCTGCAACGCGCCCTTAGCTTTTACCGGGGGTTCACACCTCACTGGACCGCCTGGCGGGCGGGCAGCGCCCGCTGGCAATAACGCTTCGCTCATACCCTGTCAGTAAAGGGGAAACATTAGGAAATTTGAACTCGGCTGGCAAAATACGAGCGTAGCGTCTGTGATCCACCGCCAGGTGGTTCTTTAGCGATCCCATTTTTCAATCAGGCTAAGCAGCTGATCCGCAAACTTGCCCAAATCCTTGTTGGTACCGCCTTCGTTGTGACGGATAACTTCCAGCATCCGTTCTCCCACGTCCTGCAGACGCTGATAAGCGGCAGAACCGCTTCTGCGTACTTTCTGCACCTGTTCCACAGGTGGAATACCCATATCGGTGCACCGGTTGAGCAAAAGGTCGTATTCTGCCTGATAATCCGGTGCCCAGGCATCGTAACCCATTCTTCTCAGTTCATTGGTGAATTCTTCTGCGATCTCTTCTTCTCCGTGTACAACAAATACTTTATCGGGCTGAATCTCGTATTCCTGAAGCCAGCGGATTAAACCGTTTTTGTCAGCGTGTCCGCTCATACCCCGGAAGTTGTATCGCTGTGCTTTGACTGCAATTTCTTCGCCAAAGAGTTTGACCTGATCCACTCCGTTAACCAGCATCCGCCCCAGGGTGCCGTTTGCCTGGTATCCTACAAAGATGACAGAACATTCCGGCCGCCACAGGTTGTGTTTTAAATGGTGTCGAATTCGTCCCGCTTCACACATACCGCTGGAGGAAATGATGACTTTCGGTTTGGGGTCATTGTTCAGGGCAATGGATTCTTCTGCACTGCGGCAGAGAATCAGATTGGGGAACTGGGTAGGACGGAATCCGCTTTGCAGGATGGCTACCGTTTCTTCATCGGCATATCCAGTCAAGTCCCCGTCATAAATCTGGGTCGCTTCCATAGCCAGAGGGCTGTCCACATATACTGGAAAGTTGGGAACAGATTTTACCAGAAAACGTTCTTTGATTTCCCGAATGTGGAATAACAGTTCCTGTGTCCTTCCTACAGCAAAGGAAGGAATCACCACGTTGCCTCCCCGAGCAAGGGTGATGTCAATTACTTTCGCAAGTTCGGTGACAATATCCTCAGCCTCTTCGTGATACCGGTCTCCGTAGGTGGATTCCATCACCACATAGTCTGCATGATGGAAATATTGGGGATCCCGGATAATCGGCTGATTGTAGTTGCCAATATCGCCGGAAAAGACAATGGTTTTTTCCTCTCCGTTTTCAGTCAGGGTAAATCGGATGGAGGAAGATCCCAGAAGATGTCCCGCGTCGATAAATTCCGCCTGAATTCCCGGCTCTACTTCAAATTTTTGTCCGTACTGTTTGGGCACCAGGTATTCAAAGGACTCAAAGGCATCCGCCATGGTGTAAAGGGGCTCTTCCAGATCGTCACCGGAACGGCGGCGCTTTCTCTGGCGCCATTGGGATTCCATTTCCTGAATGTGCGCACTGTCTTCCAGCATAATGCGCATCAGTTCACAGGTTTTTCCGGTAGCAAAAATCTTTCCGTGGAATCCGTTTTTGACCAAAAGGGGAACCCGTCCGGAATGGTCTACATGGGAGTGGGTAATAAAAACATAATCAATCAGGGAAGCTTGAAATGGAAGCTGGTTGTCATCCCGCACAGCCTGCCCCTGCTGCAAACCGCAGTCAATGAGAATTTTTACTCCGTTGACCTCTAAAAAATGACAGCTTCCGGTTACCTCTTTGTCTGCTCCGTAAAATTTTAGTTTCATAAAGGGACCCCCTTTCAAATTGTGTGATTATCGAATGAATTCCTGAATCAAACTGTGTTCAGGAACATAGTCCGCGCTCAATGACTCAAAGGATTCGCATCCTGTCAAAATGGTTTGTGCCAGTTCTCCATATTCGGGATGATCCAGCAGAGGAAGCAGCAGTTTTCTGGTACGCTCCCCGTAAATAAAGGGTTCATATCGGTGAGTAGAATTAATATGGATATCCGCTAGCTGACGGTATGGTTTAATATAAAGCTTTTCGCCCATGCGGACATATTTCCAAAGGTCCAGGATTCGAAGTGCATCCGAATTGCGGTGCACACTGTCCCGCAGAAGACGGCGCATCAGCCGCAGATTTCTGGCTTTGATTACAAGATCTCCGTGATCATCTAAAAAATCAGAGTGTACGCTCACATAAATACGCACAATCCGATGTCCCTCTAATTG
This sequence comes from Massiliimalia sp., assembly GCA_050943535.1. Classification (GTDB taxonomy): domain Bacteria; phylum Bacillota; class Clostridia; order Oscillospirales; family Ruminococcaceae; genus Massiliimalia. The sequence continues at coordinate 33,860 of JBMNPJ010000003.1, forward strand.
CTGGCTTAAAAGGGGATTTAAAGCGTTAATCCCTTCAAAAACCAGATAGGTTTCTTTATCATAGGTCATGGACAGGGTTTGTTCAGAGCGCCGTCCGATGGAGAAATCAAACATGGGAAACTGGGATTTTCCAGTTTGGAACAGCTCCTCTATCTTGTTGTGAAAACAATCTAAATCCATACTTTCCACAGATTCAAAATTAGGGCGTCCGTCACTCCACACCGGCTGATCTTCATTGTTTTTATAAAAGTCATCCAGCGAAATGCGGCAGCCTTTTTTGCCTTGTTCTTTCAGCTGCTGCAGAATCTGCAGGGCAGTGGTAGTTTTTCCAGAGGCAGAAGGCCCGGTCAGCAGGATGATGTGAGCGCCGGATGCCAGAATTTCGTCGCATACATTTTGGATTTTGGCGTGGTAAAGAGCCTCTTCCCGGCGAATGAGCGCTTCAGGATCACGACGGAATTCTTGCTGGAGTTTGGAAACCAGTACTGGTTCCATTGCTTTTTGGTATTTCATAATCAGGATCCCTCCTGCTTTTACAATAGATTTGCTGAAAATACAGCATAGAAATTAAATGATTATATGCAATATAACTACTTATTGATTATATTATACTATAATCAATTTATAACTACAATATAAAAAAAGTAAAACTTTTTTGTATGTAATAGATGGAGAATTTGTTATGAAAAGGCTCATCGGTATCGTGTTAACAGCCTGTTGGGGCAGTCTTTGCAATAGATAAAAAGGAGTACCGCATTTTGTGATTTGCGGCACTCCTTAAAATAGTTTCAATATAGGTTTTCTATTAAAAATCTTCTTCCGGAACATCAACCGGATTTCCGCCAAAGGTTAGGCTGGTGTCAAAAGGAACAGAACCTGGATCATTCAAGGTATCAAAGGTTGCTTCTAGAGCAGGAACCACTGCGTCTTTTGCGTCATGGAACAATCCCAGAACAGACTTTCTGGATTTTTGATCCGGATTTAAAGGATGATGCCACAGGTTTTCCCGAATATTGGCAGTATCCGTTTTTACGGTTTTAGGTTTAATCATATAGGTGATGTCCAAAGTTTTTGGGAACAGCTCTCCTAAAATGTTCCGCATTACAGGCAGTACGCCGGAATTGTCGTAAAGCAGACAGGAAGCATTGCGGGTGTCATCAAAACTCTGCATCAGGTCTTTTACTTCTACAGAAGTATCAAATACAGTTTCAAACAGTTCAGAATACATGCGGCTGATGACGTTTTTAGAGAAAGCATCCATGGTAAAGTGGTTTTTTACAGAGAAAGTAGTCACCGGTTTTTTCTTGAAAAACTGGTATAAAATGCTGTCTAATTCCGCCTCAATCCGGCAGTGCATGCTGCGGGGAGTGCGTTCCGGATGATGAGCGCACAAGCTGCCCTGAAGAAAATATACATAAGGATGTACGGTTTTATCCAAAAAATAGTGGCAGATAAATCCCATATAGTAGGCACACAGTACCCGATATTCTTCAGCATCTTCCTGTTTAGAAGCAATATAGTGTTTCATAAAATCCATGGTTTCGCCAATGTGCTGGCTGTGCAGACGGCTGCCCAGCGGCACTAGAGGATTACCGGACAAAGCTCCGGAAATGCTTCGGAAGAAAAAGAGAAAATCCGGACCTTCTGTTCCGTAATTGAAAGCAGTTCTGTTTTCTCCGATTATGGTTTGGATATCGGGAGATAATTCTTCAAACACCTGCTCTCCAAACAGGTAATGGGTTGTAAAATCTGGCATAGAGATACAGCTCCTTTATATTCAATTTGCGGTGAAATTGCCGCAGAATCGGTTTATCTTGCAGACATACCATTTTCATTGTATAATTTCAGTATATCATTGAAATAAAAATTTTCTACTGGCATTTTGTGAAATTTTGTTTTGAATTTCTTGGAAATAAGGGAAAAAACAGGGGTGGGTCATGTCTACTGTTTTTATCCATGAAAGAAAATACTTTGGCAGAATCACACAAACATCCTGTAAAAAATTGACATTTTGATAGATTTTTCCGTTTCAGGATATACGCCTTTACAAAAAATATGTTATGATGAAAAGAAAGCAAAGAGTATTTTAGAAAAACCAGGAGGAAAAACGGGTATGAAAAAACTGAAATTGACACGGGAAGAGTGGTATTGGAGCCTGTATGACATGGCAAACTCCGCTTTTATTTTGATGCTGACTGCCATGATTCCCCCATATGTGGCTACGATCGGCCAGGAAATGGGACTCAGCGGAGCACAGACTAGTTCTGACTGGGCGTTTGTCCAGTCCGGTTCAACTTTGGTTATTGCTTTAATGGCACCGTTTTTAGGGGTTTTAGCAGACCGCAAGGGGAAAAAGAAATTGTTTTTCAACTGGTTCTTTTTTCTGGGCGTAGCTATGTTCTTTGTTATGGCATTTGTAGATAATTATTATGTGCTTTTGGCGGTAAATTTGCTGACCGGAATTGGCTATGCCGGAGCGAATATTTTCTATGATGCTTTTTTAATTGATGTTACTACGGATGAGCGAATGGATTTTATCTCTTCTCTGGGATATGCAGTGGGATATGTAGGTAGCTGTATTCCTTTTATTGTCAGCATTATTCTGTATATGACCACACCGTTTGGATTGGATGCTATGACTGCCATCAAAGTGGGGATTTTTATTAATGCTTTGTGGTGGCTTTTGTTTACCCTTCCTATGATCCGCAGAGTACATCAGCGCTATTATACGGAAGGAAGCCGAAAAAAAGTGGTTTCTTCTGCGCTGAAAAAACTGTGGGGTACTTTAAAACTCATTGCGCACAATAAAACCATCGGACTGTTTTTGCTGGCGTATTTCTTTTACATTGACGGCGTAGATACCGTTATTAAGCTGTCTACCTCCTATGGTCAGTCTGTAGGACTGGATACCACAGCCATGATTGTGGCGCTGTTGGTAACCCAGCTGGTAGCATTTCCAGCGGTTATGCTGTTTGCAAAAATCTCCAAACAGCTTTCTACCAAAAAGGTACTGCTCTTTTCCGTACTGGTATATGTGGGAATCTGTATTTTTGGGTATTTTATGGCGGAAGAATGGCAGTTCTGGATTATGGCAGTTGTAGTGGGAATGGTGCAGGGTACCATTCAGGCGTTGTCTCGGTCTTATTTCGGAAAACTGATTCCAAAAGAAAACAACAACGAATATTTTGGATTTTATAACATTTTCGGGAAATACGCCACCATTATCGGCCCGGTGCTCATGGGAGTATTTACCCGCGTGACAGGAAATTCCCGGTACGGGGTGCTCAGCATCTGTATTTTGTTTGTTGCCGGTTTTGTAATTTTGCTGTTTGTGCCGGATGCGTCCGGTGTTGCGCAGGCACAAGAGAAAGGAGAATAGTTCTATGACAGTACAGGAAAAAATGAAGCAGGGGCGCCTTTACATTGACGCAGCAGATCCCGAACTGATGAAAACCATGGTAAAGGCCAAAGAGCTGATTTATGATTTTAATCAGACCCGACCTTCTGAACTGGAAAAGCGCACCCAGCTGATCCATGAGATTTTTGCAGAAGTGGGAAAGGACCCTTTTATTGAACCGCCTATGCACATGGCATATGGAAATCGGGTACATATTGGAGATCGGTTTTATGCCAATTTCAATATGGTGATTGTGGATGATATTGACGTGTATATCGGCAATGATGTAATGTTTGCGCCAAATGTCACCATTACCGTAACCGGGCATCCAGTGGCTCCGGAACTGCGGGCAAACGGACGGCAGTTTTCTTTCCCGGTGCATATCGAGGACAATGTTTGGATCGGCGCCAATGTGGTCATTCTGCCGGGGGTTACCATTGGAAAAGGTTCTGTGATCGGAGCGGGCAGTGTGGTAACCAAAGATATTCCGCCCAATGTGGTAGCAGTAGGTTCTCCGTGCCGGGTACTGCGTCCGATTGGTGACCGCGACCGGGAATATTATTTTAAAGACCGTAAAATTGAACCGGTAGATTTGGAATAAAAGTTTATATTTTCAATATGATTTGGTGTGCCGCAGGAGAAAGATCCTGTGGCACATTTTTTACGGCAAAATTTCTACAAAAGTTTTGTAAAAGTCGTAAGATGTTCCGTCTTCCTGAGCACGGAGAAGAAATCGGCTGATAATAAAACCGGTACGATAGTTTTTTTGAATCTGCTGCAAAATTTCCGGCAGGTTGTTGGGAAATCCATCGGTGACTTCTTCCTTCATAAGGCAGGCAATATAAGTGCTGCGGCTTTTTTTCCAGAGGATTTCTGAATCGGGGAACAGATGTATTTGTTCCAAAGGGATGGTCAGTCCTCGGGATTCTTCTTCAGGATGGTCAGAATGCTGTACTCGGGAATATAGATAAGGATTTTCCATGTATTTCTGCAGTTTTTTCATTTCAATTAAATCGAAGGAAACAATACAGTCAGTATCAATATCCGTTTTCTCGTATGGATGCTCTTTTAATTCTTTCAGGATACGGATTGCTTCCAGGTGGCATTGCAGTTTTTGGATTCGCTGCTGGATCTGCTCCTGTTCATAGGTGAGCTGCTGAATCTTGTGGTGAAAAAGCAGTTCGTGTTCTTCTGGCTCAGAATGTTTCATCAGGCGGATTTGTTTGAGTGGAATTCCCAGACTTTTATAGAAAATAATGTCGGAAAGGGTCATAAAATCTGCGGCAGAATATTCCCGGTAACTGTTGGCAGCATTTTTATGGGGTGTTAAGATTTCTGCTTCTTCCCAATATCGAAGGGTAGAAGCAGGCAGGTTAAAAAATTGAGAAATTTCTCCGATGTAAAATTGTTTTTCCATATGCAGACCTCCTTTGTTTTTATTATAGTATTTTGCTAGTTGACCTTCAAGTAACTTTAAGGTTTATACTAAATGAGAGATGATTTGAACAAGGAAGGTTGATTGCGTTCATGGAAAAAACACTGATTTTTCATTCGGCAGATGAAGTAAAATTTGGAAAGCTTTTAAAATTTATTATTCCCACCTATCTTACCTCATTGTTTAATACAGTGTATACCATGGTAGATGGAATTTTTGTTTCTTCCTATGTGGGAACCAATGCGTTGGCGGCGATTAATATTGTGTACCCTATTGTCAATGTACTGACCGGCATTGCACTGGCCTTTGCTACTGGGGGAAGTGCCATTGCGGCACTGCGCATCGGCGCCGGCAAACAGGAAGAAGCAAATCGGATTTTTTCTGTGAGTATGCTTGCTTCTATAGGGATTGGATGCCTTTTATCCGTTTTGATTTGGATGAATCTATCTTCTTGGCTGGGGCTTTTGGGAGCGACGGCGCTGACGATGGTGGACTGTAAAATTTATGCGTTTTGGTGGCTCATAGGAACTCCTGTTGTGATTGGGAAAGAATTATTCACCTATTTTATTCGAATAGACGGTTCTCCTACATACAGTTTTTTGACTGCCCTGTCCGGAGGAATACTGAATATTCTATTGGATTATATTTTTGTAGGATGCTTAAAAATGGGGATTTTAGGGGCGGCACTGGCTACGATTTTAGGTTTGCTGCTTTCCTTCTGCATGGGGATTTATTATTTTCTAAAAAAGAAAAAAATCCTTTGCTTTAAGTTGAGGGGGTTATCTGTATGGTGTGGGCTTCGGTGTATGGTAAACGGAGCGTCCGAATTTGTCAATCAGCTGGCTATTGCCATTACCACTGTTTTCTTTAACCGTACGGCAATGACCTTTGCCGGAGAAGACGGCATTGCGGCGGTTTCAATTATTATGTATCTGCAGTTTTTGTTTATCGGTGTATACTTTGGATTTTCCATGGGAATGGCGCCCCCGATGAGTTATGCCTACGGAGATCAAAAATTTGATATCTGCCATATTCTTGAAACATATGCCTATCGATTTTTTGCCATCGCTTCGGTTGTTATTTATGGACTTACTTTTTTACTGGCTCCCTTGGGAGTTTCCTTTTTTGCTCAAACGGGCAGCACCGTATACGATTTGGCTGTGTGGGGAATGCGCCTTTATGGACTGGGATTTTTATGTTCTGGTCTAAATATTTTTGCGGCAATCCGCATGATGGCTTATGGAAAAGGATACTTTTCAGGAATGATTACTTTTTTGCGCTCTTTTGCACTGCTTTTGCTGTTTTTGACCGTTTTGCCAAAATATCTGGGAATGAACGGAATTTGGCTTGCAGTTCCTGGGGCGGAAGTCTGTACATTTTTTGTTGCCCTGGCTTCTCTGTTTTTGATTGGAAAACGTCGGGGATAATTTCTTCTTGGCACATAGTGTTTTGGATAATTTGAGAAAAAACAGATTGTTTTCCTGTGATATATGATGAAAAACAGGGAACCTAAGGAAAATCCCATAGTTTGCCCCGGTTCTTCATTGACTTTTATGGAATGGTAAGCTACAATAATGATGTATTTACGCAGAACAGCAGATGTTTTTTAGCGTCTGCAATTGATTTTTATTTTTAAAGAGGGCGGTGTTTTTACGATGGACGTAAAACAGATGAAGATCACAGCCTGCAAGATCCGTATGGGGATCATTGAAGGTGTGTTTAACGCAAAATCCGGCCATCCAGGCGGTTCTTTGTCCGCGGCGGATTTGTTCACTTATCTGTATTTTAAAGAATTGAACATTGATCCAGCCAATCCAAAAAATCCGGATCGGGATCGGTTTGTGCTCAGTAAGGGACATGTAGCTCCGGCTTGGTATTCTACCTTGGCACATCGGGGATATTTCCCAGTAGAAGAGCTGAAAACTCTGCGTCATATTGGTTCCCGTTTGCAGGGACATCCGGATATGAAACACATTCCGGGGGTAGATATGTCCAGCGGTTCTTTGGGACAGGGTGTTTCTACAGCCTGCGGTATGGCAAAAGCAGCAAAACTGATGAACAAAGATTACCGGGTATACACCCTGCTGGGTGACGGTGAAATCCAGGAAGGTCAGGTTTGGGAAGCAGCTATGTTTGCAGCTCATAACAAACTGGACAATATGGTTTTCATTGTGGATAACAATGGTCTTCAGATTGACGGTAACATTAAAGACGTTATGTCTCCTTATCCAATTGATGAAAAATTCAAAGCATTTGGTTTTGAAGTGCTGACCATTGACGCCCATGATTTTCAACAGATCGATGCGGCGTTTGCCAAAGCCAAAGAAGTAAAAGGCAAACCAACTGCCATTATTGCCACCAGCGTGAAGGGAAAAGGCGTTTCCTTCATGGAAAACCAGGCATCCTGGCACGGAACTGCTCCAAATCAGGAACAGTACAATCTGGCAATGGAAGAACTGAACAAAGCATTAGCGGAACTGGAGGGCTAAGATCATGGCAGAAGTGAAAAAGATTGCAACCAGAGACAGTTACGGCAATGCTCTGGTCGAATGTTTTGAAGAGTTTCCAAACCTGGTAGTATTAGACGCTGACCTTGCTGCTGCTACAAAAACCGGTATCTTTAAAAAAGCACATCCGGAACGTCATGTTGACTGCGGAATCGCTGAATGCAATATGATTGGTGTTGCTGCTGGTTTGGCTGCAGCAGGAATGATTCCTTTTGCAAGTTCTTTTGCAATGTTTGCAGCTGGACGTGCTTTTGAACAGGTTCGTAACTCTGTAGGTTATCCTCATTTGAATGTAAAAATTGGCGCAACTCATGCAGGGATCTCTGTAGGGGAAGACGGTGCAACTCATCAGTGCAACGAAGATATTGCTTTGATGCGCACCATTCCAGGTATGGTTGTAATTAACCCGTCTGACGACGTAGAAGCAAGAGCTGCTGTCAGAGCTGCTCTGCAGCATGTAGGTCCGGTTTATCTGAGATTTGGACGTCTGGCAGTGCCAGTTATCAACGACCGTCCGGATTATAAATTTGAACTGGGCAAAGGGGTTACTCTGCGGGATGGTAAGGATATTACCATTGTGGCTTCTGGTTTGACTGTATCCGAAAGCTTGACTGCTGCGGATATGCTGGCAGAAGAAGGTATTGATGCAAGAGTCATCAACATCCACACCATTAAACCAATTGATGCAGATCTGTTGAGAAAAGCTGCTGCAGAAACCGGCAAGATTGTAACAGTAGAAGAACATTCTATTATCGGTGGTTTGGGTGATGCTGTAACCGATGCGATTCGTGAAAATCCGGTTCCAGTTTACAAAATTGGTGTCAATGATGAATTTGGTCATTCCGGTCCGGCAGTAGAACTGCTGAAAGAATTTGGTCTGACCGCTCCAAGCATTGCAGAAAAAGTACGTCAGGTACTGGGCAAATAATTTTTGAACGGTAATAATCGCTTTAAAAATGGCCGCAAAACGAAAGTTTTGCGGCTCTTTTTGTTTATTAGACGATATTAGGGGAAAATGTTACATGAGTTTTTATTTTTTAGCGGGCAGTACCGGTACACAATGACGCTACGCTCGTATTTTGTCGGTAAAGTGAAAATCACTGGTTTTTGCCACTTAACTGACAGAACATGAGTGTAGGATTAGCGCCGCAGCGTTTTTCTGAAAACACCTGTTTTCGTCAAATGTGCAAACAGTTCTTGGGGTGTCCAGAGGGGCAGGCCGACTAACCATATATTTCCGGAGGACGCCCCTCTGGTGGCCTTTTCTTTCCATTTCTTTTGGCCATCAAAAGAAATGGTGCAGGTGTGGGTTGCATAGACCCACAAAAAGGAGCGGCCGTTGACCGCTCTCAAATGGCGAACCGGGTTCGCCGAGGAGTTTCGTTCATTTTCTTATGGAAGAAAACGAACCAAAAGACCATTCCTCAAACGCCGGAATGGCTTGCAGGGGGGAATGGATCGCCTGACGGCTTTAACTCCCCCTACGCCGCAAAGTGCGGCTACCCCCTCATTTACTGTTTCCGAAAATATGGTGTGAATATATCATATTGTGGTTTTAATCAGTTTTACCTGTTACAGCAATGCATGATAAAAGTTGAATGCCTTAAGCAAAAACAATTACAGGTCTATTGAGCAATAAAACTGGCAGAATACGCGCCGTAGGCGGTTGGTTCCGGACACTGTCCGGCGTCGTAGGCGGTTTTCACCGGACATTGTCCGGCTGGGAATATGCCGGATATCGCTGGGCGTACTGTTTTGGGGTGATCCCTTTATACTTTTTAAAAATTCGGATGAAATAGCTGGTGTCGGGAAATCCGCATCGGTAGGCGGTTTCAGATACGGTCAGCTCGGTACTGCTCAAGAGATATGCACCGTGTTCAATCCGGCAGAAATTCAGATAATCCATGGGAGTTCGGTGGGTGACTGCTCGAAAATAGCGGCAAAAATATTTTGGAGACATGCCGGCAGTTTTCGATAGATCTTCCAGCGTGATGTGGGAAGAAAAATGTTCCTCAATCCATTCAAATACCGGTTTGAGCGCCATCATTTTTTCTCCGCTCTGCCGGGGAAGGGAAGGCTGTTCCCGGTAATATTTTTTTTGCAGGATGGTGCCTAAAAACTGGTAGAGACATCCCAAGGTGACCAGTTGACTTCCGGTTTCTTTTTTATGGACAGAATAAAACAGCTGTCGGGTGATCTGAGAAAGGGCGGAATCTTTTTTGGTAAAGTGGGTTTGAACTGTTACCTGCCGGTTTAAAATAGGGCGCAGACATTGTTTGCACATTTCAGAGTAGTTAAACAAAGGCTGAGGGTCAAAAACAATACACTCGTAAACACAGTTTTGGGGGCTGCCTCCGTGGATCTCCCCGTCCAGAATAAAGATAATATCTCCTGTTTGCGCTAAAATGGTCTCATCCTCCAGATACAGCAGAATGTTCCCCTGAACTACCCGTAGAATTTCCCATTCTTTATGCCAGTGAAAGGGCATGTGATACCGGGGGTGATTTTCGTCCACCCGATAAAATCCCAGAGGAAATTGACTGGTTCCATGCTGCTGTTTTTCGTTGTAATCCAGGTAATGCAAGAGGAATGCCTCCTTTTTGAAAAAGTGAATATTATCCTATTTTTTGCTATTATAACACCACAAATACCGGATTGGCAATGGTATAATGCTATTATGAAGAAAAATTCGTCAGGGACGGGAGCTTTTCGGTTCGGAGGAAAAGGTAGATCCCGCCCGGTTATGCGGAGAAACGAATGGAGGAAATAAGATTATGGCAGCAGGAAGATTGATTGGCGATTATCCAGTAATCGGAATCCGTCCTACCATTGACGGCAGACGGGGATTTATGAAGGTTCGGGAATCTTTGGAAGACCAAACCATGAATATGGCAAAGGCAGCTGCAAAATTGTTTGAAGAAAATCTGAGATATTCCAATGGGGAACCGGTAAAGGTTGTTATTGCGGATACCACCATCGGACGTGTAGCAGAGTCTGCGGCGTGTGCTGATAAATTTAAAAAAGCAGGGGTAGACATTACCTTGACTGTAACACCTTGCTGGTGCTATGGTGCAGAAACCATGGATATGGACCCAATGACCATCAAAGGGGTTTGGGGCTTTAACGGTACTGAACGTCCAGGTGCAGTATATCTGGCTTCTGTTCTGGCAACTCATGCGCAGAAAGGACTGCCTGCATTCGGGATTTACGGACACGATGTACAGAATGCGGATGATACAGAAATTCCGGAAGATGTAAAAGAAAAACTGCTTCGGTTCGGACGTGCTGCAGTAGCAGTTGCTACCATGCGTGGAAAATCCTATCTGCAGATTGGTTCTATCTGTATGGGAATCGGCGGTTCTATCATTGACCCGGCATTTATTGAAGAATACCTGGGCATGCGGGTAGAATCTGTAGACGAAGTGGAAATTATCCGCAGAATGACAGAAGGCATTTACGACGAAGCAGAATTCCAGAAAGCACTGGCATGGACCAAAGAAAAATGTAAAGAAGGCTTTGACAAAAACCCACCGGAAGTACAGAAATCTCCGGAAGAACGGGAAAAAGCTTGGGAATTTGTGGTTAAGATGATGTGCATCATCAAAGACCTGATGAACGGAAATCACAATTTGCCAGCTGGATGTGAAGAAGAAATGGTAGGGCACAATGCACTGGCTGCTGGTTTCCAGGGTCAGCGTCAGTGGACGGACTTTTATCCAAACTGCGACTTTGCAGAAGCATTGCTCAACACCTCCTTTGACTGGGAAGGTGCAAGAGAACCTTATATTCTGGCAACCGAAAACGACGTGCTCAACGGTTTGGGCATGATGTTCATGAAACTGCTCACCAACCGCGCTCAGATTTTCGCAGACGTTCGTACCTACTGGAGTCCGGAAGCTGTGAAAAAAGCAACCGGTTATGAACTGGAAGGGGTTGCAAAAGAAGCCGGCGGATTTATCCATCTGATTAACTCTGGTGCAGCTTGTCTGGATGCTTGCGGAAAAGCGACAGATGAAAACGGAAACGCAGTGATTAAACCTTGGTATGAAGTAACTCAGGCTGATCAGGATGCAATTTTGGAAGCAACCACTTGGAATGCAGCCGACTATGGCTATTTCCGCGGAGGCGGCTATTCTTCCAGATTCCTGACTGATGCGCAAATGCCATGTACCATGATTCGTCTGAATCTGGTAAAAGGCCTGGGCCCAATGCTTCAGATTGCAGAAGGCTGGACTGTAAAACTGCCGGAAGAAGTATCTGATACTTTGTGGAAACGCACCGACTATACCTGGCCATGTACTTGGTTTGCTCCACGGATTACCGGTGAAGGCGCATTCAAGACCGCTTATGATGTAATGAATAACTGGGGTGCAAACCATGGCGCTATCAGCTATGGACATATTGGCGCTGACTTGATTACCATGTGCTCTATGCTGAGAATTCCAGTGGCTATGCACAATGTTCCGGAAGAAAAGATTTTCCGTCCATCTTGCTGGAACGCATTTGGTATGGACAAAGAAGGCCAGGATTACCGGGCTTGCGCTACTTACGGACCAATGTATAAATAATTTGATTTTGCAGAATCTGTCGTTTGATAGAAAGCAAACGGGGGTTGGCGCAAAACTGCGCCGACCCCCTTATATGTACGTTGATAGAAAGGAACGAGAAAGATGTTAAAGGGAATTCCAAAAATTTTGTCACCAGAACTTTTAAAGGTATTGTGTGAAATGGGTCACAGTGACCGAATTGTCATCGGAGACGGAAACTTCCCGGCGGAAACCATGGGGAAAAACGGTGTGGTCATTCGGATGGATGGTCATGGTGTTCCGGAAATTTTGGATGCCATTTTACAGCTGTTTCCGCTGGATACCCATGTAAGCCAGCCGGTTTCCCTGATGCAGGTAATGCCTGGAGATCCTGTAGAAACCCCTATCTGGAAAACTTATCAGGATATTGTAGCCCGGTATGATGCCAGAGGAGAAAAGGCATTCCGTGAAGTGGAACGGTTTGCTTTTTATGAAGAAGCTAAAGGTGCTTATGCGGTAATTGCCACCAGCGAAGCCGCTTTGTATGCCAATATTATTTTGCAGAAGGGCGTTGTAACGGATTAAAAGCTGGAAGACAAGATAACACGCTTGCCGTACAGTATATGACATACATACAGTGACACATATATTATGCAAAAAAACACTTGCAGAGTTTTAAATTCTCTGCAAGTGTTTTTTGTTAATTGAATAAATATTATTCCTGCCGGAACTGATATTGGTAAAGTTTTGCGTAAATACCCTGCTGTGCCAAAAGCTGTTCGTGGGTTCCCCGTTCCTGAATTCCTTCGTCGCTGAGTACAATGATTTCGTCTGCGTTTTTTACTGTAGACAGACGGTGAGCAACAATAATACAGGTGCGTCCTTTGGCAAGTTCTTCCAAAGAACTTTGAATCAGCATTTCAGTGGCGTTATCCAAAGCAGAAGTAGCTTCATCCAGAATCAGGATGGATGGGTTTTTGAGGAAAACTCTGGCAATGGAGATGCGCTGCTTTTGACCGCCGGACAGTTTTACACCCCGTTCGCCGATATAGGTGTCGTATCCGTCTTCCAGAGTGGTGATATATTCATGAATGTTGGCTTTTTTTGCAGCGGCGATTACTTCTTCGTCGCTGGCATCCGGATTGCCGTAAGCGATATTATCCCGGATGGTTCCGGTGAATAAAAAGACATCCTGCGCTACCATGCCAATATTTTCCCGCAGGGACTGACGGGTAAAATGGGTGATATTGGTGCCGTCAATTCGGATTTCTCCGGATGTAACCTCATAAAACCGGGGAATCAAATGACAGAGGGTGGTTTTTCCTCCTCCGGAAGGACCAACCAAAGCCACGGTTTTTCCTTCGTCAATGTGAAGGGAAAGGTGATCGATGACCATGTGGTTTTCCTGGTCGCTGGTTTCATACTGAAAGCTGACATCGCAGAAGTCGATGACCCCGTTGAGATGGTTGGCATCTACTGCATCAGGGGATTCTTCTTCCTCTGGTACACTCATCAATTCCATAAACCGCTGGAAGCCGGTCATGCCGTTTTGCAGCTGTTCATAGAACTGTACCAGACGTTTGATTGGGTTTAAGAACATGTTGATGTACAAAAGATATTTGGTAAATCCACCTACATCAATGATCCCTGCAAAATAAAATCCGCCTCCGGCAACCAGTACGACCAAATACAATAGGTCGGTAAAAAGTCCCATACCGCTTTGGAAGTGTGCCATTACTTTGTAGGCTGCACCCCGGGCAATTTTAAACTGTTCGTTGCTCCGATCAAATTTTTCCTGTTCGTGATCGGCACCGGTATAAGCCCGAGAAACCCGAATGCCGGCAATAGAGTTTTCCAGACTGGCGTTTACTTCTGCAATTTCTACTCGGGTTTTGGTAAAGGCTTCGCTCATGGAGCGCCGCATTTTAATAGAGAACCAGACAATGGGAGGAATCACCACAAAGATAATCAGGGTCAGAGGAATATTGATGGTACATAGAATGACAAAAGCACCGAGTAAGGAAATGATGGAAATAAACAGGTCTTCGGGACCGTGATGGGCCAGTTCGGAGATATCCATCAGGTCGTTCATGATTCTTGACATGATGGTACCGGTTTTCGTTTCGTCAAAATAAGAAAAAGGGAGGCGCTGAAGTTTATGGAATACATCCCGGCGCATATCTGCCTGCATGCGGACGCCCACAATGTGGCCGTAATACTGAATAAACCAGTTAAGGGCAGCCTTTGTTAGATAGATGATGAGCAGGGCAATGGACCAGATGACAATCATCCTAAGGTTCCGGTTGGGGACATAATCGCCCACCATGTTTCCGGCAATGGTAGGATAGAACAGGTCGCAGATTGCCACAATCAAAGCACAGATCATATCCAGAAAAAAGAGTGTTTTGTGAGGTTTGTAATAAGAGATAAACGATTTGAGCATATTCATGGGAGTGTATGTATCCTTTCTTAAAATTTATAAAAGCTGTAAAACGGCGGAAGGGAGCGCTGCAAAACATGCGTTATGCAGCGCTCCCTGTGAAAACCGTAGCAGACTGTCCCTGTTTGTGTATGGTTCTGTCTGCCGCTTTTCAAAAAATATTTACAGCCGCTGTTCAATTTCGTGAATGAGAATTTTGATTGCTTTGATGCGGGCAAATTTTTTGTCCTTTGATTCAATAATATTCCATGGAGCAAAATCGGTGGAGGTGTACTGCAGCATATCGTTGACTGCCACTTCGTACTGATCCCATTTTTCCCGGTTGCGCCAGTCTTCGTCGGTGATTTTCCAGCGTTTTTCCGGAGTGTTTTCCCGGTCTTTAAACCGTTTTAACTGCTCGTCCTTGTCAATGTGAATCCAGAATTTTACTAAAATGGCGCCCCAGTCGTAAAGTTCTTTTTCAAATTCATTGATTTCGGTATACGCCCGGTGCCAGTCTTCGTTGGAACAGAATCCTTCCAGCCGTTCTACCATGACCCGGCCGTACCAGGTGCGGTCAAAGATGGCAATGTGACCGTCTTTTGGAATGTTGTTCCAGAAACGCCACAAATACTGGTGAGCCAGTTCGTTTTTATCCGGGGCGGCAATAGGGATTACTTCGTATCCTCTTGGATCCAATGCAGCTGCTACTCGTTTGATATTTCCGCCTTTTCCGGCAGCGTCCCAGCCTTCGTATCCGATAATCACCGGAATTTTCTTCTGGTACAGCTTATTGTGCAGTTTGTGGAGTTTTGCCTGCACCTCTTCCAGTTCTTCTCTGTATTCCTCATCGGTCAAGCTCTTATCCAGAGAAACCTCTGCCAGTTTTGGAACCTGCACCAGATGGAAGGTTTCCGGCACAGTAATGGTAGGCAGTTCTGCAATGGGTGCCTCAGATTTGGCTTTTTTCCGCGCGACCGCATTTTTAATGGATTTTACCAAAACAGTATAAATATCCAGCATGGCGCTGCGGGTGTCGTGGGCGCCGATTAAGTGCCACGGAGCATAAGAGGTATCCGTATGGGTGATCATTTCATCCAGTACTTTGTAATAACGATCGTATTCTTCATTGCGGAGCCGGTCGATTTTGGTAACCCGCCAAGCGGTGTTTTTGTCTTTTTTCAATTTATCCAACCGTTTTTTCTGCTCTTTTTTATCGATATGCAGGAAAAATTTAATAATCAGATATCCGTCATCATGCAGCTGCCGTTCAAAGGTACGGATGCTTTGGGTGCGGCGGGTAATTTCGTCCTTTTTTACCCCTTTTTCCAGCTGGCCAATAAAAATATCCTGGTACCAGCTGCGGTCGAAAATAGAAAAGTTTCCATACGCCGGAATTTTATTCCAGTACCGCCATAGAATTGGCTTGCGCTGTTCTTCGGTGGTAGGATCTGTAATGGAATATACTTTAAATCCACGGGGATCCAAATTGAGAATCATTTTGGAGATAGCGCTGCCTTTTCCGGCAGTTCCCCAGCCTTCAAACACAACGATAACAGGAAGTTTTACCTGCTTCATTTCCTGCTGCAGAACAGAGAGTTCTTTTTTTAAGGATTCTGTTTGCTGACGGTATTCTTCTTTGGTGACAATTTTTTTTAAGTTTACTTTTTCCAGCATAGTTTCAGCCCCTTTTTGAAAATTTGCCAACCGTTCTTTTGGTCAGTATTCCTGATTTTTCGTTTTTTATTCTTTCTATATCAGAAATTAATTATCCTTATTTTATCATGTTTGCCATAAATTAACAAGTATTCTTTTGGATTGTTTGAAAAATTGTATTTTATGCACAATGTATCAGGCGTCATTTTTGAAAGCGGGAAGCGTAAGAGCATCTGCGGCACAATTCTTCAAATGGTTTCCGGTCAGAAAATCCCTGATAAATTGCCTGGGCTCGAGTGCCAGAAAGAATTTCCTCCAGCGGAGAGGAAAACAGATTCCCTAAGGGGATGCGCCCTTCACTGTCCAAACAGCAGGGAATTACAGTGCCGTCACAGAGTACTGCAAAATGATCCCGCAACGCCTGACAAAATACGGTTTTTTCTGAAATCGGCTGAATGGGATCCGGCCATTCAAATTTATGGGCAAAATGAAGGTAGGTGTTTGGAGCTAACCGGATATCCCGCTGTTCTTTTCCAGTGGGACGGATAGGGGCGTCCATGGAAAACGCCTGTTCCAAAAAGGATAAGATCCAGGGGTTTTCCTGATGCTGTCCCTGGGAAGTTTCTCCGTCCAGATTCCATAACCGCAGCTGGGTGAGAAGGTTTCCCTGTGCGGAAGCTGCCTTGGAAAACTGGGTAATTTGTGTGAGATATTCTTCCATAGAGAATGGGAGGGTGTTGGCTTCAAAACTGTGGAGTGAGATGCAGACTTTGTGTACTGCCGGAGAAGACAGTATGGTGCGGGCAGTATCTCCTTTTAAAAGGGTGCCGTTGGTGGTCAGGTTGACCTTAAAATTCAATCGCTGGCATTCTTCCAAAAATTCACCCAGCAGGGGATGAAGAAGGGGTTCACCCATCACATGAAATTGGAGAAAGTTTGTAAAATTTCTGATTTGGGCAGCCGCAAAACGAAATTCTTCCAAAGACAGAAAATGGGGAGAGCGGGTGGTTTTTGGACAGAAGGAACAGTTTAAATTGCACACATTGGTGATTTCCAGATAGGCTCTTTTATATTGTTTCATTGGGTTTTCCTTTCTGATTTCAGGGAAATAAGACGGATACATCCTGTTAAACATTGTTTTTGAAAGGATGCACTTTTTGATTATTATATCAGATTTCAAAAGGCTTGTCATGAAACCGGAAAGGTTATTGTCAAAGGACGAGAGGATTTGTTTTTTCTGTCATTTTATGATATAATCATGCCCAAATAATACTGTGACAGGCGGGGAGAATCAGACAGCCTGACCGCAGTAGAAACAGGAGGACATGTTCATGGAAACCATCCAGTGTATTAAAGAAAGAAGAAGTATCCGCAGATTTGAAGACCGGAAAATAGACCGGGAAACCATCCGGGAGATTGTAGAAGCAGCATCTTTTGCCCCTTCCTGGAAAAATACTCAGGTGACCCGCTATCTGGTAGTAGAAAATCGGGATACCATGAACCGGATCGCAGATCAGTGTGTCATGGATTTTCAATACAATATTGACACCTTGCGGAATGCGGGAGCACTGGTAGTAGTCACCATGATTGAAGGACGTTCCGGCATGGAAAAGGACGGTACCCCTACCACTTCCAAAGGAGCAGAATGGGGTGTGTTTGACACCGGTATTGCAGTGCAGACCTTTTGCCTGGCAGCATACGACAAGGGAATCGGTTCTGTCATTATGGGAATTTTTGATGAAAATAAAATCAAGGACGTGGTTTCTATTCCGGAAGGGCAGAAGGTAGCGGCATTGGTTGCTATTGGGTATCCGGCAGAGTCCCCCAAAGCGCCCAGAAGAAAGAGTGTAGACGAGCTGCTTTGTTTTGCAGAATAATTTTTCCATAGAATAAAACCTCCTATGGTGTTTTTCGTTCCACCATAGGAGGCTGTTTTTTCTATTGTCCGATAGCGCTCATTGGGTCGATCCACTGACCGTCTTTCTGTACGCCGAAATGGAGATGACTTTCTTCAGAAACTTCAATTTCTGCAGTATTTCCTACTGCACCCAGCACATCCCCTACTTTTACAGTCTGTCCGGCCTGTACCTGCACAGCAGGTTTTAATCCTTTGTAAAAGCTGACGTAGTTGTTGCTGTGAGCAACAGAAACACAGGTGCCCCACATAGGGTCTTCGGTCACTTCCTGTACGGTTCCGTCACCCATGGATTTTACCGGGGTATCTGCCGGTGCTTTCAGGTCGATGCCGTCATGGGTACGCCATTCATTCAGGGTTTTGGATTTGACCAGTTCCCCATTGCTGAAAGTGTTGATGACTTCTCCTTCTAACGGCATCATAAAGGTCAGGGCAGGTGCCGCAGTTTCCTGAGCGGAAGATTCCGGCTGTGAGATTTCTTCTGCCATAGAAACAGAAGAGGTATCCTTTTCTATATTTTCTTCCGGTTTATTGACATCCTGAGTAGAAGGATAGTTCCAGTCAGCGTCTTCGGTCTGCTGGCTCAGTTCCAGAGTTTGGTCCTGTTCCAGCTGTTTTACCATTCCGCTGACACCCAAATAAACTGCTGCTGCAATAGCAATCATACAAATGCCTAAAGCCGCATAAAATGTTTTATGTCCCTTTTTTGACATGACTTTTTTCATAGCTTAAAGTTCCTTTCCAAATTGATGATGGGCACAGATAAAAAATCTGGCCAGAATCATAGCTGGATGGAATGGAATCATTCCATGACAGTTACGCTTCCGATTGTCTTCTCCGTTATTTTTGCCGGAAAGGAAAGTCTTTATACAACATGGAAAAACAATCTGAAAAAGGAACTATTTTCACATAATGGAATGAATTAGGCAAGTCAAAACATTGTTTTTAAAATTTTAAAAAGGGGCAGAAAGGCAATACATCAGGTTTGAGATTTAAAGATTTTTGTGGCGTTCTATAAAATCCATATAGCGCAGCCAGTCGGCTCGCCCCAGAAAATGAACACCGTCCCGAAGGTGATAGGCAATTTCACCCTGGTTAGAAAACTCTCCAGTTTGGAAAGGAGTTTCTGTTCCAGAGAATCCGGTTTTTTCGTAATAGTTCCATGCTTGGGATGCCGCCAGGCAGCACAGCTGTTCTGCATAAGGATCTGCCCACAAGTCTCGGTTGGCACTGCCAGCCGCCACATACCGGGGAGCAATGGCTGCCAGCAGAAAATGCTGGTCAAAAGGCATATCATCTGGTTTTCCTGCATATTTTTGATAGTTGCCGCAGAACCAATAGGGGAACCGGGTGACAATATCCTGTGTGGTTTCGGCACCGGGATGTTTGATATGTTCCAGAGAAGTTCCGGCACAGCCTGCCTCGTTGGAACAGGCAAAAGACACCCGTTCATCCTGTGCGGCACACCACAGGGCAGTTTTTCCCAGCCGGGAATGTCCGATGACAGCAATGTTTTTGGAATCCACTTCCGGACGGGTGATCAGGTAATCAATCGCCCGGCTTGCTGCCCATGCCCAGATGGAAATTTTTCCCCATCCGGTCTGAGGATCAGGCAGATCATACTGTCCTGGGAGCAGGTTTTTAAAGTTGCCGTCATCGGTGGACACATCTTCATAGTATAGAACTGCCAGTCCAAATCCACGATCGATAATTTCTTCTGCCGGAAAATAACGGTCATAGGAGTCTGGACGGAAGTTGATGAGCAAAAACAGAGGGCTGTTTCCCTCTTTTTGAGGAACAAAAAATTTTAAAGGAAAGGAAAAATTTCCTTTTGGAGTGGGGAAAGTGATCTGAATTTTTTCCAATACTGCATGTCCGCAGCAGCATTCAAAATCCTGCTCCAAGACTTCGCCTTTCACACAGCTGGGTGCAGGGGGCGCAAAGCCGTATTCTTCTTTTCGCAGAAGGTCTAAAATTTCTTTTTTCCTTGCTTCCCATTCTGGGATGGGATTTTCAGGATTTGTGATAGGATGAGGCATCAGCGGGGGCAAACAGTCGCCGAAGTACATGAGGATATCCTCCTTTCAAAAAATCACATGGGGAAAACGTATTTTTCTTTATCTTATCATACTGAGATAGGGTGTACTATAGGATTTTTGACGTTTTTCTGTTTGAATTTTTTGTGGATTTGCCGGGTGGAAAAGAGGAGCACTCTGTCATTTATTTTTCCCAATTGAGCTACAGGATAGCGCTGAAAGCGGAAAATTTTCTTTTTGTTTGGAGAAAAAGCTGATTTGACTGCAAAATACCTTGTATTTTTGACAAAACAGCGCTTGACTTATGGAGAAAAAGTTCTTATAATAGTATTAATACTTTTCATGGATAATACATTAAAGCGATGAGTTGTCTTGAAAAAGTAGAGTTTGTTTTTGGAGGAAGAGATATGAGTAGAGTTTACAATTTTAGCGCTGGTCCATCCATGCTGCCTGAAGCTGTATTAAAGAGAGCTGCCGCGGAAATGCTGGATTACAACGGTTCTGGACAATCGGTTATGGAAATGTCTCACCGTTCGAAAGAATACCAGGCAATTATCGATTCCTGTGAAAGCTTATTGCGTGAAGTACTTAATATTCCGGATCAGTATAAGGTGTTGTTTTTGCAGGGAGGTGCTTCCTCTCAGTTTGCGATGATTCCCCTGAACCTGATGAAAAAAAGCCACAAAATCGATTTGGTTTTGACTGGTCAGTGGGCAAAAAAAGCTTGCAGTGAAGCTAAAAAATACGGAGAAGTCAATGTAGTTGCTTCCAGTGCTGACAAGACCTTCTCCTATATTCCAAAGCTGGATCCGTCCACTTTCTCAAAAGATGCTGATTATTTTTATATTTGTTTAAATAATACCATTTATGGTACCCACTATTCCGAACTGCCTGAAACTGGTGATGTTCCGCTGGTAGCAGATGTCAGCTCCTGTATTTTGTCCGAGCCAATGGATGTTTCAAAATTCGGTCTTTTGTTTGCCGGTGCCCAGAAAAACATGGGACCTGCTGGTTTGACCGTGGTGATTGTCCGGGAAGATTTGATTCAGGGAGTAGACGATACCACTCCTACCATGTTTGATTACAAAATTCATGCAGAAAACGGTTCTATGTATAACACACCGCCGACCTATGCTATTTATATCTGCAAATTGGTGCTGGAATGGCTGAAAAATGATATGGGCGGAATTGAAAAAATGCATGAGCTCAATCAGAAAAAAGCTGGAATTCTGTATGATTTCCTGGATCAGTCCAAGATGTTCCGGGGTACGGTAGAACCAGGTTCTCGTTCTTTGATGAACGTGCCTTTTGTCACCGGAAACGAAGATTTGGACAAGAAATTTGTAAAAGAAGCTGCGGAACACGGTTTCATCAACCTGAAAGGTCACCGTACAGTAGGCGGTATGCGGGCGTCTATTTATAACGCTATGCCGCTGGAAGGCGTAGAAGCTTTGGTGGCATTTATGAAAGAATTTGAAGCCGCTAATTCTTAAGTCATAGTATTTGGATGAAAAAGAGGGGTGCGGGTCAAGAATTGAAACAGCACCCCTTTGCGTTTTATTTTTTAGAAAAAAGGTGAAAGATCATGTTTGAGATTCAGTTATTAAATAAAATTTCCCCAGTAGGATTGGAAAAATTTGACCGTACCCGTTATACCTATGCAGAAGCGATGGAAGCTCCTGATGCAGTGATGGTGCGCAGTGCCTCCATGCACGACATGGAACTGCCTCAGTCTGTCAAGGCCATTGCTCGGGCTGGTGCAGGGGTAAACAACATCCCTTGTGATGCATGCGCTCAGAAAGGGATTGTGGTATTTAATACACCGGGTGCCAACGCCAACGCAGTAAAGGAAATGGTGCTGTTGGGATTGCTTATTTCCTCCCGTAAAGTGGCTGACTCTATGGAATGGGTCAGAACACTGAAAGGAAAAGGCGAAGAAGTAGGCAAACTGGTAGAAAAGGGAAAGAGCCAGTTTGTAGGACCGGAAATCGCCGGAAAAACGTTGGGTGTTATCGGTCTGGGTGCAATTGGTGCTATGGTAGCTAATGCGGCAGCAGATTTGGGGATGACAGTATATGGATATGACCCGTATATCAGCGTAGATGCTGCATGGAATTTGTCCAGCCAGGTAAAACACGCAGTGAATTTAAATGAAATTTATGAAAAATCTGATTATATTACCATTCACGTTCCCTGCAATCAGGAAACCAAAGGAATGGTCAATGCGTCTTCTATTGCTACCATGAAAAATGGTGTTCGGATCCTCAATTTTGCCAGAGGCGAACTGGTGGATACCGCAGATTTGATTCAGGCATTGGAAGCGAAAAAGGTAGCTGCATATGTTACCGACTTCCCTAACGATGATCTTTTGGATGTATCTGGGGTGACTGCATTCCCTCACTTGGGAGCATCTACTCCGGAATCTGAAGATAACTGTGCAAAAATGGCAGCAGTAGAACTGATGGATTATCTGGAAAACGGGAACATTACCAATTCTGTAAATCTGCCGGCAGCTTCTATGGCAAGAAGCGGGAAAAATCGGATTTGCATCATCCACAAGAACGTTCCTACCATGCTGTCCAAGATTTCTGCTGCACTGGAAAGTGTCAACATTGAAAATCTGCTGAATAAATCCAAGAAGGATTTTGCATACACCATGATTGACACCAACGGAGATGTGACACCGGATATTCTGAAAGCATTGCAGGCAATTGATGGCGTTATCCGCATCCGTGCAATTTAAAAAGATAGACGTAAAAAGAAAAAGCTGAGAAAGAGCGCCGCAAAACGAAAGTTTTGCGGCGCTTCAGACTGTAGAAAAAGGTAATGCAAACTGGCAAATTGCACAAATAAAAATATTATACCAGACTCTTTGGAGTGATTAGCGCCGCAGCGCTTTTTGCAGGACAACCGTTTTACATAAGTGCGCAAACAACACTTGTGGGTGTAGAGAAAGCCTACGGCTATCTCCAGGGGCAGGCCGACTAACCATATATTTCTGGAGGACGCCCCTCTGGTGGCTTTTTCTTTGTAGTTATCCTTTGGATAACTATTTTCTTATTGGCCATCAAAAGAAATGGTGCAGGTTGTGGTCAGCGGACATTGTCCGCCATAAGCCCACAAAAGAAAGACAAAAAATTTGTCTCCGACGGCTTAAGGGATTCACATCCCTTAAGAATCCCAAAAAACAAAAAAGTTGCACCAGGGGTTCACACCCCTGGACCTGAACCACCTGGCGGTGGGGCAATGACGCTTCGCTCGTGTTCTGTCAGCTGAGAGAATACCAACGTAGTATCATTGCAAGCGGGTGCTGCCCGCCTTCGGAAGATTTGGCAGGATATTTCCTTTTTTAGAAGAATCTTATGAAGATATTCAATTTGTTCTAAAATTGGAAAAATTACCGGATAACTGCCATTAACATTTGAGCGAAAATGTGCTATGATAGAATCTGCATGAAGTTGATAAGAATTGGAGCGTTGAAATTTTGGAAATCAGAATGGCTGGAATCGACCACAGTAAAGCGGGGCTGGAATACCGGGAAATCTTTTCCTTTACCAAATCTGCCCTTGCAGCTGCGCTGAAACAGATCAAATCAGAATATCCGTCCATGGGATGTGTGATCCTCTCTACCTGTAACCGGACAGAAATCTGGCTCAGCGGCGGGGAAGTGTCTCCCCTGGAATTGCTTTGCCGTGTAAAACAGGTGGAATCCGGACAATATCAGGAATATTTTCGCTGCCGTGAAGGGGAAGAAGCGGTTCATTATTTAATGGAACTGGCGTGCGGATTGAAATCTCAGATTTTTGGAGAAGATCAGATCCTGACTCAGATTAAGGACGCCATCGCCTTTGCACGGGAATGCAAAAGTGCGGATACGGTACTGGAAATTTTATTCCGGGATGCAGTGACAGCAGCGAAGAAGGTAAAAAGTTCTGTGCGGCTGACTGCGGTAAACCGCTCCATGGCAGTGGGGACCATTGAACTGCTGGAACAGAAGATGGGAAGCCTGCGGGGAAAACAGTGCATGGTAATCGGCAATGGGGAAATGGGACGTCTGGCAGCATCTGCGCTGGTGGAACAGGGGTGTCATGTAGTGATGACTCTGCGCCAGTATAAAACTCGGGATGCGGTGATTCCGGCAGGGTGCCGTGTGGTGGATTATGAAGAACGGATTCAAAAACTGCCTCAGATGGACATTGTGCTCAGCGCAACCTTAAGCCCCCATTATACTGTGAAACAGGAAGATCTGGAAAATGTGGAACTTGCTCATAAGGTAGTGCTGGTGGATTTGGCGGTTCCCCGGGATATTGACCCGAAATTAAAACAGCACCCGATGCTTCAGGTATATGATGTGGACAGCCTGGGTGGCTCCCTGCGGCAGGAAGACCTGGCGCAGATTGAAAAGGCAAAAGAACTTTTGCGGGAATATGAAACTGAATTTGAAAACTGGTATTATTTCCGGGAATGGATTCCCATGGTACAGAAGATTGGAAAACAGACGGCAGAAGATGTGGTTTGGCGCAGCCAGAAACAGATTAAAAAACTGCCTTTGACCGGAGAGGAAACGGGAAAACTGGCCGGCAGTATTGGGGCATCGACCCAAAAGTCTGTGAGCAAACTTTTGTACGGACTGCGGGAATATTTGGATAAGGATCAGTTTGAAAGCTGTATGCGGGCTTTGGAAAAAGCTTCTAATCAGCGGTAAGGGGGCAGAAAGGATGGATGGAATTCCCTTTTTCCCCATGTTTATTTCCCTGAATGGGAAGCGCGGTGTGGTTATCGGCGGAGGTACTATTGCATTCCGCAGAATTTCTACCCTGCTGGAATTTGGGTGTGACCTGACTGTGATTGCTCCAAAACTTTGCCCCTCTTTGGAACAGCTGGTACAGAACCTGCCGGAGCGGATTCATTGGGAATGCAGAGAATATGCTCCAGGAGATCTGGAAGGGGCTTTTTTGGCAGTGGCCGCCACAGACCTGAGAGAGGTCAATCACCAGGTGTTTTTAGAATGCAGAAAATCCGGAGTTTTGGCAAGTATTGCGGATCGGAAAGAAGAATGTGATTTTTATTTTCCGGCAGTTATCCGACAGGATACCATGGTAGTAGGTGTCAATGGTGGCGGGACTGATCACAAAAAGGTGCGCCAAACCGCAGACTGGCTGCGGGAACACAAAAAAGAATTATTCGCCTGCGGGGATACCCCGGCAGAAACATGATAAAATTAAGAAATGGAATGTTGAGAAAGGAATCGGCAGAATGAAACAGGTAATTCGGATAGGAAGCCGGGATAGTCTTTTGGCAGTGGCCCAGACCAAACTGGTTATGGAGCAGATTCAGCGCTGCAACCCTGACCTTCGTCTGGAACTGGTCACCATGAAAACCACAGGAGACCGGATTTTAAATAAAAGTCTGGATCAGGTAGGGGGAAAAGGACTGTTTGTAAAAGAATTGGATGATGCACTTTTGGAGGAAAAGGTGGATCTGACCATTCATAGTTTGAAGGATGTGCCCATGGAAATCAATCCGGACTTGCCTTTGGTTGCCATGCCCCAGCGGGGAGATCCAAGAGATGCTTTGGTACTGCCGGAAAAACAGGAGTTTTCCTGTACCGAGGAAAAGATTGGTACCTCCAGTCTGCGCCGGAAACTGCAGCTGACAAAGCTGTATGATCAGCCGGGATTTGATTTGGTGCGTGGGAATATTATTACCCGCTTAAATAAATTGGATGCAGGAAACTATTCCGCTCTGGTGCTGGCAGCAGCAGGGCTGGAACGAGTAGGCCTGGGCCACCGGATCAGCCGGCTGTTTGATCCAGTGGATGAAATGATCCCTCCGGCAGGACAGGCTATTTTAGCAGTACAGGGAAGAAAAGGAGAAGATTACTCCTTTTTGGAACCAGTAAATGATCCGGTTTCCCAGATCATGGCACAGGCAGAGCGGGGATTTGTTACTGCACTCAACGGGGGATGCTCTTCTCCGGTTGCAGCATATGCACAGGTTCACAGGACAGAGGTAAAACTCACCGGGCTTTATTATGATGAGCCGTCCGGGGAATACAGTATTGACTGTATAACAGGCAGTACCGAAGAGGCTCAGAAGCTGGGCATTGCATTGGCGGAAAAAATGAAACAGGAATGGAAGTAAGAGATGGAAAAACAGGGAAAAGTATGGTTGGTTGGAGCCGGTCCGTCAGACGCAGGCTTATTTACATTAAAAGGAAAACAGGTGCTGGAACAGGCACAGGTTGTGGTATATGATAAATTGGTAGGGCAGGCGATTCTCAGCATGATGCCTGCTGATGCAGAACAGATCAATGTGGGAAAAGTGTCCGGAAATCATCCGGTTCCACAGGAAGAAATCAATGAGATTCTGCTGAAAAAAGCCCTGGAAGGCAAACGGGTAGTTCGTCTGAAAGGGGGCGACCCTTTTGTGTTTGGCAGAGGGGGAGAAGAACTGGAACTTTTAAAAGAACATGGCATTCCTTTTGAGATTGTTCCCGGCATTACCTCTGCGGTGAGTGTACCGGCCTATGCAGGAATTCCGGTGACTCATCGGGACTACTGTTCTTCCCTTCACATTATTACTGCCCATGCAAAACGGGGAACCGAAACCAAAATCAATTACAAGGCCTTGACCCAATTGGACGGAACATTGGTGTTCTTAATGGGACTGACTGCGGTAAAAAGTGTGTGTCAGGGATTAATTGACGCAGGCATGGCAAAAGAAATGCCTGCCGCAGTACTGGAAAAGGGAACCACTGCTTATCAGCGGAGAGTGGTTTCAGACCTTGCTCATCTGCCTTTGGAAGTGGAAAAGGCAAAAGTACAGTCTCCGGCCATTATTGTGGTGGGAAAGGTGTGTTCTTTGGCAGAAGAGTTCCACTGGGCAGAAGACCGTCCTATGGGCGGCCGCCGGGTGATTGTGACCCGCCCCAAAGAACGGGATTCTGTATTGACCCAAAAACTTCGTCAGCTGGGAGCAGAAGTGGTGGAACTGCCGTCTATCCGTACCAAAACATTGGGCAGAAATACCCGTCTGGGACAGGCGTTCAGCGAAATCAACACCTACAGCTGGATTGTATTTACC
The DNA here is from genome assembly GCA_050943535.1 of Massiliimalia sp. Classification (GTDB taxonomy): domain Bacteria; phylum Bacillota; class Clostridia; order Oscillospirales; family Ruminococcaceae; genus Massiliimalia. Next base: position 60,837 of record JBMNPJ010000003.1, read on the forward strand.
AGTGTGGCAGGAGTGGAAGGATTTTTCGAAAAACTGCGGGAACACCGGATGGATGTGCGGAATCTGGTGAATTTAAAATTTGCCGCTATTGGTTCCGCTACAAAAAAGGCGATTGAAGAGCGGGGAATCCTGGTAGAATATGTCCCTCTGTCCTATGACAGCGAAGCACTGGCAAACGGTCTGGCTGCCCGGGTGCATCCAAAAGAAAAGGTGCTCATCCCCAGAGCCCTTCACGGAACTGAGTCTCTGCCTCGAATTTTAGGGGAACACGGAATCGCTTATGATGATGTTCCGGTTTATGAAACCTCTTATGTGAAACACACTCCGGTGGAACTGAATCCCCGGGATCTGGTGGCGTTTACCAGTGCCTCTACAGTGCGTGGATTTGTGGGAATCTTTGGAGAGGATTACGACTACACCAAAGTACAAGCAGTGTGCATTGGGCAGCAGACAGCGGCTCAGGCAGAAAAGTATCACATGAATATTACCGTGTCTCAGCAGGCTACCATTGACAGTATGATTGAGACAATGCTGAATATGAAATCAGAAGAATAAAGAAAGGAAGAGAAGCATGGATTTATTACAGCGTCCTCGCCGTCTGCGGGGAAACCCCGTACTTCGCAATATGGTGCGGGAAACTAGAGTGAGCAAAAATTCTTTGATGTATCCGGTATTTGTACGGGAAGGAGAAAAAATTCGGGAAGAGATCCCCTCTTTGCCGGGACAGTTCCGCTACAGTCCAGATGAACTGCTGTTTGAACTGGAAAAGGTCTCCAAAGCAGGTGTTTCCAGCATTATGCTGTTTGGTATTCCCGATCATAAAGATGAAATGGGAAGCGGCGCCTGGGCAGAAGACGGCGTGGTGCAGAAAGCTCTTCGGCTGGCAAAACAGGAATTCCCAAACCTCTATTATGTGACAGACGTTTGCATGTGCGAATACACTTCTCACGGTCACTGCGGAATGCTCTGCGGACATGATGTGGATAATGACAAGACTTTGCCATTGCTGGCAAAAACCGCTTTGTCCCATGTTGAGGCAGGTGCGGATATGGTAGCGCCTTCTGACATGATGGACGGACGGATTTTGGCAATTCGAAACGAGCTGGACAAAAACGGATTCCTCAATACCCCGATTATGTCCTATGCGGTAAAATATTCTTCTTCTTTCTATGGACCATTCCGGGATGCGGCAGGTTCTGCCCCTTCTTTCGGCGACCGAAAGACTTACCAGATGGATTACCACAACGGAAAAGAAGCTATCAAAGAAGCAGAACTGGATTTGCAGGAAGGTGCCGATATCCTCATGGTAAAACCTGCCATGACCTATTTGGATCTGGTACATGAGGTTTCTCAGCGGTTCCCGGTTCCTACAGCAGCTTACAGTGTCAGCGGGGAATATGCCATGATCAAAGCGGCAGCTCAAAAAGGCTGGATTGACGAAGCGGCAGTAGCCTGTGAAACTGCGGTCAGCATTTACCGGGCAGGAGCAGATATTCTTATTACCTATTATGCCAAAGAACTGGCAAAATGGATGGATGAAGGCCGGATTGGCTAAATAAAATCGAAAAAAGGCGGCTGGTCTGTACCGGACACAGCCGCCTGCGTTTAAAAAGAGGAGAGATTTGCAATGACCAGATCAGAACAAATTTTTGAAAAGGCAAAACAGCTGATCCCCGGCGGCGTCAACAGTCCAGTGCGGGCATTCGGCTCTGTAGGGGGCAGTCCCCGTTTTATCACCAAAGCCAAGGGAACCCAGATTTTTGATGTGGACGGAAACCAGTATACTGACTTTATCGGTTCTTGGGGTCCTATGATTTTAGGACATAACGATCCGGAAATTTTGGATGCAGCAGTGAAAGCGGCTCAGAACGGACTGAGCTTTGGGGCAGCTACCGAAATCGAAGTGACCATGGCAGAAATAATCTGCTCCCTGGTGCCGTCCATTGATATGGTGCGGATGGTAAACTCCGGAACCGAAGCGGTGATGAGCGCAGTGCGTGCCGCAAGAGGATTTACCGGACGGGATAAAATTATTAAATTTGCAGGATGTTACCACGGCCACAGTGACGCGATGCTGGTAAAAGCCGGCTCTGGCGTGATGACCAGCGGGATTCCGGACAGCGCCGGTGTTCCAAAAGGCTGTGCAGAAGATACCCTGACCGCAGTATATAACGATCTTTCCAGCGTCAAGGCATTGTTGGAAGACAATCTGGAACAGGTTGCGGCTGTGATTCTGGAACCGGTTGGCGCCAATATGGGTGTAGTAGAACCAAAACCGGGATTTTTGGAAGGACTGCGTCAGCTGTGTGACCAGTACGGAGCACTGCTGATTTTTGATGAAGTCATTACTGGATTCCGTTTAGGTCTGGATGGAGCGCAGGGACTTTACGGTGTGACACCGGACTTGACCACCTTCGGAAAGATTGTAGGCGCCGGAATGCCGGTAGGAGCTTACGGCGGCCGCCGGGAAATTATGGAGATGATTTCTCCCGTAGGAAAGGTCTACCAGGCAGGAACGTTAAGCGGCAACCCAGTGGCAATGGCAGCAGGGCTTTGCCAGCTCAGCCGGCTGAAAGCAGACAAAGAACAGATTTACCGTCATATTTTTGATCTGGGAGAAAAGCTCCGCAGCGGGATGCGGGAGATTGCTCAGCGCAGAAGTCTGCCTCTTTGTGTGACCGGAGTTGGCTCTTTGGCATGTGTATTCTTTACCGGGGAAGAAGTTGTGGACTATGAGACCGCTAAAACTTCTGATACACAGGCATTTGCCCGTTATTTCTCCTATATGTTGGAACACGGGTTCTATTTTGCGCCGTCTCAGTTTGAAGCAATTTTCCTCTCTAACGCACATACCAGTGAGGATATTGACCGAGTACTGGAAGCGGCAGACAGCTATTTTGCAAAATAAAAAAACGGTCCATCCCTGTGAACCAATGATTTACAGATCTGGATGGTTTGTGTTACAATGAGCTCATAGGGGTGTGAGTGTTGTATGAAGTTGATTGTGGGGGCGCCGTTTCAGGGGAAGCGGGCTTTTTTGGAAACTTTACTGGATTCTGACCGGGCGAGGATTGAAGATGGCAATCGCTGTGATCTGTCTGATTTGGAAACAGCCCAGGCGGTGGAGCGGTTTCAGCTGCTGGTACGCCGTATGGTGGAAGAACAGATTCCGGTTACTGAAACCATTGACCGGATACTGTATCAAAATCCCAATTTGATTGTGGTCATGGATACTGTGGTTTGCACCGGGGAAGAATCTGCCCGGGAACTTTGCTGGCAGCGTGCCGCAGGACAGGCAGGCATTTATCTGGCTTCTCTGGCAGAGCAGGTATACCATGTGGTTTGCGGAATTCCCACAAAAATTCGCGGATAATGGAAGTGATGGACGGATTGTTTCCCTTTTGGCTGGGGGAGAATCCGTCCTTTTTTACACAAGTGCTGTAAACGGGAAAGCAAAGAGGTGAGTGATGTGAAACAGGAATGGTTATTCCAGCAGTTTTCTCAGTATCCCAAAGATTACTGTAAAACAAAATACCCTGTTGTTTTGCTTCACGGACTCAACTTTGGGGATCACCGGCCGTTAGATTATTGGGGAGATGTCCCCAATGTCCTGCGCTGTCTGGGCGGAAGGGTATATTTCGGCGGGCAGGATGCCTGCGGTTCTATCTGGGACAACGCCAATCAGATCGCAGTGCGCATTCGTCAGATCCAGCGGGCGGAGAGGATAGAAAAAGTGAATCTGATTGCCCATTCCAAAGGAGGACTGGAAGCCAGATACTTGGCTTCCGGCTGCGGTATGGGACAGGACATTGCTTCTATTATTACCATCTCTACCCCACATCACGGATGCAAAACCCTGACCGGGAATTTTGCCGCCCGTATTTTCTCCCCTTTGGTGGTGTTGGGCGAAAACAGGTATGGCCGGATTTTAGGAGATCAGTATCCTGATTTTCGGGAAGCTGCCGGATGTATGAGCTGGGAGCGTGCACAACAGTTTAACCGGCGCTATCCGGATGTGCCGGGGATTTTATACCAGAGCTGGGGTGCAGAGCTATCCCGTTCCCGGGAAGACCCGTTGATGGCGCTGTTTTACAGGGTGTTTTATGGATTGGACGGGGAAACGGACGGATTTGTTTCCCCGCAGTCTTCCCAATGGGGGGAGTATCGCGGAACTCTTTTTAAAATTTCACATCAGCACTTAACCGGATTTCGGCGCAGACCTGGAAAATATTTTGACCCCTGTCGGTTTTATGTGGAATTGGTTCATGAACTGGGAAAAAGGGGATTGTGAAGGTTTGCAAAGACAAAATGCAGGCTGCAAAAATTTTTTTGCAGCCTGCATTTTGTTATGATATAATTAAAAATAAATTGATTTTAAGGATGTCTGCAGATTGAAGACAGTTATCCTTGACTTGTTTTATAGAATCAAGTGTTTTTACAGGAAATGGTTATGAGATGGAGAAAGCGGCAATGCGGAATGAACAGCAGATATTTGATCTCATTTTAAATTTTGCAAAACAAGAGGAACGGATTCGGATTGTGATGCTGGAAGGATCCAGAACAAATCGTTGCATTCCAAAAGATGATTTTCAAGATTATGATATTAAATTCCTAGTAACAGATATGGATTGGTTTCAGAAAAGTGACCAGTGGCTCAACCAGTTTGGGACCATAATTATGATGCAGAAACCGGAAGCTATGGAACTTTTTCCACCTGATCCAAAAGGATTTTTTTCTTATATTATGCTGTTTGATGATGGAGTGAAAATAGATTTAACTCTTCTTCCTGTAGAAAGGCTGGAAGAATATTTGACCTGGGACAAGCTAATGCAGGTATTGCTGGATAAGGATCATCGGATTTCCTATGATATTGTTCCAACAGATGAAGATTACCATGTAAAAAAGCCGACAGCGGGGGAATATGATGATTGCTGCAATGAGTTTTGGAATGTGACTTCTTACATTGTAAAGGGATTGTGCAGGAACGAAATTTTATTTGCTGTAGATCATATGAATCAAATTCTGCGTCCGGAACTGCTTCGCATGTTATCCTGGAAAGTAGGGATCAAAACAGGGTTTTCTCTTAGTGTGGGGAAAAACTATAAATTTCTTCCCAAATATCTTTCCAAAGAATTGTGGGAGCGGTTGCTTTCTACATATCAAATGAATGGGTATTCACAAATGTGGAACGCACTGTTTACGTGTCATCAGCTGTTCCGAGAAGTTTCCAAAGAAGTGGGGGAAGAATTGAGGTATCCTTATCCGCCTTATGATAAAGGGGTAACTTGGTATACCAAAAAACAATATGAACAATATGGGAGCGTCGGTTATGAACAATAGTATATTTCAGATCAATTGGGTTTGGGGGAAAATAAAATGGTGACCTTTTTTCGTAAAGAGCCGGTACTTTGTGTTTCTGCAGTCTGTGCAGTGATTTCCATGTTTTTGGTTCCTCCCAGTGCCCAGTATATTGAGTACATTGATTTTCGGGTATTGGCACTGTTGTTTTGCTTAATGGCAGTGATTGCCGGGCTTCAAAAATGTGGGGTTTTTGCGGTGCTGGCCCAGAAGCTGCTGGAAGGCAAACGCCAATTGAGGTTGCTGTATTTATTTTTGGTGCTGCTTCCGTTTTTTGCGTCTATGCTCATTACCAATGATGTGGCATTGATTACCTTTGTCCCCTTTGCAGTTATGGTATTGGAACTGGTGGGAAAACAGGAGGCAATGATTCCTGTCATTGTACTGCAGACCATTGGAGCAAATCTGGGGAGTGCTGCTACGCCTGTGGGAAATCCCCAAAATCTGTTTTTATATGAGCAGTACCATCTGTCTGCCGGGCAGTTTTTTGGTGCAGTGATCCCTGTTGCAGTGTTTTCTTTGATTGTTCTGACAGGAGTATGTTTGTTTTGGTTTTCCCGTCAGCGTCTGGAAATTTCTTTTCCAGAACAGCAGCACATTACTTCAATGAAAAATGTAACTGTGTTTTTTGTGTTATTTCTGCTGTGCCTTTTGTGTGTATTTCGGATCCTGCCGTATGGAGTACTGCTTCTTTTGGTGTGCGCTGGTTTACTTTTGGCTGACCGGGGAATTTTCCGGGATGTGGATTACGGACTGCTGGCAACCTTTGTCTGCTTTTTCATCTTTGCAGGAAATATGGGCAATTTAACACCAGTACGGACCGTTTTGGAAAGCTGGATGAATGAAACGGCTCTTTATACCTCCGCAGCAGCCAGTCAGGTAATCAGCAATGTGCCTGCCGCAGTACTGCTCAGCGGGTTTACTGATCACTGGAAAGAGCTTTTGCTGGGTGTAAATATTGGAGGATTGGGAACCCCTATTGCTTCTCTTGCCAGTTTGATTTCTTTTCGGCTGTATATGAAAACCCAAGGTGCCCGCAGCGGAAAGTATCTTTTGTTTTTTACCCAGGCAAACTTGCTGGGACTGCTCCTTTTGTTCTTGCTGGCACAACTGGTTTTGCTGTAAAGTTTCAGAAAAATAATTGTGATTTATCTTGGTGCAGAAAAAAAGAAGTGCCGTTAGGCACTTCTTATCATTATAAATTATTTGTTTTTCATTGGTGCGATTTCTTTTTGATAAATGTGACGTAAAAAGACTGTACAGATCACAACAGAGGCCACTTCTGCAATTGGGAAAGAGAGCCATACATATCCCAGCCCTCCAAAATGGGCCAGTAAAAATGCAGAAGGAAGCAGCACCACCAATTGACGCAGTACAGAAATCCAAAGACTCAGCATTCCGTGTCCCAATGCCTGGAACAGGGAGGAAGAGACAACTGCATATCCAGCAAATAAAAAGCTAAGGCTGATAATCCGCAATGCAGGGATCCCGATAGAGAGCATATTTTCTGAAGCATTAAAAATACTCAGCAGCTGGGTAGGGAAGATTTGGAAAATGGCCAATCCAATCAGCATAATGGACACTGCGTAAATGACACTGAGCTGAATAGTTTTAATAATCCGTTCTGGTTTTTTTGCTCCGTAGTTATAAGCCACAATGGGAACCATACCGTTATTTAAACCAAATACTGGCATAAATACAAAACTTTGCAGTTTAAAGTATACGCCGAATACAGCAGTAGCAGTGGAAGTAAAGGAAATCAGAATTTTATTCATGCCGAAGGTCATGACGCTGCCGATGGAAGCCATGATAATAGAGGGAACACCCACTGCATAAATTGCCCGAATGATGTTTGCTTTTGGACGAAAATGGCGCAGATCCAATTTAATTTCAGGATTTTTTCGGTGATTGAGGAACATGGCTAAAATAAATGCGATAATTTGTCCCATAACAGTTGCCGCAGCAGCACCTGCAACTCCCATTTTTGGGAAGCCCAGCAGCCCGAAAATAAAGATTGGGTCAAAAATGATATTGATGATAGCGCCCAGTCCCTGGGTAATCATGGTATAGAATGTGCGCCCTGTGGATTGGAGCAGCTTTTCAAATGTCATCTGTCCAAACAAGCCAAAGGATAAAACGGTACAGATTACCAGATAGTCTACACCATATTGAATAATTTCAGCATCATTTGTTTGGAGCGCAAAGAAAATTCGGGAGAAACAAATCCCTAAAACAGCAAATACAGCATAGCTGCACAGACCTAAGAAAGCCGCATGGTCAGCAGTTTGGTTTGCCCGTTCAAAATTTTTCTCGCCTAAACTTTTGGAAAGCAGGGCGTTGACACCAACACCGGTTCCGGTTGCTACAGCAATCATTAAATTTTGTGCGGGAAAAGCCAGAGAAACGGCTGTAAGAGCATTTTCGCTGATTTGGGCTACAAACATACTGTCCACAATGTTGTAAAGCGCCTGAACCAGCATGGAGATGACCATGGGTACAGACATGGATACAAGCAGCCGGTTGACAGGCAAAACACCCATTTTGTTTTCCTGTATCACGGTTTGATTTTCTGACATACTACTGTGCCTCCTTTTTGGCCATTCGAATGATTTCTTCTGATACTTGATCTAATCCAATGGTGCTGTTGAACATTACATGATAGTTTTGCGGGTATCCCCATTTTTCGTTGGTCACATGAGCATAATAGGTTGCTCGCTGTTTATCGTATTTTTCCAGATAGCTTTCCATATGGGAATGTTTTTCTAAATAGACAGAAGAAGCTCGGTTTACTTTTTCTTCCATAGGAGCGTAAATAAATACATGCAGACAATTGGCATGATTTTTTAAAATGTAGTCAGCACATCGGCCTACAATCACACAGGGCCCTTTTTCCGCAATGTCTCGAATGATTTTTGCTTCGGTCAGATAAACTTGATCCTGAAGCGGCAGGTTTTGACTGTCAAAATACAGATTATATAAAAAACTGGAAGTTTGTATTTTGTCTGCCTTGGCTACATATTCTTCTGACAAACCGCTTTCAGAAGCGATCATCTGAATGAGTTTTTTGTCATAAAGAGGGATGCCCAGTGCTTCTGCAACCTGCTTTGCAATCAGGCGTCCTCCGGAACCGTGTTCACGGCTAATGGTGATAATCGGGTATTGCATAAAATCACTCCTTTACATATTAGTTTCAAAGGAAACTATATATACAAAAAAATAAAACCAACACAAACATTAATCATTATAAATCATCTTATTTTATTTGTCAAACAAGGAAATTATTGACATAATTTGTTATTTTACATAAAATAAAAGTTGCAATGGAAATTATTTAGGAGGCGTCAGAATGGAGAATCCTCAAAGAGATATGCTCAAAGACATTTCTTTGGTTTATCGCAAAACCCAAATGTATTTAAATGAACGTACAAAACAGGTACAGTTAAGCAGTGGATTGGCGCCGTTTATTATGATCACCTGTGAAAATGGAAAAATGACCCAAAACCGGTTTTGCGAACTGCTGGATATCAGTAAAAGCACAGTAACCAAAATGCTCAGTAAACTGGAAGCTTTGGGTTATGTTACTAGAGTGGAAAATCAGGATGATGCAAGATCTGTGGATGTGTATCCTACCCAGAAAGCCAGAGAAATTTATCCTTATTTAATTTCTATTGGTCAGGATTGGATGGATGAAATTACGCAGGGACTCACTAAAATCGAGCGGAGTATTTTTTTAGAAATGCTGGAAAAGATTTCTCTTAATACCAGCCGTTACTTTGAAAAATAATTCTGTTAGTTCAATCTAACTTTTTGTTGACAAACTTTTTTTCCTATGCTATAATACACTTATAAGTTAGTTTAAACTAACATAAAGACAATCAATATATTTTTCAATGGATTCTCCGAGAAAGGGGGATGTGATGTATGTGGCCAACAATCATAGTTGGAATCATTCTGCTGCTTTTCGTAGTTTTGGCAGTTCGTTCTATTATGAAAAATAAAGCAAAGGGCGGATGCTGTGGGTGCAGTGGCTGCAGCGGTCATTGCGGACAATCTTGCGGTCATGGAGAAGTTTCTCCCAAGGCAGGAGAAAAACGATGAAATTAACACCAGTCAAACTGCGATATTTGATGACAGTGGCAGAGTTGCAAAAAGAACTGCCCCATGGGGTACAGTGTATTCATGTAGCTGCATGTCTGGGAATCAGTCGAGCATCAGCATGCCGGATGATTGGATCTTTTCGAGAGGAAGGATGGGTTCGGCGAGAGGGAAGAAAGGTCTGGCTGACACAGGAAGGACAGGATCTTCTGAAAAGCTATGAAACAAGATATCAGGAGATTTATCCTCTTTTTTCTGGGCGTTTGGGCCTTTCGGATTATGATGCCCAACAATGTACTATGGCATTGGTGCTGACCTTAGATGACTATTTGCTGGAAAAACTATACCGCGCAGTTTCTGAATAATATATTGGAAAACTTCGTTGCTGGGAGTAGCGGAATATACTGCCGCTACACACCCAGAGTATCCTTTCTATATGCTGTTTTTACGACAACCATTTCTCATGCGCGCCAAACTCCTTTTATGACATCTCTTATTTTAAAACTCACCTGCCTGTAAAAACAGCCGGCTCCAGATGGGGATTTTCCCTGTCTGGAGTTTTCTTTTTTAGATTCCCAAGAAAAGAATTGTAAAATGTGTTGGGATGTGATATAGTAAATAAGATATAGGACAGTACCTGTGAATGTGATGTGTTTTCGTGAAGTTTAGAAGGCGTTAGAAAGTTTAAACAGTTTATTGGGAGTAAAAACAGGGTGCTGTCGAAAGTTTCTTGAGTTTGGAGATGATGATCATGAATCCCATAGTTCATGTTTTGTTTTGTTTGATTGCAGTGTTATTTTTTGGATGGCGTTTTATAAAGAGCCGGTACTGGTATTATCTGGTTTTAGTGATTTGGCTTTTGTCAACATTTATCGTTTATGTTCCGGGAATTTCTGCTTATCGGCTTCCAGTGGCTGCCGGGGAGACCGGAATGTTTGTGTTGTTCTTAATTGCCAATTTTTCCTGCCGCAAAAAGCGGAAAAAAGAACAGCGGTATTATGAAAATCTGCGAAAACAATTGGAACAGGCAGAGCAGGAACAGCGTTCTTCCAAAGAGTAAAGCAGTCATATAGGCTGTTGAAAGGCTGAGATAAACGTAAAAGGCTCTGTGCAAACAGGGCTTTTTTGTTATTTTTATAGGACGATTTAAAATCAATTCACAAAAAATGTAATGTCTATCAATAAAATAGGATATTTTTCGAAAAAACCTCATGGTATAATGGCAACCGTTCTGACCATGGGGCAGAGAATATAGGGCAAGGAGGAGTTGTCATGAAATTAGTGGTGCTGGATTCGTATGCCTGCACATCAGAGGATTTAAGTTTTGACCGCTTTTCAAATCTGGCGGATCTTACCGTATATCCTCGCACATTGCCTGGTCAGGTGGCTGAGCGAATCGGTGATGCACAGCTTTTGATCACAAATAAATGTATGATTGATGAAGCAGTATTGGCGCAATGCCCCAATCTAAAGTATATCGGGGTTACCGCTACTGGATATAACATTATTGATTTGGAAGCGTGCAGCAAACGGGGAATTACCGTTACCAATGTTCCTGCATATTCCACCAAAGCGGTAGCGCAGTATGTCTTTGCGGGGATTTTGTATTTCTGCAATCAAATTGCTCAGCACGCCAAAAGAGTAGCAGCCGGAGAGTGGCAGAACTGTGAGAATTTTTGCTTTTACGAGCCAGGGCTGATGGAGCTGGATGGGAAAACCATTGGTTTGATTGGATTTGGAAACATTGCCAAGCAGGTGGCAAAACTTGCCCATGCTTTTGATATGAAGGTGCTGGTTTATACCCGGACTGTACGGGAGGAAATGCGTCAGCAGTTTCCTTATGTGACATTTGTGGAATTGGATAGCCTGTTGGCTCAAAGTGATTTTGTATCCATTCACTGTCCGCTGACCCAGCAGACCAATCAGCTGATGAACCGGGAGCGTATTGGACAGATGAAACCGGATGCAGTGTTAATCAATACTGCCCGGGGACCTGTGATTGAGGAACAGGCACTGGCGGATGCGCTGAATCAGGGAAAACTGCGGGGAGCATGCTGCGATGTAGTGTCAGTAGAGCCTATCCGCGGGGATAATCCGCTTTTGAAAGCAAAAAATATCATCATCACACCGCATATTGCCTGGGCGCCGAAAGAAACCCGGCAGCGGCTTTTAGATGTTGTATATGATAACCTGGAAAGCTTTCTGCAAGGAAAAGCTCATAACCAGGTAAACCAATGAGGGGGTAGTTATACCATGATGAGATCATTAGAATCGGTTGCAAAACGTTTGAAGGGTCTGCGGGAAATGTGCCATATTTCTGTGGAACAGATGGCACAAGCTACAGATATGTCACCGGAAGAATATGAAATTTGTGAGTCCGGCAAGGTGAATCTAACCTTGGCGTTTCTGGTAACCTGTGCAGAGTACTTGAAGGTAGACGTCAGTGAAATTATCACTGGGAAAGCGCCTACCCTGCAGAACTATACTGTTTGCCGCCATGATGAAGAAGGATTGGTGATTCGCAAAAAAGAGGGGTTTGTGTATCGCCATCTGGCATCTGTGCTGAAAAATCGTCTGGCAGAACCTTGTGTGGTAGATGTAACCTATTCAGAAGAAGCGGAAAAACGGGGACCGTATCCGCTGACCACACACTCCGGTCAGGAATTTGACTATGTTTTGGAAGGATCTTTAAAAGTGGTTGTGGGGGATCACGAAGAACTGCTTCATGCAGGGGATTCTATCTATTACAGCTCAGAACATCCTCACGGGATGGTTGCCGCAGGCGGGAAAAACTGCCGTTTTCTGGCGATTGGGATGAAAGGCAGTGAAGCGCAGGAGGAAGAAGATGATCTTGCGGTTCCGGCGCAGGCAGAGGAGCCTAAAACTGAAAACAGCCGGGATAATTTGATCTATAAACAGTTTGTGAATGAGACTTTGGATGAAGAAGGACGTCTGAAAAAGATTGATTTCCGCATTCCGGAGCATTTTAACTTTGGTTTTGATGTGGTGGATGCTCTGGCCTCTGCAAAGCCCAATAAGCTTGCTATGAAATGGGAGTCCAATGATCACTGTGTGCATAAATTTACATTCCGGGATATTTCCTGCTATTCTTCTAAGACTGCCAACTATTTGAAGTCATTGGGAATTAAAAAAGGCGACCGGGTCATGCTGATTTTAAAACGTCATTATGAATTCTGGTTTACCCTGGTAGCATTGCATAAATTGGGTGCTATCGCCATTCCTGCTACCAACCAGCTGACCGAAAAGGATCTGGTGTACCGGTTCCAGGCAGCCGGCGTAAAAGCGGTGATCTGTACTGGTGAAGGTGAAGTGTCTCATGCAGTGGATCAGGCAATGCAGTCCTGCCCGACAGTACAGATGAAAATTATGGTTCACGGACATCGGGAAGGCTGGATTGATTTTACCAGCGGCATGGAATCTATGTCTGATATTTTCCCGCGTCCACAGGGCGAAGACAGTACGGTAAGCACAGATCCGATGCTGATGTATTTTACCTCCGGAACCACCGGATATCCTAAAATGGCAACCCACGACTTTACCTATCCTTTGGGACATATTGTCACTGCACGGTGGTGGCACAATGTGGATCCAGATGGTCTGCACTTTGCTATTTCTGACAGCGGATGGGGAAAAGCTGCATGGGGAAAAATTTATGGTCAGTGGCTGTGTGAAGCGGCAGTATTCACCTATGACTTTGACCGTTTCCACGCAGATGATATTCTGAAAATGTTTGCAAAACACCAGATTACCACCTTCTGTGCACCTCCTACCATGTACCGGATGTTTATCAAAGAAGATCTGTCTAAATATGACCTGTCTTCTTTGCAGTACAGCTGTACTGCCGGAGAAGCACTGAATGCAGAAGTGTTCTATCAGTGGCAGAAAGCTACCGGGCTGAACATTATGGAAGGATTTGGACAGACAGAGACTACATTGGTGCTGGGTACCTTGGTAGGCATGGAACCAAAACCAGGTTCTATGGGCAAACCAAACCCACAGTATCATGTTGTGCTGGTTGACCATGAAGGCAATGAAGTGGCTCCTGGACAGACTGGGGAAATTTGTCTGCGCACTGATAAAGGTCATCCTTGCGGCATGTTTGAGGAATACTTTAACAGTCCGGAACTGACCCGGGAAGCATGGCATGACAATCTGTACCACACAGGAGACACCGCATGGTGTGATGAAGAAGGTTATTTCTGGTATGTGGGACGGACCGATGATATTATTAAGTCTTCCGGTTACCGGATTGGTCCATTTGAGATTGAAAGTGTTTTGATGGAACTGCCTTATGTTTTGGAATGCGGAGTAACCGGTGCGCCGGATCCTGTTCGGGGACAGGTAGTAAAGGCTTCTATTGTACTGACAAAGGGTACAGTAGGAACCGAAGAAATGAAGAAGGAAATTCAAAACTACGTCAAGGAACGGACTGCGCCGTACAAATATCCTCGAATTGTAGAATTTTTGGATGAGCTTCCAAAGACCATCAGTGGAAAAATTCGCCGGGTAGAACTGCGTCAGCAGAATCAGGAATAAACAGAATTAGATAAATTTTTCTATAAAAAGAGCGCTGCAAAATCAAGTTTTGCAGCGCTCAGCTTGTTGATAAAGGATATATTAACAAAAAATTGCCCCACCTAGCGGTGGAGCAATGACACTTTGTGCGTATTCTGTCAGCTGAGAGGAAATTATTTGATATTTCCTCTTTCCTAACAGAATACGCGCCGAAGGCGGTTTTCACCGGACACTGTCCGGCGGCGCTTCGCCGGTTGAAAAAATTAAAGCTGTTTTAAATATTCCAGTACCTGAGCTGCATTGGTATCCGGTTTCACTTTTTCCCAACCGTTTAAAATATTCCCCTGCTCATCAATTACGTAGGTGGTGCGGACAACGCCCATGCTTACTTTGCCGTACAGTTTCTTTTCTTTCCATACGTCATAAGCCTGAATGGCAGTCAGTTCCGGGTCAGAGAGCAGAATAAAAGGGAGATTGTATTTGCAGGCAAATTTTGCATGGCTTGCAGTGCTGTCCTTGCTGATGCCGATAACAGGAATTCCCATTTTTTCATATTCTTCGTAAGCCGCCGCAAAAGCTGCCGCCTGGCGGGAACAGCCTGGGGTGTTGTCTCTTGGGTAGAAATAAAGAACTACTTTTTTACCTGCAAAGTCAGATAGGCTCACAGTGTTTCCGTCCTGATCAGGCAGTGTAAAATCGGGTGCTTTGGTATTGATTGGCAGCATAAATATCTTTCCTTTCTTTTTGAGAGAATCAATGAGTATGCACAGATCTTTGTCAAAATGCTTCTTGTTTGCGTGCAGGTCTGCGCAGAAATACATAAGTGTTTGGGGATGAATCTTCCGGACTGTACTGAAAATTCAGACGGTCAAATTCTTTGGCAGCTTCAGGGGAAGATGCATTTTGCTCCGCTAAAAAGCGTACCATTTCTCCCCGTGCCATTTTTACATATACCCCTTTTTCCACAATTTTTTCCTGGATCTTTTCTCCGAAAACAAAGTTGATCCACTGGATATCAGGGGTCAGGTGTTTTTGAATGACTCGGCTGTATTCTGCGGAAGCCAGATTTAAAATCACTGGATCATCCTTTGTCAGTTCCTGGTAGATGGAATCTCCCCAAAAATCATACAGATTTTTGCAGAAAGAGGTTTTCAGTTTGGCCTGCATTTCCAGCCGGTAGGGGACTACTCCGTCCAACGGACGCAGGATTCCGTAAAATCCGGACAGAATCCGCAGATGTTCCTGCACATAGTCAAAATATGAAGTTTCAAATACCTGGGGCGCCATGTACTGATATTGGATGCCATCATAACTTAAGATGGCGGGAGTCAGTTCTCGGGTCAGGTCCATGGACTGATACCGCTGAAAATTTTGTTCTGTCAGCGCGTCGCTGCAGCTAAGCAGCGCTTTCAATTCCGGATAGGAAAGGGATTTCAGGTATTCTGCCAGAATTTTGGTTTTTTCCAGCAGTACCGGAAGCCCCCGGCAGTCTAAAATTTCCTGCTGTGTTTTCATCTGTTTGGCGGGAGAAATAATGAATTTCAACTGCTGATGCCTCCTTGCCGCAAAAATAAAGGGAATGAATGTCCCACAATTTTAGTATACCATGAATGGTGAGAAAATGCACGAATTTTGAAACATCGGGTTTTGTTTGCTACCGTGTGGGTTTTATGCTATACTAAAGCTGATTGTCAAAAGCGGCAAATAGCAAATGAACTTGGGGAAAGGTTGTGTTAATCCATGAAAACAGAAACGAAAATTGTAGCCCGCTATGCAGAAACCGATCAAATGGGAATTGTCCATCATTCTGTCTACCCTGTTTGGTACGAAGTAGCCAGAACGGAATTTATTAAACATGCGGGAATGAGCTATAGTGAAATGGAAGCGATGGGGATTATGCTCCCTTTGCTGGAATGCCACTGCAAATATAAATTGCCTGCTCATTATGAGGATGAACTGACCATCCGCACCAGTATCAGTCTGCTGACACCAGTAAAAATTGAGTTTTTATATGAAGTGTTCCGGGAAGATGGAAAGTGCATCAATATTGGTCATACTCTTCATGCCTGGACAAATTGTCAACTGCATCCGATCCGGTTAAACCGAAGTTTTCCGGAAGTGTATGGTTTGGTATCAAAACTGTTTGAGGAAGAACAGGAGTTACCGGAAGGAAAGGGTTTGTGAGAAGAATGAATCGACATCACAAAGTTTTGTTTGGAATCATTTCTGCGGGAATGATTCTGGGAATGACTGTGCTTGCCGGATGCAGCCAGCAGTCCCAAACACAGGAAAGCAGTTCTACGCAAACCGATGGTTTGCTGCAAACAAACAGCGTACTGCAAAGTGAATCCTCTGCGGCGGAACAAACCATTCCCTTGCAGTATGAAGGGGATAAAACCTGGTTTGACCAGGAACTGTCTGTAAATTATCCTGTGTTTTTTGGGGAAGGTTCTGACGGGGTAAATGAAATTGTCCGGGAAAGGGCGGTTGCACCTTTTGAAGCAGATGATTCTGGTACAGCCTGGACAGGGGATGTTCATTATGTGATTTCTACCCAGACAGAACATTTTTTAAGCCTGAACTGGCAGGGGGAAGTCACTGCTGACGGCAGTACCCAGTTTGTCAATTACACTATGAATTTGGATTTGGAAACAGGTAAAGTAAAACCGCTAGCAGAACTGGTGACGGTAGATGAAAACTTTACCAGAATGGTGCTGGATTATGTGCACCAGTATCTGGGAAAAGAGTATATTGCGTATGTGGACAGCCTGACCGAAGCAGGACTGATGGAACGGCTGCAAGCGGCGGATACCCAGGAGTTTTCTGATTGTTCTACTTTCGTAGAGGGGAATCTGACCATTTTGCTGAAAGGGCCCGAAGAACTGGGCGGATGGGTTCCCATTACCAATTTGGAGGAATCCCTTTGGAAGCCGTATGTAAAGGATTCCGGCATTTTTGAATAAGTTCATGAGACCCGGACAATCGGGGAGAAAGGTGAGAAAATCAACATGGCACAGCTGAGTAAGGTTTATATTTATACAGACGGAGCGTGCAGCGGAAACCCCGGTCCCGGAGGATGGGGCGCCATCCTCAAAGCAGGTGAGCATACAAAGGAGCTCAGCGGAGGCGAGGCGAATACCACAAACAATCGAATGGAGCTCAGTGCGGTGATTGCGGCGCTGAGTGCTTTAAAACGGCCTTGTTCCGTTGTTTTGACCAGTGATTCCAAATATATTATTGATGCAGTGCAAAAAGGCTGGGCAAAAAAATGGCAGGCCAACGGCTGGATGAGAAATAAAAAGGACCCGGCGCAGAATCCGGACTTGTGGGAAAAACTGCTGGAACTTTTGGAAATTCATCAGGTGGAATTTGTCTGGGTCAAAGGTCATGCCGGTCATCCGGAAAACGAACGCTGCGACCAAATGGCAGTTGCCCAGTCCCAAAAATATCGATAAAGGCAGGAAAGACAGATGGAAAAAAGGGTGATTTACGCAGACCACGCGGCAACAACCCGGATGTTTGATTCGGCATCGGAAATAATGATGCGGTATCTGACGGCTGATTATGGAAATCCCTCCTCCGCCTATTCTTTGGGAAGAACTGCCCGGCGGGCGGTGGAGACTGCCCGGGATCAGGCGGCGCAGTTTTTGGAATGTGAAAATCGGGAGATATTTTTTACGTCCGGAGGAACCGAGTCGGATAACTGGGCACTGCGGGGATGTATGGAAGCTCTGCGAAAAAAGGGAAAAACCCATCTGATCACCAGCTCTTTTGAGCATTACGCTGTGTTAAATACCTGCCGGGATTTGGAACAGAAAGGTTTTTCTGTGACCTATCTTTCCCCTACGTCAGAAGGATATCTGCTCCCACAGCAGGTGGAACAGGCAATTCGTCCGGATACTGGTATGGTGAGCATCATGTATGCCAATAATGAAATTGGAACCATTCAGCCGGTGGAAGAAATCGGAGCAGTCTGCCGCAGTCGGAGCGTCTATTTTCACACCGATGCAGTGCAGGCCGCAGGAAGTGTTCCCATTCAGGTGCACCGCCAGCAGATTGATCTGCTTTCCCTGTCCGCCCATAAAATCCATGGTCCCAAGGGAGCGGGACTTTTATTTGTGAGAAACGGCGTTCCCATAGAACCGTTGATTTATGGGGGAGAACAGCAGCGCGGGTTCCGCCCAGGAACCGAAAATGTAGCGGCGATTGCCGGGTTTGGGGCTGCTTTGGAACAGACCCAGGAACATATGGAGGAAAATGCCCAAACAGTAAAAGCTCTGCGGGATGAGCTGATTGACCGTTTGCTTCAGATTCCCGGCAGTCATCTCAACGGGGCGCGGGATCCCAGACTTTGCGGCAATGTAAATGTCTCCTTTGAGGGAATCGAGGGAGAGGCACTGCTTTTGATGATGGATCTGCAGGGGATCTGTGTTTCTTCCGGTTCTGCCTGCACCACGGGGAATGAGCAGCCTTCCCATGTGCTTCGTCAGCTGGGACTGTCTGCAGAATTAGCAAAAGGTTCTGTCCGCATTACCTTGGGGGAAGAAAACACCCGGGAGGAAGTGGAAAGAATCGCGGAAGCTTGCCGGGAGATTGTGCAAAAACTCCGGCAGATGCGTTTTGGAATAGGAAAATAAGGAGGAAATTTATGATAGAACAACAGTCCAAAAAGATTTTAGTTGCTCTCAGCGGAGGGGTGGACAGCTCGGTTTGCGTTCATCTGCTTCGGGAACAGGGTCATCAGGTAGCCGGGGTGGTTTTAAAAATGTCCCCTGCCCACCAGCAGACCGTTCAGGATGCCCAGGAAGTGGCAGATGCTTTGGGGGTTACCCTGTATGTCAAGGACATGTGTCAGGAGTTTGAAAAACATGTGGTTTCTTATTTTATTGATGAATATCAGCATGGCCGCACCCCAAACCCCTGTGTCGTATGCAACCCTACTGTGAAATTTAAGGCGCTGGTGGATGCGGCGGATGAATATGGTTATGATTATGTAGCCACTGGCCATTATGCAGATTTAATTACTCGAGGCGACAAGGTTTTGCTGGCAAGAGGAGAATGTAAAAAACGGGATCAGTCCTATATGTTGTATCGGCTGGGCCAGCGGGAACTGCAGCGGCTGATTTTTCCTTTAAATCATATGGAAAAGGATGAGGTTCGCAGAATTGCGGAACAGGCAAAACTTCCCTGTGCCAAAAAGCCGGACAGTCAGGAAATCTGCTTTATCCCCGATCACGACTATGCAAAATTTATTGAACAGCGGGTGGGGATTTCCCCAAAAGGGGACTTTATCTCTCCGGAAGGAACGGTTTGCGGACAGCATCAGGGCTTAATTCACTATACGGTAGGTCAGCGCAAGCATTTGGGAATTGCGCTGGGCAAACCGGTATTTATCCGGGAGATTGATCCGGATACGAATCGGATTTATCTGGCTGATGCGGGAAAAGACTGTTTTTCTCAGGCAGTGATCAGCAAGGTCACCTATCCTGACGGAGTGATGCGCACTGAACCTTTTGATGCACTTGTAAAAATCCGTTCTATGGCACCGCTGACACCGGCAAGAATTGTGCCTATGGAAGGGGATCAGGCTAAGGTGATTTTTGTCGTCCCTCAGCGGGCAGTGGCAAAAGGCCAGTCCATCGTATGCTATAATCCGGATGAAACAGTCATCGGCGGAGGATTTGTAACCCGGGCAGAGGAATAAGGCTTGGTTTTTCGTTTTACTGTATGGAATGTGGTAAATGATAAAAATTGGGAAATACTAGATCTGCAAAAAGAGCGGAATTGGAAAGATACGGTATGCTTCCCTTTCACAAACGTTTTACAAACTTTCAAACACCATTCACATTCTTATCAAGATTCTATCACGTGAGTAGGGTATTATAATGACTGTAAACAAAAGGGAGATGAAAAAACCAGAGTTTCAGCAGTCAAGGACTGCAGCATACTTTTAAATAGATTCCGTTAAGGAGGAACAGATATGTATAACCCAAATGAATATAATCCAAATGAAAACAACCAGCAGAACGATAACACCAATCGTCAGGAAACCTCTTCCGGCTGGCAGACATACTCAACCGATAACAGTACCAATTCTTTTTATACACCGTCTATGAACAATCAGCCTGCAGCTGCGGCAAAAAAGAAAAACAGTTTAGGTCTTAAAATTGCCGCCATTTTGGTAGCATGTGCTCTGGTGGGCGGCGGCGCTGGTTTCGGCGGAAGCCTTTTGGCACAGCAGCTTATGGGAACTGATGGTTCCGGTCCTTCTGTGATTAAGCAGTCTGTGGTAAACACCTCTGAAGGTCAGCAGACCTCCAACGATGTGTCTGCGGTAGCTGCTGCAACTGCAGATACTGTAGTAGAAATTACCACCGAAGTGGTGACCAGAAATGAATTTTTACAGCAGTATACTTCTACTGGTGCAGGCAGTGGTGTTATTTTGACCCAGGATGGATACATTATCACCAACAACCATGTAATTGAAGACGCCAGTTCCATTAAAGTTCGTCTGCGCAACGGTACCGAATATGATGCTACCTTGGTAGGTACTGACCCAGAAAGTGACGTGGCAGTGATCAAAATTGAAGCCACTGATCTGCCAACTGCAGTGCTGGGAGATTCTGACCAGCTGACTGTTGGAGAAACTGCAGTAGCAATCGGGAACCCTCTGGGAGAACTGGGCGGTACTGTAACAGAAGGGATTATCAGTGCTCTGGACCGTGAAATTACTATTGAAGGACAGACCATGCACCTGCTTCAGACTTCTGCAGCAATTAACCCAGGGAACTCCGGCGGTGGATTGTTTAATGCCAAAGGGGAACTGATTGGGATTGTCAACGCAAAAACTTCCGAGTCCGGTATTGAAGGTCTTGGATTTGCGATTCCGATCAATACCGCAAGTGATGTTGCACAGGAATTGATGGAACACGGTTATGTGACCGGTAAGGTAAAACTGGGTGTATCTTTAATTAAGATTCCGGATGAAGAAACTGCGGCACAGTACCGGGTTTCTCAGCCAGGGGTTTATGTAGCTCAGGTAACCGCAAATTCTGATGCTTACTATGGCGGACTGCGGGCAGCAGACCGGATTGTCAGCGTGAATGGAACACAGATTCAAGAAACCGATGATTTGAAGAACATTGTGGACAACAGCAGTGTGGGCGATGTTTTGAAAATGAAGATCGACCGCAACGGCGAAGAAATGGAATTGGATATTACTTTAACAGAATATAACAGCAATGCTGCTAATTTTGTAAGCTAATTTTTATAGAGTGCTTTTTAGAATTTTTCATATGCTTGGAGCGGCGATGAGGTCAAAGCTCCAATGAATTTGCTTTCAACTTTCTTTTTCATAAATTCTCCTAAGAAAAACGCAGGACTTTCGGGTTCTGTGTTTTTCGCTTTTTCGGGAAAATAGACAGAGAGTTCCCTGAAAATTTGGGAATTTTTTTATTGCGGAAAGGAGCATGAATTTTTTATACTTAAAAGAAAACAGGATAAAATGACTGTTTGCGGGGATTTTTAAAGGAGGATACAGTGATGCTGCTGACAAAGAAAACACAACAGAAGTTGGAACAAATTTTAAAACAGGCAGTGGAACAAGGTGAAACTGCGGGAATCAGTTTGTTAATTCAGGGAAAAGACGGGGAATGCTATGTTCAGGAAGGCTGGGCGGATCAGGAACAAAACATTCCCATTGAGCGGGACAGTATTTTTCGGCTTTATTCCATGAGTAAACCCATTACAGCGGCGGCAGCTATGATTTTAATGGAGCAGGGAAAACTGGATTTGGGAGAGAAAGTCTCTTATTATCTTCCTGCTTTTGAAAATCAGAAAGCGGTAGTAGACGGCAGAGAGATTCCGGTGGAAAATCCCATGATTGTAAAGGATCTGCTCAATATGACTTCCGGACTCACCTACGAAGGACAGGCAACTGTAACCGAACGGCAAACAGGCGCTTATTTGGAACAGATGAAACAACGGCTGGGGACAGATCATTCAGTAACTACCAGGGAAGCGGCCGATCATTTGGGTACAATTCCGTTAAAATTTTTGCCGGGAACATCCTGGTGCTACAGTATGTCCGCCGATGTTTTGGGGGCAGTCATTGAACAGGCATCTGGAATGCGGTTTGGAGATTTTTTGCAGCAGTTTTTATTTGATCCTCTGGAAATGGAGGACACCGGATTCTGGGTTCCCGAAGAAAAACAGCACCGGTTAACCAAGGTATATCAAAAAAATCCGGACGGAAAACTGACCCTTTATACCGACAATCATCTGGCGATTCAAAACGCCATGAATTCCCGCCCGGCATTTGAGTCTGGGGGTGCAGGACTGGTTTCTACCATTGACGACTACGCAAAGTTTGCCCGTATGCTTTTAAACGGCGGGGAACGAAATGGTGTACGGGTAATGGAACCGGGAACAGCAGCGTTTTTCTGCGGAGGACGGCTGTCCTCTTCCCAGCAAAACGCATTTGACGACTGGCGGATTTTAAATGGATATACCTATCAGCATTTGATGCGTTTTTTGGAACAGCCCAGCCGGGGCATGTGTCTGGGTTCTCAGGGTGAATATGGATGGGATGGCTGGCTTGGCTGTTATTTTTCCAATGATCCAGCCCATGATATGTCCATTCTGGCTATGCAGCAGATCAAGGATGCCGGATTCACTCCGGTGCTTCGCCGGGTACGCAATGCTATTTTCAGCGAAATTCTGTAATTTTCTTTGGAGATTTCGGTCAAAATCTATGGTATAAATTTCTCCTTTTTACAGATACTACATTTACCAAACATATTCGGGAGAGAGATACCTTTCTAAAACAGGTTTTCTCAAAAGAATTTGTGATTTTTCAGAAATAATGCAGTATCAAAATAAATGGAGGAATGTATATGAAAGCAACCGGCATTGTAAGAAGGATTGACGATTTGGGCAGGGTAGTCATCCCCAAGGAAATCCGCAGAACCATGCGGATCCGGGAAGGAGACCCTTTGGAAATATTCACCTCTCCAGATGGAGATGTAGTGTTTAAAAAATACTCTCCTGTGGGAGAGATGAGTCACTTTGCGGCAGAGTATGCGGATGTTTTGTACAAAACAGGAGAAGCACCTGTTTTAGTATGTGATAAAGACCATGTGATTGCCGCTGCTGGCATCCCAAAACGGGAAGTAGTAGACCGCAGGGTATCTGTAGCACTGGAAGATCTGATGAATCTGCGCAAAAATGCGGTTTATTCCGGTTCAGAAGGAGAACAGCTGCGGCCGGTAGAAGGGCTTGACCGTTATGTGTTGGCCTGTCAGCCGATTATTTCTTCTTCTGATGTATGCGGCGCGGTGATGTTTATTAACAGCGAAAAGGTGGTTGCCGCAAAAGAAACACAGGTAAAACTGGTGGAATCTGCTGCCCTGTTTATGGGAAGACAGATGGAGGGTTAAACCTTTGAAAAAACCATAAGTTTTACGGAGGAATGGTTGACAAAGCCTATTGGGTATGGTATCATTATAAAAGTTAGATAGTTAGGAGAGAGGAAAGACTGGGTTATGACCCAGTCTTTTCTGTGTATTGGTCTGATTTCAAGAAACGATGATGGGAGAAAGGATTGCCGCATGAACGGAAAGAAAAAGAATACGGCCGCTATGGTATATGATTTAGCAAAACCTATTGCGGATGAACTTGGATTGTATTTGTGGGACGTTCGGTTTGAAAAAGAAGGTGCGTCCTGGTTTTTGAGAGTTATCATTGACTCCAATGATGGAATTACATTTGACGACTGCGAGGCAGTCAGCCGTCCGCTGGATAAACTGTTGGACGAAAAAGATTTTATTGAGCAAAGCTATTACTTGGAGGTTTCTTCTCCGGGATTAATGCGGGAACTGCGCCGTCCGGATCATTTTGAAGTGTGTATCGGGGATCCGATTCTGGTCAGACTGATTCGTCCATTGGATGGGGAACGGGAATTTGTAGGAACTTTGACCTCCTATGACCATGGGACTTTTACTATGGACACAGAATCCGGTTCTCGGGAATTTAAAACAGCAGATTGCTCTTTTGTAAAGCTGAATGACGATGTGTCATTTTGAATAGAACATAGGGAATAAACAGGGAAATAGCCCGGCATGTGATGTAAGGGAAAGGATTTGATTGAAAAAATGAGTATCGAGATTTTTGACGCTTTAGAGATGTTGGAACAGGAAAAAGGAATTCCGGTTGCCAGTATTCTGGATAATATTAAAAATGCCATTGCGGTAGCAGTGAAAAAATACTACAACGTAGGCGATGACAATGTAGTGATCGAACTGGATCCTACCGAAGACAAGTTTAAAGTCTGCATTGTAAAAGATATTGTAGAAGAAGTAGAAGATGAATCTACTCAGATTAGCCTGGAAGAAGCTTTGGAAAAAAACAAACGGGCAAAAGTAGGCGCAAAACAGGTTACCAAACTAGATACCAAACAGATTGGCCGAATTGCTGCACAGTCCGGTAAGAACCTGATTCACCAGGCAATCAACGATGCCATGAAGGCACAGATTTTGGAACAGTACCAGTCCAAACTCAATGAAGTGCTGCCGGCAGTGGTTCTGCGTACCGAACCAAACGGAAACGTGACCATCGAGCTGGATAAAAACGAAGTGATTTTGTTTAAAAATGAACAGATTCCAGGTGAACAGCTGGTAGAAGGACAGCGGATCCAGGTTTACGTTAACGATGTTGTCAGCTCTGAACGCCGCTGCTCCATTAAGGTGTCCAGAACTCATCGGGATTTGGTAAAACGCCTGTTTGAAAAAGAAGTTCCAGAAATTTTTGACGGAACCGTAGAAGTAAAATCCATTTCCCGTGAAGCTGGTTCCAGAACCAAAATTGCCGTTTACTCCAAAGATCCTAACATTGATCCAGTGGGTGCCTGCATTGGTCCTAAGGGAATGCGTGTTGCCAACATTGTCAGTGAATTAAACGGAGAAAAAATCGACGTGGTTCGCTACAGTGAAGATCCGGCAGAATTTATTTCTCAGGCTCTTTCTCCAGCGCATGTATTGAATGTAGAAATTTTGGATGAGGAAGGCAAAACCTGTCGGGTAACTGTTCCGGACAATCAGCTTTCTCTGGCAATCGGCAACAAGGGACAGAATGCGAAATTGGCAGCACGTCTCACCGGATATAAAATCGATATTAAACCGGAAAGCGGATTCTATGGAGAAGAAGAACCGAAACCAGCTCAGCAATCTGAAGAGCTGACCCAGCCAGAAAACGCTGAAACTCAAGTTGCTGCTGAAACCAACGCTTTGGAACAGACCGAAGAATAATGGGGGCTGCTATGGGAGTGAGCAAAAATCGTCCGGTGAAAAAGATCCCCATGCGCAAATGCACCGGATGTAATGAAATGAAACCCAAAAAAGAACTGGTGCGCGTGGTAAAAGACCCGGAAGGAGCCATTTCTTTGGATTTGACTGGAAAAAAATCAGGACGGGGCGCTTATATCTGCCGCAATCTTTCCTGTTTGCAGGCAGCACGGAAAAACCGCGGGTTAGAGCGGGCATTTTCCTGCCGGATTCCAGCCGAAGTATATGATGAAATGGAAAGGGAATTAAGCCAAAATGAAGGATAAACTGATATCGGCGATTACATTCTGCAAGCGGATTCATAAACTGACTTTGGGGCATGATCTGGTGAAAAACGCCTTGATGACCGGTGAAGCCTGTCTGGTGCTGCTGGCCAGTGACCTGTCCCCCAAGTCCAGAAAAGAAGCAGAATTTTTGTGTGAGGAATGGGATGTTCCCTGTTTGAATACAGATTTGACGTTGGATGAATATTGGTATTTAGTAGGAAAACGAGCAGGAATCATTGCTGTCACCGATCCGGTATTTGCAGAAAAAATTACCGCTATCCTGAATCAATGACACAGCATAACACAGATGGAAAACCCGAACTATGCTTTCTGATCCCGAAAAAGGTGTAAAAACCGGGATTGGGATGTGGTCTTAGAAAGGATGGATTATATGAATGTAAAGTATCGATTGCATGAAGTAGCAAAAGATCTGAATGTACAGAACAAGGACATTGTGGATTTGTTGGAGCAGTATTTTGGAGAAACCAAAAAACACATGACTGCTTTGACAGAAGAAGAACTGAATATTGTATTTGAACATTTCACTCAGAAAAATCAGGTAGATCGCTTGGACGATTACTTTGCGTCCAAAGAAAAACCACAACCAAAAGAAGAGAAACAGGAAGTAAAAGAGAACGTGAAAAAAGAAACAAAACCGGCTGCAAAAGCCACAAATAACAATACAAAAACAGAAGCACGGCCACAGAATGCAGGCCGCACCCAGCAGAAAAATAACCGCACAGACGCTTCCCGTCAGGGAGATGCTGCGCGTCAGAATAACCAGAACCGTCCTGCAGCTGCTCGTCAGGAAAACCGGGACAACAAACCAAAATATGATGCAGGCAGATTTGAAGCTGCGAAAAAAGCTTCTGTCAGCGGAAAACCGCAGGCTGCCAAAGCAGAAAAGCCGGCACCAAAACAGGCTGCAAAACCACAGCCTCAGAATGCTACCAAAATGGATGACGTTCATTACGAAAAAACCGTTCGTCACGTGGACACCAGTAAGGTAGAAATCAATCTGGATAAATACAACGAAAAATATGAAAATATTGCTCCGGCTACCAAATATCAAAACAGCACCAAAAAACAGAAATTAAACCAGAAATCCGCTCAGAGAAATAAACAGAAATACTCCACCAAGAAAGAAACCGAAGCAGAAAAACTGCAGCGTTTGGCATTGCAGAGAGCGAGAAAACAACAGCTGACTGTACAGATTCCAGATGAAATTGTGGTTAGTGAACTGGCAAGCCGTCTGAAAGTCAATGTCAGCGAAGTTATTAAAAAGCTGATGCTGTTGGGCGCAATGGCTTCTCAGAACGAAGTGATCGACTTTGATACCGCTTCTCTGGTTGCAGAAGAATTGGGTGCAAAAGTAGAAAAAGAAGTAGTTGTTACCATTGAGGAACGACTGTTTGTAGAAGCAGAAGATAAAGAAGAAGATCTGCAGGAACGCAATCCGATCGTTGTTGTTATGGGTCACGTTGACCACGGAAAAACTTCCATTCTGGACCGGATCCGTCATGCGGATGTTACCTCTACTGAAGCCGGCGGTATTACCCAGCACATCGGTGCTTACCGGGTAAAAACTCAGGGCAGATACATCACCTTCCTGGATACCCCGGGGCATGAAGCATTTACCTCCATGCGTGCCAGAGGTGCGCTGGCAACCGATATTGCGATTCTGGTAGTTGCTGCCGATGACGGTATTATGCCGCAGACTGTAGAATCCATTAATCACGCAAAAGCTGCCAATGTTCAGGTAATTGTAGCGATCAATAAAATGGATAAACCAACTGCAAATCCGGAACGGGTAAAAGAACAGCTGACCGAATATGGTCTGGTTCCGGAAGAATGGGGCGGCGATGTAATCTGTGTTCCAGTTTCCGCTCATACTGGTGAAGGAATTGACCAGCTGTTGGAAATGGTACTGCTGACCGCAGATATGCTGGAACTGAAAGCAAATCCAAACCGTCTGGCAAAAGGTACTGTAATTGAATCCCGTCTGGATAAAGGACGCGGCCCAATTGCTACTCTGTTGGTACAAAACGGTACTTTGAAGACCGGTGATGTACTGATTGCCGGTACTACTGTAGGCCGTGTACGTGCTATGACCAATGACCGTGGCCAGCTGGTAGATGAAGCAGGTCCTTGTGTTCCTGTGGAAGTAACTGGTTTGTCCGAAGTGCCTACTGCCGGAGATGAATTTGCCGCAGTAGAAAACGAACGTCTGGCAAGAGAACTGGTAGACAAGAGAAAACACGAACAGAAAGAAGAACAGTTCAAACAGTACCAGAAAGTTACTTTGGATAACCTGTTCAGCCAGATTGAACAGGGTGAAATGAAAGAACTGTCCCTGATTGTAAAAGCGGATGTAAACGGTTCTGTAGAAGCAATCCGTCAGTCTATGGAAAAACTCACCAATGAAGAAGTAAGAGTACGTGTTATCCACGGCGGTGTTGGTGCAGTAAACCGTTCTGACGTGATGTTGGCACAGACCTGCGGCGCGATTATTATCGGATTTAACGTTCGCCCGGACAATACAGCTCGTGAAATGGCAGAAACCGAAGGGGTAGAAATTCGTCTGTACCGGATTATCTACGATGCCATCGACGATGTAAAACAGGCGATCAAGGGTATGCTGTCACCAAAGACACGAGAAGTACAGCTGGGTCGTGCCGAAGTTCGTCAGGTATATCGTATTTCCAATGTAGGTGTCGTAGCAGGATGTTATGTACTGGAAGGAAAAGTAGCCAGAAACGCACAAATCCGTCTGGTTCGAGATGGTATCGTTTTGGCAGAAGATCAGATCGACTCTCTGAAGCGGTTTAAAGATGACGCCAAAGAAGTAGCTCAGGGCTATGAATGCGGAATCGGACTGCAGAAATTCAATGACATTCATGAAGGAGACATTTTTGAATCCTTTATTATTGAAGAATATCGGGAAGACTAATCCCGCCATCGGATCCGGAAGACAGAAATATTCTGTCTTCCGGCTGATGTTTATGATTAAAAAAGAAAGGAGTACCCAATATGGCAGGTTATAAAATCGGACGAATCACTCAGGATATTAAATGCGAACTGGCGATGATCCTGCGGGAGCTGAAAGACCCCCGGATTTCTCAGATGCTGAGTATTGTAAAAGTCAGCGTGACCAACGATATGTCCTACTGTAAAGTATATGTCAGCGCATTAGAAGGCTTTGAAAAAACCAAGGAATCTGTAGCGGGACTGAAAAGCGCTACTGGTTATATCAAACGGGAACTGTCCAACCGGCTGCATATGAGAAAATGCCCGGATTTGCAGTTTATTGCAGATGATTCCATTGAATATGGCGCACAGATCAATCATTTGCTGGAACAGCTGGAAGAAAAAGATCATTCTGAGGAATAACATAATACTGGGGTATCATATTGCCTGAGAAAGCACAGTTCTCATAAAAAGGAATTGTGTCAGGTTGAAAGGAGTTTGGATTTATGGATGCCACATTACAACAAATTGCAGATTGTTTACAAAAAGCGGATCGCATTGTCGTTTTAACCCATCAGAGTCCTGACGGGGATACCCTGGGGAGTTCTTCTGCCCTGGTGATGGCACTGCAGAGTATGGGAAAACAGGCGAAGGTTGCCTGCTCAGATCCCATTCCCGATCGTTTTTCCTATTTGTTTTCCGGTGTGACCTGTCAGGAGTTTGAACCGGAATTTGTAGTGTCAATTGATGTGGCAGAACCTCATCTGCTGGGAGAGACAGCGGAAAAATATCTGGATCGTCTGGATATCTGTTTGGACCATCATAAATCCAATACTATGGGAACCCATGCAAAACTTTCCTATGTGGATGAACATGCTGCGGCTGCCTGTGAAATTGCTTATGAACTGATTTGTTTGCTTCCGGTAACAATTACACCGGTGATTGCAGACAGCTTGTTTACTGGTGTTTGTACCGACACCGGATGTTTTCGGTTCTCCAATACCACTTCCAAAACTCACCGCATTGCAGCTGATTTACAGGATTTTGGCTGCCGGGCTGGGGAAATTTGCCGGGAATTGTTTGATACCAAAACCAAGGCAAGAATTTTGGCAGAACAAACGGTGCTGCAGCAGATGGAATTTTTCTTTGATGATCAAGTAGCACTGATTGTGATTTCTCAGGATATGATGCAGCGGACAGGTTTGGATCCGTCTGAACTGGATGGTTTGGCATCTCTGCCAAGACAGGTTCAGGGCGTGGAAGTAGGCGTTACCTTAAAAGAACGTCCGGAAGGGGGATATAAAGTATCCCTGCGCAGTTCCACCTATGTAGATGTCAGTGAAATCTGCATGAAACTGGGTGGCGGAGGCCATATGCGGGCAGCAGGATGTTCTATGGATGGCAGTGCTGAAGAAGTAAAAGCACGGCTGCTGAAAGAAATCGGTGCTGCGCTGAAAAATATAAAATAGGTTTGAGGAACAGGAAAAAGCATGAACGGAATTATATGTGTGAATAAGCCGCAGGGCTGGACTTCTTTTGATGTGGTAGCAAAGGTAAGGGGAATTGCCAGAACCAAAAAAGTGGGGCATGCCGGTACCTTGGATCCCATGGCAACAGGAGTTTTGCCGCTGTTTTTTGGCAATGCCACCAAGGCATGCGATGTAATGCCCAACGATGATAAAGGCTATTTTGCTACGTTTCAGCTGGGACTTCGCACCGATACCCAGGATGTTACTGGAACGGTTTTGTCACAGGAAGAAACCCATATTACCAAAGAGCAGGTTTTGGAAATTCTTCCGAAATTTACTGGGGATCTGTCCCAGATTCCGCCCATGTATTCTGCAGTGTGGGTGAATGGGCGAAGACTTTATGATTTAGCCCGGTCTGGTCAGGAAGTGGAGCGTCAGCCCCGCAGCATCACCATTAAAGAATTGGAATTGTGCAGCTTTGATGAACAGACACAGGTGGGACAGGTTCGTGTGCTTTGTTCCAAAGGCACCTATATCCGCACGTTGTGCAGTGATATGGGGGACTCTTTGGGATGCGGAGCAGCATTGACCCAGCTGCAGCGTTATCAGGCAGGGAATTTCACCCTGGAAGACTGCTATACTTTGGAACAGCTTCAGCAAATGGCAGATGAAGGCAGTTTGGAACAGCATGTTTTGTCCGTTGCCAAGGTGTTTGAACAGTTGCCGAAAATCAAGCTGAATCCGGTGCAGTCTTCTAAATTCCGCAATGGAGTACGGCTGGATTTAAATCGGGTATATCATAAACAGGTGGCAGGATTTCACAAAGTATTTGACAATGAAAACCAGTTTATGGGATTGGCAAGTTTAGATTTGGAAAAAATGGAACTGGTGATTGAAAAAATGTTTCCGCAGAATTAAATGAGGCGGATTGAAGGCAGAAGGTGTTTGTGTGGAAGTTTACCGGAATTTGGAACAAATAAAAAACGCGCCTGCGTCTGCGGTAGCGCTGGGAATGTTTGACGGCGTGCACCGGGGGCACCGCAGGGTGATTGAGGCGGCTGTGTCATATGAAGGGTTGTCTGCGGCTGTGCTGACCTTTACCACCAATCATCAGCGCCCTTCTAAAAAAATGCACCAGCGGGATATTTTGACCATTGACGGCAGGATCAGCATGTTGGAAAAATTGCCGGTAGACCGAGTATATCTTCCAGACTTTGATTCTTTTAAAAGCATGACACCGGATCAATTTATTACAGAAATTCTTCATAAGACGCTCAATGCGAAAGCAGTGTGCTGCGGCGAAGATTTTCGTTTTGGAAGAAATGCGTCTGGGAATGTGAACTATCTCAAACGCTTTTGTGATCAGCTGGGAATTCAGGTTACGGTGGTTCCTCCTTTGTTGGATCATAGAGCGCCAATCAGTTCTACCAGGATTCGGCAGGCATTGCAGGACGGAGATATTCCGACTGCCAACCGACTGTTAGGATATTCCTATTTTATTGAGGGTGAAGTGATTTACGGCCGGCAGCTGGGCAGACAGATTAATTGCCCCACCATTAACCAGGCGCTTGACAGTAAAATCTGTATTCCGAAATATGGTGTATACGTTTCTACTACTCGGGTAGACGGGGTAGATTATCCTAGCATCACCAATATTGGGGTAAAGCCTACCATTGAAGGGGATCGGATGCCCCTGGCGGAAACCCATGTAATTGGAATTAACCAGATGTTGTATGGAAGAGTTCTGCGTGTGACACTGTATCAGTTTATCCGCAGTGAAGAACGGTTTGACAGCATTGAGGAGCTTTCCCATTCCATTCACCGTGATATTCATACTGCCAAGCTGTATTTTTCTAATCCGGATGTAAGGAAAAATTTTGAGAAATCAGAAAAATAAATTGCAAGAAAAGTGTTGACAAATTACACCAGGTGTGGTATTATATAAAAGCTGTGTTCGTGATTTAAACACTAAGCGGTCGTGGCGGAACTGGCAGACGCGCTAGATTTAGGCTCTAGTGGGGCAACCCGTGAGTGTTCAAGTCACTTCGACCGCACCATTCGCGGAGGTGGCGGAATTGGCAGACGCGCTAGATTCAGGTTCTAGTGGTAGCAATACTGTGTGGGTTCAAGTCCCATCCCCCGCACCAAAAATCCCAACGAAGTAAAACTTCGTTGGGATTTTTATTTTTATTCAAAGATATTTGAACCTTAGTTGAGCAGTGCCTGCATTCACTGACACTATGTTCATGTTCTGTTAGTTATGAGAATGAATTTATTTTTCCATGATTTCCCCAGAAAGTTAGAGCTTTTCTGGGATTTTTATTTTTTAACTTTTTACGTTATACCTTAAAAAATTAGAAAATATTATCAGAGAAAACTATAGAGCATATCTTTCTGTCAAAATAACTTGTAAATAGTATCAAAAAAGAGATCGAAAAATCGGTTGTTGTTACAAAATTATTTTTATTTTTAAAAAAATGAAAAATTTCCTGCTGCTTTTTTGTATTATAGATGTAATAATATCATACTTGTCTGGAAAATTTTGATTCCAGCTTTTGTATGTAAAAGGATATGAGAATCATGAAAAAGAAAGTTTTGGTACTAGCAGCGGCTTTGGCGGCACTGACAACGTTAGGAGTTTCCTGCGGTGCAGAAAAAACAACCGATTCAAAAGAGGATACCGCTGTAGTTTCACAGCATACACAAACAGAAAAAGAAAATTCTAAGGCACAGCAGAAAAGTGAGCAGACCGAAGAATCCAATTCGGAAAGTTCTGCAGATTCTGTTGTGGAGTCTGTTTTGAATGCTCAGAAGAATTCGGGAAAAACTCAGGCGATGAGCGGCTCAGGGGGAAATAATTCTGGCTCAGCAGCTTCTGTTTCCCAAGACGGTAAGCCAGCAGCTCCTTCCAAAGATGGGATTCCTGAGGGAGCGGAAGCGTTTTCCGGCAGTGACTGGGACAGTATCTATCCTTCCTACACCATTCCCGCAGGTGCTGTGATTCTGCGAACCAATACCATAACCAACAATTTTGGCGGAGCAGGATATGTTCATGTGAATATGCCGGGAAAAGATTTGGTGGTTTATCCCAATGAAAAGGCAGACGGAGCGGAGATTACATCCTGTAAAAATACACAGCTGAGGAGCGTGTATTTTCCGGACACACTGCGTAGCCTTTCTTTGTTTCATTATCCCAGTCAATTCAGCGGCTGTCCCAATTTAACCACAGTGCGGCTGCCGAAATATGTTTCTTCATTGCCGGAGGGGTTGTTTGAAAACTGTACAGGGTTAAAAACCATTGTTTTGCCAGAACGGCTGAAAAGCTTGGGAAAACGAGTTTTTGCCGGATGTACCTCTTTGCGGGAGGTATATATTCCTTCTGGCTGTACTTCCATTGAGCTTCAGGGAAACGATTCTGCTTTTGCCGGATGCAGTAAAGATTTAACCTGGGTTGTGGTCAAAGGTTCCTATGCGGAACAGCTGGCACAGAAAACCGGTCAAAAATACCGGACGTTGGGAAAAGCACAAAACGGCTGGTATCGGGATGGAAGCGGCAATGTACAGTATCTCAAAAATGGAACTCCTCTGACTGGATTGCAAAAGATAGATGGATGGACCTATTATTTTAATCAAAAGGGGATCATGCAAACCGGGATTGTGGCTGTCAATGGAGTCAAAATTCCTACGGATGATGAGGGACGCCTGCAGGTTGGACTGCAGAAAATAGATGGAAAACAGTATTATATTGATAATAACTGGACCTATCACAAAGGATTTGTCATTGAATTTCCTGGAACACATTTGGAAAGTCCCGGTATGTACTGCAATCCTAAAACGGGAGAGGTTCAGAGCGGCTGGTTTGATGTAGACGGCCAGACCTATTATGCACCGGATGGACATTTATCTCAGTATAAAGAGAATATTGATGGAAAATGCTATTATTTTGATTCCCGTACTTGTGCACTGCAGCGCAGCAAGAAGATTGATGACAGCGGAAATTGGATTGCGTTTACCGATGAAGAAGGTGTGCTTCGGGAAGGATGGGTTCAATGGGAGGATCAAACCTATTATTGTGCGTTATCCGGGGGAGCTATGCCTGTTGCGGTAAAGGGATGGCAGGAGATTGGAAAAAACGTCTACTATTTCCGGGAAAACGGTACCATGTTTACTGGATGGCTGGACCAAGGCGGTCAGCGGTACTATTTTGATCCCAATACCGGCTGTCTGCTTTATGGCTGGCAGAATATCGGTGGTCAGCGCTATTACCTGAACAGCAAGGGAGCCATGCATAAAAGCTGGCTGGAATACCAGGGAGATACCTATTATCTGCATTACGAAGATGGCTATATGATGATAGGCTGGATTCGTATTGGAGGAAAATGGTATTACATGGATGACAGCGGAAAATTGTTGAGAAATACCACAACGCCCGATGGGATGAAGGTGGATGAAAACGGCGTATGCCATGAGAAGGTGTCATAATGGCGGTAAAAACTCAGTTTACACCCAGGGAAATAGAAGAGATGCTCAATGTGTATTCTCTGGGTCATGTGATAGAACAAAAACCAATTTCTGAAGGAACCGTACAGTCCAATTATTTGCTGCGCACACAGGCGGGAAATGTGGTGCTTCGGTATTACGAAAACCGCACACAGGAGCAGGTTACTTATGAAATGGAGCTG
This sequence comes from Massiliimalia sp., assembly GCA_050943535.1. Classification (GTDB taxonomy): domain Bacteria; phylum Bacillota; class Clostridia; order Oscillospirales; family Ruminococcaceae; genus Massiliimalia. Next base: position 95,549 of record JBMNPJ010000003.1, read on the forward strand.
CTTCATTATTTGGCACAGCAGGAGTTTCCCTGTGCTGCCCCCATCAAAACCAATGGTGGTAAGCTACATTGTTATAGGGGAAAACCATATTTGGTTTTCCCCTATCTGTCCGGTATTCATGTTGTTGATCCCAATGAACGGCAGCTTGCAGAAAAAATCCGCTGGATTGCCCGTTTAGGGGAGCTGACCGATTCGCTCCATTTAAAACAGGAGCAAAACCGGTTAAATTATTCTGTAAAAACCTGTGCTGATCTGGCAGAACAAGCAGCAAAGCGGATTGGCACTCAAAATGCCCAGCATAAACGAGACTGGCTTTTGCATCAGCTTACCCTGCTGGAATTCCCGGAGGAAATGAGAAAAAGCGTCTGCCACTGCGATTATGCTCCCAGCAATCTCTTGTATGAAGGGGATCGGTTAAACGCCCTGATTGATTTTGACGATGCAAATTACACCTTCCGCTTTTTTGATTTGATTTCGATTATGGATTTTTTTGTTCCAGGATTTAACCATGAAACCTGGAGTCAGTACTGTTTAGAGGATTCCATTCTGGATTTTGCACAGCCTAAAAAGTTACTGAAGATGTTTTTGAAGTATACCCAGATTCCTCTGGTGGATCAGCGTCATTTTTACGATATTTTAAAATTATCCATTTTGTTTGACTGTATCTGGTATTTTGAGCGGGGAGAAGTGTCTGACTTTTTTGAAAAGCGGAAGATCGATGCCATAAACCGGATGGGACGGGAAAAGTTTTTTGCCTCTCTGTTTGGGTCAAATCAGTTATAGTAAAAGGCGTATTTTTCCATGGCGTCCATTACCGCTTTGACGTTTTCCAGCGGAAGACCTGGGTACAGCCCGTAAATCATCATGAGTCCGCCATGAGGGGAACCTAGTTCCTGGACTTCTTCGCGGATCAACTGATCAATTTGTTCTGGGGTGCCGTAAGGAGTGATATTTTGGCGGTCAATATCCAAATCAATGCAGACCTTGTTTTTCAGATTGCTTTTGATCCACGGAATGCCGTTGACTAAATCCTGCAGGTTAAAAATCTGTACACCGCCCTGCATTAAATAAGGAATCAATGTTCGGATGTCACCGTCAGAGTGCATGTGAATAAGGGTTCCTTTTTCTTTTGCCGGAGCCATCATTTTTTGGTATGCCGAAAGGAAATAGGTTTTAAAATTGTCCGGGGACAGCATAGGACCAAACTGCATTCCCAAGTCTTCTGCATAGGTGACAATATCTGCCCCAAGGGAGAGGTATTGTTTGATAATATAGGTGTTAAATTCCACAATCTCATCTAAAAGCTGTTGAAATTTTGGTTCCTCATCTGCCATGTCCAGAATTACATTTTGATATCCCCGGATGTCGCAGATTTGTAAAAAGGTGTGTCCATGACGGAGTCCACGGACTGCCAGTCTGTGGTTCTTGTGCAGCGCGTCAATTTTTTCTTTTTCCTCATTCCAGTTAATGGGACCGATTCCCATACAGTGTTCGGGATTTGGGGCAGTATATGTGGAATAAGCGTCCCAGTCTGCCAGGGGATGCTTTACCACAGTACCGGTAATTCCGTCCTGGGTGGTTTGCCACACACATCCCCAGTCATCTGTATAAGGGTGGTCTTTTCTGGCTACACTGCTGTAATCCGGAGTGTAGGGAAGTTTTGGACGCTGAAAATTTGGGAATAAAAATGGGTGTTGTTCAATCAGTTCGCAGAGTGCTTCCTGAGGGTAGGTGTCCCAACAGGCAGGATTAATGTGAAAGTCCATAGGGATGTAGTCAGGTTTTTCAAATAAAATCGCTTTTTTTACATTTTTTTCTTCATTGATCATAGTAACGCTTCCTTTCCTTTGCAAATGATGTTATGATTATCATATCATCCTGAATTTGGTTTGTCTTATAAATTTACGTTGTACCGAAATTCATACAAAAGGGGGCATTTGCATGGGAAAGGAATACCGAAAAAGATATGATTACCATTATGACGGTCATTTTATGTTTCGTCTGGGACAGCTGCGGTATCAAAAAGCACATCCCCCTTTATCCGTACATCATCACCGAAATAGCTTGGAATTTGTATTTTTAGAACAGGGTTCTCAAAATTATCAAATTGGTTCCAGAACATATACGGTAAAACCGGGAGAGGTGTTTGTCACCTATCCCAACGAACAGCACAGCACAGGGGCATCTCCGGAGGAGATTTCCTCCCTGTACTACCTGATTGTACACATGGATGCGGTCAGACAGTGGGATAAACTTTTGCTGCCGGAAGAAAGCGAATCCTTATGGAATTGTTTTCAGCCGCAGGAAAGCCGTATTTTTAGGGCTGGGGAAGGGCTTGCCCTTTGCTTTCGTCAGCTGATGCAGGCATTTGATGCGCCGGATGACTATTTTCATACCCATGTGCGCAATGCTTTTTCCGAAGTACTGATTGCCCTTTCGGCCCCTGCTATGTGTCACAAACAGCGGGACAGCCACAGTATGGAAGGTTGTATTGAATATATCCGTTTGCACAGCCGTGATGCTTTAACCGTTCCCTTTTTGGCAGAGCGGGAAGGAATGTCTGTCTCCGCCTTTCAGAAAAATTTTGTCAGGGCGGCGGGTATTTCTCCAGCAGAATATATTTTGAAGGTCAAAGTAGAGGAAGCAAAACTGCAATTGTTGGATCCTGAACGAACCATTACAGAGATTGCTTATGAATATGGTTTTTCTTCCAGCCAGTATTTTGCCACGGTGTTCAAGCGATTTTGCTATGTGACCCCGTCTGAGTTTCGAAAAAAACATAAGGGGTAGGTGTAAAAACAGATATTTCATCAATAATTTATATGAATAAAGCATAAGAAAAGCACTGACAATGGATCAAAAAATTCCATGTCAGTGCTTTTTGATAAAGGATAAAAAAGAGTTATATTTATTTTCTCAAGTATTTATCACAATGTTTTTATTATACGCAGGTGTAGCCTCCATCGATTGGCAGAATGACACCGGTTACATAAGAAGCTTCATCGCTGGCCAGGAAAATAGCGCCTGCATTTAATTCTCCGCTTTCACCATAACGTCCCAGAGGAACAGTAGCCTTCATGTAAGCGGAAAATTCGTCGGTTTTCAAAGTATCTGCAGTTAATTCAGTTTCAAAATATCCAGGACAGATTGCGTTGCAGGTAATATTGTATTTTGCCAGTTCTGCAGCAACCGCTCTGGTAAAGTTGATGACACCGCCTTTAGAAGTGTGATATGCAACAGTATCCAAAGCGGTATTTCCGACCATACCATACATAGAAGCAATATTGATAATACGGCCATAATGATGGTTTTTCATAATGTTGCCGAATGCGCGGGTAACATAGAAAACACTATTCATATCAGCATCAATGGTGAAGTCCCATTCCTCATTGGTCATATTCAGAACGCCGGCATTTTTAGCGGATCCAGCACAGTTTACCAGTACATCCACTTTTCCGAATTCTTCTTCCGCTTTTTTCGCAGCAGCATCAACCTGATCAGATTTTGTTACATCACACTGGATTGCAAGGCAACGTCTGCCCATTTCTTTGATTTCATTGGCCAGAGATTCCAATTTTTCTACTCGTCTTGCCAAAACTACAAGATCAGCACCCTGTTTTGCAAAGCCAACGGACATCTGACGGCCTAAACCAGATGAAGCGCCGGATACTACTACAACTCTTCCTGTTAAATCGAACATAATAATTTACCTCCTGTTTTATTAGCTGCACCATACAGCAAATTTTAATATAAACACAAACGATAAATATATTATAACTTGGGAAATAGACTATTTATATGTATAATTTGTAAATATTATGTGTCTATTACACGTATATTGTTATTTAATTATTTTATGACCTATAAATTGGTAAAAATATCCATAAAAACGCTTTTGATTTAAATATAAATTTTTGATAGGAGAGGCAGGTGAATTAGTTTTTCTTGAATAAAGAATGAATACTTTTAACGATAGAAGAAATTTTGGAGTAAAAGATTACCCCTAACCCGGCTAAGAAAAAGAGAAAACAAAGAATAAACAGCCATTCCAGTCTATATTGCTTGAGAAATCCCCAAAGGCCAGTATACACTCTGGTCCAGGGTACATCAGCATAAGAAATGGTGTATACCGCTGGGTACACACTGCTTAGAATTCCCAGAATGATCATAGCCAGAAAAGAGATGATGCTGATACCGCTTCCAATGAGGATACGGATCAGTGATGCGTTGGAAAAATCGGATTTTTTGGAGTGTTCAAAAGCAGAAATCCCCTTTTGATTGTCGCATTCTTCTAAAAGAAGGTAATCTGTAGATACCTGAAAGATTTTACTCAACCGAATAATATGTTCTGTATCCGGAATTACAGTGCCTGATTCCCATTTTGACAAAGTTTGGCGGGAAAGATTCAGCTGACTGGCCAGTTGTTCCTGTGTCCAGCCTTTTTCTTTTCTGAGTTTTTGCAGTTTCTGATCAAAGGTCATAAAGGTTCCCTCCATTTCTGGGCTTATTATAACACGAATATTAGGGCAGGTCTATCAATCTAAGATGTCATAGTGCAAACCAGACTTTACATGGGTTCTGAAAACATGGTATGATAGGTTTTGAACTGATTTTCAGAAACAAAAGAGAAAGGAAGTCTTATTGTGAAGTCCAAATATCGGGGGATTCTCTATATTTTGCTAGCGGCGCTGTGTTTTTCTTTTATGAATCTGTTTGTGCGCATGTCTGGGGAGATCCCATCTATTCAAAAGAGCTTTTTTCGAAATTTTGTGGCAGTGATCTTTGCCGCCGTCATTTTATTCAAAAACCGTCCTCAGGTTTCTTTGGACAAAAAGAGCTGGTTTTATCTTATTCTCCGTTCTTTTTTCGGAACAGTAGGGATTTTGTGCAACTTTTATGCAGTGGATCATCTGGTACTGGCGGATGCCTCCATGCTCAATAAAATGTCTCCCTTTTTTGCAATCCTGTTCAGTTATTTTCTTTTGAAAGAGCGGGTTACCCTGTTTCAGATTTCTGCGGTTGTCACTGCGTTTGTAGGAGCTTTACTGATTATAAAGCCCACTGGGAGCAATTTGGAGTGGCAGCCGGCCTTGATTGGACTTTTGGGAGGAATGGGCGCTGGAATTGCCTATACTATGGTGAGAATATTGGGACAGCGCAAAGTGCCTGGTTCCTTTATTGTCCTATTTTTCTCTGCCTTTTCCTGTGTAGTGACCCTGCCCTTTTTGATTTTTGACTTTCATCCCATGTCCTGGGCACAGCTTGCCTGTTTATTGGCGGCGGGTCTTGCAGCGGCAGGGGGACAGTTTTCCATCACTGCCGCCTATTGCTGCGCTCCGGCAAAGGAGATTTCAGTATACGATTATTCCCAGATTTTGTTCTCTGCTATACTGGGATTTATCGTGTTTCAGCAGATCCCTGACGGATTTAGTTGGCTTGGATATGCAGTAATTTGCGGAGCGGCGGTTGCAATGTTTTTGTATTCCTCCCGAACGGGACAGCGTACAGAAAAGTCCTAGTTCTGTGAGAAATCCTGATTTTGTGACAAGGAACAAAATCCCCTTTGAAATGATGAATAAAAAATAAAATAATGTGCCTGTAACGCAGATAAGCGGTTTATGGGCACATTTTTATTATGTGGAGAATGACTTGACATCAGTAGATGACAAGTGTATAATAATTGCATACACCCCCCTGGGGGTGGGGTAATAAAATGAAAATACAGTAAGGGGAGGTATTATGAAAAAACAAACATTTTCGGTCACAGGGATGACCTGCGCCGCCTGCTCTGCCCGGGTAGAACAGGCAGTCTCTAAGCTATCAGGAGTAGAACAGGTGTCTGTCAATCTGCTTACCAATTCCATGACAGTCACCTATGATGAAACTGCACAAAATAGCGGTGAAATCTGCAAAGCAGTGGAAAAGGCTGGATACGGAGCCTATGAACAGGAAAGACAAAAAAACGGCAAATCACCTCGTCGGCAGGATCCGGCGGAAACAGAGCAGAAACACATGAAGCGGCGGTTAATTTTGTCCGCAGTATTTACCATCCCACTTTTTTATCTCTCTATGGGACACATGATGGGATGGCCGCTGCCGGGTATTTTTCTGGGGGAAGAAAATGCCTTGATTTTTGCTTTTACTCAGTTTTTACTGTTGATTCCCATTGTGATGGTCAATCGAAAATATTATCAGGTGGGCTATAAAACCCTGTTTCACAGGGCGCCCAATATGGATTCTTTAATTGCATTGGGGTCTTCAGCTGCTTTGGTATACGGGATTTTTGCTATTTATCAAATTGGCTGGGGAATGGGGCACGCTGACTGGCAGCGAGTACATCATTTTTCCATGGATTTGTATTTTGAATCCGCCGGAATGATTTTAACCTTGATTACCCTGGGAAAATATATGGAATCCCGCGCTAAAGGAAAAACTTCTCAGGCAATTTCTAAATTAATGGATTTATCCCCAAAAACCGCCTGCGTACTTCGGGATGGGACAGAACAGATAACCCCTATTGAACAGGTGCAGATCGGCGATTTGCTGGTGGTTCGGGCAGGGGAATCCATCCCTGCGGATGGAGTGATTCAGGAGGGACACGCTTCTGTGGACGAATCTGCACTGACCGGAGAAAGTATGCCGTATGAGAAAAAAGCAGGGGATTCTGTAACAGGTGCAACGGTGAGCCGGTCTGGATATTTTGTGATGAAGGCAACTCGGGTAGGAGATGACACCACATTTGCCCAGATTATCCGGTTAGTGGAGGAAGCTAGTTCCTCTAAAGCTCCCATTGCCAAGCTGGCAGACCGCATCAGCGGAATTTTTGTACCAGTGGTGATTGTGATTGCGCTGGTATCAATGGTGGTTTGGCTTTTGCTGGGCAAGGGGCTGGAATTTTCTCTATCCATGGGAATTTCAGTATTGGTGATTTCCTGTCCTTGCGCTTTGGGGCTGGCAACTCCTACCGCCATTATGGTGGGAACCGGAAAAGGCGCAGAAAACGGGATACTAATCAAATCCGCCGAAGCGTTGGAACTGCTTCACAAAGTGGATACTGTTGTGCTGGATAAAACCGGAACTGTAACTCAGGGAAAGCCGGCAGTAACCGATTTGTTCCCCTGTGAATATGAAGGGGAAGAATTTTTATTAAAAACAGCGGCTTCTTTGGAAGCGTTGTCAGAACACCCGCTTTCTGTGGCGATTGTGCAGGAAGGAAAGGACAGAGGCATTTCACTGGAAACTGCCGGAAACCTTGTGCAGATTCCTGGACAGGGAATTTCCGGAACAGTGCAGGGAAAGACTTGTCTTGCAGGCAATCGAAAGATGATGGAGGAAAACCATATTTTGCTGGGTGATTTTTCTGGAATCGGAGAACAACTGGCAAAAGAGGGAAAAACTCCTTTGTATTTTGCCAGTGAGGGCAAACTCATTGGGATCATCGGGGTGGCTGATGTGGTAAAACCCACCAGCGCCCAGGCAGTGGAACAGTGGAAGCAGATGGGAATTGATGTGGTGATGCTTACCGGAGACCATCCTCAGACAGCTGCCGCTATTGGAGAAAAGGTGGGGATTCACCATGTCATCGCTCAGGTTCTGCCCCAGGATAAGGCAGGAGAAGTACAGCGCCTGCAGCAGGAAGGACATAAAATTGCTATGGTAGGGGATGGAATCAATGACGCCCCTGCTTTGGCAGGAGCGGATGTGGGAATTGCCATTGGCGCCGGAACCGATGTAGCCATAGAGTCAGCGGATGTGGTGTTGATGAAAAGCGATTTGATGGATGCAGTCACTGCGGTACAGCTGAGCCGTGCGGTGGTGAGAAATATTAAACAGAATCTGTTTTGGGCGTTTTTCTACAACAGCATTGGAATTCCTGTTGCGGCAGGGGTGTTTTTCGGATTGTGGGGATTAAAACTAAACCCCATGCTGGGAGCTGCTGCCATGAGCTTTAGTTCTGTCTGTGTAGTATCCAATGCTTTGCGGTTAAAATGCTTCCGTCCAAAATGGACTGAGACCAGCTGCCCCATGCCGTCACAGCCGGAAGAAAAATTATTGGAACAAGATATTTTAAACATATCAGATGAAAAAGATCATAAGGAGGAAAATAAAATGAAAAAAGTATTGCATGTAGAAGGTATGATGTGTGCCCATTGTTCTGCCAGAGTGGAAAAGGTATTAAGTGAAGTTGTCGGAGTCGCTTCCGCACAGGTGGATTTGGAAGCGAAAACCGCCACAGTGGTTCTGGAACAGCCGGTGGAAGACAGCGTTTTAATCCAGGCAGTAACTGACGCAGGATATGAAGTAACAGGAGTAGAAACTGTATGAGAGCAGATCGGGAAAAGGTAGCCAGACTGCTGAAAACTGCCCGGGGACAGCTGGACGGCATCCTTAAAATGGTAGAAGAAGACCGGTACTGCATCGATATTTCCAATCAGCTGTTGGCGACCCAGTCTATTCTAAAAAAAGTGAACCGGGAGATTATCGAGGCACATCTGAATCACTGTGTTCGAGAGGCGTTTGAGGCCAAAGAACCGGAAGAAAAGATTCAGGAGCTGATGCAAGTCATAGATAAAATGACAAAGTGATGCCGAAGAAACAGTTGGTAGTTTTGGGTGAACGGTACCGCTCGGTGCTGGAATTGCCTTTAAAAAATCAGGATTTGATCCCCATCTTTTTGCCGGATTGTCCTTGGGTAGACCCTCGGGTAGCAGGTCACGGGGATTTGATGGTTCAGCCAGTAGGGGAGGATACATGGATCGCAGAGCCTGGGATTTATCCCCTGGTATCTGGGCTGATGAAGCCCTGCGGGCAGCAGGTGATCTGCGGCGAGGCTTCTCCAGGCAGAAATTATCCGGAAGAAGCCCGCTATGATGGACTGCTGCTGGGAAAAAAGTTTTTTCACAATCCTCGGTGTACCGATCAAAAGGTAAAAGAATATCTGGAACAGCAGGGCATTCGGTTCATTGCCGTCAATCAGGGATACGCTTCCTGCGCCTGTGGGGTAGCCGCACCTGACCGAGTCATTACAGCAGATCAGGGGATGGCCGATTGCTTGGAACGAGAAGGAATTCACGTTCTTCGGATTTCTTCTGGAGGAATTGCATTGCCCGGGTATGAGAGCGGATTTCTTGGGGGAGCTTTGTTTTCTTTTGGAGACGGACGGGTTTATGTGACCGGAAGGATGGATCATCTGCCTGATTACCAAAATATTATGGAGTTTCTGGAAATGGCGCAGCTGACACTGGTGACCTTGACTTCATTTCCCGTGTTTGACTGCGGGATTACCGCCGGGTAGTACATGTCGGAAAAAGCTTTCGGCGTGTACTCTGTCAGTAAAGTGAAAATCATATATTTTTTTGTTTTACTTGTGGGCTAACGCCGCCCACACCTGCGCCCTATTTTCTGAGGCCAGAAAACAGGGGAAAAGAGCCTTCCTCAAACGCCGGAACGGCTTTGTAGGGGGAGTGGGAACGCCTAAAGGCTTTAACTCCCCCTACAACCCCCTCGTTGACGTACTTTGTCAGTAAAGCGGAAACATTAGGTAATTCGCTCCCAACTGACAGAACACGAGCGAAGTGTCATTGCCCCACCGCTAGGTGGTCCAGGGGTGTGAACCCCTGGTGGTGCTATTTTTTCTTACAATAGACTTTATCAATAAGCAAAAGGCAGTCCCAAACGGGACTGCCTTTTGCCGTGAGTTACCATATTTATTCTTTTGAGATCCATTAGACCATTACAAAAGAAACATTTTTGCGATACCTAGTACGATAGATGCGGTTACCAATAAACGAGCAGCTAAGTATTTTTTCGGAGAATCTGCTTTTACATGAACGATAATTCCTGCAATGCTCAATACACCGAATAACCATGCAACCATCTGAGAACCAATCCAGTTGGACGGAAGGCTAGTAGCACTTACAATAGAGATGAGCATTCCCCATGCTGCCAACACGTAAAACAGAACTTTTTTCACCTGTTCGTTTTTTACCAGGTATAAGAATGCCAGTCCCAGTCCACTTACCACGCTGATTCCAATGAAAAATAATACTAAAATACCAATTGCCATAATCATTTCCTCACTTTCATATTTATGAATATCGTTTCTGTGTTTTGTAAGGGGATTTTTATTTTTTATTTTTATTCCCCTTGGCTATGTCTATAAGATACCATAAGATTCTGAAAGATTTTACTAGGCAATTCTGAAGAATTCTAAAGATTCAAAAAATTTTAATTAAGCTGTAAAAAAGTCTGCCGCAGAGTAAAAATTTCTGCGGCAGACCAGTTGTTATTTTATTGAATGCTTCCCAGATCTAGAACTGTTAAAAAATTCCTTTTAGATATCGACGGTTTATTGCAGATCCTTTGTGGTACTCAGCTGAAGTTTTTGGTTCATCTGCTGGATTTTATGCTTCATAACCTGATACTGAGAAATCCAGATGATCAGGTAGATCACCAGGAAAATTCCGAAATAAGATAGAATGCCGAAAAGGGTATGTTCCATCCAGTACATAAAGTACGCAACAGGAAACGTAGCAATGGAACAAACTGCCAGATGGGTCACTGTCTGTCGCAGAAGACCCCAGTCCAAAGACCAGATAATACTGGCACCTGCCCACGCAGCACCGTAAAGGAGAGAACAGACAGACTGAAGGATAACTGCGTTTAAAGGGTTTCCCAAATCCTGTTCCAGCTGGGGTACCACGGGATAATAGTTTCCGTCACCGATAAAAAGCGAAATCACAATGGCAATCAGTGTACTCAGCGTCAGTCCCAAAGGAGCGCCTATAAGGCAGCGAATTATTAATTTTTGTTTCATACCATCACGTTCCTTTCGGTTTAAACAGTTTGATATTTGACTGGTTTTGTGTGGGATTAAATCCCTAGTACCTGTTTGATTTTAGATACGTAACGTCTGGATACATAGGTAACCGTGCCGTCTGATAGGGTGACACAAATGGTACCGGAAAAACTTAGGTCAAACTTTTCTGCCTGTTTTAAATTGATGATTTCTGAATTGGAGATGCGCACAAAGATGCGAGGGTTTAAAATTTCCTCCAATTCATATAATCGCATACGCAGCTGATAGGTTCCTTTGGCAGCTTCCGCAAAAACTTTGCCGTTAGAGGCGTAAATTCGAATCAGCTGTTCCTGTTCTAAAATTTCCAGGTTACCCTGCCGGATTCCTGTGAGCATTTGGGGAGAAGTCTGATTTAATTTTTCTAAAAGCTGTCTAATCTCATCTGTTATTTCACTTGTATAGATTACCAGTTTGGGTTGTTTCAGATTGGAGTCAATTTGAATTTCAACCTGCATCAGCACCGCCTCCTCTCTGGCTACAGTATAGAACAGAAAAGAAAGAAACGCAATGGATTTTCCATAGGTGGTCGGTATGAACAGCTAAGTGGTTAGATCAGGAATACGGTTATGGAACCATAACCGCAGAACTGCCACAATAACGCTCATACACAGTTTTAGGCAGGACAATCTGTGCCGCTTTGGGAAGGACAGAAAAGGAAATTTCTTGGGTAGGATAACACTCCCCGTCCCGGTTGACAATAAAGGGTCGGTTTGCCTGTATATGAATCTGTTTTCCACGGTAGTGGCTGATAAACCGGGTGTATTCTGGCGCAACTTCCTGTCCGGAAAAGTGCTGACCGTGTTTGTATTGGGATAAAAGAGAGGCGATTTTCAGCCGGGATACAGGGTGGATGGTGATTAGCTCCAAAATGCCGTCATCCAGCCGGGCGACCGGAGCGCCCTGATAACCTCCGCCGTAGAATTGCCCGTTGGCAATACAGGCCAGAAGAAATTTACCCTCTATGGTCTGTCCATCTATGGTAATGGAAAGCCGGGTACCCAAAGGTTCCAGAAGACATTTGACAATGGACAGCTCATAGGCGGCTGAACCGCCGCACAGAGGAAGCCGGCGGAACATGGGAATTTGGTATGCTACTTTTGCGTCCAAACCAATGGAACAGATGCTGGCGGAAATCTGATGGTCGCTGGTTTCAATCAGATCAATGGGGATGCTTTCCCCCTCAAATAGATCTTCAAAATCTAAAAATTCTTCCTGTGTCCCAAAATTACGTAGAAAATCGTTTCCGCTTCCGCAGGGAATATGAGCTACCTGAGCTTGGGGAAACAGATAGGCGGCACGGAGCACTTCATTTAAGGTGCCATCTCCTCCGCAGGCATAAATTCTGGTAGGCTGACTTAAATCTGTCTGCCGGACAATTTCGGCAGCATGTCCGGGATATTGGGTAAACCGGGTTTCATAAAGGACATGGCGGTCCTGAAAAAACTGCTGCAGATAGGGCACCGCTTTTTGAGCCGCCTTTTCCTTTCCAGCTGCGGGGTTTACAATAATCAGGTGATTCAATGGGATTGTCCTTTCTTTTCATAAAATTTTTTGTTACCGAAGTTTATAGTACTGCAGGATATTCTGCAGCCGATGCATTCCTCGGTTCAGGGTGCGGCAGACGGTGGAACGGTTGACGCCCAGAATTTTTGCGATTTCTGCCTGACTTTTCTGTTCAAAAAAGTGAAGGATTAAAATCTGGCGCTGCCGGTCAGTCAGCTGGTCACGGAGTAAACAAAGCAGGATTTTTTTCAGTTTTTCCCGCTGCAGCCGGTTGGTGCTTTCTTCCTGGTCCGGCCCATTGGTTCCCAGCAGGTTTTCATAAAAAGAAAAAGAGGCTTTTTTCATATAAGCAGGATGGCTCCTTTCTCAACTAAGGGAATGGCAGGGTCGAAATCTGTGACGGATTCGGAACCGTTTGACAGATTTCGGGCAATTTATTGGAAATGGATTGGTAAAATTGATGCCAATACGGAAAATATTCCCAATAGAATTTGTTTTATTGTATCACAGGACTCACTCTTTTTCAAGATAACGATTCCTGGAAACATTGACAAAACTTTTCTGTTTCGGTATGATAATATTATCTGTATCCTTTGAACACAAGTTCAAAGGGATGAGGGAGGAAATGAGTATGAATTTAACAGGGGCGCAGATCGTCATGGAGTGCCTTTTGGAACAAGGTGTAGATACTGTGTTCGGTTATCCAGGCGGTTCTGTTTTGAATTTGTATGATGCTCTGTACGAGTATGAGGGGAAAATCCGTCATGTATTGACGGCTCATGAACAGGGTGCGGCGCATGCAGCGGATGGCTATGCTCGTTCCAGCGGCAAAACTGGGGTGGTTTTTGCAACATCTGGACCGGGGGCAACCAATCTGGTAACAGGGATTGCCACTGCTTATATGGATTCTGTTCCTATGGTAGCTATTACAGGGAATGTATCTTTGGGACTGCTGGGATTGGACAGCTTTCAGGAAGTGGATATCACTGGGGTTACCATGCCGATTACCAAGCACAACTTTATTGTAAAGGATATTGCCAAACTGGCTGACACAATCCGTCGGGCTTTTTCCATTGCACAAAGCGGACGTCCCGGACCGGTGTTGATTGATATTCCAAAAGATATTACAGCGCAGGAATATCCTTATGAACGCAAAGAAATTAAAAAACCGGATAATTATGCTGGTTCTGTTACAGGAGATGATCTGTGCGTAGCATTGGATTATCTGGAACATTCCAGCAAACCGTTTGTATATACTGGGGGCGGGGTGATTTCTTCCGGCGCCAGCGAAGCGGTAAAAACATTTGTAGAACGGATTGATGCTCCAGTAGCTTCTTCTTTGATGGGGCAGGGCGGATTTGACAATTCTGATCCCCGTTATATGGGCATGCTGGGAATGCACGGGACTGTCACCGCAGCAAAAGCAGTCACAGACTGCGATTTGTTTATCGGAATTGGTACCCGTTTCAGCGACCGGGTAATCTGTGATGTAAAATCTTTTGCGCCAAACGCTAAGATTCTGCAGATTGATATTGACCCGGCAGAAGTCAATAAAAATATTAAAGTGGACTATCAGCTGATTGGTGACGTGCGTTTTATTCTGGATCAGCTCAATGCCGCTGCAAAACAGAAAGAAAATAAAGAATGGATGGATCAGATTGCCGCCTGGAAACAGGAATATCCACTCCATATGGAAGAAAAATACGATGAAATGGTAACCCCTCAGTACGTTCTGGAAACACTTCATGAACTGACACAGGGACAGGCAATTATCACCACTGATGTAGGACAGCACCAGATGTGGGCAGCTCAGTTCTACGACTTCCACTATCCTCGTCAGTTTATTTCTTCCGGCGGATTGGGAACCATGGGATATGGTTTGGGTGCTGCTTTGGGTGCTCAGATTGCAAATCCTGACAAACAGGTGGTCAATGTAGCCGGCGACGGAAGTTTCCACATGAACTGCAACGAACTGGTTACTGCATATAAATATCAGGTTCCTATGATTGAACTTTTATTTAACAACAGCGTTTTGGGAATGGTACGTCAGTGGCAGCGTCTGTTCTATGGCAAGCGGTTTTCTCAGACTACATTGGATCGGGGAACCGATTATGTGAAATTGGCAGAAGCATACCATATTCAGGGATACCAGATTACCAAAAAGTCACAGGTAAGACCTGTTTTAGAGCAGGCATTGGCTCAAAAGGCACCGGTACTGATTGAATGCGTCATTGACCGGGATATTAACGTACTGCCTATGATTCCGGCAGGCGGCGCCATCAACAAACCAATTTTGGATATCCAGATTGATGAGTGAGAAAGAGGGGGAACGATCCATGGAAACAAAAACACATGTACTGTCCATCCTGATGGATAATGAACCCGGCGTTTTGCTTCGGGTTGCAGGGTTGTTCAGCCGTCGGGGCTATAACGTAGAGAGTATTTCTGCTGCGGAAACAGAAGACCCCAAAGTATTCCGCATGACCATTGTCACTTCCGGGGACGAAGCAACCTTGGAACAGATTGACAAACAGCTGTCCAAGCTGGTAGACGTGCGGGAAGTGAAGCTGCTTACCGGCGAAAACTCTGTCAGACGTCAGCATGTTTTGATTCAGGCTGGAAACAATGAGGAAAACCGGGCTTCTTTGATTCAGGTTGCCAACTTGTTTCATGCCAACATTGTCAGTGTCAGCGAACATTCTCTGATTTTGGAACTGACTGGGAAACCTCCCAAAATTGACGCTTTTATCCGTTTGATCGAACCTTTTGGTATTTTGAAGATGGTTCGTTCTGGCTTAAGTGCATTGGAACGGGAGTAATTTTGCAATATTTTTCGGCGCATCCCAAAAGATGCGCCGTTTTTGCGGTTTAAGGAAGATAGAAAGGAATATCCGAAATGGGAATCAAAATTTTATTTATTGGAGATGTGGTCAGTCAGCCTGGATGTGATTTTGTCCGAAAAAAACTGCCTGCCTTTAAACGGGAAAAACAGATTGATGTGGTTATTGCCAACGGGGAAAATTCCGCAGTGGGCAATGGAATGCTGCCCCATTCCGCTGATTTTTTGCTGGATAGTGGGGTAGATGTGATTACCAGCGGAAACCATGTATTCCGCCGTCGGGAGATTTATGATTATCTGGAAGAGCATCCTCAGGTGATTCGTCCTGCCAACTACCCTGATTCCTGCCCTGGAAAAGGATACTACCTTTATGACGGCGGCAGCTTTCAGCTGTGTGTAATCAATCTGATGGGAACGGTATTTCTGGATTCTTTGGAGAGTCCGTTTGTTACCATAGAGCGGATTTTAAAAGAGGCGGGAACCCGGTGCTGTTTTGTGGATTTTCACGCAGAAGCCACCGGAGAAAAAAAGGCGTTGGCATATTATTTGGATGGCAGAGTATCCTGTTTTGCGGGAACCCATACCCATGTGCAGACAGCTGATGAACAGATTCTTCCTCAGGGTACCGGATATATTACAGATGCTGGAATGACAGGACCCATTGATTCTGTATTGGGTGTAAATCCCCAAAATATTATCGAACGGTATCTGACCTGTATGCCAGTTCGCTTTGAAGTTTTGGATTCTCCCTGCAAAATGGACGCCGTATTGTTTGAAGTAGATCCAAAAACCGGAAAATGCGGCAAAATTGAGCGGGTCTGTTTGGTTTGATTGCACAAATATAATAAAATTTTCTTGAAAAGTTCTAAGTTTTAGTGTATAATGTGAAGAAAGAAACGTGTTCTACACGATGATACAGCATACGTCGTAAAACACAACTTGGCAAATATGAACTAGAATTGATTGGGAGGATTTTGTAATGGATATTCTAAAAGTTTCAGCGAATTCTAGGCCGACATCTGTAGCAGGTGCAATTGCAGGAGTGATTCGAGAAAAGGGCAGTGTAGAAATCCAGGCAGTAGGTGCTGGGGCAGCAAACCAGGCAATTAAATCCATTGCCGTTGCCAGAGGATACATGGCACCGTCCGGAGTGGAACTGATTTGTATTCCCGCTTTTGCCAATATTGAAATTGACGGAACGGAGCGGACTGCGATCAAACTGATTGTGGAACCAAGATAAGTTATTTGACAAACCGGGGCGCCGCAAAAACTGGTTTGCGGCGCTTCTCTTTCTTTTTGCGAGCCATGGGGTGTGGCTCGCATTTATGCATTTTGGAGTAAAAAAGATCTGTAAAGAAACCATCAGGCGCTGAATGCAGTATGATAAAAAGATGGTTCTATTTGTGAACAGATATAAAATATTACAGGGAAATGCTTTTCTTTCGTGAAAATTTCGTGTATAATAAATTTAATATACCGCTGTTGTAATACAAAGCGGTTTTTTATGTTGCAGTCGCTGAAGGAGGAATTGAGATGATTCGTTACGAAAACCATCTGGGCGTCATTGATGTGTCCCATGATTTCTTTGTGAATTTGGTAGGCAGCACTGTGGTCAATTGCTTTGGTGTAGCTGGTATGGCTGCGACAAACGAGCAAAAAGGACTTTTGGGATTTTTGCGGAAAAACGACGGATTGGACCGCGGAGTAAAAGTTCGTGTAAAAGATGATGCGCTGACCATTGAACTGCATATCATTGTTACCTATGGCACGAATATTTCTGCAATTGTCAAAAGTATTATGAATAAGGTGACCTATTACGTGGAAGAAATCACAGGATTCCGTGTGGAACGGGTTCATGTCTTTGTGGACGGAATGAAGAGCGAATAATAGGTACTGGAAAAAGAGGAGTGAGGAATTGTGATAAGCGGTAAGCTGTTGTCACAAGCGATTATATCCGGCGCCAATCATATTTCCAATCAGAAACAAGCGGTGGATGAACTGAACGTGTTCCCAGTTCCGGACGGGGATACAGGAACCAATATGTCAATGACCATTAATGCCGGCAAACGGGAACTGGAAGCGTTGGGCGATGAACCAGTCAGCCGAGTTGCGGATGTGTGCGCATCTGCACTTTTGCGGGGTGCCAGAGGAAACTCCGGTGTTATTTTATCTTTGCTGTTCCGTGGATTTTCCAAAGGATTAAAGGGAAAAGAAGAAGCCGATGCTCAGGATTTGGCAGATGCTTTGTCCATTGGTGTGGAAAATGCTTATAAAGCGGTAATGAATCCTACAGAAGGAACCATTTTGACCGTATCTAGAATGGCTGCAGAAAAAGCGGCAGAAGCAGCAAGACAAACCAATGACCCGGTAGTGGTATTTGAGGAAATTGTAGAAGCGGCAAAAGATGCTTTGGCACAGACACCAGAAATGCTTCCGGTACTAAAAAAGGCAGGCGTTGTAGACGCAGGCGGCCGGGGATTTGTAGTGATTTTGGAAGGGATGCTGTCTGTTCTGCGGGATGGTCACATGATCGATGCCAAGGAACCGGGAGCTGCCAAAGCAGCTGTTACGGTGAATCCGTTTGCAGAATATGATACAGAAATTAAATTCTTTTACTGTACCGAATTTTTGGTACAGAAAAAGAAAGATGCCAATGATGCGTTAAAACTGCGGGCTTATTTGGAAACCATTGGGGACTGTGTGGTTGTGGTGGATGACGATTCTATTATTAAGGTTCATGTACACACCAATCACCCAGGGCTTGCTATGGAAGAAGGGCTCAAATTCGGGATCCTGATGAACATGAAAGTAGAAAACATGCAGGAACAGTATGCCGCCCGTCAGCATGAAGCAGAACAGAGCAAGACCAATGTGGAATATGTTAAGGTAGACCCGGATGTAGAATATGGCTTTGTAGCAGTAGCTGCTGGAGAAGGGTTAAAAGCCCTGTTTACAGATTTGGGTGTTAACCAGGTGGTTAGCGGCGGACAGACCATGAATCCAAGTACCGATGATATTCTGCATGCGATTCAGGCTACTCCGGCAAAGACAGTTTTTGTTTTGCCCAACAATAAAAATATTATTATGGCTGCCGAACAGGCAGTAAAATTGGCGGATCGCCGGGTATGTGTTCTCCAGACCCGCACCATTCCTCAGGGATTGTCCGCAATGCTGGCATTTGATCCGGAAGCCAGCTTTTCCGATAACCGAGTGAATATGACCAAAGCCTTTGACCGGGTACAGACTGGTCAGGTGACCTTTGCTGCCCGTGATTCTGATTATGACGGACATGATATTAAGCAAGGGGAAATCCTGGCGCTGGACAACGGCAAACTGAGTTTTGTGGAACGTGATATTACTAAGGCAGCTTATAAACTGACCAAAAACCTGATCCGCAAGTCAGACGGCAACTTTGTCACCATTATTTACGGCAGTGACGTAACCGATGATCAGGCAGAAGAACTTTATGGTCAGCTTTCCGGAAAATACGGTGCTGATTATGAAATTAATCTGGTCAGCGGCGGTCAGCCGGTATATTATTACATTATTTCTGTAGAATAATTGGATTTTTCTTTGGGAGTGCTGCGGCGTCAGGCTTTGCGGCACTCCTGTTTTATATGATGCTGTGAAAATTATGCTGCAAAAGAAAAGGAGTGTCAGGATTCATGCCCGGATTACATGACTCGATTCGGTATTTAAAAGGGGTCGGGGATAAACGTGCCAAGTTATATGAAAAGCTGGGAGTTACCACCATCGGTTCCCTGCTGCGGCTGTTTCCCAGAACCTATCAGGATTATACCAGTACGGTCCCCATTGGAGAAAGTCCGGTGGGGCAGGTTTGCTGTGTCCGGGGACGGGTGTATAAAAAACAGGGAGAACAGCGGATTCGAAAAGGATTAAGCTTGTTTAAAGTGTTTGTCACAGATGATACAGGGGATTTGACCATCACTTTGTTTAATAACCCTTGGCTGTTTGAGTCTTTAAATTTGGAACAGGAATACTGCTTTTACGGAAAAATGCAGGGAAATTTACTGCGCCGGGAAATGAACTCACCCAATGTGCAGGATCCCAATCGGGAAAATGGAATCAAACCCGTTTATCCTTTGACAGAGGGATTGACCAATCGGATGGTCTGCGGGGCAATGGAACAGGCACTGGAACTTTGGGGAGATCAGTTGGAAGACGTGTTTCCGGTATGGCTGAAAGAACAGGAAAAACTGTGTCATCTTCGCTATGCTTACGAGAATATCCATTTTCCTAAAGATTTGCAGGCTTTGTCGGTTGCCCGGAAGCGATTTGTGTTTGAGGAACTTTTGATTCTTCAGCTGGGGCTTTTGTTGTTGCGGGGGAGAAACCGCACCGAAACAGGAATTCAAATTAAAAATCGGGATCTGGCTCCTTTTTATCAGGCACTGCCTTTCGTGTTAACCGGAGCACAGAAACGGGCGATTGAAGATGCACTGCATGACCTTTCTGGTTCGGTTCCCATGAACCGTCTGGTGCAGGGGGATGTAGGGTCCGGAAAAACCATGGTGGCCTGTGCACTGGCTTATATTATGGCGAAAAATGGCTACCAGACAGCGGTGATGGCACCCACAGAACTTTTGGCGGTTCAGCATGCCAAAACCTTTTCTGGCATTTTGGAGCCTATGGGGATTCCCTGCGCTTTGCTTACAGGAAGTATGACTGCAAAAGAAAAAAATAAATTAAAACAGGAAATTGCAGAAGGGGTGTATCCTGTGGTGCTGGGAACCCATGCCTTGATTCAGGATACCGTTTCGTTTGCTTCTTTGGGGTTGGTGGTAACCGACGAACAGCATCGGTTTGGAGTAAACCAGCGGGCAAAGCTGGCTCAGAAAGGGAAAAACCCCCATAAACTGGTCATGTCTGCAACCCCGATTCCCCGCACCCTTGCTTTGATTATTTACGGGGATCTGGATGTTTCGGTAATTGATGAGATGCCCAAAGGGCGGCTTCCAGTGAAAACCTACCGCATACACAGTGACAAACGGCTGCGGGCGTTTGGGTTTATCAAAGAGCATATTGAAAAGGGCTATCAGGCGTATATTGTCTGTCCTTTGATTCAGCAGGAGGAATCCTCACAGAATGAAGCTCAGGCGGTAGAGGAATACGCTAAAAAGCTCATGAAAACTCCGTTAGGGAAAACACGGATCGGCGTTTTGCACGGCAAAATGAAAGCGGCAGAAAAGGAACAGGTGATGAAAGCCTTTTCCCAGCATGAACTGGATTTGCTGGTTTCTACTACGGTAGTCGAAGTTGGGGTAGACGTGCCCAATGCGGTGATTATGCTGATTGAAAATGCGGAGCATTTCGGCCTTTCCCAGCTGCATCAGCTTCGGGGAAGAGTGGGTCGTGGCAATGTGCAAAGTCACTGTATTCTGGTGACGGACAGCAATAACGAGCAAACGGTCCAGCGTATGAAGGTGATGACCCAGTCTTCGGATGGATTTTTTATTGCAGAACAGGACTTAAAAGCCAGAGGTCCAGGGGACTTTTTCGGTGAGCGACAGCATGGGCTTCCGGAACTGAAGGTGGCAAATATGGCAGAAGATATGGGGGTGCTGATGCACACCCAGCAGGTGGCAAAAGAAATTTTAGCCAAGGATGCTGATTTGGAGGCACCGGAACATGCGGGAATGAAAAAGCTGGTTCAGGAACTGTTTGACCGAAGCGTTTCCAGTGACTGAATCAATGAAAAACAGGGAGGTGCCCGGGTTGGAACAAAATCAGGGTCAGCAAAAGCTCAAACAGTTTTTAGAGCGGGAATATGGGTTTGGGGTGCAGCGTTTGACCGAAGCACCCAGAGGATTTTTTGGAGAAACCTGGATTGCGGAAACCGGGCAGGAAAAGCGGTTTGTGAAAATTGACCGGTGGAGCTATCATAAAGGGTACTATGCCGCAAGCTTTCCGGTAATTGACTATCTGAGAAAACAGGGGATCGATTTTATTCCCGGTGTGATTCCTGATACCAGGGGAAACCTCTGCACCCGGTTTGAAGAAGGGGTGCTAGGGGTATTTGAATATGTATCAGGGGAGCACACTGAAAATTATCCCATTGGCAGATTGTTTCAAAGGCTGGGGAAAATTTATCAGATTCCCGGTGACGGCCTTCAGCTGGAACGGGAGGATTTTCAGGCAGGCAGTGTGAAAGAATATCACCAGCTGGTCTCTCAGCTGGATCATTCCAGGGAACCGGATCGCACCATCCGGAACATTCTTTCCAATAACAGGAATTTTTTGGAGGATAAGGAATCCCGTCTGCTTCATTTTTCTGACTTGTGCCGTCATTTGGACTGCCCCATGGTCATCACCCACGGTGATGCAGGAGGAAACTGTATTGTCACACCAGAGCGGTTTACCATCATTGACTGGGATTACCCGAAACTGGCAGCGCCGGAGCGGGATACCTGGTTTTTCATGCATCGGGAAAGTCAGGTGAAGGAGATTGAACAGGCGTTTCAAACAGCCGGATTTGACTATGAGCTAAACCGCAAACGGTTTGCCTATTATTGCTATGCCTCTTTGTTTTACTATATTGGTGAGTATTTAAAAGCCATTGGAGAAAGTAGTGGAGAGACAAGGGAGCGCCTTGTGAGACAGCTGGAAGAATATTTTCGTTCTTCCTGGATTTTGGAGCAGATTGCCTGCGCAGATCAGGTGAAATTTGAAGAATCATAGGAGAAAATCATATGGCAAAATTGAGAAAAATGCTGGGCAACCCCCAGGATGAGGAAGTAATTGCCCTGATGAGACAGATTGAAACCCAAAGTTTAGAAACTTTGGCCCGGTGGGCGCTGAGTTATGCTCAAGAGATGCTGCTGCCTATTTACGAAGAGATGACACAGGATTTGAGATTTCGCCCAATTCTTGTTGCAGTGGAGCAGGTACTGTCCGGTGAAAGAAAACTGGGAGAGATCAAACCGCAGCTGCGGGAAGCAAGAGAAAAGGCAAAGCTGACCCAAGACCCTATTGCACAGGCGGCTGCCAGAGGAATTGCCACTGCCTGTGCAGTTTTGCAGACCCCTACTAACTCACTGGGATTTTGCTTTTATGGAGCAGCGGCAGTGATTTACCACCGGGAAGGAATCCAGTTGTCCCCTGACCAGTACGATCAACTGGCGAAAAAGGAGTTTACAGCAATTTTAGATTCTCTGAAAAAGAAATCCTTGGCGCAGGAATCCAATCCTGTGAAAGTCAACTGGAACTGCTGAGGGAAAGCAAAACTTGATTTTTTACTGCTGCTGTGTTACACTGAAAAAAACAGAAAGTACGGTTTTACGCCGGTAAAACCATAAAACGTTCGGGTTCTGTGCCGTAGGCCTTTGAAGGCGCAGAACATCCGGACGTTTTTGTTTTGTAAGGGAGGATATGATGAAAAATCAGGGAAATTTTTCTTTATTTGTCAAATGCGTCAGTTTTAATATGCTGGCTATGGTGGGCATGTCCTGCTACATTTTGGCAGATACCTTTTTTGTGTCCAAAGGGATGGGGGAAAACGGACTGACTGCTTTAAACCTTGCCATTCCTGTTTTCAGTTTTATGAACGGAACAGGGTTGATGATTGGCATTGGAGGCGCTACAAAATACGCAGTATACCAGGCGCAGGACAAGCCGCAGCAAGCCCATAAAATTTTTACCCACAGCATCTGTTTCGGTGTTTTGGCAGGAATCTTTTTCCTGTTGGTGGGAATGTTTGGTTCTGAGCAGCTGAGCCGCTTGCTGGGAAGTGACAGCAGTACTTTTGCGATGACCCAGGTTTATTTAAAAACCATTTTAAGTTTTGGCCCCATGTTTGTGCTCAATCCCATTTTGGTGGCGTTTGTGCGGAATGACGGCAATCCCAGATTATCCATGATTGCTATGCTGTGCGGAAGTATGTCCAATATTTTATTGGATTATGTGTTTATTTTCCCCTGCGGTATGGGAATCTTTGGGGCGGCTTTTGCCACAGGCCTGGCCCCGGTAATCAGTATGAGCGTTTTGTTTTTCTCTTTTGTTGGACAAAAACCCCGGTTTCGTCTGGTACGGTGCCGGATGAGAGGAAAAAATTTTGGTGTCATTGCTGTTTTGGGGCTTTCTTCTTTGATCGGGGAGTTGTCCTCTGGTATTGTGATCATTGTGTTTAACATGGTGATTTTAAATTTGCAGGGAAACCTGGGGGTTGCTGCCTATGGAGTGGTAGCCAATCTGGCACTGGTAGGAATTTCTCTGTTTACCGGAATCGCCCAGGGAATTCAGCCGATTTTGAGTACCGCTTTTGGGGCAAAGGATTCTGTCTGCATGAAAACAACCATTCGGTGGGGATTGGTGACGGCTTTGCTGGTGGCAATCATTATGTATGGAGTGGTGATGGTATTTGCCAGCCCCATTGCGGAGATTTTTAATAAAAACCACATTGCAGAACTTCGTACCCTGGCGTCCTTGGGAATGAGAATTTATTTTCTTGGATTTTTCTTTGCGGGGATCAATGTAGTGCTGGCGGCTTTTTTCAGCGCAGTGGAACAGCCGGCACCTGCTTTGATGATTTCTCTTCTTCGAGGATGTGTGGCGATGATTCCTTTAGTAATGATCTGCGCTTATCTATTTGGGATGAACGGGGTTTGGATTTCTTATGTAATCAGCGAAATGGTGACCTGCGGGGCGGCACTCATACAGTTTCTCCGTTTTATCCGAAAATAGCTTTTGCGAGACAGTTTATTTCTATGAGGAATTTCAAACCGGTCACTTGACATTCTGTAGGGTTAGTGTTATCATGAGTACAACAACAGGAAATCGTTGAAAAGGACGGCACAAATCCTAGCAAAAACGGGATCAGAGAGGAACATCACCGGCTGAAAGTGTTCTGCTGTTTTGGAAGTGTGCACACCACCTTGGAGAGTGCGGTGAACCGCAACGGCAAACAAGGCTGCCGTTATCCAGCCTGCAAAGTGATTGTACTTTTTCTATCAATGGGGAAAGTGCAGTAATTTGGGTGGAACCGTGGAATGCAGAAGCATTTCATCCCTTTATGAGGGATGAAATGCTTTTTTTGTTGTACTGCGGGAATACTTCTAGCAGATCCATATATGGATTTCAGGAAAGGAATATGCATATGAGATTATCCGGAAAAATTGTGATTTCTTCGGCAGTATGCGGGGCGGTTTTGCTTTTATGTACTCTTTTGGTGACAGATAATAATTCCTGGATTTTTCGGGGATTGTTGTGGCTGGGGACGATGGCTATCTGTGGGGCAGCTACCTTTGTCGGATGTCTTTTAAGCTTTGTGTCCGGCGGTGTCTGCAAAGTGCTTTGGTTTGGATTTCACCGTCTGTTTGACGAAAACCAATGGGAAGATGATTCCCGGCGGGAAAAGTTTTTGGGAAGGTATTACATCTTCTTTTTTCTGTTCACCCTGTTGATTTTGGCAAAATTTATTTCTGATTTTGCATTTGCGCAGTTTACCGTAACACAGCTGTTTTTGAGCGGTGCACTTGGGGTTTCCCATGGAGCTTTGATTATGATTTTGATGCATCGTTCCAACCGGCTGGGGAGCGTGAAACTGCTTCCATAAAAATACAGCGGTCGGCATAGCCGTATCGTGTACTTGAAAAGAAGGAGACGATAAAAATGATCCATGTTACATTAAAAGGCGGCGTTGTAAAAGAATATGAAAACAATACAACCGCTGCAGAAGTTGCAAAAGATTTGGGAGCAGGTCTTTATAAATCCGCCTGCGCTTGTCGGATAGACGGCAATGTGTGCGATCTGCGCACCCCTTTGACCCAGGACTGTCAGCTGGAAATCTTGACCTTTGATGATGAAGAAGGCAAAAAAGTATTCTGGCATACCGCATCTCACGTACTGGCTCAGGCAGTAAAACGCCTGTATCCAGATGCAAAACTGGCAATTGGTCCTGCGATTGACAATGGTTTCTACTATGATTTTGATGTGGCAAAAGCATTTTCTCCAGAAGATCTGGAAGCCATTCAGGCTGAAATGAAAGCAATTGTAAAATCTGGTCTGGAACTGGAAAAATTTGAATTGGAACCGGCAGAAGCAGTAAAAATGCTGGAAGAAATGAACGCACCTTACAAAGTAGAATTGGCAGAAGAACACACTGCCAAAGGGGAACCGATCAGCTTTTATAAACAGGGTGATTTTGTAGACCTGTGTGCTGGTCCTCACCTGATGAGCGTGGCTCCGATTAAAGCAATCAAACTGACTGCCTGCACCGGTGCTTACTGGAGAGGAGACGCTTCTAAAAATCAGCTGTGTCGTGTTTACGGAACTGCATTCCCGAAGGCTTCCATGCTGGAAGAACATTTGGCACGGGTAGAAGAAGCGAAAAAACGTGACCACAACAAACTGGGCCGTGAACTGGGATTCTTCACCACTTCTGATGTCATTGGACAGGGTTTGCCGATTCTGCTGCCAAAAGGTGCCAGAGTCATTCAGCTTTTACAGCGCTTTGTAGAAGATGAAGAAGAAAAGCGCGGCTGGCTGCTGACCAAAACTCCATATATGGCAAAAAGCGACCTGTATAAAATTTCCGGTCACTGGGATCATTATCAGGACGGCATGTTTGTATTGGGCGATCCGGAAAAAGACGACGAAGTATTTGCTCTGCGTCCGATGACCTGCCCGTTCCAGTATCAGGCTTATCTGAACAAAAAACGTTCTTACCGCGACCTGCCTCTGCGCTACAACGAAACTTCTACTTTGTTCCGTAACGAGGCATCCGGAGAAATGCACGGCTTGATCCGCGTTCGTCAGTTTACAATTTCTGAAGGACATTTGATGTGTACTCCGGCACAGCTAGAACAGGAATTCAAGTCCTGTCTGGAACTGGTAATCTTCATGCTGAAGACTTTGGGCCTGTATGAAGATATTTCCTACCGTTTCTCCCAGTGGGATCCAAATGACCGTGAAAAATATATCGGTACCGAAGAACAGTGGGACGAAGCTCAGGGTATCATGGAACGAATCCTGAACCATCTGGAAATCCCATACAAAGTAGGTGTGGGTGAAGCAGCCTTCTATGGTCCGAAACTGGATATTCAGATTAAAAACGTACATGGTAAGGAAGATACACTGATTACCATTCAGATCGACCAGATGCTGGCAGAAAAATTCGGCATGGAATACACTGATGCAGACGGTACTCAGAAACATCCTTACATTATCCACCGTACTTCTATTGGATGCTATGAACGTACTTTGGCGCTGCTCATTGAAAAATACGCTGGTGCGTTCCCAATGTGGCTTGCTCCAACTCAGGTAAAACTGCTGCCGATCGCAGACCGTCATCTGGACTATATCTATGAAGTGAAGAAACAGCTGGAAGCTGCTGGAATCCGCCGTGTAGAAGTGGATGACAGAAGTGAAAAAATCGGTTACAAGATCCGTGAAGCACAGCTGGACAAAGTTCCATATATGCTGGTTATTGGGGATAAAGATATTGAAAACAATGTAGTTTCTGTTCGTTCCCGCAAGACAGGCGATATGGGTGCAATGAAACTGGAAGATGTGATCTCCATGTTCCGGGAAGAAATTGATACCAAAGCATTATAATCAAACACACAATAAAACCTCCCAACTGCGGATTTACGCAGTTGGGAGGTTTTAGCTTGTCCATAAAGTATAGTAGAAAAAATTGCCCCACCAGGGGTTCACCCCCCTGGATCCGAAGAGGCTACGCTTGTAATTTGTCAGCTGAGAGGAAATTATTTGATATTCCCACTTTATTGACAAAGTACGCGCCATAGGCGGGTTTGATCCGGCGCTTCGCCGGCCACCTGGGTGGGACAAAGACACTTCGCTCGCCAGGGGTTCACACCCCTGGACCCGAAGAGGCTACGCTCGTACTGTGTCAGCTGAGAGGAAATTATTTGATATTCCCGCTTTATTGACAAAGTACGCGCCATAGGCGGTTTGATCCGGCGCTTCGCCGGCCACCTGGGTGGGGCACAGACACTACGTTCGTATTCCGTCTGCTTATTTTAAAGATTTTTTCAAAAATGCCTTGGTTCGCTCCTGAGTAGGGTGTTCAAAGATTTCTTCCGGTGTACCGGATTCCAGAATAACACCGCCGTCCATGAATACCACCTTGTTGGCTACGTCATGGGCAAAGCCCATTTCATGGGTAACTACAATCATGGTCATGTGGTCCTCTGCCAGCTGGCGGATAGTTTCCAGTACTTCTCCGGTGAGTTCCGGGTCCAGTGCAGAGGTGGGTTCGTCAAACAAAAGGATATCCGGTTCCATCATCAGTGCCCGGGCAATGGCTACACGCTGTTTTTGTCCGCCGCTCAGCGCAGCAGGAAGCACATCGGCTTTGTCGGTTAAGCCTACCTTTGCCAGATATTTTTCTGCATTCTTTTTGATGGTTTCTCGATCTTGTTTTTTCACCACTTTGGGTGCCAGTTCCAGATTCTGGCGAACGGTCAGATGCGGGAACAGGTTAAAGTGCTGAAACACCATTCCCATGGTGGACAGCAGTTCTTTAATTTCCTGCGGTTTTGCATAAACTCCATCATTTACCAATGATTTCCCCTGAATTTTAATGGATCCGGAATTGACCTTTTCCAAGTCAATGAGACAGCGCAGCATGGTGGATTTTCCGGAACCGGAAGAACCGATGACAGCTACCACGTCTCCTTGATTGACTTCAAGGGATACCCCTTTCAGTACTTCTAAAGAATCAAATGATTTTTTAATATTTTCAAATTGAATCATACTCATTATTCTATCCCTGCCTTATTCTCTATCATGATAAGATTATTGGAAACTGTATTTCTGTTCCAGTTTTTTCATTACAAAAGTAACTACTGTGGTCATAATCAAATAGATGATGATACAGGAAAGGTAGGTAGGCAGCGGCTGTGCATAAGTATTCACCAGATTCTGGGTACGGTACAGCAGTTCGGTTACCCCCAGAACATGAGCTAGAGAGGTGTCTTTTACCAGTGTAATGGTTTCGTTGGTTAAAGAAGGCAGGCAAACCCGGAACATCTGTGGGAAAATAATGTGGAAAAAGGTTTGTACCCGGTTAAAGCCCAGTACGCGGGCTGCTTCATACTGTCCTTTGTCCACTGCCAGCAACCCGCCGCGAAAAATTTCTGCAAAGTAAGCGGCATAGTTTAAAATAAAGGTAACACAGGCAGCCGCAAATCGGCTTTCAAATACCAAATATTGTCCAATGCCGGGGATCATGGGAAGCCCAGTCCAGACAATAAACAGCTGTAACAGCAAAGGGGTACCCCGGAAAATATAGATGTAAGCCTCAAATAAATATTTAATCGGTTTAAACCGGCACTTTACCAGAAAGGTAATCATCATACCCAGGGGAATGGCAAAAATCAGAACCAGAAAAAACAGTTCGATTACAGTAAGAGAGCCTTTTAACATGGCGCTCATCAGCAGTTGAAAAGTCATGAACGTATCCTCCAAAAATCGTATCAGCTCAAAAGCTTTAACGTAATATTTCGTTAAAGTTAATTATATCCGAAAATGAACAGAACTGCAAGAGCCAAATGGAAAAAGATCAGCCAGAAAAACAAAGAGGAAAAAAGGAATTAATTCGTTACATTTTGTTCACACCTTTTTCCTGTGTTTATGGTATCCTATGAAACATAGAAATCGTGGTTCTGAAAAGGGAGTAGTCGAAAGTATTTACTTTTTTGCAGCATCAACAACGCGGCGTAAAGTGCCTGGTGTTGCAGCCGGTTTGAATTGGTGACAAGACTTTTCATATTACTGTATTTTTATGTAAAGTACGGTAATATGAAAAGTCTTTTTGTTTTTTCATCTGGTTTTTCTTCCTAATTTTGCTGAAATGTCAATCAGCATGAGTGGAATCGTGATTTTTGGAGCAGAATAATTTTTGTATGGATGATTTTGAGGAAAGGTGAAGTGTGTATGAAACCTGTGTACAGCCAGACAAAACAAGAGGTGTTTGAACAGCTGTCCGTTACTGCCGAAGGACTGACTTCAAAAGAAGCAGAAAAACGGCAAAACCAATATGGAAAAAACCAAATCCAGGAAGGAAACAAAAAGAGTGCGTTCCAGGTATTTTTGGAACAGTTTGCGGATTTTCTGGTCATCATTTTGATTATTGCTGCGATTGTGTCCATGTTCTTGGGAGACGTAGAGGGCGCAGTAGTTATTTTGGCCATTATTACCGTCAATGCGATTTTGGGCACCATACAGCATTTGAAAGCAGAACAGTCTTTGGATAGCTTAAAGGCGATGTCTGCACCTCAGGCAAAGGTGCTGCGTGACGGAGAAACCAAAGTGATTCCTTCTGAAGAAGTGACATTGGGGGACGTAGTTTTGCTGGAAGCAGGAGACTATATCTGTGCTGACGGAAGAATTTTGGAAAACTACAGCCTGAAAGTCAACGAAAGTTCCTTGACCGGGGAATCTTTGAGCATCGAAAAAACCGACCAGGTTCTGCCAGAAGGAGATGTTCCCTTGGGAGACCGGAAAAACATGGTGTATTCCGGTTCTTTTGTAACCTATGGACGTGCATCCTTTGTAGTAACCGGTATTGGGATGGATACCGAGTTAGGGCATGTGGCACAGCTTCTCAAAAATACCAAAGAAAAGAAAACACCGCTGCAGGTGAATCTGGATAACTTTGGGAAAAAACTTTCTATTGCAATTTTGGTGCTCTGCGCAATTTTGTTTGCGGTAAGTATTTACCGGGGCGAACCGATTATGAACGCCTTTTTGTTTGCGGTAGCGCTGGCAGTTGCAGCGATTCCGGAAGCACTTAGCTCCATTGTTACCATTGTGCTTTCTTTCGGTACTCAGAAAATGGCAAGAGAGAATGCCATTATCCGAAAACTGCAGGCAGTAGAGGGGTTAGGCAGCGTTTCTATTATCTGTTCTGATAAAACCGGGACCTTAACCCAAAACAAAATGACTGTGAAAAAATATTACGTAGACGGCAAAGTGGTGGAAGATCCGGATACCAACTGGGAACGCCCTATGGATCACCGACTGCTTTTAATGGGGGTACTTTGCAACGACGCTTCTAACAAAGATGGTCAGCCGATCGGGGACCCAACAGAAGTGGCAATGGTAGATTTTACCGACCGTCATGGAGCAGAGGATGAATTGGTTCTGCGGGAACAGTATCCGAGACTATCCGAAGTTCCTTTTGATTCTGACCGAAAACTGATGTCCACCGTGCACTGCATTGACGGAACATACCGGATGATGACCAAAGGTGCCGTGGATGTACTGCTCAGCCGTGCGGACTGTATCCGTTCTGAAAGCGGAGTTCGTCCGATTACAGAAGAAGATCGGGAACAGATTGCCGCAGTAAACCAGCAGTTCTCTGAAAATGGTCTGCGGGTGCTGGCATTCTGTGAACGGGAGCTGGAAGAAAATCAGCCGATCACAATAGAAGATGAAACCCATATGACCTTTGTTGGTCTGATTGCTATGATGGACCCGCCAAGGGAAGAATCCAAACAGGCAGTTGCAGAATGTATCGGCGCCGGAATCCGTCCGGTGATGATTACCGGTGACCACAAAGTAACAGCGGCAGCAATTGCCCGTCAGATCGGTATTCTTCAGGACGGCATGAAAGCAGTTGACGGAATGGAAATTGACGCCATGTCTGATGAAGAACTGAAAGACTATGTGGATCAGGTGGCAGTTTATGCTCGAGTGTCTCCGGAACACAAAATCCGGATTGTAAGAGCATGGCAGCAAAAAGGATTTATTGTATCCATGACCGGGGACGGTGTCAACGATGCTCCTGCGCTCAAACAGGCAGATGTAGGGGTAGCTATGGGAATTACCGGTTCTGAAGTTGCCAAAGATGCGGCTTCTATGGTACTGACCGACGATAACTTTGCTACTATTGTTAAGGCAATTGAAAACGGACGAAATGTTTATGCCAATATTAAAAAGGCAATTCGTTTCCTGCTGTCAGGGAATATGGCGGCGATTTTGGCAGTGCTGTTCTCTTCTCTGCTGGCTTTGCCGGTACCGTTTGCCGCAGTACACCTTTTGTTTATCAACCTTCTGACTGACGGTCTTCCTGCGATTGCGTTAGGTCTGGAACCTCACACCAGTGAAGTGATGAAGGAAAAACCTCGTGATATTCATGAATCCATTTTGACCAAAGAATTTATTGCGGAAGTCTTGATTCAGGGCTTGGTGATCTGTGCTGGAGTAATGACCGCTTTCTGGCTGGGCAACCAGGCTGGCGGTGCAGGACTGGCAAGCACCATGGCGTTTGCTACCCTGTGTTTGGGACGAATTTTGCACAGCTTTACCAGTAAAGCGAGAAAACCGGTATTGTTCCGCAAAATGATGTTTAATAACCGTTACTTAAACGGTGCAGTTGTACTGGATGTGGTATTGCTGGCAGCTGCATTGCTGGTACCTCCAATCCAGGGAATTTTCCAGGTAACTCCGATGACTGGTGCGCAGCTGGGCATTGTGGTTCTGTCCGCAGTAGGTGCCTTTTTGGTAAACCAGCTGATTTGGGGAATCCGGGAATTGATTCGCCGCAAATAAGTGAGAGATTTTCTTGTAATAAAAAATGAAGCCACCGGGCATTGCCCGGTGGCTTCATTTTTTGTCAGTAAAACAAAAATCATGATTTTTACCACCTAACCAATAGAGTATGAGCGCAGCTTCTTCGGATCCAGGGGTGTGACCCCCTGGCGAGCGTGGCGTCTTTGCTCCACCACAGATGGTAGCTTGTGTCATATTGTTCAGATAACAATGGAAATGACTCACACGCTGCTTATGATTTTGCGTATACTTTTACAATTTCTGCAAAATAACAGTCGTGGTAATCTTTTTCCGGATACCATTTTTCAATGGCCGGTACATCGATCATTTCTTCCGGAGAAATGGTGTAACGGTACATTTTTTTGCATACCAATACCAGTTTTGCCTCTTCAAACCCGGTGGTTCCATCTAAGGCAACAGGGGTAAGGCCGCATTCTTTGGCTTTGTTTACGTCCCGTCCGGAATGAGCACCGCAGTATTTTAAGGCGTCACGGTAGGTTTCTTCGAAAAAGCTCAGGGTGAAGAATTCATTGTTTTCAATGAATTCATGGGTATAGCGCTGGGGACGGATAAAAGAGTTTACTACTGGTTTTCCCCAGAAAATTCCCATGGTTCCCCAGCTGGCTGTCATGGTGTTGTAGTGGTCAGGGGTTCCGGCAGTAACCAGATACCATCCTTTTCCGATTTCGTCAAAAGGGTTAAAAGATAAATCACTCAGTTGGATTTCATGCAGTTTCATGGAAAGCTCCTCCTTATGGTTTTAGTTTATTCTATTATATCAGTATTTATGATGATTGTCATCTGCAAAGCCTCAAATATTCTGCATAATTATTTGCGATTATACAGCGCTTGGCAATGGTGTTTTTATGTCTGAAAGAGGGAAAATGCCAATGAATCTTAGGGTATCACCTGCGTTTTCACATAGAATATAGATATAATTAACAAAAAGAAAAGTGAGTGTATAGAAAAAATATCACAAAAGATGAAAATGAATAAATATGCAAAAAACTCTTGATTTATACAAATAAAGGTGTATAATATACATTGTAGCAACAAGAAACCAAGTCAAAAAAGACAAACGTTTTTTAGAATAAAATTTTTGGAGGAACTTATTATGGCACAGAAGTACAATAAAGTCGTATTAGCTTATTCCGGAGGTTTGGATACTTCCATTATCATTCCGTGGCTGAAAGAAAACTATGGCTGCGAAGTAATCTGCGTTGCAGGTAACGTAGGACAGGATGCAGAACTGGATGGACTGGAAGAACGTGCTCTGAAAACCGGTGCTTCCAAGTTGTACATCGAAGATATTCAGGAAGAATTCATCAATGATTTCGTATTCCCAACTGTAAAAGCTGGCGCAAAATATGAAAACTATCTGCTGGGTACTTCTTTTGCAAGACCTCCAATCGCAAAACGGATTGTAGAAATTGCGAAAAAAGAAGGCGCTGATGCAATTTGCCATGGCTGTACTGGGAAAGGAAATGACCAGGTTCGTTTTGAACTGACCATCAAAGCATTTGCTCCTGATATGCCAATCATCGCTCCATGGCGGATCTGGGATATTAAATCTCGTGAACAGGAAATTGAATATGCAGAAGCACATCAGGTTCCGATTAAAATCACTCGTGAAACCAACTATTCTAAAGATATGAACATGTGGCATCTGTCCCATGAAGGTTTGGATCTGGAAGATCCTGCAAACGAACCACAGTACAATAAACCAGGTTTCCTGGAAATGGGCGTTTCTCCAGAAATGGCTCCAGATCAGCCAACCTACATTACCCTGAGCTTTGAAAAAGGAATTCCGGTTGCACTCAACGGCGAAAAAATGGACGGCGTTTCTCTGGTAAAAGCACTGAACAAATTGGGCGGCGAAAACGGCATTGGTCTGTTGGATATTGTAGAAAACCGTCTGGTTGGTATGAAATCCCGTGGTGTATATGAAACTCCTGGCGGAACCATTCTGTATCATGCACATGAAGTACTGGAAACCATCTGCCTGGACAAAATGACTCAGCACTACAAACAGAAATTGGCTTTGGAATTTGCAGATCTGGTTTACAACGGTCAGTGGTACACTCCTCTGCGGGAAGCAATGTCTGCATTTGTAGATAAAACTCAGGAAACCGTAACCGGTGAAGTAAAACTGAAACTGTACAAAGGCAACATCATCAATGCTGGTGTAACTTCTCCATACACTCTGTACAGTGAAGAAGTAGCTACTTTTGATGAAGACAATGTTTACAATCAGGCAGATTCCGCTGGATTTATTAACCTGTTCGGCCTGCCGATTCAGGTAAAAGCAAAACTGGACGCAAAACGGAATCAGAATCAGTAATAGAAATGCAGGGGAACAGCCTTGCGCTTTGCAGGGAACAGTGTTTGCACTGTTCCCTGTCTGTTTTTGGCAATGTGAATAAGAACTACAAGGAGGAACACCTTATGGCAAAAATGTGGGCCGGACGGTTTAAAAAAGAAGTAGATGAAAAGGTAAACGATTTTAACAGTTCCATTTCTTTTGACCATGTCATGTACGAACAGGACATTCAAGGCAGCATCGCTCATGCGACCATGTTGGGAAAACAGGGAATTATTCCGCTGGAAGAATCCCAGCTGATTATAGAAGGGTTAAAAGGAATTTTGGCAGATCTTCAGTCCGGAGCACTTTCCTTTGATCCCAATGCAGAAGATATCCATATGTTTATTGAAGCAGAGCTGACCGAAAGATTGGGTGCCGCTGGAAAACGGCTGCATACCGCCAGAAGCCGGAACGACCAGGTGGCACTGGATGTGCGGATGTATTTGAAGGAACAGACCAAGATTGTGATGGGGATGACAAAAGAACTGGCTGAAACCATCTGTGATCTGGCTGAACAGCATACCGAAACGGTAATGCCGGGATACACCCATTTACAGCGTGCTCAGCCGATTACCTTTGCTCATCACCTGATGGCATATACCCAGATGCTGATTCGGGATATTGACCGTTTGCAGGACGCTTATAAACGGATGAACATCATGCCTTTGGGAAGCGGTGCTTTGGCTTCTACAACCTATCCCATTGACCGGGTGCTGGTATCTGATCTTCTGGGATTCACAGCTCCTACCCAGAACAGTCTGGACGGGGTTTCTGACCGGGATTTCTGTATTGAACTGGCGGCGGATCTTGCTACTTTGATGATGCACCTGTCCCGTTTTTCTGAAGAAATTATTCTGTGGTGTTCCTGGGAGTTTAAATTTATTGAACTGGATGATGCTTATGCTACTGGTTCCAGCATTATGCCTCAGAAAAAAAATCCGGATATTGCGGAACTGGTTCGTGGAAAAGCTGGCAGAACCATTGGCAATCTGAC
The DNA here is from genome assembly GCA_050943535.1 of Massiliimalia sp. Taxonomy (GTDB): domain Bacteria; phylum Bacillota; class Clostridia; order Oscillospirales; family Ruminococcaceae; genus Massiliimalia. Next base: position 130,641 of record JBMNPJ010000003.1, read on the forward strand.
TACTTTGCTCACCATGATGAAAGGGCTTCCTCTGGCATACAACAAAGATATGCAGGAAGACAAAGAAGCCATTTTTGATTCTGTGGAAACAGCGAAACTGTGTATCGGCACCTTTATTCCTATGTTAAAGACCATGAGAGTCCTGAAAGACAACATGCGTCATGCTGCGGCAAAAGGATTTATCAATGCCACTGACTGTGCCGATTACCTGGTGAAAAAAGGTTTGCCATTCCGGGATGCTTATAAAGTGACTGGCGGATTGGTAGCATATTGTATTGATCACAACAAGACTCTGGAAACATTGTCTTTGGAAGAATATCAGCAGGCACATGAGCTGTTTGCAAAAGATGTATTTGAGGCAATCAGCTTGGATACCTGTGTAAAAGGAAGAAATGTACTGGGAGGACCGGCTCCACAGATGGTAAAACAACAGATTGAAACTGCACGGAAAACTTTAGAACAGTTTGCGTGACAGTCCGGTAAGGAGGAAGGTTTATGAATCCCATTAAAGTAGGAATTATTGGTGCTACCGGTTATGCAGGGGTAGAGCTGATTCGTCTGTTGCTGACGCATCCTCAGGCAGAACTGGCAGCAATCAGTTCTGTGAGTTTTGAAGGAAAACCAATCAGTGAAGTTTATCCCAATTTAGCACATATCTGCGATGATGTTTTGACAGATGAAGATCATGTCATTGAAAAAAGTGATGTGATCTTTGCTTCTCTGCCTCACGGCCTTTGTGAAGCACTGGGCAAAAAAGTGGTAGCGCAGGGCAAAAAGATGATTGACTTGGGAGCGGATTTCCGCCTGGATCAGGAAGAAGATTATCATCAGTGGTATGGACTCAGTTATAAAGAAAAAGAACTGCATCAAAAATCCTGCTATTGTATTCCAGAACTGCATCGGGAACGGATTACTCCGGATATTTCCATTATCGGGAATCCAGGCTGTTATCCCACCAGCATTGCGCTGGGGTTAGCGCCTATTGTTACCAGCGGCCTGGCAGATGTGAACAGCATTATTATCGACTCTAAATCCGGTGTTACCGGAGCGGGCAGAGGACTTTCTCAGACCAGTCATTATCCTGACTGCAACGAGGCATTTTCTCCTTATAAAGTTGCCTGCCACCGGCATACTCCAGAAATTGAGCAGACAGTTTCCCAGCTTGCCAACACACCAGTTAAGGTAACCTTTGTTCCTCATTTGCTTCCGCTGAACCGTGGGATTGTATCCACCATTTATGTCAATCTCAAAGGACAAATGCAGGAAAACGCTGTATGGTATCTGTATGAAAACTTCTATAAAAACGAAAAATTTGTACGGATCCTGCCAAAAGGAACAGCTGCCAATTTAAAGAATGTAAAATTTTCTAATTATTGTGATATTTCTCTGCATCCAGATGAACGTACTGGACGGCTTATCATTGTATCCACCATTGACAATATGGTAAAGGGTGCAGCTGGGCAGGCAATCCAGAACATGAATCTTTTGTTTGGACTGAAAGAAGACACAGGACTGAATATGATTCCTCCGGCGTTTTAAAAGAAGCGAAACAGGAATTTCAGGGCTTTTACATAGAGGAAGGAAGAACAGTATGAATTTAATTGAGTTTGAAGGCTTTGAATTTGTAGACGGCGGAGTTTGTGCTCCCAAAGGATTTCAGGCTGCGGGGGTTCACTGCGGAATCCGTAAAAATAAATCAAAAAAAGATCTGGCTATGGTTTACAGTACCGTTCCCTGTGCTGCGGCTGCCATGTATACACAGAATAAAGTAAAAGGTGCGCCGATTTTAGTAACTCGGGAAAACTTAAAAGACGGAATGGCTCAGGCAATTATTGTAAACAGCGGCAACGCCAATACTTGTAATGCAGACGGGGAAGAAAAAGCATGGAAAATGTGCCAGCTGGCAGGAAATGTGCTGAATTTGGATCCGTCTCAGGTGATTGTAGCTTCCACCGGGGTTATTGGTCAGGTGCTTCCCATCGAGCCGATTGCAGACCATGTGGAAGAATTGGCAAAAGCTCTTTCTGACCAAGGCGGAAGCGATGCAGCAGAAGCCATTATGACCACCGATACTGTAAAAAAAGAACTGGCTGTACGGTTTCGCATTGGGAATACCGAATGTACCATTGGGGGAATGGCAAAGGGAAGCGGTATGATCCATCCCAACATGGCTACCATGCTCTGCTTTTTGACCACCGATGTTGCCATTGAACCGGCTTTGCTGCAAAAGGCGCTGAAACGAGTGGTGGATGATACTTTTAATATGGTGTCTGTAGACGGAGATACTTCTACCAATGATACCTGTTCTATTATGGCTTCCGGACTGGCTGGAAATTCCATGATCTGTGACGAAACTTCTTCTGAATTTTTGGTATTTGAAGATGCTTTGTATATTGCTTTGATGAATCTGTCACGGGAAATTGCCGCTGACGGTGAAGGGGCTACGAAACTGTTGGAATGTGTGGTTAACGGTGCAGTAGATGTGAAAAACGCCAAGATCATTGCCAAAGGAGTTATTACTTCTACCCTGTTTAAATGTGCGATGTTTGGGGAAGACGCCAACTGGGGAAGAATTTTGTGCGCCATCGGCTACAGTGAAGCTGAGCTGGATATTACACAGGTAGAGGTGCTGCTGTCTTCTAATGCTGGATGCATCAAAGTTTGCGAAGAAGGCGCAGGAGTGGACTTCAGCGAAGAAGAAGCTGCAAAAATTCTGGCAGAAGACGAAATCAAGATCATTGTCAATTTGGGCGACGGAGAAGCCAAGGCAGTGGCTTGGGGCTGTGACCTGACCTATGATTATGTAAAAATTAACGGGGATTACCGCACCTGATCAGTTAAAGCGGTTTTGAGGATTGGAGAGACGGAAAATGAAACAGATTTCAGATGCGGTACGGGCGCAGATATTGGTAAGCGCTCTTCCGTATATTCAAAAATATAACGGAAAAATTGTCGTGGTAAAATATGGGGGAAATGCCATGACAAGTGATGAGTTAAAACAGGCTGTTATGAGCGACGTTGTACTGCTGTCCCTGATTGGGGTAAAAGTTGTGCTGGTTCATGGGGGTGGACCAGAAATCAACGATATGCTCAAACGGGTTGGAAAAGAAAGCAAATTTGTCAATGGTCTGCGGTATACAGATGAAGAAACCGCAGAAATTGTTCAGATGGTTTTGGCAGGCAAGGTGAATAAAAGCCTGGTATCCCTTTTGCAGAAGCACGGCGGCCGTGCCATTGGAATGTGCGGAACGGACGGAGGCATGTTCCAGTGTCATAAATTACAGAGTGATGTGGATTTAGGTTTTGTTGGGGAAATTGAAGGGGTGGATACCTCCCCGATTCTGGACGCTTTGGATAAAGGGTATATTCCGGTAATTTCTACAGTTGCCACCGATGAGGACGGGAAGATTTATAATATTAATGCGGATACTGCAGCTGCGAAAATTGCGGCCGCGTTAAATGCCAGCAACTTGATTTTGATGACGGATATCCGGGGACTTTTGCGGGATAAAGATGATGAATCCACACTGATTTCTGAAGTGAATGTCAGCGAAGTTCCAAACTTGATTCATCAGGGAATTATTTCTGGGGGTATGATTCCGAAAATCGAATGCTGCGTAGAGGCAATCCGCAGAAGTGTGGGAAAAGCGATTATTTTGGACGGAAGAATTCCACATTCTATTTTGATTGAACTGCTGTCCGATGAGGGGATCGGCACCATGTTTTATTAATAACAAGGGAAGGACGGATGATCAATGAGCCATATCAAAGATTTGGATCAAAGTTATATTGTAGGTACCTATGCTCGGTTTGACGCAGTGCTTTCCCATGGGAAAGGCAGTACCTGCTGGGACGAAGACGGAAAAAAATATATTGACTTTACTTCCGGGATCGGGGTTAATTCATTGGGATTTTCCAATGATGCCTGGGCAGGAGCTGTCTGCCGTCAGGTATGCAACCTTCAGCATGTAAGTAACCTTTATTATACGGCTCCGGATGCTTTGCTGGCAGAAAAGCTGACAAAGATTACCGGATATGCAAAGGTGTTTTTTGCAAATTCCGGTGCAGAAGCCAATGAAGGCGCAATTAAAGTTGCCAGAAAATACAGCTTTGACCGGTACGGTGAGGGCAGAAATACCATTATTACTCTGGTAAACTCTTTCCATGGCCGTACCGTAACCACCCTGGCTGCTACAGGACAGGATGTGTTCCACAATTACTTTTATCCTTTTACAGAAGGATTCCGCTATGCGCAGGCAAACTCTATGGAAAGCGTATTAGAACAGATGGATGATACTGTCTGTGCAGTGATGTATGAACATGTGCAGGGAGAAGGCGGCGTTTTGCCGCTGACACCGGCGTTTGTTCATGAACTGGCAGATTACTGCCGGGAAAAAGATATTCTTCTGATTGCAGATGAAGTACAGACCGGTGTGGGAAGAACCGGAAAGTTTTTGGCCAGCGAATATTTTGATGTCCAGCCGGATTTGACCACTTTGGCAAAAGGTCTTGGGGGAGGCCTGCCTATTGGTGCAGTACTTTGCAATGAGAAAACCAAGGATGTATTTGGCTATGGGGACCACGGTACCACTTTCGGGGGAAATCCGGTTGCCTGTGCAGGAGCAGGTGTGTGTGTAGATACCATCAGCAATCCTGATTTCTTAAGTGAAGTATGCCGGAAAGCAGAGTGGATCCGTGGAAAATTGTCCAGTGTACCAGAAGTAAAAAGCATCACCGGTCTTGGAATGATGATTGGTTTGGAACTGGCAGAAAAATCAGCCAAAGAAGTGGCAGCAGAATGTTTAAAACACGGTTTGATGGTTTTGACTGCGAAAACGAAGGTACGGCTTTTGCCGCCATTAAATATTACACAGGAAGAACTGGAAGAAGGGATCGGGATTCTGATCCAGGTCTTGGAACAAAAATAAGAAAAGGAGTATTCGGGAATGAAGCATTTATTGAAACTTTTGGATCTGTCCAAAGAGGAAATTATGGATCTGCTGAATCTGGCAGACCAGCTCAAGTATGAAAATAAACATGGCATTAAACACCATCGTCTGGAAGGAAAAACTTTGGGAATGATTTTCCAGAAATCCTCTACCCGTACTCGTGTTTCCTTTGAAGTGGGGATGTATCAGCTGGGCGGAAGTGCTTTGTTTTTAAGCTCCCGTGACCTGCAGATCGGCAGAGGCGAACCAGTACAGGATACCGCTCGGGTATTGTCCCGGTTTTTGGACGGAATCATGATTCGTACCTTTGAACAGAAAGAAGTGGAAGACCTGGCAGAATACGGTTCTATCCCGATTATCAACGGACTCACCGACTTCTGTCATCCCTGTCAGGTACTGGCAGATTTGATGACCATCCGGGAAAAGAAAGGCGCATTGGAAGGACTGAAAATGTGCTACATCGGAGACGGAAACAATATGGCAAATTCCCTGATTGTAGGTGGACTGAAGGTGGGGATGAAGGTTGCAGTTGCCTGCCCGAAAGGCTATGAACCAGATCCTCAGATTCTGGAATTTGTAAAAGAATACGGCGATCAGTTCCAGATGACTCAGGATCCTATGGAAGCTGCAAAAGATGCGGATGTTGTTTTGACAGACGTTTGGGCTTCTATGGGACAGGAAGAAGAAAAAGCAGAACGGGAAAAAGTATTTGCCGGAGTTTATCAGGTAAATCAGCAGCTGATGTCTGTGGCTCACCCAGATGCCATGGTGCTGCATTGTCTGCCGGCTCATCGGGGAGAAGAAATCACCGAAGAAGTTTTGGAAGCTCATGCAGATGAAATTTTTGAAGAAGCAGAAAACCGGCTTCACGCACAAAAAGCAGTGCTGGTACGGGTTATGGAAGACTGAGTTTAAGGGAATCCCTAAAAAAGGGATTCCCTTATTTGTTGATCTGTGATATACTAGTTAAAGTTTGAATAATAGATCAGATCAGCGGAATCGGTTTAGAATATATCACATGACAACAAAAAAGCAATAAAATTTTATTCAAAACGTAGATTTTCTAAAAAAATGAGACCGCAATGAAAAATTTTATGACACTTAATTGTATTGTATGTGAGAGGGGATGAAGGCAGATGCAAAACCCAATTGACTCCAATGGGGAAATGCAGTCTTTGCTGGAAACCTATTCTAAGACAGTGCTCAGTGTAGCCTATGGGTATGTGAAAAATATGGCGGACGCCGAAGACATTGCCCAGGACGTGTTTATCAGTTTGGTGGAATCCAAGGTAAGGTTCAACAATTCGGAACACGAAAAGGCTTATATTATCCGTACTACCATGAACCGCTGTAAAAATTTTTTGCGGGCGGCTCAAATACGGCGGGTAGTTCCGCTGGAGGATAATTTGACAACGAGCATGCCTGAAGAGCAGGGAGAATTACTGTCCGCGGTTTTAAGCCTTCCAGTGAAATACCGTACAGTGATTCATCTTTACTATTATGAGAATTATTCCATTAAGGAAATTGCGGAAATTACCCATAAAAATGCCGCAACCATTGGTACCCTTTTGGCAAGGGGAAGAAAGTTATTAAAAGAGGCTTTGAAAGGAGGAGAGAGCGATGCGTGAAGATCATCTGGAAGAATTGTTTGATTTAGATGATGACCAGGCATTGAAAGAGGCATATCAAAAAGCCGTAAACAACCTCCCGGTAAGCGACGATTTTTATAACCGAACCTTAATTCGTATGGAAAAAGCGGCTTTAGAACAGAAGACAAAAAAGGTGATCCCAATTCGGCGGATTACGGCTGTAGCCGCAAGTTTTGTTTTGGTATTGGGAATGGGGACAGCAGGATATTTCTATTTGGAAGAAGCAAATATGAATATTTCTGCTCCGCCTCCGGCATCTCAAAATGCGGGGGATTCATCTCCTTTGCTGGGAGATGAATTTATTATGCCTACACCGTCTGACCGCAAAGATTCTTCTCAAAATGGAGACAGCCACTCAGGGCAACTGTCAGATAGTGGGCAGCAGGGAACACAAAGCTCCGGAGAAAATCATAAGACAGAAAATAGTCAGGCACAGCAGCCGGCGGAAGAATCCAAAAAAGAAAATGGAATTATTTCTTTCTTTAAATCTATTTTTTCTTCGGACAGCAAGAAAACTTCAGATGAGAAAAAGACGGAATCTGGCAGTGAGTCTCAAAAAGAATCCAGTTCTTCTCACAACAATGACGACACTGTGTCCGATAAGGTAGAAACTGCAGAAAAACCAGTGGATCCAGTGACTCAGGGAAAAGATAAAGACAATTCTAAAGGGGATACCACCTCTTCCCAGCAGCAGAAAGATCCTGCAAAAGAACAAACCGAAGAATCTTCTGGAACTACTTCTCAGCAGGAAACCCAGTCTGGAAATGCTCAAACTTTGGCAGTGCCTGAAGCAGGGGTAGCTACCAAAATTGCTCCTGGCGTCACTCCAGAAAATGCTGATTTGGCATGGACACAGGTTGCCGGCAGTGTTTCTACTCAAAACCGCACCACCATACAGAGCAATTTGATCTATCAAAACAACCTGTTTGATATTCCAAAAGAACTGCAGGAGTATGTTGGGGTAGATAAGGTAAATGAGTGGAACCAGCAGTTCTGCAATATGGTAAACGGCAATCCAATTTGGAAATATCGTTATTACAATCGGTTCAATGCAGACTATACTGCTAATGAAGATCTGCTCCAGTGCAGTCTGTGGGGATTTGTACACACCTTCCAAATCCCAAAAGAAGAATTGGTGAAGATTTATCAGGCAACAGACCAGCGTCCTTATGGCTATCAGTTTGAGCTGGATACCAATGCAAAACGGTATGAAAAATATCACTGCTATTTGACCGATGCACAGATTGACGCGTTGTATTCTGAAAATCCTTCTGATGTCATGAAAGCTTTTGTAGGATATGAAGCGGTATACCATAACGGAGATATTTATTTATACCAGTGGTTTGAAACCCACAGTGCGGAAGATTATCAAAAAGCGGGATTCACAGTAGAACAGATTCAGGCTTTGACCGATCAGCTGACCAAAAATAAGGTATCTGTAGACGGAATTCCAAATAAATTTAATCTGGCGTACATTTCCGATCAGTGTTCCAAGTTAAAAACACTGTCTGCTGAAAAATAAATATAAAGAGTTGAATGAACATGCCGCAGAAATTTTTTCTGCGGCATGCTGTTTCTATCATATTTTGTCTTTTTGAATGGCTGTCGGTAAAAGAAAACCCGGAAAAATAGAAAGTGCTACGAAAAACAAAAGGTTTTTACCGGATTGGTTGCATTTTTACAAGTACCTGTTTATAATAGAGGATAACAGAAATGTTACAGGATAAACGAAAGGCAGGATTTCAAGATGAAACATATAATCGAGCCATTGGACCTTTCTTTGGAAGAAACAAAAAAATTATTGGATTTGGCAGATGATATTGCTGCTGACCGGCAAAAATACAGCGAGGTGTGCCATGGGAAAAAACTGGCCACCTTATTTTATGAGCCGAGCACCCGTACCCGCTTGAGTTTTGAGGCTGCAATGCTGAATTTAGGGGGAAATGTGCTGGGCTTTCATTCTGCTGACAGCAGTTCTGCAACCAAAGGAGAAAGCGTTGCGGATACCATCCGTATGGTCTCCTGTTATGCGGATATCTGTGCTATGCGCCATCCAAAAGAAGGGGCACCTTATGTAGCTTCCCGGTATTCCCGGATTCCAGTGATCAATGCAGGGGACGGCGGACATCAGCATCCGACACAGACTCTTACAGATATGATGACCATTCGGGCAAAAAAGGGCAGAATTGAAAATCTGACCATTGGACTGTGCGGGGACTTAAAATTTGGACGGACCGTACACAGCTTGATTAAGTCTCTGGCTCGGTATAAGGGAATCCGTTTTGTGCTGATTTCTCCTAATGAACTGAGACTTCCTACCTACATTTTGGAAGAAGTTTTGGATAAAAACAATATCCCTTATGAACAGGCAGAACGGTTGGAAGATGTAATTGGAACATTGGATATCCTGTATATGACCCGAGTACAAAGAGAGCGATTTTTCAACGAAGAAGATTACATTCGGTTGAAAGACAGCTATATTTTGGACGGAGAAAAGATGGCTTTGGCACCGAAAGATATGTATGTGCTGCATCCGCTTCCAAGAGTAAATGAAATTGCAACAGAGGTGGATGATGATCCAAGAGCCGCTTATTTTGATCAGGCGCAGAATGGCGTTTATGTGAGAATGGCATTGATTATGATGCTGCTGGGATTGGCTTAATAGGGAAAAGGAGAAGAGATTATGGTAATCGATAGTTTAAAAGAAGGCGTTGTCATCGACCATATTAAGGCAGGCGGCAGTATGCAGATTTATCAGTATCTGGGACTGGATCAGCTGGACTGCAGTGTAGCCATTATCCGCAATGCCAAAAGCAGCAAATTTGAACGGAAAGATATTATTAAAATTGAAGGAGATATTGACCTGGATTTGGATGTTTTGGGCTTTATTGACCATAATATTACGGTGAATATCATTCGGGACGGAAAAATTGTAGAAAAGAAAAATCTGACTTTGCCCAAGGAAGTAAAAAATGTGATCCGATGTAAAAATCCTCGCTGTATTACTTCTATTGAAACAGAAATTGACCAGATTTTTAAACTGTCCAATGAGGAAAAACATCTTTACCGCTGCGTTTACTGCGAACAGGAATATCAGTCTTCTCAGGGAGAATAACATACGGGAAACAGAATTGATTTTAGGGCTGCTGCATCACCCATTTTGCGGCAGTCCTTTTCTTAATTGGAAAGGAATGTGCGGTTTATGAATCAAAAAGAACAGGACTTTTTAAAAGAACATCTCACTTCCTGTCAGCTGTGTCCCCGGCGCTGCGGAGTAAACCGGATGAAGGGAGAACTGGGTTTTTGCGGTGCAGCAAGTGAAATTCGTGTAGGAAGAGCAGCGCTGCATTTTTGGGAGGAACCTTGTTTGTCTGGGGATGTTGGATCTGGAACGGTGTTTTTTTCCCATTGCACATTGGGATGTGTATTTTGTCAGAATTATGCCATCAGCACCCAGCACCAAGGAGTGGAGATTACGGTTGACCGGCTTTCAGAAATTTTTTTGAAACTGCAGGAGCAGAATGCCTGGAATATTAATCTGGTTACCCCTACCCACTATGTTCCTCAGATTGTTTTGGCAGTAAAGCAGGCTCGAAAAAGGGGACTTTGTATTCCTGTAGTGTACAATACCAGCGGATACGAAACCCGGGAAACCTTAAAACTTTTGGAAGGAATTGTAGATATTTATCTTCCTGATTTTAAATATGGAGATCCTGCGTGGGGTCAGCGATATTCTCATGTAAAAGATTATCCGGAACATGCACTGAATGCCATTGAGGAGATGGTGCGTCAAGTGGGCACCCCTGTATTTGATGATTCTGGAAAAATGCTCCGGGGAGTTATCGTCCGTCATTTGATGCTGCCGGGATTGGTGGAAGATACCAAAAAGGTCATCCGTATGATTCATGAGCGATTTGGAGATCAGGTTTATTTGAGCTTAATGAATCAGTATACCCCTTTGCCCCATGTCAAAGAGGATCCCCAGTTGTCACAGAAATTGGATCCGCTGGACTATGATGATGCGGTGAGTTATGCGGTAAGCATTGGGGTACGAAATGGGTTTATTCAGGAAGAAGAAACTGCGATGGAAAGTTTTATCCCCAGTTTTCAAGGGGAAGGTGTTCTGCCTTCCCAGAAGGGAGAGGACAGGTAATGGAGTGGAAAAAAGCAGAAATAGAAGACTTAAAGCGAATTTATCCCAGAATTCCTCAGGACTTTGCGGTGAATGAATATCCTCAGCAAGAGTTTATGGAACAGATGATGAATCAGGGACTCATGGAAGGAATGATCTTTTCCCGGAATGGAAAAGAATGTGGGTATGCCTTTTATCAGTTTGGCACCCAGTACCGAGTGGTGCTGCTCAGCTTGCTGGCAGTGTTTGCAGAATATCGGGGAACCGGTGCAGGACAGGAAATTTTGTCCCTCTTAAAAGAAATCTTTCAGGATTGGAACGGGCTGTATGCAGAGGTGGAAAAACCGGAATTCGGAGAAAATGAGCAGGAAAAAGATCTGCGCAATCGGCGAATTCGTTTTTATGAAAGATCAGGATTTGTTCAGGGAATCCGGGAAAATCATTATGTCATGTGGGGAGTACCTTACCGGATTATGATTTTGCCTTTGAAAAAACCGGTTTCCTGGTTAGATGATTGTACCCGACCGGCGTTTCATGATATTTATGATAAAATACTCACATCAAAAAATGCCCACCGAATGGTTTTTGATCCACCAAAAGCCTGAGAAATGTTTCAAAAAAATAGAATTTATGTGAGAAAAACTGACAAATCACAGTGTGCTTTTGCAAATAATACACACTATAGTTACAAAATTGACATTTTTAGATGAATTTCTATTGAAAAAAATAAGGGAACGGTGTAGTATTATTCCTGTAGCAGATTGATGCTTCATTCGTTTTGGATATGGACAGACAGCAAAAAATAGGATGGGAACAGGGTTATGATTTTTGTCCAGACTGTTTGGCTGTGCATATCCTGATTTTTCCACAGAAACACCGGTATTACTTTTCCTGATTTTGGGAGTTGTCTGCCGGTTTAATTTTTTCAATGGGAGGAAAAACGTATATGCTGGAAAAATTTTTCAAACTGAAGGAAAACGGCACCACAGTTCGTACAGAAGTTGTAGCCGGTATTACAACCTTCATCACCATGGCGTACATTTTGGCGGTAAACCCGCAGGTACTGTCTGATCCGCTGAACATTATGGAACAGCCGACCGAAGCACAGATGGTATTTAACGGTGTATTCTTCGCAACCTGTATCGCCGCATTTGTAGGTACCCTTTTGATGGGTGTACTGGCAAAAGTTCCTTTTGCACAGGCTCCTGGTATGGGACTGAACGCATTTTTTGCTTATACCTTGATGCTGGGCATGGGACTGAGCTACAGCGCTTCTTTGGGTGTTGTATTCATTTCCGGTATTCTGTTTATTTTGATTACCATTTTAGGCTTCCGGGAAGCAATTGTGAAAGCAATTCCTCACAATATCAAAGTGGCTATTTCCGGTGGTATTGGTGTATTTTTGGCATTTGTAGGCCTTAAAAACGCTGGACTGGTTGTTGCAAATGATTCAACCTTTGTTGCTTTGGCTGATTTCTCTAAAATTGCAGATCCAGAATCTCACAGCGCAGTAATGGCAGCTTTGCTGGCAGTCATTGGTTTGATTATTATTGGTGCTCTGCTGAAACTGAAAGTAAGAGGCGGCATCCTGATTGGTATCATTGCGACTACGATTATTGGTATCCCTATGGGTGTTACCAATTTGAGTGTAAAACTGCCGAACATTGGCGAACAGTTCCAGGACTTTATGGATGTATCCTTGTTCTCTTTTGCTGGTGGTTTAGGCGAATTGTTTGCAGGCAAAAATATTCTGCAGGCAATTGCAACTGTTGTAATTTTGGTAATTTCTTTCTCTTTGGTAGATATGTTTGACACCATCGGTACCTTGCTGGGTACTGCCAGAAGAGCAAACCTGTTGGATGAAAAAGGTGAAATGCCTCGGATGAAACAGGCTTTGATGTGTGATGCGATTGCAACTACTGTAGGTGCTATGACTGGTACCTCTACTGTAACAACCTTTGTAGAATCCGGTTCTGGTATTGCAGAAGGCGGACGTACAGGCTTGACCTCTGTTGTGACCGCTATCCTGTTCCTGCTGTCTCTGTTCCTGGCTCCGTTTATCGGAATTATTCCTTCTGCAGCAACTGCTCCTGCTTTGATTGTAGTAGGTGCTATGATGATTGCAGGAATTAGAGATTTGGATTTTGATGATATGTCCGAATGTATTCCAGCATTCTTGACCATTATCATGATGCCTTTGACCTATTCTATTGCAAACGGTATCGCATTTGGTTTGATTTCTTACTGCACCATTAAATTGTTCTCTGGAAAAATCAAAGAAACCAATATCCTGACCTGGATTATTGCTGCACTCTTTGTAATTCGTTTCTTCCTGATTGCAATGTGATTTAATTTCGCAAAAAAAGACCGTCCTGATTGGACGGTCTTTTCGTTTATCAGGGAATTATACCTGATGAAACGGGTCAGGCACTTCTTCTCCATTATTAAATTTTTTTCGATATTCACTGGGACTGATTCCATACAGACTGTGAAACCGGTTGGAAAAATAATTGTAATCGTTAAACCCTACTCGATAGGCAATTTCTGCAACAGATTGATTGGACATGACCAAAAGTGTAGCGGCATTTTTTAGCCGGTAGCTGCTGATAAATTTTACTGGAGAAGTTCCAAACTGCTTTTTAAACAAATTGCAAAAGTATTCTCGGCTGATTCCCAGATAAGCGGCAATCTCTGATACGGAAATATTTTTGTGATAATAAAATTTAATATATTCGATGGCAAGATCTAAATGACTGGATAAGGGGGTGGAAATGGTGTGAAGGTTTTCCATAGCGTTTTCTGTAACAATGTACTGGTACATAATGTCTAAAAATAAAGACATCACTTTAATGTCTACAAAGTGTTTTTTATCCTGGCAAAAGGTGAGAAGCTGATTGAAAAGCTGGTCAAAAGGGGTAGAATCAGATGCCATATGTACAGGACGCTGAGCGGTAATGGAGGCGCGCAGAAGAAACTGTGACATGTCATATCCCCCTAACCCTCCGTTAAACGCAATCCAAGAGTATTCCCAAGGATCATTTTCATCTGCTTGGTAATAGGTGACCTCTCCCGGGAAGATGAAAAAGGTACAGCCTTTTTTCAAATGGTACACGGTATTTTGTGTTTTAAAGGTTCCTTTTCCGGAATGAATATATACCATGAGATAATAGGTGCGCACAAAAGGACCATAGGCATGTTTAGGTACGCACGGTTGATGGCCGCAAAATAGGATTTGGGTGGTCGCAATAGATAAATTGTCAAAATAATATTCCGTTACATTGTCATAATTTACCATAAAAAATTCCCCACATTTTTTACACGATATTACAAAATTGTATATATTTTTAATTTTAGTATATATGAAACACAAAAATTTTGCAATATACTATTCGTAGAAACAAACAAAAAATATTTATTATTCCTTTATTTTTATGCATTTTGTTTATGATTTAACATATTATTAGAAATTGAAACATAAATTAATTTATTATTTTTAACAGCAGTAACATATTAAACCATCTTAAAGGAGGAATTTTGTATGAGAAAAGTAATCACATTTTTACTGGCTATGGCATTAATGTCCAGTACCTTAGTAGGATGCGGCGGCAGTGGAGATGATAAGGAAACTTCTTCAGGTTCCGCAGCAACTGGTGAAAAGAGCACCGAGCCAATCACCTTGACTGCTTTTAAAAATGGGGTAGAATCTCCTACCAACTGGGAATGGGGCATGGATCCTACTTCTCAGGAAATTACTAAGAAAACAGGAGTTACCATCGACGTTACCTGTGCTGCTACCGATGACAACACAGAACTGACAACCATGCTGGCTTCCGGTGAAGACCTGCCGGACTTTATTATTACCAATGCATATGGACCAATTCGTCCGCTGTTGGTTGACCAGGGCTTTGCACTTCCTTTGAATGAACTGGCTGACAAATATGACCCAGAATTCTGGGATGTACTGCCTAAGGATATGGATAAGATTTATGAAGAAGAAGACGGAAACTTTTATTGTGTTGTTGACTGGTACGGTGACCCGGATCAGTATGATGAACAGATTTTAAATAGCCGTGGACCAATCAGTGTCAGCATTAAAAAAGAATTTTATGATGAAATCGGTCGTCCGGAAATTACTTCCTGGGATCAGTATGTAGATGTTGTAAAACAGATTATGGAAAAACATCCGGAAGTGACCAATGGGGTTTGGACTGATGCAGCAAGCGACCCAACCAGCAACAGCAATATGATTAATCTGTTTGCTAGAATGTACGGAGCAAACAACTCTTACTTTGAATTCAGCGGCGATCAGCTTGAGATGGTAATGACTCAGCCGTACTATAAAGAAGCCTTGAAGATGGCTAACGATCTGTATCAGGAAGGACTGTTTAACTCTGAACAGTTTGCATATAAACAGGATCAGACCAAGGGCGTTTATCAGGCACAGAATTTGGTAAGCTTTATTGGATATTATTGGAACTTGATTGATGGTATTGGAAATACCTATGACGTTACTTACGAAACCATTGAATTCCCAATGCCGGAAGGAAAATCTTCTGAGGAATTAAAGATTCACGATGACTATTATGGTGTAGGAAGCAGCGGTGTATTCATTACTACCAGCACAGAACACCCAGATCGCTGCATCCAGTATTTGGACTTTATGCTGAGCCAGGACGGACAGCTGTTGCAGCGGTACGGTGTAGAAGGAATCACCTGGGAAAAAGATGATCAGGGAAGACCAAAAGACACTCAGACTAAGATTGACGCAGACAAACAGGGTACCGAAGTGCTTCAGAGAGAATACGGTGTTTACAACTATAACTTCTCTTGGCTGACTTCCAACTCTATTTTGGCATATGGTGCTCATAATACTTATCAGAATTACCCATGTATGCTGCCTGACTTTGAAATTATGGCTCCTCATCAGCAGAATGAACGGTTTGCTGATTTGACCGTAGGTTTGACCAATACAGATGAATTGGTACTCAAAGAACAGATCTGGGATATCTGGAAACAGGGTGTTGCAAGCGTTGTTAGTGCCAGCAGCGACGCAGCCTTTGAAGAAGCTTATGAAAAATTTATGAGCGATTTGGATAAAGCTGGTATTGACAAATTGTGTGAATATTTCCAGGCAAATGCGGATAAATGGACTGACAGAGGCATTGAAAACAATCTGGCAAGATAATGTTGGGATGATCCTTCATTTGGGCTGCTCCGTTTTCATCTGAGAGCGGAGCAGCTTTTGTTGTAAAAAGGTTTTGTTAGGAGGCGCGTTATGAGAAAGACCAAACAGTCCAAAAAACATTCCGGATGGCGGGAGTTAGTAAGGCAGAAAGATTTACAGCTGATGGTATTGCCGGCTTTGATCTGTATTATCTTATTTAATATTGCTCCGCTGTTTGGATTACAGATTGCATTTAAAGACTATAAACTGAACTTGGGGATTTTTGACAGTCCATGGGCTGGACTCAAGCATTTTGAAGCAATTTTCACAGATACCAATATTGTAGACGTTATGATCAACACTTTGGGGCTTTCTTTAATCAAAGGATTTGTCATCCTGCCCCTTCCGATTATATTTGCTTTGCTTTTAAACGAAGTAACCACACCTTGGTTTAAAAAGACCGTGCAGACAGTCAGCTATTTTCCATACTTCCTGTCTTGGTCTGTTGTAGCATTGATGGCTACTTCCTGGCTTTCTCCTCAAAGCGGGTTTATCAATGGATTTTTAACCAGTGTGGGTCTGATTGATGAACCATATTTCTTCCTTGGAAAACCAGAGGCATTCTGGACCATTTCCGTTGTTTTGGATATCTGGAAAAATATTGGTTATTCCTCTATTATTTATATGGCAGCAATGTCCAACGTGGATCAGGAAGTTATGGAAGCAGCGGTTATTGACGGTGCAGGGCGGTTCCGCCGGATTTGGCATGTAACCATTCCAGCAATTCTTCCGACCATTATGATTATGCTGATTTTGAATGTGGGAAATCTGCTCAAAGGCGGCTCCAACTTTGATATCAGCTACAACTTGGGAAATGTACTCAACCAGACTCGTTCTGAAATTTTGGATACCTATGTGCTGAAAGTTGGTATTACCATGGCGCGGTTCTCTTATGCAACTGCAATCGGTTTGCTGCAGAGTGTTGTATCTGCAATTCTGCTTGTTTTAGCCAATACATTCAGTAAGATTACCACCCACGAAAGCTTTTTCTGATTGGAAAGGAGGAACTTGTTGTGAAACAGAAAACCGAACGAAAATTATGGCAGAAATTCGGTGCATTTGATGTTGTAATTTACATATTATTAGCTGTCATTACTTTTTCTATGCTGTTTCCATTCTGGAATGCAGTTGTCCTCTCTTTCAATGAGGGAAAGGATGCACAGATGGGCGGAATTTACTTTTGGCCCAGAAAATTTACCTTGGCAAACTATGAAAAGGTGTTTACCGATCCGGCGATTTGGAGAGCGTTTTTTGTTTCTGTGGTTCGTACCATTTTGGGTACCGTCACTACGTTGATTGTAACACCGTTATTTGCATATGCTTTAAGTAAACCACACCTGAAGTTTCGGAAATTCTATATGGGAATCATGCTGGTTTCCATGTACTTTAACGGTGGGATGATCCCAACCTATTTGGTAATTAAAAATCTGGGACTGATCAACAATTTCTGGGTATACATTGTAACCTGGATGTTTAACGCATTTTACGCTACCATCTTCTTATCATTCTTCCGGGGATTGCCAAACAGTTTGTTTGAATCTGCAAAAATTGACGGTGCAGGGGAATGGACCATTTTCTTTAAACTGGTAATTCCGCTTTCTAAACCAGTTATGGCAGCAGTTGGATTGTTTGTAGCCGTAAACCACTGGAATGCATGGCAGGATAACCTGTTGTATGTAAAAGATGAAAAACTCAATACCCTGTCCTTCCTGTTTGTAAAAATGATTAAGGCACAGGAATCCTTGGAAGGGCTGGCAGCGCAGACCGGGGTAGGGGAATTGTCAAAATTGGCGGATGTGAGCTCTACTACCATTCAGCTGGCGACAATGATGGTTGCGGTTATTCCAATTATTTGTGTATATCCCTTTGTACAGAAATATTTTGCATCCGGTATGATGATCGGATCAATTAAAGGATAAATAGGAGGACACAGTATGATGAAATCAGATGGAATTCATTCCATGGTGGCATATGAGGATATGTCACCTGGTGCAAAGAAAATGAGGGATTTTTATTCCTTAAAACAGGATGCCGGAATCTATCAGCAGGAGTTTGGCTACTATTCTCTGGACCGCTGGAAAAATGAAGGCTATTTAAAACAGGATGTCACCCAGGAAGAACTGGCAAAACTGTTTGGCTTTGATCCGCCTGGCAAACATTCCTTGGGAGGACTGGGATGGTGCGAAGCTGGATTCAGCCCAATCTTTGAAGAAAAACAGCTGGAAGATAGTGGAGACTATGAAATTGTACAGGATTTCGCTGGAAGAGCTGTAAAATACTTTAAAAACAGACGCCAGGGATTTATGCCGGAATATGTGGATCATCCAGTCAAAGACATGAAATCCTGGGAAGAAAAATGTAAATGGCGGATGGATCCTAAAACACCGGAACGTTATGTCAATCTGAAAGCTCAGATGGAAGCTGCTCAGAAAGCTGCCGGGGAAGGACAGGTAATCTGTCAGCAGGTTGTAGGCGGATATATGTACCTGCGCAGTTTGATGGGACCGCTGGACTTAATGTATCTGCTTTACGATGATCCGGATTTAATTCATGAATGCATGAAAACCTGGTTTGAGCTGGCAGATGCAGTGATTGCAGAACATCAAAAATATGTAACGCTGGATGAAATTTTCTTTGGGGAAGACATTTGCTATAACCATGGTTCTTTGATTTCTAAAGACATGATTCGTGAGTTCTTGTTCCCATATTATCAGCAGCTTTTGACCAACGCAAAGAAACGGCAGATTGACAAGAACAGAAAACTGTATTTCCAGCTGGACACAGACGGTTTCTCTGACGATGTTATTGATCTGTACCGTGAAGGAATTGGTATGGATTTCCTCAGTCCTTTTGAAGTAGCATCTGGATGTGATGTAGTACGAACCGGGAAGGAATATCCGGACTTATTGATTTCAGGCGGAATTGATAAGCGGATTTTGGCTTCTACCAAAGATGCCATTGACCGGGAGCTGGATCGGATTATGCCGGTAATGAAACATCGTGGCGGATATATTCCTACCTGCGACCATGGGGTACCGGAAGAAGTTAGCTTTGAAAATTATATGCATTACCGTAAACGGATGCTGGAATACGCAAAATAACCATAAAAAGGTGCCGGGAAGAATTTATCCGGGCATCTTTTCTGAAAAACAATGGCAGGAATTTTCCTGCCATTGTTTTTGTTTTATTAATCTTCTTTTTGCATTTAGGAGGATATGGTATCTTTGGTGAATCCTGCGACTTTCATTCTTCGCCGCAGCCAGCCGCCTTGTAAATAATATCCTACAAAGCAGAGTGAAGTCAGTGACCAGCTGATTGGATAGCTGATGATTACCATGGTCAAGGTTGGACGGAATGCCTCTACGGCCAAAATCCAGATTACCCGAAGAGCGCATACTCCCACACAGGTAATGATGGTAGGAATCAGAGAATCCCCTGCTCCGCGGACTGCACCGGAAAAAATTTCAATGCACACATAGGTAAAATAAAAGGGAACTAGGGTGTGCAAAATATCCATTCCGATTTTTAAAACAGCGGCATCCTGAGTAAACAATCCATAAATATATTGTCCGCTAAGCAATAGAATTCCACTTAATCCCAATGCAGTGCCAAACGCCATTCCCAGACAAACCACCACGCTTTTTCGCACTCGGTCGATCTTTTTGGCACCGAAGTTTTGCCCAGTAAAGGTAGTAATAGCAATCCCAAAGGCACCCATAATCATCCAGAACAGACCGTCAATTTTGCTGTACGCCGTCCAGGCCGCAATGGTGTCGGTTCCAAACTGGTTGATGCTTGCCTGAATAATGATGTTGGACATGGAGTACATAATGGACTGCAGTCCTGCTGGAATCCCGATCTGTATAATGCTTTTTAAAATTGAACCGGTAAACCGAATTTCTCGGATATTCAGCTGGAACATGCTGACGCTTCGGATCAAGGTCACCAGTACCAGAATAGCACTGATCAGCTGAGACAGAATGGTAGCCAAAGCGGCACCCAATACTCCCAGCTTGAAAACCAGTACAAACAATAAGTCTAAAACTACATTAACAATGCAGCATACAATGAGAAAATACAAAGGACGTTTGGAATCGCCCACTGCACGCAGAATCCCGGAACCCATATTATAGATTAAGTTGGGAATCATTCCGCAGAAATATACCCGGATATAGATGACAGAATAATTCATAATATCATCCGGCGTCCCCATGGCTTTTAATGCCAGAGGAGAGAAAATTAAACCAATTGCCATAATCACAGCGCCCCCTGCCAGTGACAGGGCAGTTGCAGTGTGAACAGCCTTACTGGTTTCGTCCGGTTTGCCGGCTCCGTAATACTGAGAAATAATAACAGTTGCACCGGAAGAAAGCCCTACAAAAAAGCCTACCAACAGGTTAATCAGTGTCCCAGTAGGGCCGCCTACTGCGGCAAGGGCTTCTTTTCCTACAAATTGTCCTACAATAATGGCGTCAACAGTGTTGTAAAGCTGCTGAAAAAAGGTTCCCAATAAAATGGGGAAAAAGAATACTAGCAGCTGTTTCCAGATGACACCCTCTGTAATTCCATTTGCCTGAATATTTTGTCTCATAATCATGCAAAGCTCCTTTTTATACCTGATTATTTTCATCATAACACAGGAAATTTACTTTGTCTACCAATTCAAATTGTATGCAAAATTGTCCCCTGATACTTGCAAAAAAGCAGATATCAGGGGACAAAATAATGTTATTTGTCATAAATATGACAGAAAGCTAAATGACAAAATTGACAGACCCAGGTGTGTTTGTTAAATCTTCCAAAGTAATATTTTCAAAAAAATTGTGGATCAGGGTCTGAAGCTGCTGCCACATGGGGAGGGTTGGACACTCTGCTGCCCGGCGGCAGGGAGTACTGTTGCATTCCAGACAGCTGACCGGTGCCAAAGACCCTTCTGTCAGCTGGAGGATTTCCGCTACCGTATATTCATGGGGCGAGCGGGATAAGCGATATCCGCCGCCTTTTCCACGCAGGCTGGAAAGGTATCCGGCTTTGGACAGGATGGACAAAATACTTTCCAGATATTTTTCGGACAGCTCCTGACGAAGGGCAACTTCTTTTAAAGGAACAAATCTGCCGTTTTCCTGTTTGGCCAAATCAATCATAATGCGAAGGGCATATCTGCCTTTAGTGGAAATAAACATGGGTCCTCCTTTTGATGGTCAGTGACAGCTGCCATCGTGACAATGGGTACAGTGAGCACAGTCTGGAAATAGGTTTTCCGGATAAGTGATGCCCTGCTTGTTATAATAGTCCTGGATAGCTGCCTTGATGGCTTCTTCTGCTAAAACAGAACAGTGCATTTTATGGGGCGGCAGACCGTCCAGTGCTTCGGCAACCGCCTTGTTAGTCAGGCTTAACGCTTCTTCCAGCTTTTTCCCCTTAATCAGTTCCGTTGCCATAGAGCTGGATGCAATCGCAGACCCGCAGCCGAAAGTTTCAAATTTTACGTCTGCAATCCGGTCTCCGTCAATCTTTAAATAGATTTTCATAATGTCACCGCATTTGGCGTTTCCCACTTCGCCGATTCCGTCGGCATCTTCCAAAAAGCCCACATTTCTGGGGTTTTTAAAGTGATCCATTACTTTTTCACTGTATAACATAAAATTCATCCTTTCTGACTGTGATTAAATAATATGGGAAGCTTTTCCGGATTCCAAATCTCTCCATACGGGGGAGATGCTTCGCAGATATGCGACTACTTCCTGAATTTGCTGGATCATGTATTCCATCTCTTCCGGTGTGTTTTCTTCGTTAATGGTCAGTCGGAGAGAACCATGGGCGATTTCATGGGGCCGCCCCAATGCCAGCAGAACATGACTGGGATCCAAAGACCCGGAAGTACATGCAGAACCGGAGGAAGCATAAATTCCTTTCATATCCAAGAGCAGGAGCAGAGATTCGCCCTCAATTCCTTCAAAACAAAAGCTGACATTCCCCGGAAGGCGCTGTGTTTTATCACCGTTTAAAATGCTGTGAGGAATTTGACTGAGTCCTTGAATCAGCTGATCCCGCAGTGCAGCGGTTTTTGCGGAATTTTTTTCCTGATTTGCGCAGGCTTCCTGCAAAGCGGCTGCCATAGCTGCAATGGCCGGGATATTTTCAGTTCCTGCTCGACGACCTTTTTCCTGTGCACCGCCTTCAATGACAGAAATGAGAGGAATCCCTCTTTTTGCGTACAGGGCGCCTACCCCTTTGGGACCATGGAATTTATGGGCGGAAATAGAGAGCAGGTCAATTTGCTGTTCTTTCACGTTAATGGGAAGATGACCTGCTGCCTGAACTGCATCGCTGTGGAACAAAACTCCTTTTTTCCGGCAGATTTTTCCGATTTCTGAAACAGGCTGTATGGTTCCGATTTCGTTGTTGGCGTACATAATGGTGACCAAACAGGTATCTGAACGAATGGCATCTTCCACCTGTTTTGGGTTGATCACTCCGTTTTGGGGGATGGAAAGCAGGGTGATTTCAAACCCTTGTTTTTCCAGCTTTTTCAGGGTGTGAAGCACCCCATGGTGTTCAAACGCGGAGGAAACAATGTGTTTTTTTCCTTTGCGCTGACCGATTTGAGCGGCAGAAAGAATAGCCTGGTTATCTGATTCACTTCCTCCGGAAGTAAAGATGATTTCTTCCGGCTCACAGCCCAGATTCTGTGCAATGATTGTCCGAGATTGCTGCAAAGCTTCAGCGGCCTGCTGACCGGGGGTGTGAAGACTGGAAGGATTTCCGTAAATCTGATCGAAAAAGGGAAGCATAGCCTGAATGGCGGTGGAACTCATTTTTGTGGTAGCGGCATTGTCCGCGTAAATATTCATAAAGACACTCCTTTCAAACGAGGATCAAAATTCTGTTTTATTTTTCTTCCGGCTGTTGAAACAGCGGGGTGGAAAGATAGCGGTCGCCGGAATCCGGCAGCAGGACTACAATATTTTTTCCACGGTTTTCCGGACGTTTTGCCAGCTGAATCGCAGCATGCATAGCGGCACCAGAACTGATGCCCACTAAAACACCTTCCTGTCGGCCGATTTCTCTGCCTGCTGCAAAAGCGTCTTCGTTGGAAACCGGAATAACTTCCTGATAAATGCCGGTATTTAAAATTTCAGGAACAAATCCTGCGCCGATTCCCTGAATTTTATGAGGGCCGGCTGTGCCCTGGGAAAGAACAGGGGAGTCTTTTGGCTCTACTGCCACAATCTGAATGTTTGAGTTTTTGGATTTTAAAAATTCTCCTACACCGGTGATGGTACCTCCGGTACCCACACCTGCTACAAAAATATCAATTTTTCCGTCTGTATCTTCCCAGATTTCCGGACCAGTAGAAATTCGGTGGATTTCAGGGTTGGCGGAATTTTCAAATTGGCTGGGAATAAAACTTCCAGGAATTTGCTCTGCCAGTTCCTTAGCTTTGGCGATGGCGCCTTTCATTCCCAGATTTCCTGGAGTAAGCACCAGTTCTGCCCCATAAGCTGCCATCAGGCGGCGGCGCTCCTCGGACATGGTTTCTGGCATAACAATGATGATCCGGTAGCCTTTAGCGGCGGCAATCGCAGAGAGCCCGATTCCGGTGTTTCCGGAAGTGGGTTCAATAATAACAGAATCGGGCTGCAGCTTTCCTTCTGCTTCCGCACGTTCAATCATAGCTTTGGCAATACGGTCTTTTACAGAACCGGCAGGATTGAGATATTCTAATTTGGCAAAAATGGAGGCGGAAAGCTGATGAGATTTTTCTATTTGTGTCATTTGGAGCAGAGGAGTTTTGCCGACTAATTCTGCTGCGGAAGTGTAAATTCTTGACATATTGGAAATTCCTTTCTGTATTTAAAGTTTTTATCGAAATAAATCATATTAACCTACTTGTTTAGTAGGATTATAGCATATAAAACATACTATGTCAATAGGAATTGAAAAATATAGAAAAATAAAAAGGAAGCGTGGTAAACGCTTCCTTTCACTTAATTTTAAAAAATGACAATTTATCTGAAACAAAACCGCAGTTATCCTCACTTGGAAATTGCAGAGAAACAGCATGAGTCAGGTTCTGTGTGAATGTACATTCTGGACATATGATCGTCGTCTCCCTGTACCATACAAAGGAATTTCCATCCGTATCTTTCATAAAACGCGGTAAGGTCTGTGATCAGATAAAGGGTATGGATTCTATGCTTTTTCATGTCTTCACATACATAATGAAGCAGCGCCCCTGCAATGCCTTGCCCGCGGCAGTCCTCTTCTGTATAAACGGCACAGACATTGGGCGTTAGATCCTTTCGGTTATGAAAGTCATTCTCAATTACGCCCATCCCGGCAATAATCCTGTCATCTTTCACTGCCAGATACCATTGGGGAACAGCACGATCACCCAAAATACCTGCTTCCATACTTTCTAAATAAGCAGTTGCGGGAATTCCCCATTTTTGGTGAAACCAATGTGCTGCTGTTTCTTTTAATGTAGGTTTATCAGCCAATCTTATTATTTGATAATTCATGTTGATACCTTTCTAATTTGGAAAAAAGGGGATTCTTTCCGGTACCTTTTTATTCTGTAATCTCTGGATTGGATGGAGAAGCGACCTCGGTGTTTTCGGAAAAGTCCCGGGTAATGTTCTTAAGCCACCGATAACTTTTGTAGTGGAAGAAGATAAATGGCATTTTTACAAATTCGTCCAGACACAAAATTACATAAACCACCATAACCGGCAGCCGGAATACGAAGGCGCATAAAAATCCCAGAGGGACAGAAAAACACCACATATCGATGATATCGCAGATAAATCCGTACCGGGAATCTCCTCCTGCACGGAAAATCCCGCAGATCAGGCTGGTATTCATAGCTTGACCAATGACATAAACCGAGTTAATATAGATCATAATATTCAGGTATCCGTACGCTGTGTCGGTTAAATCTGCCATGTTTAAAATCAGTGGTTTTACCAGAAGGATTACCACAGTCCCCAATAATCCGCTGGCAAAAGTAACCCAGCAGAGACTTTTGGCGTCCCGTTTGGCCAGTTCCATCTGATTGTTTCCGATTTCTTTGCCCAACAGGATGGCGCCGCCATTGGCAATACCAAAGCAGAGAATGGTACCTAAATTCCTGGCAACTGTTACCACAGAATTAGCTGCTACAATGTCAGATCCCAGATGTCCCATGATTACGGAATACATGGAGAATGCCACACCCCATACAATCTCGTTGCCTAAAGCGGGACCGGAATAGCGGATAAAATCTTGGAACAACAGCCGGTTTTTGCGAAATACATGAACGGGGTTGAGACGGATCACATTCTGCCGGAATGCATCTGCAACACACAGCAAAAGCTCGATAATACGGGCAATGGTTGTTGCCACCCCAACACCGATAATCCCCATTTTTGGTGCGCCGAACAATCCAAAAATAAAAGTGGCGTTTAAGAAAATATTGATGACTAAAGAGCTGCTGGAAATGATGGTGCTGATCTTTACTCGTTCAATGCTTTTCATTACACTCAGATATACCTGAGAAATACTCATGAATAAGTAAGAGATTCCTACAGAACGCAGATAAGAAGCGCCTGCTTCAATTAACTCAGGATCTGAAGTGAAGATCAGCATGAGAAAATTGGGGAAAATACATGCTGCAGCGGAAAAACAAAATCCCACCGTTACAGAAATTTTCAGCCCGATTCCCAAAAGGTTTTCGATGGAAACAAGGTCTCCTTTTCCCCAATATTGGGCGGCCAGCATGATAACCCCGGAGGTCATGCCGGAAAAGAACAGGTTGAGAATAAACTGAAACTGATTTGCCAAAGAGCCGGCAGACAGGGCAGTCTGGCTTACATATCCCAGCATAATTACGTCGGCGGAACTCACCGCAGTGTTAATCAGATTTTGCAGTGCGATGGGCATTACCAGAACAAATAGAGAGCGGTAAAAATGACGTCGCTCTAAATTAGAAGCGTTCATTTTTCCTCCTCCTTTCACACAATTTGACAGAATTTACAAAAGCAGATACTATTATAGTACAAAAAAATTCTTTGTACAATAACGCCGTTGGAGCCGGATGAAAAAACGGCAGAATCCACAAGGAAACAGCAAAAACTCTATTCATATGAAACAGAAGAAAGAAGGGATCAAATGATAAACTGGATTGAAACCATGGACTTTGCGATTTTAAACGGAATACAGGAATTTTTGAGAAATGACCTTTTGGATTTATTCTTTCCTTTCATTACTGCTTTGGGAAATGGGGGAATCTTTTGGATTATTTTGGGGATTGGGATGCTCTTTTTTTCCAAAAGCAGAAGGTATGGAATTGTTTTGCTTGCAGTTTTAGCGGTAGGTGCACTGCTGGGAGAAGGATTTTTGAAACCGTTAATCGGACGGGTACGTCCATGCAATGTCAATCAGGAGATTTCCATGCTGATTGCAAGGCCACATAGTTTTTCTTTTCCATCCGGTCATTCCTGGGCTTCTTTTGCCAGTGCAGTGGTTTTGTGGAAAGCAGACCGGCGTGTGGGGATTGCCGCTTTTATTTTAGCAGCGCTGATTGCGTTTTCCAGAATGTATCTTTATGTACATTTCCCCACAGATGTTCTTGTTGGAAGTTTATGCGGTGCTGCTACCGGATGGCTTGGGATTCAGGTTATGAACATGTGGATGAAACGGAGAAAAGATATCCCTGCCCAAAAGAAAAATAAAGGTACACCGTAACCGGATCAAGGAATGGATTTTCCCGTTATAAAGCGCCAAAAGGCAACCTTGACAAAGAAATTTGCCCATGATATGATGACTACATTGTGGAAAAATCAGGAAAGGATGGTCTTTGTATATGGGTTCACTGGCAATGCAGAGTGAGTCAAAATCATTTTATCGGTCGGTATTTTCTTTGGTACTGCCAATGGCACTGCAAAACCTGATTAATGTGGCAGTTACTTCAGCGGATGTGATTATGCTGGGAAAAGTGGGGGAAACAGTGCTTTCCGCTTCTTCTTTGGCAGGACAGCTGAACTTTATTATGACCATGTTCTTTTTCGGCATTACTTCCGGTGCTGCTGTGCTGACAGCTCAGTATTGGGGAAAACGGGATACCAAAACCATTGAGCGGATTTTGGGGATTACTTTGCGGCTATCTATTTTGGTTGCCTGTATTTTTACAGTTGTGGCGCTGTGTTTTCCTCGGACAGTTATGATGATCTTCAGTTCAGAAGAACCGGTGATTGAGGAGGGAATCAAATATCTGCGGATTGTATCTGTATCTTATTTATTTACCTCTATAACCATGGTTTATCTGAATATTATGCGTACCGTAGAGCGGGTTGTGATCTCTACAGTGGTATATGCTATTTCCCTGGTGACCAATGTGGTGATTAATGGGATTTTGATTTTCGGGCTGTTTGGCGCACCTAAACTGGGAATTGCAGGAGCAGCTATTGGCACCACCATTGCTCGAGGTGTGGAGCTTGCCATTGTGATCGGATATTCCTGCCGCAACCAGGTGGTGCGGTTCCGGCTGAAAGATTTGCTGGTGCACGACACGGAATTGTTCCGCGATTTTTTGAAATACGCCATTCCAGTAACCCTCAATGAGATTTTGTGGGGATTTGGTTCTTCGATGAACTCTGTCATTATTGGGCATTTGGGACAGTCTGTGGTAGCAGCCAACTCTGTGACACAGGTCACCCGTCAGCTGGCCATGGTTATTGCGTTTGGGCTTTCCAATGCGGCGGCGATTATGCTTGGAAAAACCATTGGCGCAGGAGATCCGCAAAAAGCGCTCCGGGACTCCAAACGCTTTCTGCGTTTGACCTTTTTGTTTGGTTTAGGGGGAGCCGCAGTTATTTTATTGGTATCTCCAATTGCAAGGGCAACCTTGACTTTAAGCGAAACTGCTCAAGGATATCTTACCTTTATGATGTTTGTCATGTCCTATTTTACGGTGGCACAGGCCATGAACACCACCATTGTCTGTGGAGTGCTCCGTTCCGGAGGGGATGCAAAATTTGGACTGGTGTTGGATGCCACCACCATGTGGGGATGTTCTATTTTATTGGGAGCGGTGTGTGCGTTTATTTTAAAACTTCCGGTTCCCATTGTATATGTAGTGCTGATGAGCGATGAGCTGATTAAACTTCCCCTTTCTTTTTTTCGATATCGGAAACGGTACTGGCTGCGGGATGTTACCCGGGATCAAAGTCAGACAGAATTGATTAATGAATAAAAAAGCAGAGAAACTGCCTTGCTGTTAGGCGGTTTCTCTGCTTTTTTGAGATTATTTTTCCATAATAAAATTGGTTAAAGTTTCTCCTCTTCGGGTTACCGTTTGCTGCTGTTTTACGGTATACCCCTGAGATTCAAAGAAAGGCTTGGCTGTGATGGAGGCGTGCACTGTATATTCACGGGCACCCTGTTTTTCTGCCCACTGTTCCAGTGCATGGCACAGCTGTGTTCCGATCCCTTCTCCCTGATGGTCTTTGTGTACATATAAAAGATCCAAATATCCTTCCGGGGTAATGCTGCCGAACCCTGCCAGGTGATTGTCTTTTACAGCCAAAAGCGTATACATTGTTTTCAGCTTTTCGTCCCATGTGTGCAGATCGGCGTTTTGGGGCGCCCATGCATCTAATTGGCTTTTGGTATAATCAGCTTGATTCACTGTATGTACTGTGTCATAAAATAAGGTTAGAATTTCACTGCAATCACAGGAAGTATAGAGTTTTAATTGAATCATATGGGTAAATCCTTTCGGTTTGTGAAAGTGATCATCTGCTAAAAAGTGTTTAGCGGAATCGGTTGGATGGGGAGAAACATCGAATGTGATAGATGTTTTTCCCGCTTCTGGTTTTGCAAAGTATGCCGCCGTTTTGTCGGATAACGCGGTTAGAACGCTCGTTGTCCTGGTTGGCGCTGATTTCCACTTCAGGAATATTGTGTTTTTCACACTCTTCCAAAAGCAGTTTTAATAGAGCTGTCCCATGTCCTTTTCCCTGCTGGGACGGCATAACGGCATAATCTAACCGGACTTCTTCCCGCAGCGGCTGAGTTCCAATGGCAACTTTTCGGATTCGTCCGAATCCGATGGGCTGACCGTTTTCCATCAGCCAGTAAGAAGTGCAGTTTTCCTCACCGGGAAGCTGCTGACTGGTGGGGTGGGAATGTTTTTTCAGCCACTGAACATAATCGGTTTGTGACATGCCGTTTACCTCGTGAAAAGATCCGTTTTCATCCCGTCCGATGGCCTGCAGCATATAATAGGTATTCATACCGTCCTGTTCTGTCAATGGTTGCAAATACAATGACATTCTGCTTCCCCCTTCCATGCAAGGAGCTTTGATGCTTTTAGAAAAATATAAAATGATTCAAAAAGGCTCCTTTGGTAAGCTGATGGTTTTCATGATCTGTATTTTTATTATATCACAAAAATGTAAGGTTTTGGGAAAAAACAGAGAATGATTTTAAAAAAATTTGTGGATATTTATTGTATTTATCATAAAAGATAACATGGATTTATCATAAAACTTAAAATTATGTCGTTGATTTTTTATTTTTCATTGGATATAATAAATTTGATAGGTCAAATGGGTATATTTTATGGGGGCTTTTTTACAGATTATAAAAAAGCATTTTCTAAAATAACTGTATCAATGCTCATCCTATCAAATAGAAAAGATTGGAGTGTTGCCGGTATGGGACAGATACCAAATTCCTTTAAGGTAGTTACCTTTAATCTGCGCAAAGACAGTGTGATGGATCTGCAGAATCGTTGGACCAGACGTCGGAAAATGGTAATGGACTTTATCCAGAATTCTGGAGCCGCTGTGATTGGGGTACAGGAACTGATGCCTCATATGAAACAGGACATGCTCCGTCGTTTGGATAATTACAGTATTTTTGGGATGGGAAGAAGCAAAAAAATCTTCAATGAACATTCAGACATTCTGGTGAATAATGATGATGTTGAAGTGGACTTTTCAAAAACCATTTGGCTTTCTAAACATCCTGAAAAGATGGGCAGCCGGGCCTTTTTGGCGTTTTTCCCGCGGATCTGTACTATATGTGAAGTAAAATTTAAAGATACCGGAAGAAAAATCCGGGTATTTAACGCTCATTTTGATCATATCTCTCAGTGGGCTCGGGAAATTGGAGTAGAAATGATTTTGCGGTATATGGCAAAATTTCAAAAAGAGGAACCAATGCCCATGGTTTTGATGGGGGACTTTAATGTAAAACCCACCAACCGTTTGATCACAAAACTGCGTAAAAATTTAAATGATTACAACATCCATCTGGTTGATGCGTATCATTATATTCATCAGGGGTGCTCTCCCATTAATACCTATCACGGGTTTAAAGGGAAAAAAGACGGCACTCTTCAGCTAGACTATATTTTTGTATCTGATGATCTGCAGGTTCTCAATACCTATGTGGATCGTACCCACGAGCACGGCAGATATTTATCCGATCATTATCCTATGGTGGCTACCTTGCAGTTTAAAAACAGCTGAGACGGAAGAAACTCCGTTCTGGAAATAGGAACTGCGATGGAAAAAGAATAGGGGAGTACTGAGGTCAAAAGGCCGAGGTACTCCCTTTTTGTTGTTTTAGTTTTTCAGTGCATCCCTTGGATGCAGGAAGAAAAACCCCAAAATAAGGGTTTGTTTGGCGTTTTTGCAAAAGACAGAATTGCTGAAAATGAAAAAAAGATTTCGTCAGATTAAAATATTGACTTATTTTGGTATTATTGTATAATAAGAAGGAGAATATTCATTATTGTTTTGGAAAAAGGAAGGGTTTGCATGGGATATCCGCTGAAATTATCTGCTCCTTTGAAAGATTACATTTGGGGCGGTCAGCGCTTAAAAAACGAATATCATAAAAAAAGTGACCTGGAACGGGTGGCTGAAAGCTGGGAGCTTTCTTGTCATAAAGACGGTTCCAGCGTGATTGTTAACGGCGAATATGAGGGAATGTCTTTGCCGGAATATATTGAGCGGGAAGGGACCGACGTGTTGGGTACCCGGGGCGCTCAGTTTGAACATTTTCCCATGCTCATCAAACTGATTGATGCGGAAAATGATCTTTCTGTTCAGGTACATCCGGATAACGAATATGCGATGCGGGTGGAAGGTGAATACGGAAAAACAGAAATGTGGTATATTGTGGACTGCCAGGAAGGCGCCAGCCTTTTATATGGTTTTGACCACCCGATTACCAAAGAAGAATTTGCTCAAAGAATTGAAAATAACACATTGCTGGAAGTAACTAACCGAGTTCCGGTGAAAAAAGGGGATGTCTTCTTTATTGAATCCGGTACCCTGCATGCCATCGGAAAAGGAATTTTGATTGCAGAAATCCAGCAGAATTCCAATACAACATATCGTATTTATGATTACGGCCGTCTGGGTGCGGATGGAAAACCACGCCAGCTTCATGTGGAAAAGGCATTGGATGTGACTCATCTGACTCGACCTGTCAGAGACTGCAAACCGCAAGGACAGCCGGAACAAAAGGATGGATATGTATCCACACTGCTTGCCCAGTGCGAGTATTTTACAGTACATCGCCTGGAAATTGAAGAGGATGCCTGCCTGTTTTCCGGAGCAGAAACCTTCCAGTCATTATTGGTGCTGGATGGAGAGCTGGAACTGGATTATGGCTTTGGAAGCTTGGGTCTGATTAAAGGTGACAGTGTGTTTATTCCCGCCAATATGGGGGATTATGAGCTGATCGGTTACGGCACCGTGATTCTCAGCGAAGTTTAATTTTGTTAAAATTTTCTTTCGCCAGTGGAGGGAGAAAATAACATAGAGTGTAAAGGAGACAGTAAACATGAAATATTATGTAGGGATTGACTTGGGCGGCACCAATATTGTGGCAGGTGTTGTAGACGAAAACTATAACATTCTGGTAAAAGAAAGCGTAAAAACCAATCTGCCACGTCCTGCAGAAGAAGTAATTGCAGATATGATCGCAGTTACTAAAAAAGCAGTAGAAAGTGCAAATCTGACCATGGATCAGATCGAAAGCGTAGGTGTTGGTACTCCAGGTACTGCAAATAAAGATACCGGTATTGTTGAATACTCCAACAACCTGCAGTGGAATGATGTTCCTCTGGTAGAAATGCTCCAGAAAGGACTCAACAAAACCATTTACATTGAAAACGACGCAAATGCAGCTGCATTTGGTGAATATATGGCAGGCGCAGGAAAAGGCTATAATTCTCTGATTGCAATTACTCTGGGAACCGGCGTTGGCGGCGGCGTAATCACCGACGGCAAAATTCTGACCGGATTCAGCTATGCTGGTGCAGAATTGGGACACAGCGTTATTGTTGCACACGGCAGAAAATGTACCTGCGGCAGAGAAGGCTGTCTGGAAGCTTATACTTCTGCAACTGGTTTGATCAACCTGACCAAAGAAGCAATGGAAGCTGACAAAGATTCTGCTATGTGGGAAATCTGCGGCGGCGACATCAATAAAGTAAACGGCAAAACTGCTTTTGACGGTATGAGAAAAGGCGATGCTGCTGGTACAAAAGTAGTAGATGATTATATTGATTATCTGGCAATTGGGATTGCTAACTACATCAATATTTTCCAGCCTCAGGTAATCTGCATCGGCGGCGGTATTTGTAAAGAAGGGGATACCCTGATTAAACCGCTGACTGAAAAAGTAATGCCTCAGACTTATGCAAGAAAACCAGAAAACCGCACTAAGATTATTGTAGCGGAACTGGGCAACGACGCAGGAATTATCGGCGCAGCTTTGCTGGGAATGGAAAAGAAATAAGATTTGATATGTTGTTTCAGGGCGGACCGGTAGCGTCCGCCCTTTTTTCAGAAAGGAATCGATGTGATGAAAACATTTCAGGTGTCCTGTACCGGCGGGAGTCTGCACATTTCCAAACTGATTTTTGGAACCACCTATTTGGGGAATATGGATCATCCAGAAGAGGGATACCGGCAGATGGACCGGTATTTGGAACTGGGCGGAAACTGCATTGATACTGCCCGGGTCTATTCCAATCTGGCGCCAGAGGATAAACGTCCCAGTGAGGAAGTAATTGGGGACTGGATGCGGCACAGCGGGATTCGCCGGCAGGTGATCCTCTCTACCAAAGGAGGACATCCTCCTTATGGGAAGATGAAGGAGTCCAGGCTCAATGCAAAAGAACTGGAATATGATCTGTCTCAAAGCCTGACGGCACTGAATACAGATTATGTGGATCTATACTGGCTGCACCGGGATCATCCGGATTGCTGTCTGCCGGAAGTTATGGAAACGCTGCACAGTTTTGTGAAACAGGGAATGGTAAAGACGATCGGTGCTTCTAACTGGAGCTTTGAGCGGATAAAAGAGGCCAATCAATATGCTGTGGAACATGGATTGACGCCATTTACTTCCAGCCAAATCCAGTGGTCTTTGGCAACAACCACCCCGGAATCTCTGCATGACGATACGCTGGTTTGCGTCAATGAGCAAAACTACGCCCAGTATCTGACACAGGGAATGCCGTTGTTTGCATTTAATGCACAGGCAAAAGGATTGTTTTCTAAATTGGCAGAAGGGGAACAAGCACTGACCCCAAAAATTAAAACCCGCTTTTTAGGGGAAGAAAATCGGGAAATCAACCTGAGAAAATGGGAAAAGGTGCAGCAGCTTTGTAAAAAGTACGGGGTAAGCCCTGCAGTTATCTCATTGGCGTATATTACCTGTAATCCTCTTACAGCCGGGGCGATTATCGGATGCTCTACACTGGCGCAGCTGGAAGATTCTATGGGGGCAGCTGATTTTGAACTGACACCTGAGGAAATCAATTGGTTAGGAGAATAGAAAATATGGGATTTTTTGATCTCTTTAAAAAGAAAAAACATTTAGAAGAAACCGCTTCTCCGGAGAAACAGGAACCTGTTCAGAAAGAAGCAGAACCGGAAAAAACGGCGGTAGAAGATGTACCGGAAGAAGCAAAGGAAAATACAGAAATGAATGCAGATTCTTTGCAGGAAGATCTGCCCAATCCGGAAGATGCAGCAATTAAATACAGCGGGGATAAAATCCTGGGATTTGCTCTGCTCAACGATAAGGAATTTGATATTCAGCAGTTCCGACTGAATTTAAAGCGGGACTGGGATGTGGAACCGGAAATGAAGATGAAAAACAATGGACTTGTCAATCTTGCGTTTATGATTTCCGGCATGAGCTTTTTGCTGACCCATATGCCTGCACCAGTACCTAATCATGAAGCGGAACGGGCAGCACGCTATAATTACTTGTGGAAAGGCGGTCAGGAAGCAGTAGCCGGTCACCAGTCTTTTGTAGTGGTTGCACTGCTGCAAAACCCTTGTCAGGACCGTGTAAGAACCTGTACTCAGTACACCAAGGTGTGTGGTGCGCTGATGGGACTGCCAAATGCCTGTGCCATGTTCATGGGCGGTCAAAACTTGGTAATCAGTGCTGAAGAATACCGGAAAAATATTGCTGCCATGAAAAAGGCAGATGAAGATGGAAAACGTTATTTCCCCATTCAGATGTGGGTTCATATTGGGCTGGCACGGGGCAAAAACGGCGGATGCGGATATACCTATGGGCTGAAAGATTTTGGGAAAAAGGAAATCGAAATTATCGATCATCTGGTTCCTCCCATGCAGATGTATCAGCTGATCAGCATGATGTCCTATCTGTTTGTAGTCAATGATGTACAGCTTCAGGATGGGCTCCGAATTCGTCTGGATGAAAAGGTCACAGTAACTTTGAAATTATCTGCAGGGGTGTTTGTGCGCGGGGAAACCTTTAAAGTAATCTTCCCTCAGCAAGCTGCCCAGAATGGAGAACATCCTCAGGATGAGGTAAACAACAGTCAGGAAGAAAACGCTGAAAAAACTTCTGAGGAATCCCATACAGAAGAAGGGGAAACCAAAGAGGATTGACACAGAGCGATTTTGAAATCGTAAAGATAAACTTGAAACAGAAAAGTGAAGCATAAAAGCCGGCACCTTTGAGAGCATATAAAAGCTCAAAAGGTGCCGGCTTTGTTATCTTATTTTACATCCTGTTTTTTCGTAGTATGCCTTGAGGCGATCTCCTTTTACAGGTTACATTAAATCTTTTTTTAAGATTACTCCTGCCTCACAGGGGACATCTTCCAGGGCGTGCTGAGAAACCATAACAGAATAGCCGCAGTTTTGAAAAAACTTCACGGTTTTCTGCTGACTTTCAATATAGATCGTTTCCAAATCCATTTTTTTAGCCCGCTTTTCTATCATGGAAAGCAGCATTTCTCCATATCCCTGGCGCTGAAAATCCGGATGAATCAACAGGTGATGGACATATCCGTCTTCTGACAGATCGATCAATCCAATGATGGTTCCGCTTAAATCAATCAGAAGATGGCGGTCAGGAAGCTCTCCGTGAGAGAACGGAAAAGAGGAATGCTCCTGATCCGGAAAACAGGCGCTAAACAGCGTCATAATGGAAGTTAAGTCGTGAATCGTACCGTGACGGACAAGAATTTCGCTTTGCATAGTATTTTTCTTCCTTTACTGGATCAGTGGTGTACCTGAGAATAGTCGATAGATTGGTTTTTAAAGCTGAGTTTGCTGATTAAGAACACAGAGATGACCATGATGGAAATAGAGACAATCAGCGGAATCAATGGGGATTTTAAAATACCCATTAAAAGGTATCCAATCGCGCAGCAGCCTGCTGCTAAACCAGCATAAACCAGCTGGGTGGATACATGATCTACATGGTTGCATCCTGCTCCAGTGGAGGAAAGGATGGTGGTATCAGAGATTGGGGAAACGTGGTCTCCAAATACAGCACCTGCTAAAATGGCACCGAATACAGGGATCAACATAGCGGCAGTGTCAGCAGTAGAGCAGATAGCTGCACCGATAGGGATCAACAGAGCCATGGTACCCCAGGAAGTTCCGGTAGCAAATCCCAGAAAAGCAGCTACCAGAAAAACGACAAACGGCATCAGTTCCGGAGGGAAATTGGAGGACTGTACCAGGTTGCCTACAAATCCCCCAGTGTTTAAGTAGTCCTGACTGCAGATCCCGCCGATCGTCCAGGCTAGAATCAAAATCGTAAAGGCAGGAACCATAGAACGAATCCCCTCGGTAATGCTGGACATAAATTCGGAGAATGTGAGGATTTTGCGGGGTAAGAACAATAAAAATGCCACAATCAAAGCGCCAAAACTTCCCATTACCAGTGACAGTGCAGAGTCACAGTATCCGAAGGACTCTACAAAACTGTGTTCACCGGAGAAGAATCCGCCGGTATAGCTCATGGCAAGAACGGTGAGAATAATCAGGGAAATAATAGGGATCAACAGATCTAAAACCCGCCCTTTTTCAGAAACTGTAGGAAGTTCATCCGGATTGGAAGCCACGGCAGAACCGGAGGTAAGATCTCCCCGTTCAATGGCGTTCTTTTCAAATTGTTTCATAGGGCCAAAATTGATTTTCGTGGAACAGACCAGAATTACCATCAGGATGGTAACAATGGCATACAGATTGTAGGGAATGGTCTGTACAAAAGTAGTCATCCCGTTATCTGCTCCCGCCTGCTGCATATAGGTAGCCACAGAAGCTCCCCAGCTGGAAATTGGTGCAATAATGCAGATGGGTGCAGCGGTAGCGTCTAACAGATACGCTAACTTTGCTCGGGAGATCCGGTGTTTATCGGTAACTGGACGCATAACGGTACCTACAGTCAGGCAGTTAAAATAGTCGTCAATAAAAATGACTGCCCCCAGTGCAGCAGTGGCTAAAGAAGCTCCCCGGCGAGATTTGATTTTTTGTACCGCCCATTTTCCGTAAGCGGTAGATCCTCCCGCCTTGGTGACCAGAACCACCAGAGCGCCTAACAGACCTAAGAAAATCAAGATATTGACATTGGAGCCAATTTTTTCACCCATAATTCCAAAGGTGGTGGTTACAGTTTCTACTAGATTTCCGCCGCAGAATACCACAGCTCCTGCAAAAATACCAATCATCAGGGAAGAGAGAACTTCCTTGGTCAGCAAGGCTAAAATAATGGCGATTAGCGGAGGAAGGATGGAAAACCACCCTGCGTTGGGCATGGTTAAAGCGTCCATAGATATTCATCCTTTCGTTGTTTTGACAGCATCAACGTAATACAAGTATTACTGTAAAACAAGTTTCGCTGCAAAAACAGTTATTTCGAATATCAATATATCATTTTTATGAATAAAAAGCAAGATTATTGTGAATCTGCGGTTTTTTTGGAACAGTGCTGAGGCGAATTTTTTCGATGAAGCAATTCTTTGGTTCCAATCAGCAGAACAAAAGCACCAAACAGTTTTCGAAGCAGCTGTTCCGGGAGAAATTGGGAAAGAATCAGGCCTATGATGACACCGATGATTCCATATAAAATACTTTTCTTTACGATCTCTTTTTCGATGAGTTTGTGCTTCCAATGGAGAAAGACAGACACAGCGGAAATAGGAAGAAAAAACGTGAGATTCAATAGCTGACTTTCCAATGTGCCAAGCGTGGTGAAAAATGTCAGTAAAATCAATAGGATAAATCCTCCGCCTAATCCCATGGAGGCGGTCAGTCCGGCGAAGAATCCTCCGATGGAATACCAAAGCAAATTCATAGCAGCATTCTTACCCCTGAATAAATTAAAAGTGCACCGAATACCCGGCGCAGAAGATGGTTGGGGATTTTTTGGAGAAGAAACGCTCCGCAAGCGGAGCCCAGGATTCCCCATGGGAGCAGGGATAACAAAAAATCCCAGTGAATGGGTACATTTTGACTCCAGTATCCCAATGCACTTGCAATGCTCAGGGGCAGAATCATGGCCACGGAAGTGGCGTGGGCTTTTTGAGGGGGAAGCTTTAGGTGTTCCAACATAGGGACTAAAGCAATGCCTCCGCCGGATCCAAACAGTCCATTCAGTGTTCCTGCAACGATTCCCAATAAGTACGATTTGTGATTTTTTTCTTTATT
Source organism: Massiliimalia sp. (assembly GCA_050943535.1). Taxonomy (GTDB): domain Bacteria; phylum Bacillota; class Clostridia; order Oscillospirales; family Ruminococcaceae; genus Massiliimalia. The sequence goes on from JBMNPJ010000003.1 coordinate 168,590, forward strand.
TATACTGTTTGTTGTTGAAATAGGATAAAAAATCTCGGTTTTTGAAAGATGCATAACAATCCTTTCTGGGACAATTTGCCGTTTTGGTTTTATTCCCATAAGCGAATCAGAGTCTTTCTTTAGTGTGTGTAAAAACCGAGGCAATATGAGGCAATATGATAAATACAACAGGAGACAGCATAAAAAGGTTAAAAGCTGAAAAAAGAGGGGATAAAAAAGAACAGAAAAGCGATTGCTTTTCTGTTCAGCCTGTCGATAAAGTATATTACAAAAAAAGTTGCACTACCAGGGGTTCACACCCCTGAACCCAAATAGGCTGCGCCCGTGTTTTGTCAGTTGAGTGGTAAAAATGGTAATTTTCGCTTTACTGATAGGGGATGAGCATAGCTTTTTGGGGTTCCAAAAGGGGAGCAAAAGTCCGAAGGACTGTTGCCTGAGCACCTTAGCAGTATAAATCCCCAGCGGTATTTATACTGCTTCTGTTCTTTTTATAAAGAGAAATCATGAATTTTAAAGTTTTCCAATCAGAGTCCGCACTGCATAGCTGGCCAGTAAATATCCTGCTGCAGGGGGTGTAAAACTGATGCTTGCCGGGGCATGTCGTCCATGGGCATTGTCACCAACAAATCCCTGATCAATTTTTTGAGGGAATTCGGTGGAGTAAAGAACAGTTTGTTTCGGGATACCCCGCTTTTTCAGTTCCCGGCGGATAACTTTTGCCAGGTTGCACCCACATCCGGCAGTGTCTGCAATATCTCCAATTTTAAATTGAGAAGGATCCAGCCGGTTTCCAGTTCCCATGGAAGAAATCAGCGGAATTCCCTCATGATAGCATCGTTCCATTAAATACAGTTTAGAGGTAACGGTATCAATGGCATCTATAATCATATGGGGGTGAAGGGCAAACAGATCATCTCCGTTGGAAGGCAGGAAAAACTCTTGCAGTGTGATGATCTCACAGTCTGGATTAATGGAAAGCAGGCGTTTTTTTGCCACTTCTACTTTGGGAACGCCTATGGTGTCCAATGTGGCGAATAACTGACGGTTTAAATTTGTAATATCAAAACAATCCTGATCCAGCAGAATGATCTTTCCCACTCCGGCGCGGCAGATTGCCTCAGCGCAGCTTCCTCCCACACCGCCCAGTCCCAGAATGGCGACACAAGATTGCTGAAGATGTTTTACGGCAGATTCTCCAATAAGCGTTTGGGTTCGTAACAGCCAGTCCGGCATAGAATACCTCCTTGTTTTGTGTAAGGCAGTAAAAATAACAAAGCCGGGACAAATATGTCCCGGCTCGATGCTCAAAGACCGCCTTGCAGTCGTGCAGTAATAAAAACCCGGTAAAACCAGGTGGGTGACCTCCTGACGGCATCATGCTCCCTTCTTCCGCAAAGCGGGAGGTCTGCAATCGAACGGCAGAGTACAGTCCCCTTATAATAAAGTGTTGGATTATTATAAGCTGCACTAACTTGCCCAAATGGGTTTAATCAAGGCAGTGAATTAACACGTTTATTATTATAGCACACTTTTTTTAAAATACAAGAGTAATTTTTTGCTAAAATCCCTTTGTGAATTTTGTAACACTGATTATTGGAGCTGTTTTTCAGCCTCTTCCAGTTCTTCTTCGTACATGGAAGCCAATTTTTCCAGGAATACAGAGGCAACTTTTTCGTATTCAGCGTCATCTTCAATAGGAACCATTAATTCCTCTTCTCCGTCCATCTCAGACTTTAAAACAACCAGGTCGCAGTCAGATTCCAATGCTTCCTGACTGTTTTCGTAATAGGGAAGGAGAGCAAAATAACGGTTGTCTTCGATTTCTAACACATCCAAAAGTTCAAATGCTTGTTCATTGCCTTCTTCGTCAACCAATGTATAAATTTCTGGGGTTAAATCCCAGTCAAGTTCCATATCTTTTTCGTTTGCCATTCAAGATACCTTCTTTCTGAAACTGTGTTCTGTTTTGTTTCTGATTAAATTGTATCGATTTTCATCCTTTTTGTCAATCTTCATGGAAAGATTAACAATAATTCATATATAATTTAAACTTTTGATAAAAAAACTATTGACATTATATCAATAAGGTGGTATTATATAGACAAGATAAGAAACCAAAGAAAAAGATATCAGAAAGATATCAAACATCCTAAATGGATGAGAAAAACATTTCTGATAGCAAGTGTTTGAAATGATGGAGGCGTTTCCAATGGGTGATGTTGAACCGTTTCCTACAAAAAAGGAAAGGCTAATAAACCACAGAAAATAAACTTTTATAGCGTGATAGGCATATAATTAAATACTTTATTTGATTGTGCAAAACATAAATTGTTTAAAGATTGCGAGCAGAAGTTTTTGGAATGTTATAAGGTGAATACTTATTTACATAAAGGTTTATATGCAGTTCCTTTTAATTCAAAACAAAAGATTCATTTATTTAAATGAAGGTGTGACCAATGTACTAGTTGATTAATTCAGTAAAATTATTTTGCTGAGGACGGACCAATCTAATTTCTTATTTTAAGGAAAAGAAGGTTGATCGTTATGATGAGAATGATTCATAAGGAAAAACTTTTGACCATTTAGTAAGTGAGGAGTGAGTCCACCAGAAACGTTAAGCTTTTGAAAAAGAAAAACTGAATTGCAGCCATCATTCAGGATTTGTTGGATGATAGGGGCCACAGGTAAGTGTTTTTCCAAAAAGCAGAAATAAGAATCATTGAAATTCTAAAATGGTATAACGTCAAAAAAGAAAACGAATAAGTTGTAGTTTGATGTGATATCCGCAAATTGCAGAGTAAGAGAAATTCTGATGTCGTTTGAAATAATGATTGCCAAGTTAGAAAAATTCATAATTCTTAAAGTAAGTGCTTCTTTTCAATGTGACCGTTCACAAATAGAAAAGCAGTAGAGGAAAAAAGCAGATTGGTTTCTTATTTTGCTCATTTCTAAATCAAATGCGTAAGGCAAGAGGAAAGTCCAATGGAATAGGATATCTTTCATAAAAAAGAATTCTTTAAAACAGAGGTACCAACCAATGGAAAACTCTAACATCTGATTGAAAAAATAAAATTATTCAGTTGTATTCTGAGAGAACACGAAAAAGTATAGGGTATTTAAAGCGAAGATTTTAGTAGCATGAAGCCAAAGAAGAATAGTTTTTACGAAAAAGATGTTTTGTAAGGAGCAATGTAAGTAATAGTTTTAGTCAAGTAAATCAGAAAAAATTATTTAGAAAAGGAACATGAAAATTGAATAACGAAGAAATATACTAGGGCACGTTGTAGTTGTTGAAAAAGTAACTGAACGTGCTCTAGTACTTTTGTAAAATAAAAAGATAAAATAGGAAAAAGGTCTTGACATTTGTGCATAAATATGAGAGAATAAAAAAGCAGTATTCGGGGGCGTAGCTCACTTGGGAGAGCGCTTGAATGGCATTCAAGAGGTAGTCGGTTCGATCCCGATCGTCTCCACCAAATCAGTGTGACAAAATAGATGTCATGTCCACAAAGCCCGTAGTAACGGGGGTTGCGGCCTTTCTGACAGAGATGTCAGGAAGGCCGTTTATCGTAGATGTCCAAATAAAATTGAATAGATTTTGAAAACACCATTGACATCTGAACTCCCTAAGGTTTGGACATCAATGGTGTTTTTCTTTTTTCCTTGATTTACAAGGGGGTTAGGACTTCAAGAAGTCTCTTGCTTTCGGACATTTTTGAAAAAACGTCGAATTTTAAGACATAAAACAGTGAAAACAATCAATCTGAACCCCTTTGTTCAGGACATGGTCTCTGGCTCCTCTTGGTCGCCAAAATAGATAGATTCCAGCTTCATTGGTGTCTTGTAACCATTTTTAGCGTGAGGTCTGGCGTTCGTTGTAAAACACCATATACGCATCTATTGCCGCTCTCAATTCTGCTTCAGAGCGGTATTTTGTTCGGTACAGTTCTTCTCGTTTCAACGATGAGAAAAAGGACTCCACAACGGAATTATCATAGGTTACTCCCGCTTTTGAGAATGATTGTATCACGCTCAACTCTTGAAGATATGAACGCATGGCATAAGAGCGATAATTACTCCCACTCATCCGTATGAAATAGCAGTTGTCCTGTTGCAGTGCTCTTTGGTATAGACCTTTTTAGCATCCTGTTGAATGCTCAGCAGGCCTATATCCCGCATGAGCTTCCGAACCGTTTCCTGGCCGACTTTATAACCTTCCTCTTTCATAACTGAGGCGCTCTTTCTTGCTTCGAGAATTTGCTTGCTTTCATCATAGATTTGTGGAGTTCTGGTTCGGAGTTCCTCTCTTCGTTTTGTATAGCAAGTATGATTCCGTTTGTTACGGAAAATATAGTTGTACATGTAATGGCATTTGATTTATCTGATATCTAAAATTTTTAATTCTCGTCGTTTTTACTGCGCATAGGTTCAAAATATATTTAAACAGAATGATTTTTGAAGTAAAGGTAGTCCATTGTGATATCTCGACTTGCTTGGAATCTATATTGCTGCGAAAAACTAATTTTTCTGGTTTTCTGCGAGTTTAAAATGCATGTAGAAATACTGATTAACAAATTCGGCGTCTATGTGCTTAGAGATGGAGAATTAGTCCAAGATTTCCATATATTTGTTGGATAATGAAAATAGATTAATATCAACAAATGAATTATTTAATTGCTTTTAGAAGAAATTTTAATAAATATAGCGTTATTAAGAGACATTTTTTTGAAATATTTTATATGATTTGATATAATATTAATGATTTAATCTGATTTTATTAGGAGGTATCATCATGTATAAGGTGATTCTAGTCGATGATGAAATATGGATGATACGGGGATTGCTAAAATCGATTCCATGGAAAGAATTAGGATTTGAAGTAGTATTACATACGACTAATAGTCAGGAAGTAAAAGACAAAATGTTGTTATTTCAGCCTGATTTGATTATTTCAGATATTCAGATGGCAGGAGTTTCTGGAATTGATCTTTTGGAACAAGCCCGAAAATTAGAAAAAAAACCGGAATTTATTTTAATTAGTGCTTATGCTGAATTTGAATATGCTCACAAAGCATTAAGATATGGGGCGTTTGATTATTTAATGAAACCTATTCAAAAGACTGATCTGATGCGTGATTTAGAGCAGGTAAAGAAGATTTTGGATAGCCGAAAGACAAAATCCAAAAATATGTTTTATGGAAAAATATTGGACCGGGAGAATGTTTGTGCTTCAGAGTTATTTGATAAACAAGGGATCAAAGTTTCAGATGGTGCGGTGATTTTGGCCGGTGCTATGGATTTCTTTGGGGGAAATCTGGAGGGGTTGCTATGGGAAGAATGCTTTTCTAATGAGGGGATTTTATTGTCTGATGAACACTTTACTTATTTTTTAGTGAGTGGAAGCTCAGAGAAACTGCCTGAGTTGACACAATTTAGACGGCATTTAGAAGAAAGAATGGTGTTTGCCGGGTGCAGCATGCCTTTTTCTGTAAAAGAGAATGCACAGAATTATTTTCATCAGGCTAGATGTGCAGCATTACAATTCCTAATTACAACGCCCGAAATTATAACTGTATATTGTCCTGAGAAAAGAGTTTCTAAAAAAAATAATTTGTACCAGGACATTTTAACAGATAGTTTTGAAACCAAAAACGGGATGTTACTTTTAAAGTTAATAGAAGATATTCCTAATTTTTTACGAGAAAATCAACATACTATTTTGGATTTTATTTATTTATGCAATGATATTTGTATGCATTTGGAGCAACAAAAAGTTGATTCTATGGAATCGTTAAAAATTAGTACTATAGCCTCATTTTTGAACCGATACCATGATATTGAGTCCTATTTAGAAGATTTAAAAGAAGTTGTAAAAAATACAGTTTTATCAGAAGAAAATCAGAAAGTAACTGCAGAACAGATAAAACAGTATATTGATCAGCATTATTCAGAAAAAATTTTGGTGGGAGATATTGCTAAATATTTTCATTTAGATTTAGGTCATTTAATTCGTATTTTTAAGCAGCAAGAAGGAAAAAGTCCGAAAGACTATCTGCGAGAAAGAAGAATATCACGTGCCAAATATTTGTTGGAGCATACCGATATTAAAATTTATGAGGTGTCTGAAGTATGCGGGTACAGCGATTATTTTTATTTTGCTAGAGTATTTCGAAAAATTACTGGACAAACTCCTTCTCAATATCGAGAAAATTTCTGTTTAGAAAAGGAGTAATTTTATGAAATATATCCCCAGATTCCATTCGCTTAAATTTCAGATTAAATTTTTGGCGTTTTTTATCATTGTTGTAATGACTATTGCATTAGGATATAGTTGCTTTTCTTTGATTTGGTATAATGATTCTAAATATAATCAATGGTGCAATGAAAAAATATCTTCGTTTGAAAATAGCTTGAATCAGAAGTATTATAATTTAAAGAGTATTATGACCGCATTTACCTATGATAAAAATGTTCAGCGGTTGCTCAGCGGAGATATAGATTCGCCATATGAAATTGTTACTCCTATAGGAACGTTAGAAACAAATTTAATTCAATTAATGTGTGACTATTCTCTATTAGATCCAGATATTATGGATGTATATGTGTGTGATCAAACAGGAAAAGTAACATCCTATATTACTTATCAGTTCCAGGATCAACAGTTGTTTCAGAGGTTGCTAGAGAAAAGTGCAAAAACGGATGATGTTTGTGTTTCAGAAATTTTTTATATGAACCATACACCAAGTATTGCTATGGCTGCTCCGATTAAAATGAAAATAACTAATAATGATGCATATGGAAATTTGGAAACGATACGGATAGGAACAACGATCTTTACTATTCGTGCAACCGCATTAACAGAATTAAGTACACAGATAGAGAATCATAAAGTTAGTATGTACTTGATGGATCAGAAAGGGAATATTCTGCAGCAGGTAAACGATAAAGAGTTGCCTACTACAGTAGACAAAAAAATTCATCATCTAAAAAACGTTGCAGCATCTGAAATGATTGCTAATGAAGTAGATGGGTATGCAATCAATGCAAAAACTGTGGATTTATTTCAATGGAATATGGTTTTAGTGTCACCGATTTCTACTAAACATTATTTTGAAACACATCAGTATTTTTCAATTGTAATAGTGTGGTTGATTGCACTGATGATTATTTTGACAATGTCTATTTCCTTGCTTACCCATGTCAATAATTTTATCCATAAAATTGTTGAACATATGTCTTTAGTGGCAAAAGGAGATTTATCCTTACGACTTGGAGAAATGAAAAAGACAGAATTTAATCAGGTAGCAGAAGGTTTTAACAGTATGATTCAAGATTTGGATCAGTTAACTCATCAAAATTTAGAGCTTTCAACACAATTATATCGTGAAGAGGTAGAAAAAGTGAACGCCACTTTACTGGCATTACAAAATCAAATGAATCCACATTTTCTGCACAATACAATAGAATGCATTAAGAATATTGGAATTTGTTATGATGTGAAAGAAATTGAGCAGCTGTCTACAGCTCTTTCTAGAGTTCTTCGATACAGTTTAAAAGAAGAGCATGTAGTAACTGTTTATGAAGAATTGGATTGTATTAAACAATATGTCATGATTCAATCTATTCGTTTTGAAAACAAATATCAGGTTGAATATCAAATTGATGATACTTTAATTCATTTAAGAATTCTTCGTCTTTCGTTAGAACCTTTGGTTGAAAATGCGATGAAACATGGATTAGAGAAAAAAACAGATGTTTGTCGACTTATTATTTCTATTACTCAAGATGAAGAGTTCTTTTATCTGTCCATAGAGGATAATGGAATTGGAATGTCTCAAGAGCAGGTATCCGCTATTTTGTCTGGAGATAATGGCAAAAAAGGTTCTGTAGGACTGAGAAATTTAATAAATCGTTTAAAACTATTCTATCATGATGGCGCTGAACTGCAGATTCAAAGTCGGGAACATTATGGAACCGTTATGAAAATTTGTATTCGAAAAGACAGTCAATTAAATTGAATAAAGAAACAGCGGGAAAATTGTGAAAAAAGTTCCCGCTGTTTTTCTACTATATTTTTATTTTTGGTCAATTCTAAAATATGTATATAATATGAATAAAAAGTCCATATTATTTTGGAAAAAATCCATGTTTGGAATTTGAAAGTCAATTTTTTATATAGTAAAAGAGCAAAAAATAGATATGATAATTTGTAATAAATTTATATAATAAACACATAAACAATCGATTAAAAATAAATTTATAAAAGGAGAGAAAAAATATGCAAAAAAGAAAATTGTTTAGTGCTATTTTAGCGAGCCTTATGGCGGGAACCATTGCAATGACTGGCTGTTCTTCTGAAAATACTACTTCATCAGCTGGTACAAATACAGGATCAGCATCCAGTGGAGAAAAAACCCAGGTTGATTATGTGTTCTGGGGGAATCAAACAGAAATTAATACAATTATGAATACAATTGATATGTTTAATAAATCCCAGGATAAAGTGGAAGTAAAAGGAACAGGAATGGATTCATCTGTTTACTTTCAGAAATTGAATGCTTATATATCTTCTAAAACCATGCCAGATATCGTACAGGTAGCTGCAGACTATGGGGATATTTATAATGCAAAAGGTGTATTCATGCCATTGGATGATCTTATTGATGGAAAAGGATTCCGGGATCAGGTTTCTGATAGCTTGTGGAGTTCTTTATCCTATGAAAATCAGGTGTATGCTGTACCAATTGTAGCATCAGCTCCGATTCTGATTGGGAATAAACAGTTGTTTGAAGAAGCTGGAATTGAATTTCCAACCGACAGTTGGACAGAAGAAGAATTCAAGGACGCAGCGATCAAAATGACCAATGCCGACAAGGGACAGTATGGGGTGATTTTTGCTGGTGCGATTAAAGAATGGCCAAGAGCTATTTATGGAAACGGAGAATACGAAGTATATAATTATGCAGATGGTACTATGAATGCAACAAACCCCGGTTATGAACATATTTTGGATTTACTGGTAAATCAAATTATGCTGGAAAATAAAGCAGCACCGGCAATTTTAAATGCAAAAGATATTGGTGGAGGATTTGAAACTGGTAAATACGGGATGGTAATGGCTGGATTTTGGGATATTGCAGAATTTCATAAAGTAATTCAGGATTCTTTTGAATGGGATTTACTTCCTATGCCAACTAGCGAAGAGTATGGACAATGGCGTACCCCAATTTATGCAAACGCATTGTCTCTTTCTAAAGACACAAAAAAATCAGATGCTGCATTTGAATATCTCAATTGGATTGCTACAGACGAAGAAGCTCAAATGAATTCTGTTTTCCTCCCAATCAACAATACTGTAACTAGTAAAGAAGATTTTCTGACTTCTTTCCCAGAAGGATCAAAACAATATAACAAACAATTGGCATTGGATGCCCTAAATAATGGAGTTTCCTGGCAAAACACCGGTGTTATTGCTGAAATTAATGATAATGTAATTAACCCTTCTTTGGAAAAATTGATCTTAAAACCAGACGAAACAACTTTGGAAGATACTTTGAATACCATTCAGGAAGAAGGCCAAAAAGTATTTGATACTTCAAAATGAGGCTTATTATAAAAGGGGAGGGGGAATCTTCTCCCCTTTTATATTTTAAAAGAAATGTTGGATATGGAGGGAATGTAATGAAGAGGGTAGAAATGGGAACAATTGCCCGAAAAGAACATCGATATTTTTATTTGTTTATATCACCCTGGCTGATTGGCTTTTTTGTTTTAACAGTTGGTCCAATGATTTATTCTTTTTATTGTGCGCTTTGTGATTGGGATGCAGTAACAGCACCTGTTTTTGTTGGTTTAGATAATTATATTAAGGATTTTACAGGAAATCAGGATTTTTGGAATGCATTGTTTAATACTTTTTATTATGCAGTGGTTTCTGTTCCAACTAGTATGCTGGTGGCGTTAATCTTAGCATTTTTGTTAAATAAACAAATGAAAGGTTCTGGCGTTTTTCAGGCTATTTTTTATTTTCCGTCAATTGCGTCTGGAACGGCAGTGTATATGATTTGGAGTTGGCTGTTTAATGCAGAAACAGGAGTATTCAATTATCTTTTATCATTTTTAGGAATTGATGGACCAGATTGGTTAACCAGTACAGAATGGTCAATGCCATCATTGATTATTATGAACTTGACTTTTTGCGGAACAGCGATGTTAATTTTTTTAGCAGGACTGAAGCAGGTTCCCGCTACATATTACGAGGCTGCAGAGATTGATGGTGCCAGTGAATTTACCAAGTTTGTTAAAATCACCATTCCTATGATTTCCCCGGTTGTGTTATTTAATACAGTTATGGGAATGATCAGTGCTTTCCAAGTGTTCAATCAACCGTTTATTTTGACTGGTGGTGGGCCCATGAAATCCACTTATGTTTATGGTATGTTGATTTATGATACAGCTTTTCGGTTTTACAAGTTCGGAGAAGCAGCATCACAATCTTGGATTCTTTGTTTTATTCTTGTAGTATTGACATTAACTGTAATGAAAGTTACTGATAAAAAAATTGTGTATGATATGTAGAATAGGAGGATATTACTATGGCGATTGTAAAAAAAGGACCAAAGAAAGTGGTTTCCAATATTCTTTGGTATATCATCATTGTTTTAGCTTCCATCCTATTCATTTTGCCGTTTATCTGGATGGTGTCTACTGCTTTTAAAACGGCTCCACAATGTGTGGACTATCCGCCTACATTTATTCCTGATCCATTTACTTTGCGTGCATTTCAAGAAGCTTTTACAATTGCTCCGTTTTTTACTTATATCAAAAACAGCTTAATTGTAGTGGTTTTGAATATTGGCGGGATGTTGCTAAGCTGTACTTTTGTGGCCTATGGTTTTTCCAGATTCCGAAGTCCGCACAAAAACTTATGGTTTGGAATCCTATTGAGTACGATGATGCTTCCAAGTTTTGTGTTAATTATTCCGCAATATAGTTTATATGTGGGACTTAGATGGGTAAATACCTTTTTACCTTTAGTTGTACCAGCTTTTCTGGCAACAAATGCTTTTTCTGTATTTATGCTGCGGCAATTTTTTCTGGCTTTTCCAAAAGAACTAGATGAATCAGCACAGTTAGACGGATGTAGTTATTTTGGCGTATTATACCGTATTTTACTTCCAAACAGTAAAACAGTACTATTTGTAGTAGCTTTATTTGCTTTTGTAGGATGTTGGAATGATTTTTTTGCACCCATGATTTATTTAGGTGATATGGAAAAGTATACATTAGCAGTGGGATTAGTTATGTTTAAAGCGTCTCAGGGAGCAACTTTGGATATGGGACCAATGATGGCAGCGGCATTGGTATCAATTATACCAACTTTAGTACTTTATCTGGTAGCACAAAAATATTTTGTTCAAGGTGTTGTAACCACAGGATTAAAAGGTTAATATAAAGGAAGGAATAAAGTTATGTTTTGTGAATTAGTGCATAAGGCGGATTTGGGAAATGGGTACTACTTAAATCCTATTTTAGATGGTGATTATGCGGATCCAGCAGTATTTCGAAAAGGAGAAGATTATTATTTAAGCGTATCTACAGGCCCCTATTATCCCGGACTCACCATTTTCCATTCTCGAGATTTGGTCAATTGGAATCCTATTTGCCATCCTCTGCAAAAATTTCAATATGAAGCCTATGCTCCAGATTTCTTTTATTATCAAGGAAAATATTATATTTATTTTTGTGCCGGAGGCACTAACTGGGTTATTTGGTCAAAAAACGTGGATAATGGTTGGAGCGAACCAATTGATTTAAAAGTTGGATATATTGATCCGGGCCATTGTGTTGATCGGCAGGGTAATCGATATTTATTTTTATCTGACGGACACTTAGTACCGTTGACACAGGATGGGCTTGCTGTTGCCGGAGAGGTAAAGCAGGTTATTCAGGCTGCTCCTATTCCAGATGAATGGGATATTGAGGGCTTTTTTCCAGAAGCCCCCAATGTATTTGAAAAAGATGGATACTACTATTTAACTTATGCTAATGGAGGTACGGCTGGTCCTGCTACATCTCATATGATTGTGGCGGCTCGTGCAAAAGATCTCTATGGGCCATGGGAGTTTTCACCATATAATCCGATTGTTCATACTTATCATCGGGAAGAAAAATGGATTTCCAAAGGGCATGGACATTTTGTAGAGGATACAGAAGGAAAATGGTGGGCAATTTATCATGCATATGAAAATGGCTATGCTTCTGTTGGAAGAAAATTGTTGCTGTCTCCTGTGGAATTTACAGAAGATGGATGGTTCCGTATTACAGCACCAGCGGATGAAGCAACTAAAAAACCAGTGGGATGCGATATTACTAAACTAATTAGTTTCTCTGATTCTTTTTCAAGTCCTCAAGCAAGTTCTTCCCTTTCCTGGAGATCATGGCAGGAAACAGATTATTTTCGGTATGAATATACTGATTTTGGCCTTAAAATCCATGGAACATCAGAATCTATAGGAAAAACACACCCCTTGACATTAACGACAGGAGATCATAGTTATGAGATCTCGGTTCATTTAAAAGCGGAACCTGGCTGTGAGGCAGGTTTAGTATTAATGTATAATCCAGAAATTTTTAATGCAGTTGCTTTAAAAGATGGAATGTTAACTGTTTATCGCGTTAGTCGTACACTTGCGAAGAAAGAAATTGGCTGTAGTGAGTGTTGGCTGAAAATGACAAATCGTGAACAATATGTAGCATTTCATTATAGTCTTGATGGAGTTCATTATCAAAAATTAAACTATGTTATCGATGTGGCAGCACAAAATAACAACGCATATTTAGGATTTCAAAGTTTGCGCCCTGGCATTTTTGCTGCAGGAAATTCGGATGCAGAATTTTCGGATTTTATTTATATCGGAAGAAAATAGATATATAAAAATTGAGATATTTGTACCGGGTATCTAAACCGTAACAGTTATACAAATTAGTGTGACAAAATAGATGTCATGCCCACAAAGCCCGTAGTGATGCGGGGGTTTGCGGCCTTTCTGGCAGAGATGTTAGGAAGGCCGTTTACCGTAATGCCCAAATAAAATTGAATCAATTTTATAAAAAAGCGAAGTTTTTTGTCTGATAAATCAGGTTGTAAACTTCGCTTTTTTCATTTTATTTCCTTAAGTTTTTTATAATGTGAGTGTTTATGATGCTTTAATAAAGCACTTTGACTTTTACAACAATATGCAGCCAATTGTAAGATTTCCAACACCACATAGTACCATGACCAAAATAGGATTCCATTTTAATTTTCTCAAAGCAAAAAAGGCTGTGAGAAATAAAATTGCACCAATCCAGCTGAAATGTTCCATGGAGATAGACTGTCCAGAAAAAAGTACCTGGAGTAAAATAGAGATACCAGCAGCTGCAATTAATGCTACTACAGCAGGACGAAGACTGGAAAGAATGCTTTGCAGCAGGGAAAGATTTTGATATCGATAATAGATGAAGGCAAGCAGTGAAACAATAAGCAGGGAAGGTAAAATACAGCCCAGTGTTGCTACAAGGGCACCGGACAAACCTGCAATTTGAATCCCTACAAAAGTAGCCGAATTAATTGCAATGGGACCAGGTGTCATTTCGGCAATGGTAATGAGATCCGTAAATTCATTCATGGTCAACCATCCGTAATGTTCCACAGTTTGTGCCTGGATCAAAGGCATGGCAGCATATCCTCCGCCAATAGAGAATAACCCGATCTGAATAAAACTCCAAAAAAGTTGTAAATATATCATATTTTTCCCCCTTTTCTGTCTTTTTGACAGTGATACCCTGCTAGAATCACACCAATAAATCCGGCAACTAAAATAATATAGATTACATTGATGTTCAAAAAGAAAGTAGCGATAAAAGCAGATCCCATCAGAATCAAATGAATCAAGGATTTTGTTTTGATTACGTTAAATCCCAGGCCTGTTACAACATCCAAAATAACAGCAGCAACACCTGCCTGCATTCCTTTCAGTGTAAGTGCTACATAAGGATTTGCTGCAAAAGCTGCATAAAAAAGAGAAATGATAGAGATAATAATTAGTGGTGGAATGATGGTAGCAATTACTGCTACAACCATTCCTAAAAATCCAGATACTCTCCATCCTACAAAAATAGAGGCATTCACCGCAATGGCTCCGGGAGAAGATTGAGCCAGCGCAGTTAAATCCAGCATTTCCTGTTCGTTGATCCAGTGAAACTGATCCACAAACTTTTTCTTCATAAAAGTAATAATTACAAATCCTCCTCCAAAGGTAAAGGCGCTGATGTACAGCATAGAAAAAAATAATTTTGCCAACAGATGTTTTTCTTCCGATAACTTGGGCATAATATTGTTCACTCCTTATAGTATTCTTTATTTATTATATCTCTTGTATCTGATTTAGTAAAATGCTATTATATTATTAAAACCATAATTAAAATGATATAAATAAAAGGGTGATTGCATTGACTCTGCGGCATTTGAAAATATTTGTAGTGGTATTTCAGACAGAAAGTGTCACACAGGCGTCCAAGTTATTGTGTATGACACAGCCGGCAGTAACTCGTGCCATTAAAGAAATTGAAGGCTACTATGGAGTATGTTTGTTCGACCGCATTCATCACCGATTGATGGTGACGGAAAGCGGTAAGATGCTGTATACCTATGCCATACATATTTTGGATTCCTTTGACCAATTAGAAAAGAATCTAAGGAATTGGGAAAATTTAGGAACTTTAAGGATAGGCACTACAGTTACCATTGGAAATCTGCTTCTGCCTAAAGCGTTATCCTTCTTTAAAAGAGATTATCCTCAATTACAGGTCAAGGCAAAAGTAGCTACAGGAAGTGTCTTGCAGCAGGATTTGATAAATAATCAGCTGGATTTTGTGGTTATGGAGGGAAAACCGGTTTACAAAGAATTGATGGTGAAAAAAATCGCCCAAGATCGTCTGGTGCTGATTTTACCTCCGGATGATCCTCGAAAACAGAAAAAGCAGCTGTTTTTAAAAGATTTTCAAAATGATGCTTTCATTTTGCGTGATGAGGGAAGTATGAGCCGCGTGTTAATCGATCATGTTTTTGCGCTTCATCAGATTCCGCTGATTCCGTTTATGGAGAGCATCAGTACACAGGCAATTATACGAGCAGTGCATGAAGGATTGGGAATTTCTTTTTTACCTGAACATTTGGCAGCAGAACCGATTGCCGCAGGACTGGTCAGCACTGCGGAACTTGTGGATGAAAATTTTGTAAGGGAAAATTATGTTGTATGGCACAAGCAAAAGTTTTTAACCCAGTCAGCTCAAAGATTAATAGATTATTTTTGTAATCTGAGCTATGGAACAGAAGAATCTAAAAAATGAATGGAAAAACATTAAAAAGAGGAAACAGATACTCAATCTTCTGTTTCCTCTTTTTGAATGCATCATTACATTTTTTGCTATAGATTTCTGACAAGCTGTAGAGCCGACTATCAGCATAACTGAAACACATTTGATAGGACTCGCAGAAATAATTTAATCGCAGTTGTCCGTTTTCTCTGGGCTCCCGATATCGCTTGCAGCCTTCCCAGCAGGTGCCGTAATAAGGGCATTTCTGACAGGCCGGATCGATGGCTTTGGATTCTTCTACAAATTGAATTTTCTGCCATTTGGATTGAACTTCTTCAAATCCGCATTGGGTCAGATTTCCCAGCTTGTATGAATCCATGATATAAAAATCGCAGGGATACACTTCTCCGTCTGACTCGACGACATGCTAAAAACTGCAGATTCTGCTCATGCCACAAATCAAATAATTTGCATAAAACTCACCATACGCCTTTGGTGTGAGAGAATAGACCAGTTTTCCGGGTTCTTCTTCCATAGGGTCCAGACAAGGGATGAACTGCAAATATTGGAATCGTTTGGCTTTATAAAAGCGATAAATATCCCGAATTTGCTTTGCTGTATAGGCATGAACGACTGTCAGAATATTAAAATCTACATGATACCGCTCTAAGATGCGAATGTTTTTCATCACTGTGGAAAAGGAATCCCATCCGTTGGGATCCAATCGAAAGGCATCATAGGTTTTAGAAGTTCCGTCTACGGATATACCCACCAGAAAATGATTGTCTGCAAAAAATTCAGCAACATATTTTTGCAGCTGCTGCAAAATTTTGGGGTCATCATCACAGAAAAGGATTTTCATGGATTTTCACCTACTTAAAAATAATCCCGGAAATGGTGTGAAACCTTTTCCGGGATTATTATACCATAGGTCAGATAAAGTTGTCATCGTTCCAGGAAGTTTCCTGCTGATTGACCAAAATTTCAACCAGTTGAGAAACAATCTGCACATCTCTGGGAGAGCAAAGACGCAATTTTTCCATAATATCTTGCGGGACATTGTTGGAGTGCATAGTCCCAAGAAGCAAATAGTCTGGCGTTACTTTCAGCACATTGCAGATCGCAACAAAAACGTCCAGGCTGGGACGGTCCTTTCCCCGTTCGATACTGGATAGGTAGTTATTTGAAATTCCAATTTTTTCAGCTAAAATGTGTTGCTTAATTTTCAAACTTTTGCGCCGTTTCGCAATTCTTTGTCCTAAATTTTCAGCATTAATTTCCATGAGCATCACCTTCATCATCATAGCAAAAAGAAAGTATAATGTTTACAATATATTTCAGTAAAATACTGTTATACCATTAATTTTAAAAAATAAATGTATTTCAGAATTTTTCAAATATATTTGTATATTTTAAAATAGGAAAATATATTTCGTTTTAATATGTTCCAAAAAAGTCTTATTGTGACAAAATTATGGAAAATATCTGTGAAAATGTTATAATAAATATGCGGTTAGATGATTGAACCGTTTGGTAAAGTCAAGTGATTCAAAAGTTTAATTTCATAATTTTGATGGACTGTTGAAAAGGAAAGACATCTTTCAAGGAGAAAGCAAAATTGTTTGGAAGAGGACTTTTGTTAGAACAATATTTTGAATCACTGATGCTTGTACTTTTATTTATGCTGATTCGGAAATTTGGCGGTGGAGTTTCACCTCCTGCTGTCTGATTTTTCGTTTCTACTGCACTGCCCGCATCTTTTTGTTGGGGATCCGTTCTCATAACTCAGAAGGATCGATTCACTCATTTGAAAATTCGCCTTTCTTTCAATGGATGTTTTAGTCCTTCTGAGTTGGGCGGATTCCCGACAATGGCAGTGAGCAGCAAATGGTAATGATAACTTTATGCAGTTTGTAAGGTCTATGGGAGAGATCTTTTAAAAATTGGCTTAATTCTTTTTTTATGTTTATTATGGTAAGCGAAAACCCCGGATATATCTCATTGATATATTCCGGGGTTCTTAATTTTTGCATTACTAATTGGAACATTTATGGACGCTTCAGCATGATGACAGTATGAAACTGTTTTCTGTGGGAGTCATAGTGCATATCACAGCTGCCATGATATTTTTTCACAATACGATGGATACTTTTCAGTCCAAGTCCATGATTCAGTTTATCTGCTTTATGACTTAGGTATCCCCCTTCCTGATTGGCTTCAGGGGCACAGTCACAGGAATTTTGCAACACAATCATGGTGATTTTTTGTTCAGGACGATGCTGTACACGCAGTTCAATGGTTTTTTCTTCAGATTCTGCCGCAGCTTCAAAGGCATTTGATAATAAGTTTCCAAATAACGCAGTGATATCAGTGGGTTCTAGAAAAGAAAGGCTTTGATCCCGAATATCATAGTCAAAGGTAATATTTTTATTACGGCACTGATTGACGGTTTGAAGAAGGATCATATTGCACACTGTGTTGTCACACAGATGTACTTTCTTTTTAAAACCAGGTAAGGCTTCAAAATCATCTAAATAATGTTCCAGTTCTTCGAACCGATTTTGTTCCAGCAATCCTCGAATCATTTGAGTGTGATTTTTAATGTCATGGATCAATACCCGCTGTTGGTCATACTGTTTTTGCAGCATGGTGTAGTAAAGGGTATCTGCTTCTTCTTTTTGCAGCCGCAGCTGCATGGAAAAATTTTCCTGAGCTACTTTTTGTGTGTGATCTAAAATAATGAAAGATAAAATATTGCTGACTAATAAAAATAAGACACTGGTTACCATCATTGTTTCTGTGATGGATGGTATTGCAGTGGTCATCCCAATATGAATGTAAGCTACAGCAATGATAAGTGAGGCAATGGGGAGTAAACAAAATAGCAGAATTTTTTTAAAATCAGGTTTGTTATTATTATATGGTTTTAGAATTTTTGAGCTGACAATCATTATGATAAAATAAAAGAGTTTACTTAAGCAACCAGAACAAATTAAAGCAATAAAATTATATTTGAATGCACTATAATCAAGAAATACTATTGATAGTGCAGATAATGTTAGAAATTCTGTAATTAGCATAGCAAAAGATAAATATGCTGCATGTAGTACAGATAACCAGATTTTACAAAAATAATTGATGTATAGAAGCGCAGCATTAATAGTTAGAAAGGCAATCATGTTAACTATTAGATTGTCAAATTGAAAGATAAAAAATAATATACTATAGCCTAAAATAAATTCTAGTGTAACAAACCATTTTTTACGTTTTAATTCGAATAGACTATTAAAATAAACTGCTGCGGTTAAGCCTTCAGCTAGGTATAAAATTGCATAACAAATCCATTCTTTCATGTTATACTCTCCATATATAACAGGTAAGTATGTTTAAAATCCGTGTATTTTCGCTTGACCAGATAAATTCTTTGTTCCTTTTCTCCGTATTTTAGAAAAATCACATCTTTTTCAAAACAGGAGACATATTTCATGTTAATAATAAAATTTTGATATGGGGTATAAAAACAGGGAAGATTTAATTTGGAATGCCATTGTTCCATGGTTCCGTGTACCTGATAAACTGCATCAGAAGTATGCAAAAATATTTTTCGTGCGTTTTGCTCCAGATAGACAATCTCATCTGAATAACAGGTTATTACACCATTGTGTGTTTCCGCTACAATGGTTTTTGTTTCTACGCTCAGTTGATACAAGGCATCTTTCAGATTGCGGAACAAACGGTTTTTGTCTACAGGTTTGGAAAGGTAACGGAATATATGAAACCGCATGGCTTCATCCAGATAATCAGAATGGGAAGTTACAATAAAAACTTTTGTATAGGGATTTGCTTTCATCAAGTATCGACCTACATAAATACCGCTTTGTCCCGGCATTTCTACATCCAGAAAAGCAATATCGGCAGATGTTTTGTCTTTTATCACCTGATCTCCCAGAGAGTAGGAGCAGAACTCTGGCTGTTTTAAATTGTTGCTGCGAAAGTATTCTGCAACATATTTTTGCATCTGCTGCAGAATTTCCGGATCGTCATCGCAGAAGAGTATTTTCATAATATCGTCACCACCTAAAAATAATCCCAAAAAGTTTTGTAAAACTCTTTTTGGGATTATTATAGCATAGCTCAGACATAATTGTCATCATTCCAGGAAGCTCCCTGCTGATTGACCAAAATTTCAACAAATTTGGAAATGATCTCAATATCTCTGGATGAACAAAGACGCAAATTTTGCATAATATTTTGGGGTACATTGTTGGAATGCATGGTGCCCAAAAGCAGATAATCTGGGGTTACTTTCAACGCATTGCAAATGGCTACAAAAACTTCGAGACTGGGCTGCTGTTTTCCCCGTTCAATGCTGGATAAATGGTTGTTTGAGATCCCTATTTTTTCTGCTAAAATATGCTGTTTTATTTTTAAAGTTTTGCGCCGTGCCGCAATCCGCTGTCCTAAATTTTCCATATTAATTTCCATTTATACCACCATCTTTATCATATCAAAAGTGATTGTAATTGTTTACAATATTATACAGAAAAATTCTGTTTTAAAGTGATTTTTTAAAACAAATATAAATCAGAAATTTTCTGTTATATTTGTTTATTTTATAGATTTAGGTTCGATTTCTTTTTGATTTGCTTAAAAAAAGTCTTATTATGCAGATATAATGGAAAAATTATCTAAAAATGCTATAATAAATGACAGAAAGTTTGGTGTTTAATTTCATTTTAGGAGGAGAAGTTTATTATGAAAATGTCAAAAGTTTTTCTTACAAAAGTAGCTGCTATGGCAGCAAGTTGCTTAACCGCAGTTTTGTTTGTTAGTGCTAACAGTGCATCAAGTGGAGTTCTTCATCAGGCAAAAGCACCTAAAGAACTGGATCGTTTCAGCAAAATTAAATGATTCAAAAAATTTCCTGCAAAATTTCGGCTTGGCTTTTTAAGCTGGGGGCCATTTCTGCTGATGAACAGGAGCTTTATCAGTATGCGGTATATTGTTTTTTGTTTTCTTCAGCACCGTTGATCGCAATGTTCATCATAGGAATTTTTTTAGGAATGTGGTTTGAATCACTGCTCTTTATCCTTCCGTTTATGCTTATTCGGAAATTCAGCGGGGGCTTTCACTTAAAGTCTCCTGTAGCGTGCTTTCTGGTTTCTACTGCGTTGCTGACAGCTTTTTTGATGGTAATTCAGTATATGATAGAAAAAGAGATCTATTGGCTGCCTTTGATTTTCGCCTTTCTTTCAGTGGTGCTTTTAGCTCTTTTCAGTCCAGTGGATTCCCAGCAGCGGCAGTTGTCCGAAAAGGAGAAAACGGTATTTAAAAGAGTGGCTATCATTATCAGCGTTACTATTTTTTTGTTGTATATTTTATTTATGATGTGCGGTCTGGAACGTATCGCCCTTCCTATCGGAATTGGGCTGATTCTTCCGGCACTGCTGCAAATTCCATGTTTATTCGCCAAACTGTCATTGATAAGGGAAAAGGAATAATCTTATTGACATCTGGGATAAACTGTGATGAAGTTTTAGACAAAATTCTTTCCCAAATGGTGATTGACACTAATTGCGGGAAGTCACTGTCATAGTAGAGATACTTTGGTGATTTTCCCGAATGATCCTTTTAGCCCAAGTCAATAAAATAAAAAGGTCTGGATATATCTATTTCGATGTATCCAGACCTTTTTGTTATCTTTAGCCTTAACAAAACCCCTGGTTTTACCAGTTGTAGGGCGAGCCATGCGATGATATTTTTATATACTCCAGAGGGGTCTGTACTTGCTGCCCCCCTCTGAAATATATAAAACCACTAGTAAACTACTGGTTTTAATTAGGAATTGACAGTTCTCAGTAAAAAAGCATATAATTTAATTGACAGATGCTGGAAATTATACAGTAAATTCCGGCGAATGCACGAAGAAGAAAATAAAAAATTGCTGCGAAAGTAATCGCAAAAGGCACGATAAAAAAGGTGAGGTGTAAGCATGAGTTTTCGGAAAGATTTTGTATGGGGCGAAGCCACTGCTGCATATCAGGTAGAGGGCGCTGCGTTTCAGGACGGAAAAGGATGGGACATTTGGGATGTTTTCTGTAAGGAAAAGGGGAA
Organism: Massiliimalia sp.; assembly: GCA_050943535.1. Lineage (GTDB taxonomy): Bacteria > Bacillota > Clostridia > Oscillospirales > Ruminococcaceae > Massiliimalia. The sequence goes on from JBMNPJ010000003.1 coordinate 190,064, forward strand.
AGTGTTTGAAGGACATACAGGAGATGTAGCCTGCGACCACTATCACCGTTTTCGGGAAGATGTGGCGCTGATGAAAGAGTTAGGGATCAAAGCCTATCGTTTTTCTATTAACTGGTCCCGGGTATTTCCTAACGGAACCGGAGCGGTCAATCCTCAGGGACTGAAGTTTTATCATGAACTGGTAGACGCTTTGTGTGAAGCTGGCATTGAACCCTATGTTACTTTGTATCACTGGGAACTGCCTTATGAAGTGTATAAGCGGGGCGGCTGGATGAATCGGGAGATTGTTCAGTGGTTTTCCGATTATGCTGCCTTTATTGTAAAGGAATTTTCTGGGCAGGTGAAAAATTACTTTACCTTTAATGAACCGCAGTGCTTTATTGGACTGGGATTTTTGTCCGGTGTTCATGCTCCGGGATTAAAATGTCCGGTAAGGGATACATTTGTTATGGCGCATCATGTACTGCTGTCACACGGAATGGCGGTTAAAAAGATGCGGGAAGCGGCAAAACAGGATATTCGGATCGGGATTGCTCCCACTGGTTCTATGAGCTATCCGGATAGTGATAAGGAAGAAGATATTGCTGCTGCTAGAATGCATTTGATGGGTGTCAATGAGGATTTGCAGAATTGGACATGGAATGTAACCTGGTGGAGTGATCCTATTTTCTTTGGACAGTATCCGGAAGACGGCATGCGGTGTTATCAGGATTATCTGCCTGAAATCACAAAAGAAGATCTCCAGTTAATTGCTCAGCCGATTGATTTTTATGGACAGAATATTTACAACGGAAATCGGATTCGCATGGGACAAGACGGAAAACCGGAAGTAGTGAAACGGTATGAAGGTTTTCCAAAAACAGCATTGGGCTGGCCGATTACGCCGGAATGTTTATATTGGGGTCCATATTTCCTGTACGAACGGTATCACACCCCGATTTATATTACGGAAAATGGGTTGTCCTGTCATGATGTTATTTCTGCTGACGGAAAGGTGCACGATCCGAATCGAATTGATTTTGTATCTTCCTATTTAAAATCCCTTAAACGAGCCAGCGAAGATGGCGTGGATATTCGGGGATATTTCCACTGGTCTTTACTGGATAATTTTGAATGGCACAGCGGGTATGCAGACCGGTTTGGAATGATTTATGTGGATTACCGCACCCAGCAGCGAATTATTAAAGATTCTGGATATTGGTATCAAAAGATCATCCAGGAAAATGGAGAGTCTTTGTGATTTTGTGAAAGCAAAATGTGAAATACAAAAATCGGGCACTGACAAAAAGTCAGTGCCCGATTTTTAGTAAACGATAAATTGTGTGATTACCGGATATCAATAGAACGTCCCTGTTTTGGAGAAAGTTCTTTCTTTGGCAGGTTGACTGTCAAAACACCTTGGTGATAGCTGGCGTCAATATGGTCTGTATCAATTCCGGTTACATCAAAGCTTCTGGAGAAAGAACCATAACAGCGTTCCCGTTTTACAAAGTCTTCTTTCTTGACTTCTTTGTCTTCCTGATGTTCTGCATGAATCACAAGTGTATTGTCATTTAAGTCCATGTGGATATCTTCTTTTTCAAATCCAGGAAGCTCTGCGGACAATTCATAATGGTCTCCGCGATCCAGTACATCGGTCCGCATGTAGTTTTGTTTAAAAGCATGTTGTGGAAATCTTCCAAAGAATTCCCGGTCAAAGTCATCAAATAAGTCCAGCATATCGTGATTTCTGCGTCCAAAAGGTACCATATCAAACATAAAAAAACCCCCTAAAAGTTTGTCTTTATTTTTTTGATTTGCAATTATTGTACGTATGGGCTTTTGTTAACCCATAGGAATCATCTTCTTTCTGTCCCGCGGGAATGATTTTCCGGAATCCTGTGATTCCCTGTTCCCTTTCCCTTGGAACAATTATTATAATACCGTGCATTTATTATAAAAAAATATAAAAAATATGTCATAAATGTAAATATTAGCACTCTATATATAAGAGTGCTAATATTTACGAAAACATATTGTTTCAAGGGATATACTTCAAAAGAGGCTAACCGCTTTTAAAGAATGAAAAAGGAATCGCCGCAGTTTAGTTGCAAAAACAGTCTGCCTATAGTAAAATAACAAACAGAAAATTGAGAGATGGGAGGCAGGAATGTGAAAAAGACCATTGGCATTTTAGCCCATGTAGATGCTGGAAAAACGACCTTTTCAGAACAGCTTTTGTTTCACACCCATTCTATTCGGACCAGAGGAAGAGTAGACCATCAGGATGCTTTTTTGGACCATCATGAAATTGAACGCCAGCGGGGAATTACGGTATTTTCGGGAGAAGCCGAATTTGTGATTGGCGAATCAGAGTATACCTTGCTGGATACACCGGGACATATTGACTTTTCCGCAGAAATGGAGCGGGCGGTTCAAATTATGGATTATGGAATTCTGCTGGTTAGCTGTGTGGAAGGAATTCAAGGGCATACCCGTACTCTTTGGAATTTATTAAAACAGTATCATGTACCGGTATTTTTGTTTTTAAATAAAACGGATCGGGTTGGAGCTGACCCGGAAGGAGTATTGGAACAGTTAAACGAAAGGTTTTCACAGGACATTTGTCTGTTTTCCGGCCATTTTAATCAGGAAACACTGGACGAATTTTTGATGGAGGAAATTGCCCAAAGGGATGAGACCCTTCTCGATCAATATTTGAGCGGTACCTGTACCCAGGAGGAATTGATAGAGGGAGCGATCACACTCATTCAAAATCGGGAATTATTCCCTTGCTTTACCGGATCTGCCTTGTTGGATCAGGGAATTGAAGCGTTTTTGCAGGCGTTTGACCGGTTGACCCAGACAGATTATCATAAAAAGGAAGAACAGCCTTTGGGGGCTAAAGTGTTTCGGATTCGTCATGACCGAAGCGGCAGCCGCTTAATTGATTTGAAACTGACCAGCGGAACCTTACAGGTGAAAGAGATGGTTTCTGTAACCAACAAAGAGACAGAAACGGCGGCTCAAAAGGTGGATGAAATCCGAAAATACAATGGGGAAAAGTATCGGCAGATCAAACAGGCAGTTGCCGGTGATGTATGTACTGTGTTGGGATTATCCAATATCAGCTGCGGTGATGGAATCGGAATCGAAACCTCGGTTTGGAATCCCCGTATGGTACCTACTTTAGCTACCAAAGTAATATTTTCTCCTGAAATACAGCCTCGTCAAGTGCTGATGCAGTTTCGGATTCTGGAAGAGGAAGACCCACTGCTTCAGGTAGAGTGGAATGAACCGCTTCAGGAAGTGCGTATTCGGATTATGGGGAAAATTCAGCTGGAAATTTTAAAGGAACTGGTACATCAAAGGTTTGGATTGGATGTTACTTTTGGACCCTGTGAAATCCTGTACCGGGAAACCATTGCTTCACCAGTTCGGGGATATGGACATTTTGAGCCTTTGCGCCATTATGCAGAGGTGCATGTGGAGCTGTCCCCTTTGCCAAGAGGAAGTGGAATTCAATTTGACAGTGTTTGTCCTCAGGATGATTTGTCCCAGAATTTTCAAAATCTGGTGAAAACTCATGTGATGGAAAAGAAACACCGGGGTGTTTTGACAGGGATGGAGCTGACAGATGTAAAAATCACCCTACTTTCCGGACGGGCGCATGAAAAGCATACCGAGGGCGGAGATTTTCGGGAAGCCACCTATCGTGCCATTCGCCAGGGATTGGAAAAGACGGATTCTATCATTTTGGAGCCTTGGTATTCTTTTTCTATTGAGGCAGAACCAGGTGAGATGGGGAAAATTATCTCTGACCTTCAGAAACTGCATGGGGTATTTTCACCACCGGAAATTCATAAAGGAAGAAGTGTCCTCACAGGACGGGGCCCTGCTGCTACCTTACAGGAATATCCGGCTCAGTTTACAGCATATACCAGAGGAGCAGGTATCATCAGTCTTCAGTTTGACGGTTATGAGCCTTGCCACAATCCACAGGAAGTAATCGCCCAGATCGGATATGACAAGACTCGTGATGTGGAAAACACCTCTGATTCTGTTTTCTGCTCTCACGGCAGTGGTTTTGTAGTCAAGTGGAATGAGGCGGAACAATGGATGCATCTTCCTTTATAAATTGGATGAATCCCTGTAAATGGGCATTTGCAACGGCTGGTTGACAAACAGAAAGCGTTGGTTGGTAGACGAAGAGAACCCTTTTTTATAAGATGGAGTGAAACGATTCCTCAATGAAACGAATATGTCTTGGTAAGAGAAAGGACAGAAAATTATGGATTTATCAAAACGCTTGCAGGCTTTGCGCAAACAGCATCAGTTGTCACAGAAAAAACTGGCAGAAGAATTAGGGGTATCCCGTCAGGCAGTGTCCAAATGGGAGTCTGGTCAGGCAACGCCGGATTTGGAGAAACTGGTGATTTTAAGCCAAATTTATCAGGTATCGATGGATTATCTGGTAAAAGGGGAGGAAAACGAACTCCAAAATGATTTTCAGGATCAGGAGAAGTCTTCCCAAGAAACCCAAGAGCTTTCTTTTGCAGAGTATCGCAGACGGTATGCCTGGCACTATGAGTACCGATCCAAAACCTGCTTGTTTGGGATTCCTTTGGTGCATATTCATCTGGGAAATGGTCTGCAGAAGGCCAAAGGAATTATCGCTGTGGGAAATGTGGCAAAAGGGGTCATCAGCTGTGGACTGTGCTCAGTGGGGATATTGAGTTTTGGGCTGGTTAGTGTGGGACTGTTTGCTTTGGGAATGCTGGCTGCAGGAATTTTGGCTGCCGGAGGGATTGCTGCCGGAGCTTTGTTTGCGGCTGGGGGATTGGCAGTCAGTGCTTATCTGGCGATCGGAGGTCTGGCAGTCAGCTCCAATGTAGCCATAGGCGGTGCAGCTGTAGGAGGACATCTGGCAATGGGCGGATATGCCATGTCTCATGAACTGGCGGTTGGAAGCCAGGGGAGCGGAGAGCCGTTTTTTAAAATAACATCCAATGGAATGCTGCTAGGGAATAAGGATGCTTTGATACAGGCGCTGGAGCAGCTTCGCCATTTGCCCCGCTGGCTGAAAGAAATGATTTTATTGTCTATACAGTGAGAAAAAGTTGCACAAATTTTTGCCTTTTGGGATATCTAAGGGGCGTGAGCCCCTTAGACCGTCGGAGACAAATTTTTTGTCTTTCTTTTGATGGCCAATAAGAAAATAGTTATCCAAAGGATAACTACAAAGAAAAGGCCACCAGAGGGGGAGATGGAGCGCATATAGTTTGGCAATATAGAAAATCTATCGGCGCTCCTGACAAGTTCATAACAAGTATGAACTTGCAAAACAAAAACATGGTCGGCCTGCCCCTGGAGATAGCCGCAGGCTTTCAATAGATAGCTGTAAGCTATCTACACACCCACAAGTGTTGTTGTTTTTATATTTGATAAAAACAACTATTGGTGGAAAGCACGGCGGTGCTGATTGCTTTAAAATGTCTTATATATATTTTATTTTTACAAGTTTGTTAGTTTACATTGCCTTTTTCTACAGACTGAAACACCCCATACAGATTTTTATCTGTATGGGGTGTTTTTGATCATAAAATTTTATATTAAATAAGTGAGGCTTTCAGTCCGTCTTCTGCATTAAAGTCCAGGGTTAATTTAATGTTAGTGCCTTTTTGCAGCTTATCGTAAAATTTGGAATCTTGAACCAATACCTTATCAAAAATATCATCAAACCGCATGGCAGCGATACTTTCTGGAATCGGTTCCTGAGCTTCTTCTGTAAAAGAACCACGGCTGTTTTCATAGGATACTTTTACTACTTTTTGCTCTTTCATGTCATATTCCAAAATAACAGTAATACCCCGCTCGTTTTCTGTGTCGTTGCGGCAGAAGGTGTAGTAAAGACTGCCTTTTCGGGAAGCCAGTTCTTCATCGCCTTCAAAGATTGCGGTGGCGTAGGTAAGAACACCGCCTTCATCATATTCATAGGCGATTTTCTGCATTTCTTCTGACAAAGCGTAGATGGAGGTTGCTTCTCCTTCCACAGGAATATCAACATTTTTTTTGTAAGAATTGCTGTTCTGATCATTGCAGGAACAGATAGAAAGCGTTAGCATAAAACAGGTAAATACCAGCAGCAGGCGCTGAAATAGTTTTCGGAAATTCAATGGAACACCGTACCTTTCTTTTGACAAAATACATTAATCCAATTTTAAATGGCTTTTCATATTATTGATTTTTGCAGATTTAGACAGTACCAAAATCTGATCTCCGCTGAAGATCTGTGTGTTTCCTCGAGGGATAATGGTCGTGCCGCCGCGGTTAATGGAAATAATAACAGAATCTTCCGGCAAATCGATTTCATTCAGATGAAGTCCGCTTAATTTATACCCTTCCGGCAGATTGATTTCAGAAATAACAGATTCTCCATGATTGAGGGAGATCAGCTGCTTAATAGCGGAAGTGTCGACTTCCCGTTCCAGCTGCCGGGCAATGTTGTCCGTACTGCTGACCGTAATGTCAATCCCCAGTTGGCGCATAACAGAAGCGTTTTTCGGATTATTTACCCGCGCTACGGTTTTAGCAACCTGGAATACGTTTTTGGCCAGCTGACAGGAAATCAGGTTATCTTCGTCTTTTCCGGTTACGCTGATCATGGCATCCATATGTTCAATGCCGGCACTTTCCAGACATTCCAGGGTGGTACCGTCCCCTAAAATTACAGGAATATCCAGTTCATTGGCCAGTTTGGTACAGGAAGCTTTGGTACATTCTACAATGGTAGGGGTATGACCATGTTCCAGCAAAGTTAAAGCAAGATAATATCCTACTTTTCCGCCTCCGATAATTAATACATTCATTCCTACAATCCTCCTATCAGTCTACAACAAAAGAAACAATCAGTTTGTCGGTGGATTTGAGAATGATTTTTTGACCATGGAATAATTCCAGAGAAAGGTCTTCTCTGATAATTGCAAATAAGGATTGACCTTCTTCAAAATCCAGATTATTGGCGTTGGTTCCAGCCAGATTTTTAGGAACGTCAATGGTGACAAACGAAACAGTGTGAGAACCAAAGTTTACGTTTCGGGGTGTGTGTGCTTCTGTAATGGCAGACTTAACAGCAGCTACTGTAAGGTTCGTAGGACATACGGTATGCAGTCCAAAATGAGAAAACACGTCTTTTCGTTTTGGATCATAAATACGAGCCAGCACAATAGGAATATGGAAGATTTCCCGTGCCAGCTGGGATACCATAATATTTACGTTGTCATCCTGACTAACCGCGGTAACAGCATCGCAGTTTTCAATTCCTGCCCGACGGAGAACGTCCTGGTCAATAGGAATTCCGGCAGTGGTAAATCCCGAATAATCCTCGTCCAAAAGCTCAAAGCTATTTTCATTTTTATCTACTACAGAAACATCGTGTCCTTCTCGGGACAAAGTGCTTGCCAGCTTAGAACCGACCTTTCCGCAGCCAACCACTAAAATATTCATAGGATCCATCCTTTTCTTTTATGGAAGAATACAGTTAATAATTGTTCTTATATTATGGCACAAACCGCAGTAAAAGTAAAGGAGCGCAGTGATGAAAATTCCGAATTTTTGCAGGAAATTCTTCATATTTTAACGGAAAAGGACATACAGTGAATCAGGAAAGCCATATTTAAGGAGGAATTCTTATGATTTATCGGGAATCTGATTTGGGGCAGCAGGAACTTTGGGATTTGGATGCAACTCCTCATTCCTCTGATACTTTGGAAACAGAAACGGTGGGAGAACCTGCCCAATTGGGGGCAGTCCGGCAATCCATTGGGATTGGTGCGGTATTTTGCTACCAACTGGGAATTTGCCTGGCTGCTGCTGCCATTTTGGTTTTAGTAAATACCTTTGCGCCGGAAATCTGGCAGAGCATTGACCGGTGTTTTCAACAGCAGCTAACCCGCCAGGATCCCATTGAACAGGACGGAAAACAGGTTGTGAAAATGCTGCAGGATTTGTTTGAGGAACCGCCTCATGCTTGAATTTTGCTGGGATGGAATTCGGATTCAGATCCATCTTTTATTTTTAGGAATGCTGACTATATTTCTTCTTTTGGATGAAACTGGGATTTCTGGTATGGCTGTAGGAGCTTCGCTGCTGCATGAACTGGGGCATTTTGCCGCCTGCTACGGTTCAGGAAGCAAACCCAGAGGATTGTCTTTTGAATTGACGGGAATCCGCATGACAGAGGAGGGGCGTCCCCTTCCATGGAAACGGGAGCTGTGGATCCTTTTGGCTGGAAGCGGTGTAAATTTTTTGCTGGCAGCGGTTTGCTTTATTTGGAAAGGCACTCAAAGTATGCTGGTGTGGGTAAATCTGTGTTTAGGAATTGTGAATCTGCTTCCAGTATCTGCTTTGGATGGAGGAAAAATTCTCCGGCTATGTTTGGAGCAAAAGGTTTCTCTCCATACAGCGGCACAAATTTGTATCGTAGTACAAATAATCTTAATTGTCATAGCGACCCTGGGGTGCTTGCTGGGAATGACTTTGGGAAATCTTAATTTTACGGCACTGGTTTTTTGTGTTTATCTGATTATGGGTGCATTTAAACAATAATTTTTTAAAATTTAGAAAAAGTTTTTTGCGATTTTGTGCAATATAACTATAGAAGATGGCGCAAATTCTACAGCGATACAGCGAAAAAAGAGAAGGGAAACACATTTTTGCATTGAAACTGGTGGTGAAACATGATATAATAAGCTACAAAGATTGAAAAAAAGTAGAGATATTGCACAAGCAAAAGGTCGTGGTAAAACCAGCTTCGTCAAATCTCCGTTTCTGCAAATGCTGAAAAAATCAATCCAGAGTTCGATTTACCAAAAAATTCATAAACGAGGAGCGAAAAAAAACAATGAAACAGTATAATGCCAATAATATTAAAAATATTGCCGTAACCGGCCATGGCGGATCCGGGAAAACCTCTTTGGTAGAAGCGCTGCTGTATCAAAATGGCGCCTCTGACCGTTTGGGAAAAGTACCGGATGGAAACACTGTCAGTGACTGGGATCCGGAAGAAATAAAGAGAAAAGTATCTGTTAATTTGTCTATTGCGCCGTTTGAATATCGTGATTGCAAATTTAATCTGTTGGATGCACCAGGCCTGTTCGACTTTGAAGCCGGTGTATGTGAAGGAATGCGTGCAGCAGAAAGTGCTGTAATTGTAGTGTCCGGTAAATCCGGTGTTACAGTAGGTGCGAAAAAAGCGTATCGCATGGCAAAAAAACAGGGAAAATCCCGTATGATTTTTGTCAGCAAAATGGATCGGGAAAATGCAGACTTTTATAAAGTTCTGGAAGAATTGAAAGCTGCTTTCGGTCCGGCTATTTGTCCTGTTGTAGTGCCGTTTTCTGTAGACCATAAAGTAGAATGTTACATCAATCTGGTGGATATGAAAGCCTATCGTTATGTAAACGGCAAACCGGAAGAAGTTCCTCTGCCGGAAACAGAACATCGGCTGGAAGGTTTGGTAACCGCAATCAGTGAGGCGGTAGCTGAAACAGATGACGAACTGTTTGAAAAATACTTCTCCGGTGAAAAATTCACCAATGACGAACTGGTTCGTGGAATTCATAAAGGGGTTAAAAGCGGGGATATTACTCCGGTTTACTGTGGTTCTGCTTATACCATGGAAGCTATTGACATGTTCCTGAACGGTATGAACATGCTTCTGCCATCTGCAAAAGAATCCGCAATTGAAACTGGATTGGATCCAGAAGGCAATGAAGTAGCAGTAATTTGTGAAGAAACAAAACCATTGGTTGTTCAGGTATTTAAAACCGTTGCTGACCCATTTATTGGAAAACTTTCTTATATTAAGGTAGTGTCCGGTGTATTGTCTTCTGATTCACAGGTAATCAATATGCGTACTGGTGAACCGGAAAAACTGGGAAAACTGGTTTATCTCTGCGGTAAAAAACAGGAAGAAACCAAGTCTATTCCAGCAGGGGATATCGGTGCGATTACTAAGCTGGGTGCTTTGACCAATGATACTCTGTGCCAGGGAACAAAAGTGACTTTGGCTCCGGCTGTATTCCCTCTGCCGTGCTACTCTATGGCATTGGTTCCGAAAAACAAAGGGGATGAAAGCAAGATTTCCAGCGGCATGCATCGTATGGTAGAAGAAGATCTTACCATTAAATATGAACACGATTATGAAACACACCAGCAAATTATCAGCGGTTTGGGCGAACAGCATCTGGATGTAGCAGTATCCAAACTGAAAAATAAGTTTGGTGTGGAAGTAACCTTGACTCCTCCAATTGTAGCTTACCGGGAAACAATCCGCAGTAAAGTGAAGGTTCAGGGAAAACATAAAAAACAGTCTGGCGGTCACGGTCAGTATGGCGACGTATGGATTGAATTCGAACCATGCGATGCTCCAGGTTTGGTATTTGAAGAAAAAGTATTCGGCGGTTCTGTTCCGAAAAACTATTTCCCTGCAGTAGAAAAGGGACTTCAGGAATGTGTTAAGAAAGGCGTGATTGCTGGATATCCTGTAGTGGGATTAAAAGCAACTCTGGTAGACGGTTCTTATCACCCAGTAGACTCTTCTGAAATGGCCTTTAAAACAGCTGCTAGTTTGGCATACCGCAGTGGTCTGCCTCAAGCAAAACCAGTTTTGCTGGAACCAATCGGCAACTTAAAGGTTTTGGTACCTGATGCAAATACCGGAGATATGATGGGTGACCTGAATAAACGTCGTGGACGTGTATTGGGTATGAATCCGGATGAAGACGGTATGACTCTGATTGAAGCAGAAGTGCCTATGAGTGAAATGCAGGATTTTGCCACTTTGGTTCGCCAGATGACCCAGGGCAGTGGATCTTTTGAACTGAAATTTGAACGTTATGAACAGCTGCCGTCCATGCTGGAATCCAAAGTAGTGGAAGAAGCGAAAAAACACGGTTTGATTGAGTAATTGATTTCAGGAAAGAAGGATGCGGTCTTTTTTGAAAGGCTGCATCCTTTCTATGTTTTTAAACAGAAAGGAAGAGGAATTACTTTTGCGTTAGGGAAAGGATGACCGTTTATTATGGGCGGATTAAAGATTGTTAAAAGAATCCTTTTTGTGTTAATTATCCTGTTGGTTTTGTGGCTTGCCGCCATTACCACAGATTTTTTCCGGATGGAAAATGGGATGGAACCTTTGTTTTGTATCCGGACAGGCCTTCATGATGATGGAAAAACAGGAGTTTATTGGGGAGCGGGATATAAAGCCTATTATTTTCCTGGCGATGGAGAAAATACCCCTTTGGTTTCTGAAATTGTGCCCTTTTGGGAAGCGGCAGATTAATTGAAAATACAACCGTCCGCAAGACAGCTTGTTGGGCAGATAGGAGTTTGACATGGATATTGGGTTGCTTTTACAGGTAAATAAACGGGGTAACAAATTGTATAATAAAGAGATCAGCCGTGTGGCAGACCGTCATGGGCTGACAAAAACGGAACTGGATATCCTGCTGTTTTTATACCGTCATCCTGAATACGATACTGCCAGAGAAATTGTGGAAGTTCGTGGGATTACCAAATCCTATGTTTCAAAAGCAGTGGACAGCTTGGTAAAATCGGCGTTTTTACAGGCGGTTGCTGATCGGGATGACCGTCGCTTATATCACTTGATTTTGTGTCCAAAATCACAGCCTGCATTGAACGAGGCAAAAAGGGTGCAGGAACAATACTTTCATGCGGTAATGGAAGGAGTATCCATAGAAGAACAAACGCAAATGGAGCAGATTTTCCGGCGTATTTTAGATAATATTAAACGGGAGGAAAATCGTTAAGTTCTGCAGGAACAGATGAAAAATAGAAAATTGTCAATCATGGAACAAGTGAAAAATTTTCGTTCAAATACAGGAATGATTTTCTGTAAGCGGACGAAAATTTTTATTTTTATGTGCGTAAAAAACAAGGAATATGCATATATATTACTATTCGGCAAAAGGATACGGCCCAAAAATCAGTATATCCGGCAAGGAGGAAAATTTTATGTTTATCTGTTCCATGAGGATGACCCGAAAAAAGATGATGGCCTTGATTGTAGTGGCGATCATTATGGCAGCGGCAGTTATTTGTGGGGTTATCTATTTACAAAAGGGGGAACTTCCGGGAATATCCAGCAGTACCAGTCTAAAAGTAAGCCAGCAGGATGATGTGGCAGAATATGTACGTTCTTTCGGCTGGGAAATTGAAAATGAACCCAGTGAGATTGTAAATGTGATGGTTCCGGAAGAGTTTAATCAGGTATACGAAAATTATAATCAGATCCAAAAAAAGCAAGGATTTGATTTGGAAAAATATAAAGGGATGGAAGCAAAACGATATACTTATGTGGTGATGAATTATCCCAATTATCCAGAACATATTCGGGCAGATGTCATTGTGTCCGGAGGAAAAATTATTGCGGCAGATATTTGTTCCATTGAGCTGCAGGGATTTATTCATGGGATCCGTCAGAAAGATGCCGAAGAATGGGCAGCAGAATGGGAAAAAAATAATATGACCAGTCAGCAGACTTGATCAAAGGGGAAAGCTGGACAAAATAATGTTTTTTGTGTAAAATGTTGTTAATAAAGGGGAACTGGGGAAACAAGAAGTACCAGTTCCCCAGTTCAGTAAATGGAAAGGGGAGGTTTTCTGTGGCAGTCATGCGATTGGACAAGTTTTTTTCCAGTCAAAATCTGGCAAGCCGAAAAGAAATGCGCACTTTGATTCGTCAAGGCGCAATTTCCGTTAACGGAAGCACCCAAATTAAGCCGGAACAGAAAATTGATACGCAGCAGGATGTGGTTTGTCTCAAAGGAGAAACCATAGAATATAAGCCATTTTTGTATTTAATGCTCAATAAGCCACAGGGATATGTCAGCGCTACAGATGACCGCACACAGTCTACCGTACTGGATCTCGTGCCCGAGAAATGGTATCGTCCAGGGCTGTTCCCAGCAGGAAGACTGGATAAGGATACCACCGGATTAATGCTGATTACCGATGACGGGGAATTGGCTCATCGCATTTTGTCTCCGAAAAATCACATTGAAAAGGCATACCATGCCCGGATCAGCGCTCCGCTGCCCCCAGAGGCGATAGAAATGTTTGCCCGTGGGATTACCCTTGGAGACGGATATGAGTGCCTTCCTGCCCAGGTAACGGTGCTGGAAGACGGTGCACAGCCTCTTTTGGAGATTATTATCTGTGAGGGGAAATACCACCAGATTAAGCGCATGGTCGCTGCTGCCGGAAGCAAGGTACTTTCCTTGAAACGGGTTCGTATGGGAGCCATGATTTTAGACGAATCGTTGCCGGAAGGCGCCTGCAAAGAAATTTTGCACAAAGATGTCGAGAAATTTTTGACAGGCGAAATTGCAAATTATCACTCAAAAATGTGATTTTGTTTAGAATTGGGCAATTTAGATAAAGTCTTTTTTAAAACTTTGGGTAATAAGGTACTGTTATTTGAACCGAATTTTTGGTATAGTAATAGTACGTTAAACAAGTCAAAAATCTTGATGGTCTAAATTGAGTAGTGAGTTACAATTTTTAGAAATTCATTTTAGGAGGTCCATTTTATGGCAAGCTTATCATTAAGAGGTATTTACAAAAGATACGCAGGCAATGTAGTTGCTGTATCTGATTTCAACCTGGACATCGAAGATAAAGAATTTATTATTTTGGTTGGTCCTTCTGGTTGTGGTAAATCTACAACTTTGCGTATGATCGCTGGTTTGGAAGAAATTTCTGAAGGGGAACTGTACATTGGTGACAAACTGGTAAACGATGTTGCTCCAAAAGACCGTGATATCGCAATGGTATTCCAGAACTACGCTCTGTATCCTCATATGACAGTATTTGAAAACATGGCATTTGGTCTGAAACTGAGAAAAACTCCAAAAGACGAAATCAAACGTCGTGTAGAAGAAGCTGCTAGAATTTTGGATATCGCTCACCTGCTTGACAGAAAACCAAAAGCTCTGTCCGGTGGTCAGAGACAGCGTGTTGCTCTGGGTCGTGCAATCGTTCGTGAACCTCAGGTATTCCTGCTCGACGAACCTCTGTCTAACTTGGACGCAAAACTGCGTGCTCAGATGAGAACCGAGCTGTCTAAACTGCATCAGCGTTTGGGAACTACTTTCATCTACGTAACCCATGACCAGACCGAAGCTATGACAATGGGTACCAGAATCGTAGTTATGAAAGACGGTTTCATTCAGCAGGTTGATACACCAGCTAACCTGTACTCTCATCCAGCAAACATCTTCGTAGCAGGATTCATCGGATCTCCTCAGATGAACTTCATCGATGCGAAAGTTGTTGACAACGGCGGCAAACTGGGTCTGTCCTTCGGCAACGAAAAGAACTACTTCCTGGAACTGCCAGAATCTAAGATCAATGCAACTGTAAAAGCTAGCGTTGGTAAAGATGTAATCATGGGTATTCGTCCAGAAGACCTGAAAGATGATGAAATGTTCCTGTCTACCGCTACTACCGGTATCGTTGACTGTGACGTAGAAGTTACCGAAATGATGGGTGCTGAAACTTACCTGTACCTGGTAATGGACGGCATTAACCTGACTGCTCGTGTTGACCCACGTACCACAGCAAAACCAGGCGATAACATCAAAGTTGCTTTGGATGTACATAAACTGCACATCTTTGATAAAGAAACTGAAAAAGCTATCTGCAACTAATTTGCCAGAAATGCTTTCCTAATTGAATCATATGAAGTAAAGGGCGGCTGCTAATTTTAGCAGCCGCCTTTTTATATGAATTTTCTGGAAATAATTTCTTTTTGGAAGTTAAAAAAATCGTAACATTTCTAAAGATGAAATATGTTACAATTTGTAATAAATACAGAGAAATAAATAACAAAATGATAATATTTTCTGTGTTTGTCAAAAGAAAAGTCAGATTTTACAAATTTTATTTGACATTTTACCATAAAACAGACTTTTTTACAGATATTTTTGATTTCTATCTTGCAAAAAGCTGTAATTTTAGTTACAATGTATATATCTGGAGGCTGTTTCAGGAAAGCTTCCCAAAAATCAATTTTTCATTCAGAAAAGGGGAACCAAGTATGTCAAATAGACTATTCCAAGGTGTTATGCATCAAATGCGTGACGCGATCAATCGTGTTATTGGTGTTGTGGACGAAACAGCAACTATCATCGCTTGCAGTGAATTATCAAAAATTGGGATGACCAATGAATTTATTGCATTGGATTTGTCTGATTCCCATGATACCTTTATTCGTGACGGTTATACCTATAAACCTTTTGGTCCTCACATTAAACCGGACTATGCAGTGTTTGTAGAAGGCGTTGACGAAGCTGCTGCAAAATATGCACAGATTTTGGCGATCTCTTTATCCAGCATTAAACAGTACTATGATGAAAAATATGACCGGAACAACTTTGTGAAAAACGTTGTTTTGGACAATATTCTGCCAGGGGATATTTATATCAAAGCGCGGGAACTGCATTTTAACACTGATGTAAGCCGTGTTGCTTTGCTCATCCGTGTGGTTTCTTCCAACGATGTTTCCGCTTATGATGTGGTACAGAACCTGTTCCCAGATAAGCAGAAAGACTTTGTGTTCAGTATCAGCGAAAATGATATTGTTTTGATTAAAGAAATCAAAGCTGGAATTGACTCCAAAGACCTGGAAAAACTGGCTCGCTCTATTGTAGATACTTTGAGCAGCGAGTTCTATACCCGTGCAGTAGTGGGCATTGGTACCAGTGTTACCGGTATTAAAGATCTGGCAAAATCTTTCAAAGAAGCACAGGTAGCTTTGGAAGTAGGTAAAGTATTTGATACAGAAGAAAGTATTGTTTCTTACGACAATCTGGGTATTGCAAGACTGATTTATCAGTTGCCAACCACTTTGTGTGAAACTTTCTTAAAAGAAGTATTTAAACAGGGCTCTATTGATTCTCTGGATCATGAAACACTGTTTACAATCCGCAAATTCTTTGAAAACAATCTGAATGTATCTGAAACATCCAGAAAATTGTTTGTTCACAGAAATACTTTGGTATATCGTTTGGAGAAGATTAAAAAACTTACCGGTTTGGATCTTCGTGAATTTGACCATGCCATTATCTTTAAGATTGCATTGATGGTTAAAAAATATCTGACTTCTAATCCAGTAAAACTTTAAGTGGATGGCCGTTGTATCCGTACAATGCTGCCCATGTCGGCAGGGATAACGTTTGGAATTTGCTTAGGGTGTATTTTGTGCGTTCTCTTTGCGGCGACAAAATAGCAAGATCAAAAAATAAGGGGCAATTGTATGATTGAATTATCTGATGTGTGTTTAAAATACGACAATGATACAGTCGCGGTTGACCATATGAATCTGAGAGTAGATGATGGAGAGTTTGTCTTTATTGTCGGTTCTTCCGGTGCAGGAAAAAGTTCTATTATAAAACTTTTGCTTCGGGAAAAAGTAGCGTCTTCTGGCGTTGTTCGGGTTAATGGGTACAACCTTAATAAAATTAAAGCAAGAAAGATCCCGGAATTTCGCCGTACATTGGGGGTTGTGTTTCAGGACTTCCGCTTGATACCAACTTTAAATGTGTTTGACAATGTAGCGTTCAGTCTGCGGGTAACCAATGCTTCCACTCAGTATATTCGTACTAGGGTGCCATATATTTTGAATCTGATGGGGCTGGAAGGTAAGGCAAAGCGTTTTCCTCACGAAATTTCTGGGGGAGAACAGCAGCGTGTTGCTTTGGCCAGAGCATTGGTAAACGACCCTCCGTTAATTATTGCGGACGAGCCTACCGGAAATGTTGACCCGGAACTTTCCTATGAAATTGTGGATTTGCTCAAAGGAATCAACGAGTGCGGAACCACGATTGTAATGGTTACTCATGAGCATGATATTGTTCGTCACTTCGGCGGCCGTACTGTCAGCATCGAACACGGGAAA
Organism: Massiliimalia sp.; assembly: GCA_050943535.1. Classification (GTDB taxonomy): domain Bacteria; phylum Bacillota; class Clostridia; order Oscillospirales; family Ruminococcaceae; genus Massiliimalia. The sequence goes on from JBMNPJ010000003.1 coordinate 207,024, forward strand.
ATCGTATTTGATGAGATGATAGGAGGTTATCATGAAGGCGAATAGTTTTAGTTATTTATCCAAACAGGGTGTTAAAAACCTGTGGCTCAACCGAATGATGACACTGGCATCTGTAGGGGTTTTAACCGCGTGTCTTTTGATTGTAGGTTTTGCCATTGTACTGACTGAAAATATTGACAGTATGGTGCATTACGTAGAGTCTCAAAATGAGTTTGTGGCGTTTATGCCTACAGAAGAACAGTATATTGAACAACAGGTTGCCAATGGGGAAGAGCCTATGGTAGCAACTGCTGATACACCAGAAGGAGAAACACCTGCCTGGCAAACGTTTGTAGAACAAGTACGTGCAGAGATTGAGGCGCTGCCCAATGTATCCGGAGTGACCTATATTTCCAAGGAAGAGGGCTTGGAAAGCATGAAGGAACAGATGGGGGATTATGCGGCGCTGTTCGACGATTTGGAGAACGACAATCCTCTGAATGATACTTTTACAATTAAAGTAAAGGATTTAACCAAGCTGGAAGAAACCTGTCTGCAGGTTCAGGAGATTGATGGAATTCAAAGTGTCAATGCTGCAAACGATGTAGCGGATACCTTGACTTTTATCCGGAAAATTGTAAACACGGCAGGCGGAGCGATTATTTTAGCTTTGGTAATCGTATCTTTGGTGATTATTGTAAATACCATCCGTGCGACGATTTTTACTCGCCGGAAGGAAATCAACATTATGAAATATGTAGGCGCTACCAATAGCTTTATTCGGTTGCCTTTTATTGTAGAAGGGATTATCCTGGGTCTGATTGCGGCGGGAATCGCTTATTTGATTATCTGGGGCGGATACAGCTATTTGGTTCAAAGTTTTGAACAGGGTATGGTTCCAAGCTTTATTGGCGCTGCTTTTAAACATATTATTCCATTTAGTGATATTGCCGTAAATCTGGCACTGTTCTTTGGTATTTCCAGTGTGGGAATTGGTGTTGTCGGCAGTATGATCAGTATTCGTAGTCATATTAAGGTGTAAGGAGGAGAATGTATCATGGTTTCCGTGGGATCACATAAGATGCTGCATAAGTTGACCGCAGTGTTTTTGGCAGTGTTAATTTGTGTGCTGACAATTCCGTATTCTTCTGTGAATGTAGAAGCGGCAACAAGCAGTACATTGACTAATCTGCAGAATCAGCTGAATTCTTTGGAACAACAGCAAAAAGATATTGAAGCCAGACTGAATACCTTAAAACAGGATAAAGCGAATGCCCAGCAGCAGTTGGATGAATATACTGCCGCAATGGAAAATGTGCATGCGCAGATTGATGTATATCAACAGCAAATTGATGCGTTTAACGCAGAAATTGACGCGAAAAATCAGGAAATCACTGTAAAAAATCAGGAAATTTCTCAAAAAGAAACAGAAATTTCTGATAAACAGGCTGAGTTGGATCAAAGTTATGAAGACTTTAAAGACCGTTTAGCTGCTATGTATATGGCAAGCTGCAGCAGTTCTTCTATGAATGTACTGTTTGGTGCAGAAAGCTTTTCTGACTTTTTGACTCAGGCACAGGCGCTGAAAAATATTTCAGACCGCGATAAAGAGATTATGGATGATCTGATGGCGCAGAAACAGGCGCTGGAAGATTTGAAAGTTCAGCTGGAAACTGCGAAGACAGATTTGCAGAATGTAGTGGCTGATATTGAAAAAGATAAAGCGGATATCGTGTCTGTACAGGCAAAAGTGCAGTCTCAGTATGATGAACTGGCTGTACTGCAGAATGACTGCTCAAAGGTAGTACAAAGTCTGCAGGCACAGCAGAATCAGTTGGATGCGGACAGCGCTGCACTGGATGCTGAACGTGAAAAAGCAATTGCTGCGATTATTGCAGAGCAGGAACGTTTGAGACAGGAAGAGGAAGCGGCAGGAAATAAACCTCCTATTAACACCGGCTCTGGCTGGCTGTGGCCTTGTCCTACATACAGTTATGTATCTCAGTATTATTCTTCCGGTCACCGGGCAATTGACGTAGCTTCTGGCGCAGGAAATCCGATTTTGGCTACCCGAGGCGGAACCGTTGTATTTGCTGGATTCGGAAGTGCATCCAATGGCTTTAACCGTTACGGAAACGTAGTACTGCTTAGCCATGGAGATGGATACTATTCTCTGTATGCTCACTGTAGTTCTTTGAATGTATCTACTGGACAAACTGTTTCTCAGGGTCAGCAGATCGCTACAGTAGGAAATACTGGACAATCTTTCGGAAACCATCTGCATTTTGAGATTCGTACAGGTGTACAGGGTTCTCGTTTGGATCCTATGGGCTTTGTAAGCGCACCTCATTAAAAATGGTATATTTTTTCTTGGAAGTATCAGAATAAGTTCATAGAATGATAACCATTTCCGATCAGGAGATGGTTATCATTATGTTATGTCAATGGAAAAAACAGAAAGGGTGAAACGCTTGAATAAAAAGATTTCCCTGGGCGCAGCAATTGCGTTTATGGCAGTAATTGCAGCAATTACTTTTTGTGTGACCATGTTGTTTTCTCAGGATATCTTCAACCGAATGGTTTCCAATGTAACACAAAAGGAACAGATGTATGAAAAGGTTGAGGAAATTTACAATAAAGTGAATGACAACTATTTATTTCAGGTAGACGAGGAACAAATGCTGGATGCCATGGGCGACGGCATTATGGCTGGTTTAAATGATAAATATGCGGAATATTACGACAAAGATGAATATGCCCAAAAGCTCAAAGAGGATAAAGGTGAATTGGTGGGAATTGGTGTTACCGTACAGCAAGATCCGACCAGCGGCTATTTGAATGTAATCGATGTATATTCCGGATCTCCTGCCGAATCTGCTGGACTTGTGAAAGGCGACATGATTGTTCAGGTGGATGGCACTGATCTGGCTACTTTGGGTGATGATGTGGAACCGGCTAGTCTGGTACAAGGTGAAGCAGGTTCTAAAGTGTCTATTGTTTACCGTCGTGATGGGGTAGATACTACCGTAGAAATGGCAAGAAAAAAAGTGACCATTCCTTCTGTGGAAAGCCGTATGATTGATGAGAATGGATATATTAAAATCAGCGATTTCAACGACTCTACTCCAGGACAGTTTAAAGATGCAGTAGAACTTTTGAAAGAAGAAGGGGCAAAGGCCTTGATCTTTGACCTGCGGAATAACGGCGGCGGTACGCTGGATTCTGTGTTGGAAATTTTGGATTATCTGCTTCCGGAGGGAGATATTGCCACCGCTACAGATAAAGATGGAAATACACGCGTTTTGAAAACTTCTGATGCTCAGTGTATTGATATGCCTATGGTTACCATCACCAATGGAAATACTGCCAGTGCTTCTGAACTGTTTGTGCAGGCATTAAAAGATTATAAAATGGCAGATTCTGTAGGGACTACCACTTATGGCAAAGGGGTTATGCAGACCACCTATCAGCTCAGTGACGGAAGCGCTGTAAAACTGACAACCTCTTATTTCAATCCTCCTAAGAGTGAAAACTTTGATGGAAAAGGGATTGAACCAAACTATGAAGTAGAGCTGACCCAGGAACAGGAAAAAGATTTTGAGAATTTGGATGAAACCAATGATCCGCAGCTGATGAAAGCTTTGGAAGTGGTAAGCTCTCTGGTAAAATAAAAAATGGACATCATAGGAAAAAAGGTTACTGTGACGGTTGACAGGCCTTTAGGCAGCTGTCATCCTAAACATCAAAATATTTGTTATCCCGTTAATTATGGGTATGTCAAAGGAATTATGGCTCCCGACGGTGAGGAACAGGATGCCTATATTTTAGGAGTCACGGTTCCAGTAGAGGAATTTACAGGAATTGTGGCAGCAGTCATTCACCGAAAAAATGACGTGGAGGACAAGTGGGTTGTGGTACCGGAAAAAACCAGCTGGACAGCGGAAGAGATCCGTCAACAGACATGGTTTCAGGAGCAGTATTTTGATTCGCAGATTACAGTATCAGAAAAACGGCTGCCATGAAAAGGGCAGCCGATTCTTTTCCTCGAGGAGAATTCCACAAATATTTTATAAAATGTTCATCTGCCTAGATAGATCCTGCTGCAGAAAAGTGATATTCTGTATAAACCCAGAGGATAAAAAAACATTGTTTTTTCAAAAGTTTCTGAATTGTCCGTGGCCAAAGCAGTTTAGTATTGACACATAGCCGGACATTTCTTATAATAAAAATATTATGTACTATGGTATGTTCAGCCGTTTTGTTTGCACGGTTCGGACAAATTAGGAGGAATTTAAGTGGCTGGTATCAAAAAAGTAAAGCTGACCAAAGAAGGTTTGGAAGCATTAGAAAATGAATTTGAATATTTAAAAACCGTAAAACGAAAAGAAGTTTCTGAAAAAATTAAAGTAGCACTGTCTTTTGGTGACCTTTCTGAAAACAGTGAATATGATGAAGCAAAAAATGAACAGGCTATGGTAGAAGCTCGTATTAATGAGCTGGACGCAATCCTGAAAGATGTGCATATTGTGGATGAAGGCGATATTTCCACCGATGTAGTGTCTTTGGGTACTACTGTAACTTTGAAAAACTTGAAAAATGGAAAAGTAGATTCTTATAAAATTGTTGGTTCTACAGAAGCGGCTCCAATGAAGAAAAAGATTTCTGACGAATCACCAGTAGGAAAAGCGGTTATCGGTCATAAAGCAGGAGAAGTTGTTGACGCCGAAGTACCGTCTGGAATTATCCAGTATGAAATTTTGGAGATTACAAAGTAAGGGAGAAGTAAAAGAATGAGTCAGAATCATCAGGAAGTTGATCAGAGTCAACAGGATTTAAGTGCATTTTTGCAGGTTCGTCGGGATAAATTAGCAGAACTTCGTGAAAACGGAAAAGATCCGTTTCAGATTACTACTTATCCGGTAGACAGCTATGCAAAAGATATTAACGACCGTTTTGATGAATATGAAGGCAAAGAAGTTGCCATTGCCGGACGTATTATGCAAAAACGCGGCATGGGAAAAGCTGGATTTATTGATGTAATGGATCACAGCGGACGGATTCAGTCTTACGTACGGAAAGACCGAATCGGCGATGAGTCCTATGCTGACTTTAAAAAATATGACATTGGCGATATTATCGGAATTCGTGGGGAAGTATTCCGCACCGAAAAAGGCCAGATTTCTGTAAAAGCAAATGAAGTAACTTTGCTTTCTAAGTCTCTGCGTCCTTTGCCGGAAAAATGGCATGGTCTGAAAGATACCGATACCCGTTACCGTCAGCGTTATGTGGATTTGATCGTTAATCCGGAAGTAAAAGAAACTTTCTTAAAACGCAGCCGTATCATTACTGAAATCCGTCGCTTTTTGGATGGCGAACAGTTTGTAGAAGTAGAAACTCCAGTATTGCACAGCGTGGCAGGCGGTGCTTCTGCACGTCCATTTATTACCCATCACAATGCTCAGGGTATTGATATGTACATGCGTATTGCGCTGGAACTGCATTTGAAACGACTGATTGTAGGCGGTTTTGATCGTGTTTATGAAATCGGCCGGGTATTCCGTAACGAAGGAATGGACACCCGTCACAATCCAGAATTTACTTTGCTGGAACTGTACCAGGCATACACTGACTACAACGGCATGATGGATATTACCGAAAATATGATCCGCACCGTTGCACAGAACGTGCTGGGTACCACCACCATCACCTACGGTGACTATGAAATTGATTTGGGCAAACCGTTTGAACGGATTTCTATGGCAGATGCAGTCAAGAAATACAGCGGTGTAGATTTTTCTGCAGTAACTACTGTGGAAGAAGCTCGTGCTTTGGCAAAAGAACATCACATTGAATATGAAGAACGTCATCTGGTTGGGGATATTCTCAATTTGTTCTTTGATGAGTATGTAGAAGATAAACTGATTCAGCCAACTTTTGTAACAGATTATCCGGTTGAAATTTCACCTTTGGCAAAACGGAAACCATCTGATCCAAAACTGACAGAACGGTTTGAGCTGTTTATTGTGGGCAGAGAACATGCAAACGCATTCTCTGAATTGAATGACCCAATTGACCAGAAAGAACGGTTTGAACATCAGGTAGAATTGAAACGTCAGGGCGACGATGAAGCAGCAGATATGGACGAAGACTATATTACTGCTTTGGAATATGGTCTGCCACCAACAGGCGGATTGGGCATTGGTATTGACCGTCTGGTAATGCTGCTCACTAACAGCGATTGTATCCGTGATGTTTTGCTGTTCCCGACCATGAAACCTTTGGACAAGTAATTCGTTTGTAAACAGAAAGGAGTACGAAACATGTCAGATCAGCGACAGGATAATTTGCAAAATGAAAAACCGTCTGTTCCAAAACAGCGGCGTCCGTTGACTGAGGAAGAACGGGCAAAACTGCGTCATAAGCGGGAAATGGAACTGAAACGGAGACAGCAGGTTTTGAAAAATGGTACTCCAGAAGAAAAAGAAGAGCTGTTTGCAAAAACAATGGCAACTCACAGCGCGTATCAGCAAAAAGTGGAGATTAAGCCAGTAACCTTCCGTCAAAAGTGGAGCAATTATTGGTATCACTACAAAACTCATACCATTGCAGCTGTGCTGGGTGTGTTGTTAGTGGCGTTTTTTGTCCGGGATATGGTGACAAAAGAAAAGTACGATATCAGCATTATGGCCATTACTAACAATGCCAATTATGTTGTAGATTATTCCGATGAGATGTTGGCATCTTGGAGTGATTACATTGAAGACGTGAATGGCGATGGTAAATGCAATGTCAGCATTGAATCTGTTGTCATGGATCAGGACGAGACAGAAGTCTATGATACTGATGAGGGTGGGGAAACCAAAACCACAAATGTAGAAGACCCGAATCAGGTTATGGCATATACAGTGCGTTATCAGGCTAGCTTAGGTGAAGTCATGCACAATGTTTATCTGGTAGATGAGGAAAACTACGATACCTTGTTGGAAAACGAGGTTGAGTTTGTAGATTTATCTCAGTACAGTGACAGTGCCAATGTAGATGGTGATAAGTACTATGTCAAAGACAATCCATTGTTTGCTGATTTTTCCAATAAAGACCAATTGATTTTGGTAGTACGGGACGTTGCACATAGTTCTAAAAGCGATAAAGAAAAGTATGTGCAGCAGTTCGAAGATGATTTGGAAGTTGTGAAAAAAATCATGGCAGAAGAACCTTAAAATAATAAAAAATATCGTGCTGTTTAACGGCACGATATTTTTGTTTATAGGCAGAATTTACAGAAATTACCCAAGTGTTGTAGTCAATTTTTCTTTCTGAAAACTGGACAAACTGCCCCAAATCGGATATACTAAACTTATACAAAGAGACAACCTTTAAGTTGGTCCTGTGAGGCTAGCAAGGCAGTCGGTTTGGCGAAATGAACAACCCTATACAAACGGTATTTTTATGTACAGGGATAACTGTAAGTATTGAAGCTAACAAACTGCTTTCTGGCGGCTTGTTAGCTTTTTTGTTTTATAAAAAACAGGGAGGTGGCAGATTGGAGAATCAAAAGGTCATTTTGGATGAAAAGGCCATGGATCGGGCGATTGCCAGAATTTCTTATGAAATTATTGAACGAAACAAGGGCGTTCAGAATTTATGTCTGATCGGCATTTATACCAGGGGCATTCATTTGGCTGCTCGGATCGCCCGAAAAATTCAGGAAGTGGAAGGGCAGAAGATTCCTGTAGGATGGCTGGATATTACTACTAGCCGAGATGATAGAGGAGATTTGACCGGATACCAGGATAAAACCCAAATTCCCTTTGAAATTCAGGAAAAGCGGGTCGTACTGGTGGATGATGTGATTTTTACCGGACGGAGTGTGCGGAGCGCAATTGATGCATTGATGAAGCGGGGAAGACCCACATCCATTCAGCTGGCAGTGTTGGTAGACCGGGGACACCGGGAACTGCCGATTCGTGCAGATTTTATTGGTAAGAATCTGCCTACTTCCAAACAGGAGCAGGTTCAGGTTCAGGTGACAGAACTGGATGGAATCAACCAGGTAACCATTTGGGCGGAAAACGAAAAAGGCCCAAAATGCTAAAGAAAGGACAGGAGTTATGGTAGTTTTAATCAAAAACGGATATGTGGTAAATCCTGCGGAGAATTTTGAGCAGACAGCGGATATCCTGATTGAAGACGGAAGAATTAAGCAGGTAGCGCCGGGAATTCAGGCGGCAGCCGACAAGGTGATCCACGCCGACAACATGGTGGTACTTCCAGGATTGGTAGATATGCATGTACATTTACGGGATCCGGGATTTATCCATAAAGAGGATATTCTGACCGGATGTGAAGCGGCAGCAGCCGGCGGTGTCACCAGCCTGTTATGCATGCCCAATACCAAACCGGTGGTAGACAGTAAAAAAGTAGTAGAGTACATTAAAGAAAAAGCCCAGACAGCAAAATCCCGGGTGTACATTACCGGCGCTATTTCCAAGCGGCTGAATGGGGAAGAAATGTGCGATTATGCAAAACTGAAAAAAGCAGGCATTATCGCTCTGTCTGATGATGGCCGTCCAGTGAAGAACGCGAAAATGATGACCAGTGCCTTAAAGCAGGCGAAAGAATTGGGTCTGATTGTGACTTCCCACTGTGAAGATTTGGATATCATCAACGGCGGGATTATAAACGAAGGTGAAATTTCCCGGCATTTGGGAGTAAAGGGAATGCATCGGAGCAGTGAAGACTATATTACAGCCCGAGAAATTATTCTGGCAGAGACTAATCACTGTCCGGTTCATATTGCCCATGTTTCCACCCGGCTTTCTGTGCAGCTGATTCGGGAAGCAAAAGCCAGAGGTGCTCAGGTAACAGCAGAAACCTGTCCCCACTATTTTGACATGACAGAACAGGAACTGTTAAAACAGGATGCGGATTACCGGATGAATCCCCCGCTTCGGGAAGAAGAAGACCGCAAAGCGGTGGAAGCCGGAGTATTGGATGGCACTTTAGATTGTATTGTAACCGACCATGCACCTCATACTGCTGAAGAAAAAAGAGACTTTTTAGCAGCTCCTAACGGGGTAATCGGTATGGAAACTTCTTTTGCAGCTTCCTACACCCATCTGGTGAAATCCGGAAAACTGAGTTTGATGGGTCTGGTACGCAGAATGTCCCTCAACCCGGCCAACATTTTAGGGATTCCGGCAGGAACCTTGAATGTGGGAGCGGCAGCAGACATTGCCATTGTGGATCTGAATGAAGAATGGACGGTGGATGTCAATCAGCTCCATTCCCGTTCCAAAAACGCAGTTTACAAAGGCAGAACCCTGACCGGGAAAGTAAAATACACCTTATTAGGCGGAAAGATCGTTTTTGACGGCGTAAATCGTCCTGAATAAAAAGAAACCAAAAGTTTGAAAGTAAATAGAAAAATCAATAACAGTCACATTTTAGGAGGAATTTTCAAATGTCAATGGATTTATTAATCGAAAAAATCGTAAAAACCCACAACCCTACTGTAGCCGGTTTGGACCCAAAACTGGATTATGTTCCTGAATTTATTCGTCAGAAAGCTTTTGAAAAATACGGCAACACCTTAAAAGGTGCTGCAAAAGCTCTGCTGGAATTTAATAAGGGCTTAATCGACGAATTGTATGATATTGTACCTGCCATTAAACCACAGTGTGCTTACTACGAAATGTACGGCTGGCACGGCGTGAAAACCCTGTACAAAACCATGGAATACGCAAAAGAAAAGGGCATGTATGTAATCACTGACGGAAAAAGAAATGACATCGGCACCACCATGGAAGCATATGCTACCGGACATTTGGGAAAAACTGATGTAAACGGCAGCTTAGAAGCTGGATTTTTGGGAGACTGCCTGACTGTAAACGGCTATCTGGGAACCGATGGCATTGCTCCGCTGGTAAAAGTATGCTCTGCTTATGACAAAGGAATTTTTGTTCTGGTAAAGACCTCCAACCCTTCTTCTGGTGAATTGCAGGATCGTCTGATTGACGGCAAACCGGTTTATGAAATCATGGGCGAAATGTGTGAAAACTGGGGCAAAGATCTGCCAGGTAAATATGGCTATAGCGGAGTAGGTGCTGTAGTAGGCGCTACCTATCCGGAACAGCTGAAAGAACTGCGTGCAAAAATGCCTCATACCTTTTTCTTGGTACCAGGATACGGCGCTCAGGGCGGCGGTGCAAAAGATGTAAGCTATGCTTTTGACAAGAATGGTCTGGGTGCGATTGTAAACTCCTCCAGAGGAATTATGTGCGCTTACAAAAAGGAAGGCTGCCCAGAACAAGATTACGCAAAAGCAGCACGCAGAGAAGCAATTCGCATGCGGGACGATATTCTTTCTGCCATTGCGGATATTCATCTGTAATGCAGTGAAAATAAAAATAGTACTGTTTGAGGAATTTGATTGAACAAGGGGATGGAATAAGAACATGATTCAGCAAACAAAAAGAGCCCATCTTATTTTAGAAAACGGTATGGTGTTTTCCGGATACAGTGTTGGAAAACAGGGGACGGTCATTGGGGAGACCGTCTTTGCAACTGGGATGACAGGATATCAGGAAACACTGACAGACCCAAGCTACTATGGTCAGATTGTTACACAGACTTTTCCGCTGGTTGGAAATTATGGGGTAAACTCCTGGGACGGAGAATCTGTCCGCTGTTATTTAACTGGATATATTGTGCGGGAATGGTGTGAACTGCCGTCCAATTTCCGCTGTGAAAACAGCTTGGCGCATTTCCTGGAAGAACAGGGTGTGGTAGGAATTTATGGAATCGACACCCGTGCTTTAACCAAAGTCATCCGGGAAAGCGGCGTTATGAACGGTGCTATTACCACCGAGGAACACTTTGACAAAGAAGCTCTGCTGGAAAGAATCCGTGCATTTAAGATTGTGGATGCAGTAAAACAAGTATCCTGTCAGTCTGTACATGAATTTCCGGCGCAGGGAGAAACCCGGTTCCATGTAGTACTGTTTGATTTTGGGTATAAATTTAATATTCGTCGGGAATTGCAAAAACGGGGCTGTAAGGTTACCGTCGTACCTTATGACACCACTGCAGAACAGATTGCAAAACTGGCTCCAGACGGCATCATGCTTTCTAATGGACCTGGAGACCCTGCAGAAAATACTCAGGTCATTGAAAACCTGAAACAAATCATGGACTTAAATATCCCTACTTTCGGCATCTGCCTGGGGCATCAGCTGACTGCTTTGGCAAATGGTGCTTCTACCACCAAATTGCTTTATGGACACAGAGGTGCTAATCAGCCGGTCATTGATGTGGACCGAGATCATACTTTTGTTACCAGCCAGAACCACGGCTATGCGGTTATGAGTGAAACTGTGGATCCTTCTATTGGATATGTCAGCCACATCAACGCTAACGATAAGAGCTGTGAAGGGGTAAAATACCTTCATCATCCTGTATTTACCGTTCAGTTCCATCCGGAAGCTTGCGGCGGTCCGCAGGATACTTCTTATTTGTTTGATGAGTTTATTGCATTGATGCAGGAGGGGAAATAACTATGCCGCTGAGAAAAGACATCAAAAAAGTATTGGTTATCGGCTCCGGACCGATTGTGATTGGACAGGCCGCAGAATTTGACTATGCAGGTGCTCAGGCTTGCCGTGCTTTGAAAGAAGAAGGTCTGGAAGTTGTTCTGGTAAACTCCAACCCTGCGACCATTATGACTGATAAAGCCATGGCGGATAAAATTTATATTGAACCGCTGAATCTGGATGTAATCCGCCGGGTCATCGAAATAGAAAAACCGGACAGCCTGCTGTCCACATTAGGCGGTCAGACTGGCCTGACCCTTTCTATGGAGTTGGCAAAGGAAGGATTTTTGGACAGCCATGGGGTAAAACTTTTGGGTGCTAATCCAGAAACCATTGATAAAGCAGAAGACCGTCAGTCCTTTAAAGATACTATGGAAGCCATTGGGGAACCATGTATTCCTTCTAAAGTGGTAACTACTAAAGAAGATGCTTTGGATTTTGCAGAAGAGATCGGATATCCGGTTATCGTGCGTCCAGCATTTACTTTAGGCGGTTCCGGGGGCGGTATTGCGGCTAACCGGGAAGAATTGGATGAAATTGCTGGAAACGGTCTTCGTTTGTCTCCGATTACTCAGGTACTGATTGAAAAATGTATTTCCGGATGGAAAGAAATTGAATTTGAAGTGATTCGGGACAGCAAAGCCAATGTAATTACGGTATGTTCTATGGAAAACCTGGATCCGGTGGGGGTACATACCGGGGATAGTATTGTAGTAGCTCCTGCGGTAACATTAAGCGATAAAGAGTATCAGATGCTGAGAACGGCTTCTCTGAATATTATTTCTGAATTGAAGGTAGAAGGGGGCTGTAACTGTCAGTTTGCCCTGCATCCGGAAAGCATGCAGTATGCGGTCATCGAGGTAAATCCCCGTGTGTCCCGTTCTTCTGCGCTGGCTTCTAAAGCTACTGGATATCCTATTGCAAAAGTGGCGACCAAGATTGCCATTGGTTATACTTTGGATGAAATTATCAACGCAGTTACCGGAAAAACTTACGCCTGTTTTGAACCGGCGCTGGACTATCTGGTAGTAAAATTCCCGAAATGGCCTTTTGATAAATTTGTTTATGCCAGCCGGAAACTGGGGACACAAATGAAGGCCACCGGGGAAGTTATGAGCATTGGGACTTCTTTTGAACAGGCACTGATGAAAGCGGTACGGGGTGCAGAACTGAAAGTCGACAGCCTGAATATGCCAATGATGGAACATCTGTCCGATGAAGAAGTAAAGGGACGGATTCATCCAGCAGACGATGTACGTATTTTCGCAGTATATGAAGTGCTCAAGCGAGGTTTGATGACCATTGATGAAATTCATCAGGTGACCATGATTGACGAATGGTTTTTAGGAAAACTGATGAATTTGGTACAGCTGGAAAAATGGCTGGCAGATGGGACTTTGACCCAGGAAAAATATGAGTATGCGAAAAAATGGGGTTACCTGGACAGCACCATTGAACGGATGTCCGGCGGACAAAAACCGCCGAAACCATTGGCTGCTTCTTACAAAATGGTTGACACCTGTGCTGGGGAATTTGCAGCGGAAACTCCTTACTTCTACTCTACCTATGACGAGCAGAATGAAGCTAAAGAATTTATTCAAAAGAAAAATTCCGGCAAAAAGCGAATTGTGGTATTTGGTTCCGGTCCGATCCGAATTGGGCAGGGGATTGAATTTGACTACTGTTCGGTTCACTGTGTTTGGACGCTGAAAGAGCTGGGCTATGAAGCGGTCATCTGCAACAACAACCCAGAAACAGTTTCCACTGACTTTGATACCGGCGATCGTTTGTATTTTGACCCGCTGACCAAAGAAGATGTGAAAAATATTATTGATACAGAACAGCCTTACGGGGTTGTGGTTCAGTTCGGCGGACAGACTGCGATTAGCTTGGCCAACTATTTAAATGAGCTGGGCGTTCGGATTCTGGGAACTCAGGCAGACAGTGTGGATGCTGCTGAAGACCGGGAACGGTTTGATGAGGTGCTGGAATCCTGTGGAATTCCTCGTCCGGCAGGTGATACTGTATTTGATGCTGAACATGCCAAAGAAGTGGCAAACCGTTTGGGTTATCCTGTTTTGCTGCGTCCATCCTATGTTTTGGGCGGTCAGAATATGATTATTGCTCATTCCGATCAGGATGTAGATGAATACATGGCAATTATCACCGCTCAGGGAATTGATAATCCGGTGCTCATTGATAAATACATGATGGGAACCGAAGTAGAGGTAGACGCCATCTGTGATGGAACTGATTTTGTGATTCCGGGTATTATGCAGCATATTGAACGTGCAGGCGTTCACTCCGGAGACTCTATCTCTGTTTATCCGGCACAGACTTTGACTCCTCGGATTCAGCAGACCATTATTGACTATACAGGACGTTTGGCATTTGCGCTGAAGGTACAGGGATTGGTAAATATTCAGTATGTAGTATATAACGACGAAGTTTATGTCATTGAAGTAAACCCTCGTTCTTCTCGTACCATTCCGTATATCAGCAAAGTAACCAATGTACCTATGGTGGATGTAGCTACCAAAGTCATGATGGGTATTTCTCTGAAAGAACAGGGCTATACCGCTGGACTGATTCCTAACGCAGATTATGTGGCTGTAAAAGTTCCGGTATTCAGCTTTGAAAAACTGCATAATGCAGATAACCAGCTGGGACCGGAAATGAAATCCACCGGGGAAGTGTTGGGAATCGCAAAAACCTTCCATGAAGCATTGCTGAAAGGGCTGACAGCCGCTGGATACCGCATGATGCACAAAGGCGGGGTACTGATTACTGTCCGGGATACAGATAAACAGGAAGTCATTGAGGTGGCGGAAAAGTTTGAGGAATTGGGCTTTGATCTGTACGCTACTTCCGGAACGGCCAGCAAGCTGAATAACAACATGATTGCTACCAGTGTAGTTCCGAAGATTTCTGAGAACGAAGAGTACAATGTAATCGATCTGCTCAACAGCGGAAAGATCAGCTATGTAATCTCTACTTCTGCCAAAGGGCGTTCTCCGGCAAAAGACAGTGTAAAACTCCGTCGGAAAGCTGTAGAGCACGGAATTGTATGTCTTACCTCTTTGGATACTGCCAATGCTCTGGCTGATTGTATTGCCATGAATAAAACCATTGGCGATGTGGAATTGGTGGATATTACAAAGATTTAAGGAAAATAGAAAAATTGAATCTTTTCTTCTATGGCAGAGAACAGGCTTTTGTGAGCTTGTTCTCTGTTTTTTGTGCAGATGGGAAAAAAACTTCTGCTGCCTTGACAAAGAAGGAAACAGGAGGATATAATATATTCTGATAAAGACTAGACATCGAACAATCGATGTACTGAAATGAGAGGTTTTAAAATCATGGCTTTTAATACAGTAAGAACTCGTTTTGCGCCAAGTCCTACCGGTTATATGCATGTAGGAAATCTCCGTACGGCGCTGTACGCTTATTTGCTGGCAAAAAAGAATAACGGTACCTTTATTCTGCGTATTGAAGATACTGACCAAGAACGGTATGTAGAAGGCGCTGTGGATATTATTTACAATACCCTGCGCAAGACCGGTTTGATTTGGGACGAAGGTCCGGACATCGGCGGTCCAGTTGGCCCATATGTTCAGAGCGAACGGATGGGAATGTTTAAACAATATGCAGAACAATTGGTGGAAAGTGGACATGCTTACTACTGTTTCTGTGATAAAGAACGTCTGGAAGAACTGCGTGAAATTCAGCAGGCTTCCGGTATGGTATCCCGGTATGACGGCCACTGCCGCAATCTGTCTCCAGAAGAAGTAAAGGAAAAACTGGATGCAGGAATTCCTTATGTTATTCGTCAGAAAATGCCTCGGGAAGGAACCACCACTTTCCATGATGAAGTATTCGGCGATATTACTGTAGAAAATTCCACTTTGGATGATCAGATCCTGATTAAAACAGACGGAATGCCTACCTACAACTTTGCAAACGTTGTGGATGACCACACCATGGGAATTACTCATGTTATCCGTGGGAATGAATATCTGTCTTCTGCACCAAAATATAACCTGCTGTATGAAGCATTTGGCTGGGAAATTCCTACTTATGTTCACTGTTCTCCAGTTATGAAAGATGCTACCCATAAACTGTCCAAGAGAAATGGGGACGCTTCTTTTGAAGATCTTCTGGAAAAGGGCTATCTGACAGAAGCAATTATCAATTACATTGCTTTGCTGGGATGGGCTCCAAAAGGTGAAAACGAAATCTTTACTTTGGAAGAACTGGTTCAGGAATTTGATATTAGCGGTATCTCTAAATCTCCTGCAATTTTTGATGTACAGAAATTGAAAGCAATCAATGGCGCATATATCCGCAAATATTCTGTAGATGAATTTGAAAAAATTGCGCTGCCATATATTCGTCAAACCTGCAAACGAGAAGATATTGACACCCACCTGCTGGCACAGATGCTCCAGCCAAGAACCGAACTGTTTACAGACATTCCGGAACAGGTGGACTTTATTGATGCTTTGCCGGATTACGACATTGGCATGTACTGTCACAAAAAGATGAAAACCAACCTGGAAAATTCCCTGGTATCTCTGAAAGAACTGCTTCCGGTTCTGGAAAGCATTCCGGAAGAAAATTGGAATCTGGAAACTATTCACGACAAATGTTTTGAAGTGATCGGCAAACTGGGCGTGAAAAACGGCGTGGTACTGTGGCCGCTGAGAACTGCAATCTCTGGAAAACAGTTTACTCCTGGCGGTGGGATTGACCTGGCAGAAATTTTAGGAAAATCCTGTACTTTGGAACGTATCCAAGATGGAATCGGCAGATTGGAAGCTGCTCAGCAGTAAAAATTGATAATGAATTAAAAACCCCGGAAAGGAATTTTTCATTCCTTTTCGGGGTTTTGTCAACGGTTTTATTTATTTGGTTTGTAGTCGCGGCATGCTTCTACATAAGCAACAATGTTTTCCCATGGAACTTCTGGTTCCAACAAGTGAGTTGGAGCAGTCCAAATACCACCCAGTTTTTTCCCAAGATCCATATGTTCAAATACTTTGTTCCGAACATCCTGAGGAGTTCCGAACGGCATGGTGGACTGGGTACCAATGGTACCGTGGAAACTGATTTTTCCGCCGAATTCATTATAGATGTCTTTGAAATCCATGCTTTCCGGCTGAATTGGATTGAGCACATCAATACCAGCTTCAATAAGGTGCGGAATAAATGGAGTAATATATCCACAGCTATGATACATGACTACAATATCAGGATTGATTGCACGGGCTGCATCAATAACTTGTTTGAGACGAGGTTTCAGCCACTGACAGTACATATCCAAGCTCATCATGGGAGTGCGCTGCATGCCGATATCGTCCCCTAAGAACAAAATGTCTACGCCTGCCTTTGCATAGGACTGAGCACGGAAAATTTCCTGTTCGGTGATGGTGTCCAGAATGTATTCTGCAATAGGATCATTACTCATCATGTCCATCATCAGGTCTTCCATTCCGCGGATATACCAGGAAGCTTCCCAAATAGTCATCTGCATACCACCCTGTGCTGCCAAACCTTTTGCATGGATAGCATCTACAGAAGCTTTTTGTTTGGAAGTATCTCCTGCTGTGTATTTAGGGAATGGATAAGCTTTGATTTCGTCCAAACTGTCGATTCCCCGCAGAGGGCTGCGCATATAGGTCATGTGTTTTGCAGCTTCACTGCCTGGTTCATGAGCAACACCCCAGATATCGATGGTAGCTCCTGGTTTCAGATTAGGATAGTAGTGAAGGTACTGGCTGTCATTTTTGGGAATAGCTACATCTTCTGCCCAGTACCATGGCATCTGGAAATATTCCTGATAGGGAAGATCGCTTCCGGTTTGTTTTTTATATTCTTCTACCAAAGAAGGGCACAGGTTAAATTCGGGAGGAAGCCATTCATATGGTTCTCTCCGGAGCAATGCCAACAAGTTTTCTCTTTGATTCATAAAAATCCTCCTGACTGATTGTGATTTTCTTGACTTAACCATATTATATCAGATACAATAAAAAAGAGAATGGTTTTCCTGGTCAATCCATGTCAATTTTGGTAAGGAGGATAAAAATGCAGATTCCTGAATATCTATTTGAAACTTCCACAATTCACCGCAGTCTGACTTCGGATCAGGCCAATGGAATTTTAAGCTGTGGTTTTATGTTTAAACCGACCAGCCGGTTTTCACAGGAACATTTAACCTTTCCTCATTACGGTGCGTTTCTGCTTTTGAGCGGGTCGGGGTTTTATTCGGATCCTCAGGGCAGAAAAGCGGAGCTTTCTCCAGGATGCTTTGTACAGCGTATGCCAGGATGCCCCCATACTACCGGAGTGACCCCGGATGGAAAATGGTTGGAATTTTATATTTGCTTTGGGCGGGATTTTTATGAAGCGATGGCAGACCAGGGACTTTTGAGTCGGGAACCGGTTTTGTTTCACAGTCTTACACAGCCGCTTTTGGATAATTGCATTTCCCTGCAGGAACGATTTCGGGTAACGCCGGATTCACAGTTGTTTTCGTTATTTTTGGCAGTGCAGGAATTTGCTTTGGCAATTACTCAAACTGCCCAGAAAGAACAAATTGGGGCATGGGAAGGGGTACTGGCGAAAGCTGCCGAAATTTTATGCACACCTACACCGGATTACCCTACTCCCCAGAAGACAGCCGCATTGGTTGGCATGGAGTATGAAACCTTTCGAAAACGGTTTAAAACGGCTTTTCATTGTTCGCCGGCAGCCTATCAAATGCAGCACCGTTTAAACTGTTCAAAGCAAATGCTTTTGGATTCTCAAAAGACGGTACAGGAAATTGCCTGGGCATGTCGGTTTTCGGATGGATTTGCTTTTTCCAAAGCGTTTCGCAATCACTACGGGGTTTCTCCCAGCCAGTTTCGGAAACGGTATCTGTAAATGATGGGAATGGAAGTAAAGGAAATTAGATTGAGGCCTGTACATTTTTAAAACGTACAGGCCTCTGTTTGTCGATAAGTTATATTTTAAAAAAGTTGCACCACCTAGCGGCGGGGCAATAACGCTACGCTCGTCAGGGGTGTGAACCCGAAGAGACTGCGTTCATGCTTTGTCAGTTGAGTAAAAATAAATATATTTTGTCGGTCTGCTCCTTGGAGACAGCCGAAGGCTCTTTATGAGATAGTCAAAGGCTTTCTATGAGATAGCCGAAGGCTTTCTATGAGATAGCCGAAGGCTTTCTATATCCACAGGTACCATTAAAATTACTGCAAAAGAGGTACTGTCACACAATGCCGTTTTGCGCCCGCACTTCCCGGGCAAGGTGTTCCATATCTGCAAAGGTTTCCAGACTGCTGCACAGATTGCGGAAGTGTGCGGCTCCCCGGACGCCCTTCAAATACCAGGCGGCATGTTTTCTGGCTTCCCGCATGGCCATTTTTTCCCCCTTTAGACGGCACATAAGCTCTACATGCTCCATCATAATGTCCAGCCGCTGAGACAGTGGCTTGGGCGGCAGGAGTTCACCGGTTTCCAGATAGTGGCTGATTTCTTCAAAAATCCAGGGATGACCGTAGCTTCCACGACCTACCATGACCAGATCACAGCCGGTCTGCTGATACATCTCCTCGGCTAGCTGAGGGGTAGTGATGTCCCCGTTTCCAATGACTGGAACCGAAACCGCTTGTTTTACTTGAGTGATAATATCCACATCTACCGGTGGGGTATACATCTGTTTTCTGGTTCTTCCATGAACAGTAATGGCCTGTGCTCCCGCTTCCTGGAGCATCACTGCCATTTCAGGAGCGTTGATACAGGTGTCGTCAAATCCCTTTCGGATTTTTACGGTGATGGGAATTGAGGTGGCGTCTGCACAGGCTTTGACAATGTCCGCCGCCAATTGAGGTGTGCGCATTAAGGCGCTTCCTGCTCCGGTGGAAACCACTTTGTGTACCGGGCATCCCATATTAATGTCAATCCACTGAGGATGATACTGTTCTGCAATCTTGCAGGCTTTTGCCATAAATTCCGGCTCGCTGCCGAAAAGCTGAATTGCCATGGGGAATTCTTCTGCTGTACAGGTAAGCAGTTCAGCGGTTTTTTTGTCAGAGTAACAAAGCCCTTTGGCGCTGGCCATCTCTCCCACAACAAAGGCAGCTCCATACTTTTTGCACATCAGCCGATAGGCGTGATCTGCTACAGAAGCCATGGGAGCCAGTGCGGCAGTGCGGGGAATCTCATGCCCTGCCAGGGTGACTGTCTGCTTTCCTAAAGGAATCCTCTTTTTTTCTAACAATCCAATCAAAATCCTTTCTAAAAAGACAAATTTACAAGAAAAAGCAAAATTTTATCCAGCGTTTTTCTTGAATTTATAACATGACAGTGGTATACTTTTATAATATGTATCAGGCACTTTTTGCAAAAACAGCATGGTTTTATGACCGCTGGAAGCGGCATTTTTCAGTGCCTTTTGTTTGAAAACAATATGAAATTAGTATAAAAGATTCTAAAACTCAAGTCAAGTAGCAGGTGTAAATTATGAAATTACTGGCAATCGATGGAAACAGTATTTTGAACCGGGCATTTTATGGGGTTCGTCTGTTATCCAATCAAAACGGAATGTTTACCAACGCCATTTTTGGATTTTTAAATATTCTTTTAAAACTGCGTCGGGATTATCCAACCGAACTGGTGGCAGTAACCTTTGATATGCGCGCACCGACCTTTCGCCATCTTCGATATGAAGGCTATAAAGCAAACCGCAAGGGAATGCCGGAAGAGCTGGCGATGCAGGTACAGCCGTTAAAGGATATTTTAAAATATTTGGGCTATCCCATTATTCAGATGGAAGGTTATGAAGCAGATGACCTTTTGGGGACACTTTCTGCCCGGTGTGCCCAAAAAGGATATGACTGTGTTATTGCCACTGGGGATCGGGACTCTTTGCAGCTGATTAATGATCACGTTCAGGTGTGTTTGGTAAAGACCAAAGAAAATTTGTGCTGTGACCGGGAACAGATTCTCAAAGATTATGGGATTGAACCCATTCGGATTATTGACTTAAAAGGTCTGATGGGGGATTCTTCTGACAATATCCCTGGAGTAAAGGGAATTGGAGAGAAAACTGCTTTAAGCCTTTTGCAGAATTATCATAGCTTGGATGAAATTTATGAACAGTTGGATCAGCTGAAAATTACCCCTCGTGTGAAAAAACTGCTGGAAAATGGGAAAGAATCTGCGTTTCTCAGCAAAGAGTTGGCAACCATCTGTCTGGAGGCACCGATTTCTGTGGAGTTGGATGACCTGACAGTGGGAGCTCCTGATAAGGAAAAATTGACCGGGATTTTGTCACAGCTGGAAATGTATAGCTTTTTTGATAAATTGGGATTGAATGAACCGGAACCTGAGGAAGAAGAACCGGAACCGGAAGTAACCGTTGTGCTGACAGAAAATCCTAAGTTGGAACCGCTCAGGGAAAAACTCAATCAACTGGGTCGGATTGACTTTGTTTTAACCGACCGGCTTTATCTTTGTCTGGGTGATGAAACCTGTGTATTTGATCATGAATATGGAGAAACCGTGTTAAAAGAACTGGTATTTTCTTCTCCTTTGCCAAAACGGACTTACCAGGCAAAACAATTTTATAAAATGGCAGATCAGTGGGGTCTGTCCTTTGACAATTTGTGTTTTGATGCGGAACTGGCAGCTTATCTGCTCAGTGTATCTTCCAAAGGATATCCTCTGGAAGATTTAATGCGAAAATACCTGCCGGATACAGTATATGGAACCGGCAATAAAAATCTTACCGCAGAAACTGGTTTTAGCCTTTTGTGCGATGAACTGCTCCATCGAGTGAAAGAGCAGAATATGGAACAGCTGATGGAAGAAGTGGAGCTTCCCCTTTGTCAGGTACTGGCCAGCATGGAGCAGGTTGGTTTTGGCATTGATATGGAAAGTGTAAAACAATATGGGGATCAGCTGTTAAACCAGATTGCACAGCTGAAAGAACAGCTGTTTTTGTATGCGGGACATTCCTTTAATCCTAATTCGACCAAGGAGTTAGGGGTAATTTTGTTTGAGGAACTGGGTCTTCCTGCGAAAAAGAAAACAAAGACTGGATATTCTACCAATGCGGAAGTACTGGAAGGGCTGCTTGGGAAGCACCCAATCATTGAAACACTGTTAGCTTATCGCCGTCTTTCCAAACTGCATTCCACCTATATTGTGGGGCTGCAGAAAGTGGTAGGGACAGACCAGCGGGTCCACTCTACATTTAATCAGACAGAAACCCGTACAGGCCGAATTAGTTCTACAGAGCCCAATGTACAGAATATCCCCGTTCGCACGGAAGAAGGACAGGAAATCCGAAGATTTTTTATTGCACCGCTGGGATATGTTTTGGTGGATGCAGACTATTCTCAGATTGAACTGCGCATTTTAGCTCATATTGCAGACGATAAGGATATGCAAAGGGCATTCCAGGAGGGACTGGATATTCACAGAATGACTGCTTCCCAGGTGTTTAAGATTCCTTTTGATGAAGTTCCCAATACCATGAGAAGCCGGGCAAAAGCAATTAACTTTGGAATTGTGTATGGGATTGGAGCTTATTCTCTGTCTCAGGATATTCATGTTCCTATTGGGGAAGCGAAAAGTTATATTGAGGAATATCTGCACACTTACCATGGGGTAAGAAATTACATGGAACAGATTGTGGAAGACGCCAAAGCAAACGGATATGTGGAAACCTTATACCACCGCCGAAGAGAGCTGAATGATATTTATTCTTCCAACAAAGTGGTGCAGGCTTTGGCAAAGCGGATTGCCCTAAATACACCGATTCAGGGGACTGCGGCAGATATTATTAAAATTGCTATGATTCGAGTGTACCGCCGCTTGCGGGAAGAAAAGCTGAATGCCAGACTGATTCTTCAGGTACACGACGAATTGATTGTAGAGGCTGCCGAAGATCAGGCAGATATTGTGGCTCAGATTTTAAAAGAGGAAATGCAGAATGCAGCTCACCTGTCAGTAGAACTGATTGTGGATGTCCATAAGGGCAAAAACTGGCTGGAAGCAAAAGGCTGATGAGAAAAGAAATAGAAAAAAGGATAGGGAGGAAATGAAAATGAATGTCTTAATGATTTGTACAGGCAATACCTGCAGAAGCCCTATGGCTGAAGGCATGGTAAAAGATATGCTGGAAAAGGCCGGTATTCAGGGAATTCAGGTAGCCAGCATGGGGTTAGGCGCCAACGATGGGGAACTTCCTACAGCCAATGCAGTGGAAGCAATGAAGGAAATTGGCATTGATATTTCCAAAAAACGCGCCCGCAGAGTAATGATGGAAGATTTGGCTGTTACAGACCGTTTTTATGTGATGACTCAGTCACACAAAAATATTTTAGTGGACGCTATGCCAGAATTGGAAGATAAAATTCGGGTTTTGGACATTGCAGACCCTTATGGATGCCGTTTGGAAGTGTACCGGGAATGCCGGGATAAAATGCTTGAGTATTTTAAAACTCAGTTAGACGATTTGCGTCAGCTGGGAGAATCCCAATGAAGCAACTGGTTATAAAAAATATGGAGCTGGAGCAGGTTGAAGGAGTTCACCGTATTTTTGAAGAATGCTTCACCATGGAAAAATGGAGCAGATCCAGCATAGAATATGAGCTGACCAATCCCATTGCGGTAACACTGGTGGCAATGGACGGGGATCAGGTAGCTGGCTTTGTAAATGTGCACCATATTATGGGAGAAGGGGATTTAAACGATATTGCGGTATCTTCTGCTTACCGCCGGCAAGGCGTGGCTGCCAGTTTGATGCAGCAGCTGTTTTTGCTGGCAAAGGAAAAAGGAATTTCCAGCTATACCTTGGAGGTACGGGCTTCTAATCATGGGGCCATTGCCTTTTATGAAAAAATGGGGTTTGTACCTGTAGGAGAGCGGAAAAACTACTATTCCAAGCCAGTGGAGAATGCTTTGTTATACCGTGTGGATTTGGGGGAAGTTTAGTTTGGTAAAAGATATGACTGCCGGGAATCCGGTAAAATTAATTTTGTTTTTCTCGATTCCTCTGTTACTGGGGAATTTGTTCCAGCAGTTTTACAACATGGTGGATGCCATGGTGGTGGGACGCTTTGTAGGCGTAGGTGCGCTGGCAGCAGTAGGCGCTACTGGTTCTATGATGTTTACCATTATTGGATTTGCCATGGGACTGACTTTGGGATTTTCCGTCATTGTGTCCCAGCGTTTTGGGGCTGGGGATGAAGAAGGGGTAAAGCGGGCGTTTGCCATGTCTATTTTACTCTCCGGCATCATTACTGCGTTTTTGATGATTGCGGGTACGTTGTTGTGTAAACCTCTGCTTTTGTTGATGAATACCCCGGAAGATATTATGAAAGATTCTCAGACCTATTTGGGGCTGATTTTTCTGGGAGCTGCGGCACCGATTTACTATAACCTGATCTCTTCTATGCTGCGGGCTTTGGGAGACAGCAAAACACCCCTCTACTTTTTGATTTTGTCTTCTATTATCAATGTGGGACTGGATCTTTTGTTTGTAATCTCCTTCCATATGGGGGTTGCAGGGGTGGCAGTTGCTACGATTATTTCCCAGATTGTTTCCTGTATCTTGTGCCTTGTTTACATGAAAAAGAAACATCCCATCCTTACTTTGTCCAGACGACATTGGAAATGGGATCCGGAAATGGTGCGACAGCTGGTAAAGATGGGGCTGCCCACGGCATTTCAGAACTCTGTCACCGGTATCGGTATCATGATGCTCCAGACTGTGGTAAACGGATTTGGATCTACCATTGTAGCGGCTTATACTGCTGCCAGTAAGGTGCAGCAGCTGTCTACACAGCCTCTGATGTCTTTTGGTATGGCAATGGCCACTTATGTAGGACAGAATTTGGGAGCTGGAAAGCTGCAGCGAATCCAAAAAGGGGTAAAAGATTCTATTTGGATCATTTTGGTTACTTCTGTTCTGGGATATGCATTGATTTTCTTTGGAGCTCAGCCTTTGGTTCAGATGTTTGTTTCACAAAGCCAGACCGAAGTAATTGAACAGGCTTCCATGTATTTAAAAGTAACATCATTATTCTATTTTGTTTTGGGAATGCTGTTTGTTTACCGCAGTTCTCTGCAAGGTTTGGGAAATGCAATTATTCCTATGATTTCAGGATTTTTGGAATTGGTTTTGCGGGTAAGCTTGGCGTTTATTCTGCCGAACTTTTTCGGTTTTCAGGGTGTTGCCATGGCAGATGTGGCGGCCTGGATTGGAGCAGGTGTCCTGCTGATGATTTTCTATTATAAAAATGTGCGGGTACTGACAGAAAGCCCGCGGGTATAAAGATTAATTTTTTATACATATAGCATAAAATTAGAATATTTTTCCGATTTGTAAATCAACAATGATTCGGGATTGTAAGGAAGCGGCAAGAACTTACTTCTGCTTCCTTAAATTATGTATAAAGGTGAATGTAGGAGGAGAACATTTTGACAGAAAATAAATTGGGGACCATGCCGGTGAAAAAATTGGTAATTTCCATGTCACTGCCCATTATGATTTCCATGGTGATACAGGCTTTATACAATATTGTAGATAGTATTTTCGTAGCTCAGGTCAGTGAAAAAGCACTGGCAGCAGTTTCTTTTGCGTTTCCCATTCAGATGATCATTGTGTCTGTTTCGGTGGGAACCGGTGTTGGAATCAATTCTTTTATGTCCCGGTGTTTGGGAGAAAAGAATTTAAAGCAGGCTAATGCGGTTGCGATGAACGGGGTGTTTTTGGGAATCCTCAGCTGGCTTTTGTTTGTTGTTTTTGGCATCGCCGGTTCTCGGTGGTTTATGACATTGTTTACTGAAGACGCGGAATTAATTGAGATGGGAACCCAGTATATTTCCATTTGCTGTGTATTTTCCATAGGGGTATTTATTCAGCTTGTGATGGAGCGGATTATGCAGGCGACCGGCAATCCCATGTATCATATGATTTTGCAGGGACTGGGGGCTGTAACCAATATTATCTTAGACCCAATTTTGATTTTTGGATGGTTTGGACTTCCGGCACTGGGAGTAGCCGGTGCGGCAATTGCCACAGTAATCGGTCAGATTGTCGCCATGCTGGTGGGAATCTGGTTTACCCAGAAAAAGGTGACGGAGATTCATTTGGGATGGAAAGGATTTCGTCCCAACGGCAACATGATTCGGAAAATTTATGCGGTAGGTGTCCCCGCTATGTTTATCCAGGGAATGATGGCGATTATGATGCTGTTTATGAACACCATCTTAGCAGGATTTTCTGATTTGGCAGTGTCTGTATTTGGGATTTACTATAAACTGCAAAACTTTATGTTTATGGCGATTTTAGGAATGACCAATGCACTGATTCCTATTGTAGGATATAATTACGGAGCAAAAAACGGATGGAGAATGCGGGAATCTATTCGATTCAGCGTCTTTTTAGGATGTGTGATTATGTTGTGTGGAACGGTGATTTTTCAGCTGTTCCCCAGACAGCTTCTGCTGATGTTTAACGCCAGTGAGGAAATGATGGACATCGGGATTCCTGCTTTGCGGATTATCAGTTTATCATTTGTGTTTGCGGCAGTTTCTATGCTGCTTTGTGCCGCTTTCCAGGCAGTGGGCAATGGAGTCAAAAGCCTGCTGATTACACTGGGAAGACAGCTAGTTATTGTAGTGCCGCTGGCGTGGGTGTTTGCGTCTTGGAAAGGATTGGATGCTACCTGGTATTCCTTTTTGATTGCAGAAGCAGTTTGTATGGTATGGAGTCTGTTTATGATGAAACAGATGTCAGATCGTTTTATTAAACCGTATCTTACCTTAGAGCAAAAGGAGGACTAAGACGAGTATGAAAATTTTAGGAATTGAAAGCTCCTGCGACGAAACCAGTGTTGCAGTAGTAGAAGATGGAAAACAGGTTCTTTCCAACGTGATTGTTTCACAGATTGAAGAACATCGGCTGTACGGCGGCGTTGTGCCGGAAATCGCTTCCCGGCGGCACTGCGAAAGCATTGTTCGGGTGACAGAATTGGCGCTGGAACAGGCAGGAATTGGGCTGGAAGATGTGGATGCCATTGCGGTTACTTATGCGCCAGGATTGATTGGGGCATTGCTGGTTGGTGTAAATTTTGCTAAAGGTCTGGCTTTGGCTGCCGAAAAGCCGCTGATCCCAGTGCATCATATTCGGGGACATATTGCGGCAAACTATATATCTAACGGGGTAAAACCTCCTTTTCTTTGTATGGTGATGTCTGGAGGACACAGTCATATTGTAGAAGTAAAATCCTATACAGAATTTAATATCATCGGCCGTACCCGGGATGATGCTGTAGGCGAAGCTTATGACAAGGCGGCACGGGCACTGGGATTCTGTTATCCAGGAGGGGTGCAGATGGATAAAGCTGCCGGGTTAGGCAACCCGGATGCTTATCGGCTCCCCAAACCGAAAGTAGAAGGTTCCGATTATGATTTCAGCTTTTCTGGCTTGAAAACAGCAGTGCTCAATCTGATTAACCATGCCAAACAAAAGGGAGAAGAAGTCAACGTCAACGATGTGGCGGCTTCTTTCCAGAAAACGGTGTGTGATCTGGTGGCAGATCGCCTGATTCGGGCAGCTAAAGAATTTGGATACGATAAAATCGTTTTGGCTGGCGGCGTCAGTGCCAATTCCGGAATTCGTGCTCGGATGGAAGCGGAATGTAAAGCCAATGGCTTTACATTATACCTTCCTCCTTTGTGTTACTGCGGTGACAATGCAGCAATGATTGCGGCACAGGGATATTATGAATGGAAAGATGCAAAAACAGCAGGTATGGATTTAAACGCCACGGCATCTTTACCAATTATTGAAGAGAATTTTTAAGGGATTTCGGTGCAAGCTACAGATTGTCACAAAAATAACAATTATGGAAAAAATTAATATTTTAACTATTGATTTTTTGACAACCCTTTACTATAATAATATTTGTGAAAAATTTGATTTCTTGAAATTGAATTTTGAGGATAAAAAAGAAAGGGAGATTAGTTATGTTAACTAACAACAAAAATGTTCTCAACTGGGTTGACGAAATGGTTGCTCTCTGTAAACCAGACAAAGTTGTTTGGATCGACGGTTCCGAAGAACAGCTGAACGAACTGAGAGAAACTGCTTTCAGCACCGGCGAACTGGAACAATTGAACCAGGAACTGCTGCCAGGCTGTACTCTGCACAGAACAATTCCTAACGACGTTGCTCGTGTAGAAGCTCGTACTTTCATCTGCTCCAGAAAAGAAGAAGATGCAGGTCCTACCAACAACTGGTGTGACCCAAAAGAAATGTATGCAAAACTGACTCCAATGTATGATGGCGTTATGAAAGGCCGTACCATGTATGTAATTCCTTACTCCATGGGTCCAATCGGTTCTCCTTTGGCAAAAGTTGGCGTTGAGCTGACCGACTCCATCTATGTTGTACTGAATATGGATATCATGACCCGTGTTGGTACTAAAGCTTTTGAAAACCTGGGCGACGTTTCCAACGACTTCGTTCGTGGTCTGCACTCTAAAGCTGATATCGATCCGGAAAACCGTTATATCGTTCACTTCCCAGAAGACAACACAATCTGGTCTATCAACTCCGGTTACGGCGGTAACGTACTGCTGGGTAAAAAATGCTTTGCTCTGCGTATCGCTTCTTACCAGGGTAAAAACGAAGGCTGGATGGCTGAACATATGCTGATTTTGGGTATCGAAGATCCTCAGGGCAACGTTACCTACATGTCTGCTGCATTCCCATCTGCTTGCGGTAAAACCAACCTGGCTATGCTGATCCCACCGGAAGTTTACAAAAAACAGGGTTACAAAGTTTGGACTGTTGGCGATGACATCGCTTGGCTGAAACCTGGTAAAGATGGCAGACTGTATGCAATCAACCCAGAAAACGGCTTCTTCGGCGTTGCTCCTGGTACCAACGAAAAATCCAACCCGAACGCTCTGGCTACTACCCGTAAAGGTACCATCTTCACCAACGTTGCTCACAACCTGGACAACAACACTGTTTGGTGGGAAGGCCTGGATAAGAATCCTCCGGAAAATGCAATTGACTGGCAGGGAAGACCATGGAACGGCAAAACTTCTGAAGAAAAAGGTGCTCATCCAAACTCCAGATTTACCGCTCCTGCTGCAAACTGCCCATGCATCAGCCCTGAATTCAACAATCCAGAAGGTGTTCCGATCACCGCTATGATCTTCGGCGGCCGTCGTGCAAAAACTGCTCCGCTGGTATATCAGTCCTTCGACTGGAAACACGGTGTATTCGTAGGTTCTACCATGGCTTCTGAAACAACCGCAGCTGCTACTGGTGCAGTTGGTGTTGTTCGTCGTGACCCAATGGCTATGCTGCCATTCTGTGGTTACCACATGGGCGACTACTTTGCTCACTGGCTGGAAATGGGTGAAAAACTGGGCGACAAAGCTCCTAAGATTTTCAACGTTAACTGGTTCAGAACTGACGATGAAGGTCACTTCATCTGGCCTGGATTCGGTGACAACATGCGTGTCCTGATGTGGATTGCTGCTCGCTGCAAAGGTGAAGTAGATGCTGTTGAAACTGCAATCGGTTACGAACCAAAACCAGAAGATATCAATCTGGAAGGTTTGGACATCGATATCGATGTTGTAAAAGGCCTGCTGAATGTAGATAAAGATCTGTGGAAAGAAGAAGCAAAAGGTATCCGTGAATTCTACGGTAAATTTGGTTCTAAACTGCCTGCAGAACTGATGCATCAGTTGGATGCTCTGGAAGAAAGACTGTCTAAATAAGTCTGATTTCAGATCGGTTTTATGTAAGATAAAAGGTGCTGTCTTTTAGACAGCACCTTTTTTGCAGTTATGCAAGAAATTGATTTTTACAAAGAAAATTTCACCTTTTTTTCAGGAAAACATATACTGGCGTATAGGTTATCAGAAATGTAAGAAAGGGTGAATAGGTTTGGAATTGGTACTTTACATTTTTCTGGCGATTTTTTCTGTGTTTGGGGTATTGGATTTAATTCGTTTTTTTGCATTGGCGATCTGGAAATTTCCTGGAGCAGAGCAAAAAGTGGTGTGTTATCCCTTGTCAGGCGGTGGAGAAACGCTGGAGATGGCAGCCCGGTCTTTGCATCAAAGGGAGACCTGGGAAATCCAACAGGCAAAAGCCATTGTTTTGGTGGACTGCGGACTGGATGATGAAGGAAAACGGGCAGCAAAGGTTCTTTGTAAAGAGCTTCCCGGATTGGTGTTCTGCCCTCAGGAGGAAGTGCCCCAGCTGCTGCGGGATTTGTTTGAGTGCCCATAGCTTGCGAATTAAAAACCAGTATGGTATCATAACAATAAAAGAATGTATGTTTGCGGCAGTTAAGGTGAGGAAGTCATGGAACAACGGGAAATGCAGACGCTGGAAGGCAGCGTAGATGATATTATTTATCACAATGGGGAAAGCGGATTTACAGTTTTGGATTTGGCGTGCGGAGAGGACCTGCTGTGTGTAGTAGGTTCTTTTCCTGATGTACAGGTGGGGGAAGAACTGGAAGTGACCGGCTATTTTACCACCCACCCCACTTATGGATATCAGTTTAAAGCAGAAGTATATACCCAAAAAATGCCGGCTACTGCCAGTGCAATTCGAAAGTATCTGGCTTCTGGCGTAGTAAAGGGGATCGGTCCAAAACTGGCACAGCGGATTGTGGAGCATTTTGCCGATGATACCTTGGCGGTAATTGAGGAAAATCCTCAGCGGCTGGCAGAAGTGCGGGGAATTACAGTAAAACGGGCAGAAGAATTGGCGGAGGAATTTCGGCAGGTGTTTGGGGTGCGCAGTTTGATGCTCTTTTTGTCCCGGTTTTCCATTACACCTGCTCAGGTAGTGAAAGTATGGAAAAAGTGGGGCGTGCTGGCCATGGAAGTGATTAAAGCAAACCCCTATGTACTGTGCAGTACCGCTTTTCAAATTCCCTTTGAAATTACCGATCAGATTGCCGACAGCCTGGGACTGCCCAAGGACAGTTATAACCGAATGTTGGCGGGTGTGGTACATATTTTGATGTACAACATGAATAATGGGCATACCTGTTCCCCTAGAAAACGGCTGATTCCCATGGCGGAAAAGCTTTTGGGGCTGGATGGACAGGCTATTTCCGATATGATTGATGAAATGATTGCACAAAAAGATCTGGTGGAAGTAAAAAAGAAACAGAATTACCTGGCACTGCCGGATCTTTATGAGGCAGAACGGTATATTGCCAATCGGGTTACGCTGATGGTCAGTGTTCCTCAGGAACAGTCAGGGGATATTGATTTTGTCATTCGGCAGATTGAACAGGAAAATGGAATCACCTATGAAGAACTTCAGAAAAAGGCAATTCGGGAAGCGGTGATCAGCGATATTTTTATTTTAACCGGCGGTCCGGGAACCGGGAAAACCACTACCCTCAATGCCATTATTGACGTGATGGAATATCAGGGAAAAAGCATTTCCATTGCAGCGCCTACAGGAAGAGCTGCCAAACGGATCAGTGAAGTTACTGGCCGAGAGGCAAAAACAATCCATCGTCTGCTGGAAGTGGAATTTGTGGAAGGAAATCTTCGCTTTTCCAAAAACGAGCAGGAACCTTTGGAAAGTGATGTGATTGTCATTGATGAAATGTCCATGGTGGATGCTATGCTGTTTGATTCGCTGCTTCGGGCGGCAAAACCCAGCTGTAAATTGATTTTGGTAGGCGACTATAATCAGCTGCCTTCTGTAGGAGCGGGAAATGTGCTTCATGATTTACTGGACTGCGGCATTATTCCCACTGTCCGGCTGGAGCAGGTATTCCGCCAGGCGGCGCAAAGCCTGATTGTCACCAATGCTCACCGGATTGTACAGGGAGAAATGCCCCAGTTAAAACGCACAGACGGCGATTTCTTTTTTCTACGCCGCCAAAATGCAGCTATGGCAGCTCAGACTGTTCGGGACTTGGTTTGCCGGCGGCTTCCTGCCAGTTATGGATATTCTCCTACAGCTGATATTCAGGTAATCTGTCCTCAGCGAAAGGGAGAACTGGGCGTGGTGGAACTCAACCGCCAACTGCAGCAGGAACTGAATCCTCCGGAAAATGGAAAGGTGGAATTTAAATCCATGTTTTACACCTTCCGTACCGGGGACAAGGTAATGCAGATCAAAAATAACTATGATATTGAATGGACCAGAGGAAATGAAAAAGGTGCCGGAATTTTCAATGGGGATATTGGAACCATTCAATTGGTGGACCGAGGTTCTCAAACCCTTGCCATTGACTTTGAGGACCGGATCGCCTACTATAGCTTTGAAATGGCAAACGAGTTGGAACTTGCGTATGCGGTGACTGTTCATAAAAGCCAGGGTAACGAATTTGAAGCAGTGGTTATGCCGGTGATGGGTGGATATGATAAACTGTACTACCGAAATCTTTTGTATACTGCCATTACACGGGCGAAAAAAACGCTGATCTTGGTAGGACGTGAAGAACGGATTCAGTTTATGGTAGAAAACAACCTGAAAAACCGGCGGTTTACCAATCTGCGCTTTTTGCTGGAAGAATTAAACGGAGATATTATGTTCTGATGGAGGAAACAATATGGGATCCTTTTGGAAAACATTCTTTCGTTATCTGAGGCACATGGTTTTGCCGGAACGCTGTCCTTTCTGCGGCGAGGTGATGGAGTTTGGAAGACATTGCTGTAAACGCTGTGAGTCCCAAATTACATACTTTCCGGGGGATATTTGTGCGTTGTGCTTTCAGCGGTCCTGTATCTGCGGACACAAAGTACCGGGGTTTCATCATGCTTTTGCGGCATTTGTCTATGACGGACTGGCAAAACAATCGGTCCATATGATGAAGTTTAGGCAGGGAAAAGGAAATGGAGAGCATTTGGCCTGGTATTTGGCTCAGGTGATTCAAAGACATCCTGAGTTTTCCAAAATCCAAGGAATTTGTTTTATGCCCATGTCTGCTAAGAAGCGGAGAAAACGGGGATACAATCAGGCAGAGGTTTTGGCTAAACATTTATCCCAGTATCTGCATATCCCGGTTTACCCGGCACTAAAAACCCTTCGGGAAACCCAAACCCAGCATGAACTTTCTGCAGCGGAGCGAAAACAAAATCTGCGGGGAGCTTATGGATTTCATTCCGATTGCCCGCCGTTACCGGAAACGGTGTTGCTGGTGGATGATGTGATTACCACGGGAACCAGTATGTATGAAGGGGGCAGAGTTCTTTTATCAGCAGGAGCCAAACGGGTGATTCCTGCGGCAGTCTGTCGGGTGAAAAAAGGAATCGAACAGGCGGATAATAATTTTTTACCAAATCCCTCTGTCTTTCATGAGAAATAACGGTCTTTCCGTAGAAGATGATGGGGAAAGGTTGCCTAATTGTTTTTTTTGTGATAATATGGAAAAGTATAAAGGCTTTTAGCCGATTCAAATAAATTGGAAACAAATAGGGAGGTTTCTCAATGGCAACCTTTGATATTGGGATTGATTTAGGTACCACGAAAATCATTATATATCGCAGCGACAGCGGAATTGCGCTGAATGAACCGTCTATTGTGGCGTACAGCGCCCGGGATGGCAAAGTAGTTGCTGTAGGGAATGAAGCCTATGCCATGTTGGGTAAGACTCCGAAACATATTGTGGCAGAGCGCCCTTTGAAAGACGGCGTCATTTCCAATCATAAACTGTGTGAGCTGATGATTAAAGAATATATCAAACGGGTTTGTAATAGCTTTTTCATTAAACCCCGGATTATTCTTTGTATTCCTTCTATTACTACAGATGTGGAACGCCGCGCAGTGGTAGAAGCTGCTTTGGCTGCCGGCGCCAGAAAGGTATACCTGATTGAAGAGCCAATTGCTGCGGCAATTGGAGCGGGTATTGACATCCGTCAGGCAAACGGAAACCTGATTGTGGATATTGGCGGAGGAACTACCGATGTCGCAGTCATTTCCCTGAATGGAGTTGTATGCCATGAATCCATCCGGGTAGCAGGCAATTTGATTGACGAAGAAATCATTAAATATTTTGCGCTGAATTACAAGCTGTCTATTGGTCAGCGGATGGCGGAAAATATTAAAAAACAGGTTGGATGCGTTTATGAACCTAATCCGGAAAATAAGACCTTTGTAAAAGGCCGAAATCTGCTGACTGGTTATCCTCAGCAGGTTGAAATTGATGAAACCACCCTTTATGAATGTATCCTGGCTTGTGTGGATAAAATTATACTGGCGATTCGCCAGGTATTGGAACGGACTCCGCCGGAACTGATTGGGGATATCTATGAAAATGGGATTGTCCTGACAGGGGGAGGAGCTTTGATTGGCGGAATTGCTCCGCTGATTCGTTCTCATATTAAGATTCCGGTTCGTGTAGCAGAAGAACCAATTGAAGCGGTTTCCATTGGAACAGGAAAGGCGTTTGACTATATTGATCTGCTTCAGGACGGATTTATTAATGCCAGCACCTATCACTGATTGGCAAAAAAGAGTTTGGATTTTATTTTTAGGAGAGAAAAGAATATGCAGAGACTTGAAATCAAAAAGCTGTTTTCCGATGCGGCCAGCTATGAAAACAAGACCGTTACGGTATGCGGCTGGGTAAAAACCATTCGTGACTCCAAAGCGCTGGGCTTTATTGAATTGAATGACGGAAGCGGTTTTCAGAATTTGCAGATCGTTTTTGAAGACAGCAAAATCGATAACTTTAAAGAAGTGTGCAAATACAATGTGGGAAGTGCTTTGATTGTTACCGGTCAGGTTCTGCTGACACCGGGCGCAAAACAGCCTTTGGAAATCCATGCTTCTGAAATTGTGCTGGAAGGAGCTTCTACTGCAGACTATCCTTTGCAGAAAAAACGCCACAGCCTGGAATTTTTGCGCAGCATTGCTCATCTGCGTCCTCGTACCAACACCTTTAATGCGGTGTTCCGGGTGCGCTCTGTAGCGGCATATGCAATCCATAAGTTTTTCCAGGAACGGGGATTTGTTTATGCTCATACCCCGCTGATCACTGCAAGTGACTGTGAAGGTGCTGGAGAAATGTTCCATGTAACTTCTTTGGATTTAAATAATCTGCCGAAAACAGAAGACGGCGAAATTGATTACAGCCAGGACTTCTTTGGCAAACACACCAGCTTAACTGTATCCGGTCAGCTGGAAGGGGAATGTATGGCAATGGCATTTGGCAACATCTATACCTTTGGCCCTACTTTTCGTGCAGAACGTTCCAACACTGCCCGTCATGCTGCAGAATTCTGGATGATTGAACCAGAAATCGCATTTGCAGATTTAAACGATGTTATGGATTTGGCTCGAGATATGATCCAGTTTGTACTGGCTTATGTTATGGAACAGTGTCCGGAAGAAATGAAGTTCTTCAATAACTTCTATGACAAAGGCTTGATTGAACGTCTGAACGCCCTGATTCATTCTGATTTTGCTCATGTTACCTATACTGATGCAGTAAAAATCTTGGAAGAACACAAGGACGAATTTGAATATCCAGTTTACTGGGGCTGTGATCTGCAGACCGAACACGAACGTTATCTCACCGAAAAAGTGTTCAAACAGCCAGTATTTGTAACGGACTATCCGAAAGAAATCAAAGCATTCTACATGCGTCTGAATGATGACAACAAGACTGTTGCAGCAGTAGATATGCTGGTTCCTGGTGTTGGCGAAATCATCGGCGGAAGCCAGCGTGAAGAACGCCTGGATGTACTGGAAGCCAGAATTAAAGAACTGGGTATGGATCCAGCAGATTATTCCTGGTATTTGGATCTGCGTCGTTACGGCGGCACCAAACACGGCGGCTTTGGTCTTGGATTTGAACGTCTGATTATGTACATCACTGGAGTAGCAAACATCCGTGACGTATTGCCGTTCCCAAGAACAACTGGAAGTGCAGAATATTAATTTTATTGGATTATGGAGGGGGCTGTTTTATAACAGCCCCTTTCGTTTGTCAATGCGGGCAGTTCCTGCCACCTGGTGGGCGGGTAGCGCCCGCTGGCAAAGACGCTACGCTCGTATTTTGCCAGCTGAGTGCAAATTTCCTAATATTTTTGCTCTACTAACAGAGTATGCGCCGTAGGCGGTTGGTACCGGGCACTGCCCGGTTTGTGAGAAATTGGTGAGGATAAGACAAGCAATTTTGATATAAAAATTATGCAAATAAAATGAAATGAAAACCAAAAATAAAAGTATCAACCATTGGATAAAAAGGGTATATTATTTAAAGTTATACCAAAATTTTAAAATAGCTTTTGGGAGAATAACGGTTATTTGTAAACTCCTGTAAGATTTATACAATCTTTTTTTGAATCGGTATAAAAAATTTGTCGCCCATTTTTTGCAGGAATTAAAAAACAAACTTGCAAAATTACATATAATATAGTACAATAAGAAATACAACAGTGTATGGCGGAATGCTCCCTGTTTCCTGTAGCGGTTGCGTTGGATGGGAGATTACCATAGAGATAAGATGATTACAGGAGGCCGTTATGATTCCTTATAAAGAGATGTCAAGAGATCAATTGCTCACCGAAAAAGAAAACCTGCAGAAAGCATATGATGCTTTTAAAGCAAAAGGCTTAAAACTGAATATGGCAAGAGGTAAGCCTGGTGCAGACCAGCTGGATTTGTCCATGCCTATGTTGGAAATTTTAAGCAAAGACGATGTATTGATGGATGAATCCGGTACCGATACTCGTAACTATGGTTTGCTGGATGGGATTCCGGAAGCAAAACGGCTGATGGCTCAGGTACTGAAAGTACAGCCGGAAGAAGTGATTATCGGCGGAAACTCCAGCTTGAATATGATGTACGACACCATTGTGCGCGGCATGATGTTTGGTTATGTAGATTCTCCAAAACCGTGGAAAGACTGCGGCAAACTGAAATTCCTTTGCCCAGCTCCGGGATATGACCGCCATTTTGCCATTACAGAACATTTTGGCTTTGAACTGATCACCATCCCTATGACAGAAGATGGACCAGATATGGATCTGGTGGAAAAATATGCAGCAGAAGACGAATCAGTAAAAGGGATTTGGTGTGTACCAATGTATTCTAATCCACAGGGTATTACCTACTCTGATGAAACTGTACGTCGGTTTGCAAAAATGAAAACTGCTGCTCCAGACTTTAAAATTTTCTGGGATAACGCTTACTGTATCCATCATCTGACCGAAACTCCGGATCATCTTTTGAATTTGATGGACGAATGTAAAAAATTAGGTACTGAAAAAAGAGTATTTCTGTTTGCTTCTACCTCTAAAATCACATTCCCAGGTGCAGGAATTGCCACCTTTGCAGCTTGCAAAGAAAATGTGGAATACATTAAAAAGCTGATGGCAATTCAGACCATTGGATTTGACAAGATTAAACAGCTGCGTCATGCGAAATTCTTCAAAGATCTGGATGGTTTGACCGCTCATATGGAAAAACACCGTCAGATTTTGGCACCAAAATTTGAGGCAGTGTTAACTGCTCTGGAACAGGAAATTGCTCCTTTGAATATCGCCACTTGGAATAAACCAAACGGCGGATACTTTATCGCACTGGATACCATGGAAGGCTGTGCAAAACGGGTTGTCTCCCTGTGTAAAGAAGCTGGTGTTATTATGACCGATGCAGGCGCTACCTATCCATACGGCAAAGACCCGAAAGATACCAATATCCGGATTGCGCCAACTTATCCTCCTATTGACGAATTGAAACAGGCAGTAGAACTGTTCTGCTTGTGTGTCAAACTGGCCAGCGTTGAAAAATTGCTGGAAGCATAAAAGAAAGAATATAGTTTTTCTGTAACGAAAAACTCAACGGATCAAAAACCGCTGCATATGCCCTTAAAAGGGTTGTGCGGTGGTTTTTGTGTTAAGAGGAGATCTTTAATGATAAGAGGGACAATACGGGTTCAGGGGGTGGAAATCCCCTATGAACTGACTTTTAAAAAAGTAAAGAATATCAATCTGCGAATTAAATCCCAAAAGCTTGTGTGCATCTCCGCACCCAAATGGGTGGGAAAGCAGGCAGCACTGCAGTTTTTACAGTCCCATGGTCCATGGGTATTGGAGCACTGGAGAAAAATGGAACAGCATGACCAGTTGGTGAATCAACCTCATCCTATTTTGTGGGAGGAATCTGTTTTTGGAGAAATACTGGAAGAGCTGTATCCCCAGTTTCAGCGTTGGGTACCCCGTCTGCCTAGTTTGACAATCCGAACCATGAAAACCCGCTGGGGAAGCTGTAACCCCAGTCGGTGCCATATTACGATTAACCGAATGTTATTGTGTGCACCCAAAGAATGTATCCGCTATGTTATGGTGCATGAACTGGTACATTTTATTCATCTCAACCATTCTGCAGATTTTTATCAAGCCATGGATCATTTTTTGCCGGAGCATCGAATGCTCAAGCAGCAATTAAAAGACCAGCATTTGCTTTAAAAGGAAAATTTTTGGTTGTACGTACAAAATGGTTGTCAACTCCACAAAGTTGTGCTATGATGAAAGAAAAAGGTTCACTTGAAAGGAGGAGCGGAAATGGCTCAAAAAAAACCAAAACATCAGCTGGTTAGCGACTGGGTAAAAGAGCGGATTACCAACGGAACTTTCCCCAATGGAAGCAGACTGCTGTCTGAAAATGAATTGGCACAGCAGTTTGAAATCAGCCGCCAAACCGTACGGCAGGCAATTGGTACTTTGGTGAATGAAGGGCTCCTGGAACGGCACAGAGGAAGCGGAACCTATGTGTGCTACGAAAAGAAGCCGCCGAGAAACTCCACGAAAAATATTGGTGTGATTACCACCTATTTAAACGAATATATTTTCCCCGGTGTGATTAAGGGAATTGATCAGGTGCTGAGTAAAAACGGGTACCAGATGAATTTGGGAATCACCTATAATAAAACCCTGAACGAACAAACTGTACTCAGTTCCATGCTCAGCAACGGGGTGGATGGGTTTATTATTGAGCCCACAAAAAGTGCGTTTCCAAACCCCAATATTGGGCTTTATCGGGAGATTGTCCGCCAGCATATTCCGGTGGTGTTTATTAACGGGTATTATGCTGCTTTGGATTTTCCTTATGTTACTATGGATGACTATTCTGCCGGGAAACTAGATGCATCTCACCTGATTGAAAAGGGACATAAAAAGCTGTTTGGAATTTTTAAATCAGATGATATTCAGGGACATTTTCGCTACAGCGGGTTTGTCAGTGCCATGCAGGATCATGGACTGGAGTTTGATGACAGCCGGATTTTATGGTATGTGACAGAGGATTTGCAGCAGATGTTTTCTCCGGATAATGACCGTTATCTTTTAGAACGGATTGGTGACAGCACTGGCATTGTTTGTTACAACGATGAGATTGCAGTAAAACTATTAGAGGTATTGAAACGCCACGGAAAACAGGTTCCAGAGGACTATTCCCTTGTGAGCTTTGATAACTCCAATTTATGCGGGGTTGGCGAAGTGGGCATCACTTCTATAGACTATCCTTCACAGGAAATCGGCAGTGCGGCAGCGGAAAAGATGATTCAAATTTTAAACGGTGAGAATGTAAAACTCCA
Source organism: Massiliimalia sp. (assembly GCA_050943535.1). GTDB lineage: Bacteria > Bacillota > Clostridia > Oscillospirales > Ruminococcaceae > Massiliimalia. The sequence continues at coordinate 246,214 of JBMNPJ010000003.1, forward strand.
CTTTTCTATGAAACCTTATTTGGTAGAACGGAATTCTGTAAAAAATTTACTGGATGAGAAAAAATAAAAACAAATGTAATAGGAAAAACAATCATTTTACTAGAAAAAGTAATTGCTTTTTCTCTTGTGATAGAGTATAATAATTGCTAAATTAATTGTATGTACAACAATGGCAATAAAATCCGGAAAAACCAATTAAAATAATAAACAAAACGGTAGAGAAATTGACGCCCAGTGTACTGGATTATCCTATTGAAGAAAATAGTCAAGTTTATGATAAACTGTATGAAGAATATTCTATTCTGCATGACTATTTTGGACGGGGCGCAAATGACGTAATGAAGCGCTTGAAAGAAATTAAAAAACAAGCTCGAAACAGCTGATGGAGGAATGAGTTGTGTTAAAAAAATTAAAAAAGCAGGTGTATGAAGCAAATATGCTGCTGCCAAAGTATCATCTGATTACCTTTACCTGGGGAAATGTATCTGGCATTGACCGTGAAAAAGGGTTGGTAGTGATTAAGCCTTCTGGAGTAGAATATGATCAAATGACCGCGGATGATATGGTGGTTGTAGATCTGGAAACAGGAAAAACAGTGGATGGAGATTTAAATCCTTCTTCTGATACGCCTACCCATCTGGAATTATACCGGAATTTTCCCAATATTGGGGGCGTGGTTCACACCCATTCCCGCTGGGCTACTGTTTGGGCACAGGCAGGAAAAGGGATTGCGCCTTACGGAACCACCCATGGGGACTATTTTGCAGGAACGATTCCCTGCACCCGCTCTATGACACCAGAAGAGATCCAAAGCGAATATGAACGAAATACCGGCAAAGTGATTGTGGAAACCTTTGCAGAGTTGGAACCGGATCATATTCCGGCGGTTCTGGTGAAAAATCACGGACCATTCTGTTGGGGAAAAGATCCATTTGAAGCGGTGCATAATGCAGTAGTACTGGAGGAAATTGGCATGATGGCTGTTTATACGGAACAGCTGATGGGTGCTGACACAGCACCTATGCCATCTGTTTTGCTGGAGAAACATTTTTTCCGCAAACATGGCCCTAATGCCTATTACGGACAGAAAGCAAAATAAGCAAATTTTGATAGATATGAGATAAAGTGGCAGCCCAGGGATGACAGTACATTCTTTTGGGCTGTTATTTATTGAAAGATGGTTTCAACATGCCTGCGAAAGGCAGCAGAGCTACGATGGGTTTTGCAACAAAAATATTCAGGAATTGATTGGCATAGAATTTGCCTGTGATTGCGGGACAACCCATACAGCCAATATCCAAAACATCTCATGGGAAAAGGGATTTTATCTCAGCTGGAATCTTTAATCGGTTGGCAAAAGACAGGAGCGGGACGATTTCAGAAATCCGGCGGGCATATGGACTGGCGGCAGATCAAGTGCTTCAGGTAGAAGCGGGGGCTCACCAGAATGATCCAGAAAACGTGGAAAAGCGAATTGATGCGATCCAAAGAAATTTTGATGCTGTGCGGGAACTGATAAAACAGGTAGTAGCAGATACCAACAAAGCTCCTGAACTGTTAAAACAGCTGGGTGGACTTACTTCCATTGCTGGGTATCCTCTGTCTCGTGAAGGAATGTGGGATGTACTGCGCTATGCCAAAGAGCTTTGTTCCCGGTATGCGACACTGCAATTTTTCTATGATTTGGGCGTTTTGAATGACTTGGTGGATTAGCTGTTAGTAGAACAGCTCACTCAGGCATAATGAAAATTTAAAAATTCGGCTATTTCAGTTGACATAAGTTCCTGTCCGGTGTTACAATCATATACAAAATGTTCTTTTCGTTGAATTGCTGTAAAGCGATAAAATAAGTACAGAGATTTTGTGTGAGTGAAAGGATGGGATTTGTAATGACCGAGTTTTTAGTCCGTCGGTTTATTAAGAACTATGACTGTGTAGAAAATCAAGAAGTAAGGCAAAAATATGGAATTTTAGGGGGAGTAGTAGGGATCTGCTGCAACTTGATTTTATTTTTGGCAAAACTTTTGGCTGGTGTTATCACTTCTTCTATTTCTGTTATGGCAGATGCATTTAACAATCTGTCTGATGCAGGATCTTCCATTGTAACAGTGGTAGGATTTAAAATGGCAGGGATGCCGGCAGATGATCAGCACCCTTTTGGACACGGCAGGATTGAGTATATTTCCGGCTTGATTGTGTCCATGGTGATTATCCTGATGGGATTTGAACTGGGAAAGAGTTCTGTAGAAAAGATCCTTCATCCGGATGAACCCGCATTTCATCTGTTTTCTCTGGTGATTTTGCTGTTTTCAATTGCATTAAAATTGTGGATGGGGCTGTTTAATCGCAATTTGGGCATGCGCATTGATTCTGCAGCCATGAAAGCGGCTGCTATGGACAGCATTAGCGATGTTGCAGCGACTTCTGCAGTTGCTTTGGGAATGGTAATCAGTAAGTTCAGCGGAGTGAATCTGGACGGATATATTGGGATTTTGGTGGCATTATTTATTTTGTACACCGGTCTTAATACTGCCCGGGATACATTGAATCCTTTGCTGGGGCAGGCGCCGGATGAAGAACTGGTAGAAAAGATTAAAGATGAAGTACTTTCCTATGAAGGAATTATGGGGATTCATGACCTGATCATTCACAATTATGGCCCAGGGAGAATTATTGTTTCACTGCATGCAGAAGTTCCTTGTGATGTGGATATTATTAAAATTCACGACACCATCGATAATATTGAACGGGATATGAGAGCGAAGTTTGACTGTGAAGCGGTGATCCATATGGATCCTATTGTGACGGACGATGAATATTCTAATTCTGTAAAAAAGAAGATTGGGGTTCTGGTAAAACTGATTGATCCTTCTTTGGCAATCCATGATTTTCGTATGGTAGAAGGTCCTTCTCATACCAATCTGATTTTTGATGTGGTGGTTCCTCATCGGTTCCGTCTTACCGACGAGCAGGTGGTTGCTTCTATCACCAATGCGGTAAAAGCGCTGGATGAAACTTTTGAAGTTGTAATCCATGTAGATAAAGGATATCTGTAAAATAAAAAGGGATTCCGTTTTACATTAATAAAAGCAGAGAACTGATGCTGACAGCATCAGTTCTCTGCTTTTTTGCTTCAAAATAAGGAGAAGAAAGCAAATTTCCTCTTTGAATTATGGAAAAATGTTGCAACCCAAAAATGGATGCAATTATTTTTTGTGTCCGAACACGGTTAAACTTGTACAGGTACTTAGTGTCCGTGCACGGAGGCACGGAGCGGTAAAAAGCAGTTGTATATACCGATAAACCTAGTTTATGAAGGCATTGTAAATCTTGTGAAATGGAATTTACACTGGTTTTTTCCTGTGCTATACTGAATATATCAGAAATGGGCAGCATCATAAAAAGTGCTGCCTATTGGTTTGTAAATGGGAAAACGGAAAGGAAACAAGAACAGAATGAGAATGGGAAATAATATGTTAATTGGGCAGTCCGGAGGACCTACCGCAGCAATCAACGCTTCTTTGTCCGGAGCAATTCGGGCAGCAATGGCATGCGGTGAAATCGGACATATTTACGGCACCAAGTCCGGTATTGAAGGTGTGCTCAAACAAAACATCATTGAACTGACTCCTTATTTGAAATCTGAAATGGATTTTCGCCTTTTGGAACACACCCCAGCAATGGCTTTAGGCTCCTGCCGGTTTAAATTGCCGGATTGGCAGCAGGATGAAGAATTGTATGTACAAATTTCAAAGGTTTTTGAAAAGTATGAAATCGGGTATTTTTTCTATATTGGCGGAAATGATTCCATGGACACCGTAAGGAAGCTGAAAGACTACTTTTTGTCTCATGACAAAGAAATTTGTGTCATCGGAATTCCCAAAACCATTGACAATGACTTAAACTGCACAGACCATACTCCGGGGTTTGGTTCTGCTGCCAAATATGTGGCAACTTCCATGCTGGAAATCAGCCGCGACAGCAGCGTCTATGATCTGCCCAGCGTTACCATTGTGGAGATTATGGGAAGAAACGCAGGCTGGCTTACAGCGTCTTCTGTTTTGGCAAGACAAGCTGGTACCAGTGCACCTCATTTAATTTATCTGCCGGAAGTGGCTTTTGATGTTGAACAGTTTGTACAGGACGTTTCCCAGCTGACAAAAACCGTACAAAATGTAGTGGTAGCTGTATCAGAAGGGGTGCGGCTGGCAGACGGAAGCTATGCGGCAGAAGCTTATCAGAGTAATGCAGTGGATGTATTTGGCCACAAATACCTTTCTGGAATCGGACGGTATCTGGAACAGGTAGTTCGAGATCGGATTGGCTGCAAAGTTCGTTCGATTGAGCTGAACGTCATGCAGCGCTGTGCGGTTCATATTAGTTCCAAAACTGACCTGCAGGAAGCCAGAGAAATTGGCCGCGTTGCAGTACAGCTGGCTCTGAAAGGAGAAACTGGTGTAGTTCCAGTGATGGAACGGGTATCCAATCACCCATATTTAATTGCTTTCCGCAGCCAAAATGTAGATGAGATTGCAAACTATGAGAAAAAGGTGCCAAAAAAATGGATTACACCGGAAGGCAACGATGTGACAGAAGATATGGTTGAATATCTGCGTCCTTTGATTGTAGGGGAAGCTACACAGTTTACCAAAAACGGTCTGCCCATTTACTTTTCTTTTGAACAGGAATAAGCGAAAAGATTTTAAGAAGTTTTACCCAAAGAGTGCCGCAAGTGTCTTATATTCTGCGGCACTCTTTTTTTCTGAAAAACAGTCTAAAAAAAGAACCGCCCGAAGGCGGTCAAAAAAATGATGAGAAGAGATGGTTGTACAGAATGAAATCAGAAGACTTGATTCTGTACAGAAATTAGAAAAAAGAAATGGAAGGGTAAACAGTTCACAAAAAACGCCGGAAAATTCTTGCCAAAGGGCATCCGCTTTTATTTTTTCAGGAGAAATGATTGAAAAATTACAGCTTTTGTGCTTAAATAAAAATGATACCGCATTTGTTTTGGAATCATCCGACCTTTTCTGATGAGCACAGGAATAAGGATACCACGAATTTGCGGAAAAGTTTGTCGAAATGGAAAGGAACGATGAAATATTTATGTTACTGATCAACGCAAATCTGAAAACCATGGAACAGCAGGATATTACCAATGCCTATCTGCGGATTCAGGATGGAAAGATTCAGGAATTTGGTCCCATGAATCAGCTCACCCAAACAGAAGGGGAAGATGTGCTGGATGTTCAGGGCGGATTTGTTCTTCCCGGTTTAATTGATGCGCACTGTCATCTTGGCATGTGGGAAGATGGTCTGGGCTTTGAAGGGGACGACGGAAACGAAGAAACAGATCCCATTATGCCTCAAGTGCGGGCAATTGACGCCATCAATCCCATGGACCGGTGTTTTCAGGAAGCGTTGGAAAGCGGGGTTACCACAGTACTGACCGGACCGGGAAGCGCCAATCCTATTTCCGGAACCTGGTGCGCTATCAAGACCTACGGACGCCGAATTGACGATATGGTATTGAACCCAAAAATTGGAATGAAATTTGCCATGGGAGAAAACCCGAAAAATGTGTACCATGATAAAGAACAGACTCCTATGACCAGAATGGGCACAGCGGCGCTGATCCGGGAACAGTTAATGAAGGCAAAACACTATAAAAAGGACTTGAAACGCTCCAAACGGGAAGAAGATGTAGATCCGCCGGAATACGATATGAAATGCGAAGCATTGCTGCCGGTGCTCAAAGGAAAAATGAAGGCATTTTTCCATGCTCATCGTGCGGATGATATTTTTACAGCCATCCGGATTGCCAAAGAGTTTCAGCTGGATTATGTGATTGTACACGGTACAGAAGGATATCAGATTGCCGATTTGCTGGCAGAAGAACATGCAGACGTGATTGCAGGTCCAGTGATTTGTGACCGGTCTAAACCGGAAATGCGGGGCTTGTCTATTGAGAATCCGGCAATTCTGAAAAAGCATGGGGTGAGAGTAGCACTTTGTACCGACCATCCGGTTATCCCGATTCAGTATCTGGGACTGTCCGGTGGGGTAGCGGTAAAAGGCGGTATGGACTATGATGACGCACTGCGGATGCTGACCATTGTTCCGGCACAGATCTGCGGGATTGATCATCGGGTTGGCTCCATTAAACCGGGAAAAGATGCGGATTTGGTTGTCATTCAAGGGGATATTTTAAATGTGTACGCTAAACCGGATTATGTGATTTTAAACGGAGAAGTGGTTGTTTCTCCCAAAAAATCAAAGTAACAGGCGCACAAAGAGCAGGAGGCAGAAATATGCGGGAGTTGGATGTAAAAGAAATCACCAAAGCAGTTCGGGACTTGTGTATTCAGGCAAACATGGTTTTGCCTAAAGATTTGGAACAGCTGATTGGAACCTGTGCCAAAGAAGAACCGTTTGAACTGGCTCATCAGGTAATGGGAGATATCTATGAAAATATTTCCTGTGCCAGACAGATCCAGGTTCCTATCTGTCAGGATACCGGTATGGCAGTGGTGTTTTTGACACTGGGGCAGGATGTTCACCTGACTGGCGGAGATTTAAATGAAGCGGTCAATGAAGGGGTACGCCAGGGCTATTTGGAAGGAAAGCTCCGCTGTTCTATTGTAAAAGATCCGCTGAGACGGGAAAATACTGGGGATAATACTCCTGCAGTTTTGCATCTGTCTATAGAACCGGGAGAGCAGGTTCGCATTATGGTGGCGCCCAAAGGCTTTGGCAGCGAAAACATGAGCGGGGTAAAAATGTTTACACCTTCTGCTACTGCTCAGGATATTGTGGATTATGTCATCAGTCATGCCGAAACTGCAGGATCCAATCCATGCCCTCCTATGGTAGTCGGGGTAGGTATCGGCGGCGATTTTGAAAAATGCGCTTATCTTGCAAAACAAGCTTTGTGCCGTCCGGTATCACAGCGCAATGAAGATCCTTTTTATGCACAGATGGAAGAACAGATGCTGGAAGGGATCAACCGGCTTGGTATTGGGCCGCAGGGATTTGGAGGAAAAACCACAGCGCTGGCGGTGAATATTGAAACCTATCCCACACATATTGCCGGATTGCCAGTGGCTGTCAATATTGGATGTCATGTAACCCGCCATGCCAGCACAGTGCTGTAATGGTACGAGAAAGGATATTATAAAATTATGTCAAAATTTCATTTTGTAGCTCCCTGCCTGTTCGGGCTGGAAGGCATTCTGGCCGGAGAACTGCGGCGTATGGGAGCGGAAAATGTTCAGGCCGATAACGGAAAGGTAGAATTCTTCGGAGATGAATGGATGTTAGCCCGGGCGAATATTGGGCTACGCACCGCTGAGCGGGTGCTGATTCAGCTGGGGAGTTTTCCGGCTCATTCTTTTGAGGATCTGTTTCAGGGAGTAAAATCACTGCCTTGGGAAGATTTCATCGGGAAAAAGGACGCTTTTCCGGTAAAAGGATGGTCACTGAATTCTGTGCTCCACAGTGTTCCAGACTGTCAGGCAATCATCAAAAAGGCCGTGGTAGAGCGGATGAAGTCCCATTATCATCAGGAATGGTTTACAGAAACAGGGCCGGTTCACCAAATTCAGTTTTCTATTTTAAAAGACCAGGTTTCTGTAATGCTGGATACTTCTGGTGCGGGACTGCACAAACGGGGTTACCGGCAAAAATCCAATGATGCGCCGTTAAAGGAAACGCTGGCTGCGGGAATTGTAGACCTGGCAAGGGTGAAGGGATATTCTCATGTATGTGACCCATTCTGCGGATCCGGTACTTTCTTGATTGAAGCTGCCACCAAAGCGATGAACATTCCTCCCTGCATTCGGCGGAAGTTTTCTGCTCAGGAATGGGGACTGTTTCCGGAAAAGGTGTGGCAGGAAGAACGTGCCCGGGGAATTGATTTGATCCGGAAGGATGCAGAATTTGTAGGCTGGGGCAGTGATATTGATCCGGCCGCTGTAGAGCTGACCAAGGAAAACGCCAGAAAAGCAGGGGTACTTTCCAAGCTTTCTGTAACGGTTAAGGATATCCGCCAGTTCCGGGCAGAAGAAAATCTGATTACTTTGTCCAATCCTCCTTACGGGGAACGAATGCTGGAAAAGAAAGATGCAGAAGGAATTTACCGGATCATGGGTAAGGTGTTTACCCCCATGCCGGGCAGCAGTTATCTGATTATTACACCCCATGAGCAGTTTGAACAGATTTACGGCAAGCGTGCCAATAAGCGGAGAAAACTGTATAATGGTATGATTAAGTGTCAGGTATATCTGTATTTTTAATGGTGTCTGAATTTGATTCAGTGGTCAACAGATATGAGAAAATAGATATTTTGTCAAGGCGAAAGCACTGGTAGCTTTCGCCTTTTTTAAACAAAGCCATATGAACAAGGCAACAAAGGGGATATTCTTGCGTTGTCTTTTTCATGGGATAAACATTAGTAACTTAAAATTTGTGAGGTGACTTTAAATGACAGCATTTTTGCGGTTAAGAAATATCTAAGCGCGTAAGACTATATTAAATAGTTTTATGCGGAATTGGATACGGAAAACTATTTAATAAAGGAGAACGAACATGATATTTCAGGATAATGTTTTAAAAGAGTATTTAAAAAATGTATATTTTATCACAGGCACCCCTTGCGGAGGAAAAACCACAGTCTCCAGAATGCTGGCAAAAAGACATGGGTTTGCAGTTTACGATATTGATGAGCAGTTTCCAAACCACCAAAAAATGTGTGATCCCCGATATCAGCCTTTCATGGCAAAGAGGTTTCAAAATGCAGATGAGTTTTTCGGGCGTTCTGTAGAAGAATACGAAAAATGGCTCATTGATAACACAAGGGAACAATTGGATTTTGTACTGTTGGATTTGATTCGGCTTTCACAAAATCAAATTGTTCTGTGCGATTGTCATCTGACTGTAGAAGAGGCTGATAAACTGACAGACACGTCCAGAGTGGTGTTTCTGATCAAAGATCCTACAAGTCTTGTGGACGATTATTGCAATCGTCTGGATCACCAGGGATTTCGGGAGTTTCTTTACAGCAGTACTGATGTGGAACATGCAAAGCTTACCTGCAATACAACACTTAGGAATATTAATATGGAAAAATGCAGAAAGATTAAAGGCAGTCGTTATTTTTGGATTGAAAGAACGGAACACAGTACCATAGAAGAAACGGTGTATCAAGTAGAACGGCATTTTCAGTGGTAATAAAGAACTGATGCGGCAGAATTTTTCTGCCGCATCAGTTCTGTTGTTTAAACATTAAAAATTGTGGTTTTACATTGTTGATGGCGGAGAAGCCTTTTAGGATTCCTGCAGATCTTCCCGAAGGATCTGAATCGCTTTGTCTATGTATTGTCCCAGTGTTCCTTCTGAAACCATGGCAATGCGGGTGTGGCATTTGTCAATGGGAATCAGAATTTTGACTCCGTCGCTTGCACCAATGGCTTCTGCCATGGCAGGGCTCAGTTCTCCAAGAATGGCGTTTGGCATCACAATGCCCATGGCTCCAATGATGTAATCCGCTTTGGGTGCATTGAAAATAATGGCATTTTCTCCTGTGGCTCCGTCGTCAGCACCTGCTTTCATCATTCTTGCTGTAGCGGCAGAATTGGTGCCCAGACTGCGGATATAGACCGGCGGAATCTCCTTTGCTTCTATAGCAGATCTCAGCCGTTCAATAATGGCTTTTCCGACCCCTCCGCCCTGGCCGTCAATCACCAGGATCAGACTTTTTTTCTCTTTCAAATGATCTCATCCTCTCTTAATAGGTTTATCATATCGGATTTTTTATAGTTTGTAAAGACCGAACAGACTGCATTTTGCAAAACACATCTTTTAAAAATGGAATTTTCAAAAGAATTTCGAAAAATAAAACAAAAAACCAGGGATGAGAATCAATCTCCTTCATCGTTCTGATGATTTTCTTTTAGCCCCATTGATTTTTCACAGAGCGCTAGTATATAATAAAAAAGCATATGATACTGGAGGCAGTTTGTCCGTTCCAGTGTTTTTTTGAGTATTGCCAAATTTGCGGCAATGGGTTTGTTGTACACAGTATAGGAGAAGCAATCGGTTCCATGTGGCAGCGGCTTTTTGAGCTGACTGCCGTTTTTTAAGTGATGGTTTTCAAAGTCATGAGCGGATCATGGGAAAAGCGGTTGCGGATGTTTATGAAGGATAGTTACGGAGGAACAATTGTGGCTAATTTTGTAGAAGAAATTCAAAAACGCAGAACCTTTGCGATTATTTCTCACCCGGACGCAGGGAAAACCACGCTGACCGAAAAATTTCTGCTTTACGGCGGAGCGATTACACTGGCTGGATCTGTAAAAGGGAAAAAGACAGCAAAACACGCAGTGTCTGACTGGATGGAAATTGAAAAACAAAGAGGGATTTCTGTTACTTCATCGGTAATGCAGTTTAATTACGATGGATATTGTATCAATATTTTGGATACTCCCGGGCATCAGGACTTCTCCGAAGATACCTACCGTACTTTGATGGCGGCAGATTCCGCCGTGATGGTAATTGATGCTTCTAAAGGGGTAGAAAACCAGACTCGGAAACTGTTTAAAGTTTGCGTCATGCGGCATATCCCTATTTTTACCTTTATCAATAAAATGGACCGGGAAGCCAGAAATCCGTTTGACTTGATGGAAGAAATTGAACAGGAACTGGGTATCCAGACCTATCCGGTAAACTGGCCTATTGGTTCCGGGAAAGAATTTAAAGGCGTTTATGACCGGGGTATGAAGGAGATTATTGCGTTTACTGCAAACAATGGCCAGCACCAGGTAGAAGCTACAGAAGTGGATTTAAACGACCCAGCTTTAAAAGATGTAATCGGAGAAGAGCACTATCAGAATTTGTTTGATGATATTGAACTGCTGGACGGTGCAGGCAGTGAATTTGACCAGGAAATGGTAGATAAAGGCCAGCTGTCCCCTGTATTTTTTGGTTCTGCTCTGACCAATTTTGGCGTAGAACCTTTCCTGCGGGATTTCCTCAAAATGACTACTTCTCCTTTGCCTAGAATTGCGGAAGGGGAAGAAATCAATCCTTTTGATGAAGGTTTTTCCGGCTTTATCTTTAAGATTCAGGCGAACATGAACAAAGCGCATCGGGACCGAATTGCATTTATGCGGATTTGTTCCGGTAAATTTGAAAAGGGTATGGAAGTATACCATGTTCAGGGCGACAAAAAGATGAAGCTTCTGCAGCCTCAGCAGATGATGGCACAGGAACGTGAAGTCATTGATGAAGCGTATGCAGGGGATATTATGGGGGTATTTGACCCAGGGATTTTCTCTATCGGCGATACTTTGTGCGCACCAGGGAAAAAATTCCGTTTCGAAGGGATTCCTACTTTCGCACCAGAACACTTTTCTTTGGTCAGCCAGAAAGATACCATGAAGCGGAAACAGTTTGTAAAGGGGATTTCTCAGATTGCTCAGGAAGGTGCAATTCAGATTTTCCAGGAACTGGATTCCGGTATGGAAGAGGTTATTGTAGGGGTAGTAGGGGTACTTCAGTTTGAAGTACTGGAATACCGTTTGAAAAACGAATACCATGTAGATATCCGGATGGAAGGGCTGCCGTATCAGTACATTCGCTGGATTGAAAATGATGATATCGACCCGAAAAAACTCAACCTTACTTCTGATACCAAACGGATTCAGGATCTGCGGGGAAGAAAACTGCTGCTGTTCACCAGCTCTTGGGGAATTCAGTGGGCACTGGATAAAAATCCAGGTCTGGAATTGTCTGAATTTGGGAAAAACTAAATAATTTTGTAAAATATATTAGAAATTATACAAATAGTAATACAAAAAACACGTACAGATGTTATTTTTCATCTGTACGTGTTTTTTCTTTTCATATTAAAACAGGGTTACGCCCAGTTTCCATCTTTGAAAACAGGGATTTCTTTGCCGTCTTTGGTAATTCCTGTAATGGTTAAATCTTTCGTACCGATCATAAAGTCGATGTGATTGTCAGAATCGTTGATTCCCTTGGCAAGCAGCTCCTCTTTGCTCAGGTTAAGACCGCCTTCAATACAGGATTGATAAGCACTGCCCAACGCCAAATGGCAGGAAGCATTTTCATCAAACAAGGTATTGTAGAACAAAATACCCATGTTGGAGACTGGAGAATCATAAGGAACCAGTGCTACTTCTCCCAGATAACGGGAACCTTCGTCAGTATCCAGCACATGTTTTAGCACATCATATCCCTGTTTAGCTGTAAAGTCGATTACCTTGCCATCTTGAAAAGTCAGGCTGAATTCGCTAATTAGGGATCCATTGTGATTAAGTGGCAGGGCACTGTAGACGATACCGTTTACCTTTTCACGGTGGGGAGCAGTGAACACTTCTTCGGTGGGCATATTGGCAAAGTAAAATACGCCGCCGTTAGTTTTACCGCCTCCGCCTTCCCAAATATGATTTTCTGGAAGACCAATCATCAGGTCGGTGCCCAGAGAATTGGTGTAGTGGAGCTTTTCAAACTGCATGGAGTTGAGCCAGCTGCTTTTTTCCTGAAGCAGTTCGCTGTGCTGTTTCCAGGCTTCAATAGGGTCTGGGGTATCTACCCGTACAGCGTGGAAAATTGCTTCCCACAGTTTTTCCTGTGCCTGTTGTTCATCACAGTCTGGGAATATTTTTTTCGCCCAGGCAGGAGTGGGAACAGAAATAATGTTCCAGGACAGATTTCCGTTATCAATGTTTTCATAAAAATCAGTGCAAGCCAAATGGGATGCTTTTACAGAAGCAATCAGCTTTTGAGGGTCTACCCCTTCCAGCAAATCTGGATCATCAGCAGCGATGGTGATAAATGCAGCACCTTCCCGAGCATAGTGATTGTTAAACTCTGCCTGCCATGCTGGCATAGTTTCAAACAATTCCATAGGGGAATACAGGTAGCGCATTTTAGAAATTTGTTCATCTTTCCAGAATACAGCAACATCTTTTGCGCCTACAGTATAGGCTTCCTTTGTAAGCATCCGGACAAAGGGGGCACTTTCGATTGGGGCACGGATCACCAAAAGCTGATCTTTTTGCAGATTGACTCCGGAACGAATGACCAGAGCAGCATATTTTTTTAGGTTTTCTTCAAATTGTTTCATGGATACACTTCTTTCTTTTGAGATCAATGGAATGAAATTTTCGAGGAAAAGATTCCTTTTTAGAGGATATGATACTGTTTTTATTTTATCACAAAACCAGTACAGGTACAATGAAAGGGTAAATTTTGTCATACCTGCCGATAGATTTTCCAAAAATCTATCAAATATTACAAACTAGAAAGGCTTCTATGGTCAAACCAGGGAAAGTGGTGTATACTGGGTTGGTAATCAAGGATTGATAAGAAGAAATAGTCCATTTAACTCCGGTTCGGAAGAAGAGGAACCGTATGGGCGGAAAGAGAGGTTATTTTTTATGGAAAAACTACAGGAAAACAAAATGGGGACAGCTCCCTTGTTTTCTTTGGTTTGGTCAATGTCCCTGCCTGCTATGTTCTCTATGTTAGTTCAGTCTATGTACAATGTGGTGGATAGCTACTTTGTGGCAAAAATTTCAGAAAACGCTTTGACTGCTGTTTCTTTAGCACAGCCAATACAGCTGCTGATGATTTCTGTTTGCTGCGGTACCGCAGTGGGATTAAACAGCTTAATTTCACGGCGTTTGGGAGAAGGAAGATATGGAGAAGCAGACCATGCCGCAACCCATGGACTGATTTTAGGACTTTTTAACTGGCTTGTATTTGCGCTTCTGGGACTATTTGGAACCCAGGCTTTTTTTGACGCTACTACATCCAATCCGGAAATCCATCAAATGGGTACTACCTATACCTATATTGTTACGGTTTGTTCCATTGGGATTTTTGTGGAAATGAATATTGAGCGTATTATTCAGGCTACAGGAAACATGATTTATCCTATGATTTTTCAGCTGATTGGAGCGATTACCAATATTATTTTGGATCCGGTGCTGATTTTTGGATTAGGCGGGATGCCTGAAATGGGAATTGCCGGTGCGGCTGCTGCTACAGTCATTGGACAGATTTTAGCCATGACAGTGGCGTTAGTGGTTTTGTTTACTAAAGAGCACAAAGTAAAAATCAGTTTTAGAGGATTTCATCTGCGCTGGAAAACCATTCGGGACATTTATGTAGTAGGGCTGCCTTCTATGGTGATGCAGTCCATCGGTTCCATTTTGGTTTTAATTATGAATTTAATTTTAGGTACTTTCAGTGATACGGCCATTGCGGTCTATGGTGTATATTTTAAGCTCCAGTCCTTTGTATTTATGCCGGTATTTGGTCTCAATAATGGCTTGATGCCGATTATGGGGTATAACTTTGGAGCGGGCAATAAAAAACGCCTTATAACTACTATTAAAATTGGATGCGGAATCGCAGCATGTATTATGATTTTAGGAACATTGGTTTTCTGCATTTTCCCGAAAGAACTGTTATCTGCTTTTTCTGCATCTGATCACATGCTGGAAATCGGAGTTCCTGCTTTGCGGATTATTTCTTTGTGCTTCCCAGCTGCTGCATTGGGGATTATTTCCTCTACGGTTTTTCAGGCAGTTGGTATGGGAGGAAAAAGTCTGTTTGTTTCCATTTTGCGTCAGCTGGTTATCTTGGTACCTGCTGCGTATTTGCTGTCTAAAGTAGGGTTATTCTATGTGTGGTTTGCCTTTCCGTTTGCAGAAGTATTTTCTTTAATTGCCAGCATGGTCTTGCTGTCACAGGTTTATCGTCACAGAATCGCTCATCTGGTACCAGTTCGTTCTCAGAATGAGGAGGAATAACGGTTAGGAAAAGCAGATTTTGCACAAACCCGGCAGAGAAAATCAACAGCTTTCTGATGGGTTTGTGGAAAAACAAAGAGCTACTTGATTTTTAAATCAGCTTATGCTAAAATATGAAATTAAGAATTAGGGTGAGTTTCAAATGTTTTTGAAGCTTGGATTCTTAAATATATGTTAAAACAAGCAATAGCATTGACAGAGACAGTAGGCTTCTGTGAAAAGCATCAGCGAGCCGGGGATGGTGCAAGCCCGGTGCGAGTCCGCAGATTCTGAATATCCCTCTGGAGCTGCACGCCAAACGGTTTTCCTATTAAGCGCTGCCGGATTTCCGCCGTTATCGGAACGCATATGTTGGTATGCTGTAATAGGTGGTATTGCGAAGGAACCTTCGTCCTGTTTACAGGACGGAGGATTTTTATTTTGGAAAGAAAATCAGTTAGGAGGCTTATTTCTTATGTATCGTAAAGTATCTTCCAACATGAGCTTTCAGGAAAGAGAAAAAGAAGTAGAAGCTTTTTGGCGGGAAAATCACATCTTTGAAAAAAGTATGTCTTCCCGCACTCCGGACAGAAGCTACACCTTTTATGACGGTCCTCCCACCGCAAACGGGAAACCTCATATCGGCCATGTATTGACCCGAGTAATCAAGGATATGATTCCAAGATACCGCACCATGAAAGGTTATTATGTTCCCAGAAAAGCTGGATGGGACACCCATGGTCTGCCGGTAGAACTGGAAGTAGAAAAACTGTTGGGAATCAACGGAAAAGAACAGATCGAAACCTATGGTCTGGAACCATTTATCGAAAAATGTAAGGAAAGTGTTTGGAAATACAAGGGAATGTGGGAAGACTTTTCCGAAACCGTTGGTTTCTGGGCAGATATGAATGACCCTTATGTAACCTACGACAACAATTTCATTGAATCCGAATGGTGGGCACTCAAACAAATTTGGGACAAAGGCCTGATCTATAAAGGTTTTAAAATCGTTCCTTATTGCCCTCGCTGTGGTACCCCTCTGTCCAGC
Source organism: Massiliimalia sp. (assembly GCA_050943535.1). Lineage (GTDB taxonomy): Bacteria > Bacillota > Clostridia > Oscillospirales > Ruminococcaceae > Massiliimalia. The sequence continues at coordinate 262,081 of JBMNPJ010000003.1, forward strand.
CATGAAGTGGCACAGGGATATAAAGATGTAAAAGAACGTTCCGCCATTGCAAAATTTAAAGCAAAAGGTGAAGACGCTTACATTCTGGCATGGACCACAACTCCATGGACACTGCCTTCCAACGTGGCTTTGTGTGTAAACCCAAATGAAACTTATGTAAAAGTACAGTGCGGCGAAGAAGTATACTATATTGCTGAGGCACTGGCAACTACCGTTTTGGGTGAAGATTACACCGTACTGGAAACCTATGTGGGGAAAGATTTGGAATACAAAGAATACGAACCATTGTTTGACTTTGTACATCCAAAAGAAAAATGCTGGTATGTTACCTGTGATAACTATGTTACCTTGACAGATGGTACTGGTATCGTTCACATTGCTCCTGCGTTCGGGGAAGACGACGCCAATGTAGGACGCAACTACAATCTGCCTTTTGTACAGCTGGTAGACGGCAAAGGGGAAATGACCAAAGAAACTCTGTGGCCAGGTATGTTCTGTAAAGACGCTGACCCAGAAGTGCTGAAAAACCTGAGAGAAAGAAACCTTCTGTTCTCTGCTCCAAGCTTTGAGCACAGCTATCCATTCTGCTGGCGGTGTGATACTCCTTTGATCTATTACGCAAGAGAATCCTGGTTTATCAAGATGACTGCGGTAAAAGATGATTTGATCCGCAACAACAACACCATCAACTGGATTCCGGAAAGCATTGGGAAAGGCCGTTTCGGTGACTGGCTTGTGAATGTACAGGACTGGGGTATCAGCCGTAACCGTTACTGGGGAACTCCGCTGAATGTGTGGGAATGTGAATGTGGTCACCGTCACGCAATTGGAAGCATTGCAGAACTGAAAGAAATGTCTCCAAATTGCCCAGATGATATTGAACTGCACCGTCCTTACATTGATGCAGTTACCATTACCTGTCCTCACTGCGGCAAGCAGATGAAACGTGTGCCAGAAGTAATCGACTGTTGGTTTGACTCCGGTTCTATGCCGTTTGCACAGCATCACTATCCGTTTGAAAATAAAGAACTGTTTGAACAGCAGTTCCCAGCAGACTTTATCTCTGAAGCAGTAGACCAGACTCGCGGATGGTTCTATTCTCTGTTGGCAATTTCTACCCTGTTGTTTAACAAGGCTCCTTATAAAAATGTTATCGTATTAGGACATGTACAGGACGAAAACGGACAAAAGATGTCCAAGTCCAAAGGTAATGCGGTAGATCCATTTGATGCACTGGCTACTTACGGCGCAGATGCAATCCGTTGGTACTTCTACAGCAATTCCGCTCCATGGCTGCCAAACCGGTTCTACGGTAAAGCAGTACAGGAAGGTCAGCGGAAGTTTATGTCTACTTTGTGGAACACCTATGCGTTCTTTGTACTGTATGCCAATATTGATGAATTCGACGCAACCAAGTACCAGCTGAAAGACTGCAAATTGACTGCAATGGATCAGTGGCTGCTGTCCCGTCTGAACTCTCTCATTCAGGAAGTAGACGGCGATTTGGAAAACTATCGGATTCCAGAAGCTGCTCGGGCACTGCAGGACTTTGTAGATGAAATGAGTAACTGGTATGTGAGAAGAAGCCGTGAACGGTTCTGGCAGGAAGGAATGTCTGATGATAAAGTAAGTGCATACATGACACTGTACACTGCTTTGGTAACTGTTTCTAAGGTAGCGGCTCCGATGATTCCGTTTATGTGTGAATCCATCTACCGCAACCTGGTTTGCAGTATTGATAAAGATGCACCAGAAAGCGTACATTTGTGCGATTACCCAGTAGCAGATGCTTCTTATATCAACAAGACTTTGGAAGAAGATATGGACGAAGTGCTGAAAGTGGTTGTTTTGGGACGTGCTGCTAGAAATGCTGCAAGCCTGAAAAACCGTCAGCCTTTGGCAGCTATGTATGTGAAGGCAGACCATGACTTGAGCAAAATGTACTGCGACATTATGAAGGATGAATTGAATGTAAAAGATGTGCAGTTTGTTTCTGATGCATCTGACTTTACAACTTATCACTTCAAACCGCAGCTGAGATTGCTGGGTCAGAAATACGGCAAGAAGATTGGGGAAATCCGTACCAAACTGGCAGAGCTGGACGGCAATGCTGCAAAACGGGAACTGGATGCTACCGGTACATTAACTCTTGCTTTGTCTGATGGAGAAATCAAACTCACAGAAGAAGAACTGCTCATTGAAACCGCTCAAAAAGAAGGCTATGTTTCCATGGAAGACAATGGAATTACTGTGGCTTTGGACACTACTTTGACAGAAGCACTGATCGAAGAAGGCTTTGTTCGTGAAATCATCAGTAAGATTCAGTCCATGAGAAAAGAAGCAGACTTTAATGTGTTGGATCACATCACCATTTATATGACCGGCAGTGATAAACTGGCGGATATCATGACCCGCAATCAGGATACCATCAGCCATGATGTACTGGCAGATGACATCAAGATTGGCGAAATGGATGGCTTCACCATGGAATGGGATGTCAATGGTGAAAAAGCAACCTTTGGTGTAAAAGTGAACGGATAAGCTAAATTGCTTAAAGAGTATAAACTGAAGAAGGACGGCTCAAAAGCCGTCCTCTAAAGGTAATATTTTGGGACCCTTCGGGGTCCCTTTTTATTTTGATTTACTTTTAAAAAGTAAGGTGAAACTTCTGGAAAAAGATAACATTCAATGATATAATATGGTTACTATAAAATCAGGAAATGGGAATTTGAGGTGAATGTTATGAAAACGGTGATTACTATCCAGCACACACAATCGGTTCACCATACAAACGGTATGGTAGGTTCCTGGACCGATTGGGAGTTATCTCCATTGGGGAAAAGACAAGCTGAGAATATTGGCAAAAAACTTTCCAAAGAGCTGCAGGATAAAAATTTTGTGATGTATTCGTCTGATTTAACGCGGGCAAGACAAACAGCAGAGATTGTAGGAAACGATTTGGGGATTACCCCTATACTCAGAAAAGAACTGAGAGAAAGAAATCTTGGAAAATGTGTTGGAAAATCTGTTCAGTGGTTGCAGGAAAACATGGAGTGTCAGGAAAAGACCGTAGATGACAGAATGTTTTCAGATGCTGAAAGCCGCCGGGATGAGTGGAACCGTTTGCTGCCCTTTTTTCAAGAGATCATTTCCAATCAAGAAGAAAATATGATCATTGTATCACACGGTGACTTGCTCAGCGTATTCAATGCCATGTGGCTTGGATTAGATGTAGAAGCTTTGAATCATTTTGAGCTGTTTGGGTTAGCAGGCGGGGTAAGTTATCTGTTTGAAAATGACGATGGAAAACGTTTTGTAAAACGAATGAGCGACATGTCTTATATTTTAGATTGAGTGGTTAAGTATAGGCGAAGCCTCTTCGGGATTCTAAGGACAGCAAAAGTATTGTATGAATCCCTTAGAAAATCTGTCATTCGCGAAAAATCCCCTGAGAATTTCTCAGGGGATTTTTTTATGTATTTACCACTGAATATGAACCACAGGTTTAATCAAATCTCTCGGCTTTTCATCCATTGCAATAAATGCATCAGGAATCTTGTCAAATCCATCATAACGGTAATTGAGCATTTTTTCCGGAGCAATTCGTCCAGACTGAATCAAACGGAGCATCTTCTGAATTCTGTAAGCGCCGCCAGGACAGAAACCTCCACGGATTGTTACGTCAGACATTCCCAGACCCCATAAATATGTTGGAATCTGATAAGTATCAGATGCATCCAGGAAAGTAACATTGGAGATCACACCGTTGGATTTTACAATAGACAAGGCCTGATTCATCGTAGAAGCATTTCCGCCTGCCAGAATTGCACGGTCAACTTTTCCGCCTTCCAGTTCCAAGATTTGCTGTACTACATCACCGTCTTTATAACTTACAATATCAGTTGCGCCGTATTCTCTTGCCAGTTCTGCACAGTTTGGACGGGTACCAATCCCAATAATTCTGCCTGCACCACGCAATCTTGCGCCAGCAACAGCCATCAGTCCTACAGGACCAATCCCAAATACAACAACGGTATCGCCTAGCTGAATATCAGCCATTTCTGCACCGTAGAAACCAGTGCTCATCATGTCTACTGTCATCAAAGCAGCGTCTACACTGACATCCTTTGGAAGCAGAACCAGATTGGCGTCTGCGTTATTTACGTGGAAAAATTCAGCGAATACGCCGTCTTTCTGGGTCAGGTATTTGAAGCTTCCCATAGAAGCGTAATCGTGAGCGTTGTTGGAACCTCTTTGCTGTAAAGCAGGTGCTTCCCAGTCAGGGGTAACACACGGAACAACTACAGTATCACCTACATGGAAATTACGAACCAAAGAGCCAACTTCTACGATTTCTGCTACAGCTTCATGTCCCAAAATGGTTGGCTGCCCAGTAGTAGATCCAGTGTGCATAACATGGGTATCGGAAGAACAGGGAGCAACCGCAATGGGGCGAACTACAACACCTAAAGGATCAGCGACCGGTTTTTCCCGTTCTAACCATCCGTGTTCACCTGGAGCTAATACAGCATAACCTTTCATGAAAAAGACCTCTTTTCTAAATAATTAATGATTATTTTCTTTCGTATTTAATATTTTTAGTAAAAATTAAGTTACAAAAATATTATTGAATAATATTATTATATAAGTTTGACTATTTTTTGTCAATATCATGAAATTTGTGTAATTAAACAAATTGGCGTACTCTTTTTTGTTTGTGGGATATATTTGGAAAACAAAAGCGGATGCAATATGCATCCGCTTTTAAAGATCAATCTGGTTTATTCTGTTGTGATGATCATTTCGCATTGTTCCGGAATTGAAAAATGTGAAAAATACTGATATTCCATGGGAATCCATCGTTGTGCAAAGTTTTGATACATTTCTTCTCCGTTTCTGGCAATAATTCTTTGTTTCTGTGTTTTAGAAGTCACGTCAAAAAAGATCTTCAAATCATAAGGAAAAGAAAAATATGGATGAAGACAATAAGCGCCTTCCACAATGACAAGAGGAACATCCGGAAGGGAAACTTCTCCGTCATAATCCATCTTGCAGCAGGAAAACTTTTGATAGGAAAAGGGAAGGGATTCTTTCAGATGGGGAATCACTTCTTCGGCAAAACGTTCGTAATGAACATTTCCGCCAGGTTCCTGAATCCGGCTTTCCGTCCGCAGGGCTGGCGGCAGAAAAAAGTCATCCATATGAACGACAGCCCCGTGAAACAAGTCTGCCAATAAGTCAGCTGCCGTTGTTTTCCCAGAGGCTGCTTTTCCTTCCAACGCGATTACCACACGAGACTGGGACTGCATCTTTCGGAAGATTTCGCCGATTAGGGGGAATAAAGGCTCATATTCCCGACGAATGATCCGGTAACAGGGATGATATGCCTCCCTGTATTGGGGGCTGTGGCTGACCATAGGGTATCCCTGAGAGGTATATTCTTTCAGATAGTTTTTTAACTCCTGTTGTGAAAAGGAAAAAGCCCCTTCTTTGCAGACTTGTTCCAGAACTTTCAAGGATTCTTGAAACTGTTCCATGGACAGAGGAACGGTGCGGGAAGCACTGCGAATAAATAGTTGGGATACGCACTCCAGCGGCAGTACTTGAGTGTCTACAGCCGCCAGAGAAAGGCGCATATTTCCGTTTCCTAAAAACTCGCAGAGCGGGGAAAGATTGGCAATCCGATTTTGATATTCAGTTACAATACGCTGAAAACAGGATGTTTCATCTGTAATTAAGTGACCTCCGCCGAATGCACGCTGATACAGCAGCTTGACTGCATCGCAGGGCTGCATGTTTGGATACAGGTGAGCGTGATTTTTCAGCAGAGTTTTGCAATCAGTCATTTCCAATAACCCTTGCCTTTCGAAGTGCGATTACAATAATTGGCAGAATCACTAATTGAATAACAATTCCTGGCAGAGCGGTTACAAATGCACCTGCAAGCCACATCTGCATAGAGTAAGAACCTGCCTGGAAAATCAGAGCATTGACAATACCGTAGATAATCCGTCCGCCGATCATTGCCAAAACCAGGGCAATGTAAATATTGGCAGTGCGGTTTTTGGTTTTTACAAAACGGATGAAAAGACCAGCCAGAAGTCCGTAAACTGCCAATTCACACAGCATAGAAGGCAGGTAAGCAGCGGGAGGCATACCGGTAATTAAGCTGGACAAAGCAGGGGTTAAAACACCGCAGATGAGACCATAAACAGGTCCGCAAATCAGCCCACACAGCAGTACCGGAATATGCATGGGCAGCAAAATGCTACCTGCATTGGGAATGGCGTGAAATGCTACAGGAAGTACAATTCCCAGAGCCACGCAAAGACCTGCTAATACTAAATTTTTTGTTTGTTTCATGATGAATAAATCCTCCTGTTTAGGCAAAAGAAAAGGCATCCATTTTCCAGGTTCTTTGGAAATGGATACCTTCATGATATCGTTCTATATAAAATAAATGATAAAATAGATTCTTTTGCCAATTTAATCAAATTATTATAGGCTGATCAGCTTCTGCCAATCGGTCTGACTTCCTGTCAAACAATGGAATTATTCTATCAGAAAATCAAAAATTTGTCAAATTATAAGACAGAGGAAATGCTGCGCAGATATTCTTTTAATAGTCCGCTAATTTGAGGGTGATGCAGTCCTGCTTCAATGCAGGCTTTTAAAATACCAAATTTATTACCCATATCATAACGGGTTCCTACAAAGTCTACACCGATCATACCTTGGGAAACTGCCAGCACCCGCATAGCGTCGGTCAGCTGGTATTCTCCTCCTGCCCCTTTTGGAATCTTTTCCAAAATATCAAAAATTTCAGGAGGAAGCACACAACGCCCCAAAACAGAATAGTTGGAGAATGCCTCTTCTTTGGTAGCGGGTTTTTCCACCATATCGGTCACTTTATAAATATTATTTTCTAAAGGCTCTACTTTTAAAGAAGAGTATTTTTTAACCAACTCAAAAGGTTCTTCTTTCATACAAACGCAGGCCAAGCCATATTTTTCGTACTGATCCAATAACTGTTTGCAGCAGGGGATCTCTCCCATAATGACATCATCCCCATAAAGAACGGCAAAGGGCTCGTTTCCAACAAAGGAGCGGGCACAGGATACGGCATGCCCCAGTCCCTTTTGTTCTGACTGGCGTACAAATGTAAAGTTTGCCAAATTGGAAATCCTTAAAATTTCTTCGTATTCTTCATTTTTACCGCTGGACAGGAGCCGTTCTTCCAATTCCGGGGAACGGTCAAAATGATCTTCAATTGCTGTTTTTCCTCGACTGATTACAATACAAATATCGGTGATTCCACTGGCAACAGCTTCTTCTACAATATATTGAATAGAAGGTTTATCTAAAATGGGGATCATTTCTTTGGGGATGGCCTTGGTTGCCGGCAAAACCCGTGTACCAAATCCTGCCGCAGGAATAACTGCTTTTGTCACTTTCATAAATTTAATCTCCTTCGTCCTTTTCAAAAACGCAAAACGAAAAGCCGTATTTTTCGAAAAAATCTAATTAATACTATCATCGGAAAAAGGGCAGAAAATATGCGTTCTTTTCTTTTATAGTATAACATGGTTATCATATTTTTTCAATTATCAGAAATATCGGTTTAAAACTTTTGGGTAATACTAATAAATCGAAAAAAACAGAAAAAAAATTCAAAAAACTTATTGACTTTTCTCTAAAAGCTTGATATAATATAATCCGTCGCCAAGAGGTAAAACAAAAAAGAAAAAACCTCTGGTGTAAATGATAGTGCGGGTGTAGTTCAATGGTAGAATTCCAGCCTTCCAAGCTGGTCGCGTGGGTTCGATTCCCATCACCCGCTCCATTTTTTTGCTAAGTGCTTGGCAGCAATATGCGCCCATAGCTCAGTTGGATAGAGCAACTGCCTTCTAAGCAGTAGGCCACAGGTTCGAATCCTGTTGGGCGTACCATTTTGAATATGGTGGATATAGCGCAGTTGGTTAGCGCGCCAGATTGTGGCTCTGGAGGCCGAGGGTTCGAATCCCCCTATCCACCCCAACACAATGGGCTATAGCCAAGCGGTAAGGCACTGGACTTTGACTCCAGCATTCCGCTGGTTCGAATCCAGCTAGCCCAACCAAACACAGTACAGTTTGTACTGTGTTTTTTTCTTTTTTACGAAACTTTTGTCTTTTATATCAAAACGGTTTTTGTAGATACAACGTTGCCCCTTTCTGTGTGGCCAAAATATGCTGAATGTATGGGACAACAAATGACATTGAGAAAAACTGCTAAGGAAATGGGTATCTCTTTGAAAATATCATTTATGCTTGTCTTGACGAAAGAGGATATTAAAGAAATGAAGCTATTTGTAAATACGGAGATGGAAGTATGAAAAAGAGATATATTGTATTAGGGATTGTCGTTCTGCTGATCGTTTTTGGTTTTGTTTGGTGGAATAGCAAAACTGTATTTTTAAAATCCGTGAGTTCAGACAATATAGCTGTTATTACCGTCCGCAATGGACAAACGGGTCATAGATTTGAAATCAATAACCAAGATGATATTTCATATATTGTAGAAAGTATTCAGTGCCACTCATTTCACAAATCTGGGATTTCTTTGTTTCGGATGGGAACATGGCTTACGCTTTCTTTTACCAATGAACACGGAAAAACAGTGAATGAGTTTATCATCAATGATAGTGATGTGATACGAGATGACCCATTTTTCTATCAAATTGATCATGGAGATATGCAGGATATAATCGACTATTTAACGAATCTTGAAATTAGGGCTGAATAAAACGCCCTCTAATTCTGCATCAACACACAGGGTTAACGCAGCCAACTATTTTGTGTGGTAAAAAGGGGATGTTCTATATCACATGAAGTCTTTTGATATATAGATAATAAAAAAGAAAATACTTATAAAAGCGTTTGGGATGCTGTACTTTTGGTGTACAGCATCCTTATTTTATTGTGGAATAAAATAGAAAACTACCGTTTTTTTGAAATATTTTTTTCAAACAGCACAATTTTTGGCACAAAAAATACATCTTTTGGCAGGTATTTTGCATGGAATGATGTTATAATACCAATAGAAAAATTCGCTTTCAAAATAGAAAATGGAGGGAAATAAACTATGAAACCAATACGGGTTGCCATGATTGGTGTCGGTGCCATCAGCGGAATTTATCTGCAGAATATTACCAAAACATTTCGGGAAATAGAATTGATTGGGGTCTGCGATTTGATTCCAGAACGTGCTGAAAAAGGTGTGGCATATGTAAAAGAAGAACAGGAAAAAGGAGCAAAAGTTGTAACTCCTAAAATCTATGAAGACATGTATGCTGCTTTTAATGATCCGGATGTAGATGTTGTTTTAAACTTAACTCGTCCTTATGAACATTATGAAGTAACCAAACAGGCACTGCTCCATGGAAAACATGTATTTTCTGAAAAACCATTGGCAGTTGATATGGAAGAAGCTAATGAGCTGGTAGACCTGGCAAAAGAAAAAGGTCTGCATCTGGGCGGTGCACCGGATACCTTTATGGGTGCTGGCATCCAGACCGCACGTCGTTTGATCGATACTGGTGCAATTGGCGATGTAATTGGTGCTACCTGTGCTATGGTTTGTCACGGACATGAAACTTGGCATCCAGACCCAGAATTTTATTATAAACGGGGCGGCGGACCAATGATGGATATGGGTCCTTATTATGTAACCGCTCTGGTACAGCTTTTGGGTGAAGCAAAAGGGGTTATGGGTATGACCAAACGCTCTTTTGACAAACGTGTGATTACTTCTGAACCTCATTGCGGTGAAATCATCGATGTGGATGTAGATACTTATCTGGCAGGAAATATCCTGTTTACAAACGGAGCAATTGCTCAGATTTTCACTACATTTGATGTATATTACAGCCCATTTGGTCAAGCTCGTTTTGAAGTTTATGGTACAGAAGGTACCTTGATTGTACCAGACCCAAATACATTTGGCGGTCCGGTTTTGTTGCTCCGTCCGGAAGATCGTGCAGCAACTCCAACCACTGACCCTGGTTTGTTGAAACATAATCATGCTTCCTTCTATGAAGGTTATAAAGAAATTCCATTGATGTTTGATTATTGTGAAAACTCCCGTGCACTGGGTCTGTCCGATATGTGTAAATCTATTCAGACAGGTCGTGACTGGCGTGCAAATTATCAGCAGCAGCACCATGTACTGGAAATCTTGACAAGCTTTTCAAAATCCTGTGAATCCGGTAAATATATTCCGCTGACAACCAAGTATACACGTACAGCGCCAATGAAGAACAATCCGGTTCATGGTATCTTAGACGATTAATTTTTAGGAGGTAACAATTATGATGAAAGTAGCTTATACTGGCTGGACATGGGTAAATAGCCAGGATCCAGAAACCGCAAGACGTCAGGTGGAACAATCCTTCCGCGAATGTAAATTCTTGGGTTATGACTATGTAGAAAACTTTGCATTTATTCGGGATTACTATGTAGAAGATCCTCAGGTGCTGGTAAAATTGGCAGCAGACTGCGGTGTAAATCTGGTAAACTTATACGGTCACTTTACATTTGATATTGAAAATGCCATTAAAGTAGGGAAAGAACAGATTGACTTCTTGGCAGAAGTAGGTGGAAAATGGTACAATTGTCAGAACAGCGGCTTTGGCGATGACGGTCCTACAGAACGTCCAACCAATCCAGAAATGATTGATAAAATGTGCACAGTTGCCAACGAGCTGGGACGTTACGGAAAAGAAAAAGGCGTTACTTTGTGCTTCCATCCTCACTACGGAACCTGTGTGTTCTCTCAGTCTGACATTGATTACTTTGCAGAACACACCAATCCAGATTATGTTTCTTTCTGTTTTGATACCGCTCATACCACTCTGGCAGGAATGAATCCAGTTGATCTGATTCATCAGTACGGCAGCCGTATTGGCTATATCCATCTGAAAGATGTTGATACTTTTGCTCTTTCTAAAGCAGAAGGACCTGCAAAAATGGCATCTTTCCGTGCATTGGGTCATGGTACTGTAAACTTCCCGGCAGTAAAAGCTGCTTTGGAAGAAGAAGGATATGATGGCGTTCTGTGCGTAGAATTGGACCGTCCAGAAGTCTGCAATTTCCATTCTGCAGAAGTTTCCAGAATCTATATTCGTGATGTACTGGGACTGTAATCAAATATTAAAATTTTGATATCGTATGACTTGAGCGTGCTGTTTTACAGCACGCTCGTTGTTTATTTATCTAAATTTTTTGAAACTCTTTGTAGTATTTGCTGATTTTTCATTTTTACAAATATTTTTTGAAAAATATTTGCCGGGTCAAGTGTATTATAAGTAACAGGTAATATAGATGCAAACGGATTGCATAATCGTTGCACACAATATTGCATTGAGAAAGGAATGCTGCATGAAACTTTTGAAATATATGTGGGCTGCTGTAGCAGCAGTGCTGGCAACGGGACTTTTGCTATGCAGCTGTGGAGCATCTGATGCTGGCGGAAATACCTCTATCAATGAGAGTGTTTTGGAAAGTGTAAATACGCAGCAATCAGGGGAGAGTGACCAAATCATAGATGGTGCCCTTTCTGGCAACGGATGGTCTCAAAATGAAAATGGCGAAAAACTGTATTATCAGGACGGTCTGTTTGTAGTAGGTTGGAAACTGTTGGATGGAGAATGGTATTATTTTGATTCTCATGGAATTATGCAGACAGGATTAGTAACTTATGATGGAAAGACCTATTATATGGACGAAGACGGAACCATGCATAAAAGCTGGTTGGATTTGGATGGGAAACGTTATTACTGCCATTATGAAGACGGATACTTGATGACAGGCTGGATTCGCATTGGCGGAAAATGGTACTATATGGATTCCGATGGCACTATGCATAAAAGCTGGCTGGATTTAAACGGCAAGCGTTATTACTGCCATTATGAAGATGGATATATGATGACAGGTTGGATTCGCATTAACGGGAAATGGTACTATATGAATCAGGATGGTACTATGCATAAAAGTTGGTTGGACTTTGACGGAGACCGTTATTATTGCCATTATGAAGATGGATACATGATGACAGGCTGGATTCGTATCGGCGGAAAGTGGTATTATATGCAGGGAGACGGAACTATGCTGAAAAATGCTACAGCTCCGGATGGTTCAAAGGTGGGGTCAGACGGTGCCAGAATTGAACCAGATTGATGTTAACTTTGTTTGTGATGGAGATTTTTTATAGAAAGCAGGAGATGGGACGGGAAAAGATGTTCCATCTCCTGCTTTACATTATAATGCAGAAAAGTGAGGAAAAGACATTTATTCGTAATATAAGGCATTGACAAGCTTCAATTAAAAGATATAATAAAAAATATAATGATTTAAAATGCACTGATAAAAATAGAAAAATAAGGAATATTTTGGTTAAATAATCCAAATAAAAAATGTGACAGTGTTTTGGGTCTGGTGGGTACATACCCAAATATCACAATGGAATTTGCGTCTTTCAGACGCAGAATAATAGTATCATTACAATAGAATATCAAAACGTGTGTTTCTCAGTATCATAAGAGAAAAAACAAGACAAAACAATCCAGTTATCGACATAGTCATAGTTATCATTTAAATTACAAATATTGTTTTTACAGCAGAAAGGGTAAGGGGATGCGTACAATGAAGCCAATTACAGATCAAGTTCTCGATTATTTAAAAAAGGAAATTACATCCGGAACCTGGATGGTTGGCGATAAAATCCCTTCTGAAAATCAGTTGATTCATACGTTAGGCGTAAGCAGAGCAAGCCTTCGCAGCGCGCTTCATCGCCTTTGTGAAGTGGGGGTTTTAAAAACAATTCATGGCAAGGGCTCTTTTTTGATGGATAATCGGGTAGAAGATGCTCTGGCCGGAAGAAATACAGTCACAGCTGAGGAGTATAGAAGATTTCGTGAATTGCTGGAATTTCGCATTATTGTGGAAAGTGAAGCCTGTTATCTGGCGGTAAAGAATCGGACAGATCAGCTGATTCATGACTTGGAAAGCTGCCTGGAATTAATGAAGCGGTATGATGAGGATCCGGTGCGTTTTGTGGGGGCGGACATGTTATTTCATAAAGCAATTTCCAGAGCGTCGAATAACCTTTTTATTGCAAAGGTGATGCAGAATTTATTTGAAGAAAGCAAACAGGATCATTGTCAGATGAATCGTGCTTTTGGATATCAGGATGGTATTTTTTATCATACTAAAATTTTAGAGGCAGTAAGCAAGGGGGATCCAGAAGAGGCAAGATCTTTTATGAGACAGCATCTTCAAAATGGAATTGAACGGTTAAATCAGTGCCCGATTGAGCCGTAATGTCAAGTGAGAATGAGAAATATAACGTTAATATGATAGGAATAGAGGAATGCTGCATGTAAAATGACGCAGCACTCCTTTTTTATTTTGTGCTTAAAAAATTCCTTGGATTTTCCATGTAGATGTGTAGAAAAACGTGGGAAAAAATCGTTTTTTTTGAGAATATCATTTTGAGTTTAGGTATGATATACTAAGTAACGATTACAGACCGATGTTTGATTTGGTTGGAAAGGTAGGTTTTTGCAATGCAAAATCACAAAATTATCGGTGTCCAAGATAAGGTGCCGGTAAAACTGTTAATCCCACTTAGTATCCAGCATATGTTTGCTATGTTTGGTGCATCTGTTTTGGTGCCATTTATGTTTGGCATTAATCCGGCGATTGTGCTGTTTATGAACGGGATTGGCACACTTTTATTCATTCTGATTACCAAAGGAAAGGCGCCTGCATATTTAGGTTCCAGTTTTGCGTTTTTAGGCGGCGGTATTATTGTCATTGAGCAATTTGGCTATGAATATGCCTTAGGCGGCTTTGTAGTAGTAGGTGCTTTGGGATGTGTACTGTCTTTTATTATTTATAAGTTTGGAACCAAATGGATTGATATTGTACTTCCTCCTGCGGCAATGGGGCCGGTTGTAGCGTTGATTGGTTTGGAACTGTCTGCTACCGCTGCTAACAATGCTCACATTATCAGTGATGGAACAACTCCTATTGATCCGAAAAATGTAATTGTATTTTTAGTAACCCTGGGAGTAGCTGTATTTGGTTCTGTTTTGTTCCGTAAGTTTTTGGCGGTAATTCCAGTACTGATTGCCATTATTGCAGGATATATTGCGGCAGTGATAACAGGAATTGTAAGCTTTGATAATATTGCTGCGGCGCCTCTTTTCTCCATGCCGCAGTTTATGCTGCCAAAGTTTGATATTCAGGCAATTTTGATTTTACTTCCAGTATTGCTAGTAACCACGTCAGAACATATTGGTCATCAGGTTGTTACCAGTGAAATTGTGGGAAAAGACTTGTTAAAAGATCCAGGTTTGCACCGTTCTTTGTTTGCAGATAACTTTTCTACCATGATTTCCGGTTTGATTGGTTCTGTGCCCACTACCACTTATGGGGAAAACATTGGGGTTATGGCAATGACTCGTGTTTACAGTGTTCGGGTAATTGGCGGAGCCGCAGTACTGTCTATTATCTGTTCTTTTGTAGGGAAATTGACCGAGCTGATCCGTACTATTCCTGATCCGGTAATTGGAGGAATTTCCTTTTTACTGTACGGTATGATTGGGGTCTCTGGTATTCGCATTCTGGTAGATTCCAAAGTGGATTTTGGACGTTCCAGAAATATGGCAATGACATCTGTTATTTTTGTCACAGGACTTTCTGGAGTATCTATTAGCTTTGGTGCTGTAAAACTTTCTGGGATGGTACTGGCCTGTGTAGTAGGGATGATCATGGGACTGTTGTTCTTTGTATTTGATAAGTTCCACTGGACCAATGATTTGGATCAGGCAGAACAACCAGAAACACAGGAAAAACAATAATTTGCGGCTGCAGTGGGCAGTGCCCGCCGTAAGCCCACAAAAGAAAGATAAAAAATCTGTCTCCGACAGACGCGGTATTTTATACCGCTGGGTATAAAATACCGCTAAGGGATAGGCAACAGTCCTGCGGACTTTTGCGCCCCTTAAGAATCCCCAAAAGACAAAAATTTGTGCAACTTTTCTTGTACTATACTTTATCAATAAGCTAAGCCCCCTGCCTTTGATAGGCAGGGGGCTTTTATAATTATGTAATCATATCAATAATGTCAAATTACAATTAGTGAATCAAACCTGGGTTAAACAGAACGTTCATGTCAACTCTTCCGGAAATACCACTGACAGAACCGCCGCTGGTGTACTGCCACATGTCTACCTGTGACTGATTTGCGAAAGTAATGTTATCATTGTACTGTGCCAGCCAGATTTCGTTTTTAGAAGCAACACTGTTGAAATCCATTTTGCTGGTAAACCATGTTTTATTAGCGTATACCATTGTCCGGTATCCGTTAGCACGCAAAGTATCACAGAATGCATTGACAACTGCTGTAATTTCGGAAGCGGAAAGACGGCCAGTAGTGGCAGCATCTTCTACGTCATATACAACAGGCAGATTCATATCTGCGTCGCTGTTAATGCCTGCACTTCTCAGAATCTGAATACAGAAATTAGCTTCCTGAACAGCTTCTTCTACGCTGGAAGCATAGCTGAAGTGATAAACACCGAAAGGAATTCCTGCACTCTTTGCGCCGCCAATGTTGGCAATAAAGCTTTTATCGGTCTGTACTGCAGCGTTTTCTTTTCCGTATCCGTCACGGATGATTGCAAAATCAGCCTGTCCGGAAGCTTTTACAGCGCCCCAGTTAATGGTACCCTGGTGGTTGGAAACGTCAATTCCTCGTTTAATGCTGGTAGCTGCACCAGAAGCATTGAAAGTATGATTAACGCCATTTACATTTGCGGTACGGTTTGCAATCATTGCACCGCCATTGCCAGGATCCAGATAATAGAACTGTCCGCCGGATTGTACCCATCCAGTGCACATAGCACCAGAAGAGTTCATGTAGTACCAGGAACCACCGGACTGTACCCATCCAGTTGCCATAGCACCGGAAGCATTGAGGTAATAGTAAGTGCCGTTGAGTTTTAACCAGCCGGTCTGCATAACACCAGCAGAATTCATATAGTAGTAAGTATTTCCTACTTTCTGCCATCCAGTCAAATTAGCACCGTTAGTGGTATCCCGTAAATACCATTTTCCACCTTCGTTGACCCACTGTGCATTGGAGATACTGCCCTGATTGTTGCCGCTATTACCACCACTGCTGCTGTTGATGACTGCACCGCTGCTGTCAAAATTATAGGTAATTCCATCAATGGTTTTGGTTCCAGTCACCATGCGTCCGCCGTTGCTACCGTCCAGGTAATATTTCTTACCATTGACAGTCTGCCATCCGGTTGTCATCTTTCCGTCAGCGCCCATGTAGTACCAAGAGCCTCCAGACTGTACCCAGCCGGTTGCTTTTACGCCGCTTTTATAATAATACCAGTCATTACCTTCTTTGACCCAACCGCCAGCTCGTCCAATCATTGCGCCAGAAGCATCAAAATTATAAGTCAAGCCATTGTCAGTTTCGAATAAACCGTTTGCTACCATCCAGCCGGTGGTAGGATCCAAAAAGTACCATTTTCCTCCGCTGAGTACCCAGCCAGTGGACATTGCACCAGAAGAACCTAAGTGATACCAGTTTTCTTCCTGTTTGATCCATCCAAACTTCATGGCACCGCTGGTATCCAAGAAATATTTCTTTCCGTCTACTTCAACCCATCCGGTGGCCATTTTGCAGTCGCTGTTTAAGTAATACCATTTTCCATTTACCAATGCCCAGCCTGTCTGCAGAGCGCCGCTGCCTGAAGCGTAATACCAGGTATCACCGTCTTTTGCCCATCCAGTTGCCATAGCACCGTTGGATTTGAGGAAATATTTTACGCCGTTTACTTCACAAAGCCCAGTAGCCATAGAACCGTCTGCATTTAAATAGTACCAGGTATTTCCATCTTTCAGCCATCCGGTTAAAATATGGCCGTTGTTGTCCCCATAATACCAGGTGTTTCCAATTTTAAACCATCCGTTGAGCATGATGCCGCTTTCATTTAAATAATAGCGAACACCGTTTAAAGAAATCCATCCAGTATAAGGAGTTCCATCTGCTTTCACAAAATGCCAGCCATTACTGTCTTTTGTCCATTGCCCTTCTGGATTTTCTTGAATATTCTGAGAATTGGAATTATTTTCTTCTCCAGGTATAGGATCACCAGGAACCCAACCTTCAGGGGTGGAAGTGGTAGAAGAAGGAGTTTCAGCGATAGGGATAATATCTTCAGCTGATACCGCAGTAGCTGCTGTGCTCAGCAGAATTGCGGCAGTCAATGCGATTGTTAATGCTTTTGGTGCTTTCTTCATGATGATAACATACTTCCTTTCTGTTATGACTTTCCACAAAATATAAATGGTATTCAATACTCAAAAAATGCGGAATAAGATGAAATAACTCATTATATAATACAATTTAGCGGCCAATAATTTTTCATTATTGGAGTGAATTCTATTTAATCAACAAAAATAAATAAATGATTTTGTATAGGTTTACTGTTTTAATAACCCATAGAGTTTTTTTACAACGCCGCGGGTAAAGAACTTCGCAGTGTGTTCAATAAACCGATCGAAGTCTACATTGGAAGAATCATTTGCGCCGTCTGAAATAACCCGAATAATAGTAAATGGAATGTCAAACTCGTAACATGCCTGTGCTACTGCAGCGCCTTCCATTTCGACACAGCGAACATTCTCTACATTTTCATAGAGCCACTGGTTTCTTGATTTTTCACATACAAATTCATCTCCGGAAGCAATGGTTCCTACTACTGCTTTAGGAGCGGTAATGCCAAACTCTTTTAAAAATTCCACAGGAACATCCTGCTTCATTTGCTCACCAATATATTCTTCGGCGGCTTGAAAAGCCAGTTTTGTTAAATTAGGATCAGAATCCAGGTAACATTTATTCAATAGAGGAATTCGGAATTTTTCTCCTGGCACTTTAAAATCGTGCTGGCAGCTTTGATCGCCGATGACAATGTCGCCTGTATGAAGTTCTGGGTCAACGCCTCCGGCGGTACCAGAAAAGATTACTTGGTCTACCTCAAAATGGTCGATCAAAAGGGCAGTGGTCATGCTGGCAGCTACTTTGCCAATTCGTGACAGAACCAGCACCGTTTCTATATCATATAGAACGCCAATGTGAAATTCACGTCCTGCTATGTTGACAATTTTTTCTGATTTCATATCTTGAAGGATCAGGCGGATCTCCTCTTCCATTGCACAGATCATTCCAAGTTTCATGGGGAATCTCCTTCCTTGGTGTTACAGATTTCGTATCATATTAAAAGCCGAAAATGAGCTGCAAATCTGCTGATAAATTTTCGGCTTTCTTTTATCATATCACAAATACAATGAAAATGCACCTAAATAGGGCAATTTTTTACAATTTTTATTTTCCATATTTTTTTCTATACTTTGGAAAAATAAAATAGAAAACATACTTTGATTAGCAGTTATGAATTTATTTTTCAGATGATTCGGTTAATTTTTTGCTTCAGGACGAAAAAGAAGATGGCAAATCCACTGAATGATGGTATCGTAGATTTTTTTAATCCAATCAAAAGAAGCAACCAGAACCAAAACAGCACAGAATAAGATCATTCCCGCCAGATTGATCCAGGAATTCTGTGTCAGTGCCGGGAATATTTTAGCAAGCAGAACATAGCCATGAGGTGCTAAAAAAGAAGATGCTGCATAAACAATGATGGAATTTACACCAATTTTGGAGAAAAAAGTCTTTTTGCCACTCATCACATTGATTAACCCTATGATTATTAAACAGGCAATGGCGTAAAAGAGAATTCGGTATAGTCCGCCTTCCAGCGGCTGCATGCCAGCTTGCTCATAATTAAAATGCACATTTCGGAACCCATAAGGAAGGAGAGACGCTGGAAGAATTGCTAACAGTAAGATTCCCCATCCAATCCATTTGGGAAGATTTCGTATTTTTTGAATATATTCCGGGGTACAGAAATGCCCCAATAGAAAAAATAGCCAGAGAGTAAAAGTAGGACCAATTCCAATATGAAATTGTGAGTTGGAAGTAAAACTGATCAATGTACCTGCAACAATAGAAAACAAAATTGGATAACGAAGTTTTTTGATATCTTTTAAGAAATATTTCCAAAAGAACACACTCAACAGATAATAAAGAGGACTGGTGGGCAAAAGAAGAGAGGGCTGAAAAACGTCCGCGTTATAACTGGCTAGACCTAGCTGGATCATAGCTACTCCCATAGTAATGTATAGAATTTGCAGTACCAGATAGGGTACAAGTACTTTGGGTACTGCGGTTTCTCTGGCTTTATTTTCATCTTTGGTAAAGTATCCGGTTACAAAGCTGAATAGTGGCATATTAAAAAGATAGATATACTGCATCATAATTTGAAACAGAGAATGCTCTTTGACAATATACACATCTAAAATATGGCCGAATGCTACACAGAATAAAGTAAGTGCTTTTAAATTGTCAAACAAGTGTTCACGAGGTTTTGCTGGTGTCAAAAAAGACCCCTCCTTAATCATTAATGCCAATTATTCTAGCATATTTTATTTTGCCAATCAAACTATTTTTGAACAATCTTTCATAGTCATGAAATTTTACCAAAAAAAATAGAAAAATACTAGAAATCCCCTTTGACATTCCGTAAAATGAAATAAAAAGACTGAGATTTGTGAAAGGGATGTTTGTCATGATGAGCTCTGAGGAAAAGCTGAAAGAATTTGCAGCTGTTATCCAAGAACAGTTTCATTTGAATACAGGTTTTTCTCCTGTTGTGGACCGCATGCTGGATCCGGGTGTTAGAAAATCCTGCGAAATGAATTCATGCGGCGCGTATGGTAAAAACTGGATGTGTCCTCCTCATATTGGAAAAGTGGAAGATTTGATTGCCAAGGTTAAGGAACATGAAAATATTTTGATTTTTCAGGGCATTTATCAGTTAGAAGACAGTTTTGATTTTGAAGGTATGATGAGAGGTTCTGCACAGTTTAAAGAAGCTTTCCAGAAAATTGCGGCATTGGCAAGAGAACAGCTGCCAGAAGCTCTGATTTTGGGAGCAGGGGGATGTACGTTGTGCCCTGTTTGCGCAGTTCAAACCAATGAGCCCTGCCGTTTTCCGGATTTGGCATATCCATCCGTAGAATCTTATGGTTTTCAGGTTTCCATTTTGGCGCAGTGCTGCGGGTTAAAATATATTAACGGCGCAAATACAGTCACCTACTTTGGCGGAATTTTAATTTGATTTCGCTGAATTCATAAAATAGTTACCATCAAAACAGGAAAAAGGTTTGTTCGTTTTCACGTACAAACCTTTTTCCTGTTTTAAGCAATTTCTCCCAAATATTCTTCCAGGGTAATACCTTTTGACATAATTTCCGTTGCGGCTTCTTTACCTACATATCGATAGTGCCATGGTTCATAAATAATTTTTGTAATATCGCTTTTTCCGTCAGGATACCGTACAATGAATCCGTATTCCTGGCAATGTTCATATAACCACTTTACCTCTGGGGTATCCATAACCCCTTCGTCTAAATTTTGATAATCCAGCGCCACAATGTCTACGGCTAGTCCAGTTTGATGTTCACTGGTGCCGGGGATCGCTACAGTCGTTGCAGCTCGTTTTTCCGCTTCTTCTCTGGAATATCCATTTTCCATTTCCATTTGGATTTGATCTTCAAATAACTCTACTTGAAGATCATAGGGACGGTAGCCAGAACATACGACTAAATTTAAGCCTTCTTCTTTTGCGTCATTTACCATTTTCATTAAGCTGTCATAAATGCGTTCATCTACCTGCTGTCCATTGGGAATTTCTTTGGTTTCAGGGACAAAATCCTCATCCAGCTTGTGACTTTGGTTGGCAAGCACCAGATACCATGCGGATTTATCAATTTTATCTGAGGACTCGGTTTTTAAGTTTGTTTGATTTTTTCCAGTATCTATGGTGTCAGAAGAAGTATTGGTATCTTTTTTGGAATCGGCAGAATCAGAAAAGAGGGATTGACATCCCCATACAGCCAAAATTAAAATTGCAATACAAATAACAATCGGTACAGGTTTCAGACGTTGACGGCGTTTTTTCGTCTGGAATGGGACATAGCGGTATCGATTGGTTTTTCGTCTCATAAGTTCCCTCCCTCAAATACAAAAAGAGAAAATACAACAAAATAATACTAAATGTATTAAAAAATCAGCGTTAGTGATAACTAAGATTTATTATACACAGTTTTCATGAAAATTTGCAACCAGATTGTGAATTTTCCTGTATGAGTGAAAATAGGAAATATCTGAGGATTTTAAGAATAAAAAATAAAAACGGACAAATCTGTAAAAGTATGCTATAATTTTGCTAGATTACAGGAGAGGAAGAACTAGATTGGCGAAAACACCCATTTGGGATTTTATCAAGCAGTGGAATGAGAAATCCATGACTCGTTTTTTTATGCCTGGTCATAAAGGTTTTGGATGGAAGGAAAGCCATCCTTTGAATCGTGTATTTTCCTTGGATATAACTGAAATTGATGGGGCAGATGTACTTTTTTCTGCGCAGGGTATTATCCGTGAATCGGAGCAGGAGGCATCTCGTCTGTTTGGAAGTGAACTTACTGTATATAGCGCGGGTGGTTCTACACTTTGTATTCAAACCATGCTGACTTTGGCGGCAAAAAGAGGAAGAAAAATTTTAGCAGGAAGAAATGCGCATATGGCGTTTATTCGCAGCTGTGTTTTGTTGGATTTGGAACCGGTGTGGCTGCTTCCTAAAACAGCGGATGCTTATGGTGTGTGCGGACGAATTGAGCCGCAGCAGGTAAAGGAAGCGCTGACAAAAAATCCGGATGTGAAAACAGTGTATTTGACCAGTCCGGATTATTTAGGCAATACGGTTTCCCTTGAAGAAATTGCAGAAATATGTCAAAGCTTTGGGGCGTGGCTTTTAGTGGACAACGCTCATGGTGCCTATTTAAAATTTACAGGTCAGGGAAAACATCCTTTGGAGCAGGGGGCAACACTATGCTGTGACAGCGCTCATAAAACTTTGCCCACTTTAACAGGAGCGGCATATCTTCATGGAGGAAAAGGGTGCGGAGTCACTGCTGAGCAGGTGAAAGAAGCTATGAGTTGTTTTGGTTCTTCCAGCCCGTCTTATTTGATTTTGCTTTCTTTGGATTTGTGCAATGAATATTTGGAAATCAAAGCGGCGAAAGACTGGGCGTGTCTGCGAACAAAAGTAATGGAAACCCAGCATCTGCTTCAGGAGAAAGGGATTGGTTACCTGCCCAACCCGGTGGATTTTTCCAAGATTACGTTGGACGCAGGGAACATTGGGTATACAGGAGAACAGCTTGCTGATTATTTTCGACAATGGCAGATTGAGCCGGAATATGTAAATGAACAATATGTGGTCTATTTGACTTCTCCGGGGAATACAGATAGTGATTGGGAGCGGTTTTGGAAAGGAATTGATGCTTTGTCTGTGAATTCTTCCCGGAATCTGTCCATGTGCCCGTATGCGATACCGCCAAAGCGGATGAGTCCCAGAGAAGCCTTCTTTTCCAGCCAGGAGCAGATTGGAATCGAGTTTTCTGTGGGCAGAATTTCTGCTCAGACAGTGGCGTCCTGTCCGCCAGGGGTGCCCTTGGTAGTTCCAGGTGAACAAATTACTGAAAATATAAAAAATATTTGCAAAAATAGTGGAAATGTTTTCATAAAAGTGGTAAAATAGAAATAACAAAAAAGAAATGGAGGTCATCGAATATGAAATTGATCTATGCGATTGTAAGTGATGACGACAGTGTTGTGGTATCCAAACAACTGACAAAGAACGGATTTTTTGCAACAAAACTTGCTAGTACCGGTGGCTTTTTAATGTCCGGCAATACAACCTTTATGGTTTGTACAGATGATGATAAAGTAGATGCAGTCATCGATGTAATTAAAGCAAACAGTAAAAAGAGAAAGCAAATGGTGCCTTCTTCTGCTACTTATGGTTTGGGTTCTTATACTCCATTCCCAGTAGAAGTTACTGTAGGCGGTGCTACTATTTTTGTAACAAACGTAGAACGTTTTGAAAAAATCTAATGAGTGACAGTCGGTTTTACGGAAATGAGGCTGCGCAGAAGCTCCTTGCGCGGACGCTGGAAAGCAAAAGGCTGGGGCATGCGTATCTCTTTTACGGAAATGACGGTTTAGGAAAAAAGACCTTTGCACAGCTCTTTGCAAAAAGTGTCATGTGCAAAGGTCCTTCCTATGCTTGCGGAGAATGTTCCGCCTGCCGAAAAATAGATGCTGGAATTCATCCGGATGTAAAGTGGTATCTGGGCGGTGCTGCCAAAGGATCTGTTCACATTGAGACAATCCGGGAAATTCGCTCAGACTGTGCGGTGAAACCCAACGAAAGTCAGTGGAAAATTTATATTATCACCAATATTCAGAATATGACTACCGGTGCATTCAATGCATTTTTGAAAACACTGGAAGAACCTCCCCAGGATGTGCTTTTTTTGCTGACAGCACCGAATCTTGCCAGTGTTCCTGAAACCATTGTTTCAAGGGTAATTCCGGTACAATTATATCCACTTCCGCTTTCTGTGATGGAACAAGCTTTGCAGGATCGTTTTCCGGACGCAGAACCTTCCCGAAGAACAGAGGCAGCCAAGCTTGCTCAGGGGAATTTGGGATATGGGATTCAGATATTGACTGAAGAAGGATTTGCCGCCCGGATGGAAGAACTAAAACAGGTGTGTACTGCTGTCAGCATGAAAAAAGAGTATGAACTGCTGGTGCTTTTTGGCCGGTATGAAAAGGACAAGCCGGGTTTGGGGGCTTTGCTGGAACAACTGATCGGTGTACTGCGTGAAAGCTTGCTGGAAAAGGCTGGTGTGGCATCAGATACTTCTCAGGTGGGGCAGATGGCGCATCAGCTGGCAGTGTCTTTAACTCGTCTGCAAATTATGGAGCTGATCCAGTTTTTAGAACAGGGCTGCGGAAAACTGGAGACCAATTCTCACGGGGGAATGATGGCAGCTTATTTGTGTGCTGGAATTTATCAGCGGATTCTTTTTTCATGAGACAAGAATGGATGAGACATAAAACAGCAACGGATCTATTTGAATTTTGAGGAGGGTTACATGACTGAAGTAATCGGAATCCGATTTAAAAGTGTCGGAAAGGTATATTATTTTGCTCCCCAGGGAAAAACAGTAAAGGTAGGGGATCAGGTGATTGTAGAAACGGCTCGGGGAATTGAGTGCGGTGAAGTGGTAATGGAAAACCGTCAGGTGCCGGACGAAAAAATCGTCAGTCCTTTAAAGCCGGTGATTCGAATCGCCAATAAAGAAGACTTGAAGACAGTAGAAAAGAATAAACAAAAAGAAGAAGAAGCCTTTCAGATCTGCCTTTCTAAAATTGCTAAGCATAAGCTGAATATGAAACTGGTGGATGTGGAATATACTTTTGATAATAATAAGATCCTCTTTTATTTTACCGCAGATGGCCGGGTGGATTTCCGGGAACTGGTAAAGGATTTGGCTTCTGTGTTTAAAACCAGAATCGAACTGCGCCAGATTGGGGTGCGCGATGAAGCAAAAATGCTGGGAGGTCTTGGCATTTGTGGCCGGCCTTTCTGTTGTTCTTCCTTTTTGGGAGAATTTCAGCCGGTTTCTATTAAGATGGCAAAGGAACAGGGGCTGTCTTTAAATCCTACCAAAATTTCCGGGACCTGCGGCAGATTAATGTGCTGCTTAAAATATGAGCAGGATGCTTACGAGGATCTGCTTTCCATTACGCCGAAAGTGGGAGCCTATGTTAAAACACCGGAAGGCAAAGGAAAAGTGGTGGATGTCAATCTGCTTACTGGAATGCTGAAGGTAGCTTTGGACACAAAACCGGATGCAGCACCTCATCCATTCCACCGGAAAGATGTGGTTTTAATTAAAGACGCTCAGATTAAACTTAACCGGGATGAACTGGCGGCTTTGTCTCAATTAGAGGACAAATAGAGTGGTTTTGTAAGGATATGCTAATGTAAAATTTGTGTGTCATATTGCAAATCCCTATTGTTTGTGATAAAATAAAGGAAATTAATAAGGAGGTGTTTTCATTATGGCATATAAAATTAATGATGAATGCATCATGTGTGGTGCTTGTGAAGCTGGCTGCCCAGTAAACGCTATTTCTGCAGGAGATGACAAATATGTGATCGATGCGGATACTTGCATTGATTGCGGCGCTTGTGCAGATGCTTGCCCAGTAGGAGCTCCTCAGGCTGAATAATTGATGTAAGGAACGAAGCCGTCTGTAAATACAGGCGGTTTTTTTCTTCGCAGTGAAAAGGGAACTCATGGGCGGAGAGTCGAACATTTTGAAAGAATCATAATTATTTGAAATAGATGATTACATAATTGAAGAAATTGTAAAATGCTTATTTCGTAAAATATTTGGGAAAGGAGCAGGTTTGTTATGAGCAGAACAAGACTGGAAAATCCAGTGTATCAGCAGATTGCAGTTGACTTGGCGTCAAAAGTGGTGAATGGAAAATATCCCTTGGGAGAGAAAATCAAAGGACGTTCCACCTTGGCCAGTTACTATAATGTGTCTCCGGAAACCATCCGGAAAGCGGTATGTATTTTGGAAGATGTAGGGATTGTCAGTGTGCATCCCGGAGTAGGCATTGAAGTGGTTTCTGTGGATGCCGCCAAGGATTTTTTAAGCAAATATCATGATGTCAGCAATTTAAACAGCATCAAAAAAGATATTTTGGATATTGTGAAAAACCAAAATGAACAGGCAAAACGGCTGCAGGAAACAGTCAATGAACTGTTGGACTGTACTGAACGGTTTCGGGATTTAAATCCGTTTACTCCTTTTGAAATTGAAATTACCAAAAATATGAAATACTTAAACAAAACTGTAAGTGAGATTAATTTTTGGCAGAACACCATGGCTACCATTATCGCAATCAAACGGGGCGGCAAGATTATTTTGTCACCAGGTTCTTATGCTACATTAAAAGAAAATGATGTGATTTATATCATTGCCAGCGAGGAATCCTACAATCGGGTAAAAATGTTTTTGTATTAAGACACACTTTGTTTTCAGGAGATTGTTTAACATATTTCGTACTTTTGAACAGTTTTGAAATTCTGTTTGCGGGTGGGAAAAAGGTGTTTACAACCCTACTTTTGTGTGGTAAAATGATATCGAGGAAAAATTTCACACTCTAAAGTATAAAACTGTAAAAGACTTTAGTGCTGATGTGAAAAGTATGAGAGGGTATCAAAAATAACTGCAGAAAGGTGGTAAAACACAGCAAGGTTCGCAAGCTGTGATGCAAAAGTATGATGAACGACAAACTGAAACAGATGAACATTGAATTTTTGTTTCGCGCTGTATTAAAGCTGGAAACAATGGAAGAATGCTATAAATTTTTTGAGGACTTGTGTACGGTTCCGGAATTAAAAGCAATGTCCCAGCGGATTTTGGTGGCGAAAATGCTCAGTGACAATCGCGTTTACAGCGATATTGTTAACGAAACCGGAGCAAGTACGGCTACCATCAGCCGGGTAAACCGTTCTTTAAACTATGGCAGCGACGGATACGCAACCGTATTTAAACGGATGGAAGAAGATGAAAAAGCGGAATCATAAAAAATTGATATGAGTACAAATTATGAAAATTTTGCTGCGTCTTATGATGAGCTGACCCGCAATGTGGATTATGAAGCAAGGGGTGAATATTTTCACCGGATTTTGCGGCAGTATGGAAAAGATCATGGGATTTTACTGGATCTGGCCTGTGGAACGGGAACGCTCAGTGAATATTTTGCGGCGCAGGGATATGATGTGATCGGTGTAGACAGTTCTGAAGAAATGCTCAATCTGGCTTTGGAAAAGAAGATGGAGTCACAGAGCAATGTAATGTATCTGTGCCAACAGATGCAGCAATTGGATTTGTTCGGAACGGTGGATATTGTCATCTGTGCTTTGGACAGCCTCAATCATTTGGCTGACTTAGAAGAGGTTGCCCAGACTTTGGATCGTGTTTCTCTGTTTCTCAATGAAAACGGATTGGTGGTATTTGACGTGAATACCATTTATAAACACGAGCAGGTGCTGGGGAATCACACCTTTGTATACGATTGTCCGGATGTATACTGTGTATGGCAGAATACTTTGCAGGACAATCATGTGGTGCAGATTGATTTGGATTTGTTTGAGTACGATGAGGAAAATGACTGCTATTATCGCAGTGAAGAACATTTTTGCGAACGGGCATATTCTCATGAAGAACTGTGTTCTGTGCTGGAACAGACTGGGTTTGAGTTATTGGCGGTTTATGGGGACGATTCCTTTGATCCGCCGGAGGAAACCACTCAGCGGGCAGTTTATGTACTGCGAAATCGGTTTTGCCGAAATCATGCGGCAGAAGAGTGAACGGGTATAAAAGAGAAAGGAGCGGCTTATCAGGCGATTTTGCCTGATAAGCTTTGAAGTTTTATGGGAAAATTAGTAAGAACAATTTCAGCAGATGGGTCTGTAATGGCATGTGCGGTGAATACTACCGATATGGTGGCCAGAATGGAGCAGATCCACAAAACTTCTGCTGTAGTAACAGCAGGATTGGGACGCCTTACAACTGCGGCGTCTATGATGGGGATTTTGTTAAAAGGGGAAAATGACAGCCTGACTTTGCGGGTAGAAGGTCATGGTCCCACAGGAACCTTGATGGCTGTGGCAAACAGCCGGGGAAATGTTAAGTCCTATGTGGAAAATCCGGTAGTAGAACTGCCCCTGAATGACAAGGGAAAACTGGATGTATCCAAAGCTGTAGGAAATGATGGGATTTTATATGTGATTAAGGATTTGGGACTGAAAGAACCTTATGTGGGACAGGTTCCGCTGGTATCCGGTGAAATTGCAGAGGATATCACCCAGTATTACGCTACCAGTGAACAGACCCCTACTGTATGCGGGTTAGGTGTGCTGGTGAATCCGGATTTGACTGTTCGGGCAGCTGGTGGATATTTGGTACAGCTTTTGCCGTTTGCCGATGAATCCTGCATTGACCGGTTGGAAGAAAACTTGAAAAAAATGCCGTCTGTTTCTTCTATGTTTGATCAGGGCATAGAACCGGAACAAATCTGTAATATGCTGCTGGAAGGATTGGAACCCAATCTGTTGGACGAGTTTGTAACCGGATATGAATGTGACTGTTCTCGTCAGAGAGTAGAACGGGCACTGATCAGTATTGGCGCAGAAGAATTAAAACGGATGCGGGATGAAGAGGAAAAGGTGGAAGTAAACTGCCAATTTTGCGATAAAAAGTATTATTTTTCTAAACAAGATCTGGATGTTTTAATTAAAAACGCCAAAAAATAAAAATCCTTTGATTTTTTCTTGACAAACAGGAATCTATCTGATAAAATAATATTCGTCGCTGAGGGAAACACCAAGGCGACACAGATGGATGGGAGCATAGCTCAGCTGGGAGAGCATCTGCCTTACAAGCAGAGGGTCACAGGTTCGAGCCCTGTTGTTCCCACCACATTTGCGGATTTAGCTCATCTGGTAGAGCGCCACCTTGCCAAGGTGGAGGTAGCGAGTTCGAGCCTCGTAATCCGCTCCATTCTTCGCCTAACATTTTGTTAGGCGATTCTTATAGAGACAGTTTTACTGTCCCACATGCGGTACCATAGCCAAGTGGTAAGGCAGAGGTCTGCAACACCTTCATCCCCAGTTCAAATCTGGGTGGTACCTCCAAAAAAGACAAGGAACAAATTGTTCCTTGTCTTTTTTTGTTATCTATACATGATTACAATTGAAACGTTACCTTAAAAACAGAATGATTTTACTCCTTTTTTCGTGTCAAGAAAATTCCAATGATTGCACCAATCATTATAATCGGTGATACTCTCACAAATAACCATTCCAATGAGTGAAATGCCACTCCAAGAACGGCAGTTTCAGGATTATGATAATCCCATCCCAAGTAAGGACTTTCTAATAGAAATAGAACTGCAAAAGCGATTACAATAAGGACACATAATGAAATAAGAATCCAATGCAGAATCTTTTTCCTTGTAGTTTTTCTCTGTGCAAGCTGCAGATTTATCACTTCTAGTTTTGCAGAGATTGCTTTTAGGTCATCTGCTTGCGGCTGGGTGACAGTTTCACCAAGCAATGTGCTGACAGGTGTTTCAAATACTTCTGATAGTGTGATTAGCATATCAGAATCAGGAACGGATAGTCCTTGTTCCCATTTGGAAATGGTCTGTCTCACTACGTTCAGCTTCACAGCAAGTTCTTGTTGTGAAAGGCCTTTTGATTTTCTGAGTGATTTAATGTTTTCGTTGAGCATTGGGGATAGTCTCCTTTCTTTCGGCTGTTACCATTATTGTAGGCGAAATGCTCCGTTGCTGCAAGCAACGCATGTTAACATCTTTAGAAAAATGTGGTGGGAGACCGTTAGTGTTTTATTGAGGTTAATAAAAGGTGAACTCTCTAGGGGTTTGAGCGGATTACAAAGATTCCCGCAGTGAAGTAGGAGCGCAGGCATATACTTTTTTATAAGCGCGGAAAAAAACAGAATAGTCCCGGAAGCCTACCTGGTTAGAAGCTTCGCCGGCAGGAACTCCCTGGGCGATCAGCTGTCGGGCAGCTGCCAGACGCTTTCGGATAATATAGTCCATAACAGTGGTGCCGGTTGCTTTTTTAAACAGGTTTCCCAAATGGTATTTGCTGACAAAGAACTGCTTGGAAAGGGAATCCAGCGTAATTGGGTCAGCAAGGTGGTTGTTCAGGTAATGGATAATTTCTTCTGCTATGGGGAAAGAAGCGATAGGCTGAGAACTTTCTGTTTTTTGACTCATCATGAGAATTTGCAGAAGCAGATTTTCCATGCGGATGCGGATCGCATTGTCCCGGATTTTTTTCGGCATTTGGGTAGCTTGAAACAGCTGGCTAAAAAAGGATTCTATATGGAAGCTTTCTGCATTTGGATAGTAGATGGTTTGTTCCAGTGGATTGGGCTGGAATGGGGTCAACAGCAGTTTTGCCGTTTCAGGAGGAAACATGTTGGGCGAAAAATGAAGGGTACACCGTTCATAAGGCAGATCAGAATCCACTTTGAAACCGTGAAATACGTTGGGATAAAACAAAAACATGCTTCCGGGAACAGGATGGTATTCTCTGCCTTCTACTAGATAACGGACATCGCCGTTCATGAAATAATAAATTTCATAAGAGTCGTGGCAGTGGAGTGAAAAGTCTTTGGAAGGAAGATTGGTTTTAGAATGTCCCGTATTGATCCACTGATCAGAAAAAGAATAGCTTTTGTACGGAAAAGTAGAGGAATGGCTGTGCATATGGGTCTCCTTTCACGGTTTTCTTTTCCTAAAGTATAAACAAAAATCAAAATATTTGCAATATAAAATACAGGATAAACAATGGGATTTTATCCTGTGAGTGCTATACTATTACTTGAAATATACTGGTAAAACCGCAGTTGTTCTGTAATTTTACAAATTTATTTAAGATTGCATTTTTTGTGATTTTATTCGGTGAAAACAATTGCGGTAATTTTGAGGAGGCTTTTTTATGATAGCAGGCGCTCAGCTGTTTACTTTACGGGATTATACACAAACAGAAAGAGATTTGGAACGGACACTGAAAAAAGTAGCGGAGATTGGGTATGAAACAGTTCAGGTTTCCGCCATCGGAAAGATTGCTCCTGCAAGACTGCGGGAAATCTGCGATAATTTGGGACTTAAAATTGTATTGACCCACAGTGACCCAAACAGAATTTTAAATGATACAGATGCCCTGATTGAAGAACACAATATTTTAGGTTGTGACTATATTGGATTGGGTGCGATGCCGGATAAATATCGCCGGAAAGAGTGGTACCGGTATTTTGCAGAAGATTATAAAGAACCGGCACAAAAGATTGCCAAAGCCGGAAAACGCTTTTTATATCACAACCACAATTTTGAATTTCAGAAAATAGACGGAAAACGGATTATCGAACGGTTGTTAGAGGATTTTACCCCCGAAGAAATGGGAATTACATTGGATACCTACTGGGTTCAGGCAGGCGGCGCTGATATTGATCAGTGGTTGGAAATCCTCAAAGACAGAATTCCCTGTGTTCATTTAAAAGATATGACTGTCAATGGTTTTCAGCAGCGGATGGCTCCGGTAATGGAAGGAAATTTGAATTTTCCTAAAATTCTAAGCAAAATGGCTCAGCTGGGGACAGTGAAATATTTGTTGGTAGAGCAGGATGACTGTTATGGAGAAGATCCATTTGCATGTTTGAAAACCAGTTACGACAATTTAAAAGGTCAGCTGGATCGGATGAACCTCAAATGATTTTAGATTATTGAAATTCCCGGAAAGGAAGCGGAAATGGTGGATACAGTAAAAGTAGGAATTATCGGTGTAGGAAATATGGGGACCACCCATGCGAAAAATATTACAGAGGGAAAAGTGCCGGGTATGGTTTTAACAGCGGTAGCAGACCGGAATCCCAGCCGAAGAGAATGGGCACAGCAGAATTTAGAGGATTCTGTTTTGATATTAGAAGAGGGAACTGATTTGATTGCCAGCGGAGTGTGTGATGCGGTAATTATTGCGGTTCCTCATTATCAGCATCCCGATTTGGCGATTCAGGCGTTTGAACATGGTCTTCATGTCATGTGCGAAAAACCTGCCGGGGTTTATACCAAACAGGTTCGCCGTATGAATCAGGCTGCCAAAGAAAGCGGCACTGTTTTTGGCATGATGTTTAATCAGCGCACCAACTGCGTATATCGGAAAATGTATGAACTGGTTCATGGAGGAGCACTGGGAAAAATTAAGCGGGTAAACTGGATCATTACCGACTGGTATCGCACCCAGTATTATTATGATTCCGGAGACTGGCGCGCTACCTGGAACGGTGAAGGCGGCGGAGTTCTTTTGAATCAATGTCCTCATAATCTGGATTTGCTTCAGTGGATCTGCGGAATGCCGTGTAAAGTACAGGCTTTTTGTCATGAAGGAAAATGGCATGATATTGAAGTAGAAGACGATGTCACCGCTTATCTGGAATTTGAAAATGGCGCCACCGGTGTCTTTGTAACTACCACAGCAGATGCTCCAGGAACCAACCGATTTGAGATTACCTTGGAATGGGGAAAATTGGTTTGTGAAGACAATCAGCTGATACTGTGGAAACTGGAAGAAAATGAGCGGGAGTACTGTAAAAACGCTCAAACCGGTTTCCAGCCTCCGAAATGGGAAAAAATTCAGGTGGAAACAGATGGTCAAAACGAGCAGCATGTAGGTGTTCTGAAAGCATTTACCGGAAAAATTCTTCGTGGAGAACCTTTGGTTGCAAACGGAGAAGAGGGAATCAATGGTTTGACACTGTCCAATGCCATGCATTTATCCAGCTGGCTGGGAAAACCAGTTACAGTTCCTTTTGATGAAGATCTGTTTTTGAATCTACTGGATGAAAAACGGAAACATTCTAAAGTAAAAACAGGCCCCAGTGTTCAGCTGGATACAGAAGGCAGTTATTGACAGGGGGTAGATATTTATGTTGAAAAAATGTATCATTTCTGGATTTGCCGATGAAATCTGCGAGGATTTTGATACCCAGCTGAAAGTTTTGCAAAGTTTGTCCATGTCTGCACTGGAGCTGCGGAGCGCAGATGGCATCAATGTTTCCAAATTAACAGGGGAACAGGCAAAAACAATCAAGAAAAAATTAGACGGTGCTGGTATTACAGTTTCTTCTGTAGGGTCTCCCATTGGGAAAATTGAGATCACGCAGGAGTTTGCTCCCCATTTTGAAGATTTTCGCCGGACCGTGGAGACTGCTCATATTCTGGGAACCAGAAATATTCGCATGTTCAGCTTTTTTATTCCGGAAGGAGAAAAGGCGGAGGATTACCGAGAACCGGTATTGGAACGTCTGACTCGTTTGAAAGAATATGCCAAACAGGAAGATGTGGTTCTGCTGCATGAGAATGAAAAGGAGATTTATGGGGACACTGCCAAACGGTGCCTTGATTTAATGGAACAACTGGCAGACGATCACTTTCAGGCGGTATTTGATTTTGCAAACTTTGTTCAGTGCAAACAAAATCCCTTGGAAGCTTTTCAGCTGCTGAAAGATTATATTGCCTATATTCATGTAAAAGATGCCAAGTGGGAAGATGGAACAGTAGTTCCTGCCGGTCAGGGTGATGGCTGTCTGCGGGAAGTTTTTGACCGTTTGGATCAGGCAGGCTATACAGGATATCTTTCTTTGGAACCTCATCTGGTAGATTTTGTGGGACTGCAGAATCTGGAAAAGCATGCGGCTGCAAGGAACAGTAAAAATACAGGGGAAGCTGCTTTTACCATCGCTTATGAAGCACTTTGTAATCTTTTGAAAGGGCAGTGAATATTGTGATGAAAGCAATAATTGTAGGCTGTGGAGGAATTGCTCAGGTACACGCAAAAGTACTTTCTTTCATGCCGTCTGTACAATTGGTGGGATGTGCGGATATTCGGATGGAGCGGGCACAGGCTTTGGCAGGTCAATATGGAATAAACGCATATACTTCTTTGGAGGAGATGCTTGCTCGAGAATCTGCAGATGTACTTCATATTTGTACCCCCCATTACCTTCATGTTCCCATGGCAGTTCAGGGATTGCAGAATCATCTTCATGTATTTATGGAAAAACCTCCTGCAATTTCTGCAGAACAGATAAAACAACTGAAAGAGCAGCTAAAGCTTTCTTGCACTCAATTGGGTGTATGTTTTCAAAACCGATATAATCCCAGTGTACAACAGGTGCGTCATGAGATTGCTTCTGGTGCCATGGGAAAGGTGTTAGGAGCCAGAGCGTTTGTTACCTGGAAGCGGGAAGAACCCTATTATACAGAAAGTGGATGGAGAGGTACCTGGGAGACAGAGGGCGGCGGCGTTCTCATAAACCAGTCCATTCATACGCTGGATTTGCTCCGATATTTTTTGGGAGAACCGGATTTGGTGGAAGGAACTGTCAAGAATCATCATTTAAAGGGAATCATTCAGGTGGAAGATACCGCAGAGGCATATTTCCGTTTTGGAGATATTCCGGTATTGTTCTATGCCACTACGGCTTATTGTACAGACGCGCCAGTCTTATTGGAGTTTGCCTGTGAAAAGGCTGTGATTCGCATTGAAAATGAGCGGGTGCAGTACTGTTATTCTGATGGGCGTATGGAAGAAAAGAATCTTCATTTTTCTTCTGTATCTTCCGGTTATGGGAAAGATTATTGGGGAAATGGCCATCAGGCATGTATCAGTGATTTTTATCGCTGTATAGAATCAGGAGAGAAAGCGCCGATTTCTTTAGAAGATGCTTCCTGTACTTTAAAGATGATGCTGGGAATTTATGAATCGTCCAAACAGGGAAAGACGGTTCCGTTAGTGGATTCGCTAGCTTAAGGGATTCTTAAGTAATATTAATAAAAAGTACATTGTATTTTGTGAGAATCTGTGTATAATAGAATTAACGTTAAGGAAAGAAGGGGTTCTCATGAATATAGATGAACTGTTTGATATGGCGAAAGATGCTGTGAATAAAGCAGCTCAAAAAACAAATGATGTGGTTGCTTATTCCAAATTAAAAGTAGATGCTGTCAGAGTGAATGATGAAATCTGTAAGTTGTATGAAAAATTAGGTCATGCAATTTATGATATGAGAAAAAATGGATATCATAACGATGAAATGGTAGCATCTGTCTGTGAAGAAATTCGTCAGCTGGAATTGAAACTGGAACAGCTCAATCAAGAAATTGCTGAAAAGAAAAACCTGGTTGTTTGTCCTGTATGCGGAGCTCAGAATGATCGGGAAAGCTGTTACTGCGGAAAATGCGGCAGCCGCTTATACGAAACCTGTGATTCCAATCACTTTGATCCAAGAGAAGAAGCAGAAGAAACACAGACCTCTGAACCACAGCCGGAAAACACAGATTCAGCAGAAACTTCTGAAGAAGAACCAAAAGAATAAAGAAACTTTTGGAAATATATTCTGTTTTGAGAAGATGCAGACCATTAAAATTGGGTCTGCATCTTTTTTAATAGGATATTTTGATTGTTTCTGTATAGAATAAAAGATAGTTGGAAGGGGATGCTTCCCGTTTAAAGGGTAACATTTCTGATTTTGTTGTCTATTTCAAACAAAAACTTTTCATCTTTTTTCAACTTCTGAAAAAAAACAGGAAATCGAAGAAAAAGCAGAAAAAAATGTTGACATCAATAGAAAAAGATGGTATTATAAGTAAGCTATCTCAAACGAGACGGCACCACAGAGCGAAAAAAGTAAGGCAGAAAGGCCGAAAGAACGAAGTTCATCCTGAGGGGGAGCCCAAGAGCGGAGAGCGGAGGAGAGGCAAAGAAGCTTGAAAAAAGTTTCGAAAGACTTGAAAAAAGTACTTGACAAACGAAAGCGAATGTGGTAAAATATTAAAGCTGTCGAAAAACAGCGAATCACACTTCTGAAAAAACTTCTTAAAAAAGGGGTTGACAAAATAAAGAAGATGTGATAAAATAGAAAGGCACTAAGAACAAGTGCTAATTTGAATCTTGAAAATTAAACAATGTATAAGGTAAAGAAAGTTGAGAAATAAAT
>JBMNPJ010000004.1:0-287297 GCA_050943535.1 Massiliimalia sp.
TTACATTTTTGATGAAAACGGTGTTATGCAAACTGGTTGGGTAAAGGCTCTCAACAGTAAAGGTGAAGCAAAATGGTATTACTGCACTGCTAATGGTGATTGCGTACTGAACAACTGGGTACAGATGGCTGATGGTACTTGGTATCTGACCAATGCTTCTGGTGAAATGGTAACCGGCTGGGCTGTAAGAGGCGGCAAAACTTATTACTTGAATGAAATGAATGCAGCGGGTAATGGTACTGTTATGGCTGGTAAACCTTACGGTGTTATGGCAACTGGTACTGTAATGATCAAAGGTTACAAATGTACTTTTGATGCAAACGGTGCTTTGGTTTCTATCAATGACCAGGTTGTAAACCCAGGTACAATTCCTACTCTGTAATTTAATGTAGAATAATTTCCCCTCCCATTCGGGAGGGGATTTCTTTTTACCCAAAATGCAAACACCCCCGGCTCTCTCTAATTAGAGAGCCGGGGGTGTTATATATTTCCCTTTTAAATTTGTTCCTCATAAGCAACACTGACACGGATATCCTGATTATAGTTTCCGAATCCTCTGCCAAATAAAGTAAAACCGCCTGCTCGTTCTCCGGTTTCCCCTACAGAGAAACGGAACCGTATTTCGCTTTGAGAAGTCAGCTGTAAATCATCAATCGTCGTATCATAGATTTTTTCCCCATCAATGAACGTACCTTCCCGATTAATAGATAATAGTTTCAGCAATCCATATTGATTCCAGTTGGTGGGCCACCAGGATGGAGAATAAATTCCTCTGGAATCCCCAAAATCTCCCGGGCTGGTCCAGTACCCCAAAGGAATGTCATTGAGGAAAAAGAAAATATCACTGGGCCAGTTGTTTTCTACTCCTGGTGCTTCAGAAGAAATTTCAAAAGAAATCTGGATTTCTGTAGGTGACTGATGGGGTTTTAAATAATTAGGAATCCGATATTCCAAGAAGCCTTTTGTAAACCACAAAATTCCAGCCTGATATCGCATAGGAGAATCAAAATACCGGCTGTCGTCTACCTGACCGATAATTGCTTCTGGTGTGCTGATTCCACAGGTAGGATAAGCCGCATAATGATTGTACTGGCCAATAGGAATCTCCGTTTCATAGGTGTTTTGAAGCAGAGTGGAATCTGCCAAGTCTAAAAAGAACTGAGTTTCTTTCAGGGAACAACTTTTTTGAGATCCCCGTTTTCCAGACAGGTGACAGATTTGAATAATTCCAGCCTCAGATAAAATTTTAATGTGCGATGTCATCGCTCCGTTAGTAACTCCAAGAGCTTCTGACAGTTCATTTAAATTCATACTTTGATTTTGCCGCAGGAGCAGTACAATCTGCATCCGCAGATCAGATCCCAGTGCTTTACAAATTTGCAGAATTTGTTCTGGAGATTTTAATTCGTTCATGAGGATTTTCCTTTCTCTTCTGAAAGAATATCAGCTGCCAAAATTCTTTTTTGCTTCTGTCTGGTTCGATATTCCGCTGGAGTAGATGCATACCGGCTTTTAAAATGTTTATAAAATGCAGGAGTATCCTGAAAGCCGCAGGAATATGCAATTTCAGTAATGGTCATATCACTGTTTTCCAGCAAGGTGCAGGCAACATGCAGCCGAAACTGAATTAA
Source organism: Massiliimalia sp. (assembly GCA_050943535.1). Taxonomy (GTDB): domain Bacteria; phylum Bacillota; class Clostridia; order Oscillospirales; family Ruminococcaceae; genus Massiliimalia. Next base: position 1,632 of record JBMNPJ010000004.1, read on the forward strand.
ATACTGCTGAGGTGAGATATGATGCACCTGACGAAAAATTTTATAAAGATAGGTTCGGTCAATCCCAATATGACGAGCGATATCTGAAATTTTAATATCATAGCTGTAATTGTGCCGAATAAAATCCACTGCTTTGTCCGCATAGCTCTTATCAAAGGATTTAACCGTTTGCTTTTCCTGTTTGATCATCTGAGCAAATACCAGATAAAGCTGTCCAATTGCCTCATATTCTGTATATTTGGCGCTGTCAAACAGAGAAATTAGCTTATGCAGATTTTTTTCTAACGCACCACTGCTGTGGTCGGTGAAAATCGGAGTTTCCAAAGAAAGCCCACATCGATCTAAAATAGATTTTACTTCATATCCGTCAAAACCAAACCAACAATATGCCCAAGGGTCTTCTTGATCCGCCATATAGGTGGTAGAGTCCCCCGGGCAAATTAAAAATCCCTGCCCTGCAGAGATAGCGTATTCTTTCCCACGAGAAATAAAGGTGCCTTTTCCGCCCAGAACATAATGGAACAAATAGTGAGGCCGAACTGCCGGACCGAAAGAATGTCCCTTTTCGCAGTTTTCCCAGCCACATTGATATAAGGTCAGTGAACTATTTAAATAAAGAGGGGTGGATACCAGATATTCAACAGTACCTTCAAATAATTTTTCCATACAATATGATCGCTCCTGTAAATTTGCGCTGGGATAAACCAAAAAGGTCTTTTTCCAGGGGGTTTGTCCGAAAATTTTCCATTTCTTTTCCTGTTTATCATAGCATATCTTTTAAAAAAATGCAACATAATGACAAGGAAATGAAACAAATGAGAATAGTTTTCGAAAGCAAAATCCGTATAATGGGAGATAGTAATTTTGGTCGTAAAAACCAATTTGAACGAAAGAGGGTATTAAAATATGTTGAAAATTACTTTTATGGGCGCAGGCAGTACTGTGTTCGCAAGAAACGTTTTAGGTGACTGCATGTGCACCCCTGCTCTGAGAGAATGTGAAATTGCATTGTACGATATCGATGCAGTTCGGTTAAAAGAATCCGAAATTATTCTCAGCGCAATCAATCACAATGTAAACCAGGACCGCGCTGTGATTAAAACCTATCTTGGCGTAGAAAACAGGAAAGACGCTCTTCGTGGTGCTTCTTTCGTTGTAAACGCAATCCAGGTAGGCTTCTATGATCCATGTACTATCATTGACTTTGAAGTTCCGAAAAAATATGGTCTGCGTCAGACCATTGCAGATACTCTGGGTATCGGCGGTATTATGCGTGCGCTGAGAACTATTCCAGTTATGAAAGATTTCGCCAATGATATGGAAGAAGTTTGTCCGGATGCATGGTTCTTAAACTACACCAACCCAATGGCAATGCTCAGCGGTTATATGCAAAGATACACCAACGTGAAAACCGTAGGTCTGTGCCACAGTGTACAGGTATGTTCTCAGCATCTTCTGGAAAAACTGGGTATGGAAGACAAACTGGAAGGCAGAAAAGAACTGATTGCTGGTATCAACCACATGGGCTGGCTGCTGGAAATCTATGATAAAGATGGCAACGACCTGTATCCGGAAATCCGTCGCCGTGCTGCTGAAAAGAATGCAACTGAAAAACATGACGATATGGTTCGTTATGAATACATCAAACATCTGGGCTATTACTGCACCGAATCTAGTGAACACAACGCAGAATACAATCCACTGTTTATCAAGAGCAAATATCCGGAACTGATTGACAAATTCAACATTCCGCTGGATGAATATCCTCGCCGCTGTGTAAAACAGATCGCAGGCTGGGAAGAAGAAAAGAACAATATTCTCAATGACGGTAAAATTACTCATGAACGTTCTAAAGAATATGCTTCTTACATTATGGAAGCTATGGTTACCAATACACCTTACAAGATCGGCGGTAACGTACTGAACACCGGTTTGATTGATAACCTGCCAGCTGATGCTTGTGTTGAAGTTCCTTGCTTAGTTGACGCTATGGGCATCCATCCATGCCACGTAGGCAGATTGCCAGTACAGTGCGCAGGTATGAACATGACCAACATCAATGCACAGCTGATGACCATCCAGGCTGCAGTAACCAAAAAAAGAGAAGATATTTACCGTGCAGCAATGCTGGATCCTCATACCGCTGCAGAACTTTCTATTGATGATATTGTTGCTATGTGCGATGAACTCATCGAAGCTCATGGGGACTACATGAAAGATTATAAATAAGCCATTTGTCAATACCTTTCAAAAAAGAGCCTGGTCGTTTCAAACGACCAGGCTCTTTTGCGTCTTAATATGGTTCAAGCAAAAAGAAATCCCCTCCCATTTAGGAGGGGAAAGTAATTAATTATTTAGTAGGAAACTGAGGAATTGTACCTGGGTTAACAGGCTGGTTGTTAACAGAAACCAAAGCACCAGAAGCATCAAAGGTATAGGTGTTATTTTGGATTACTACAGTACCAGTCACCATAGCACCATAACTACCATATTGTGCAAATCCTTCATTTAAGTAATAAGTTTTGCCGCCTCTTACAGCCCAACCAGTTACCATTTCACCGGAAGGATTGGTCAGATACCAAGTACCGTCAGCCATCTGAATCCAGTTATTCAGTACACAGTCACCGTTAGAAGTCATATAGTACCATGCAGTTTTTGACATAGTGTCATCTGTGTAAATATTAGCCCAACCAGTTAACATCTTACCATTTTTTAAGAAATAATAGTATTTACCATTAATTAATTTCCAACCATCAACAGTACCATTTTCGGTTGCATGAGCTCTAGTACCATTTTCTTGTACATAGTACCAGTCTCCACCTTCTTTAACCCAACCTTGACCTTCGTTAACCAGAACACCATTGTCAGCAAAAGTATAGGTTTTTTCAGAAGCTTTTTCACTATCTTTAAATGTATAAGTGCCACCCATTAACAGAGTCCCTTTTGGCATCTTTTTAGTCATCATATGACCATTTTCTTTATAAGTGACTTCAAAATTATCTCTATCAGTCATATAGAACCAGTTAGCACCAACTTTAATCCAGCCAGTCTGCTGAGCACCGGTAGATGGGCTGTAGTATTCCCAGTTTCTAGCATCGCCATAAATTGGGTCAACAGCATTAGAAGTCTGATACCAACCAGTGATCATTGCACCGTCTTTTCCAAAACGGAAAGTGTAAGGTGAACGATCGTCATCATTATAATCAATATCAACTTTTTTGTCCATAACGGCATAATATTTATATTTATCAGTACCATTACCATTCTGAGTGTTATGACTGATTGTTGAAGCACTTAGATCAGATTTTTTCGCAAAATAATACCATTTTCCGTCAATTAATTTCCAGCCTTTGGCATATTCATTTTTAGCGGTCTGATAATAGTAACCGTTTACTTTGGTACCGTTATCTAATGTAATAACTTCACCATTCCAGCCATTGCTGTTGTTGTCCACATTAGGGATTTCAGCGCCTGGACCAGAAACATTACCAGCACTAACAACAGCAGCGCCAGCAGATACAGTCATCATAGCAGCCAATAAAGCAGCCATAACTTTTTTGTTTGCTTTCATCATAATCAAACCTCCATATAGTTTTGATAATTAATTTGTGTTCAATAATGCCTTTTGACATTATTTTAAATAGGGTTTGACTATCACGTTTTTTCTAAAATTTTCGAACCTTCTCCTCATGTTCTTTCAGAGTTTTTTTGCCCTGAATTCCGAAAAAGTAAAAACAGAGAACACCATTTTTTCGACGTTCTCTGTGAAATATTTTTATATTTTTTTGAGTTTTTTAAGTAAAGGACGAGAAACTAAAGCTGATAATATTGCAGCCACAATTGCTTCAGGAACACCAACTGTTCCGACAATTCCTGCAATAAAACCAAACAGCGCATCAAAAGCCACATTTTGAGCTTTCGCATATTCTGAACCGAAGAATACAAAAATTCCTCCCATTACCAGCAATGTGTTGGTTAAAGAACCTGCCAAACCACTGACTACACAGCTTACAGTCAAGCTGCATCTGGTTTTAGAAAGAAGATAAAAAAGGCCTCCGGCTACTACACCAATTAAAATTCTAGGAACAAAACAAACCAGCAAACTCCATCCATTTCCTGAAGTTTCTCCTACAGAATAAAATGGACTAAATACAAAAGAACTGATGTTAGGTCGTACCGTATTGGTAATTAAGCTGATCAACCCAAAAACACCGCCTAAAAAAGCTCCCGCTTTTGGTCCCAACAAAATGGCACCAATAATGACTGGAACATGAATAATGGTAGCATTAATAAACCCAAGATTAATCATTCCTAAAGGTGTCAGCGCTAGAATTACAATGATCCCAGATAATAACGCCAATTGCACCATGGTTAAAACCGAATATCTGGGTTTTCCCATAGCAGATGATACTTCGTTTGTTTTCATGACAATAACCTCCCGCTCCTGCTCTGTTGTCAACAGATACAGTGCAATATTTCATAAAAACATGGTTTCCCGTTCAATGAATACTATTCCGGCAGTAAATCCGATACAGTCCTTTGAGCAGCAACGTTTCATCATATTGGTATTCTTTTTGACAATAGGGGAGAATCACTGGTGCATACCGTCCAGTCACTACACAAGCGGCAGGAGTATCCCACTCATCCTGATAGCGCTGACACATGCCGTCCACCATACTGGCTGTTCCATAAATCAAACCTGATTTAATAGAATCAGCTGTATTTCCGCCCAACAGTTTTTTGGGAGCTTCCAGTTCTGTTTCCGGAAGACGGGAAGTATAAGATTTCAATGCTTGAAGAGAAAGTTCAATTCCTGGAGCAATTGAAGTTCCTAAAAAACATCCTTCTGCATCTACAGCACAGAACGTAGTAGCTGTTCCCAAAGAAACCAGAACGCAAGGAAGCGGATAACTGTGCATCACTTCCACAGCCATACAAACAAAATCTGTTCCTAAATTACTGTTCTGCTTTTTAATTTTCAGACCTGTTTTTGTACCAGATGAAACTGTCAAAATGTTTTGAATTTTCAAATGTTCCAACGCTTTCTTTACTCCGTCAGTCACTGCGGGAACCACACTGGATATGGCAGCGCCGGAAATGTCACTTTGAGAAACCTGATAAAGGGATAAAATTTGTCTGAAAGCAATCACATGGTCAATCCAAGTAGCATGTTTTCGAGTTTCGATAGATGCCGTAAAATAAATACGGTCATGATCAAACCCACCCATGGTAATGGTGGAATTCCCAATATTAACTGCTAACACCATGACAAAATCCTCCCTTCTGTTTTTACAGAGTTTATTATAACGTTTTTTTCGTGATTTTACAAGTTGTGGTAAAAAAATCCTAGCTCCTTATTCAAGGAGCTAGGATTTTTTAATTAAATAAAACTAAGTTTATGCTTTTGGAATATCAGTTGGATTACCGTTCTTATCAACGATAGAAACCAATGCACCATTTGCATCAAAGTTAGCAAATGCGTTAGCTGCAACCTGAACATTAGTACCAACTACCATACCACCATAAGGAGCATAGTGATTAGCTTCAGTGTTCAAGAAATATGTTTTACCATTTCTAACCTGCCAGCCAGTCAGCATTTCACCAGATGGATTAACCAGATACCAATAATCTCCAGTTTTAATCCAGTTATTCATAACAAGATCACCATTAGCAGTGCAGTAATACCATTTTAAAGTTTTATTGGAACTATCAGTATAGGCTCTGTTCCAGCCAGTTAACATTTTACCAGTTTTGTCAAAAATATACCATTTACCATTAATTTCTTTCCAGCTTTTAGCTGTATAAACGGTATTACCTGCAGCATCCTGATCATAGTCATTACCTTTAAATCTAGCACCATTTTCCATGTAGTACCAGTTATTTCCTTCTTTTACCCAACCTTGACCTTGATTTTGCATTACACCGTTAGCAGCAAAAGTATACCATACACCATCAATCATATAGGTGCCATTCATCAACAACTGTTCATTTTTAGTTACTTTTTCATTATTAGAATCCCATACATTTCTACCATCGGTAATAAAGAACCAGTTAGCACCATCTTTAATCCAACCATATTTTCTAATACCAGTAGAATAGTCATAATATTCCCAGCCGTTTCCAGCAGTTTGAGTAGGATCAGAAGTACTGTCAGTTCTCTGATACCAACCAGTTACCATTTTACCTTCTTTATCAAAACGGAAAGCATAAGCAGTACCATCAGCACATTTAATGTTTTTAGCAGTATCTGTTAATAAATAACGTGGTTCTGCTGCATCTTTTCCATTTCCGATCTGGGTATCATTAGTATTAACTAATAATTCACCGCCATTACTAGCGCTGTATTTACCGAAGTAATACCAATTTCCATCAATTAACTGCCAGCCAGAAGCATAAGTTTTATTACCAGTTTTATAGTAATAAGCAGTTACGGTTTTTCCGCCTAATTTAATGTTTTTACCATGCCAACCAGTAGCAGTAGTAGAATCACTGGTAATTGGATCGCCAGGTTTAGAAACTGCCTGATCAGCACTAACAACAGCAGCGCCAGCAGATACAGTCATCATAGCAGCCAATAAAGCAGCCATAACTTTTTTGTTTGCTTTCATCATAATCAAACCTCCATATAGTTTTGATAATTAATTTGTGTTCAATAATGCCTTTTGACATTATTTTAAATAGGGTTTGACCATCATGATTTCTCGCAGATTTTTGGGCCTTCTTTTGGATTAATTAAGCTGATTTTTGTGAGGTGACATTTTTTAAATTGGCTATGATTTAGACTGATTTACATTGGAAAAACAACACTCCAAATCCATTTCGGGAATCGATATTTCCAACAAAGCACCCGTTTCCTCTTCTAATTTCACACAAAATTGCCCATACTCTGATGTTCCATTCAAACTGAGAAATCCATCTTCGTGTTCAATATTAATACCTTTTTGTGAGGCGGCTGCGTCCAGTGTTTTCATAATCACTGCACCAATTCCTTTTGCCAAAAGAGAATCCTGCGAAGTATTTACACTCATCCCATGATAGGAGATTCCTACCATATTAGCAGAATATGCAAGCGTTAAGCCGTTCAAAGAAGATGGCTGCTGAAAGCAAAAAGTAAACTGATCTGCAGCGGTACGATTAATATCAGCAACTGCGGAAACTTCGCCCATATGAATCGAAGCAGATGCAGAAAACGGTTGTGACAGATATTGGGTGTTTCTCTTTTGGTTAACCGACGACTGAGAAATTGGGCGAAAACATAAAAATAGGATAAATGCTGTGATGAAAATAAGAAAAACAAGCACCAATAATATTTTACGCTTATGAATGATCATCATACAACCTCCTGCTTTTCATTGAAACAGGAAGCCCAGAATTTACATGGATAAAACCTGCTCAAACGCTTCTGGAATAAAGCGAATAAGGTCACCTGCGGTCATAGCATACTGGGTATATTGCTCAGCGCATAAATCGCCTGCTAATCCATGCAGATATACTCCAAGCAAAGCAGCATTTCTCTCCCCAAATCCCTGTGCCAAAAATGCTCCGATCATGCCAGCTAATATATCTCCGGAACCGCCTCTTGCCATACCTGCATTTCCGGTAGGATTTCGGTAAACACTTCCATCCGGAAGAGCAACAATGGTATTATGTCCTTTTAATACCAACGTCACTTGATATTTTACAGCAAAATCATGGGCGGTTTTTACTCGATTTGACTGAATTTGAGTGATTGTCATACCAGTCAAACGCGCCATTTCGCCTGGATGCGGGGTTAAAATCAGATTACACTGTGCTTCCTTAATGATATCTATGCACTGAGTCTCAGGATTTATTCCAGACGCAACACTGTTTAATCCATCTGCATCTAATACCATAGGAACTTGGCTTTCCTGAATCAGGTGGGAAACTAATCGAGTGACACCCTCATTTTGTCCCAACCCGCAGCCTAATACGCAGGCTGACATTTGATTTAATTTGCCGGATAGATCAAAACGGCATTTTTCACTGATTGTTCCTTCGGGAGATTCTGGTAAAGGCATTCCGGTTGCTTCCATAATATGAGGAAATCCGCTCTGAATAATGCAGCGAGGAGCAGCTAAAGTTACCAAACCTGCACCGGAACGGAGTGCTGCCTGTGTACACATTAATGCAGCTCCACCCATTCCCACGCTTCCGGCAATATTCAATAATTTTCCATAACTTCCTTTATTAGAATCGGGATCCCGTTCAGGAAGCATTGCACGAATCATTGCCTGGTTTAAATCAATAACATCCAGCTCCAATCCATCATAGGCTTCGTCCGGAATTCCAATATCAATCAGTTCCAATTCGCCACACTTTTCCCTGGATTCAGAAATCTCATGGGCTTTTTTATAAGCTCCCAATGCCAAGGTACAATCAGCATGGAACCAGACAACAGCATGTTTTCCATTGTCTCCACTGATCCCAGACGGAATATCCACTGCAACCTTCGTGCCGAAGGAATGATTTGCCCTGTCAATAATTTGAGCAGAGATTCCAGTGATTTCTCCATGAAATCCAGTCCCAAACAGGGTATCAACGATAATATCTGCCTGTTTTATTTTAAACAAAGCCAAAGTCAGCTCATGTTCAGCATCCAGCAAATCTATATTTAAATCTTTGATTTTCTGATACATTGTGGAAGCATCCCTTGTAGAGGGCTCTCCTTGGCAAAGAATAACGGTTACATTGGCTCCTTTTTCATACAGTTTCCGGGCAATGACAAAACCATCTCCGCCATTATTTCCGCTTCCACAGAGAATCGTTACACTTTTATTTAAAACAGGATATTTTTGAATAATTCTTCTGGCGCTTCCTACACCAGCATTTTCCATCAACTCTAAATAAGACACGCCAAGCGCATCTGAATTTTTTTCTACCATTTTCATTTGAGCAACTGTCAACGCTTTCATAAACACCATCCTTATTATTGAGTAATATATCATTATTGTATTACAAAACCGCTGTAATAGCAATTCCGGATAGACTATATTTCAAAAAATTTATATGAAAAAACTATAAAAGGGTAACGCGTGCAAACAAAGTCAAACCCTATTTAAAATAATGTCAAAAGGCATTATTGAACACAAATTAATTATCAAAACTATATGGAGGTTTGATTATGATGAAAGCAAACAAAAAAGTTATGGCTGCTTTATTGGCTGCTATGATGACTGTATCTGCTGGCGCTGCTGTTGTTTCTGCGGCTACACCAGTAACAGGTCCAACTGCTAGCTCTACTACTTCTACTGGTACTTGGTATGCAAACAATTCTATCGATGGTGCAGGAAACGTTGTTGTTAAATATTCTTTCCTGAAATCCAACGGTCAGTGGGCTAAAGATGAATGGCAGCTGATCAATGATAAATGGTACTATTTTGGTAGCGACAGTATGGCACTGTGCAATACTAAATTACCTTTGGGAAATTTAGAAAGCGTATATCGTTTTGGTGCAGACTGTGCAATGGTTACTGGTTGGTATAGAACTTCTAATGCTACTGATCCAACTTATGGCGATGCTAGAAACTGGGAATACTATAGCCCATCTACAGGTAAACAACAGTTTGGTTGGATTAAAGAAGGTGCTAACTGGTATTATATGACTTTTGCTGATACTGTTGTTAAATACAAAGAAAATGGTCGTGAACAAGTTAAAACCATGCCAAAAGGTACTTTGCTGATGGGTGGTACTTATACATTTGTTGATGAATATGGTACTGAAAAAACCTACACATTTGCTGACAATGGTGTCCTGGTTAACCAGGGTCAAGGCTGGGTTAAAGAAGGCAATACTTGGTATTGGGTTCAGGAAGATGGTTCTAGATTTACTGGTAAAGAACCAACTACTGGTGTACAGTCTTCTGATAGCTGGAAATTGATCAATGGTAAATATTATGTTTTCAATTCTAAAGGCGAAATGCTGACTGGTTGGATTAAAGCACAAAACAGCAAAGGTGAAGTAAAATGGTATTACTGCACTGCTAATGGTGATTGCGTACTGAACAACTGGGTACAGATGTCTAATGGCGACTGGTATTTGACCAACGCTTCCGGTGAAATGGTAACTGGTTGGGCAGTAAGAGGCGGTAAAACTTATTTCTTAAATGATAATAATGGTGTTGTAGGCTTATCTTACGGTGCTATGGCAACCGGTACTGTAACAATTAAAGGAAACAAATGCACATTTGATGCTTCTGGTGCTTTAGTTTCTATTAACGACCAGGTTGTAAATCCAGGTACAATTCCTACTCTGTAATTTTAAGACAGCAAAAACCCCTTTCCATTTTGGAAAGGGGTTTTTTATGCACATAATTTATATTTTTAAGAACAAAATAATGTGTGCAGCGATAAAACTGTGATAAAAAGAAATCCCCTCCCAAATGGGAGGGGAAAGATAGCAATTTAATTTTTAAATTACTGTGGGATTACACCAGAATCAACTTTTTGACCATTAATAGAAACCAAAGCACCAGAAGCATCAAAGGTATAGTTATTAGCACCAATTTTGACAGTACCGGTCATCATAACGCCCAAGTTGCCATTAGCGTCAGCAGTTTCGTTAAGATAGTAGGTTTTGCCACCTCTAACAGCCCAACCAGTTACCATTTCACCGGAAGCGTTGGTCAGATACCAATCGTTACCGATTTTAATCCAACTATTCAGTACACAATCACCGTTAGCAGTCATGTAATACCACTTGTTATCTGTTTTGTTAGCATCTGTGAAAGCTCTCTGCCAACCAGTTAACATTTCTCCGCCCAAATTTTTATCATTAAACAAATAGTATTTACCATTGATTAATTTCCAGCTATTAGAATCGTAAATATAACCAGTACCATCTTTTACTGTAGTAATACCATGGAATCTAGAACCATCTTCCTGTACCCAGTACCAATTATCACCATCTTTAACCCAGCCTTGACCTTGGTTCTGCATTACACCATTAGCAGCAAAAGTATACCATACACCATCGATCATATAGGTACCGTTCATTAATAATTCACCAGTGCCTTTTACTTGTACTTTATCATCATCAAATACATTTCTTCCATCAGTGATAAAGAACCAGTTAGCGCCGTCTTTAATCCATCCAGTTTTTCTAGTACCAGTATTGTAATCATAAAATTCCCAACCGTTGCTAACAGTTGCAGTAGGGTCAGATGCACTATCAGTTCTCTGATACCAGCCAGTTACCATTGCGCAATTTTTATCAAAGCGGAAAGTATATCCATATTTTGCATCATAACCTAAACGTGTACCATCTACCAAACCATTATTGGTATTATATTCTTCACTCAATGCATATCCCTGATCATCAAAGAAATACCATTTGCCATCAAGCAGTTTCCATTGTGCTTTTGCAAAAGTACCATCAGAGTTCTGATAAGAATATCTATAAACCCAATTGTTTCCTACTTTTACAGGTTCACGATACCATTTACCAGTAGTAGTAGTAACTGTAGTAGAGCCAGGACCTGCAACGATTTCAGCAGCGTTAACAACAGCAGCGCCAGCAGATACAGTCATCATAGCAGCTAATAAAGCAGCCATAACTTTTTTGTTTGCTTTCATCATAATCAAACCTCCATATAGTTTTGATAATTAATTTGTGTTCAATAATGCCTTTTGACATTATTTTAAATAGGGTTTGACGCATTAAGAGTTTTTTAAGAATTTTATCTGTTAAATTTAGCTTGGGTATACTATAATGGTAACTGTAAATAAAAGCGCATGATCAATTGTTGTTATATAAAGGAGAATTATGACATGGATACGCCAACCGTTTTAGTAGTGGATGATGACAGAGAAATTGTTAGAGCAATTGCTAAATTATTGGAAATGGAAGGATTAAAGGTATTAAAAGCATATAATGGGTTAGAAGCCATTGATGTGCTCATGACACAAAGTGTTCAGCTTTTGATTTTGGATGTTATGATGCCTAAACTTGACGGGTTATCTGCTACAATGAAGATTCGGGAAAGCAAAAATATTCCCATTATTATTTTGTCAGCGAAAACAGAAGACAGTGATAAAGTATTAGGGTTATCTATGGGAGCAGACGATTATGTGACAAAACCGTTTAACCCCACTGAACTGGTAGCCAGAGTGCGCTCACAGCTTAGAAGATACATGCATTTGGGGGATATGCAGAAGGCCGTTCAGGAAGGAAATGTGGAAATCGGCGGGTTGAGTCTGGATCGGGATGCTAAGCAGATTTCTGTGGATGGAGAACCAGTTAAGATGACAGCTACCGAATATAAAATCCTGGAGCTCTTGATGATGAATGCGGGGCGTGTCTTTTCTGCAGAGGATATTTACCGCCGGGTATGGAACGAAGATGCTTATTCTGTGGAAAATACGGTAATGGTACACATTCGGCATATTCGTGAAAAAATTGAAATTGATCCCAAAAATCCCCGCTATTTGAAAGTAGTATGGGGAATTGGATATAAAATTGAAAAACCATAAATTAAAATGTGGGGAAAGGAGATTGCTATGGAACCGTATGCTGTGCAGGAAAATATCACAGAAGAATCCGCTTCCAATATTGATCAACCAGAAATCAATTTAGAAGGAAAGGCAGATCTCTCAAGAAAAAAACAAAAAAATAAGCAGAGTTTGCTTTACTGCACTTTTTTTCGGGTATTATTTTATGTGTGCACGGTCTGCTGCGGAGTAGGGGCGGCAGGGTGTCTTAGTTATTATTACGCAGAAACGTATTACTATGGTGTTTATGACTATGGCGCATTGTATGTGGGCGGTTCTATTTTAGTGGGCGCTGCCTTTTTATTTGCGCTATTGTCTGCTGTTGTAACAGGAAGGAACCGGAAAAGCCGGGAGATTCATGAATATCATATTGATAGAATTCCCGGCGAGATTGAAATTGGAATCGTAGGACTTTTACTGCTTATTAATGTAGGAATGGTTCATCGAAAAATAGAACACATTTATGATCTAGAAATTTTTTGGGTCGGGGCGGTATTTGCTACAATTCTGACTTTGATTCTCATGCCAGTGATGATGATTTTTTATTTGTCCGTAATTCGTCAGATTAAGGGAAAAAGCAAGCGATGGCTGTGCTACCGCTTTTCCACACAGATTCAAAATTTTTGTTTAAAAGTTTGGGAAAAAATCAAAGTACTCTGGAAAGAACTGACCGATGACAGCCGATTTAAAAAATATTCTTTTCAGCGTCAGATGTTTTTGCGCCAGTCCATTTATGCAGGAAGCGTATTTGGGTTTTTGGCACTGCTTTTTATTGTAGCTCTGACAGGAGCTACCGGAGGTGTTTGTCTACTGCTGCTCATTGGAATTTCAGTGTATATTCCTATGACTTTGTGGTATGTCAGAGGATATAATCAAGTGAACGAAACCATTGGAAAACTAGCCGAACAAATCGACGAAGTGCAAAAAGGAAATTTGGGGTATTCCCCTAAAATACCAGTGTATTCTCCCTTATTTGAAACTTCCAGAAAATTAGCTGGTATCAGTAATGGGCTGCAAAAAAGCGTGGAAGACCGGATTAAAAGTGAGCGGATGAAAATTGAACTGGTGACCAATGTGTCACATGATTTAAAAACACCGCTGACTTCCATTATTAGTTATGTGGATTTGCTGTCAAAAGACGAGACCTTGTCTCCGGAAGCCAGGGACTATGTAATGATTTTGAATCAAAAATCTTACCGGTTAAAAAACATTGTTTCTGACTTATTCGATTTGGCGAAGGCAACCAGCGGAAGCAGTGAACTGGTGCAGGAAGAGTTGGATATGTCCAAATTGGCAGTACAGACGCTGGCAGATATGTCCGACCGTATTGAGGAATCTGGTCAGATTGTGAAGACTAATATTACAGATCCACCGGTTCCCATTTTTACCGATGGGAAAAAGATGTACCGTGTGTTTCAAAATGTGATTGACAATGCGCTGAAATACTCCATGAAGGGGACACGGATTTTTATTCAGCTGACTCGAGATGCTTCTCAGGCGGTATTTACCGTTAAAAATACGGCTGCTTATGAGATGGATTTTACAGAAGAAGAAATTTTAGAACGGTTTGCCCGAGGTGACAAAGCGAGAACAACTGAAGGAAGCGGACTGGGACTTTCCATTGCCAAGAGCTTTACGCTGGCCTGCGGAGGATTTTTTGATTTGGCCATTGACGGGGACCAGTTTAAAGTCACCATTACTTTCCCAATCCATTATGGAGGCAGGCAGACAGGACAGGAAAACGATACGATTTCCGAAACTGCACAGCCGGATCCCATTATGCCGGTCATTCCTGGAGAGGTTCCGCAGGAATATCCAGGACCTCGTTTGGGAAAATGGAATTATCCATGATCTGAATAAACAGAAAACACAAAAAGTGAGATGTGAAAGAGCGTTCACTGCTATAGCAGTGAACGCTCTTTGTGATATATGAGAGAGATTCTTTTAAGATGAAATGCCGTCTTTTACTTCGATGGCGAACACAGTCAAATCGTCATGAGGTTCGTCGCCGCTGGCCAGAAGAGCAGCTTCACAGAGTTTATCCGCCAATTCCTGAGAAGGAAGTGAGGAATAGCGCTGGAATGTTTGTCGGATGACTCGTTCTCCAGAGGCAGGAACACCGTCGGAAAACATGACAATCCGATCCCCTGGATGCAGGGTTAGCGTTTGTTTGTCAAATTCTACTCCATGGAGAATTCCTACAGGAAGCGAATTGCTTTTAATTTCACTTACTACATTATCTACTTTTACCAGAGAAGCCGCACTGCCTGCTTTGTAAAATTCTGCTTGTCCAGTATAAAGATCGATTTTTAACAGATCGATGGTGGACAAGGACTCATCGGTGGATTTTGCCTGAAGTGAAGAATTGACAAATTTTATAACAGAGTCCATGCCAAACCCAGCTTTAATGAGTTTGAGTACCATAGAGCAGGTCATGGTGCTGTCCAATGCTGCCCGCTTTCCACAGCCCATGCCGTCGCTGAGGATAAAATAGGCATTTCCTCGGTTATCTGGGAAGTATTCATAGCTGTCTCCGCAGATCTTTCTGGCTTGTTTGGAGGGAAGAGACTGGGTAGTGGTACTGGGAACCTGGCATACACTGTATTCTGTGGTAAAATTCGCTTTTTCATAAAAGGAAATGCGCACTTTGTTATTCACAGTGGAAATGGATGGTTCTGCCAAATCCCGTTTCATTCCGTGGGACAGAGCCTGTTGGAGTTCGACGGGATCAAATTGGGTTCCAGTGAGAGTATAAAAATCAATTTCCAGGCGGCCGAATCGATTGATGGTGCAGAATACATGGTTGGGAGGAACGGCCAAAGCGGTGAAAATCTCAGATGCTGTATGAGCCAGTGCAGGGTCGTTTTGCTGCATATCAGTCAGTTCGTCGCTGACCTCCCAAAGCATTTGAGAAACTCCTGACAGCTGTTCCACCGCCAGATTGCGTACTTCAGAAATGCGGAGTTTGGCAGTTTGAGCCGCGTCATATTCTTGGTAATACTGATTCATTTTCTGGCAAAGCAGGTTCTTTTTACAGCACAGCAGCCCAAACTCATCAATTTGTTCCGGCACAATGGTTTTATGTTGTTTAAGATGTTCCAGCATATGGGAAAATTGATCCGCTGTGGTATTGTACTGCTCATCCCAGCAAAACAGATTGAGGCCGCAATTTCTGCATACATAATTGACGGTTCGCTGACATACAGTTTCTACAGGATCAGTATCCATGGAATTGAGTTTTTGAGAGACCTGTTCAATAGAATGCTGCAAATCCGCAATGGTCTGAGCAGCAAAATCCAGCCGTGCGCCAATATTATCTTTCATGCTCTGATCCGATTGGGATTGAATTTGAACAAAATCAAATACGGACAGCCAACGTTTGGGAATTAGAAAATAAACGCCGCAGCCCAGCAGAATGTCCATCTGCAAAAACAGCATAGACAGACTCATTCCTACAATAAATGCTCCAAACAATGAAATAGATAAAAATACTGCTGCCTGCGTCACCCGACCTACCGGACGGAACATGCCGGCAAAAAAAGCTGCTGCTACCAGGATAGAACAGATAGAAAGATACTCGGTACTGTAAAGATTGATTCCAATAGCCAGAATTACTCCGCAGGCAGAAGCGCCTACTGCGCCGAATTTTTCTGCAGCGATGAGAACACTGGCAGATGCAGCGATAATCCCAAAGGAAAATCCCAGAGGCTGAAAGGACATGAGTGCAATAATGCCCAAAAGAAACAAAATAATGGTGCTGGACAGTTCCACAGAATTGTATTTTCGCAGATCATGGATGGAAAAAAAGGCGTTGCTTGCAAAAGAACAAAAAGCGGTAACTCCGCAAGCCAGCATCGATTCGCAAATTTGAAGCCCCCAGTTGGAAGCGGAAAATTGAAGGGCAACATTGGCTAAACCATTGGATAACAAAAAGGCCAGGAGTACCGAGAGAGAACAAACAGCGGGGTGGGTTTCCCATTTTTGCAAGGGTTTTAATTTATGGATTATCAGTTTTTGCGCCATAGCCAGTGCCAGGGATGCCAGGTAGATCAGGTGATTTTCCTGAAGTCCCAGACTGACATACCCGAGACTGCTTCCTAATGCCATAATCCACGACAGGCGAAACGGCATGGAAACGGCAAACGAAACGCCAAACGGCGCCATACTTCCCAGCAGCTGAGAGCGGCAAAGCAGGAAGGAGAATGCCGCGCACACTGCTGTTTTTACCATGAGAACCTTGTCCGCTGATGCAGTTTGCTGCTGCAAAACAGCTTGTGTTTTCATTCATCAACACGTCCTTTCTGATGTTTTGTTTTGGAGAAAAACTGTTCCTGTGTACATGCGAATGGGATTGCTTGCAGGAATCCCTGCAAAATGGGTTGGGAACAGTATTTCTACAAATAGTATAATCTTCCAAATACAGTATACAAAAATCCTTCTGAAAATTTTGTCGCAACCCCTATGAGGAAAAAACGGCGCAGAAGGATTCTTTTTTCGCTTTTTGTCGGGAAATAGCCGGATGAGAAATCTCTGTAAGTAAACGGTATTTTATGGAAGAGAAAGAGATAGAAGAAAACCTATTTTTGTTCTATTTACAGAAATATGGGGACACAGTTACTGTCCCCATAATTTTTTTGAAAATTTTTCAGTTTGTTGCACGTTTGGGTGCAATTTTTCCCGGTTTTTGAGGGAATAGTGAAGGGGCTTTTCAAAAAGCACCTTACAAAATACCAAATGGAGGAGGCATGCAAGTGGAAGAACAGGAAGAACGCTTTTGCTGGTTTTATCATTGGATGCGAAATGGCAGAGAGGCGGCCATGGCAGCCGGATATCCGTCGGAGCAGTGTGCCGGAGCAGCAATGAACCTGCTGCAGAAAAGGTCTGTACAGAAAAAACTGAATGTGCTGGACAAACAGTGGGGAACTGACCAGATTCGAAGTTCTGTCATTGCGGGGCTGATGCGGATTGCATTTGGCAGCATCAATGACTGTGCAAAACTGCTGTTTCAAAAGGAAGAGGGCGATATCAACCAGCTGGATCTGTTTTCTGTCAGCGAAATGAAACGGAACAAAGACAACAGTGTGGAACTGCGTTTTTGCAGCCGAATGGAAGCACTGGAAAAACTGCTGGAACTGACCAGAGAACAGAGCGGGGAAAATTCCCTGCAAAGGGTGTATGAAGCACTGGCAGCAGGAAATGAAAAAGTCACTGAAGATATCCACAGGAAGGACAGCGGGGAAGTATGAACATTCGGGAATTCTCCCCAAAACAGTACACTGTGATCAGCTGGTGGTGCAAGGGAAGTCCTTACCATCAAAAGGATGCCATTATCTGTGACGGAGCAGTGCGAAGCGGAAAAAGCAGCTGTATGTCCCTTTCCTTTTTATTGTGGTCTATGGCCAGTTTTGAAAATGCGGCTTTTGGTCTTTGTGCCAAAACAGTCACCTCTTTGAGGCGAAACCTTCTAGAACCGCTGAAAGAGATGATGACACAGCTGGGCTTTCGGTATGAGGAGAAGGTCAGCAAAAATTATCTGGATATCTGGGCAGGGGAACGGTGCAACCGGTTTTACCTGTTTTGGGGAAAAGATGAAGGTTCCGCCGCCTTGATCCAGGGGATCACCCTCAGCGGTGTTTTGCTGGACGAAGTGGTGCTCATGCCCCGCAGCTTTGTAGAGCAGGCCATTGCTCGTTGTTCGGCTTCCGGTTCCCGTATTTGGTTTAACTGCAATCCCTCTTATCCGGGGCACTGGTTTTATCAGGAGTGGATCCAAAAAGCAGAACAGAAAAATACCTTGTATCTGCACTTTACCATGGAGGACAACCCCTCATTGTCCGAAGCGATCCGCAGACGGTATGAATCCCTGTATTCCGGTACCTTTTATGACCGGTTTGTACTGGGGAAATGGGTCAATGCATCCGGACTGGTGTACCCCATGTTTTCTCAGGCAAAACATGTTGTTTCTCATAGACCGGAAGGAGAAAAATGGTATATTTCCTGTGACTACGGTACGGTAAACCCTACTTCCATGGGACTGTGGACAGAAGAAAACGGCGTTTGGGTACGGGTGTCCGAGTATTATTATGATTCCCGGAAAGAACATCGGCAAAAAACCGATGAGGAATATTATCGGGAATTAGAGCTGCTGGCCGATGGACATCCCATCACCGCAGTAATTGCCGATCCTTCTGCTGCAAGCTTTATGGAATGTATCCGCCGCCACGGAAAATTTGCCGTGATCCCCGCCAAAAACGATGTGCTTACCGGTATTCGAAAGGTAAGTGACCAGCTGCAACAAGGTACCCTGAAATTCCACCAAAGCTGCCGGGATACCCTGCGGGAGTTTTCCCAATATGTGTGGGAGGACGGGGAAAAAGGGGATATCCCAAAAAAGGAACACGACCATGCTATGGACGATATCCGGTATTTTGTCAATACCGTACTGGGACAGGAAGATGGGTTCTTTGTCCTGAGTGCAGAAAGGAGAACGTAATCGCAACATGACGCTGAAATTTTGGAAGAAAAAACAGTCGCCGCAAACCCTTTATCAGGCTCAGCGGGAAAGTGCCCATCCCTTTTCGGTGATGGACGGATACATTCCCCTTTCCAATCCGGAAGTAAAGCTCTATGAAGCCATCCGGGAAGGGGTACCCTTAGTGGATTCTGCCATCCAGAAAATTGTGCGGCTGTCCGGAGGATTTCGGGTAGTCTGTTCCAATCCGGATACCCAAAAACTGCTGGATCAATTTTTGCAGCAGGTGCAGGTGGGCGGCAGCGGAAAAGGTTTGGAGCAGTTTATGGCAGGTTATCTGGATCACCTGCTGACTTACGGAAATTCTGTGGGGGAAATTGTGCTGACCCGGGACAAGCGGCGGATTGCGGGGCTTTACCTGGCTTCTTTGGAGCAGGTTGAGATTCATCAGGGTCAAAATCCCCTGGAAGTGGAGTTTTATACCCGGGGATATGGACAGAGAACCAAAGTGGCAAATCCTAACCTGATTTTGTTCACTGCCCTGAATCCCAAAGCGGGAGAATGCCAGGGAGTATCCCTTTTAAGAAGTCTGCCTTTTGTCACCGGAATATTATTTAAGATTTACCATTCCATCGGACAGAATTTTGACCGAATTGGAAACATTCGGTACGCGGTGACCTATAAGCCGCCTAGAGACGGAGTGTCCCAGGCCTATGCCAAAGAGCGGGCACAGCTAATCGCCAGAGAATGGAGTGAAGGGATGAGCGCCGGCGCAGCCGGAAAGGTGAAGGATTTTATCACCGTGGGGGATGTGGACATTAAGGTCATTGGGGCGGACAGCCAAATGATTGATACTCAGATTCCGGTTCGGCAGATGCTGGAACAAATTGTTTCAAAGCTTTCCATTCCGCCTTTTTTGCTGGGGCTTTCCTGGTCCACCACCGAACGGATGAGTAAACAGCAGACCGATATTTTAACCACGGAGCTGGAGTTTTATCGGAGATTGATGACGCCGGTAATTTTAAAAATCTGTGATACCTTTTTCCGCTTGCAGGGAATTTGGGAAGAACCCAGCGTGGAGTGGAACACCATTAATCTGAAAGATGAGGTGGAATCCGCACAGGCAAGGTATTATCTGGCAAGGGCAAAAGAAATTGAGCAGAAGCTTGTTGATACAAAACAACCGACATCCTTGGAAAGCAGTGTTCCAAAACAGGAAAAGGAGGAAAAAGCAGCAGAATGAAAACAGGAGAAGTGCTGGTAAGCAAGAGCTGCCAGCCGAATGATCTGGAAAAAATCAACCAATACACTCGACGGGAACTGAGCCCAGAGGAAGTATATACCTTTCAGATGATATTATGCGACAACGAAGTAGACCGTGACGGAGAGTGCTTTACAGTAGAAGCGCTGCATGAACTGGCAAAACTGTTTGTGGGAAAAACCGGGATTTTTGACCATGACCCTAAAGGGGAAAATCAAACTGCCAGAATTTTTGAAGCCCATGTGGAGCAGGATCCAGTTCGGTTTACCAGTTTGGGAGACCCGTATACCTGTTTAAAGGCAAAGGCCTATATGGTGCGGGGAGAACACAACCGCTCGCTGATTTTAGAAATTGATGGCGGAATTAAAAAGGAAGTGAGTGTAGGGTGCAGTGTGCGCAGCGCAGTTTGTTCCATCTGTGGGGCAGATCGGCGCGGAGAAGGATGCGGTCATGTAAATGGCAGAGAATACGGTGGAAAACGGTGCTATACCATTTTGTCACAGCCGGACGATGCTTATGAATGGAGCTTTGTGGCAGTACCGTCTCAGAGAAATGCCGGAGTTACCAAGAAGTATGGCGGCGGGTCGGAGCGATCCTTTTCCCAGCTGCGCAAAGTGTTTTGCCGGGGAGAGCCAACCCAATTATCCGGAGCAGAAGCGCTGGAACTGGAGCGGCAGATTCGTCTGATGGAGCAAAAAGCTACATGGGGAGACCACTATTTGGAGGAGCTGAAAGCCAAGGTCATCCGTCTGGCGTTTTTAAGCGGAAATGACATGGACAGCCGGATTCTTTCTTCTGTGGCGGAGAAATTATCTCACACCGAATTAAAAGCGTATGAAGCCTACTATGAGAAAAAGCTTTCCGCGCAGGATCCGTCTGGGGTTCAGCTGGCGGTCGGAATGAGTCAGAAGGAAGAAAAAGGACAGGAAGAAAATCAGCATTTTAAGCTGTAAAAAACAAGGAGGAATCGGAATGGAATTGAGTGTAAACGGAATCGGTGCAGTTGTGGTAACCATGAAAACCACCGATGCAGCATTGGGTGACCTGGTGATGATGGACGGTCATTTCCAGGTGAAAAAAGCCACTGCCGAGGCGGAACCCATTGGTATTTGTGTCAGCCGTAACGGAGATTACGCAGGAATTCAGGTAAAAGGCGGGGTAGAAATGACCTGTACAGATGAAACATTAACCCCGGGGTATCAGATGCTGAAAGCGACCAGTGAAAACGGGGTAGCTAAGGGAACCGCAGGCGCCCTTCATCTGGTGGTCAGTGTGGATACCGGGGCAAAAACCGCATTTGTGGTACTGTAAGGAAAGGAGTCAAAACAATGAGATACGATAATCTGAAATTGGAAAAGGGTATGTACGGCATTACCGGAAAATCATTTAGTCAGGTGTTGGAGGAACTGGATCCCAGCGAAAATTACCGCAATACTCCTCTGGAAGGGCTGGATGCCTTTGAACGCCAGCTGAAACGGTTTGACATTAAAGTAGCGGGAACAAAATCCGACCCGGTGGAAAAGTTTTTCAGCACCTCCACCTCTGCGGCGCTGTTTCCGGAATATGTAAAGCGGGCAGTGGAAAACGGAACCAGAAATCAGGAAATTTTAAACCAGATCATTGCCAGCAAAACGTATATTGACTCCATGGACTATCGCTCTATTACTTCCGGAGCAGCAGAAGATGCAAAAGAACTGAAAGCGGTGGCAGAAGGAGCTGAAATTCCTGTTACCGAAGTAAAGACCAAAGAAAATTTGGTGAAGCTCTATAAGCGGGGCCGTATGTTGGTAGCATCCTATGAAGCAATTCGTTTTCAGAAACTGGATTTGTTTACCGTTACCCTGAATCAGATCGGCGCTCAGATTGCAAAACAGCAGCTGCGGGATGCGGTGAACGTTTTGGTGAAAGGGGACGGAAACGACAACCCGGCAGAATCGGTTGCCCTGACCGGAGAAACCTTTGCCTATGCGGATTTGATTAACCTGTGGAACCGTTTTGAAGACTATGAAATGAATACCCTGCTGGCAGATGCCAATGCGATGGTAAAACTGCTGGAATTGGAAGAATTTAAAAACCCCAATACTGGGCTGAATTTCCAAGCAACCGGACGGCTTGCTACCCCTTTGGGCGCCAATCTTTACAAGAGCAGTGTGGTTCCTGCCAATACCCTGGTGGCGTTAGACAAAAACTGTGCTCTGGAAATGGTGACAGCCGGAGATGTGATGGTGGAATATGACAAACTGATTGACCGTCAGCTGGAACGGGCAGCCATTACCTCTATTGCAGGATTTGCTAAAATTTTTGCAGATGCTTCTAAAGTGATGACTACATCTAAATAAAAACAGGACAAAACCGGATCACAGTTCAAAACCTGTGCGGGTCGGATATGGTCCGCACCCGGTTTTGGATGTTGGGGTTTGGCAAGAAAGAGGTGGTTAGCATATTGGAGTTGGAAAAAATCCGGGAAGAGTTTTGCAGGTTGGCGGGAATTACACTGGAGGAGTGTCCCCCTTATGAATCGTTAGTGCAGCTGGGAAAGCAGGAGGTAGAGCAGAATTTAATGAAGGATGTTTCTATTTCCGGATATGAATCTGCTTTGGAAGAATTGGCGGCGGCCAATGCCTATTGCTGGTATTTGATGTTTTACGATAACGGAGCAGATAAAGTCAGTGTTATGGATGTCAGCATTGAGGCAGGGAGACAGCGGAAAATCACTCAGGCAAAACAAATGCGGCAGGAATTGATCCGCATGTGTCAGGGACTGTGGAAAGATACGGATTTTGTCTTTTTGGCAACTTGAAATACAGGCGAAAAAAGAAAAAGGGAGGAATGGTAACGGATGACCCAAAAACAGGTATTGCATCACTTTTTAAAGCAGTATGGCTCTGTGATTTTCGGTGAGGACGGAAAAACTGCATTCGGTGTACTGGCTCCGGTGCGGGATCTTTCGGTGCGTTTCCCCAATGTGACCTATGCGAAGGTGGGATTTGTCCCAAAACGGGAATATGTGCTGATTGCTATGCCCGGTGAGGAGATGATTGTGAAGCACGCCCGGTTGGAGATGGAAGGGAAAAAACTGCAAATTGCGGATGCGGAGGATTATTTTTTAGACGGGGAAGCCTTTTACCGCAGAGCTTATGCTTATGAACTGAAGGAGGTGATTCCGTGACCGGAAGCAGTTCTATTATGGATATGAAAGCATCGCTGGTTTCCTGCCTTGCTCGGGAATTGAGCGGGGTACAAGTATTGGATGGTTACCGCAATGCTCAGTATTTCGGAGAACTGGAAAAACCTTTGATGAACGTGACCATTAAGGAAGTGCAGTCAGTTCCCCAGGGGTTTGGTGATCATTTGGGGTTTGAAGTGAATGGAGGGCAGACAAACCAGGTTCGGGGAACCTTGGGAAAAGTGGTGTTCAGTCTGGCGCTGCAGCTGCCAGCGCATACCGGAGGGCAGGGTGCGGATGAATATCTTCTCAAAATATTTGATGGTTTGCAGAAGGATCCGGATACAGCTTTTCTTTCCATGCAGTGCGGGGAGCTGAGTTTCCGGGAAGAGATTCAAGCGTTTTTTCTGGAAATCACTGTACAGGCGGAGCTGATTTTATTCCGGGAAGAAGAACTGGCTGCCATTGAGCAAATTGAACTAAGGGCAGATTGTGCGGAGTAATCTGTGTGATATAAAAATAGCAAAGATCAACAAGAAAGGAATGATGGATGATGCTTGAGACCATGCGGCCTGGAATTTATACCAGTTATACTGTGTCGGCCTACGGTGCCGGGGAGGGGGAACGGGGATTGGGGATTGTAAGCGCAAGTCAGATTCCCCAGCTTTCCGTACAAAAAATTACTTCACAGGGGCAGGCACAGGAATTGTTTGGCCCTTTGGACGGGGCGGCGCCCATGACCCGGATGATTATTGCGGCGCTTCAAAACGGAGTGGGAAAACTGTATGCGGTTTCTCCTGCAACAGAAGATGAAAGCGGCTATGAGGCGGCGCTGAATCAGTTGTTGGAGGTTCCTGAAGTATACGCAGTATGTACCGACAGGGAAGATCAGGAGCTGGAAACATTTTTAAAAACCAAACTGGATGCTATGGAGGCGGAAGGGCGGGAACGGATAGCAGTATTGGGAAGTTCTGATTGGGAACAGGCAGAGCAAAAAGCGGTTCGAATGAACCACAAACGGATTTGTGTTGCATATCCGGCGGCTGCCAGTTCTCAGGGAGCAGGGAATTTGTCTCCGGTACTGCTGGGAAGTATGATTTGCCGGGAACATCGCCCTTACAGTAATTTAAACGGAGAACTGGCAGAGGGGGATTTTATCCTGTCCCAACAGCTCAGTCGTGAGCAGCAGGAACAGCTGATGCAAGTGGGAATCTGTTTATTGGAACCGGCTTCTGACGCAGTGATGCTGGTACGTGGAATGACTACCCATACCAAAAATGAATCAGGACTCAATGACCGTACATACCGCAATATCAGCTCAGTGCTGATTTTAGATCAGGTGGTGCCGGGGCTGCGGCAGGTACTGCAGCAGCTTTTGACGTCTTCTGACAACAGTACCGCTTCGCTGGACGGAATCCAGTCTATGACTGCCAGCCGGCTGGAGGATTTTAAACAGCAGGGACTGATTTCCGATTACGGTGTTCCCAATGTCTATCTGAAAGAGGATGACCGAACGGTCTGTGTTGTAGAGGTAAACTTTACGGTTCGTCAGGGACTGAATCAGATTTATCTGACGGCTCAGATTCATGTATAAAGAGGAGGGGATTGGGTGGAAAACTTAAAAATTCCTACCAGCCGGGATATTTATCTGGAAGCAGACGGAAAGAAAATTGCAGTAGTACAGGGGTATCGGCTGAAAGCCGAAAGAACCACAGCGGTAATTGAAGAATTTGGAAACGAGACCCCTGTGGCGGCCATTGGTGGGAAAATGACCTATACCATTGAGCTGAGCCGAATTGTTCCGATGAAAAATTCTTTTGGAGACGGCATTGATTTTTATTCTCTGTCCGACTTTAATCTGGTTGTAGTCAAACCGGACCGGCGTATTGTGTATTCCGGATGTCAGTGGACGCAGATTCAGGAGACCGGTTCATTGGGAGTACCCTGTGTGGAAACTGCGGTATTGACAGCCAGCCGGCGTATGGTACTGGAATAGGGGGATGAAGATGAAATTATCAGAAAATTGGGTAATTAAGCCTTTATCTGTACTGGAAACCTTAGAATGTATCCGCTGTGCAGAAGAGCTGGAACGTGAAATGCTGGTGGAGGACAGCAATGCCGAACTGGTAAAAGCGGTCTATGAATACGGTGCGTTGGGATATTTTTCTATTTATGAGGGGAATGTGAGAAAATTTTCTTCTCCTCGGGAAGTGCTGTGTCAGCTTACATTAGATCAGCTGGCAGATTTTTATGAGGAATACTGCCGTTTGCATCAGGGAAATCAGAAATATTGGGAAGCGGAACAAAATGAAAGCTTTGAAAGGCAGGTGAAGCAGGGTGAAAATATTTGAGGAAAGTGTACAAAGAATTTTAAAAGGAAGAACCGACCGGGTATCTATCCCTGTGATCAAGTCAGAAAAAGCTTCTCCGCTGCCGGAGCCGCAGTTTTCAAAGGATGCCCCTCAACTGTTTCGGACAGAGCGGCAAAATGCTCGGTGGCTGGAACAGTATGAAAAGCAGGAATTTCTCCGCTCCATTCACAATTTGGATGAGGAGGAATGAGTATGCAGCAGGATTTAGGAAAATTTCGGTTTAAAGGACATGAGTTTTCTTATCTGCCCCGGCAGTTTTCCATTGAGCGAAAACGGAATCTTCAGCATTTTCTGTTGCCTGGATTGGCTGCCAGAGGGCAGGATCTGGGGTTTTATCCCCGGGTGATTGCCGGAGAAGGAGAGTTATTTGGGGAAAATTTATCTCAGCAGTACGAAACATTGTACCAGTTATTTTTGTCAGAGGGCAGCGGTTTATTCTGTTTTCCTGGTATTCGCCCTTTTTACTGCTATTTTGAAGAGTTTGCCGTGACAGGTAGGGCAGGACCCAAAATGCTCAGCTATCGGTTTGTATTTCGGGAAGACTGCGAAAAAAATGAAACTTCTCATGCCGGTGAATGGTGTGTTGCTCAAAAAGGAGATACCCTGTCTGCCATTGCAGCTCGGTACGGAAAGAGCCTTTCTCAGCTGATTCAGAAAAATCCCGGACTCAGTGGAAATGATTTGACGGAGGGAACCATTGTATGGCTGAACTGATGGTATACGGAACCAATAAATCCGGAAAGACAGTGGGTTTTTCTTCGGTTTTGGAGTTTTTTTATGAAAATAACCGTTTTACACCGGCGGACATTCTAAAAATCACAGTGCTGGATTCTGTGGGAGATGATCCCATTGTATCTGTAACTGCAAAAAGCCAAGGACGAACCTTTTTTGAGGGAATTGTGGATCAGCAGAAAATCATCCGGGGGATCAAGGGAAGTTATTGTCAGCTAATTTGCCGAAGTCAGCGGGGGGCATGGCTTTTAGACAATGAAGCAAGACCTCAGACAGCTTCCTTTTTTACAGCAGGTCAGCTGTTTGCGGATCATCTGCTTCCTTTTGGTGTTTGCGGACACAGGATGACCGCCCATGCGATTTTACCGGATTTTTTGATTTCCAAAGGTTCCTCCCACTGGGATGTGGTTACTTTATTCTGTCAAAGAGCATTTGGAAAGCTCCCTTATCTGGATCGGGAAAATTACCTTTCTTTAGATCCTTATTCCGGCAGAGAAGTCATTTTCTCCAACCGAAGACAACAGGCAGTTCCTTATCAAAATTTGGAAATCACCCAGGACAATACCCGGATGATTTCCAGATTATATGTAAAAACCACCCAGACACAGCAGAAAACCGCCTATTACGGAGGGCAGATCGAAAATGAACTGGCGGATTCCTTGGGAATCCGCCGGGTGCGGTACTATCATCCGGGGAAAGAGTGGGGTAGTGAGATTAGAGAAGGTGCCCAGACTGTACTGAGAGAACGGCAGCAGGATTTTTGGTCGGCAGAACTGACAGTACCGGGAATTTTAGACGTTTGCGCAGGAGATCTAGCCCAGTTGTGGGAAACGGATTTTGTAAAAACCAGCTTGTATGTATCCCGGGTACAGGTTCAGGCGGATGCAGACGGGATATTCACCCGGGTACGGCTCTGGGATAAAAGTGTTTTGTGACAGTAAGAAGCATAAATCGCAGAAAGGCAAAGAGAAATTATGAATCGATATCGAAAAAAATCCCAGCCTTCCTTGCCGGAAGAAGGGGTGGTCGCTTCTTCCGGACAGCGGATGGATGTACTGGGAAAAGAAGGTGTCCGCCAAGTTCGCTGTGTACTGCCTTGTGGAATGGAGGCATTTCCTGCCGAGGGGGATCCAGTGATTCTGCTTACTTTGGACAGCGGAGAAGTGGTGGTACTGGGAACCGCGCAGGCAAAATCGGGAAAAGAAGGGGAAATCGGTTTTCGTGCAAAAAGCGGAGCTTATCTTCAATTAAAATCGGACGGTACTGTGGTGATCAACGGCATGGTGATCGGTACAGATGGGACCATTCTGCAGAAAGGGGAGAATACAGGTGGATGAATATTTGTGCTGTGGGGATACCCATTGGGATCTTTGCGGGGATTTGAAATTTGTGGACGGACTGGATGAACGGATACAGCGGGCGATGATCCGTTTGACTATGAGAAAAGGGAGTTTTCCTTATGATACTTCATTGGGAAGCGAGTTGGCGGATTTGGATATTCATTCGGCGGATGACTTTACCTTATATTCTGTAGTAAGCGAAGCATTGAAAGATCTGGAAGGGGTAGAGCTTTTGAATGTTCAAAAGGAAACCGACTTTGAGACAGAAACACTGTATCTGACGGTGTATTTGAAGGTGGAGGGTTCTGTTGAGTCCTTAAAAATTTCTGCAAGTCAGTGGAGCCGATAAAAATGAAATGGGAAGGAAGATGAATCAGTGGATCAGTCCGAAATTTATGAAACCATAAAAAACAGTTTTGCAGAGCAAACTGGTAAAGTTCCCGCAGATGACGGGAGCCTGGGGATCCGCATGGCGCTGGTTGCCGGAGAAATTGCAAAACTGTATGACCGTTTGGAAGAAGAAAAAAAGCAGATGTTCCCTCAGACCGCCACAGGGATTTATCTGGATCGTCATGGTCAGGTGCGGGATTTAACCAGAAAAGGAGCAGGTGCCGCCGCAGGAAAAGTGACATTTCAAAAAAACACTCCGGCTTTGCAGGATATTCCCATTCCCACAGGAACGGTATGCACTTCTTCCGGTGGGGGAAATATTATGTATACAACCACAGAGGATGCGGTTCTGTCCCAGGGAGCACAGCGGATTGAAGTGCCGGTAAAAGCCAGCGTTACCGGAAGAATTGGAAATATTTCTGCAGGAAAGGTGGACCGCATGGTAACTCCGGTTGCAGGGATTGACACCGTAACCAATGAAGCGGATATTTTAGGCGGTATGGAGGAAGAAGATGATAACCAGTTTCGAAAAAGGATTATGGATTCCTATGTCTGTATCAGCAACGGCGCTAATCTAAAGTTTTATGAGGACATTGCGTTACAGCACGAAAATGTATGGTCTGCCAAAGCGGTTACTACAGCTGGAACGAATCAGATGACCCTGTATATTACAGATCAGATGAGAAACATTTCTGATGACGTATGCAACCAAGTAAAGGAAATGGTTCAAAATGCAAGAGAGCTAAATCTCCAGGTGACAGTAGAAAAAGCACAGGTCGTTACCCAGGACATTTCTATGACGTTATATTTGGACAGTCTGCAGAATCAGATGACAAAATACGCTCAGGCTGAGTTTTATATCACCGATTATCTATATAACCGAAAAATTGGGGAGTCGTTTAACCCCTATACTGTGGCGGCAGAAATGGCGCAGCAGGTGGATGGGTTTTATGAAGTGGAATTTACCTCTCCCACAGCAATGGTAACAGTAGAACCCAGTCAAATTATTAAACCGGGTACGGTTAACATCACCCTAAAGAGAAAAGAGGTCCCCAGATGAGTGTTGCAAGAAATTTTACAAAACAGCTGCAGGCGATGGGAATTTATCACCTCACCCAGGACAGTTTGGTTATGGCGGAGATGGAAGCTTATGGGAAAGCATTGGATCAGTTTTGGGAAGAGGCAGAACAGATGAAGGTGGGATGCTTCCTTGATGAGGTGGAAAATCCCTATGGGTATTATTTCGAGCGTCTGTTTCACATGGAAGAAACGCCCTATCCTTTTGTGGATGACAGTTTTCGGCAGCAAAGGATCGAAAAAATACGATGTATGAAACTGCGGATGTCGGTTACCAACACCGATTTTAATAAACAGGCCATTTTAAAGCAGATTGAAAGCTATGGAATGACAGCCACTTTGGTGGATAACATTACCCGGAAAACAGTCACGGTTACAGTTACTGGCGATACCCATATTATGAGCGATTATGAAGAAAAAACCAGGCGGATTACGGAACTCATTCCCAGTCATGCTGCTGTGACTGTAAAATACAGTGCTTCTTAATTGTAAAAAAGCAAAAGCAATGTAAAGTGAACATCAAATAAAGTAAGCTGTGTAAAATATTCGGCTTTTATTTTACCAACCTTTAACAATAGTTGGATTTTGAATTTTACATAAAGTTTTTATAATAACAACTGTAATCCAAAAGGTAAAGGAGATAATAAAAAATGAAACCGATGAAAAAATTTCTGGCAGCAATCTTGGCTGGTATGATGGTATTTAGTTTTGCAGCATGTGGTAATACAGAAAGCGGCACTTCTTCTGAAGGCAGCACTTCAGGAAGTTCTGAAGCTTCTACATCTAATACAGAAAACGGCTCTGACACAACAATTGATCTGGGCGGTGCAAAAATCACAATGTCCGGTTCTACTTCTATGGAAAAATTCTGCTCTGCTTTGACAGAATCTTTCAATGCAGACTGCAATGCAACAGCAACCGCAGAATACACTGGTTCTGGTGCTGGAATTGAAGCAGTTACTTCTGGTATGGTAGATATCGGTAACGCATCCAGAGCTTTAACTGACGAAGAAAAAGCTGGCGGCTTGTCTGAAAACATTGTAGCAATCGACGGTATTGCAGTTGTAACTGATCCAAGCAACAAAGTAACTGATTTGACAAAAGATCAGCTGGTTAGCATCTATAAAGGTGAAGTGAAAAACTGGAGCGAACTGGGTGGCGACGATCAGGCAATCGTAGTAATCGGCCGTGAATCTGGTTCTGGTACCAGAGGTGCATTTGAAGAACTGCTGGAAGTAGAAGATGCTTGTCAGTATGCACAGGAAGTTGACTCTACTGGCGGCGTTATGGCAAAAGTAGCTTCTACCCCTGGTGCAATCGGTTACGTTTCTCTGGACGTTATTGATGATACTGTACAGACCATCAAACTGGATGGTGTAGAACCAACAGAAGAAAACATCAAAGCTGGTACTTATACTTTGAGCCGTCCATTTGTTATGGCTACTAAAGGTGAAATTTCTGAACAGAGCGAAGCAGTTCAGGCACTGTTTGATTACATCGAATCTGACAAAGGTCAGCAGATTATTGAACAGGTTGGCTTGATCTCCGCAGAATAAGCGGCAGCTCTGGTCATACAGACAGATTTGAGTAAGAACAGAATACCATGAAAGAAATATCCTCAAGACACGCTCATCTTGGGGATATTGTCTTGAAGAGAAGATGTCGATCTATGTAAAAAGGGGGAAAACCACATGGCAAAATCACAGAATGATGTGAGAAAGCCCTTTTCGATTATAGGCAGCCATAAAACGAAATCTGCCATTGAAATTACAGCAAACATTATTTTTGTTGTGTGTGCATTTGTTGCGATTGCCGCAGTACTGGCAATTACAGTGTATATGATTTATTCCGGAGCGCCAGCATTATTCCAAGTGGGAATTACAGATATTTTATTTGGTACTGAGTGGGCGCCTACCGCAGAAGATCCAAAGTTTGGGATTTTATATATTATTTTAACTTCTATTATCGGAACCACGTTAGCAATTGTCATTGGGGTACCGATTGCTTTGATGACAGCGGTGTTTTTATCCGAAGTGGCAAATGCTAAATTGGCAGGTATTGTAAAGCCGGCAGTAGAACTGTTGGCTGGGATTCCTTCTGTTGTATACGGTCTATTGGGAATTTTGATGGTCAATCCGGTAATTTACAAACTGGAACAGATGATTTTTAAAGATGATCCGGACCATCAATTTACCGGAGGGGCAAACCTTTTGTCCGCAGTAATCGTACTGGCAATTATGATTCTTCCAACGGTTATCAACATCAGCGAAAGCTCCTTGCGGGCAGTTCCCAGAGATTATCGAAGCTCTTCTTTGGCATTGGGTGCCAGCAAGATTCAGACGATTTTCAAGGTTACGATTCCGGCTGCAAAGTCTGGGATTATTACCGGTATTGTTTTGGGCATTGGCCGTGCGCTGGGAGAAGCTATGGCAATTGTACTGGTGTGCGGAAACGCCATCAATGTTCCGCTTCCATTCAACTCTGTTCGTACTTTGACAACCGCTATCGTATCAGAAATGGGATACGCAGGCGGCCTGCATCGTCAGGTTTTGTTTACCATCGGTTTGGTTTTGTTTGCATTTATTATGATCATCAACATTATCTTGAGCACTGTTTTGAAAAAAGGAGGGGACAAAAATGACCGATAAGGGATCTGCTCCGACAATCAGTATTTACGATAAAAAGAAACGTCCCAGTGACTTGATTTTACTGGTTATTATTTATGCCTGTGCTTTTTTAGCAGTGCTTTTGTTAGTCGGAATTATCGGCTATGTTCTTTACCGGGGTCTTCCGGTCATTGACTGGCAGTTTTTGTCCACAGCACAAAGTGCTTTGAATGGAACGTTTGGGATTCTGCCTAACATTATCAATACTCTTTATATTATTGTTATTACTCTGGTAATTGCTACCCCAATCGGGATTGGTGCAGCAATTTACCTGAATGAATATTCCAAAGGCGGAAAACTGGTTCGACTGATTGAGTTTACTACCGAAACACTGTCTGGGATTCCTTCTATTATTTTTGGTTTGTTCGGCATGGTGTTTTTTGGAGGAGTACTGAAATTAGGATTTTCTATTTTGTGTGGTTCTCTGACCCTTACCATTATGATTCTTCCAATCATTACCCGTACCACTCAGGAAGCACTGAAAACGGTACCGGAAAGTTATCGGACAGGTGCTTTGGGAATCGGTGCTACCAAATGGTATATGATCCGCACCATTATTCTTCCAAGTGCAATTCCGGGAATTATTACCGGTGTTATTCTGTCCATTGGGCGAATTGTAGGGGAATCTGCAGCACTGTTATTTACCGCAGGAAGCGGATATTTGATGGTAAGCAACTGGCTGACACATCCTCTCTCTCCGGGAGGTACCTTGACCATCCAAATGTACTTGAGCATGACCAAAGCAAAATATGACGACGCTTTTGGAATTGCGCTGGTATTGGTGGTAATTGTGTTGGCAATTAATTTCTTGACAAAAGTTTTGAGCCGAAAGTTAGATGTGAATAAGAGAGGTTGATCACAGTGAATGATGCGAAGATGAACGATCAGGTAAAAATTCATGCAGAGCATTTGAATTTGCACTACGGGCAAAATCATGCGCTGAAAGATATAAGCATGGATATTCTCACCAATAAAATTACAGCATTTATTGGTCCTTCTGGATGCGGGAAATCCACATTTTTGAAAACCTTAAACAGAATGAATGATTTAATTCCCAATGTTACTATTGATGGAACTGTATTGCTGGACGGAGAAGATATTTATTCTCCAAAAGTAGACACCACCCTTCTTCGGAAAAAGGTAGGTATGGTGTTCCAGCAGCCAAATCCATTCCCAATGAGCATTTATGACAACATTGCATATGGCCCAAGAATTCATGGAACTCATTCTAAAGTAAAATTGGACGAAATCGTAGAAACTGCTTTGCAGAAGGCGGCAATTTGGGACGAAGTAAAAGACCGTTTGAAAAAATCTGCATTAGGGCTGTCCGGTGGTCAGCAGCAGCGTCTTTGTATCGCCAGAGCGTTGGCAGTAGAGCCAGATGTACTGTTGATGGACGAACCAACTTCTGCATTGGACCCGATTTCTACCATGAAAATTGAAGAACTGATGGGTTCTTTAAAAGAAAAATACACCGTTGCCATTGTTACTCACAACATGCAGCAGGCAACCCGTATTTCTGACTACACTGCATTTTTCCTGGTAGGAGAAATGGTAGAATATAATGATACCGAAACCATGTTCTCTATGCCGAAAGACAAACGGACAGAAGACTATATTACAGGGAGGTTTGGTTAAGTTGAGAACAAGATTTGACGAACAGCTGGAACAGCTTCATGTAGAACTGATTAAAATGGGAAGCCTGTGCGAAGAAGCAATTTCCATTGCGGCAAAAGGTTTGATGGAAGAGGATGTACAGGTTCAAAAAGTATTTTCCTTGGAATCTGAAATTGACCGGATGGAACGGGATATTGAAAACCGCTGCATGCGTCTGCTTTTACAACAGCAGCCGGTTGCAAAAGACTTGAGAAATATTTCTACAGCACTGAAAATGATTTCTGATATGGAACGGATTGGGGATCAGGCAGCGGATATTGTAGAACTGATTCCTTATATTTCCGGATTTTCTCTTCAAAGCAAACTGCATATCGGTGAAATGGCAAGATCCACCGTTTCTATGGTAATTGACAGCGTAGATGCATTTGTAAAAGGAGATCAGGAACTGGCTCGTCAGGTAATGGGAAGCGACGATAAAGTAGATGAGTTGTTTAATACCATTAAAGAAGAATTGATGGAACTGATCTCTCAAAAAGGTGTGGAAGCGCAGGCAGCGCTGGATTTGTTAATGGCGGCGAAGTATTTTGAGAGAATCGGCGATCATGCAGTCAATTTGGCAGAATGGGTAGAATATTCTATTACTGGAGTTCACGAAGAAGCAGAACATCGGAAAAAAATGTGATATAATAGATCGAAAGGGAGTGAGTCAATTTGATCTATTTGTTGGAAGATGACGAAAGTATTCGTGAATTGGTAATTTATACGTTGAACAGTCAGGGGATGGAAGCCAGAGGCTTTTCAAAACCCAGTGAGTTTTGGGATGCCATGAAAAAGGAAGTTCCTTCTTTGCTGTTGTTGGATATTATGCTTCCGGAAGAGGATGGCGTAAGTATTTTAAAAAGACTTCGTTCCAGTTCTACCACTAAAAAACTGCCGGTGATTATGCTGACTGCCAAGGGCAGCGAGTATGATACAGTGTTGGGGCTGGATAGCGGTGCAGACGATTATGTGCCCAAACCATTCCGAATGATGGAATTGTTGTCCAGAATTCGGGCACTGCTTCGGCGTACAGCGGATGACAACCAGCTGGAAGAATATCAGGTAGGGACGCTTTATGTTTGCCCTTCCCGGCATATTGTCCGTTCCGGTGATCAGGATGTAGTGCTCACATTAAAAGAATTTGAACTGCTTTGTCTGCTTATCTCCAATCGGGAAACTGTGTTTACCCGTTCTCAGCTGTTAGATAAAATATGGGGATATGAATTTGACGGGGAAAGCCGTACCGTTGACGTTCATATTCGGACACTGCGTCAAAAATTGGGGCAGGCCGGAGAGTATATTGAAACAGTACGAGGCATTGGATATAAGATTGGAGGGAAACACGTATGACCAAACGGATTTTCCGTTCGATTTTGTTGGCTTCTTCTGTGATTTTAATTGTGGGATTGGCGTTTGTAATGGGGATTTTATATCGCCAGTTCGGCAATCAGCTGCAAAAGGAACTGCAAAACGAAGCCAGCTATCTTGCTGTGGCAGTGAATAAACAGGGTGTAGAAATTTTTGATGATCTGTCATCCATAAGAAGCGAAAGAATTACTTTGGTAGCTCCGGATGGAACGGTTATTTACGACAACAGAGCGGACGCAAGTACCATGGATAATCACGCCCAGCGGGAAGAAATTTCCAAGGCACTTCAGGATGGAACAGGCACCTCTGTCCGTTATTCTGATACGCTTTCTGAAAAGACTGTGTATTATGCGGTTCGTTTGGACGATGGGTCTGTACTGCGCATTTCCAGTACACAGTATACGGTGGTATCTGTAATTCTCAATTTACTGCCGTCCTTTATTTTAATTGTGGTGATTATGGTGCTCCTGTCTGTACTGTTGGCTTCTCGGGCATCTAAAAAGATTGTGGCGCCTTTAAATCAAATGGATTTGGAACATCCGGAAGATAATGAACCCTATGATGAAATTACGCCGCTCTTATCCAAGATCAGCCGTCAGCAGAAAACGATTCAGGCTCAGCTGACTGATGCAAAACGTCAGCAGGAAGAATTTTCTCTAATTACAGAGCACATGAATGAAGGAATCCTGGTAATTGACAATCAGACAGATTTGCTGTCTTATAATACCAGTGCCCTGCACTTACTGGGGGCTTCTCCAAAACAGGGAACACAGGGAAGTGTTTTGGTACTCAACAGAAGTGAGCCGTTCCGCAAAGCAGTAGAATCTGCTTTGGGTGGAAAACATTATGATACCTGGATGGAACTGGATAACCTGTTCTGCCAGATCATTGCAAACCCGGTTTATCATGATGGAAAAGTTCAGGGCGCGGTATTGCTTTTGGTGGATGTTACAGAAAAAATGCAGCGGGAAAGTCTGAGAAGAGAGTTTACCGCAAATATTTCTCATGAATTGAAAACACCACTGACCTCTATTTCTGGATTTGCAGAAATTTTGCAAAACGGAATGGTTCAGGAAAAAGATACCAAGAAGTTTGCTGGCAGAATTTTTGATGAAGCACAGCGCCTGATTACTTTGGTTAGCGATATTATTAAAATTTCTCAGCTGGATGAAGGCTGTCTGCCGTACACCAAAGAACCAGTCAATATCAATAAAGTGGTAGAGGACTGCTTCCATCACTTACAGCCTGCAGCGGAGAAGATGCAAATTGAGCTGAAATTGGAAGGGGAAGAGATTACCCTGCAAACAGTTAAGCCAATCCTGGAAGAAGTTATCTATAATTTGTGCGACAACGGGATTAAATACAACCAAAAAGGCGGAAGCGTCACGGTTTCTGTTAAGAAAAATCAAACAGGAACACAGATCGTCGTAAAAGATACTGGAATTGGTATTCCAGTAGCGGATCAAATGCGGGTATTTGAACGCTTCTATCGAGTAGATAAAAGTCATTCCAAAGAAATTGGCGGCACCGGTTTAGGTCTTTCTATTGTAAAGCATGGAGCGGCTTATTTGGGTGCAGAAATTAAAGTGGAAAGTGAAGTTGGAAAAGGAACTTCCTTTACCCTGCTGTTTCAGAACGAAAATGCATAAATGACAGTAAAAAAGAAAAGCGTGCTTTTTAAAGCACGCTTTTCTTTTTTACCATTCATAATCCAGTGCTTTTAATACAGCACGCATAATAATGGTGTGACCTACAATATCAGGATGGATATAGTCCCAGTTGACAGACATAGGATGATAATGTTCAAAATACTGGTCAAAGGCAGCCTGTAAATCAACAAATACAGCGCCATATTCTTCTGCCAGTTTTTTTACTACCTGAGCATACTGCTCCATACGGATCCGCATGGGGTCCTGTCGGTTAGTTTCCATAAAATAAGGGGTCATGAGAATCAGACCTTTTAAAGTAGGAAGAGTTCTTTCGATCATGATTCTTAGATTTTGTTCGTATTCTTCTACTCCCACATGCTGTTCTGTCAGTAGGGGAGAGTCAAACTGACGCCAGACATCATTGATGCCAATGAGGATTCCCAGCCAGTCTGGATGGAGGTCCATCACATCAGTATCCCATCGTGCCAGAAGATCACGGGTGTTGTTGCCGGCGATTCCCATGTTGATAACCCGAATTTTGGATTCCGGATAGGTGGTTTTCAGCATGGCGTCTACCAAGCCTACATAGCTTTTTCCAATACCGCCAAACAGACCTTCCCCATAGGGACGGGCCCGTTCGAAGTCGGAAATGGAATCTCCGATGAATACTAATTTGCTTCCCTTTTCAATTTTCATGATTCTCATACCTTTCTGTCATAAATTTTACTGAATGGTTACTGCGGTACCAGAGACGGTTACCATCAGCATTCCGTTATCTGCGCCCAATACTTCATAGTCAACGTCAACGCCTACAACAGCATTCGCACCCATGGCGGCTGCCCGCTGCTGCATTTCCAACATGGCATTTTCCCGGGCGTTCACCAGTTCTTCTTCATAGCTTCCGCTTCGGCCGCCAAAGAAATTGGCAAATCCGGCAGCCAAATCCTTGACAAAATTGACGCCGGAAATCACTTCGCCGAATACGACGCCGTGATAGGCAACAATGGTTTTTCCTTCAATTTGTGGAGTGGTAGTAACGATCATACAATTCATCCTTTCTGAAAAATAGTTGTATAGCAGGTTATCATTCAACTGAGAGAATATGCGCCGAAGGCAGTTTGGGTCCAGGGACGTGAGTCCTTATTATTCAGTAAAGCGAAAATGATTGGGACGATTGCTTCACTGATAGAATGCACGCCGAAGGCGGTTGGGGTCCAGGGACGTGAGTCCTTATTATTCAGTAAAGCGAAAATGATTGGGACGATTGCTTTACTGATAGAATGCGCGCCGAAGGCGGTTGGGGTTTAGGGACGTGAGTCCTTATTATTCAGTAAAGCAAAAATGATTGGGATGATTGCTTCACTGACAGAATGCGCGCCGAAGGCGGTTGGGGTCCAGGGACGTGAGTCCCTGGTTCAACAGGGAAAGGGCGTTTTTGTGGAAAATCAGTTCCAGTTCTTGGTCACTGAGTCCCAGATTTTCTAAAAAGGAAATTCCTTGGTTTCCGTCGCTCCAGGGACAGTCGGTGGCGAATAAAATTCGGTGAGCACCGTGATTGCGGATGATCCGCAGTGCCTGTTCCCGGGAACAGGGAGCAGAAGGGGTTGAGGTATCCAGATATAGGTTTTTTCCCACTAAGTGCTCCTCGGTGTCGTCATAACGCCCTAGTCCGCCCATGTGAGCCGCGATGACTGTTAGATTTGGAAACTGCTCGATTACCTTTTTAAGACGATATGCAGGGGCGTGAATCAGTTTTGGGGATACAGGATCGCATCCGGTATGGAGCATTAAAGGAAGATGAAGCTGCGCGATAGTGTCGTAAATCGGAAACAGTTTTGGGTCATCCACCATAAAATTCTGATAGTCCGGGTGAAGTTTTACCCCATAAAGCCCTAGGGAGCGGATTCGTTCCAGCTCGTCCAGTGCATCCGGTGCATCCGGATGCACAGAGCCAAAGCAGACAATGCCGGGGGTGGTTTTCTGGATGGATGCTGCCCAGTTATTTACGGTTGTCTGTTGACTGGGTTTGGTAGCAATCTGCATCAGTACCCCGTCATGAGCTCCGTACTGGGACAGTTTTTCTACTGCTCCGGATACCGTTCCGTCAGTGACTGGCTGAGAACCGGCGATTTTGCTCAAATGCTCCATGGTACGTCCGGCAATTTTGTCCGGAAATGCGTGAATGTGAAAGTCAATACGGTGGGTTTTCCCTGTCAGCATAAGATCCTCCTTTGAATATTTATTTGATTGTTACTGTAAAGGTTTTTTATAGATAAAACTCGAGGGCATACAAAATAGCCAGAATAGAAACACCAGATTGAGTTTGATTTTCTTTGAGCAGCGTCAGCACCTGATCTTTTGTCATCCACTGTTTGTCGCCCACTTCATTGTGGTCAAACTCCATGGTTTCTGTGTGGACTCTGGCGGCAAATACATGTATGGTCAAATCGGACATCCCGTTGCTGGGATTGTGTTTGCATAAAAAGGTTACATCTTTTAGGGTACAGCCGGTTTCTTCCCAGCATTCTCTTTTTGCCGCTTGTTCCGGCGTTTCACCGTCTTCGATTTTACCTGCGGGAATTTCCCATTCCAGCCGGTTTGTAATATAGCGTTTGGACTGAATCATCAAAATTTCGTTCTTTTCATTGAAAATCACGCAGCTGACAGATTCTCGAGGAAAATGCAGTTTGTGATAAGCGGGAATCACAGAGCCGTCCGACATTTGAACCTGATCGGAATATAGGCAAATCCATTCACTTTCATAGATGACCTTTCGTTCCAATAATTGAGGAAATTCACTTTTGTCCATAAAAAGACCTCCTGGTTATGGTGTAGGCGTAGTTTTCAGATCAAAAACGACAGGGCTACAAAATCTGGAATCATAGCGAGAGAGGGAAAACGCTATATTTTCCACCTCACTGTTTACAGATTTGTACACTATGTCAATCATACTCTGTTTTTTTCA
Organism: Massiliimalia sp.; assembly: GCA_050943535.1. Taxonomy (GTDB): domain Bacteria; phylum Bacillota; class Clostridia; order Oscillospirales; family Ruminococcaceae; genus Massiliimalia. The sequence continues at coordinate 41,253 of JBMNPJ010000004.1, forward strand.
AAAAGTCCAGATAAGGTTTGACTTTATTCCGTAATTTGGATATAATAAATTCTGCGAGTAAGCTGTACGGCAGCGCTTATGGCGAGGAAAGTCCGAGCATCACAGGACAGGATAGCTGCTAACGGCAGCCGGAGGCGACTCTAGGGCTAGTGCAACAGAGAGATACCGCCTGCTTGACAGGTAAGGATGGAAAGGCGAGGTAAGAGCTCACCAGCGCGCGGGGAACCGTGTGGCTATGTAAACCCTATCCGATGCAACACCGACTGAGATGGATTCGTTGGTCCGACGGTCTCGACGGGTGGCAGTGAGGTGGAAACACTTCCGAGCGTCAGCGGCGACGCGGCGCAAAGATAGATTGCCGTATTTAACAGAACTCGGCTTATAGGCTTACTCGACAGGTTTTTCCTGTAAAAACTGGACAGGCATCTTTTTGTCATTGGAAGCATATACTAAAATCAAACAAGAAAATTTTTGATTTGAAAAAAAGTGCTTGACAAATGGATGGATTTCTGGTAGAATAATATCCGTCGCTGATGAGGCGGCTATGTGGGAGCATAGCTCAGCTGGGAGAGCATCTGCCTTACAAGCAGAGGGTCACAGGTTCGAGCCCTGTTGTTCCCACCAAAGTGGGACAGCAATGGATAGTTCCATTGCTGTTTTACTAACCTTAATGAAATGCTGAATTTGCCTCTGTAGCTCAGTCGGTAGAGCAGGGGACTGAAAATCCCCGTGTCGATGGTTCGATTCCGTCCGGAGGCACCATATTTGCGGATTTAGCTCATCTGGTAGAGCGCCACCTTGCCAAGGTGGAGGTAGCGAGTTCGAGCCTCGTAATCCGCTCCAATCTGGTACCATAGCCAAGTGGTAAGGCAGAGGTCTGCAACACCTTCATCCCCAGTTCAAATCTGGGTGGTACCTCCAAAAAACAGGGAACAGTTTGTTCCCTGTTTTTTCTTTTCCAGAAGAAAAGCTGTTCCTTTGCACTTGCTTTGGAACAGCTTTTTTTATTTTTATTGAAATTGTGAGTGATAGAGTTTTGAATACAGGCCGTTGTTTTTCAAAAGTTCACTGTGAACTCCCTGTTCTACAATCTGACCGTTTTGTACCACCAGAATGTGATCGGCATTTTGTATGGTAGAAAGCCGGTGGGCAATGACAAAACAGGTGCGTCCTTTCATTAACTCCCGCATGGCATCCTGAATGCGGCGCTCGGTAGTGGTGTCTACATTGGAGGTGGCTTCGTCCAGAATGAGCATTTTGGAATCCAGCAGCATGGCGCGGGCAATGGTCAGCATCTGTTTTTGCCCTTTGGATAAATTAGCCCCTTCATCGGTGAGTACGGTATCATATCCTTTGGGCATCTGCAGGATGGATTCGTGGATGTGAGCTGCTTTGCAGGCAGCAACCACATCTTCCATGGTAGCGTCTTTTTTGCCGTAAGAAATATTTTCGTATACGGTTCCAGTAAATAGCCAGGTGTCCTGGAGAACCATGGTATAGGCTAACCGCAGACTTTTGCGGGTGACCTTGGAGATGTCTTTTCCGTCGATGCGGATACATCCGGACTGGGGATCATAAAAGCGCATGAGCAGATTGATTAAGGTGGTCTTTCCTGCCCCAGTGGGTCCTACAATTGCAGTAAGGGAACCGGGTTTTGCATGAAGATTTAAATCCTGGATAATGGGTTTTCCTGGAAGATAGCCAAAGTCAATGTGTTCCATGACCACGTCGCCCTGTACGTTTTGCAGCTCTTCTGCGTTTGGATCATCTGCCGGTTCAGGAGCCTCATCAATCAGGCGGAATACTCGTTCTGCTGCCGCAAGAGAGGACTGCAGTTCGCTGAAAATATTGGCCGCTTCGTTAATGGGGCCGGAAAATTTGCGGGAATAAAGAACAAAGGAGGAAAGATTTCCCAAAGAGATTTTTCCGTTGAGAAAAAGAATTGCGCCGAAGATGCTGATGAGAGACAAAGACAGGTTATTGATAAAGTTGATGGAAGGACCGTTCATGCTTCCATAGTAATCGGCGGCGTAATAGGCGTCTACCGCACTGGTATTGCGCCGGTCAAACCGATGGATCATGGTTTCTTCCTGGTGATATGCTTTGATGGTTTTTTGTCCGGAGACAATTTCTTCCACATAACCGTTGAGTTCCCCCAATTTTGCGGAACGCTGACGGAATAGGGGGCGAACCCGTCCGGTAATGTATTTGGTCAGCCAGACAGAAAGGGGAACGGTAACCGCAAATACAATCACCAGTACTGGAGCAATGAGCAGCATCATAATCAGAGAGCCGACCACGGTAATCACACTGGTGCAGATCTGCAGTAAGTCGTTGGAAAGGGAGGCGTTTACTGTGTCAATGTCGTAAGAAATTCGACTGACAATATCCCCGGTTTGGGTTCGGTCAAAATAAGAGACTGGGAGGTCCATTAAATGCTGGAACAAATCCCTTCTCATACGGTAGATAACCTTTTGGCTCAGACGAATCATAATCCGGCTTAAAATATAGGTGAGCAGGGAAGAGAGAATATAAAACAGGATCATGAGAAAGGAATAGAAAAACACTTTCTGGAATTCTACCTGTCCTGGGCCGTGAATGGCATTGATTGCCCATCCGGACAGCATGGGTCCCACCAGGTTAAACAGGTTGCTGGACAGGGTGAGAATCAGCGCCAGCAATAAAAGCCATTTGTACTGGTATAAATAACTCCAAAGCCGTAGGATAACACCTTTTCGGTCTTTGGGTTTGGCAGTCGTTAAGTTTTTCTGAATTTGAGGCCGATGGGATTTCATGCGGTTTCACCTCCCATTTGAGATTGGCTGATGGTACGGTATTCCTCACAGGTTTTTAGTAGCTGTTCGTGGGTTCCGTATCCAATTTCTTTTCCGTGTTCCAGTACCAGTATATGGTCTGCGTGTAAAATGGAGCTGACCCGCTGAGCTACAATGATGGTGGTGGTTTTTTCATAGTGCTTGTCAATGGCTCGCCGCAGCCGGGCATCGGTCTGATAGTCCAAAGCGCTGGAAGAGTCATCCAGAATCAGAATTTCCGGCTGGGATGCCAGGGCTCGGGAAATGAGTACCCGCTGTTTTTGTCCGCCGCTTAAGTTGGAACCTCGAATGGTGAGAAGATGGTCAAAACCGTCCTCCAGTTCATCAATGAAAAACTTTGCCTGAGCGTATTCTGCTGCTTCAGCCACCTGCGTTTGGGAAAGTTCCCGGCCAAACCGGATATTTTCCTTGATGGAATCGGCAAACAGTACGTCGTTTTGAAATACGATTCCGAACATGGAATGCAGTTTTTCTGAGGGAATGCTGCGCACATCGTCTCCATGGATCCGGATGGTTCCCTGATCGCAGTCATAAAAGCGGATGAGCAGGTTAATAATGGTGGATTTGCCGCATCCAGTAGCGCCGATAATCCCAAGAGTTTCCCCTTGTTTTAAGGCAAAACTAATATTGGAAACCGTTTCCCGGGATGCTTTGTGATAGGAAAAGCTCACGTGATCAAACACAATATGATACCCGTCTTGCTGATGCTCAGCGGGAATTACTTTCAGGTCTTCTGGTGCATCCAGTACTTCGTTAATTCGTTTGGCAGAAGCGGCACCTTTGGAAAACACCACAAACATTCGGTTGATGGAGAGCATAGCGTTTAGGATAATGGTAAAATAGGTGAGAAAAGCCAAAATAACACCGGCTTTGGTAACTCCTTCATAAACTCGGAAAGCACCTACAATTACTACCAGTGTCAATCCCACATTTAAAAACAGGTTCATGAGAGGGTTACTGGCAGCCATGGTGACAGAAGCCTTTGTTTCGTGGTTTACCACATCCTGGTTAACCCGGGCAAAATGGTCTTTTTCGTATTGAGTTTTAGAAAGAGCTTTAATGACGCGGATTCCTGCTGCATCTTCCCGGACGGTGCGCACCATTCGGTCAACCGCTTGCTGCAGGCTGGTATAGAGGGGAATCCCTTTTCGGGAAATGAAGAATACCACGCCGCCGACAAATGGCATTACTGCCAGCATAACCAGCGTTAAAACCGGTTCCAGGGTCATGGTAATGGCAATGCCCCCCAGCAGCAAAATTGGAGCACGAATGCCCAAACGCTGCATCATGCCGATCATCTGATGGATGTTATAGGTATCGGAGGTCAGCCGGGATTCCAGGCTGGGAATGGTGAATGTATCCACCTGACGGCAGGAAAGGTAAGAAATTTTGGAAAACAAATCGTGGCGGATTCGTTCGGTGGTGTCCCTTGCCACCAAGGAAGCCATGCGGTTGGCAATGATGTTGGTGCTGACAGCCACAATGGAACAGACAATCATCAATCCCCCAAAAATCATAATTTTGGTAATGTCTTTGAGAGGGACAATTTCATCGATCAAATAGGACAAAATCCAGGGGAGCAGAAGATCCATAATGGTTCCTAAAAATTTGATGATGATACCCACTGTCATTTTTCCAAAGTAAGGGCGCAGATAGGCGAATATCTTCTTCATAGGTTATTTCATTCTCCTTTCTCTATGATGATTATGATGATTTAGAACGCAGGAGAAAAGACCAGTTTATTCGTCGGGGTGATCCGCAATATCCATGGCTTTTTCCCGGATTTTTTTCAGCATATTCAGTAAAATTTCTGTTTCTTCCGGAGTAAAGTCCTCTAAAATACGCCGGTTCCAGTCTTGGATTACCTGATGAATCTTGGGGAGCAGGTCCTGGGCTTTCTGTGTGGGATAAACCAAAAGCTGCCTGCGGTCGCTTTCACAGGGCTTTCGAATAATAAAGCCGTTTTGTTCCAGTAGGGAAAGCTGCCGTGCTACGCTGCTTTTGTTTACATAAATGGTTTTTGCCAGCTCATCCTGGGGAATTCCCGGATGCCGGCAGATTGCCATCAGGTAAGGCTGCTGACAGCCGGTAATTCCTTCCCCGTCCAGCCGGCTGTCCCGGTACAGGTTAAAGCACCGGGAAGTTCGGTTAAAATATTTGGGCAGTGTATCCATGATCTTCTTCCTTTCGGTAAAGCAATATCGTATGATACGCAACAGTTGCGTGCGCAACGATTGAATTAATTTAAGCATAGCACAAAGATAGGAGAAAATCAAATTTGAAATAAATGATTCAAAATGATATAAAAAATGAATTAATTTCTGAAAATCAATGTACCGCCCCAAAATCAGATCATTTCTGATTCCGGAGCGGTACAGCGCTTTTTATTTTGAAATACTGTCCAGTAAGACATTCTTTACCACCGGCTTGGGGTATGAGGACAGCGATTTTGTTTTTTGGCGGCACGAACCTCCACAAAACATCCGCAGATACGGCACATTCCCTGAAATAACCGATCACAACTTTGACAGGTGTTCAGGCGGGATGTATACTCTTCCGGATCGGTACGGCAGTCTGGATCCAGAGAGGCCAGATAGTCTGCCACTACCTGTTCATACATTTGCGGATCCCATTCTTTGAGCAGGCAGTGTTTACAGATACGCTGTTCCATTATTTTACAGTAAACTGCACAACGCTGCAGGGCGGTGCTGTAAAGGAAATGCCTTTTTCTGTAACTGTAAAGTTAGTGAACGGTTCTGCTTTCACCTGATTCGGCTGATCAAAGGTGTTGTGACTATTCATGTTGCCGGTCAAAATCCATGCCTCTGCCTCATGAACCGGGGTTTCTACCAGAACCATATCGATCTTCTGTTCTTTGTCCAGAGAAAGATTGGTGAGAGAAAGGTTCAGTGTCCCGTCGCCAGACACAGAAGCAGATTCATAAAGATCCGGAATGGAGCTTTCCGGAGTGCCGATATTTTGTGTTTGGATAAAACTGTCAATCAACGTGCTGTCTTGATGGTTCTGGAACATTTTAAAGACATAATAAGTAGGAGTCAGCACCATCCGCTCTCCCTCTGTCAGAATTACAGATTGGAGAACATTAACGAGCTGGGCGATGTTTGCCATCCGCACACGGTCAGAATGTTTGTGGAAAATATCCAGTGTAATGCTGGCCACCATAGCGTCTCGCATGGTGTTCTGCTGATATAGGAAACCAGGGTTGGTGCCCGGTTCTACATCGTACCAGGTACCCCATTCATCCACAATTAAGCTCACCTGACCAGTTGGATCATACCGATCCATGATCTGGCTGTGACGGCGCACCAGTTCATCCATGTAAAGAGCACGGGAGATGGTAGCGTAATAGGTATCTGCATCAAAGTCAGTAGCAGACCCTTTCTTGTCCCAGATACCGGTAGGAACCGTGTAATAGTGCAGAGAAATTCCGTTGGCTCCAGGGCCGCCTTTGGTAATTCGCTTCATCACCTGTTCGGTCCAGTCATAGTCATCAGTGTTGGCACCGCAGGCAATTTTAAACAGCTTTTTCCCGTCATAATCTCGGCAATAGGTGGCATAGCGACAATATTCGTTGGCGTAATAATCCGGAGTCATGTTTCCGCCGCATCCCCAGTTTTCATTGCCCACACCCCAGAACGCTACATTCCATGGATCATCTCGGCCGTTTTTCCGGCGCAGGTCTGCCATAGGAGAAACGCCGGAAAAGGTCAGGTATTCTACCCATTCGCTCATTTCCTGGACGGTTCCGCTTCCCACGTTGGCGTTGATGTAAGCTTCGCATCCCAGCTGGCGGCACAGTTCCATAAATTCATGGGTACCAAAGCTATTGTCCTCAATTACACCGCCCCAGTGGGTGTTAATCATTTTTTTGCGCTGTTCTTTGGGGCCGATGCCGTCTTTCCAGTGATATTCATCGGCAAAGCATCCTCCCGGCCAGCGGAGCACCGGAATTTTCATCTCTTTCAGTGCGGTTACCACATCTCGGCGCATGCCGTTTTCATTGGGAATCGGGGAATTTTCACCTACATAAAGTCCCTCATAGATACAGCGGCCCAGATGCTCAGAGAAATGACCGTAAATTTCCTTGTGAATTTTTGATTTTTGATTCAGGGGGTTGATAATCCATTTGCGCATAACAGAACACCTCTTTCAGTAAAAATATCGTTCACACAAAGTATTTATTTTAAAAAAATATAAAATAATAAAATAAATACTTTAATTAATTGAATGATAGCATATGAAAATTGTTCTGTCAACCAAATATCACGATTCTTTTCAGAAAATCAGCAGGATCCTCTTTGTCAGTGTCGGTGATGTAAAATGAAGGGGGAATATTACTTTCTGTCAGAAAAAATTTTTATAAAATCCAAAATCCGAAAATTCCCAGTACCACAGAAAAAACCACAGCTGTCAGTACGTCAGAAGGATAATGGACACCGGTAAAAACCCGGGAGGCTCCGATGAGACAAGCGACTGTCAAAGCAGCAATCCCAACAGCGGGGGACAGAGTCAGCAGTGCCAAAGCGATGATAAAAGCACTGGCAGTATGACGGCTGGGAAAACTTTTCCCCTTTCCCCGCTTTGCAGGTGCCAGCGGTTCGTATCCCAGCTGGTCATAGGGGCGGGGACGGTTTATGGCCGAACGCAGGACACTGACTCCTAAAAATACAGCTGCCGGCACCAGAAGATAGCGTAATAGATAAACGGATCTTTCCTTGCACAGCCAAAGCGCCCCAATACCATATGTAGCTGCCAAAATCACAGGCAGATATTTGGCGGCCAGTAAAAGAATGGTTTGTCGAATGGGAGACTGGCGAAAAAACCGGAACAGGCGTTCATAGGATTTGGCTGTCATCTGCATGAAATCAAAACTCCTTTTATGATAATCAGTAAAATAAGGTGTCACTGGATGAAATTAACCAGCGGCGCCGATGGATAAGATATTTTTATTGTATCTTATGAACCGTGAAAAAGCAATGAAAAGTGGAGTGCGAACTCCCTTGAAAATGGGAATGACAGCTTAAAAATTAAGAAGTTATTTTCTTGACAGAATCTGCGCTTTTGTTTACAATAGAGATAAATCATACAGGTCGTTTAAAAGCCTGAAAAAGGGTGTATTCATGAAAAAAATATTGGGTTCGTTTGGCGTTTTGGCAGTGGTGCTGGCGGCAGTGGTTTTTTTAGATATTGGATGTATGTTCCGTCACGTTGTAGGAGTCCCCTGTCCAGGATGTGGAACTACCCGGGCATGGATTTGCTTTTTGCAGGGACATGTAGTGGATGCGTTTTATTGGCATCCGCTGTTTTGGCTCACCGTTCCGCTATTGTTTTTAGCGATTATAAAGCAGCAGAATATTTTTCGCTCTTCAAAAGCAAATCGAGTGTTTTGGTTTACAATTTTTGCAATGTATTTGTCTGTATATATTGTGCGGATGGTGCTTTTGTTTCCGGATACAGCTCCGATGGACTATAACAAAGAGTGCTTATTGGCACCTTTGTATGAATGGTTACGGGTACAGTTTTCGATCTGATGAAAGAATAGGGAGATTTGTCCCTGCATAGGATAGTTTGAAAGAGGAGGTTGGACGCAATGATTCAACGCAGAGAATTTTGGGTGGTATTGCTTTTGAGCATTGTCACCTGTGGGATTTACGCTTATGTTTACTATTATCAGATGACACGGGATTTAAATACCATGGGCGGAAATGATGATAAGTATATTGATCCTGCATTGGTAGTGGTACTGAGCATTATTACTTGTGGAATCTACACCTGGTGGTGGTACTACCAGATGGGAAACCGGATGCAGAATATGGGTATGGCGAACAATGTACGAATCGAAGAAAACGGAACTACATATTTGCTGTGGATGATTTTAGGTTCTTTGATTTGCGGAATCGGTCCTTTGATCGGTATGTACCTGTTTATTAAAAACTTTAATAATCTGGCAATGGTATATAACGCCAGCATCAATCAATATTAATTGAGCGGTTTGTTTTTTCGTAATTTGTCATAGGTGTATATATAAACATGGATGTATATATAAAAAGGTGAGCAGCCTATGAGTGATAGGAGTGTTGCAATGTAACAATTTGCAGCACTCCTATTTTTATTTTATAATATATTTAAGACATGATATTTTAAAAATGCATAGGAAATATTTTTGAGATTTTGCATTTTTAAAATATAAAAGGGGTTTGAATTGATAGGAATCAAAAAGTAACTTGGGGTATGAAAGATAGGGGGAAACTATGGATTATCTTATTTTAATTTCTGCGGTAGTGTTGTTTGCCTGTGTTTTGGCAAATCAGTTTTCTCATCGCTTTGGGATGCCGGCACTGCTTTTGTTTATGTCATTGGGGATGATATTTGGATCGGATGGTATTTTTAAAATTCATTTTTCCAATTATTATTTGACACAGGATGTATGCAGTGTAGCATTGGTGTTTATCATGTTTTATGGGGGATTTGGAACCAATTGGTCGGTTGCCAAACCAGTGGCTGCAAAATCGCTGGTTTTATCCAGTGCAGGTGTCGTGGGTACAGCAGGCTTGGTGGGAATATTTTGCTTCAGTGTTTTAAAATTAGATATGCTGGAAAGCTTGTTGATTGGCTCTGTAATCAGTTCTACTGATGCCGCATCGGTGTTTTCCATTTTAAAATCTAAAAAGCTGGGATTAAAAGAAGGCTCCGCATCTTTATTGGAATTGGAAAGCGGAAGCAATGACCCGGCCTCTTATATGCTGACCATGATTGTACTTACTTTAATGAAGGGGCAGTCAGTGGCCTCTGTTTGGGGTATGCTGTTTAAACAGTTATTCTTTGGTATAGGGATTGGTGTGCTACTGGCCTTTATAGGCATTTTTCTGCTTCATCATATGAAATTATCTGCTGCTGGGCTGGATACCACGCTGGTGGTGGCAGTTGCGCTTGCCTCCTATGGATTTACCAATTTTTTAGGGGGAAATGGATTTTTAAGCGTCTATCTGACTGGTATTATTATGGGCAACAGCAAAATCCGGGATAAATCTTCCATCAGCCATTTTTTTGACAGTCTTACTGGATTATCACAGATTTGTATTTTCTTTTTGCTGGGATTACTGTCTTTCCCTCACAGATTGGGCTCTGTGCTGTTAACTGCTTTGCCAATTACTTTGTTTTTGACCTTGGTTGCCCGTCCTGCAATGGTATTTTTGATTTTAAAACTCTTTCGTTCTAGTACGAAACAGTGTTTGCTGGTATCTTGGGCTGGGCTGCGGGGTGCGGCATCCATTGTGTTCGCTATTATGGTGATTGCGAATGAAGTCTCTTTAAGTTTTGACCTGTATCATTTGGTATTTGTTATCTGTCTGTTTTCTGTTGCTTTGCAGGGCTCTTTATTGCCTTTCGTATCCAGAAAATTGGATATGGTGGATCGGACATCTGATGTGCGAAAGACATTTAATGATTATCAGCAGGAAGACGCTATGACCTTGATGAGAATGTTTATTCCCAAAGGTCATCACTGGGAGAACAAAACATTTCGGGAAATATCCTTGCCTTATGACTCTTTGGCTTTGATGGTCAAACGCCAAGGGGAAACGCTGGTTCCAAAAGGAGATACACTGATTCAAGCAGAAGATACCATTATTTTGAATGTGCCCACCTACCGAAGTGTGGGAGAAGAAGATTTAAAAGAGATGGTAATTACTTCCTCTCATCCGTGGTGCAATAAAACCATTGAAGAACTGGATCTTCCAAAAGATATTTTGATTGCCGGAATCCGCCGAAACGGAGAAAGTGTCATTCCAAGGGGAAAAACCAAAATTTTGGAACAGGATACGGTGGTATTATATCGGTAAGTTATCCCATTGCTAAAGTAATATTGTCTGCGATTTCCTGAAATACAGGGGAGGCGTCATCATTTCCGCTGACAGCGTTTTCTGTGAGAATTGCCACAGCATAGACAGGATCTTCAGCAGGGAAAAAGCCCACAAATCCACCGTTTGTTTGCTCGACACCGTCTACATAAACACCGGTTTGAGCAGTGGCAGTTTTACCGCCGGCAGTGACCAGAGAGGGTTTGGCGTTTTGACCTTCCCGTTCCATAACGCAGGCAATTAAGTCTTGTTTGAGCAGATCAGCAGTCTGTTGAGACATGGCGCGGAGTGTGGCTGGATGATTATTTTGTGTGAGGATAGTTTTTCCATCCTGTGTAGTGCCTTCTACTAAAATAGGAGTAGGAGTCAGTCCTCCGTTTACCACGCTGCTCATCATTTGCGCCAGCTGAACCGGAGTAGCGGTTAAAACGCCTTGGCCAAAGCAGAAATTGGCAGTTTGTCCTGGGTCTTCTAACTGTTCCAATGTGGGCAGTGTTCCCGCCTGCGTGTATAATCCAGGCGCCAATTCGTATTGTTTTCCAAAGGATAGATCGTTTGCGGTTTTTAAAAGGAGATCCGGATTATTTAAATTAAGCCCCAGATTGATAAAAAATGGATTGCAGCTGACCATAAGGGCATTTTTCAGATCCATTGTTCCATGACCGGTTCTTAAATGGCAGTGAAAATTTTGCTGTCCCAATTGATAAACACCTGTACAGGAATAGGAGGCGGCAGGATCATATCCGGCATCCAGAGCGGCTGCAGCAACAGCAACTTTAAAACTGGAACCAACACAGGCAGGTGTAAATGCCCGGTTAATTAAGGGGGCATTTTCTTCCTGTTCCAAACTCTGTTCTAAATTGTTGGGATCAAAATTGGGAAAACTGCATACTGCCCGCAGTTTTCCGGTTTTGCATTCCATAACCACAATGGCTCCCTTTTCAATTTTGGAAGCACCTGCTTTTTCGCAGATGGACTGAATGGTTTTATCGATGGTCAGAACAATGCCGTTTTCTGGTGAATTTCCATATTGGATGACAGGTTCTTCTTCTGAGCGGGTATCCCCTGTTCCGTCTAAAACATAGGTCAGGGTAGTGGGAGCGGAATTTTTTGTCAGCAAGGAATCATATGCTTTTTCGATACCGGAGGTTCCGTTGCCTTCGTGATCCAGGTATCCGATTACATGGGCGGCAAGGGGAGTATCAGAATATCGTTTGGATATGGGAAAGATAAAAATTCCCTCTTCCTGAATTTCATAAGTATCCATATGGCAGAGAAAGGGTTTTCCCTGACTGTATAATTCCTGTATTTCTGTTTTGCTGTAGTCTGTGTTGTGTTTTGCAATCACCGTATAATTTTCTTCGGTGGGAAGAACTGAGGCAATATAATCGGTTCCTTCGTTTACCATAGAGCTCATATTGCAGTCGTAAATAGTACCCCGGGACACAGGTAAACTCAGGGTATAAGACGACTGCTTTTTTGCTGCCTGTACATAATTGGGGTTGCTCATAATAGCACCAATTCTCAGATACAGTCCGGTAAATAACGTACAGCAGATACAAAATAGAGCGATCACACGTCTGTGTTTCATATACATATCCCTTTCTTTTAAACACAATGGAAAATAACTCCTATTTAGTTTAAACGCCAAATAGAAATTTATCCGGCTGTGGAAGGGATAAAATTTTTTAATTACTTAAGAAAAACACTTGAAATTCCTAGAATAAAATGGCAAAATAAAGGTGATAACATGATGTTGCTCCAAATCATTGATCAATGTAATTTGGGCATGTCATTTTCATTTGATATTTTAAGGAGGAACCAAAATGAAACAAGATATGATTGTCATCTTGGATTTGGGAAGTACAGAAAATACTGTAGTTGCCAGAGTGATTCGTGATTTGGGAGTATACAGTGAGATTTATCCTCACGACATTACCGCAGAAGAATTGAAAAAACTGCCTAATGTAAAGGGAATTGTGGTAAATGGAGGTCCAAACCATATTGTGGATGGACAGAAAATCAGCGTAGCTGCTGAAGTTTACCAGAGTGGTATTCCGGTTTTGGCAGTAGATCATGAAGAAGCTCTGTGCGGAGAAAAATTGACACAGTGGCCGCAGACAGAAGAAGGCATGAAAGAATGCCTGAAACCATTTGTATTTGATACCTGTAAAGCAGAAGCAAACTGGAACATGAAAAACTTTATCTCTGACCAGATTGAACTGGTTCGTCAGCAGGTAGGAGATAAAAAAGTACTGTTGGCTTTGTCCGGCGGTGTAGATTCTTCTGTAGTAGCCGCTTTGCTGTTAAAAGCAATCGGAAATCAGCTGACCTGTGTTCATGTAAACCATGGCTTGCTGAGAAAGGGAGAACCAGAACAGGTAGTAGAAGTATTCAAAAATCAGCTGAATGCGAACTTGGTTTATGTAGATGCCAGTGAACGGTTTTTGACCAAACTGGAAGGAGTAGCAGATCCAGAACAGAAGAGAAAAATTATCGGTGCAGAATTTATCCGGGTTTTTGAAGAAGAAGCTCGTAAATTGGAAGGCATTGACTTTTTGGCACAGGGTACCATTTATCCTGATATTGTAGAAAGTGGTACCAAAACAGCTAAAATGGTAAAATCCCATCACAATGTAGGCGGTTTGCCGGATGATCTGCAGTTCCAGCTGGTAGAACCTTTAAAACAGCTATTTAAAGATGAAGTGCGTGCCTGCGGAGTAGAACTGGGATTGCCGGATGGTATGGTTTACCGTCAGCCGTTCCCAGGACCTGGTTTGGGTGTTCGCTGCCTGGGTGCAATTACCAGAGAACGGTTGGAAGCAGTACGGGAATCTGACGCAATTTTGCGGGAAGAATTCCAAAAAGCTGGATTAGATAAAAAAGTATGGCAGTATTTTACCATTGTTCCGGACTTTAAATCTGTTGGTGTTCGTGACAATGCTCGGTCTTACCAGTATCCAGTAATTATACGTGCTGTAAATACTATTGATGCTATGACAGCAAGTATTGAAAAAATTGATTGGGATGTTTTAGAAGTTATTACAAACCGGATTCTCAAAGAAGTGGAAAATGTAAATCGGGTTTGCTACGATATGTCTCCAAAACCGCCGGCAACCATTGAATGGGAGTGACCATCAATATTATGGCTCAGAAAAACACATTAGCAGCTGCCCGGGATTATGAAGCGGTCAATCGGGTAGAAGATGCACAGCGTCCAAAATTTCACGCCACTGCCCCAGTAGGCTGGTGCAACGACCCTAACGGTTGGTGCTGTTACCAGAATCAATATCATTTGTTCTGTCAGTATCATCCCTATAGTACATCCTGGGGGCCTATGCATTGGGCTCATTTGAAAACTACAGATTTCCTTCATTGGGAACAACTGCCCTGCGCTTTGGCGCCGGATACCAAACAGGATGAAAATGGCTGCTTTTCCGGAGGAGCCATTGAATGGGATGGAAAGATGGTTTTGCTGTATACTGGAGTTTCTCAAGAACAGCAGGATGACGGCAGTTTGCTGGAAGTTCAGCAGCAGTGTCTGGCAGTAGGAGATGGGATAGATTTTACGAAATCTGCCCAGAATCCTGTTATTTCATATGACATGCAGCCCGAACATTATTCCAAACAGGATTTTAGAGACCCTTATTTATTTGTAAAAGAGGGGAAACTCTGCGCATTAATGGGCGGACGGGGCAAAAATGGCCATGGAAGACTGCTGGTTTATACAGCTGAAACTCTGGAAAAATGGAATTTTGCGGGAGTTGTTGCTGAAAACGACGGCAGTTTAGGCAGTATGTGGGAATGTCCGAATCTGTTCACTTTGGAAGATCGGCAGTTTATTTTAATCTCTCCTCAGTATAACAGACAGTCTGCGGACAACCGTTTCCACTGTGGCAATGATGTAGTGGCATTGGTTGGACATTGGAACAGTTTGACTGCTCCATTTCAGGTGGAAGAATACGTACCAATAGATGCTGGCTTTGATTTCTATGCGCCTCAGACACTGGAAACTGTGGATGGAAGACGCATTATGATTGGATGGATGCAGAACTGGGATCACTGTTATCCATCTAGCCAAAGCAAATGGTATGGTCAAATGAGCTTGCCGAGAGAATTGTTTTGGAAAGATCATTGTTTGTGTCAGCGTCCAGTAAGAGAACTGGATAGCGCAAGAACTTTGCGCGCCCAATACGATAAAGTGTTGCTGGAAAACGATACCATCTCTTTGGAAAAGGTCTCCGGTCGTGTATTAGATACGGAGATTCAGGTAGACTTAGGGGATCATCCTCAGCGTTTTGGCATTCGTTTTGCCTGCGGCGATGGGTTCTATACAGAAGTACGGTTTGATTTTGACGACGGCATTCTGCGTCTGGATCGGCGTCACGGCGGCGGTGTCCGGGATGTTCTTGAATTAAAAGAAGTTCCGCTGGTTTCCGTTGAGGACCAATTGGATATTCGTTTGGTGTTGGATCGGTACAGTGCAGAAATTTTTCTGCAAAATGGGCGGCAAGTTGCCAGTATGACCCTGTATGATACTCCTCAAAGTTCACAGAACATTGAATTTTTCTCAAAAGGAAAATCTAGCTTTTCTGTGAAGGCATATGATTTAAATTTGTAATTATAAAATACTAAGAAATCACCCTCTGGCACTGAAAAATAAAATGGTGTCAGAGGGTGATTTTCTTATATTTTGCAGGATCCTTTGTTAGTTAAGTTTATTGAGTAATAAAAAAGAAGGCGCTGTACCTATTATAAGTACAGCGCCTTCTTTTCTATTTTATTTTAAAGGAGAGAAATCAGCGGTTTTATGTAAAAACAGCATTATAATACTTTTGACAAAAATTCCTGCAAACGTGGATCTTTCGGGTGTTCAAAGAATTCTTTTGGAGAATTTTCTTCTTTGATATATCCTTCATCCATAAATACAACCCGGGTTCCTACTTCACGGGCAAATCCCATTTCATGGGTAACCACTACCATGGTCATTCCGTCATTTGCCAGTTCTTTCATCAGTTCCAGTACTTCGCCGACCATTTCTGGGTCAAGTGCAGAAGTAGGTTCGTCAAACAGCATAACTTCTGGATTCATTGCCAAAGCACGGACAATGGCAATACGCTGTTTCTGTCCGCCAGATAGCATAGCTGGGTAAGTGTTTGCTTTGTCTGCCAGACCAATTCTTTCCAACAGCCGATAAGCTTGCTGTTCTGCTTCGTCTTTTTTCATCAGCTTCAGCTGAACAGGAGCTAATGTGATGTTTTCCAAAATTGTTTTATGAGGGAACAGGTTAAAATGCTGGAATACCATTCCCATTTTGCGGCGGACAGCGTCAATTTTACATTTTGGGTCGGTAATGTTTTCACCGTCTACCCAAATTTCTCCGCTTGTTGGCTGTTCCAATAAGTTTAAACAACGGAGAAAGGTACTTTTCCCGGAACCAGAAGGCCCGATGACAACAACTTTTTCCCCTTTTTCAATGGTGTTGTTGATTCCTTTTAAAACTTGGTTGTCACCAAAGGATTTTTGTAAATTTTTAACTTCTATCACTCTTAGCCAACCTCTTTTCAAAATGTTTTAAGATCGCAGACATACCGAATACCAAAATAAAGTAGATAATCGCTACAGCAATCAATGAGAAGAATGGGTCAAATGTACGGCTTCTGACAATGTCGCTGGCTTTGGTCAAATCTACGATTCCTACATAACCGGCAACAGAGGTTTCTTTTAACAGGGCAATAAATTCGTTGCCCAAAGCAGGCAAGATATTTTTAATTGCCTGCGGAAGAATAATGTGGCGCATGGTAGCAGCTCGGCTCAGCCCCAAAGAACGTCCGGCTTCCATCTGACCAGGGTCAATGGCGTTAATGCCTGCACGGACAATTTCAGATACATAGGCACCGGAGTTGATACCAAATGCAATGCTTCCTACTAATACTGCACTGTTTACATTAACTAAAATCAGGTAATACATAATCATTAACTGAACAACAACTGGTGTACCGCGGACTACAGCAACATAAGCCCGGCAGATTAAATCCAAAATTGTCAGTTTTCCAGTTTGCGCATGCTGTACACGGCAGACCGCAATTAAAACACCGATGACAACACCGATAATGGTAGCGATCAAAGCGATCAGCAAAGTGTGGCCCAACCCTGTGAGAAATAACTGATAACGGTCATCCTCAATGAAGGTGCCGTAAAACTTGTCCATAAAACTCAATGGAAACGACCTCCTAATACGAGAAACATACAGCAGGAGAAATTTGTCCTGCTGTATGCTAATTTTTGCTGTGAATCAAATGATTATTTTGCTGCGGCACCAGTGTGGTTCAGGATGGATTCTTCCAAAGAACCGTCTTCCTGCATTTCTTTGAGCACTTCGTTTACCAGTTCTACCAGTTCGGTATTTCCTTTTGCCATAGCAACTGCATACTGTTCATCAGTGGTTTCGCCATCGTTGTAGGTCAGTTCAAAACATTTGAAACCTTCGTTTACTTTAGCGATGTTTTCTGCTGGCAGTTTGTCGATAACAACAGCATCAACTTTTCCGTTTTTCATATCGGTAGCAGCTTCCAAAGCGGAGTTGTACTGAACAACAGAAGCACCAGTATCCTGCAGACAACCTGTTACTTCGTTTCCGTCATCGTCTTTGTATCCGTTTACCTGGTCAGAGCAGATCAAGTCGCCGGTAGTACCAGTCTGAACACCGATTTTTTTGCCAGCCAGATCTTCCAGAACAGCTACATCAGAATCTTCTGGAACAATGATGTACTGAACAGAAGTGGTGTATGGATCAGAGAAATCCATGGATTTCTGACGTTCTTCTGTAACAGTAATACCAGCAATTGCCAGGTCAGCTTTACCGGTGGATACTGCGGTCAAAGCAGCGTCAAATTTTACGTTTTCTACTTTCAGTTCTACACCCAGTTTGTCTGCGATTGCCTGAGCAATGTCAATATCAACGCCAACTGGTTCGTTGCCGGATACATATTCAAACGGAGGGAACTCTGCATTGGTATCCATTACCAAAACGCCTGCTTTCTGAATGTCTTCTACAGTGTTGTAGCTTTTGCCGCATCCAGCCATAATGGTCATGGAAAGAGAGGCAGCCAATACAGCGGCTAAAATTTTCTTGAATTTCATTTTCATCTTCTCCTTTAAAATTGTACTATCAAAATCTTTCGCCAGATTTGTGTGTTGTTTTCGATGTATTTAACTTACCATAGTTGTGAATAAAATGCAAGGGTTTTCCGGTGTTTTCTGCATATTATACACATAAACGCATTTTTATACAGATTATTTCAGCGGATATGCTGATGAAAGTTTGAATATTTATACACAAAATACAGCATATATGCAAAAAATATAAATATCAAAAAATAAATAATCAGAAAAAATATCGTAAAATACGGGGTATTTTCTTTTGGGTGATTTTGCAAAAATGAATTTTTATACATTTTTCATCTTTCTATGCACAGGCAAAATGAGTTTCAATCGAATAGTTTACAAGAGGCCTATTTTTGGATATAGTAATAGGGAACAACAACCGAGAAAGGAAATGATTATGTCAGAAAAACCCATTCTGGCGCCGATGGTAGCGCCCCTTTTAACATGGTATCAGCAATTTGCCAGAGTTTTGCCCTGGAGAAGCGACCCAACACCGTACCATGTGTGGATATCTGAAATTATGCTGCAACAGACCCGAGTAGAAGCGGTGAAGGAATATTACGCTCGCTTTCTGCAGGAACTTCCGGATTTGGAATCGCTGGCTCAGGTGCCGGAACAAAAGCTTTTAAAGCTGTGGGAAGGACTGGGATATTACAGCCGGGCAAGAAATTTGAAAAAAGCGGCAGAACTGGTTATGGAACAGTACGGCGGACAGCTGCCGTCCGACCCGGCAAGCCTGCAAAAGCTGCCGGGAATCGGCGCTTATACAGCAGGGGCAATTGCATCCATTGCCTTTCAGGTGCCTGCTCCTGCAGTAGACGGCAATGTACTGCGGATTTTGTCCCGTGTGATGGGGGACTACAGCAATGTGAGCCAGACACAAACCAAGAAAAAGTATGAGGAACTTCTTCGGCAGGTGTACCCGCTGGCAGCAGAACAAAAGTCTCCGGGAGATTTTACCCAGGCATTGATGGAATTGGGGGCTACTGTCTGTGTTCCTAACGGGGAACCCAGATGTCTTGTTTGTCCCTGGGGGGATTTGTGCCAGGCGAAAAAGCTGGGGGTAATTGGAGAACTTCCTGTAAAAGACGAAAAAAAGGCCAGAACCATAGAAAAAAGAACGGTACTGGTTTTATGTTCTGGGAATAAGGTCGCTTTGCGTCAGCGGCCAAAACAGGGACTGTTGGCTTCTTTATGGGAATTTCCCGCTGTGGAAGGGCATTTGTCCCAGCAGCAGGCGAAAAACTTGCTGAATGACTGGGGAATGGATGTGAACGGTGAAATCCATTCTTTAGGGAGGGCAAAGCACATTTTTACCCATATTGAGTGGAATATGATTGGATTCCAGGCAGAAGTGGATTGTGAGGGGACAGAATCTGGACTGGTATGGGTAGAAAGAGAACGGTTAAAGGAAGAATATCCCATTCCCAATGCGCTGAAAGCTTACCAGAAATTTTTATAAAATTAAATCACTTTTACAAAAATTGACGAAAAATACTTTACTAATTTAGCGCGAATACAGTTGTCAAAAAGCAAGGTGCTTGGTATAATAAAAGATAACCCATATGGTAGATCCAGCGGGAAAAGGAAGACGTCCGTTCCGTTTTGAGGGGAAACGGGCAGAAAAATTGATAGAGGGTGTTTTTATGATGGATCTGAAAATTGAACAATCTGTCAACAGAAAAGAAAAACCGGCAGATGAAACCAAACTGGGGTTTGGAAAAATTTTTACAGATCATATGTTTATTATGGATTATAATGAAGGAATGGGCTGGCATGATGCTCGGATTGTTCCTTACGGTCCGATCATGATGGATCCGGCTTCTACCTGTCTCCACTACAGCCAGGAAGTATTTGAAGGGATGAAGGCATATCGTGCCGCTGATGGCAGCATTCGCCTGTTCCGTCCAGAAGAAAACTTCAAGCGGATGAATGTTTCCTGCGACCGTATCTGTATTCCACAGTTTGATGAAGAATTTTTGCTTCATGCACTGAATGAACTGATTAAATTGGATGCAGACTGGGTTCCTCATGCTGATGGAACTTCTTTGTACATCCGTCCATTTATCATTGGTACGGAAGAATCTTTGGGGGCACATTCTTCTACTGCTTATAAATTTATCATCATCATGTCTCCTTCTGGAGCTTACTACGCAACAGGTTTGAATCCGGTAAAAATTTATGTAGAAACCAAATATGTCCGTGCGGTACAGGGCGGAACCGGTTTTGCAAAAACTGGCGGTAACTATGCGGCATCCTTAAAAGCACAGGATGTAGCAGGAGAAGAAGGCTACTCTCAGGTACTGTGGCTGGACGGCGTAGAACGGAAATATGTAGAAGAAGTAGGCGCCATGAATGTATTCTTTGTTCTGGGCGATGAAATTGTAACACCGGCTTTGGACGGAAGCATTCTGCCTGGTATTACCCGGAAATCTGCAATTGAACTGCTGAAATCCTGGGGCTATAAAGTGTCCGAACGTCTGCTGGACATCCATGAACTGGTAGATGCTTATAAAAACGGTACTTTAAAAGAAGCATTTGGTACTGGTACTGCTGCAGTTATTTCTCCTATTGGGGAACTGAAATACGATGGTCTGGTAATGAAGATCAATAACAATGAGATTGGTGAGATTTCTCAGAAACTGTATGATAATCTGACAGCAATCCAGTGGGGCAAACAGGAAGATCCATTTGGATGGAGCTATCTGGTAAAATAAAATTTGTCCTGAAAAGCTTTTAACAGATTTTTAGACAAAAATTGTGACTGCGGCCTGCAGTTTCAAGATGACAGGGGCTGCCGCAAAACAGCACAGAAGGGTGCAGACATTCATGAAAAGAGGAAGTACTGCATTTGGCTGTTTTGCGGCGCCTTCTTTTTTCGGTGATAAAATAAAAATCAGACAGGAAGGAAGATTACAATTCGCAGACTGGATTATCTCATATCAGATCGTTTTGATGGGGTGACCGTGGAACATTATCTGATGCATACCCACGGCTTTTCCAGAAGAATTATTACCCAGCTCAAACGGGAGCCGGAGCATATTTTGCTCAATGGAACCCATATTCGCATGGTAGACCCGGTGCATACAGGGGATACAGTCACCGTTATTTTGGAAGAGCAGGTGATTCTGCGGGGAAATCCATCCCTTCAGGTAGGGGTTGTGTATGAGGATCAGGATATTATTTTGTTTGATAAACCGCCTGCTATGCCGGTTCATCCGTCCTTTGCCCATAAGGATGACACACTGGGCAATTTTTTTGCGTACCATACCCAAAAGCAGGGAGAAACCATCTCCTTTCGGCCAGTGAACCGATTGGATACGGATACAACCGGACTGTGTCTTGCAGCAAAAAATTCTTTGGCGGCCAGCGTGCTGGCACATCAGGTAGAAAAAGAATATACTGCAGTGCTCAGCGGAGAACTTCCCTGGGAACAGGGGGAAATTCGTTTTCCCATTGCCAGGGATCCGGTAGTTCCCATTAAACGCTGTGTGGATCCCAAAGGGCAGGACAGTATTACCCGGTATCAGGTAATTGACCGGGGAAATGGATATACTCTGGTTCGGGTGAAGCTGCTTACAGGACGCACCCACCAAATTCGGGTTCATTTTTCCTATTTGGGTTATCCTTTGGCAGGAGACCGGATGTACGGCGGAGACCTTTCCCAGATCGATCGTCAGGCTTTGTGCTGTACCCGTATGGAATTTGCCCATCCGGTAAGCGGAGAAAAAATGGATTTTCAAATTGAAATGGGACAGGATATGAAAGTCCTGTTGAAATAAAGGAGGAAAAAACAATGATACAGGGTCAAATGATCTCTACCTGGAAAATGTCTTGGGACGGCATGAAGGAAGCCGCTTGTCTGCTCAGCCAGGGAAAACCAATTCATGAGGCAATTCTGACCGCGGTGAAGTCTGTGGAGGACAATCCCCGTTTTGTTTCTGTTGGATACGGAGGACTGCCCAATATCCAGGGTGAAGTACAGCTGGATGCCGCGTATATGGATGGAGATACCCTGGGATTTGGAGGAATCATTGAAGTGTCTGATATTCAAAATCCCATTGAGGTAGCATATGATTTGAGCAAGTATCAGCGCAATTGCCTTCTTTCCGGAGAAGGAGCTGGACTGTATGCCCGTCAAAACGGTTTTGCGATCCGCAATATGCTGACACCTGCTGCCAAAGAACGCTATTTGGCACAAAAAGACAAACAGGTGGATATGGAACTTTTAGAGGCTTATGATGGTCATGATACCGTATGTGTATTGGGGAAAGATCCAAATACCGGAAATATTTCCTGCGGTGTTTCCACTTCTGGGCTATTTTTAAAGCACCCGGGACGGGTAGGTGACAGTCCCATTATTGGTTCCGGTTTTTATGCCGATTCTTTAGCAGGAGCTGCCGGATGTACCGGCGTGGGAGAAGACATTATGAAAGGATGCCTGTCTTTTGCCATTGTAGAAAAAATGCGGGGAGGAATGGATCCTCAGACAGCCTGTGAAACAGCAGTTTCTGCTCATGTACAGCGGATGAGTCAAAAGGGACATCAGGTATCTGATATTTCTGCCATTGCGATTGCTCCAGACGGAACAGTGGGAGCAGCTACCAATATTCCGCTGTTTCCTTTTGTTGTGGTACAGGGAGATGAAGCAAACCTCTATGTAGCTTCCTGCCGAGAGGGAAAGGTCTCTGTGATGGAAGCCACTGAAGAATGGCTTCAGGGATACACAGGAGACTGATTCAATCGTTGCTTATCTTTTGGGATTCTTAAGGGACGTTTGTCCCTTAAGCTGTCGGAGGCAAAAATTTATACAACTTTTTTAACATATACTTTATCGATAAACTGAAGCCGTATAATACCGCTTGTATCAGAGCAACGCATACAAATAAACCGCAGACCATTTGTTTATGGTCTGCGGTTTATTCTTTTGAAACAGAAGTACTGCAAGGTTAGACAAAGCAGGCTATCTGTTTAATTTTGTGGATTGCCGAACAATCTAAAACCATTCGGCAACCGCTATTTAAGGATAAAAACCCGTGAAAAAGGAGTCCTGCAAAAATAAGTTTAACCAAATAGGATTCAGTTTATTTGGTCAAGGACAGGTAGTAGTCTGCTACAACAGAGTCCATGATGACTGCATCCTGACGTCCCTGTTTGAGTTCGGTCAGACAAGCGACATTATCAGCCAATTCTGTGGTTTCTGCTTTAATGCCAGAATCGTTGTAAGCATCTACAGCAGTGGACTGTTTCTGCATAGCAATTCGTTTGCCGTTTAAATCTTCTGCGGATTTAATGTCAGAATCTTTTGGAACAACAATTACCTGTTTGTTCTGCATGTAAGCATCGGTAAATGCCATCTGTTCCTGGCGTTCTGGGGTGATAGTCAGTCCGTTCCAAAGAACATCTACTTTGCCGGCGTTGAGTTCAGCTTCTTTGTTTGCCCAAGTAATTGGCTGAACAACCAGTTTTTTGCCCATTTTTTCTTCAATAATCAATTTTGCCAGATCAATGTCAAATCCTTTGACTTCATCGCCGCCTTCGGTGAATCCCATTGGAGCAAAGTTGGTGTCGCATCCCAGGATGATAGTGTCTTTATCGCTTTTTGCGTTTGGATCAGTTGTAATTTTTTCAGAATCTTCCGGTACATAAATGGTGTCTTTGCCAAACCATTTTTCAGCGATTTCGGCAGCAGAACCATCTTCGATTGCTTCTGTCAGGGCGTTTTGAATTTCATCCCGAAGAACGGTGTTGTCTTTTTTCACTGCAATGCCGTACAGTTCATCTGCCAAAGATTCATCTAAGGTAACAAAATCGTACAGTTTTTCTTCAGAACTGCCAGCTTCAGATGCAGTAGAAGTGTTGGAAGTTCCAGTAGAAGTATTGCCAGCAGTGCTGTTTGTAGCAGAATCATTGCCGCAGGCAGCTAACATGGATACTGTCATAGCAGACGCTAACAGAACTGCAAAAATTTTTTTGAATTTCATAATTGATTTCCTCCGAACTTGTGTTATTCCGTGCTGAAAAGCATGGTCTTATTTTACACTTTATCGTAGTAAATTGCTAGCACGATAAAGTGATAGTTTTTTCTATTTTTCGTTATATATGAAAAATAGCTCTTGATATTTCGCTTATTCATAGTATTTCTCAAAAATGCTTTGATTTTCTTTTGTTTACTTTCTGGATATTGTATGATAATATGAAGTAAACTTCATATTTATTGAAAAGTCGTTTCGTATATGATTGGGAAAGGGGCGGCAGAAATGAAAACAGGTTCCTATGTTCAAAAGGTGAAAAGGCGTATTTGGCTGCTTTGGTTTTCGGTAATCGGCATGACTGTTTATATGATTTTAGCAGTGGAACTGGGCGGCGGAGATTCTAGGATTATGACCGATACAGCTGTTCGATTCAGTAAATTGTTTTTTCCAGGATTGGCTTTTTTGCTTTGGCGGATTTACTACAACAAAAAGCTTTTGAAAGACCGTGAAAAGATGGCTCGGGAACAGCTGGAGCAGGAAGACGAGCGGAATCAATATCTCCATGATAAAAGCGGCGGTCTTCCCATGGACATTCTGCTGGTACTCTTATTTTTGGTTACCTGGACGGCTTCATTATTTCATATGGCGGTTTTTTACACCTGTCTGGGACTGCTTGCCGCAGCAGTGTTATTAAAAATGGGGTTTTACCTTTATTATCAGAAAGGAATTTGATTCTTTTTGATATAGAAGATGGTTGATAAGATTTTTATTTGTGGGTTTGGCCGTTTATGCGGCATTTTTCTGCAAACTGAAACGGTCCATACAACGGGAAAATTCTCCTGTTGTATGGACCGTTTATTTATTATAACAATATCAATTATTTCCCGATTTTCATGGAAATATCAAAGCATTTGACAGAATGGGTCAGTGCACCCAGAGAAATAATGTCTACACCGGTTTGCGCTACCTGAGCGATATTTTCCAGTGTCACATTGCCGGAAGCTTCCAGTTTTGCCCGTCCGTTGGTGATTTTTACAGCCTCCCGCATGGTGTCGTAATCCATATTGTCCAGCATGATTACATTGACGCCGGCATCCAAAGCCTGCTGCAGTTCTTCCAGGTTTCTGGTTTCCACTTCGATCTGAACCATATGTCCGGTTTTGGCGCGCAGTGCCTGTACTGCCGGGATAATTCCGCCATAAGCGTCGATATGGTTATCCTTGAGCATAGCAGCGTCGCTGAGATTGTACCGGTGATTTCTGCCGCCGCCTACAACGACAGCGTATTTCTGAATTGGACGCAGTCCCGGAAGGGTTTTTCTGGTGCAGGCAATGGTAGCATTGGTTCCTTTCACCAGTTCTACACAGCGATGGGTAGCAGTGGCAATTCCAGACATGTGCTGTACCAGATTTAAAGCAGTTCTTTCTCCTTTTAACAGGGATTTTGTGCTGCCGTGCATAGTACAGATCAGGTCGCCTTTTTCTACGATATCTCCGTCTTTTTTGTAAAGGGTATACTCAATGGAATCATCCAGCAGGGTGAACACCCGCATGGCAATTTCAATGCCGCACAGAACGCCGTGGTCTTTGGAAACAAATCGTGCGTCGGTGACAGCATCGTCATCCAGCAGATAATCGCTGGTAACGTCAATATAGTTGATATCTTCCTGAATAGCGCGTTTAATTAAATCATCAATATAAAACTGAGGCAGTTTCATAAAGGTTAGTCCTCCTTGCTTGTTGCGTTTTCTCCTGTGGCTACTTCTTTTAATACCAAATAAGCTACGGTAGCCAGACTATGTGCTTCTACATAGTCATAATCTACCCGGTAACAGGGCTGATCTAGTTCCTTTTTAATCTGACAGATCCGATCAAATCCTGCTTTGGCAGCTGCAAAATCTGGAATGACAAAGTAAGAATGCTGCATAATGCTGCGGATTTCTGTACGATAGCCAGGATGAATGGCCGGCAGATGAGAGGTATCTGGGAAAGTTTCTTCGGTCCAGTTATCATGTAATTCCTGCTTGCGGCTGTTGATATCTTCTGCCGCTTTGCGGGAAAAGACCAGTGCTTCCAACAGGGAATTGCTGGCCAGACGGTTGTTGCCGTGAACACCGGTGTGGGAACATTCCCCAGCAGCGTAAAGCCGGTCTACGGTGGTGCGGGCGTGAAGATCTACATCAATTCCGCCCATTAAATAGTGGTGGCAGGGGAATACAGGGATTTTATCTTTGGTCATGTCAATGCCTTCTGCCAGCAGTTTTTCATAAATCATAGGGAAACGGGCGCGGACTTTATCCGGATCTTTATAGGAGATATCCAGATAAAAATTGTCAGAACCAGTTGCCTTTGCTTCTTCCATAATACAGCGGGAAACCACATCTCTTGGTGCCAGTTCCAGACGGTCGTCGTATTTGTGCATAAACCGTTCAAAATTGCAGTTTAGCAGATAAGCGCCTTCTCCCCGAACAGATTCGGAAATCAAAAAGGTTTCCCGGGTGAGTTTGTTGGCAAATCCAGTAGGGTGGAATTGGATCAGATGCAGATTTTTGATTCTGGCGCCCAAATCATATGCCATAGCAATACCGTCTCCGGTAGCAATTTTGGAGTTGGTGGTGTATTCGTAAACCCGTCCAATTCCTCCGGAAGCCATAATACAAAAACGGGAAAATACGGTTTCATGATTACCGTCTTTTAAAATGTCAAAACTAAAGTGGGTGGTGTTGCGCATATGGCACACCAGGCTGTTTTCCATAATCTCCACATTGGGAAGTTTTTTCACCGCTTCCAAAAGCTTGATTACAATTTCGTATCCGGTAGCGTCTTTATGATGAAGAATCCGGGGCATGGAGTGACCGCCTTCTAAGGTGAAGTGAATTTCTCCGGATTCGGTTTTGTCAAAATCCACACCGTAATCCATGATCCGCAGAACTTCTTTTGGTCCCTGTTCTACCAGTAAACGGACTGCGTCCGGATTGTTCTTTTGTCCTCCTGCAATCATAGTGTCCCGGAAATGGGATTCTACATCGTCGTGTTCGGTATCTACAACTGCCGCAACGCCTCCCTGCGCCAGTGCGGAATTGCTCAGGGTAAGTTCCCGTTTGCATACCATTAAAATTTTCAGGTCAGAGTCCAGGTTTAAAGCCGCATAAAGACCTGCGACACCGCTGCCTACAATGACCACATCATATTTTTTTGCCATAAGCGCCACTTCCTGAATATGAATTTTCCGGCGGTTTGGTCACAAAAAACCAGAGCCAGCCGGATTCAGAGCGTAGTAATTATACTTATTCCAGTATAGCATAAAGACAGCAAAAAAATCAATGGCTTGATTGCCATAAATCCAATGATTAAACACGGGTTTTTGTGAAAAAGGAATTGAAGGAGGAGGGAAAAAGAGGTGGTATTTCCTGGAATAGACGGCAAAAAATCAGTAAAAATGACAAAATGTTGCTTGAGGAATCGTGAAATATGATTATAAAAATTTGCTTTTTTATGAATAATGTTTACAGATACTGACTTGACACAAAGAAGGATTGTCTATAAAATAAAATAATGAATAACTGTTCGGATTTATTTTAAAAGATTAACACCCATCATTCCTTTGCTGATTGGAATATGGTACGGATGTGTAAACTGTTTTTAAGACTCTGCCCAGTAAAAGAGCAAAAGGTGTTTGCTTATTAAAACAATAATATGGGACTAGGGTAAAATGCTGGAATATCTGCGGCTCAGTGACAGAAAAAGCTGATAACACTGCGGAAAAAACAGCTGTTAAGTTAGATCAGGTCAAAACAGTGAATGGCCATATCAGCAAAAGGAAAATCGGAAGAAACAGAAATTCAAACAATAGGAACAGCCGGAAATTTCCTATAGTACAGCTCGGAAAATGGGAAGAAACTTGAAAACGGCAGTAAAACGGTACGACTTGTAAAGAGAAAAGTGAGGGAAAAACGTGATTAAAAAACAAAATTTTGAAGCTTACTGGGAGGAACAAACCCGTTTAAAAAAGCAGGGTGCAAATCATTTAAAAGGCAGTGTATCAGCGCCGGAATTTTCTTTGGAAGATGACAAGGCTTCTGGTCCAAAAGCGTCTCATGGCGCAGAAACTGATTCTTACACAGTATCCTCTGTAAAAGAAAAGGGAAAACTGTCTAATCGCAGCAGACAGCGCACTCAAACTGCAAAGCCAAAACAGGCGGCGCAGTCTTTGGTTCCGGCATCTGGAACCGCAAAAGGAGAAGCCCGTTCCCACAACAGTCATAAACGAGGAAAAAGCCAGAAGGTGATTCGGAAAACACCGGTTCGGATTATTCCTCTGGGCGGGCTGAATGAAATCGGGAAAAACATGACATTGTATGAATGCGGTCAGGATATGTTTTTGATTGACTGCGGTATGGCGTTCCCAGATGCGGATATGCTGGGGGTAGACCTGGTAATTCCGGACTTTAGCTATGTAGAAAAAAATGCAGATAAAATCAAAGCCCTGTTCATTACCCATGGACATGAAGACCATATTGGAAGTATTCCTTATTTGCTCAAGAGAATCAATGTGCCTATTTACGCTACCCGTTTGACCATTGGTTTGATTGAAGGCAAACTGAAAGAACATGGCCTGTTGGGAAAAGCCAGCCTGAATGTGGTAACCCCAAGACAGACTGTGAAAGTGGGCTGCATGACCGTAGAGTTTGTACAGGTAAACCACTCTATTCCAGACGCCATTGCTATGGCTGTATATACTCCGTCCGGTATTATTATCCAGACCGGGGACTTTAAGGTGGACTATGCTCCGATTCAGGGAGAAACCATTGACTTGGCGCGCTTTGCCGAACTGGGGAACAAAGGGGTATTGGCGCTCCTTTCTGACTCCACCAATGCGGAACGTCCGGGTTTTGCTATGAGTGAAAGTAAGGTAGGGCAGTCTTTTAATACATTGTTTAACAGTGCAGGAGGAAAGCGCATTATTGTAGCTACCTTTGCTTCTAATATTCACCGAATTCAGCAGATTGTGGACAATGCGGTTAAATACGGTCGAAAAGTGGCAGTATCCGGACGCAGTATGATCAATGTAGTAAGCAAAGCGGTGGAACTGGGTTATCTGTCCGTTCCGGAAGGGGTGCTTATTGATATTGACTCT
This sequence comes from Massiliimalia sp., assembly GCA_050943535.1. Classification (GTDB taxonomy): domain Bacteria; phylum Bacillota; class Clostridia; order Oscillospirales; family Ruminococcaceae; genus Massiliimalia. Next base: position 70,245 of record JBMNPJ010000004.1, read on the forward strand.
ATCTCCCGCTATCCTTCTGAACAATTGGTGCTGATTACCACCGGAAGCCAGGGAGAACCTTTGTCCGCGTTGGCACGGATGGCATCTTCTGAACACCGGAAAGTATCTGTTACCAGTGAAGACTTTATCATTATTTCTGCTACACCAATTCCCGGAAACGAAAAACATGTTACCCGGGTAGTCAACGATCTGCTTCGTTTGGGCGCAGATGTAATTTATGAAAAAATGTATGAAGTTCACGTTTCCGGGCATGCATGTCAGGATGAACTTCAGATGATGCTGACCTTGACCAAACCGAAATTCTTTATTCCGGTTCACGGGGAATATAAGCATTTGAGAGCGCACGCTCGGCTTGCTAAAGCGGTGGGGATTCCGGAATCCAATATTCACATTGGTGAAATTGGACAGGTCATTGAAATGGACAATGTGGAAATGAAGTGCGTAGGCACAGTGGATGCCGGCGCTGTATTTGTAGATGGTCTGGGCGTAGGAGATGTAGGCTCCATCGTACTTCGTGACAGAAAACGCCTGGCTCAGGACGGCCTGATTATTGTGGTTGCTACCATTGAAGGGGAAAGCGGTTCCTGTGTATCCGGACCGGATATTGTATCCAGAGGATTTGTATATGTTCGGGAATCTGAAGAACTGATGGATGAGGCCAAAGCAGTGGTAAAACAGGCACTGGATAAATGCGAAGGCAGCAATATCCGTGACTGGACTACCATTAAAACCACCATTAAAGATAATCTGTCCAGCTTTATTTACCGTAAAACCAGACGTTCACCGATGATTTTGCCTATTATTATGGAAGTATAACATTCTGACTATGAGAGCATATTCCTATGATGATAAAAACAGGGGGGAAACAACATGAAACGGAAGCGCTTGAATCGGCATTTTTGGGCATTTAAGCCGTTTTATATTTTCGGAGTGATTGCCTTTGCCGCTTTGCTGGTGATATCCTTTTTGTATGACCGGTTTCTCTTCTGGGTTCTGCTGCCAATTGTAGTGTTGGCAGTGGGATATATGACCTATAAGTTTTTTACGCTGCACAAGGATATCTATAAGTTTTTAAAGAGTCTCAGCGGTCATCTGGATGCGGATAATCTGAAAAGTATGTTCGATTTGCCCATGCCAGTGACGGTGGTCTCTTCTCAAAATGAAATTGTGTGGTATAACGATCAGTTCCGGGATGTGGTTCTGGGGGAAGATGCCTACGGAGCCAATCTGGAGCGGGTTACATGTATCAGCTGTGAAGAACTAATGGCAAATCCGGGAAAGATGGTGTCTTACCGGGGTAAATACTATCGGGTCTATGGGGTCAACAGCGGTAAAAATGTAGGAAATTTCCGGATGTTTTATTTTATCGAGATTACGCAGCTTCAGGAAATTTATGAAAAATACTACCGCCAGCGTCCGGTTGTAATGATGATACTCATTGACAGTTATGAGGAAGTAGTGAAAAATATCCGGGAAAGTGAGCGCACGCAGATTCTCAGTGATATTAACCGGCTGCTGGAGCAGTACATAGGCAAAAGCAAGGGCTTTATCGAGCGCCTGGAACGGGACCGGTATCTGGTTGTGATTGAAAAACAGTATTTTGACCAGATGATTGAGAAAAAATTCCCGATTTTGGACGATTCCAAGAATATTATTACCAGCGAACGAGTTCCGGTTACCCTTTCTATTGGGATTGGGTACCAAGCAGATTCTTTGGAAAAGAATGAGCAGGAAGCCCGTCAGGGACTGGAAATGGCTTTGGGACGCGGCGGCGACCAGGTTGCTGTAAAAACCGAAGATGGGTTCCAGTTTTATGGTGGCGTATCTAAGGGCGTTGAGAAACGTACCAAAGTAAAAAGCCGAATTTTGGCTTCTGCTATGCGGGAGCTGGTGGAAAACAGCGACAATGTGCTGATTATGGGGCATAAATTTGCGGATTTGGATGCCCTGGGTTCTGCGATTGGGCTGTCCCGAGCATGTGTCTGCTGCGGGAAAAATGTGCACATTGTGGTAGACCGGGAGCGGTGTCTGGCAAATTGCCTGATTTCTCATTATGAGGAATTTGAAGAACCGGGAATGTTCATCAGTCCTTTGGAAGCGTTGAGCATGGTGCACCGGAACACGCTGTTGTTTATTGTGGATACCCATTCCCCCCACCTAGTGGAAAGTGAGGATGTTTACCGTTCCTGCAAAAATGTGGTGGTGATTGACCATCACCGGAAACTGGTGGATTACATTGACAATGCTCTGATCTTTTATCATGAACCTTATGCTTCTTCTACCTCTGAAATGGTGACCGAGCTGGTACAGTATTTCGGAGAGGAATGTGTACTCAACCACTATCATGCAGAAGCACTCATGGCAGGGATTATGCTGGATACCAAGGACTTTGTCATGAAAACTGGGGTGCGTACCTTTGAAGCTGCGGCTTATCTGAAAAAGATGGGCGCAGATACCATTGAAGTAAAACACATGTTTGCAGGTACCATTGAATCTTATAAGAAAAAGACTCAGCTGGTATCCAACGCAGAACTTTATAAACGGTGCGCCATTGTGTGCAGCCATGTGGTTTCTGATGAAATTCGGATTATTGCGCCGCAGGCAGCAGATGAACTGTTGAATATTCAGGGCGTAGATGCTTCGTTTGTTTTGTTTGAGCAGAATGATACCATTAACGTGAACGCCCGTTCCAGAGGCGCCATGAATGTTCAGGTAATTATGGAAAAAATGGGCGGCGGAGGCCACCAGACCATGGCGGGGGCACAGATTCCCCGGGCACAGATGGATGGCGTTCGTACACTGCTGATGAAGTGCATTGACGAATATTTTGAAAAATAACAAATCAATAGAAAAATACAGGGGGAAAAGACCATGAAAGTCATTTTAAAACAGGACGTAAAAGGAACTGGAAAAAAAGGAGATATGGTAACAGTTGCTGACGGTTACGCACAGAACTTTTTGATTAAACGGGGCTTGGCTGTTATTGCTGATACGGCAGCAATGAATGAAAAAGCAACCAAAGATGCTGCAGTTGCTCACCACGCTCAGGTAGCGCTGGAAGAAGCAAAACAGGCAGCAGCTCGTTTGAACGACCAGAGTGTAACCATCGCTGCAAAAGCAGGGGACAAGGGCCGTCTGTTTGGAAAAGTTACTGCAAAAGAAGTGGCAGAAGCAGTTTCCAAAGCATTTGGCATGGAAGTCAACAAGAAAAAGATTTCTCTGTCCATGGATATCAAAGCGTTTGGAACCTATGGTTTTGAACTGAAACTGCATCCAGGCGTAGTGGCTAAGATGACAGTAAAAGTTGTAGAAGAATAAAAAACACCTGTCTGTCATATGGTAATAAACTTAATTTTTGTAAATTGCCATTTGATTTATACAGAGGGTAAAAATAATGCCGAGAAATGACAGATTATCTCGGCAAAGCATTTTTGGAGTTGTTGCGGAAGGAACTATTTTGCGGCAACTCCCGTTGTTGTCTATAGACGGAAAAGGAGGGATTCCATGGCGGATTATGGAGCGGCTCCGGATCTGCAGATGGATAAGCTGCCTTACAGTTTAGAAGCAGAACAATCTGTTCTGGGTGGACTGCTTGTAGATCCGGAATGTATTACAGTGGTGCTGGAACAGATTACCCGTCCGGATATGTTTTTTAAAAAACAGCACAGTATGCTCTATGAAGTGTTTATCAACATGTTCAATCTTTCCAAAACGGTAGATTTTATTACCGTTTTGGACGAAGTGAACCGGGCGGATATTTTTGACGACGAAGCATCTGCCAAAATGTATTTGGTACAGCTGATGGAAGTGGTTCCTTCCACGGCAAATATTGTGGATTACTGCAATATTGTCAAGGATAATTACTATCGGCGGACGCTGATTACTGCCAGCAATGAGATTGCCCAGTACAGCCGGGAAGGCAGCGGGACAGCTCAGCAGCTTTTGGACATGGCAGAACAGCGGATTTACGACATCCGTCAGGGAAAGGACAGCAGTGAGCTGATCCCGATTGATAAGGTCATCATTGAAACCTATGACCGGCTGCAGAAATTGACCGGAGAAGACCGGGAACTTTATTTGGGGCTGAATACCGGATTTACCAGGTTGGATGCCCTGACTTCAGGGCTGAACAAATCAGACCTGATTTTATTGGCAGCTCGTCCGGGTATGGGGAAAACTTCTTTCGCACTGAATGTGGCCACCAATGTGGCCAAGCGATATGACAAGGATGTAGTGGTTTTTTCTTTGGAAATGTCCAGTGAACAGCTGGTAAGCCGAATTATTTCTTCCGAAGCCCAAATTCAAAGTGAGGCGCTCCGAACAGGTCAGCTGTCCACTGACCAGTGGATGCAGCTGGCAGGCAGCGCGGAACTGTTGTCCCGCACCCATATGTATTTGGATGACACGCCTGGGATTACAGTGGCAGAAATTAAAGCTAAGGCCAGAAGACTCAAAAATCTGGGACTGATTGTCATTGACTACCTTCAGCTCATGTCCGGAGGTGGCCGAAGTGAAAACCGGGTACAGGAAATTTCTAAAATTACTCGGAATCTGAAAATTATGGCAAAGGAACTCAATGTTCCGGTTGTGGTGCTTTCTCAGCTTTCCCGTGCCACAGAACAGCGTCCGGATCACAAACCCATGCTTTCTGACTTGAGAGAATCCGGCTCTATCGAACAGGATGCGGATATTGTTATGTTTTTGTACCGGGAAGGGTATTATAATCCAGAGGTAGAAAATCCGTTTTTGGCAAAATGTATTCTGGCGAAAAACCGTCATGGTTCTACCGGTGAAGTGGATATTCGGTGGGATGGCCAGTTTACCAAGTTTGCCAATCTGGAAATTTACCGGGAGGAACCTCCCTTTTAATCGGGAGGAAGTGCTATGGAAAAACGGATTCAATTGGAGTCGGTACAGCCGGGGGACCGGGTACTGGCAGCGTTATCCGGCGGTGCAGATTCTGTGGCTTTGCTCCATATACTGAAAAACTGTGGGATTCTAGCAGGGGCATGTCATGTGAATCACTGTCTCCGGGGAGAAGAAAGTGTTCGGGATCAGCAGTTTGTAGAGGACCTTTGCAGCAAATGGCAGATTCCCCTGTTTTTGTTAAAAGAGGATGTGAAAGAACTGTCCAAACAGCTTGGCTGTTCGGTAGAAGAGGCTGGACGGCATGTGCGGTATGAGTTTTTTGAAAAAACTGCTGGAGAGCTGGAACAGGCAGGAGCGGGCAAAATCTGGGTGGCTACAGCGCATACGCTGAGTGACCAGGTGGAAACGGTGCTGTTTCATTTGACAAGAGGAAGCGGCCTTCACGGATTGTGTGGGATTCCCTCTGTGCGGGGCAGAATTATCCGTCCTTTGCTGAATATGACCCGAAATGAAATTGAAGAGTACTGCCAGGAATATGGGTTGGATTATGTGACCGATTCCACCAATTTGTGTGCGGACTATGCACGAAACCGAATTCGTCTGGAAGTGATTCCTGCATTAAAGCAAATCAACAGTGGTTTGGAACGAAATGTGGGAAGAATGATTGCCGGGCTGGAGGAAGATGAGCGCTTTTTAGAAGAACAGGTGCTGAAAGCTTGGGAGCAGGCATATCTTCCCGGTTTTGGGCTAACACTGAAACTATTAAGGGATTTTCCTGTTTCGGTTCGGCGAAGAGCTGTATTCCGTTTATTGGAACAGTTTGAGGTAGAACCCAGCAGCTTTTTGTCAGAGCGGGGCGAAGAACTTATCAGACAGGGAAAGGGAAAAGTCACTGTGGGATCTGGAAAATACCTTCAGGCAGCAGATGGCGTCTTAACCGTTCAAAATGAACAGATTCCCTTAGAATACTGGGAAATTCCCCTTTTTACAGGCGATTTTCACAGTCCGTCGGGTAAAAGTTACCAAATTAAGATTTTAGAAACAACATCTTCCCAAAGATTTCATAATCTTTATAAAAATTTATTTGCTATTTCCCTTGATTGTGGTAAAATATGTGGTAGTGTTACAATCAGGCAAAAGAAGGATGGAGACCGTGTGAAACTGGTTTCCAGCCCTTATACCAAATCTTTAAAGAAGCTGTTTCAGGAAAAAGGAATTGCTCCTGAGGAACGAAAAAAACGGTTTGTTTTGGCAGATCAGCAGGGGGTAATTGCAGTGGAAGGATTTGGTGTGTCACAGCGGGTATGTTGTGATGAACATACGGATAAAATGATTGTGATAGAAGAGAGAGGAATATAAGAAAATGGAACAGGATATTTTAAAGGTTTTAGTATCAGAACAGGAATTGTCCGACACAGTAACCCGTTTGGGCGAACAGATTACCCGGGATTACGAAGGGAAAAATCTGCTGTTAGTCAGTGTTTTAAAAGGTTCTGTAGTATTTATGGCCGATTTGATGCGGGCAATTAAATGTCCTTGCCGGATTGACTTTATGAGTGTTTCCAGCTATGGCAGCGGAACCAAGACCAGCGGTACTGTAAAGATTATCAAAGACTTGGACATTGATATTCGCAATTATGATCTGCTGATTGTGGAAGATATCTTGGACAGCGGTATGACTTTGAGTTATATCAAAAAGATTTTGATGGAACGTCAGCCAAATTCTATCCGAATCTGTACACTGTTGGATAAACCAGAACGCCGTCAGGTAGACGATATTAAAGCGGATTATAAGGGCTTTATTATTCCGGATGAATTTGTTGTAGGATACGGTTTGGATTATGATGAAATCTATCGAAATCTGCCGTATATCGGTGCTCTGAAACCGGAAGTTTATTCTAAATAAGGAGATGGTAGAACTTGCAGAATAAAAAGAAGATTGCTGCTATTTACGCAGTCATTCTGGCAGTTTTGGTTGGGATCGCGTTTTTTATGACCCGTACGTTAACCCAGCCGGGAGTTGATCATAAGTATTCTGATATCATCTATCTGTTCCAGGATGAAAAAGTAGACGACTTTACACTGGATATTGGAAATGGTGAATTGGAATTGATTTTGAAGGAAGGCGTGGAATTTAGCGGCGCTGTTCCAATTTCTCAGATTACTGGTCAAACCGGGGACAATCGAAGTGTATATACCTATAAAATTCATGCTCCGCAGCTGTTTTTGGATGACATTAAACCCTATGTAGAACAGTATAATGAAAACCATCCAGACGATCGGATGACCATTGATTATGAGGCAACTTCTGATAACAGCTGGATGATCACCATGATTCCGTCTCTGCTGATGTTCGGATTGATGATTTTCTTCTTTGTATTTATGATGCGTCAGGCAAGTGCTGGAGGAAAGATGAGCCAGTTTGGCAAGTCCAATATGAAAAACCCAGTGCAGCATGGTGTAAAAACCACCTTTGCCGATGTAGCAGGTGCGGATGAGGAAAAAGAAGAACTGGCAGAAATCGTAGAATTTTTGAAAAACCCGAAAAAATTCAGCGAATTGGGTGCACGAATTCCAAAAGGGGTTTTGCTTTTGGGCCCTCCGGGGACCGGTAAAACATTGCTGGCAAGAGCAGTTGCCGGAGAAGCAGGCGTTCCGTTTTTCTCTATTTCCGGTTCTGACTTTGTAGAAATGTTTGTTGGTGTTGGTGCTTCCCGTGTTCGTGATCTGTTTGAAAGTGCAAAGAAAAACGCACCTTCCATTATCTTTATTGATGAAATCGATGCGGTTGGCCGTCATCGTGGAGCTGGTTTAGGCGGCGGACATGATGAACGGGAACAGACTTTGAACCAATTGCTGGTAGAGATGGATGGTTTTGGCATGAACCAGGGAATTATTGTCATTGCCGCAACCAACCGTCGGGATATTTTGGACCCAGCTTTGCTTCGTCCGGGACGTTTTGACCGTCAGGTTGTTGTAAACTATCCGGATGTAGATGGTCGAGAAGCGATTTTGAAAGTACATGCCCGGAACAAACCTTTGGGCTTTGACGTGGATCTGAAAACCATTGCTCGGAGCACCGCAGGATTTACCGGAGCGGATTTGGAAAATCTGCTGAATGAAGCGGCTTTATTGGCTGCCCGTAAAGGTAAGAAAGCTATTACCGGAGAGGACATTGAAGAAGCTACCATTAAAGTAGTGGCCGGTCCGGAAAAGCGTTCTCATAAAATGCATTTTATCGACAAACGGATTACTGCTTATCATGAAGCAGGTCATGCCATTGTGGGATATTATTGCCCGACTCAGGATCCGGTTCATGAAATTTCCATTATTCCTCGGGGTATGGCAGCCGGCTATACTATGAATCTGCCGGAAGATGACCGCACCCATATGTCCAAACAGAAAATGGAAGAAAGTCTGTCCATGATGTTGGGCGGCCGGGTAGCAGAAGCAGTGGCACTGGACGACATTTGCACCGGTGCTTCCAATGATATTGAACGGGCAACTAAGACAGCTCGGGATATGGTAACACGTTATGGATTTAGTTCTCGTCTGGGGCCGATTGTATACGGGGAACCAGAAGGCGAAGTATTCCTGGGACGTGACATGGGTCATCAGCGCAACTACTCCGAAGAAATTGCTGCTGTGATCGATGAAGAAATCCGTCAGCTGATTGACAAAGCTTATAAAAAAGCAGAAAATATTGTCCGTGCTCATTTTGACCAGTTGGATCTGGTTGCGAAATATCTGTTAGTTTACGAAAAAGTGGACGCACAGAAATTTAAAGATTTAATGGCTGGAAAAATTGCTTTGGCCGATGTAGAAGCAGAACTCCAGAAATTGGATGATCCTACAAAGCCACAGACAATGGCTGTTCCTGATGAAACAGAAAATGCAGATGCACAGCCGGAAAATAAAGAATAAGAATATGAATGAAGACAGGTCGTATTTCGACCTGTCTTACAGACTGTAGAAAAAGGTAATGCAAACTAGCCAATTGCACAAATAAAAGTATTAAATGTGTTTACTCTCATTTCGTTGGCAGAGTACGAACGTAGTGTTAGTGGATGCGGGCACTGCCCGCTGTAGGTGTGGGCTGCATAAGTCCACATGAAAAAATTCAAAAGTTTGTCTCCGACGGCCAAAGAGGTTCACACCCCTTTGGAATCCCAAAAAACAAAAAATTCGTGCAATTTTTTGTTGCAATATACTTTATCAACAAGCTAAAAGACAGGTCGTATTTCGACCTGTCTTATTTTTTGCTGTTTTCGTTTTCCTGACAGAACATAGGCGAAGTCTCTTTGAGATCATGAGAATATCAAAAGGTTGGAGGACTGTTGGTTACCCTCCTTAGAGAATCGTGGTACCGCTCTTTTGGTGTATTCATACAATGATTTCTCTGTAAAATAAGCATTTGGGAGAAAAATTTATTTTTCGAAAATTTTTATAAAATTCAGCTCAAAAAGGTGTATGATGATACTGAAAAGATGTTTTCGTGAAAAAAGGAGAGGTTGTATGAAAATAAAAAAGGTTTTCCTTTTGGCGGCTGCAGCTGTATTAGTGCTGGCATTGATTTTTATGATTCCCGTAGGACAAATGTGGGCGGAATGGAATCATTTTGAAAAACACGGCGGCTATCTGGTTACATATGATGGACAGTATCCGGATGTGGAAGAAAAACAAATTGTCTCCTTAGGAACGAAATGTAAAGACGGTCCAGCAATTTCTCAGGTCTATTATTATCCCCAGGTACCGCAATTGTCTTTTCTGGCTCGGGGAGATGACGATCAGGTCTTTCGGTTGACTGTTTCTGTCCGGGGAAAAGACTGGGAAGTCTCCCACTTTATTTCTTATGGAGGAAAATCAGTATATGGACAGAGTATTCGTCATTTTTGTATCACCCCATCGGAACCTTTGAAATCAGGAGAAACGTATACTCTCACCATTATGTCAGAAGATGCAAACTGGGAAATGGAAATAACCCTGACAGAATAGTACAGCGGAAAAATAAATTTAGAATAGAAAGAAGGTTTTGTGCATGAAACGAAAAGGCAAGAAAACAGCTGCTTTATTAGCGGCAGTTATGCTGTTGGGAACAGTTTCAGGATGTGGTGATTTTAAGCCGGAGAATGTTACTGTTACACAAGGGCGTGGTTCTGTGATTACAGTGACCGCTGCAGAATCGGTGCGCACAGTTCCAGATATTTCATCCATTTGCTGTGCGGTACGAACCGAAGCTGATACAGCCGAAGAAGCTCAGCAGAAAAACAGCGCTGCTGTAGAACAGGTGCTGTCTGCTTTGCGGCAGCAAGGTTTGGAAGAATCCCAAATGCAGACTTCTGGTTATCAGCTTAACCCGCAGTATGATTATAGCGGTGATCAAACGCAGCTGATTGGGTATGAGATGGTAACAGAACTGAATTTGAGCGGGATTGCCATTGACCAGACAGGGGTGATTGCAGGCAGCTGTGTCACCGCCGGAGCCAATGAAATTCGGGAAATTTCCTACAGTTCCAGCAGCTATGATGAATGTTATAGAGAGGCTTTGAAAAAGGCAGTGGAATCGGGACGAAAAAAAGCGGAAGCTATGGCCGAAGCAGAAGGCTGTAAACTGGGTATTGCGGCAGAAATGGAAGAATATCCGGCAGATACAGCTTTTCGATATGAGACTGCAGAAAAATTGGAGATGGACATGGCGTCTGGTGCTGGTGCCAATTTAGCGGTGGCACCGGGAGAATTAGAAGTGGAGGCAAAGGTTACAATTTCCTATGAAATAAAAGACTAGTATTTATAGTTGGATTGAGGGCAGATTGTTTTTGGTTGGAATAGAAATAGGAATCAGATATCATTATGCCTAATTTTCATTTACAAAATTCCGCAAAGTTTTACAGAAAAAAATTGCCATTCTGGGTCAAAACATAGTATAATATAGAATGATATATTAGGGATTGGAACAAAGGCATGGCGCTGCCGGGAGAAAACAGCAGCATAAATGCATTGGTTCCGTGTTCAAAATTAAGGATTTTAAAAAGTGGAGGAAAGATTATGCCCAAAAGAAACGATATTAAAAAAGTACTGATTATCGGTTCCGGCCCGATTATTATCGGACAGGCATGCGAATTTGACTATTCCGGAACACAGGCGTGTAAAGCGCTCAGACAGCTGGGTTATCAAATCGTGTTGGTGAATTCCAACCCTGCTACCATTATGACAGACCCGGAAACAGCGGATGTAACCTATATCGAACCGCTGAATCTGGAACGTTTGACCCAGATCATTGAAAAGGAACGTCCGGACGCTCTGCTTCCAAACTTGGGCGGTCAGTCTGGTTTGAATCTTTGCTCTGAATTGAATAAAGCCGGTGTGCTGGACAAATACAATGTAAAAGTAATCGGCGTTCAGGTAGATGCGATCGAACGTGGTGAAGACCGGATCGAGTTTAAAGAAACCATGAATTCTCTGGGAATTGAAATGGCTCGCAGTGAAGTAGCTTATACTGTAGAAGAAGCTCTGGCAATTGCCGATCAGCTGGGTTATCCAGTAGTTATCCGTCCTGCTTATACTATGGGCGGTGCCGGCGGCGGTCTGGTATACAACGTAGATGAACTGAAAACTGTTGTATCCCGCGGCCTTCAGGCTAGCTTGGTTGGTCAGGTTTTGGTAGAAGAATCCATTCTGGGTTGGGAAGAGCTGGAATTGGAAGTAGTTCGCGATGCCAAAAACAACATGATCACCGTTTGCTTCATTGAAAACATTGACCCATTGGGTGTACATACTGGGGACTCCTTCTGTTCCGCTCCTATGCTCACTATTTCTGAAGAAGTACAGAAACGTCTGCAGGAACAGGCATATAAGATTGTAGAAAGCATCGGCGTAATCGGCGGTACCAACGTTCAGTTTGCCCATGACCCAGTTTCTGACCGTATTATTGTTATCGAAATTAACCCTCGTACTTCCCGTTCTTCTGCGCTGGCTTCTAAAGCAACTGGCTTCCCAATTGCGCTGGTATCTGCAATGCTGGCTTCTGGTCTGACTTTGGATGAAATTCCATGCGGTCAGTGCGGTACTTTGGATAAATATGTTCCTCACGGGGATTATATTGTAATTAAATTTGCTCGTTGGGCATTTGAAAAATTCAAAGGCGCTCAGGATAAACTGGGTACTCAGATGCGCGCTGTAGGCGAAGTTATGAGCATCGGGAAAACTTATAAAGAAGCATTCCAGAAAGCAATCCGCAGCCTGGAAACCGGCCGTTATGGTTTGGGCTTTGCAAAAGATTTCCATGAAAAAACCAAAGAAGAACTTCTGTCCATGTTAATTACTCCAAGCAGTGAACGGCAGTTTATTATGTATGAAGCACTGCGTAAAGGTGCTACCATCGAAGAACTCTACAATCTGACCAAGATTAAACATTACTTCCTGGAACAGATGAAAGAACTGGTTGAGGAAGAAGAAGCTCTGTTGGCACATAAAGGCAGTGTTCCTGGTGAAGAAGCACTGCGTCAGGCAAAATTGGACGGATTCTCTGATAAATACCTGGGCAAGATTCTGGAAGTTCCGGAAAGCGATATTCGTCAGGCACGGGAACAGATTGGCGTTACCGAAGCTTGGGAAGGAGTACATGTAAGCGGTACTCAGGATGCAGCTTATTATTACTCTACCTATCACATGAAAGATGAAAGCCCTGTAAATACTGATCGGCCGAAAATTATGATTCTCGGCGGCGGTCCAAACAGAATTGGTCAGGGGATTGAATTTGACTACTGCTGCGTTCATGCTGCAAAAGCACTTCGTGAACTTGGTTTTGAAACCATCATTGTAAACTGTAATCCAGAAACAGTATCTACAGACTATGATACTTCTGATAAACTGTATTTTGAACCACTGACTCTGGAAGATGTTTTGGCAATTCATGAAAAAGAAAAACCGGTTGGCGTAATCGCTCAGTTTGGTGGTCAGACTCCGCTGAACCTGGCAAACGACCTGAAAAAAGCTGGCGTTAATATTCTGGGAACTACTCCGGAAACCATTGACCTGGCAGAAGACCGTGATTTGTTCCGTGAAATGATGGATAAACTGGAAATCCCAATGCCAGAATCCGGTATGGCTGTCAATGTGGAAGAAGCTTTGGAAATCGCTGGCAAAATCGGTTATCCGCTCATGGTTCGTCCTTCCTATGTACTGGGCGGACGCGGCATGGAAGTTGTTCACGATGACAATGATCTGAAAGTATATATGGCTGCAGCAGTCGGTGTAACTCCAGAACGTCCAATTTTGATTGACCGTTTCCTCAATCACGCTCTGGAATGTGAAGCAGATGCGATCAGCGATGGCGATCATGCTTTTGTACCGGCTGTTATGGAACACATTGAGCTGGCAGGGGTACACTCCGGCGACTCTGCTTGTGTTCTGCCATCTAAACATATTTCTGAAGAACACCTGAAAACCATTCGGGAATATACCAAGAAGATTGCAGTAGAAATGAATGTTCGCGGTTTGATGAACATGCAGTATGCAATCGAAAACGATAAAGTATATGTATTGGAAGCAAACCCACGTGCTTCCCGTACTGTTCCGCTGGTATCCAAAGTCTGCGGCATCAATATGGTAAAACTGGCTACTCAGATTATCACTGCTCCGTTGACTGGCAAACCATCTCCGGTTCCGGAACTGAAAGAACGGAAATTTGCTCACTGCGGCGTAAAAGAAGCTGTATTCCCATTCAATATGTTCCAGGAAGTTGACCCGGTACTGGGTCCGGAAATGAGATCCACTGGGGAAGTATTGGGACTGTCTTCTGACTTTGGTGAAGCATTCTACAAAGCACAGGAAGCTACTCAGACTAAGCTCCCACTGGAAGGAACTGCGTTTATCAGTGTTAACGACTTTGATAAACCAGAAGTAGTGGAAATTGCAAAAGGTTTCCATGAATGTGGCTTCAAACTGATTGCTACCGGCAAGACCTATGAATTGATCCGTGATAACGGCATTCCGGTAGAACATGTGAAGAAGATGTACGAAGGCCGTCCAAATGTAACTGACCTGATTACCAATGGTAAGATAGATATTATTATCAATACTCCGGCAGGCAAACAGGCAGTTAGTGATGACAGCTATATCCGTAAAGCTGCAATTAAGCATCGGGTATGCTACATGACTACTATGGCTGCTGCAAAAGCTACCATCAGCGGAATTAAATCTGCGAAGAAACTGGGAGATGTAGGAGTAAAATCTCTGCAGGAATTCCACAGCCAGATTCAGTAATCAATCAAAAACTGAATAAAAATGTTTCTGAGCGCCTCATTGAAAAATGAGGCGCTCATTTTTTGGTCAAGGAACCAGGGATTCACACCCCTGGACCACCTGTGGTGGGGCAATAACGCTACGCTCGTATTTTGTCGGTTGAGAGAAAATCACTTGATATTTCCACTTTCCTAACAGAGTACGCGCCGCAGGCGGTTGGCTCCGGGCACTGCCCGGTTGTTATACCGATTTATCTTTTGGATTAAAGATCAAAGCAATAATAAAACCGAATACAATGGCAGCGGTAATTCCTGCCGAAGCTGCGGTCATACCACCGGTAAGAACACCCAAGAGCCCGTGCTGCCTAACTGCTTCTTTTACCCCTTTGGATAAAAGATATCCAAATCCGGTAAGGGGAACGGTGGCTCCTGCACCGGCGAATTTGGCAAAGGGTTCATAAATTCCAATTCCTCCCAGAATTACACCGGATACCACATAGGAAACCAGAATTCTGGCAGGGGTTAATTTGGTATAATCAATCAGTACCTGTCCAATGGCGCACAGAATACCGCCTGCAAGAAAGGCATAAAGATATTGTAATAAATCATCCATAAGGGAAGTTCCTTTCTCAAATAATGTAATTGATAGCCGTTTGTTATCGGTTAGGTTCATGAGATAGATGAAGCAGATGAGCAATGCATGGGATGCTTTCCCCTTGCTGAAAACTGGTGGTAGACATGAGGGCACCGGTAGCCGCAAACAAAACGTTGTGGAAGGTACCGTCCTGAATTTTTGGAAGGATGTAGGAACAGAGCACCGAAGCACAGCATCCAGCACCGGAACCGCCCGCATGGACATCCTGCTCTTCAATATAATAGATCATCTTTCCGCAGTCATTGTGTACATTGGAAATATCAATTCCGTTTTTGCCCAAAAGCTCATAAAGCAGGGTAGAACCAATCACACCTAAATCTCCTGTTAAAATTAAATCATAATCTGAGGGAGAGGTGTTGGTATCTTTTAAAAAAGTTTCAATGGTGGAGGCTGCCGCAGGTGCCATAGCGGCGCCCATGTTGTTGATATCTTTGATGCCAAGGTCTGTGACAATTCCTGTTGTAATGTGGTTCATGTAAGGAGGATTTTGAGAAGGAGAGATAATGGCGGCACCACTTCCGGTAACAGTCCACTGTGCAGTGGGAGGGCGCTGACCGCCGTATTCCAAAGGTTGCCGAAATTGGCGTTCGGCAGAACAGAAATGGGAAGAAGTGACGGCAGCGGCATGCTGCGCTAATCCATTATCTGCAAAGATTCCTGCAAGGCTCATGGCCTCCGCCATGGTGGAGCACGCGCCGTAAAGTCCATAAAAGGGAATGTTTAAATCTCGTACCCCGTAGGAAGAACTAATACACTGATTTAATAGGTCGCCTGCAAATAATACTTCTAGATCAGCAGCTGCCAGATGAGCTTTTTCCAAAGCCTGGGTGACAGCACGCTTTTGCATACCGCTTTCTGCTTTTTCCCAGGTTTCTTCTCCCAGCGAAGTGTCGTCACAAATGACATCAAAATATTGGGAAAGGGGGCCGTCTCCCTCTTTTTTTCCTACAATAGAAGCATAGGATAAAATACTTGGACTGTGATCCAGCCGCAAAGTACATCGGGAAATTCGAGTGGACATAGGATCGCCTCCTTTAATATAAATGGAATAGATATAAAATCAGTCCGTAAATAGCTGAAGCGGTAATTCCGTATACAATCACAGGACCGGAAATTATAAATAATTTAGCACCCAGCCCCAGTACATATCCTTCGGATTTAAATTCCAAAGCGGGTGCTACTACACTGTTAGAAAATCCTGTAATAGGGACCAGCGTACCGGCACCGGCAATTTTTGCAATTTTATTGTAGAGATTTAAACCTGTGAGCAAAGCCGCAATAAAAATTAAGGCAATGGATGTTGTGGTGGAGGCATCGGTTTGGCTCAGTCCAAGTTTTTCCCAGGTGTTGTTTAACAGCTGACCAAATGCACAAATAAGCCCACCGATGAGAAAAGCCATGGGAATTGTCTTGTAAGAGCGGGTAGGAGGAGAGGCTTTTTTTGCCATTTCTCCGTATTCTTTTGGTGTGATTTTCAAGTAACCAGAACCTTTCTGTCAGAGAATCATTGTTATTTAATCAAATTTTTCCCAAACTTTGCCGGGTTATACATATAGAATGGTATTTTCTCCAAAAAAGGACTGTTCATAGAAAGAGCATGATTTTAAAAAAACATTATAGTATAATAATAAAAAATGAAAATGGTGGGAGGAAAGCGGACGTTTATGGCACAGCAAAAAAGGAAGCATGCTAAGAAAAAGAATTCACATCCTTATCCCGGAAAAACAGCCGCTCACGCGCAGACAGTAGAATTGCCCAAGCATCTGATGGAGCGCGAGGATAAATTTAAGTGGGTTAAACGGATCGCAGCAATTGTGCTGACAATTTTGTTGCTGTTTGGTATGGTAATTTTGCCAGTAGTAATGCAAGTAGGATATGTTTAACAGATAAAAAATAATTTGATTTGGAAAAGCACTTACAAACAGTAGTTTGTAAGTGCTTTTTGTTTGAAATTTATCATGGAAAACATGTTTTTTATCGGACAATGGATGTCTTTAGTTGTGCAATTTTTAGTATAGAATAGGAAAAATTAGTTTTTATCTTTTCTATTGTAATGGATTCTCTTCAACTTTGATGATAAAATTTATAAATATTGCTAATTTTTTCAGAAATGTAGGTTTATAATAAAATATTTTTCAGACAAAAACAGGGATTTTATTCAAATTTTTAATTTATTCTTTTAGCGCTTTATTACGTCAGTTTGCAAGGTAATCGTTTACAAATTTTCAACGAAACATTTTTCCATATTCATGCAACAAAATTTTTTATCAAAACTGTGCAAGTTTTAAAATTTTTTACACAATAGGGTTTTTTAGATGTCAAATAGCACAGTTTTTTCACAAGAATATCACATTCTTGCGTTTTTATATATTTTGTGTATAAAAATAAGTTTATGCATTTGACAAATTCGTATAAAAAGACTATAATAAACTCGTGAGTAAAAGAAATACGCAAAAAACTGAAAAGAGAAAAAATGACAGTTTTGCAACCGAAAAAGAAAGAAGGATTATTATGAAAATGAAAAAAGTATTGGCCGTTCTGTTAGTTGCTTCTATGGCTGGCGGTTTGGTTTCTTGCGGCGGAAATTCTTCCTCTTCCAACAGTGGTTCTACCTCTGGCGGCGGATCTTCTTCCGGCGGCGAAATCCATGTAGCTTCTTGGAACAATGCGGCTGATAACCTGAAAGCAATCGCTGACAAATTCAATCCAGAAAACGAAGCAAACGGTAAAGTTGTTATCGATTACTGGGATGGTGATTACACCAAACTGAAACCAGCTCTGCAGTCCGGTAACGGTATTCCTGATATTTTCCAGACTCAGAACCGTGACGCTCAGGCTTTCTATAACAGCTATGGTTTGGATCCATTTATGGATTTGTCCGATCTGATGGAAGCAGAAAAAGATAACTGGCCAGCATATGTACTGGACATGGTTACTGGTGAAGATGGTAAATACCATGCAATGCCTTGGGATATCGGTCCTTGTGCTATTTTCTACAGAACTGATATTCTGGAACAGGCTGGAATTGATCCAACTACTCTGACCACTTGGGATAAATATATTGAAGCTGGTAAAACTCTGAAAGCAATGGGCGACTATTATGTTGCTGACCTGCCATACAATGGTACTGGTATGGACTTCCTGATGCTGCTGCTCAACGAATTAGGCGGACAGTATTTGGATGAAGAAGGCAATGCAAACTTCAATAACCCAGAAATGGTAAAAGCATTTGAACTGATCCTGGAAATGGATGAAGCTGGTTTGATCTGCGATACTCCAAATGCTTGGGACGACCGTATCACCGCAATCAACGATAACAAACTGGTTATGGTACCAAATGCTGCTTGGTATATGGGTACTATGAAGAACAGCTGTGCTGATTCTGCTGGTAAATGGGGTATCATTCCTCTGCCTGCATTTGAAGAAGGCGGCAACAACAAAGCTGGTATCGGTGGTTCTGTTCTGATGATTTCTTCTGATACTAAGAATCCTGATCAGGCTAAAGCATTCCTGAAATATGCTATGATGACCGATGATGGTAACGATATCAACATGGACTACGGTGAATTCCCATCCTACAGCCCATCTTACGATTCTCCAAAATTTGAAGAACCATGGGATTACTATGGTGGAGTTGCAGCTGCAGGGTTCTTTACTGAACTGACCGATTCTCCAACAACTGAATTTGGTCCTTACTTTACTGACGTTTCTACCGCTATGAACCAGGTAGTAGGTAACATCCTGGCTGGTACTCCAATTGAAGAAGCTCTGGATGCTGGTACTCAGGACTGCCAGAATATGCTGGATGCTCACTAAGCAAAGTATTTTTGCAGTGTAAAAATTGAATATTGTTTGATGAGATAACTGGGCAGATGCCTCATGCCGGATTTTGCAGGC
Source organism: Massiliimalia sp. (assembly GCA_050943535.1). Classification (GTDB taxonomy): domain Bacteria; phylum Bacillota; class Clostridia; order Oscillospirales; family Ruminococcaceae; genus Massiliimalia. The sequence continues at coordinate 88,908 of JBMNPJ010000004.1, forward strand.
ATGAGGCATTTGTTCCCAGAGTGCTTTGATTGACGCAAAGGTAGGATGTGAGTGTTTTGAAAGAATCAACCAAAAAGAAACTGGTTCCGCTTGTCTTTGTAGCACCGTTTTTGATTTTGTTTGTAGTCTTTATGGTATATCCAGTTATTTATTCTGTTGTACTTAGCTTTGGTAATATCCGAGGCGGTGAATATACCTTTAAAGGAATTGCTAACTTTACAACCGTGCTGAATGACCAGAACTTTAGAAAATCTATTGTTAACACCTTTATTATTTTGATTATTCAGGTACCAATTCAGACAATTCTCTGTGTGGTATTTGCTTCTTTCTTAAATATGCAGCGGCTGAAAGCAAAAGGATTATACCGGATGTTCGTATTTATGCCGGTTTTGATCGATGCAGTTAGCTATTCTGTTGTATTTAAACTTTTGTTCAGCAACAATGCAGATGGTATTATCAATACTGCATTCAGTGTAATTGGTTTAGGCCCATTTGAATGGTTTAATGTTGCTTGGCTTTCTAGAATTATGATTATTATAGCGGTTACCTGGAGATGGACCGGATATAATACTGTAATTATTTTAGGCGGTTTGCAGAATATTAGTGCGGATTTGTACGAAGCGGCTTCTATTGATGGTGCCAGCAAAATTCGTCAGTTTTTTGCAATTACTGTTCCTGGTGTAAAACCAGTACTTACATATTCTGTAATCCTGTCTATTAATGGTATCCTCCAGCTGTTCGCAGAACCAAACCTGATTACAAAAGGTGGTCCGATGAACGGAACATTGACCATGGTTCAGTATCTGTATAATACCGGATTCAAGAGCATGAACTGGGGCGTTGCTTCCGCGGGTGCTTATGTATTGATGGTTATGATTGCGATTCTCACCTTGATTCAGATGAGACTTACAAAGGAGGATGACTAAGCTATGGCAAGACAAAAAACCTTAAAGCAAGAGCATAGTTTGGTGCTCCAATATATTGTATTGACCATCGTATCTTTGGTAGCGCTGTTCCCATTTGTATGGAGCTTTTTGGCAGCAACCCGTGATACTGGACATATTCTTCAGTCTTCCCAGGCATTTGTACTGGGTGACCATTTGGTAGAAAACTATAAAAGCTTTATGTCTACAAATAACCTGTGGGTTGGTCTGTGGAACAGTATCCTGATTTCAGGTGTTGTAACCATTTTGATCTGTATTGTAGACGCAATGGCTGGATTTGCTTTTTCCAAATATCAGTGGAAAGGCAGAGACGCAATCTTCTTTATTTGTGTTTGTTCTATGTTTATTCCTTCACAGGTAACTTTGGTACCTCTGTTTGACCAGCTTTCCAAAATGGGATTGATCAGTACCCCTTGGGCTGTTATTCTTCCTGCTTTGGCTGGTATCTTTGGGGTATTCCTCATGCGCCAGAACTTTATGGCGTTCCCAAATGACCTGTTGGAAGCAGCTAGAATTGATGGTGCAGGCGACTTTAGAACATTTATTACCATTGTTTGCCCGACCATGAAACCGGCATTTGCTTCTTTGGGAATTTTGACTTTTGTACAGCAATGGGGTAACTATTTGTGGCCTTTGATTGCATTGAATGAACCAAATTCTCAGACACTGCCTTTGATGATCGCTTTGATCAACGCAGGCGGTAACATCATTGACTATGGTGCAATTATGTTGGGTGCTGTTGTAGCATTGCTGCCAGTATTGATCTTCTTCCTGTGTTTCCAGAAGAACTTCATTGAAGGTATGCTCAGCGGTGCTGTAAAAGGATAATTTCGTCTTAATAGATAAAATTATATTAGTCAAAGCTTTCACACTAACTATAAAATCTTCTCTCTTTCGGTTGGTGCGCTTGATAAATATCACTTCAAGAGCGTATGCTTTTGAAGTGATATTTATATACGGAACTGATTGGTTTTTTTACAGATAGATTTCTAAAAGCAGAAAAAAATCCAAGAATATCGTAACAAAAAATCCGGATATTACATTGACTTTTTTAGAAAAAAACCCTATGATAAGTCTGCGATTGATCTTTATCAATACATCGAAAACAATCATTGAAAGGAGTACCTTTTATGCAACTGAAAAAATACTATGAAGATCCTTCCGTTCTTCATGTAGGAACCATGCCAAACCGTTCTTACTACATTCCTTTTTGTGAGGAATCTGTAGCAAAAATGGGGGAAAGAACACTTTCTGATCGGATGCTGCTTTTGAGCGGTGAGTGGGATTTCCATTATTATGAAAATATTTATGAGGTGCCGTCAGATTTCTTCCTGCCAGAATTTGAGACAGAATCTTTTGACTCTATCCCTGTTCCAAGCTGCTGGCAGATTTTAGGATATGACCGCCATCAGTATACCAATGTTCGTTTCCCGTTCCCTTATGATCCTCCTTATGTTCCGGTAGATAACCCCTGCGGCGCATATGTTTGCGATTTTGAATTGAGCGAAGAACAGGTTTCTAAAAAAAGCTTTTTGAACTTTGAAGGTGTAGATTCTTGCTACTATGTATGGATGAACGGAGAACTGGTTGGTTATAGCCAGGTATCTCATTCTACCAGTGAATTTGATGTAACACCATTTGTCAAAGCAGGTGCAAACCGTTTGGCAGTATTGGTAATGAAATGGTGTGACGGAAGCTATCTGGAAGACCAGGATAAACTGCGCATGAGCGGTATTTTCCGTGATGTTTACCTGTTGTTCCGTCCAGAAAACCATCTGCGCGACTATTTCGTACATACTGATGTGGATGATTCCTATCAGAACGCTGTCATCCGTGCAGATTTAGAATGGTATGGCGACCCAGTTCCTATGACCTGCATTTTGGCTGATCCAGACGGTAATGTTTTGGAAACCAAACAAGCTGAGGGAAATCGAGTAAGCTTTGACGTACCAAATGCTAAATTGTGGAATGCAGAAAATCCTGCGCTGTACACCTTGACCTTCCAGACAGAAGGCGAAGTAATTGTACAGAATGTTGGGGTAAAACGCATTGAAATTAAAGATGCAGTAATGTACTTTAACGGCGTAAAAATTAAGCTGAAAGGGGTTAACCGCCACGACAGCGACCCATTCAAAGGCTATGCAGTTGAAGAAGAAGATTTAATCACTGATTTGACTTTGATGAAACAGCACAATGTCAATGCGATTCGTACCAGCCATTATCCGAATGCTCCATGGGCAACCCAGCTGTATGACCGTTTTGGTTTCTATGTCATTGATGAATCTGATATTGAAATGCATGGAACAGAAACTATTTATCATAACTATAATCATATTAGAGATTACACAGACTATATCGTGGAAAATCCGGTATTTGGTCTGTTGGCAGAAGATCCTCGTTTTGAAGAAGCTGTATTGGATCGTGTACAGCGCAATGTTCAGCGGGATAAAAACTGTGCCAGCGTTTTGATGTGGTCTATGGGTAATGAGTCCGGATACGGCACTAACTTTGAAAAAGCCGCAGCCTGGATTAAATCCTATGATCCAAGCCGTCTGGTTCATTATGAAAGTAGCATTTATCAGATGCCTGGCCATGTAAATGATCTGTCTAATATTGATGTATACAGCCGAATGTATGCGGACATTGCAAGCAGTGAAAAATATTGTTTGGATGATAATCTGAAAAAACCATTTGTACAGTGTGAATTTGTACATGCTATGGGAAATGGTCCTGGTGATATTGAAGATTACTTTGAACTGATCTATAAATATGATAAATTTATGGGTGGTTTTGTTTGGGAATGGTGTGACCATGCTGTTTGGATGGGACGTACCAACGAAGGCAAAGACAAGTATTATTATGGCGGCGACTTTGGGGAATTCCCTCATGACGGCAACTTCTGCATGGATGGTTTGGTATATCCTGACCGCCGTCCGCACACTGGTCTGTTGGAATGGAAAAATGTTGTTCGTCCGGTAAGAGCTTCTGCGGAAGATTTAGCCAAGGGCACCATTACTCTTTCCAACAAATTGGATTTCACCAACTTGAAAGACTATTTGTATGCAGAATATGAATTGACCCAGAATGGGGAAGTGGTACAGACTGGTTCTATTGAAGATCTGGATATTGCACCTCATGCTTCAAAAACTGTTCAGCTGGAATATACTGTGCCAGAAACCGGTACCTGCTGCTTGAATCTGTTCTATTATCAGAAAGAAGATTCCTTGTTGGTAGATGCTGACCACGAATTGGGATTTGACCAGTTTATTCTGCGGGAAGAAGCAGAAGTAGTAGAAGCAGGCAAAGGCGGAGTAATGACTGTAGAAGATCAGGAACGCACTGTTGTAGTTGCAGGAGATCACTTCCGTTACTGCTTCAATAAACTGACCGGTGCATTTGATACCATGGTGAAAAACCAGGTAACTTTGCTCCAGCATCCAATGCAGTATAATATCTGGCGTGCTCCAACAGATGATGATATGCGTGTTCGTGTAGAATGGCAGAGAGCTGGCTATGACCGGATGACTACCAGAGTATATGATGTAACCGTAGAAGAAAAGGCTGATTCTGTAGTAATTACCGCAGATCTGGCACTGTCTGCAATTTTCATCCAGCATATTGTAGATATAAAAGCAGTTTGGACTGTTTACAGCGACGGCAGAGTTGGCGTTGACATTCATGGGGAAAGAAATACTGACTTGCCATTCCTGCCAAGATTTGGATTGCGTCTGTTTATGCCGAAACGCTTCAAGACTGTGGAATACTTTGGATATGGACCAAACGAAAGCTATATTGATAAGCGCCGTGGTTCCTATCTTGGAAAATTCACTGCTGATGTAGCAGATCTGCATGAAGATTATCTTATGCCACAGGAAAACGGAAGCCACTATGGATGCCATTATGTAGCATTGACCGATACAGAAGGTTGTACCTTTAAAGCAGTAGGTGACCTGAGCTTTAATGCTTCCTACTATACAGAAGAAGAACTGACAACCAAAGCGCATAACTTTGAATTGGAAGAAAGCGATTCTACTGTATTGTGCTTGGATTACCGTCAATCCGGTATCGGCTCTAACAGCTGCGGCCCAGTTCTGCTGGAAAAATATCGTTTGGATGAAGCGAAGATGGATTTCCATTTGGACTTGATTTAAAAGAGTACGTGATAAAAAACACCGCTGCTTTTGGTAAGTCTCTGTAAGCAAGCGGTACAAAATGGTACAAACACATTGACTTAAAATAGGTTTCAATCAAAAACGGGTAAAAGGTTTATCATCTTTTACCCGTTTTTTGTTTTATAGAAAGGAAAAATAAAAGCAGTTCAGCACTGGTATAGCGTTGAACTGCTTCTTATCAGAATAAAATTTTGGAAATGTTATTGATTATTTATTTTGTTCTTTTTGTTTTTCTTTGACAAGTTCGATTGCCTCTTTTCCAGATGCATGCTCAATTGTCATTTCCAACATACAAAGGGGCTGCCACTCACGGTCGATTGCATAGTTACGGCTATCCGTAGTCTCATCCGGGGCATATTTATCGGCTAATTTTTCTATTGCTGCTCTTTTTTCCTTTTCATCCTCCAGAATCTTTATCTGTCCAAAAACAATGACACTTCTAAAATAGGTGGTGTATTCTTTTGGAACAATCAAATCCTGTTCAATCACACAAAAGGATGCTTTTGCGTTTTTTTGAATAGCGTCTATTTTATGACCGCTTTTTGCACTGTGAAAATAGATTTTTCCGTTGTGATATACATAACTCATTGGGACAGTATACGGATAATGATTGTCGCCCAAAAGAGCAAGCACACCAGAGGATCCCTTATGAAGAATATCTTCAATTTGCTGTTGTGAAAGTGCTTGTTGTTTTCTTCTCATTTCGCGAAACATCGTATGAACCTCCATAAAAATCTATGTTTGTAATGAAAAAGGTGTTTTTCCGTAAAAATATATTTGCTAATAAAGTATCACAAATTATATATCAAGTCAATGTTGCATTAAAAAAGAACATTGTTGACTATGTTTCATCTTTGATTCAGATAAAAAAGAATAGGGTAGTCGGTTTGGTGACAATCAAAGTAAAGAGTGGTATAATGACCTTAGTGACCTGCTGATTGGCTCTTAACTACCAAAAAGGAAACCATAAAATGTATCAATCGTTTTGTTTGGGTGAAATGCTTTTTTAAGTAGCCTTTTAACAGGTGGCATAGTCAGTGGAAGGAGGAGATTCTGTGACAAAGTCTTGTGAAATTTTGAAAGAGTGGATTTTAGAGAGTAAGCGTATTGTGTTTTTTGGAGGAGCGGGAGTCAGCACTGAAAGCGGGATTCCAGATTTTCGCAGTCAGGATGGACTGTATCATCAGCGATATGACGTACCGCCGGAACAGATTTTAAGTCATACCTATTATATGACTCATCCCAAAGAGTTTTATGATTTTTACCGGGACAAAATGCTGTATCTGGATGCAAAACCCAACAGTGCTCATAAAAAACTGGCACAGTGGGAACAGGAAGGAAAACTGCTTGCCGTGGTAACTCAGAATATTGACGGACTGCATCAGGCAGCAGGGAGCCAAAAGGTATATGAGCTGCATGGAAGCGTACACAGAAATCGGTGCCTATCCTGCGGCAGGATTTATTCCGCAGAGTGGATTGCAAAGAGCCAGGGAATTCCTGAGTGTTCCTGCGGCGGAAAGATTAAACCAGATGTGGTATTATATGAAGAAGCACTGAATCCCCGAACCATCCAGGGAGCGATAGAAGCCATCCAGCAGGCGGATTTGCTGATGGTGGCAGGAACTTCATTGGCAGTATATCCAGCAGCAGGGCTGATTGATTACTATTCCGGAGACCGTTTGGTACTCATAAACGGATCTCCAACACCTTATGACAGGCGAGCCAATTTGTTGATTTCCGGAAAAGTGGGAGAAATTTTAGCGCAAATGTCATAACACAGCAAAATTACACAAGAGGTGTTTTTGTATTTTATTCACGTTAGACATTAGAAAGGAAGAAAATTTATGTCCTATATCTTTGTACAATATCCAAAATGTTCTACTTGTCAAAAGGCGAAAAAATGGTTGGATGCCCATCATATCAGCTATGAAAGCCGTCATATTGTGGAAGAAAATCCTACAAAAGAAGAAATTGCCGCTTGGAAAGAGAAAAGCGGTCTGCCGTTAAAGAAATTCTTTAATACCAGCGGAATGCTTTATCGGGAGAAAAACCTGAAGGAAAAACTGCCCTCCATGTCAGAACAGGAGCAGATTGACTTGCTTGCGGAAAATGGTATGCTGGTAAAACGGCCGATTTTGGTATTGGATCATACCGTTTTAGTTGGATTCAAAGAAGCTCAATGGGACCAGGAACTTCTATAATCCGGCTCCGCCGGACAATGCTGGCGAAGCGCCAGTGCAAGTCGCCTTCGGCGCGTACCTTGTCAATAAAGCGAAAATTACTGATTTTTATCACTCAACTGACAAAACACGAACGTAGTGTCATTGCAAGCGGGCGCTGCCCGCCGCCTTTGGCGCGTATTTTGTTAGTAAAGCGAAAATTACTGATTTTTGTCACTCAACTGACAAAATACGAGCGTAACCTCTTCGGGTCCAGGGGTGTGAACCGGCTAAGAGCCGGAGCAAATGGCCTTCGGCATGTACTCTGTTAGGAAAACGGAAATATTAAGTAATTTCCTCTTAACTGACAAAATACGAGCGTAGCCTCTTCGGGTCCAGGGGTGTGAACCGGCTAAGAGCCGGAGCAAATGGCCTTCGGCACGTACTCTGTTAGGAAAACGGGAATATCAAATAATTTCCTCTCAGCTGACAGAATACGAGCGAAGCGTCAGTGGGAGCGGGCACTGCCCGCCTATGATAGAACCCCCTTGAAGAATACAATTCTTCAAGGGGGTTCTATCATTTTTCTTTATTCTTTTTAATGACTTTTAAGCGGCTGAACTCTTCCCGTTCTTTTTCTTCCAGAGAATCGCTGATAAATTTAATGGTCTGTTCAAACTGAGGAATAATGATGTTGTGCAGGGCGTTGGCTCTGCGCTGAGTCTTTTTGATTTCATTGGCCAGTCTGCAGACACTGTTGTCTACTTCGGCCAGTACGACAGTGAGTTCTTTCGCACGCTCAAAACAGCTGTAGGCAATGTCGAATTCAGAGTTAGTGTCGGTAAATCCGTAAGCCTTTTTTGGCTGTGTACTTTCCATGGTTACTTTTGGGATTTCTACCCCCATAACACTTCGGTAAGTAATATGGACACCGTTTTCCACTTCGATTCCGCCTGCAATATTCTGGATAACCCCCAGTGTAATGTTGGCTTTCTGCAGTGCCTGATAAGCTTCTGCATAGGTGGATTCAATCTGTCCACGAATGGATTTTGCTGTGTCCACCAATGCCACCATTTCCCGGATCAGCACATTTCTTTTCCGGTCCATCAAATCAAATCCCAAGGAGGCAAGGCTCAGGGATTTTTTGGTATTAATTAAATTCCCTTTGGTAGGGAAAACGGTTGTAGCCATTGTATTTCTCCTTCCTGAATCAAATTAGAAGGCACGGCGTTTGCGGAACCGTTCGGAACGTTTGGAATCGTAGAACTGGAACAACAGATCCGTATCAATACGATCCAATTCTTCTTTTGGCAGAAGACAAAGCAAATCCCATCCCAAATCCAGAGTCTGATCAATGGTACGGTCTTCGTTTTCTCCCTGATTGATAAAGTTCTGTTCGAACTGACGGCCGAATTCCAGATAAGCTTTGTCAGTCTGGGATAACTCTTCTTCCCCGATAACAGAAGCCAGCGCTCTGGCATCACTTACTTTTGCGTAGCAGGCAAACAGCTGGTTTGCGACTGCCTGGTGATCGGCACGGGTATAGCCTTCCCCGATGCCGTCTTTCATCAAACGGGACAGTGAGGGCAGTACATCAATGGGAGGATAAATTCCTTGTTGTGCCAGATTTTTGTCCAGTACAATCTGTCCTTCTGTAATGTAACCGGTTAAGTCCGGAATTGGGTTTGTAATGTCACCATTTGGCATGGTTAAAATCGGAATCTGAGTTACAGAACCGCTGGATCCCTGAATAACACCGGCACGTTCATAAATAGAAGCAAGGTCAGAATATAAATATCCCGGATATCCTTTTCTTCCTGGAATTTCTCCCTTGGAAGAAGAGAATTCACGAACAGCTTCCGCATAAGAAGTCATATCGGTTAAAATAACAAGAATGTGCATATTGTGTTTGAATGCCAAATATTCAGCAGCAGTTAAAGCGCAGCGGGGAGTTAAGATACGTTCGATAATTGGGTCGTTGGACAGATTTAAGAACATAACAACCCGTTCCAATACACCGCTTTCCTCAAATTTGGAGCGGAAATAGTCAGCAACGTCGTTTTTTACCCCCATAGCGGCGAAAACAATCCCGAATCCCTGACCGGCTTCATCGGCGATTTTTGCCTGACGTACAATCTGTACTGCCAGTTTGTTGTGGCTCAAACCGGAGTCTGAGAAAATCGGAAGCTTTTGCCCACGAATCAGGGTCATCAAAGCGTCGATAGAAGAAATTCCGGTACGAATGTAGTTTCTGGGATAAACCCGTTCTACAGGATTAATGGGCTGACCGTTAATATCGGCGTATTCTTCCGGATAAATTTCTCCCAGACCGTCAATGGGCTTGCCGGCACCGCTGAAAATACGTCCCAAGATTTCTTTGGACAAAGGCAATTCCATTGGCTTTCCGGTAAATTTTGTGGTGGTGTTTTTTAGGGAAAGGGTGTTAGTCCCTTCAAATACCTGAATGACCACCCGTTTCCCATCAATTTCTACCACACGTCCCAGACGAGTGGTTCCGTTTTCCAGGCGAAGTTCCACCAGCTCGTCAAAGCTGGCGTCCGGCACATCGTCCAGGACAACCAGAGAGCCGTTGATCTCTTTCAGCCCAATATATTGAAGTGCCATGATTATGACCATTCCTTTCTCATAAGGCGGGGAATTGTGTTGGTTTTGGCAAAGCCAACCTGCGCGCTTTTTGCTTACGTGCAGGCACAAAACCCAGTTTGAAAGAAGAATCTTTCAAACCTGTTACCTATCGCTTTCTTTTAATTTTTCATCGATATCCTGATAATAGCGGTCAAACAATTCCAGCTGATTGTTAGGAATATCATATTTCATACGGTTGAGCTGGTCAAAGATTCCGGTTTCTACCAGATTGGAGATAGGAATACTCCGGCTGACCAGTTCACTGGCTTTATCATATAAATACAGGATGACTTTCATCATCTGACGCTGTTTTTCCAGAGGAACATAGGTGTCTTCTTTGTGGAATGCATTCTGCTGTAAAAATCCAACACGGATGACTTTGGCAATTTCAATGACCAGTTTCTGGTCGTCCGGCAGAACGTCAGCACCAATCAGTTTTACAATTTCCATCAGATTTGCTTCTTCTGCCAGCAAAGCGGTTAACCGCTGTTTCATTGGCATAAAGTCTTCTCCTACATTTTCCTGATAGAAGTCAGCAAAATCGTCATCATATTCGCTATAGCTGGTCATCCAGTTAATTGCCGGATAGTGGCGGGCATAAGCTAATGTTTTATCCAAAGCCCAGAAGCAGCGGACAAACCGTTTGGTGTTCTGGGTAACTGGTTCAGAAAAGTCGGCACCCTGAGGAGAAACCGCACCGATAATGGTAACGCTGCCTTCTGTATCGTTGAGGTTTACCATATATCCTGCACGTTCATAGAATCCGGATAAACGGGATGGCAGATATGCAGGATAACCTTCTTCGGCAGGCATTTCTTCCAGACGTCCGGAAATTTCACGGAGAGCTTCTGCCCAACGAGAAGTGGAGTCTGCCATAATCGCTACATGGTATCCCATATCCCGGTAATATTCTGCCAGAGTAATTCCTGTGTAAACAGAAGCTTCTCGAGCGGCAACCGGCATGTTGGAAGTATTGGCTATCAATACAGTACGGTCTGTTAAGGCTTTTCCTGTGCGAGGGTCAATCAGTTCAGAAAATTCTTCCAAAACCTGAGTCATTTCGTTGCCACGTTCACCGCAGCCGATGTAAACGATAATATCTGCATCACACCATTTTGCCAGCTGGTGCTGGGTCATGGTTTTACCAGTTCCAAATCCTCCAGGAATTGCAGCGGTTCCGCCTTTGGCGATAGGAAACATGGTATCGATAATTCTCTGTCCTGTAATCAGCGGACGGCTGATGGGCAGACGCTGTTTTACTGGGCGGGGAGTACGGATTGGCCACCGCTGGCACAAAGTCAGATTGTGTTCTGTGCCGTCCTGATCTCGGATTACACAGACTGTTTCACTGACAGAGTATTCTCCGTCCGGCTGTACAGAGATGACCTCTCCTTCCAGCAGGGGAGGTACCATACATTTATGGGTAATTAAGTGGGTTTCCGGACAGGTGGCGTAAACATCGCCGCCTTTTACCTGATCTCCGGGTTTTACCGTAATGGTAACAGCATACTTTTTCTGCTGATCGACCGCCGGAATATCAGAACCTACTGCAATAAATGCTCCGGAATCTTTTGCCATATCCTTCAGCGGGCGTTCGATCCCATCGAAGATATTGGACAGGATACCGGGCCCTAATGTAACACAAAGAGGGGATCCGGTGCTGTATACCGGTTCACCCGGCTTTAAGCCGGTAGTGCTTTCATAAACCTGAATCGTTGTTTCCGCATCAGTAATGGAGATAACTTCTCCGATAATTTTCTGATGACCAACATAGACCATTTCCAGCATGGAAAAGTCTTTGGTATTGCGGATTTTGACGACCGGCCCGTTAATAGAATAGATTACATTCTCCAATGTGATTTCACTCCAATCACTCACTTAGTTGGTGAGAGATAATCGCTTGATTTTATCCATGCGTTAATCTGTTAAAATTCAATCTTCATGCCGCAGGTTTCATAAAATTTTGGATGTTCTTCCTTTAACAGAGAAGCAAAGGTGTAATCCGCTAAAATTCCATGTGTGCGGTCAATTAAGGTAAAGCCTCCCAGATGGTTTTTGGGATCTTCACATAATGTAAAGGAAAAGGGAAGCGCTTTTTTAAGTTCTGACTCATAAGACAGATCTTCGGGACGAACCTTGAGTTCGTAAGTTTCACAGGAAAACTCCTGAGAAGCAGTTTTAATTTTTTGGATTAAGTAGGGAAGATAACGGCTGGAATTGGAAAACGCCAGCAGCTTTTGGGCTGCCTCTTCAAAAACCTGATCTGCCAGGTGACTTCTCAGCTGCAGAAGGCTTCGTTTGGTATCCAGTTCATATTTAGTAACAGCCTGTTTATAGCGTCCTTTGATGCGGTGAACCTGTTCCTGCATGTAGGTGAACATTTGGTTGTATTCTTCTTCCTTTGCAGTTGCCATTTGGTTCTTTTTATATTCTTCAATTTCCTGTTCAATGGCGCTTATTTTTTCTTCCGTTTCCTGTTGAATCGCATTTTCAAAGGCGCGCAATTTTTGATTTTCTTGTTCCATAGTAACCCCGCCTTTCTTTAAATTTCAATGCCGATTGCGTCGCGGACATAGCTGGTAATGGTATCGGTAATATTTGCGGTGCCGTGGCGGTCCGGAATTTCCACAATCAGTGGGAACTTGGTGTGAAGTTTTAAATCCAAAATCAAATCCCGGCACAGTTTAACCAGTTTTTCCGATACAAGCACAATGCCGATGGTTTCGTCTGCACAGGCGGCACGGATGGCTTCTTCCGTTTCCTGCCGCTCGTGGACAACAACACCTTCAATGCCCGCCAGGCGCATTCCCATTTGGGTGTCAATATTGTCGCTGACACAGAAAAATTTCATATGGATTCATTCCTTTCCGGCAGCTGCGCCTGTTTTTATATTACAGGCTGTTGATAATCATAAAGGAAATCAGCAGACCATATACGCCGATCCCTTCGCCCATACCAACGAATACGATGGATTTACCAAAGGTTTTGGAATCTTCACTGCAGGCGCCGATTGCAGCAGGAGCAGCAGCAGCAACAGCCATACCAGCACCGATACAGGAAAGACCGGTTACCAGTGCAGCAGCCAGGTATCCAAGACCCTGTCCCATAGAAACAACAGCTTGAGCAGCTTCTGGAGCGGCAGCAGCAACAACCTGGCCAACAGGCAAGATCATGCAGGCTAATGCAACACCGAAAAAGCAGCACAGATTGCAGATGATAGAACGTTTTGCTTTTTTACCAGTGCGGGTTCCGCGGTAAACTGGAACCAAAGGCATCATAATGAGAGCGACAATGATCAGCGGTACAAGAAAAAATAATGCGGTTTTCATAAAAAAGACTCCTTTTCTCAAGCAGATAAAATAAGATTCATGACACTGTCTGCTTGTACAGAATATATGTTAATCTTCCTGGGAATCGGAAAAATTAACTTTAACAGGTTGGAATGGTTTTCCGTCGCCGTCGTAAAAGCGGCTGAAGGTTTCATAAAAGGTAAGACGAAGGGATTGGATTCCTACCAAAAGTCCTTCCAGCACCATAACAAACAGGTTGCCGAAGACAATTACAATTGGGGAACCAACGCCGCCCACCATTTCTGACAGGGACATAACAATGGCCATCATGCCTGCATGGCTGAGAACAAATCCGCCTACCCGGAGGAAAGAAAGGGTATTGGTAATAAAGCTGAGGCAGAATTCAAACAGTTCAAAGAAGTTTTGCATAATAAAGCTTCCGATACCGCCTTCTGGCTTCCAATCTTTCTTTTTGGCTGCCCAGCGGCTCAAAGGTTCCCGGAAGAACATCAGCGCCAAAGGCAGTACAATAATCACCAGGATAAAGATCGGATTAAATACATTGATGCCAGCTGTAAACATCAAAGCCACAGCAGCAACAACGCCTACATAAAAGACCAGCCCTGCCAAACCATTGTTTGAGAATACGGCACGTTCATAGTCTTTGTGTCGGAATCCCAGCATAATGTTAATCAGAATGGAACAGATCAGCACAATCGCACCAATTCCCACAACAGCAATCAAAATCGTGTTGGTGGTTTGAGATTCAAACACATCAATTGGTTTTTCAGCAAATCCAAACAAACGGAACATGGGATCTAACAGATGTTCGAATCCAAACACGGAACCATAAGCCGTCCCGAAAATCATACTGGAAATGCCGCATCGGGAAACGATAGCACCCAGCTGGGATTTTTTCCATTTCCAGAACAACAACCCGCCGATGACTAATAAGAATCCCTGTCCCAAATCACCAAACATAATGCCAAATAACAGCACATAAATGACACCGATAAAACTGGTTGGATTAATGTCGTGGTAATTGGGCAGACCGTACATTTTAACGTACATTTCAAACGGTTTGAAAAACCAGTTGGTTTTCAGCTGGACAGGAGGAGTAAAGCGGGAATCCGCATCTGCCGGCTGTTCTTCGCAAAGCACATTATCCAAATCATCAAACAGTTTGAAGAATGCTTTTACCTTCTTAGAAGGAACAAAACCTTCCAGATAAAATTGATTTTTGGCTACTGTAGCGTATTTGCGGTAAGCAAACGTATCGTGATGCACCTTTAAATAAGAGTAAATTTGAAACAGCAAATTCTTATGTTCTGTCCGGTATTGTTCCAGCTGAGATTCATAAGAAGCAAGCTGTTTTTCTTCTTCCGCAATGAGCCGCTCAAAATGATCGATGGCTTTTTGCGGAGTGTCATGGGCATCTTCTGGAATTTCGATGATTTCAAAATACAGGGAACGGAAAATTTCATCAATTTCTTCTTCATTAGAATGAGGGGCAAAATAAACACCCCAGAAATAATCGTCGTCATGATCGAAATCAAAGAAAAAGAAATTTCTTTTTTGAAAGTATTCCAGTTTTAAATAACTGTCCACAGGAAGTCTGCCGAATCGCACGGTATAGTGCTGAGAACGAAGCAGATCGTCCATACGGATATCCAGCCCTTTCATATGTTCCAGTTGATCTTTGGTTTGCCGGTGAACAGTCAGGTTGCCCAAAACATCGTGAATTTTAGTTTTCAGTTCCTGAACCTGCAAGCGCTGTTCTTCCAGATATTCTTGAATCTGCTGGTCAGATAATGTTAAGGACTGATAATCAACATATTCTGGATTTAATTCCAGCCGTCCCATCAGCTGCTGAGCGTTTTGCATCAGATCTGTATAAGGATTTTCCTCATTGATCTGATGAAAGCCGTTAGTTCCGTTACTGGATAAAGCGTATTCAATGTGGAATAGCTCACTTTCACAGCAGCGGAGCAATACTGTGTCCAAGCTGGAAAGGCTTCCGGCCAGATTGACCAGACTCATTTTTTCAATAGACATAGTGTACCGCCTTCTTTATCCGCATTTTTGACTTTCATGTTTAGTCGGAAAATACGATTAATTTTCTCATTTCAGATTCGGAAATTTGATACCGAATACCTTCGATGATGTTGATGACATTACTCAGTTCCAATTGACTTAATACAATGTAAGAGTAAAATGCCACGGAAGAATGTGTGGAAAAATGAAGCGCTCTGCGGCAGGAGCGGTATTGTACACGGTTGGTGTAATCTTCCACATAAGGAAATTCTTCTGATGAAAACTGCCGGCAGTACGGTGTCTGATAAAACAGCTGATTCAGTGTCTCAGAATCCTTTGCCTCAATCATTTTCATTAAATCTTTGGAGGTTAATTTATAGTAATAGGGAAATAAGCTTCGTACAATATCAGAATTGGATGTATTCAGATATGTTTTAGAACGCATGATGTGACTTAAGTTTAAAAGCTCAATCCGGAGATTTAAAAGATCCAGCAGACGTTTTTGTTCCAGTCCCTTATAGGATTTTTTAATATCCTCAGTCATATGCCGGAAAAAATACTCATAAAAAGCATGTTCACAGCCTACATAGTTGATAAACGGACGATCTTCGGTAGGACGGAATCGTTTTAATATAGAACTATATGGAGTATTTTCCAGAACATGAATCAGCTCTTCAAAATTATTGGAATGAGCGACTGCCATCAAATCCACGCTGGAACGGCTGATCAAATATCCTGGAAGATCCAGAATAAAACTTTTTGCATTATCCGCTTTCATCAGCAGGACCATCCGCAAGATTTCTCGGATTTCTTCTTCCTCAATAACATAGCGGGAAAAAGTTTCCTGTTTGGAAAACAGATAGCGGTAAAGCTTGCTGTAATCTTCAAACACTGCTCGGTGGAGCAGGTTTTCCAATTGTCCCCGGTGAATATTGCTTTCAGCAATATTGGCAAGTGCCGTTTTAAAATGGGTTTGAGTTTTTAAAAAGCCGGCTACTTCAGAAACAGAATGGCACTTCATCATAGCATCATACTGTTCTTTTGTAATGCGTTTGCCGTACATGGCATGGGTTTTTGCTAAAATTGCGTTATGGGAAAGACGTGACATGAATTTTCACCTGCCTGTTTTTGGAAATGATTCTTTAAAATCACTTCAGCACACGTTCCACGATTTGAGAAACCCATTGCTCATGATTTTGATCATAAATCCCCTGAAGGCGTTTGCCTTCTGCATCAGCGGCCTGCTGAATTTTCTTTTTTTGATCTTCTGCCAGGATTTTTTCCGCCTGTTCAGAGTTTTCCAACAAATCTTTGGCGTGCTGTTCCATTTGCAGAGTCATTTGTTTCTTTTCTTCATCAATTTTGGCCATGGCTTCCTGTTTTCGGCGAATCGCCTCATTTAAACGGTTTTCGGCCTGTTTGTCGATGGAGATAATGGTATCCATTAAACTTTTCATACTTCTATCACCATGCCTTTGCGAGAAAATAACGTTTCTTTTCACCTGCTGTTGAAAGGTACCAAGAAAAAACGGTATCTTATTTTGCAGATAGGGAAGTACGTTTTAAAAGAACCTTCTTCCTATTATTGTGCCGCATTGAATATGTTTATAAGCTATGTCTAATTATGACAAAAACACTTAACATATACAGAATTTATTATATCATTAGGCGGCAAGGAATACAATGAAATTATGAACCAGCTTAAAAAATATTTAGGGATTTGCAACCCCGTTTAATTTAAGCGTCATAAATCTCTTTTTGATATCAGACATTATATCACTTCATATGACAATGGGCAATCTTTAAATTGGCAAAACTTTATCCACAATCCCAGGAAAGAAATTAAACATTCTACCTAAAATAATATTTCTATTTTATGAATTGTGTAAAATAAATTCTGCGATTTTCAATAAATTCATAAAAGCAATTTGTGAAAAAAATAAAAATGGCACTTGCAGAAATGAAAAATAAGCTTAAAAAAATGGCGTTATTTTGCAGGAATTTATATTTGTTCATGCAAATCAACAGAAAGTTAAGAAAGGAAACTAATTTTTCATATGATCTGCCGGGATTTAAACCACGCAGAATGGTCAAAAAGCGAAAATATAGATTTGGGCAAAAAATTTCTATGAATTGAAAACAGAAAATTGCTGCAAAAATATTATTTCCCAGTTTGCTCCCAAAAACAAAGAGCAGACCGCTTTTGCGGTCTGCTCTGATTTTAAGCATTGCTGTATTTTTTTAAGATTTCTTGGATCTTTTGAGGATCTAACTGCCCAATTGTTTTAATAGGCTGAGGATTTTCTTCATATTTCCTGAGAGGTTTACTCAGTGTAATTAAGTCACACCATCTTCCAAACTTATTTCCGGTTTTTAAAAAACAGCCTTCTTGGATAAATCCCAAAGCTTGGTGAAATGCGATACTTCCCAAGTTTTCTCCGGTTACCTCTCCGTATACAGTGTAGTAGCCCATTTGTTCCAGCAGTTCCATCAGTGCTAGATATAGTTTTTTCCCAATACCGTTTCCAGCTTTTTTGGAAGATAAGTAAATGGATAAATCAGCGCTCCACTGGAATGCTGCCCGTTCATGAAAAGATGAAGCATAGGCGTATCCGGCGATTCCATCTTTGTCTTCCCAAACCAGCCAGGGAAAAGAAGCGGTAATTTTCTCAAACCGAAGGGTGAATTCCTCTAAAGTGGGAGGAATTTTTTCAAAGGTATAGGTGGTTTCTAAAATGTATGGGCGGTAGATCTCTAAAATAGCAGGGATATCGTTTGGAGCTGCCATACGAAGGTGTTGCATGATAGAAACATCCTTTCTTTATGAAGTGATTGAAAATACAGAATCGACTCGATCCTCTTTTCCAAAGA
The DNA here is from genome assembly GCA_050943535.1 of Massiliimalia sp. Taxonomy (GTDB): domain Bacteria; phylum Bacillota; class Clostridia; order Oscillospirales; family Ruminococcaceae; genus Massiliimalia. The sequence continues at coordinate 107,024 of JBMNPJ010000004.1, forward strand.
GATGGTTATACTGTAAAATGCGGTAATCATTGAGCTGATCTTCGTAGGGAGACGTTTCATCAAAGGAGTACCATTGTCCGTTTTCTCCCAGATATCCGTTTGCATTAATGGCAGGGATGGTTTCAGACAGTTCCAGCAAAAACTGCTGATATTCCGGCATAGGAAGTCCGGCGGTTTTTAATAAGAGCGCCGATAAATAATTTGCGCTGAAAGCATCGATCTGTTGTTCTGGGATGTCGTAATTTGCCCAGATGACAAAAGGAGTCATATACCGTTTTTGCAGTTCTTCTAAGGATAGTTTCTCCAGAGGTTTTCCCATAACCTCTTCATAAAAAGATGATTCAATTGCCGGCTGATGGTCTCCAAAGAAAAGCAGAATCGTAGGTTCCTCTACATTTTCAAAATAGTGAATTAACTGCTCCAAAGCGGAATCAGATTCTCGGATCAAAGAAAGATATTGTTCTGTTTGCGGATAATCTCCTTCCAGACCAGTCAGGGAAACGGTGGATTCATAATCAGGATTGGTGTACCCACTGTGATTTTGCATGGTAATATTAAACAGGAAAATAGGCTGATCCTGAGGTTTGTTTTCAAACAGAGAGATCAGTTTTTCATAGTTCGAGGTATCACTGACATAACCTCGAATGGTATGGGGCGCCTTCCAGCTATTGAGGGTATAAAACTGCTGGAAGCCCAGCAAAGGATACACGGTGTTGCGGTTCCATCCGGTAGAATAATAAGGATGCAGAGCGGAATTTGAATATCCCAGCTGTTCCAAGATGGTCACCAGAGAAGGGACCGGACTTTTAATATACTGCTGGTAAGGAATACTGCCGGAAGGGAGAAATCCGTTGGTATCCCCGGTGAGCATTTCAAATTCTGTATTGCAGGTGCTGCCTCCATGAACCGAAACATATAGATAGCCTTTGATTGTATTTTCTTCCATGCTTCGGAAGAATGGCATGTAGTCCTGGCTGACCCCAAAGTCTCCGATCACACTTAAATCAGAAAAAGATTCGTTCATAATCACAATAATATTTGGATTAGTTTCAGTTTCACCAGATACTTCCTGCTGAGAAGAATCTGTCTGTTTGGCAGCTTCTTCGCCAATTTCAACTACTTTTTCCAAAGAGTAACCTTCGGGTTTGGCAATCATTAAATACTTGGTGTTGAGCAGAAAGTTCATGAGAGTTCCATTGCTTCGATAAGCACCAGCCTGATTCCAGGGGAACTCTTTAATGCCAGCTTTGTCTGGAATATTGGTAAAGAGCGAAATTCCACAGAAAATTCCGCAGAATAAAAGCGCCGCTGTTCTGCCCAAAAGCTGCTTTCGGATTCCGTGAAAAGAGAGGGCTTTTGTGTCGATACGCAAAGTAAGGGCCATCATGCCCAAGGTTAACAGTATAGGAAAAATCTCAGAAAGACCAAACGAAAACTGGTAGTGACTGGCCACTGAAAAAGCGGTGCGCGCCGAAAGAATGTCCCATGGAAGAAACGGACTGCCACGGAATTCACTGACATAATGATTGGTAAATCCAAACAGCAGACACAAGGGGAAAAAACAAAGCAGAGAGATTTTCATATTTCCGGTAACCAGTAAAAGGACACTCAGCACAGCAAAATATGCCCACAGGTTAAAGCCTCCGGTAAAGATGTCATAGGAAAAACAGTTAACCTGATTGAGACTGTCCACTACAAAGAAACTGATGACAGGAGAAATTGCTACAAAAATCAAAGAGTAACCTTTGGACCATGCCCAAGGGGATTTCCACAACATTACTGCTATGATAAGAAAGAGAAAACAAAAACTGCAAAATATGGAAAGTACCATACCTGCAAGTTCGTTTTCCTGCAGGTATGGTACTTCGGCGAAAATACACAGAATCAAAAAAGCTCCGACAGCAGTGAGAATGGTGATAATTTTTGCATAGGTTTTATCTGAAATACACATAAAAAGCTCCTTTTTATCTGCTGTTTCAACAAGGTGATTAATCAGAAGAAGGCATATCAAAAATGCTGCTGATTCGGTTTTTGCTGTCAAACATGTTGTTATACTGAAGAATCTGATAGTTATTGATCAGCTCGGAATATTCATTTTCATCTTCCAGAGAATACAGATTTCCTTCCTGATCATAATACCCATAACGGCAGAAAACAGGAATGGTTTCATGCATTTCTTTTAAGAACCGGTTGTAGTCTGGGAGAGGAACCCCCGCCATATCCATGAGCAGAGTAGACAGGTACTGAGAACCGATGTCCATTTCTGCTTCCGGAATGTCATAGTTTGCCCAAAGCACATAAGGGGTCATATAGCGTTTCATGGTTTCTTCCTGGTTTAACTGGTCTAATGGTTTGCCCAGCAGTTTTTCATAAAACGCATCTTCAATTTTAGGCTGATGGTCTCCGAACATTAAAATAATGGTTGGTTCATCCACCTGAGAGAAATAGGTTACCAGATTTTCAAATGCTTCGTCAGTGTCTTTTACTAAAGAAAGATACTGTTCTGTATTGGGGTATTGTCCCTGACAATCTGTCGGGTAAATGGTAACAGGATAGTCTGGGTCATTAAAGCCTCCGTGGTTTTGAATGGTGACGTTAAACATCATCAAATCAGAACCAGGTTCTTTTTCTTCATAAGTTTGAATTAATTTCTGGAAATCCCCTTCATCAGACATCAAATTTCGGAGCATGTCCGGCTGTTCGTAGCTGTAAAAATCCCAGAATTCGTCAAAGCCTAAAAGCGGATATACCCGATCACGCTGCCAAGCGCTGCCTAAATATGGGTGCATAGCATAGGTGTTATATCCCAGAGAACCGAATTGGCTTCCTAAAGAACTGGTTTCTTCCTCAATATACTGCTGGAAAGCGATACTGCTCATAGGAAGAAAGGCAATGGAGTTTCCGGTTAAAGCCTCAAATTCAGAGTTACAGGTCCCACCGCCAAAAATGGATACATAACAGTTTCCTTTGATGGTGTTTTCTGTTAAACTGTGAATAAACGGCAGATTATCTTCATTCAGATGAGCGTCACCTAAAACATTAATGTCGGTTAAAGACTCATTCATAATGACAATCACATTTTTTGCCTGGATGTCACTGGTTGGCTCAGAAGAAACGGTAAGATTGTCAATAATATTCTGTGCAGCTTCTGGGGAATAGCCATCTGGCTTTTCTACCACCATAAACTGAATATTCAGACAGAAATTCAAAAGGCAGCCGTTGTTACTCCGGGAACCAGCCATGTCCCATGGGTCATTATAAATTTCCAGATTGCTGAACATCTGGGTGGTTCCCATAGAAACCAGAAATACTGCAGAACCAATCGCCAATCCGATTCGGGGCAGCAAAGTGGAACGGAGTTTAAAGTATCCGGTTCGGTCATCCCGAAAGGTGAAGGAAGCCAGAATCAGGGATAACCACAACAGTGTCCCCAAAATCAATTGGATAGGAAACACAAAGGTATAGCCATCAATAACATCCATTGCAGTACCTGCAGACAGCAGGTCGAAAGGAAGGAATGGTGACCCACGGAACAGATAAACGTAATAGTCCGCATAACCGTAAATTAAAAATAGAGTAGAACCTGCAATCAGGGCGATTCGAATTTTTTTGGTAACTGCATAGAGGAACAGGTAAACCGCAAAGTAAATCGCCAGATTCATCCAAAAGCGGATGGATTCATAGGAAAAAATATTGCAGTCGCAGAATAACTGGACAACAGCAAAAGAGATAAATGGTGCGAAGCACAACAGAGCATACCCCATAGAAATAGGAAACCGTTTTCTGCGGATCAGCGCAATGACGCATAATACTCCTAAAAAAGCACCCCAAATACCATTGCCAATTACCAGATGTACCGGAAGTCCGGCAAGGGACTGTTCGCTGGTTTGATAATGAAGATAAATTAATTTAGCCGCCCAGACAAATAGTCCTGTACATAAAAAAGGAATCATATGGATCACAATAGAAAGTAGAATGTGAAATGTCTGAGAATTTTTGATTTTTGACAGAAAAGAGGAAATTCGTCCCTGAGCTTCAGAACTTGGGTCTGGAACTTCCATCACAGTGATCGCTTCCGAAGGAACTTCTGAAGAAGATACATTTTGATTCATTGATGAACCCCGCTTTCTTTTATTGTACAATTATCAAATAAAGTGAAATTTTTGGACAAGAAAACAGCCGGGTAATTCCCGGCAGAATGCTGTGCCTTTTCACAAAAAGTATCAAGTGGAAGGAAAGGCAAAAAAGAATATCATTGAAAAATTATACCAAATTTTATTCTTTTATGCATTTGCCATACATAGGCATTTTTCACTAAGATACGACATAATCATACCATATTATCAAGTTAATGTAAAGGAATGGTAAAGTTTTCTTTTTTGAAATTTTTGTGTAATCCAATTTGAAACAGAAAAATCCCCTGTCTTCAATATACAGAAGACAGGGGATTTATGCATAAACAATACATTATTTTGCAAAGTCAACAGCGCGGCTTTCACGGATCAGGTTTACTTTGATTTGTCCAGGATAGTTCAGTTCATTTTCAATGCGTTTAGCAATATCCCGGGCAACCAGAACCATTTTATCATCTTTAACCACTTCTGGTTTAATGATAATGCGAATTTCACGTCCTGCCTGGATGGCAAAAGATTTTTCTACGCCGTTAAAGGAATTAGCGATCTCTTCCAGTTTTTCCAGACGCTTAATAAAGCTTTCCAGATTTTCACGGCGTGCTGCCGGACGAGCAGCAGAAATTGCGTCAGCTGCCTGAATCAGACAAGCCAAAACAGTGCGAGGTTCCACATCGTTGTGGTGTGCCTCAATTGCGTGAAGTACAGCGCCAGGTTCTTTAAATTTGCGGCAGACATCCACACCGATTTCCACATGAGATCCTTCGATTTCGTGGTTGAGCGCTTTTCCGATATCGTGGAGCAAACCAGCACGTCTGGCCATTGCAGCATCAATTCCCAGTTCAGATGCCATAATTCCTGCCAAATGAGCTACTTCAATGGAGTGATCCAGCACATTCTGGCAGTAGCTGGTACGGTAAGTAAGCCGGCCCAGCAGTTTTACAATTTCATAGTGAACACCGTGAACATTGGTTTCCAGGATGGCGCGTTCCCCTTCCTGTTTCATTTTCACTTCCATTTCACGGCGGCATTTTTCAACAGTTTCTTCAATACGGGAAGGATGGATTCGTCCGTCAGAAATCAGACGTTCCAAAGTCATACGAGCCAGTTCTCTGCGAACTGGGTCAAAACATGATAATGTGATTGCTTCCGGTGTATCGTCGATAATCAAATCTACACCGGTTAAAGTTTCAATAGCGCGAATATTGCGTCCTTCCCGTCCAATAATGCGGCCTTTCATTTCATCATTGGGCAGAGGAACTACAGATACAGTAGCCTCGGAAACATGTTCCGCCGCACACCGGGAAATGGCCAGAGAAATAATTTGTCTGGCTTTTTCATCGCATTCGCTCTTTAACTGCTGTTCATAGTTTGTGATTCGCTGAGCTTTTTCATAGGCCAAATCATCTTCCAAAGAAGATAACAGCTGGGCTTTTGCCTCTTCTGCTGTCAATCCGGAAATTCGTTCCAGATTTTCAATTTGGCTGCGTTTGATAATCTCAGCTTCTTCCAGCTTTTGATCAGCCAGTTTCAGTTTTTCGTTTAATTTTTCTTCTTTCTTTTCCAGGTTGTCGGTTTTTCGATCCAGATTTTCTTCTTTTTGAACAATCCGGCGTTCTTGTCGGGAAATTTCACTGCGTCTGTCTTTGATGTCTTTTTCAGCGTCAGAACGAAGTTTGTGGATTTCGTCCTTTGCGGAGATAATCGCTTCTTTTCGCTTAGTTTCCGCTTCTTTTTCAGCGGCTTCTACGATACGCTGTGCTTCTGCTTCAGCACTTCCGATTTCTGTTTCTGCGGTTTTCTGGCGATGGGCAATCCCAGCTTTGAAACATACAGTACCGGCGATGCCAGCCGCAACCACAGCGACAACAACACAGAGCAGTACAATCATTGGAATTGGCATTTTATTCAGACCTCCTTTAAATTTTTTTGCAGGAGGTTTTGAAAAATATCCACAAAATGTTGGTTTTTATTTAGTTCTCTATATTTATTCTGCAGTCAGCAGAGAATTTAGGATAAAGATTTAGGAAATAAAAACAGGAAAAAGAACATTTTATAGTCTTTTCCAAACCTCCTTTTTGAAATTTGCTTGTTTGTTTTCTGAATGTAGTGGCTTGACTTTTTCCGAAATGAAAGATTGCACAGACGGAAAATCAAGCCATTTGCTTAATTTTCCAAATACATCATCCATGATTTTGTATTTTAAAACCATAACCTTTAAGCATAATTACATTATCATATCCATTTTATAGTTTTGTTGTGCGTCTGTCAAGGCAAAACTTGACCCTTTCAAAAATAAATATGAGGGAAAACAATATCCTATACTTGGAACAGGATCAAAAGGCCGGATGGCTGGAGAAAAACCGGTAAAATTTAAGGAAAGAAAGCAAAACAGGTTAGACAATATAGATAGTTCAAAAGTAAGGGAAAAAGCTTGGTTGTATAGATAGTACAAAGTTTTAAAAACTGCCGAAAAAAAGAGAAAAAATATTTGACAAGCAAAGCGGGAATATGCTATGATTGGTATTACCTCAAGGGAGGTTTGTTTTTTATGGAATTTTTTAGATTCTTACCGCTTTTAAAAGAAGTTCAAAGTCCTTTTTTTGCAGGCTGTAAACGAACAAAAAAGTGCCGGGAAACAAGTCTTCACCAATTATTCATTTGTTCTTGAGGGAGGCAAAAAAAATCCGATTTAGCAGGAGGTGCCGATATGAGGGTTAAAGTTACATTAGCTTGCACAGAGTGCAAACAGCGTAATTACAACACAATGAAAAACAAAAAGAACGATCCTGACAGGCTCGAAATGAACAAATACTGCCGATTCTGCAGGAAACACACACTCCACAGGGAAACTAAGTAAGGAAAGGGTGTAGGATATGGCGAAAGGAGCGGCGAAAACCGCGGCTGGAAAGCCGTCCAAGGATAAAAAACCGTCTTTGGCAAAACGATTCACCCGATACTTTAAAGACCTGAAGAGCGAAATCAAAAAAGTTGTTTGGCCGACCAAGAAACAGGTTAAAAATCACACTTTGGTGGTTTTAGCGTTTATGGCTATGACAGCTGCGTTCATCTGGATTGTAGACTTTGTGGTTGGCAGTTTAATCCGTTTAGTTCTGGGATAAAAAACCGCTGATTTAGCAAAACAGAGAGCAAAATTCATTGACTAAGCAATTTCGTATTCTGGAGGGAAAACGCAATGTCCGAAAATGCAAAATGGTATGTGATTCATACTTATTCCGGTTATGAGAATAAGGTGGCGCAAAACATTGAAAAAGTAGTCGAAAACCGGGGACTGCAGGAACTGATTTATGAAGTAAAGGTTCCTACTGAAAAAGTGCTTGAGGTTAAAGACGACAAAACCCGCGAAGTAGAACGCAAAATCTTCCCAGGATATGTGCTGGTTAAAATGATATTGACTGATGACTCTTGGTATGTTGTCAGAAATATCCGTGGGGTGACCGGATTTGTCGGTTCATCCACAAAACCCGTTCCACTGTCCGAGGCTGAAGTAAAAGCGCTGGGAGTTGAAACTGTACAGGTTGAAGTAGATTATGCAGTGGGAGATACCGTCAATGTAGTGGGCGGTCCGCTGGAAGGATTTACTGGAGTGATCAATGAAATTGATATTGAAAACAACTGTGTAAAGGTTACAGTTTCTATGTTTGGACGGGAAACACCTGTTGAACTTGAACTCAATCAAGTGAAAAAGGTTGGCTGATGTATAGACATTGGCTGTGAAAGCGTTTTGTTTTGCAAGCCAGGCAAACAGGGCGCCGTGGGAGGAAATGAATTCGCATTTCCGCCATTAACCACAAATTTTTGGAGGTGCAAATTATGGCTCAGAAAGTTACTGGTTACATTAAGCTTCAGATTCCTGCTGGGAAAGCCACTCCAGCACCACCGGTTGGTCCTGCTTTGGGTCAGCATGGTGTTAACATTATGGCATTCACCAAAGAATTTAACGAACGTACGAAAAACGACATCGGTTTGATTATTCCGGTTGTTATTACCGTTTACGCTGACCGCTCCTTTACTTTTGTTACTAAAACACCGCCGGCAGCAGTATTGATCAAAAAAGCCTGCGGCATTGAAAGCGGTTCCGGTGTTCCGAATAAAACAAAAGTTGCAAAAATTACCAGGGAGCAGGTTCAGAAAATCGCTGAAACTAAAATGCCTGACTTGAACGCAGCTAACGTAGAAGCAGCTATGAGCATGATAGCTGGTACAGCTCGTTCAATGGGTATCGAAGTAGTCGATTAATTACCCTGGTGGGAGGAAAAATCCGCTATATACCACTTTTAGGGAGGAAATGTTATGAAACACGGTAAAAAATATAACGACAGTGTAAAATCCCTGGAACGTTCTAAATTATACGACGTACAGGAAGCACTGGAAGTAACAGTAAACTGCGCAAAAGCAAAATTTGATGAAACAGTAGAAGCTCACATCAGACTGGGCGTTGACTCTCGTCACGCTGACCAGCAGGTACGTGGTGCAGTTGTTCTGCCAAACGGTACTGGTAAAAATGTAAGAGTTATGGTATTCTGCAAAGACAACAATGTAAACGCTGCTTTAGAAGCTGGCGCTGACTATGCTGGTTCTGACGAATACGTTGCAAAAATCCAGAACGAAGGCTGGATGGACTTCGACGTAGTAATCGCTACTCCAGACATGATGGGCGTTGTTGGTCGTTTGGGTAAAGTTTTGGGTCCTCGTGGCCTGATGCCTTCTCCAAAAGCTGGTACTGTTACTCCTGACGTTGTAAAAGCAGTTACCGAAGCAAAAGCTGGTAAAATTGAATATCGTCTGGATAAAACCAACATTATTCACTGCCCAATCGGTAAAGCTTCTTTCGGTACCGAAAAACTGGTTGAAAACTTTGAAGCACTGATGGGTGCTATCGTAAAAGCAAAACCAGCTGCTGCAAAAGGTCAGTACCTGAAATCTTGCGTTGTTGCGTCTACAATGGGTCCTGGTGTCAAAATTAATACCGGTAAATATGGTGTTTAATACTTGACAAATTAAACTGGATCGTATATAATAATAAAGCTGTTATTTTTCTAAAGACAGCAGGCGTCCAAAATGGACTGAAATGAGTGTTACTTAGGCCTGCCGAGGAAGATACAAGCCGTTTTATGGCGAGTATAAGCGTCGTTTATGAGTATGTGCTTATAAGATAGATGTGCCTTCCTGTTCTTTAGTGAGCAGGAAGGTTTTTATTTGTTCCAATGATGGACATAGAAAAAAGCAGCGTAAATGTTTTGTGGAGGTGAAACGATTTGCCAAGCGAAAAAGTATTAAGCCAAAAACAACAGTATGTTGCTGAATTAGCTGAAAAACTGAAAGGTGCAGCTGCAGGCGTAGTTGTTGACTACAAAGGAATCAGCGTTGCTGATGATACCGTTCTCCGTAAAAACCTGAGAGAAGCTGGCGTAGAATACTTCGTAGTAAAAAATACTATGCTGAGATTTGCAATTAAAGAAGCAGGTCTGGAAGGCCTGGAAAACGTTCTGGAAGGAACTACTGCTCTTGCTATTAGCAAAGACGACCAGGTTGCTGCTGCAAAAGTTCTGAGCGAATATGCTGAAAAGAACAAGAACTTTAAAATTAAAGCAGGCTTCATGGATGGCCAGGTAATCGACAGCGCGAAAGTTGTTGAACTGGGCAAACTGCCAAACAAAGAAGGTTTGGTTGCTATGCTGCTCAGCGTATTGGTTGCTCCAGTACGTGGTTTGGCTGTTGCGCTTAACGCAATTGCTGAAAAAGAACAGGAAGGCGCTGCTGAATAAGCTAAGCTGCCTTACTCCCATGGGGAATATTTTTGATGCACTTGAATGTGCAGTATGATTAGGAGGATATTAAAATGGCTGATATCGCAAAATTTATTGAAGAAATTAAAGCTTTATCCGTTCTGGAACTGAACGATCTGGTAAAAGCTATCGAAGAAGAATTCGGTGTTTCCGCTGCTGCTCCTGTAATGGTTGCTGGCGCTGCTGCTGGTGCAGGCGCTGCTGCTGCTGAAGAAAAAACTGAATTTGACGTTGTTCTGGCTGACGCTGGTGCAAACAAAATTGCAGTTATCAAAGTTGTTAGAGAAATCACTGGCCTGGGCTTGAAAGAAGCAAAAGCTCTGGTTGACGGCGCTCCAAAAACTTTGAAAGAAGCTGTAGCTAAAGATGCTGCTGACGAAATCAAAGAAAAACTGGAAGCTGCTGGCGCTAAAGTTGAAATCAAATAATTTTGTGCTTGCTGCATGATATTTCCCCGGGGCAAATTTGTCCCGGGGTTTTGTTTTTATGAGGAGGCGAGTGACAGATGGCTTCTACGAAACAACAAGTTTTTGAATTTTTGTGCAAAGCAGACGGCGGATTTGTATCAGGCGGAGGAATCAGTGAACATTTGGGCATTTCCCGTACCGCGGTCTGGAAAGCAATTCAGTCTTTGCGGCAAGAAGGGTGCCAGATTGAAGCGGTTCCTAATCAGGGATATCGGCTGCTGCCGTCGGATGAATTTTCTCCGCTGGAACTGCGGCGGAAATTATCCACCAAAGTGTTGGGGAAGGAATTAATCTTTTTGGAAGAAGTTTCTTCTACCAATGAGTATTTAAAATCACATATGGAACTTCCTGCCGGAACCATTGTATTTGCCCAGCGCCAAACCAGCGGAAAGGGAAAAGCAAAGATTCTTTTTGCGTCTCCGGAAGGAGAAGGGCTGTATTTTAGTATTTTGTTAAGGCCTTCCATGATGTTTGACCAGGTTGGTGCTTTGCGGGAACAGATTATGACCGGCATTTCCCAGACCATAAATCAAGTGTGTGGAATTGCCCTGGAACTGGAAGTTCCCAATCGATTATTGTGGAATGGAAAAAAAGTCAGTGGGATTTTGATGGAAGTTTCTGTGGAAAGCGAAAGCGGTATGGTGGAATCGGTCATTGCAGGAATTGGCATTTATGTAAACTGCACTTTTCCGGAACAGGAGACCGAATGCGATTCCTTAAACCGGATTTGCGGAAAAACTGTCAATCGTTTGGATTTAGCCTCCCAGCTGATTCAGGACTTGGATCGTCGGATTATAGAACTGTTCGGTCAGGCATAATCCTTCTTCCTTTGGGGAATACTACCCCAAAAAGGGGGAAACAGCATGGCTTTTATGGTGTTGGATCAGGTTTGCAAACGGTACTGGATGGGAGATAATCCTGTAGATGCTTTGGATCATGTATCCATGCAGGTGGAAACAGGGGAATTTATTTCGGTGGTAGGGGCTTCTGGGTCAGGAAAATCCACTTTAATGAATATTTTGGGATGCTTGGATCAGCCGGACAGCGGCAGTTACTGGCTGGATCAGGTATTGGTAGAAAATTGCAGTGAAAGGGAACTGGCCCAGGTGCGCAACCAAAAGATTGGATTTATTTTTCAAAGCTTTCATTTGATTCCCAGTCTGGATGCTTTGGAAAATGTGGAGTTACAGCTGGCATACGGGGGAATGGAATTAAAAACCCGAAAACAGCTGGCAAAAGAAGCTTTGATTCAGGTGGGGCTGGAGCAGAGAATGCATCACCGCCCGGGACAGATGTCCGGGGGACAGCAGCAGCGGGTGGCAATTGCAAGGGCGATTGCGGCCAGTCCGCCGCTGATTTTGGCGGATGAACCCACAGGAAATCTGGATAGCCGGTCAGCCAAAGGGGTAATGGATATTTTGCATAAACTTCATGAACAGGGCAGAACCATTCTGCTGATTACCCATGATGACGGCATTGCTGGGCAGGCTGACCGAAAACTGCGGATCTCAGATGGAAAACTTTCTTTTTAGGGGTTTCACATTTTGTGGTATCTGGAAAAAGCTGCGCCGTACCCTGATTGATCAAGAAAATTAGTTATAATAAACCGGAAAATACAGAAAAAATCGGGACCTTTTGGCAGGAAACTGACTCCCAAAGATCCCGATTCTTTATGCTGTTTTTACCAATTGATTGGCGCAGGTGCCCAAAGCCCTGGTGTTAATATCCTCTGATTCCTTCCAGAGAATCATCGTTATCGATCCAGTCTGTTACCTGAATGATTCGGTAATCTTCCGGCGTATCTCGGATAATCACCTGTTCAATGCCTGCGTTGATGATCATCCGTTTGCACATGGCGCAGCTGTTGGTACCGGCAACCAGTTCTTTGGTTTTATAATCGATACAAACCAGATACAGGGTTGCCCCAATCATCTGGCTTCGTGATGCGGAGATAATGGCGTTTGCTTCTGCGTGAACAGAGCGGCACAGCTCATATCGTTCCCCTCTGGGGATCTGCAGTTTTTCCCGGGTGCAGTAACCAAGGTCGGTACAGTTTTTTCTGCCTCGTGGGGCACCTACATATCCGGTTGCGATGATTTCATCGTTTTTTACAATAATGGCTCCAAAATTTCGGCGGATACAGGTACAGCGTTCGGAAACGGTTTGTGCAATATCCAAATAGTAATTGATTTTATCTCTTCGGCTCATGGAATCACCCTTTCGTTTTTATTAGCTTCAAAGTGTTAACAGACAGTCATCATGGGATGCTGCCTGAATCATATACAATCTTTGTCATTATTATATCCTAAAATACTGTATTTTTCAATGAAAAGGCAGAATCTCCTATAAAATTCCTCATCTTTTCACAGATATTTATCGTATGGAACAAGGATTTTTATGGCAAGACGGTTTAAAAAGTTCTTGATTTGCATCATGGGACAGTTTATCCTGTCTTTTCCTCGGACTGCCCCTTTTTATTTTTTCGGTTGTATGGTATGATAAGTTGAGAATTGATTTTTAGGAAATTGGATAAGGTATGGAGTAGAATTTTATGGAAAATCTTTGCAATCTTTCTGTTGTAAAAGACGTTTTGGAACGGCATCATTTTAATTTTTCCAAGTCTTTGGGACAGAATTTTTTGATTAATCCTTCTGTGTGCCCCAGAATTGCCGAGGACGGTATCCGGGGCGAGCATTACGGCGTAATTGAAATTGGAACAGGAATTGGGGTGCTCACCAATGAGCTGGCAAAACGGGCAGAAAAAGTGGTGGCCATTGAAATTGATGATCGGCTGATTCCGATTCTGGAAGAGACCTTACAGGAGTATGACAATATTCGGATTATTAATAATGACGTGATGAAAGTGGATTTGGCAAAGCTGATCGCAGAGGAATTTGCGGGGATGGATGTCTGCGTCTGCGCCAATCTGCCTTATTACATTACCTCTCCCATTATTATGATGCTGCTGGAGGAAAAGCTCCCCATTCGTTCCATTACAGTAATGGTGCAGAAGGAAGCAGCAGCGCGTCTTTGCGCCCAGATGGGAACCAGAGAATGCGGAGCAGTTACCTTTGCTGTGCGCTATTACAGTGATCCTGTTCAGCTGTTTCCTGTTTCCCGGGGCAGTTTTATGCCGGCACCCAATGTGGATTCCGCAGTCATTCGCCTGGAAGTAAAGCAAAGTCCGGATCATCAGGCAAAAGATGAAAAGTTTTTGTTCCGTCTGGTAAAAGCTGCTTTTTCTCAGCGTAGAAAGACCTTGGCAAATCCGGTGTCCGGAGCTTTGGGGATTCCCAAAAGCCGGATTGGGGAAGCGCTTACTCAGATTGGCTTAAAACCCACTGCTCGGGCAGAAGAAGTGTCTTTTGAGCAGTTTATTGCGTTGGCAGATTTGCTGTGTGGAGAAGGCAAATGAGCGGAATCGGAATTTATGTTCATGTGCCTTTTTGCCGGAGAAAATGCCCGTATTGTGATTTTTATTCGGTTTCTTCTAAAGGAATGGATGCCGTAAAACAGCAGTATACAGACACAGTTTGCCGCAGTATGGAGCGGGAGGAGCGTATTTTTGCAGATACCTTGTATTTTGGCGGAGGAACGCCGGTGCAGCTTTCTCCTGACCAGATTGGAAAGATCATTGACACAGCTAAAAACCGATTTGGCTTGTCCGGGGAAATTACCGCAGAGGCAAACCCCGGAGAAGTGGACTTTGCCATGCTTTACCAGCTGCGGGAGGCAGGTGTAAACCGTCTGTCTTTTGGAATGCAGTCCGCAAAAGAGGAGGAGCTTCGGGTATTGGGGCGGCGCCATTCTGCCCAGCAGGTAAAAGAAGCTGTCACTTTGGCAAAACAGGCAGGATTTGACAATTTGTCTGTGGATATTATGCTTGGAGTGCCTAAACATACCTTGGAGCACTTAGAACGAACTCTGTGTTTTTTGGGAGAACTGGATATTCAACATGTTTCTGCTTATATGTTGAAAATTGAGGAGGGAACTCCTTTTGCCCACCCGGTAATTGAAAAAATGCTTCCAGACGAGGATTTGGTGTGTGACAGTTATCTGCTTGCCTGTCAGCGGCTGGAGGAAATGGGATTTTCTCAATATGAAATCTCCAATTTTGCCAAACCGGGCTGGGAAAGCAGACATAATTTAAAGTATTGGAATCGACAGGAATATATGGCGTTTGGTCCTTCTGCCCATGGATTTCAGAATGGGGTACGGTATTATTATCCCAGGGACTTGGAAGCTTACTTAACATCTGACGGGACCAATCGTTTGATAGAAGAAGATGGGGTAGATCCCTTAGAAGAGTCTGTGATGCTGGGGCTGCGGCTGAAAGCGGGGATATTCCCGAAAAATTTGTTTGAAAATCACGCCGTGAATCAGGATAAATTCTGGAAACAGGTAGAGCGTTACTGCGCATATGGGCTTATGTGCCAGGAAGGTGACAGGATTTTTCTTACCCCCAAAGGTTTTTTGGTATCCAACAGCATCATCGCGGAATTAGAGCTGATGTTGGATGAGGGGAAATGATAAGGCTGCCATAAGCATATAAAACAGCTGTGTGAAAATTTACATTCATAAAAATCAAAAAATGAGGCTTCATTTTTGACTTCAAAAATGGTTTTATGGTGTATACCAAATATAGTATCAATTTTTAAAAATAATAGAATATTTAGTAGGAAACCTATTGACAAAAGATACAAATATAGTATATAATATGCATAGAAAATCATGAATGAATAATTTCTGTCATAATAGACAAAATTTTTTAAAAACCCCATATAAGTTTGGTTTTTGAAAAATTGACAAAGAATTATCAATCATGGTACTATTAAAGCATAACATGAAGGGAAATAGACAGATCATCCTGTGTGTTTTTCGTCATCAAAAGTTTAGGAGGTAACTCAATGGATTTTATCAAAGGCAAATGGTGTGAGGAGATCAATACAAGAGATTTTATTGTAAAGAACTATACCCCATACGATGGAACAGGCGACTTTTTGGCAGCTCCTACAGAAGCAACCAAAAAATTGTGGGACAAAGTTAGTGAACTGATGAAAGTAGAACGGGAACGTAAAGGTGTATATGACGTTTCTACCGATATCATTTCTACCATTACTTCCCATGATGCCGGCTATATTGACAAAGATTTGGAAACCATTGTCGGCCTGCAGACAGATGAACCTTTAAAACGCGCAATTATGCCATTTGGCGGTTACCGGATGGTAAAAACATCTTTGGCTGCTTATGATAAAAAAGAAGACATGGATGTTGCAAACGTATTTAAATATCGTAAAACTCATAATGACGGTGTATTCGACGCTTATACCGATGAAATGAAACTGGCTCGTCACAGCCACATTATCACTGGTCTGCCGGATGCCTACGGCCGTGGACGTATTATCGGTGACTACCGTCGTGTTCCTCTGTACGGTGTTGACTTCCTGATCGCAGAAAAAGAACAGGCAAAACGGGAACTGATCCTGGACATCATGGACAGCCCAACAATCCGTCTGCGTGAAGAAATTTCCGAACAGATCAAAGCTTTGAAAGAACTCAAAGCAATGGCACAGAAATACGGTTATGATATTTCTCGCCCAGCTGAAGATACCAAAGAAGCAATCCAGTGGCTGTACTTTGCTTACCTGGGCGCTGTAAAAGAACAGAACGGTGCTGCAATGAGCTTGGGCCGTACTTCTACTTTCCTGGATATCTACGCAGAACGCGACCTGAAAGAAGGCAAATATACAGAAGAACAGATTCAGGAATTTGTTGACCACTTTATCATGAAACTGCGTATGGTTCGTTTCCTGAGAACTCCTGCTTATGATGAACTGTTCTCCGGTGACCCAACTTGGATTACCGAATCTATCGGTGGTATGTGCATTGACGGACGTCACATGGTTACCAAGATGTCTTATCGTTATCTGCACACTCTGGTTAACCTGGGTCCTGCTCCAGAACCAAACATGACTGTACTGTGGAACAACCGTCTGCCAGAAAACTTCAAAAAATTCTGTGCTGATATTTCCATTAAAACTTCTTCCATCCAGTACGAATCTGACGAAATCATGCTGGAAAAATTCGGCGATGACTACGGTATTGCATGCTGCGTATCTCCAATGAAGATCGGTAAACAGATGCAGTTCTTCGGCGCTCGTTGTAACCTGGCAAAAGCATTGCTGTATGCGCTCAACGGCGGTAAAGATGAAATCGACGGTACACAGGTTGGTCCTTACATCACCCCAGTTGGCGATGGACCGCTGGATTACGCTCAGGTAGTAGGCCGTTTCAACGAAATGTGCGAATGGCTGTCCAAGCTGTACATCAACACCCTGAACATCATCCACTACATGCATGACAAATACTGCTACGAACGTCTGCAGATGGCTCTGCATGATGAAAAAGTATACCGTACCTCTGCTGGCGGTATTGCTGGTCTGTCTGTTGTAGCTGACTCTCTGTCCGCTATCAAATATGCAAAAGTTACCCCAATCCGTGACGAAAGAGGTCTGATCGTAGACTTCAACATCGAAGGGGATTATCCAAAATACGGTAACAACGATCCTCGTGTAGATGATATCGCAAAAGACGTTGTAAAACAGTTCATGAAGAAACTGTCCAGACACACCACCTACCGTGACTCTGTTCCAACCATGTCTGTTCTGACCATTACTTCTAACGTAGTATACGGTAAAAACACTGGTACTACTCCAGACGGCAGAAAAGCTGGCGAACCATTTGCACCTGGTGCAAACCCAATGCACGGAAGAGATACCAGCGGCTGCGTAGCTTCTCTGAAATCTGTTGCTAAGATCCCATTTGAATATGCACAGGATGGTATTTCCAATACCTTCTCTATTGTTCCTGCTGCTCTGGGTAAAGACGATGAAGACCGCAGAAACAATCTGGTAACTTTGATGGACGGTTACTTTGCTGACAACGGTTACCACCTGAATGTTAACGTTATGAACCGTGAAGTTCTGCTGGATGCAATGGATCATCCGGAAAAATATCCTCAGCTGACCATTCGTGTATCCGGTTATGCAGTTAACTTTATTAAACTGACCCGTGAACAGCAGATGGATGTTATTCACCGTACTTTCCATGAACGTTTCTAATTGATTCCGTTTTATTGACATAGGATGTGTTTCGGAGTGTCCGGGGGCAAAAGCTTCGGGCACTCCGAATTTTAATGAAAGGAATTTTTATGGCTATGGAACAAAATCTGAGAGAAGTTAAAGGACGGATTCATTCCATTGAGAGCTTTGGCGCAGTGGATGGACCAGGGGTCCGGTTTGTAGTGTTTTTCCAGGGATGTCCTCTTCGCTGTCTGTTTTGTCATAATCCGGACAGCTGGAATTTTGCAGAGGGAGAAGAAAAGACCGCAGGACAAATGGTAGACCAGATTATGGATTACCGCAGCTTTATTGCCAAGGGCGGGGTCACTTTGTCCGGTGGAGAACCTACAGCACAGCCGGAATTTTGTCATGCAATTTTGACTTTGTGTAAACAGCAGGGCCTGCATACTGCCATTGATACTTCCGGAGGAGTTCCGCTGTCTGTTTCCAAACCTTGTATTGATGCGGCAGATATGCTGCTTTTGGATATTAAGGATTTGGACCCAGAAGGATGTTTGGAACTGACCGGACGGAGCAATGAAAATGCGCTGGAAATTTTAAACTACTGTGAGTCTGTGAATAAACCCATTTGGGTACGCCATGTCTGTGTTCCAGGATATACCTTGAAAACAGAAAAACTGGAAAAATTGGCAGACTTTTTGAAAGGTTATTCCTGTGTAGAAAAGGTGGAATTAATTCCTTTCCATCAGATGGGAAGTTATAAATGGGACTATGTGGATACACCATATCGTCTCAATGACACACCAGTACCAACTCAGGAAGAAATGAAGGCGGCAAAAGAGATTTTTGTCAGCCGGGGATTACAGGTTCAATAATAAAAAATAAACGGGGAATGCTTCACATGAATAGAGGCATTCTCCGTTTTTTATTAGTGGATTATTTTTTGATTGATTCCAGTGAATCAATGGAATTCATAACAGATTCCAAATGCTGTAAAAATTTCTCGGATGCTTTGGAAAAGAGAGCGTATTTTTTCCATATAATTGAAGCTTCTGCTTCCAACTTTGGAAAAAGAGGACGAAAACATAAATCACTGTCTCCGCTGGTATTTACCAGATGTTCAAAACAAAGGGTGTATCCCAATCCTTCGCTGGTTAACAGGGAAGCATTAAAAACTAAATTATAGGTGGCCGCAATGTTCAGCTGACTAAAATCTTTTTTCAGCCAGGAAGACAGCGTTTGTTCATTGTGCTTTTGGTTGGAAATAATCAGAGGCTTGTCCCATAAGTCTTCAGGAGTGATTCGCTCTTTATAAGCTAAAGGGGAATCCTTTTTCATCAAAACACCCCACTGATCTTTTACAGGCAGTTTCAAGGCCTGGTATTTGGAAGTATCAACCGTTCCGTAAATGAGACCAAAATCAATCAGTCCTTTTTCCAGTTGTTCCATGACATAAAGGGCGTTTCCGCTGAAAATGTGGTAGCGGATATCCGGATATTTTTTTCTCAGCTGTTTTGCTGTTTGTGCAAACAGCCGGATGATTTGACTTTCACCGGCTCCGATGGAAATATCTCCGGAAATGGTATCGTCAGAAAGAGAAATTTCCTTTTCTGTTTTTTGCACCAACTCCAAAATTTCCTGTGCCCGTTTTTGCAGAATCATCCCTTCTTCTGTCAATGCAATTTTTCTGCTTCCTTTTGTCCCACGAAGAAACAGTGTTTTCCCCATTTCCTCTTCTAAAGATTTTAATTGTGTGGAAAGAGTAGGCTGAGATAAGTGCAGTGATTTTGCTGCGGCAGAAATACTTTGTTCTCTGGCAACCGCTAAAAAATATTCTAATACACGCAGTTCGATATAAATCACCTCCTTTTTTCAGTATATCAAAACAATCTATAGCTTTCAACTATACAATATCATTATAAATAAGTATTTGTTATTTTAAAAAAGAATCGCTATACTAAAAGTGAACACAAAAAGCTGATTTCATCCATAAATTCAAAGATGTGGTTCTGTCCCGAGGAAGTATATAGACAATTTACCATGACATTGTTGGATGAAATTTAATTCTGCTAGGGAAATTCAGTGAATGGCTGAATCAATTGCGATGAGATAACATGATATAGTAGGGAAAGGCAGGAGGAAATATTTATGGCAGTAAAACAAACAGCAGGCAGAGACGCATTGGGAGAATTTGCGCCCAAATTTGCTCAGTTAAATGATGATGTATTATTCGGTGAGGTGTGGAGCCGGGAAAGTCAGCTTTCTCTGCGGGATCGGAGTTTAGTGACCGTAGTCTCATTGATGGCACAGGGATTGGTGGATTCTTCCTTTCAATATCATTTAGAAAGCGCAAAGAAAAATGGAATCACAAAAACAGAAATTGCAGAGATTTTAACTCATGCGGCATTTTATGCGGGATGGCCAAAAGCTTGGGCGGCATTTCGCATGGCAAAAGAAGTGTGGAACGAAGGAACATCCGTGCCAGATGCCAAGACCGCTCATGAAAATTCTATGATTTTTCCTGTTGGAGCGCCCAATGATGCATTTGCCCAATTCTTTACAGGTCAAAGCTATCTGGCGCCGGTATCTTCTGATCAGGTAGGGATTTTTAATGTGACCTTTGAACCGGGATGCAGAAATCATTGGCATGTTCATCAGGCAAAGAGCGGCGGCGGGCAAATTTTAATTGCGGTTAGCGGCAGAGGATATTATCAGGAATGGGGAAAACAGCCTCAACAGCTTTTGCCAGGGGATGTAGTCAATATTCCTGTTGGAGTGAAACACTGGCATGGAGCTGCTCCAGATAGCTGGTTTTCTCATTTGGCAGTAGAAGTTCCAGGGGAAGATACACAAAATCAGTGGCTGGAACCAGTAGATGATACAGTATACGGAAAATTAAAATAAAGACCAGTACAAAATAAGCTTTAGGAAAAGAATGATATCAAAATAGGAGTAATCCAGAAAATTTCTGGATTACTCCTATTTTGTTTATCATCATGGATTTAGTTTTGAAGATTTAGAGGAAGCAGTGCCGCGAAGCACCTTCCGAAATTGGAAAAAGAATAGAATGCTGGTAAAGCTGACAGCCAGGAAATCGGCAATGGGTTCTGCCAGATATACTGCCATGGTCTGATTCTGGGAAATTACTGCAGGAAGCAGATAAATGAGCGGGATCAGCAAAATAAACTTTCTCATGACAGCAACCAGAATAGAGGCTTTGGCATTTCCCAAGGAGGTGAAGGTCATTTGACATGCCATTTGAATTCCAAACAGGAACAGGCAAGCCATGTAGATTCTCAGCGCAGTTTTGGTAAATGCCAGCAAAGTTTCATCAGAGGTAAACATAACGGCGAATCCCTGGGGGAACAATTGAATCAGTGCCCAAAGAATAATAGAATAGGTTAAGCTGGTCTTTAAAAGCAGAAAAAATGCTGATTTTACTCGATGCAAATTTCCGGCGCCGTAGTTATAGCTGATGATGGGCTGTGCCCCTTGTCCCAGTCCCTGCAGAGGAAGCATGGCAAACTGCATAACACTGGTTAAGATAGTCATAGCACCGACAGCGATATCGCCGCCGTATTTGAGCAGTGAAGAATTAAAACAAACAGAGATGATACTTTCGCTTGCCTGCATAATAAAAACAGAAGAACCTAATGCCAGGCTGGGAAGAATAATGCTGGGACGCAGTCCCAGATATTTTGCCCGAATTTTCAGAATCGTCTTTTTTCCAAACAAAAAAGACAGCACCCAAATACAGGACATTGCCTGGGACAACACCGTTGCCAAAGCAGCTCCCTGAACCCCCATATGGAATCCAAAAATGAAAATAGGATCCAGTACAATGTTTGCTACAGCACCGATCAGTACAGAGAGCATACCAGTTTTTGCAAATCCCTGAGCGGTAATAAAGGCATTCATCCCCAGCGTGAGCTGAACAAAAATGGTGCCAATGGCATAGATATTCATATAGCTGACACCATATTCAATGGTGTTTTCGCTGGCGCCAAAAGCCAACAGGAAAGTGCGGTTGCCCAGCAATAGAATGATGGTTAATATGACGGAAATAATAATCTGAAGGGTAAAACAGTTGGACAGTGTTTTTTCTGCAGAAGTTGGATCCTGTTTTCCCATAAAGATAGATGCCCGTGGTGCACCTCCGTTTCCGATGAGTGCGGCAAAAGCAGATACAATCATAATTAACGGCATGCACACACCCACCCCTGTAAGCGCTAGAGCACCGATTTCGGGGATATGGCCAATATAAATTCGGTCAACAATGTTGTACAGCATATTGATGATTTGCGCAGTTACAGTGGGAAGAGCTAATTTCAGCAAAAGTTTTCCCACCGGCTCGGTTGCTAAGAAATCTTTGTCTTCTTTCATGATCCTTTAGTCCTCCTTGATGTGAATGTTTTTCATCATGCGGTCATGCATGGCAATGAATGCCTGTTTTTCTTCTGTGGAAAATCCAGTAAAAATTTGCTGCTGGTAAATTTGTTGGATCCGTTCCATTTGATTGGTGATCGGATCAGCAGCTGGAAGCAAGAAAAGATGAATTTTTCGGCGATCCTGGTCATCAGGAGAACGTTTGATCATGGATTTTTGAATTAAGCTTTCCACAGCTTGAGAGACAGCACCTTTTGAAAAATGGCGCAGGCGTACAATGTCAGAGGCAGTATCGTATTCTGGATTATGGTATAAGAAGCTGATGATGTTTGCTTCCATAAGGGTAAGATCATACTCTTCGCATATTTGTTTGAGCATGGTTTCATATAACTCTACCAAATCTCGGATACCAATGAGCAATTCGCTGATTACAGACATAGGCATTCTCCTTGAATTAAATTAGTACACTTTAATAACTGTTTTCTAAAAAACTATTTTAGGCTTGGAGAGAAAAGAAGTAAAGGGAAAATAAAAATGTTTACAAATTTTCGGAAATTTTTCACATTTCTAGAAAAAATGAGCGTAGGAAAAAGAAGCCGACATCAAATTTTCAGGGAAAAAATCGGACAAAATATGCTATACAGCGATTGCCGTTTTTGTTATAATAAATACAAATCCTCCATATAGTGATAATGAGACAGCATAAAGGGTAAAGGAGAATTGGAATGGGGAAAAGAGTACTTGCTTTTTTAGTAACATTGGTGATGTTCATCACCTGTACAACGGTGGTTTTTTCGGAGGAAACTGAAGGGGGCGCTGCCTCAGATGGGTTGGACATTGGAGGAAGTGCGGCTATTTTGATTGAAATGACCACAGGAAAAGTGATTTATGCAAAAAATGAGCATCAGCAGCTGGAACCGGCTTCTGTCACCAAAATTATGACTATGGCTCTGGTTTTGGAGCAGGTTCAGCAGGGAAACTTAAAATATGACGATATTGTAACAGCATCTGCCAATGCCCGTGCCATGGGCGGAAGCGAGATTTTTCTGGATACAGGGGAACAGATGACAGTATATGATCTGATGATGGCAACTGCTGTAGCATCTGCTAACGATGCTGCAGTGGCTTTGGGGGAACATCTGGCAGGAAATACAGAGACGGCGGAACAGGACTTTGTAGCCATGATGAATGCAAAAGCGGAAGAGCTGGGGATGAATGATACCCACTTTGTGAATCCCTGTGGTCTGCATGAGGAGGGACATGTGACTTCAGCCTATGATGTGGCGTTAATGGCACGGTATCTGATGTCTTTTCCTGATGCGCAGACCTTTACCACCCAAAATATCTATCCCATTCGTGAAGGGGTTCGGGAATATAAAATGCGCAACTCCAATGAAATGATCCGCAGCTATGAAGGGTGTATTGGCATTAAAACAGGTTTTACCAATGAAGCTGGGTACTGTTTGGCCGCTGCTGCAACGCGGGAAGGGGAAACCTTTATCGGGGTGATTTTGGGAGCGGAAAGTGCCGCAAAGCGCAATGAGGATATGGCGAAAATGCTGGACTATGCCTTTGCTAACTACCAGACCTATGATGTTCAGGTACCAGAAGTGAAGGTAAAGGATATTTCTGTAAAATTAGGGCAGAAATCCAAACTTGAGGTGGCAGTGCCTGATTTGCAGGTGGGAAAACAGCTGATTGCCAAAGGCACCGTACCGGAAATTACCACGCAGGTGGATGTAGAAAAATCAGTGAAAGCTCCTATTCAAGAAGGGACAAAGGTGGGAACCGTTTCTGTTTTAATGGACGGTGAAGTGCTGCAGACTTTTGATTTAACCGCCAAAGATACTGTGGAAAAGCGGGGATTTTGGAGAGCATTTACCATGCTGTTTCGGAAATTGGTGGCATAATGTTTGAGCAAATCCGGTGTTTTCCGGCAATTTGACAGGATATTCACAGTTTCATCATAGTATGTTATTGGAAAAACACAATCCGACACTTGAAAAATGTTTTATTTTATAGTAAAATAATGTTAAACATAAAACATATCTAGCTTAAAATAAATGTAACAACGACCGGAGGAAAGTTTCCATGGCTATTAAACTGAATGATAAACACTTGGGCGGCTTTGTAAAGCCCCATGAATTAAAGGCTTTGCAGCCTATGATTACCGCAGCACACGAACAGCTCCACAGCAAAACTGGGCTGGGCAACGACTTTTTGGGTTGGCTGGATCTGCCTACCAATTATGATAAGGAAGAGGTAGACCGGATTCTGAAAGCAGCGGAAAAAATTAAAGCGGATTCTGACATCTTGGTTGTAATCGGAATCGGCGGTTCCTATTTGGGTGCAAGAGCTGCAATCGAACTGCTGAAATCTCCATTTTATAACAACATGAAAAAAGATACCCCAGATATTTATTATGTGGGCAACAACATTAACCCAACCTATCTCAACGAAATCCTTGAAATCTGTGAAGGAAAAGATATTTCTGTCAATATTATTTCCAAATCTGGTACCACAACAGAACCAGCTTTGGCATTCCGTGTATTCCGTGAACTGCTGGAACAGAAATATGGTGCAGAAGAAGCTCGCAAGAGAATTTATGCTACCACCGATAAAGCACGCGGCACACTGAAACAGTTGGCAGATAAAGAAGGCTATGAATCATTTGTTATTCCAGACGATGTAGGCGGCCGGTATTCTGTATTGACTCCAGTTGGACTGTTGCCAATCGCAGTAAGCGGATGCGACATTGTCAAAATGATGGAAGGCGCAGCTGCTGCACAGCATGAACTGTGTGACACCGATCTGGAAAAGAATGATTGTTATAAATATGTAGCATACAGAAATGCTCTGAAACAAAAGGGTAAATCTGTAGAAATGCTGGTATGCTATGATCCTGCATTTACCATGATGAACGAATGGTTTAAACAGCTGTTTGGAGAAAGCGAAGGCAAAGACCATAAGGGTATTTACCCATCTTCTGCGATTTTCTCTACAGACCTGCATTCTATGGGCCAGTTTATCCAGGACGGTGCCCGGATTATGTTTGAAACTGTAGTAGATATCCAGAAACCGAAGAAGGATTTCTTTGTAAAAGATGATCCAAACAATCTGGACGGACTGAACTTCTTGTCTAACCAGAATATGTCTGTAGTAAACCAGAAAGCATTTGAAGGAACCGTAATTGCTCATACTGAAGGCGGTACCCCAAATATTATTTTGGAAATGCCGGAAATCAATGAATATGAATTCGGCTATCTGGTTTATTTCTTTGAAAAAGCATGCGCTATCGACGGCTATGTTCTGGGAGTTAACCCATTTGACCAGCCAGGCGTAGAAAGCTATAAAAAGAATATGTTTGCCCTGTTGGGAAAACCAGGCTACGAAGCTGAAAAAGAAGCATTGCTGGCAAAATTAAAATAATTGGAACCGAAAAGAAATACTGAAAAACAGCGGTTGTGATTTTCGTTTCCGAGGAATGTCTGTTAATCCTGCCGGACAGGCGGGGATTCCTGACATAAAAAAGGCTTTGTTTTCGAGCAGAGCTTATTATAGGAGGAAGAATTATGATTAAACTTATCGTAGGAAACAAAGGATCCGGTAAAACAAAACTTTTGATCGATGCAGTGAACAACACAGCAAAAACCACAAACGGCAATGTAGTATGCATTGAAAAAGCAATGAACCTTCAGTTTGAAATTGTACCTTCTGTAAGACTGATTCACGCTGATGAATATAAAATTGCTGGTTACGATGTATTTTACGGCTTCCTGTCCGGTGTATTGGCTGGCAACTACGATATTAAAGATGTATATGTAGATGGTATCCTGAGAATCGGCGGCGACAAAAAAGATTTGGAAGGTTTTGCAAATCTGGTAGAAAAAGTAGAAGCTCTGGTAAAAGATGAAGTTACCGTTACCTTCACCGTATCTACTGATCCAGCAAACCTGCCGGAAAGCCTGAAAAAATATCTGTAATGTTTTTTAAAAAGGTGTGGGAGTTTTCCCACACCTTTTTTATAGGATGTAAATGGGATATTTCCTGCATTTTTTTCAAAAAAACATGAAAATAGTGTTAAAATATCTTTGATAATGCAAGAATTTTACTTTCAGCTTGCAAAAAATGGTTGACGCGAGACGTAGGTTGTGTTATAGTAAAAAAGTAAATTTTTCGTGCGGTTTTGCAAGCCGCTAAAAAGAGGGGTATGAATATGAAAAAAGCAGTGATTGTTGGATATGGTAATATTGGTCAGTCTGTTTTGGAAGTACTGCGTGAAGCACCTGACTTTGAAATTGCAGGTTTGGTTCGCAGAAGTGTTCCTGCAGAACTGCCTGTTGAGCTGACTGGCGTTCAGGTTGTAGACGACGTGAACAAACTGGATGTAAAACCAGATGTTGCGATCCTCTGTACACCAACCAGAAGCGTTCCGGAAGTTGCAAAACAGTACTTGGCAATGGGAATTAATACCGTAGACAGCTACGATATTCATACAACCATTTATGATCTGAAAAAAGAATTGGAACCAGTTGCAAAAGAACACGGAGCAGTTTCCATCATTTCTGCTGGTTGGGATCCAGGTTCTGACTCTATTGTACGTGCACTGATGATGTCCTGTGCACCAAAGGGAATTACCTATACAAACTTTGGTCCTGGTATGAGCATGGGTCATACAGTAGCAGTCAAAGCAATTGAAGGGGTAAAAGCTGCTTTGTCCATGACAATTCCTCTGGGAACTGGTGTTCACAGAAGAATGGTTTATATTGAACTGGAAGACGGTTATCAATATGAAGATGTTTCTGCTCGCATTAAAGCAGACCCATATTTTGTGCATGATGAAACTCACGTAATCGCCGTTGACTGCGTAGATGATCTGCTGGATAAAGGCCATGGCGTTAATATGACACGGAAAGGTGTTTCCGGTACTACCCAGAACCAGCTGCTGGAATTCAATATGAAGATTAACAACCCGGCTTTGACCGCACAGAACCTGGTGAATGTGGCAAGAGCTTCCTTTAAACAGGCTCCTGGTGCATATACCATGATTGAAATTCCGGTAATCGATCTGCTGTATGGTGAAGAAGAAAAACTGATCCGTGGTTTGGTTTAATCCCTGACTTTTAAAAGGGTTTGGTTTTTCGAACTGCTTTTGAAAAGCTCCTGTTTCCTCTGCAAAAAATGTAGACGAAACAGGGGTTTTGTGTTATAATAATAGTCAATGTGTAAAAAAGTCCAATCAATTGTTGACAGCCTGGCCTACTTATATTATAATAGATAGGCACAGCATGATGAGGTGTCGTTATGTCTATTGATTTAAAACAGCTTTTTGAAAATGTCGGTGAAAAAAAGGAGCTTGATTATGCTCTGGATTTAACTGACTATGAGTTGTTCGGTACGCATCCATTTTTTGCTCCTGTAACAGTGAAAGGCGAAATTCAAAATCGGGCTGGTATTGTGACCCTTACGATGACAGTTCTGGTGAATCTTCGTGTTAACTGTGACAGATGTCTGGAAGAGTTCGAACGGAAGTATGAATATTCCTTTGAACACGTTCTGGTCAATAAGCTTAATACAGACAATGACGAGTATATTGTCGTAGAACAGTACCAGTTAGATCTGGACGATTTGGTTCTCAGCGATATTCTCCTGAATCTACCATCAAAGCTGCTCTGCAGCGAAGACTGTAAAGGCTTATGCAGCAAATGCGGACAGAATTTAAACAAAGGCAGCTGTGATTGCCAAGATAAGTTTGTTGATCCTCGCTTTGCGGTGTTGGGTGAACTACTCAAATAAACTTTTGTTTGTAAAGATAAAGGAGGTGCCCGATCATGGCAGTACCAAAGGCAAAAGTCTCTAAAGCAAGACGTGATAAAAGACGTTCCGCAGTATGGAAACTGGACGCTCCAGCTCTGTGCAAATGCGACCACTGCGGTGAACTGAAAGCTCCACACAAAGTATGTGGAAACTGTGGATACTACAAAGGTGTTCAAGTTATTAAGAAAGAAGCATAATTGCAAAATGCTTCTGACTATGGCGTCATGCCGTAGAATGCTTAAAAATTAAGTTAATTAACTGAAAAAATGCCGCCTTTGTCTTAAGGCGGCATTTTTTTCAGTAAAGATTGTGTATCATATAAAACGGTAAAGGTTTTTCCCGGGAATGAGAAAGGTGGGGAAAAGGATGTCTGTAACAATTAAAGAAGTAGATCAAGGCAGTTTGTGTTGGAAAAAGGGAATCCGAGCAGGGGATGAACTGACTTCCATTAACGGCAATGAAATCACAGATGTGCTGGACTATCAGTTTTATATTGCGGAAACAACCCTGTTGACTGTGTTTCGCAGAAGTGAGCACCAGTGGATTGTGAAAAAAATAAAAAAACAGCAGTATGAAGATATTGGTTTGGAGTTTGAAAGTTACCTGATGGATGAACAGCGCTCCTGCACTAACAACTGCATTTTCTGTTTTGTGGATCAGATGCCGCCGAATATGCGGGATACTTTGTATTTTAAAGATGACGACGCCAGACTTTCTTTTCTGTTTGGCAACTATATTACCATGACCAATCTGAGCCAGCAGGAAGTGGATCGGATTATTAAAATGAAGATCAGCCCCATTAATATTTCTGTGCACACCACCAATCCAAAACTTCGGTGTACCATGATGAACAATCGTTTCGCCGGAGAAAAGCTTGCCTATGTAAAGCAGCTTTCTGATGCAGGAATTTCCATTAACTGCCAGCTGGTTCTCTGTCCGGGAATCAACGACGGAAAAGAGCTGGAACGCACCTTGAACGATTTGGGAAGTTTGTACCCTAACATTCAAAGCGTTGCCTGTGTTCCAGTTGGGCTGACGAAATATCGGGATGGATTGTATCCGCTGGAACGGTATGAAGGAGAAAATGCCCGAAATGTGGTGGAAATGGTGGAACGGTTCGGGGACGACTTCTATGAGAAACACGGAACCCGCCTTGCTTACGCTTCTGATGAGTTTTATCTTCGTGCAGGACTTCCTTTGCATGACGCTGATTTTTATGAGGATTTTGCTCAGCTGGAAAACGGGGTAGGCGTTTTGGCGATGCTGAAAACCGACTTCTACGACTTGTACCGGGAACTGGACGGAGATGATATTTCCCGTCAGGTATCTGTGGCTACCGGAACCGATGCAGCGCCGTTTATCCAGAAATTGGTTGACGCTGCCGCCGGGAAGTGGCATAATTTACAGTGTAATGTATATCCCATTCGCAATGAGTTTTTTGGGGAAACCATTACGGTGGCCGGATTGGTTACCGCACAGGATTTGATAAAACAGTTAAAAGGAAAGCCTTTGGGAAAAGTGCTTTTACTGCCTGGATGTATGCTGCGTCATGAACAGGATAAATTTTTAGATGATTATACGGTGGCCGATATTGAGCGGGAACTGGGTGTTTCCGTCAAGGTAATCGGAACAGAAGGAGACAGTCTGCTTCGGGGACTGTTGGAAAACGGGATGGATGAAAAAACCGTAGTGTCACAGGACTGAGAAAGGAGTTTGTTATGGCAAAACCAATTGTTGCAGTGGTAGGGCGTCCAAATGTAGGAAAGTCCACACTGTTTAATAAGCTGATTGGACAGCGGCTGTCTATTGTAGAGGATACGCCGGGTGTAACCCGTGACCGGATTTATTCCGAATGTGAGTGGCGGGGAAAACATTTTATGCTGGTGGATACCGGAGGGATTGAGCCGGAATCCAACGATGTCATTTTGGTTCAGATGCGCCGTCAGGCACAGATTGCCATTGATACTGCGGATGTGGTAATTCTGGTTACGGATATGCGGGACGGAGTTACCGCTACAGACCACGAAGTGGCACAGATGCTTTTGAAAACCGGAAAACCGGTGATTTTGTGCGTCAATAAATGCGACAGTCTGGGAGAACCTCCTGTTGAATTTTATGAATTCTATAACCTGGGATTAGGGGATCCAGTTTCTCTGTCTGCGGTTCACGGTCATGGAACTGGGGACCTTTTGGATTTGGTGTATGATCTGCTGCCGGAAGAGGAAGAACATCCTTATGAAGATGATGTTACTCGTGTTGCTGTGGTGGGAAAACCAAATGTAGGGAAATCTTCTTTGGTCAATAAAATTACCGGCCAGGAACGGATGATTGTTTCTAATATTGCGGGAACCACTCGGGATGCTACCGACAGCTATGTGGAAAATCAGTACGGAAAATTTGTGTTTATTGACACTGCCGGAATTCGGAGAAAATCCAAAGTACTGGAAAATATTGAGCGATACAGTGTGCTTCGGGCTCATATGGCGATTGACCGGAGTGATGTTTGTGTCATTGTGATTGATGCCAATGAAGGATTTACAGAACAGGACAGCAAGATTGCGGGATATGCCCATGAACAGGGAAAAGCCTGCATTATTGCAGTAAACAAATGGGATGCAGTAGAAAATAAGACTGACAAGACCATGCAGGAGATGAAAAATAAGTTGGCCATTGATTTCAGCTTTATGTCTTATGCGCCGTTTTTGTTTATTTCTGCAAAAACCGGACAGCGTTTGAATAAACTGTATGAGATGATCCAATATGTAAAACAGCAGAACTCTGTGCGTATTTCTACCGGTACACTCAATGACCTGCTGGCTTATGCTACCGCAAAGGTACAGCCTCCGTCTGATAAGGGAAGAAGACTGAAGATTTACTATATGACTCAGCCTTCTACCAATCCGCCGACCTTTGTCACCTTTGTTAACCGCGCGGACCTATTCCATTTTTCTTATCAGCGTTATCTGGAAAACCAGATTCGTGAGGCCTTTAAACTGGAAGGAACCCCAATTCGCATGATTGTGCGTGAGCGGGATTCCAGCGATACCAAATAAGTAACATTTTTGGAAAATATCGGAGAAAGTGATCCGGTACGATTTTTAATCCATTGGGGAGGGTGTTTGCCATGACGACAATTGCGGTGATTTGCCTGGTGATTTCAGTGATTATCGCTTATTTGCTGGGAAGTATCAACTTTGCTATCATTGTAACCAAGCTGTTCCAAAAGAAAGATATTCGCAGCTGCGGCAGCGGAAATGCGGGAATGACCAATGTACTGCGTACATTGGGAAAAGGTCCGGCAGCCATGACCTTTGCAGGGGATTTCCTGAAAGGGGTTGCAGCAGTGTGGATTGCTCGGATTTTGTTCACCTTTGTTGCCGGACAGCCAGAAAATTTTGTGGTGGAATATGCGGCTGCATTTGCAGCACTGTTGGGGCATATTTTTCCCCTATACTATCATTTTAAAGGGGGAAAAGGGGTGGCAGTTTCTGCCGGTGCCCTGATTGCCCTGTCTCCTTTGGCTTTTGTATGCTGTTTGGCAGTATTTTTGGTGGGAATGTATACTACCAAAATTGTTTCTGTAGGTTCCATTGCCTGTGCGGTGGCATTTCCTATTGCGCTGTTTATGATCCGAACCATTCAGGATGCTCCCCATATTGGGTTAGAAGTGCTGCTGGGGACATTAATTGCTTTGCTGGTCATTTATATGCATCGGAGCAATATTGTCCGCTTGATTCACGGGGAAGAAAACAGCTTTAAGAAAAAGAAAAATCCGGATCAAAAAGCCGGTTAACTGTGAGTTTTTAAACGAAAAGTGCTGTGAAAACAGCACTTTTTTCTTTATCTGTTTGACGGAATTGGGCATTGGTTTTTTCAAATAGGAGGATAATATTTTACTAAAACGGGTGAATCCTTTATAGAATTGGGATAAAAAATCCGATATAATAATACCATCGAAAGAACAGAATCCATAAACCGAATGAAAACCGGACTGACTGAATTCGGGTTTATGAATGTAAATAGGTGGAGGTTACTAAAATGACAGGTAAAGAGTTAATTTTTAAAGTCTTGAATCATGAAGAAACAGACCGTATTCCGTGGGTGCCTTTTGTTGGGGTACATGCTGGTAAAATTTTGGGCAAAGATGCAACCGAAATGCTGACCGTTGGCGATAACCTGTATCAGGGTGTCATTGAAGCAGCAAAATTGTATCGTGCAGACGGGATTCCGGTTATGTTTGACCTGCAGGTAGAAGCAGAAATTTTGGGATGTGAACTGGTTTGGGCTCCAAAAGCTCCTCCGAGTGTAAAAACTCATATTCTGGAAGATACTGATGAAGTTCCTTGCAAATGTAAAGTTCCTACTCCGGAATCCGGCAGACTGCCTATGATTTTGGATGTTATGAAACGCGTAAAAGCTGAAATCGGCGATACCACTGCTCTGTACGGTTTGATTTGCGGTCCGTTCACTTTGGCATCTCACCTGCGCGGCAACAATATCTTTATGGATATGTTCGACAATGAAGAATATGTAGCTCAGCTGCTTTCTTATACTTGTGCTGTCAGCAAAGCAATGGCTAAAATGTACATTGATGCCGGCATGGATGTTATCGCAGTAGTAGACCCGCTGGTTTCTCAGATTTCTCCAGATCACTTTGAAGATTTCTTAAGTGAACCATTCTCTGATCTGTTTGCATTTATCCGTGAAAATGGTGCATTGTCTTCCTTCTTTGTATGCGGCAACGCAACCCGTAACATTGAAGTAATGTGCAAAACCAACTGCGACAGTATTTCTGTAGACGAAAACGTTAACCTGGCTGCTGCGAAAGAAATTACTGACCGTTACAATGTAACAATTGGCGGAAATATTCCTCTGACCACTGTTATGCTGCACGGTACTCAGCAGGAAAATATGAAGAGCGTTGTTGATCTGATTGATAGCGTAGAAAACACCAAAAACTTTATTGTGGCTCCTGGCTGCGATATGCCTTATGATGTTCCGCTGGAAAACACCATTGCGGCTGCTCAGGCTGTACATGATACCGATACAGTAAGAGAAATGATCAAAAACTACGAAGCTCCGAAAAATGATATTGTAGTAGAACTGCCGGATTATGCAAGCTTAGAAAAACCATTGATCGAAGTATGTACTTTGGATCCAGATACTTGTGCAGCTTGTACCTATATGGCAAGTGCAGCAGATGAAATCAAAGAACATTTTGGCGACAAAGTGGATATGGTGATTTACAAATACACCATTAAAGAAGATATTGCCCGTTTTGCTCAGATGGGAGTAAAACAGCTGCCATCTATCTACATTAACGGGGAACTGGCTTATTCTTCCATTATTCCAAGCAAAGCAGAATTTATCCAGAAGGTAGAAGAAGCTATTCAGGCGATTGCGAATCGATAAAAAACTGAGAATAACACTTGTTTTTAGGACCGCAATCATGTGGTCCTAAAAACTTTTTAGTACAGAGAGGAAGATAAAAATGATCTCAGAAATTTTAAACAAACAGGACTTTACCAAAGAAGATATCATTCAGATGCTTTCTGTAGATACCAATTCTGATGATTTTTACCGGCTTCTTGCCAAATCCAACGCTATGTCCAGAGCGGCTTTTCACAATAAAGGCTATATTTTTGCTCAGATTGGCATTAACGCAGAAGGATGCAGCGGGAATTGTAAGTTCTGTTCCATGGCACGGGATCATTTTCTGCTGCCTCACGTTGTAGAGCTGACAGATGAAGAAATCGTTGCCCAGGCAAAACAGGTGCCTGATAAGGTACAGGCACTGTTTTTGATGACAACCGCAGATTACGACAAAGAACGGTATCTTTCTGTTGGGAAAAAAGTGCGCGCTGTTCTGCCAGAGAATATGGATCTGGTAGCCAATATTGGCGACTTTGACCTGGAGTATGCCCGTCGCTTAAAAGAAGCTGGATTTTCCGCAGTATATCATATTGTTCGCCTGCGGGAAGGAATTGATACCGATTTGGACCCACAGGTACGGATACAGACCATTGAGGCGCTTCTAGAAGCAGGACTGAATTTATATTACTGTGTGGAACCGATTGGCAAGGAACACAGCTACGAGGAAATTGCGGATGAAATTCTTCGCGCAAAGAAATACCATGTGGATGTTATGGCAGTGATGCGTCGGGTCAATGTACCTGGTACAGGGTATCCTGCTGACAGTGAAATTTCTGCAGCGGAGCTGACAAAAATTGCGGCAGTGGCTAGAATTGTAGTAGATCCTAAAATTTCCATGAATGTGCATGAACCATTGGCAATGGCAATGCTCGGCGGCGTAAATCAGCTTTACGCAGAGATTGGAGTTAATCCAAGAGATACGGAAAGCCATACAGAAAATCAGCGGGGTTATTCTGTAGGTGCCGTGGAAAAAATGCTCAACGAAGGCGGCTATTATCTTTCTGTCTAAAAGGGGTTCAGAAATGAAGAAATTGTATTTAATCACAGGTTTTTTAGGAGCAGGGAAAACCACATTTGTCAATCAGACAATGGGGATGTTTCCCAATCAGAAAATTGCAGTGATTGTCAATGAATTTGGAAAACAGGGCATCGACGGGGGTCTGATTGCTCAAAAGGGATACGAAGTTTCTGAAATCAGCAATGGTTCTATTTTCTGTGTATGCAGAATGGACATGTTCATTGACGCATTGTCTGAGGCAATCAAAACCGATCTGGATGTTTTGCTGGTAGAAAGCTCAGGGCTTTCTAATCCGTCCAATATTGGGGAAGTTTTGGAAAAAACTCGCCAGCTGACCGGAGAAGGTTTTGACTACCGTGGCTGTATTTGCTTAATTGACGGGAAAAATTTCAGACGGGTAGCTAATACAGCGGTGGTAATTCCCGATCAGGTTCGGGAAGCTTCTTTGCTTGTGATTAATAAGATTGATTTGGTTTCACCGGATCAACTGATGGAAGTAGAAAAAGAAGTTCGGAATTGGAATCCAGATGCTCCTATTGTATATACTACCTATTCCAAGATTTCACAGGAGGATTTGGAACAGCTTTCTCCTTTATCCCAGGAGAAAAAACAAAAGGGATTTTCCAAAGTGGATATTTCTTCCGCTCAATTGACAGTTACATTTGACGAGGCTTTGACTATGTCTCAGCTTGAGGAACTGATAGAATTATTAAAACCGCTGGTATATCGCTGTAAAGGATATTTATCGGGGGAAAACGGCGTCATGTTTATTGACGGCGTGATGGATCAAATTACGGCGGTTTTGACAAGCGGGGAAGAAGCATCTCATTCTCTGGGACTGGTGTGCCTATATTTGTCTTCTCAGCCAGTACGCAGAACCATCAAAGAGTTTTGTGAGCGGTATGAGTTGGGATATTCTGTTCTTTGAGAGGAAAATCGAAGGACAGCATCAAAAAGTAAAACTGGCAATTGCCTAACGTGAAAATATTTTTGGGTTTTAAAAACACGATTAGCAAAAAGACTGCATGATTTTACCATGCAGTCTTTTTGCTTTATGACGGTGCGCTTTGTTTTTTCTTACAAATATGGTATACTAAGAAAAAACAAATGAAAAAGGGGAAACATGATGGCTGATATGATGATTTTAGGTGCCGGAGGTTTTGGAACTTCACTGGCAGTATTGCTCCATCAGTATGGATATGATGTAATTTTGTGGTCTGCATTTGAGCGGGAAATCAATGAAATGCGGCGTTACGGAGAAAACCGAAGACTTTTGCCGGGAATTGCGGTGGATCAGTCTATCCGCATGACAACTGATATAGCAGAGGCTAAGGGAGTAAAAATGTTTTTGTTTGCGGTACCTTCTTTTGCTTTGCGTCAGGTAGCCCAGCAGGCAAAACCATATATTGAGGATGACGCGGTTTTAGTCAACGTGGGGAAAGGCTTTGAAGAAGGAACCCAAAAGAGACTTTCTGTAGTTTTGCGGGAAGAATATCCCAAAAATCCAGTGGTAATTTTGTCCGGTCCTTCCCACGCAGAAGAAATTGCCAGAGGAGTTCCTACCACAGTGGTAGCTACCAGTGAAAACCGTCAGGCTGCGGAATTGGTGCAGGACACGTTGATGAATGCCAACCTTCGGGTATATGTAAACAATGATATGATCGGTGTAGAACTGGGTGGTGCTTTGAAAAATATCATTGCAGTTTGCGCTGGAATCTGTGACGGAATGGGACTTGGAGATAATTCCAAAGCAGCTTTAATGACTCGGGGAATTGCAGAAATTTCCCGGCTTGGTGTAGCTATGGGAGCCAAGGTGGAAACCTTTGCAGGACTTACGGGGGTAGGTGACCTGATTGTAACCTGTACCAGTATGCACTCCCGAAACCGTCGGGCAGGGATTTATATTGGTCAAGGATTGTCTATGGAAGAAGCGGTCAAACGGGTTGGCATGACAGTAGAAGGGTGTAAAGCGTGTAAGTCTGCGTATGCCCTGGCACAGGAATATGGGGTGGATATGCCCATTGTGACAGAGCTGTATCAGGTTTTATATGAGAATAAGGATATTCGAGAAGCGCTGACCGATTTAATGGAACGTCCAAAACGGCATGAAGATGAACGGATTTGGCTGCTGTCCAAATAAGAAATGAGGGAAAAACCATGATTCCTACGAAAAAGATGGACCTATTTTTATTAACAGGAGCCAGTGGGGTGGGGAAATCTACTGCAGCAGAAATTTTATTTCAGCGGGAATCGGATTATCTGGTAATGGAAAGTGACTTGTTGTGGGATGAGCGTTTTAATACACCGGAAAATCTGTACGCACCTTATCGGGAATTGTGGCTGACTGTGTGCGCAAATATTTCCCAGATTGGAAAACCGGTGGTGCTATGTGGATGCGGTGTGCCCGAACAGTTTGAACCACGTGAGGCAAGAAGGTACTTTAACAAACTGTACTACCTTGCTTTGGTTTGCGATCCCAAAGAACTGGAGCGGCGTATGCGGCAAGGCAGAAACATTACTGATGATAGCTGGATTCAAAGTTCTTTGGACTATAATCAATGGCTGCTGGAAAATGGGGAGCAGGCGGGGATCTGTTTAATCAATACAACGGAAAAAACACCGGAACAGGCGGCAGAACAGATTGATCAGTGGATCCAAAATCACATGGTGTTCCTTTGATATAATATTTATGAGTTGAAAAGGGTATTGTTTATATGAACGATACTCTTTTTATTTTCAGTGAAATTATTCGAATCATTGTGATATTGCATGTGTTTTTTGTACTATGTGCAAGAAAAAGCACGGATATTACAACAAAGGCACATCCAGTCCATTTTTTTGTATTCATATTTTTGTTATACTTAGGACACAATCAATTTTGAAATTAAAAATAAATCAAGGAGTTGAACGGTATGAAAAGAAAGTGGCTGGCCATGATTTTGGCAGGTATGCTTACAGCAACAGCATTTACCGGATGCGGAGGTTCTAATGACAAAAACACCTCTTCCGGCTCTACAGAATCTTCCAGCGGTGAAGTAAAGACAGCTAGTGAATTGACTTTATATGCTTACTATGCAGATAGTGGTATTGAACAGATTGATAAAACACTGGAAGTAATGAAAGATATTTATCCGGATCTGACCATCAATATTGAACACAGAACAGACTCTGATGGTTCTGTACTGAAAACCAGAGCAGCAGTTGGTGAACTGCCGGATATGTTTGAATGTACCGGTCAGCTGACAGATATTTTGATGGAATCTGGCGATTTGGCTCCACTGGATGATGCAATGGAAGAAGCTGGTATGTTTGATAAATATCTGGATGGAACCTTTGATGCAAAAAAAGCTTCAGATGGTCACTACTACGCAGTTCAGTCAGATATTCCTCAGGCTTGTTTAATGTTCTATAACATTGAAATTTTTGATCAATTGGGCTTGACTCCTCCGAAAAACTTTGATGAGCTGAAAACAGTAGTTCAAACTTTGGTAGACAACGATATTATTCCAGTTGCTCTGTTTGCACAGCAGAAATGGCCAGGGCTCCAGATGTATGATATGGCAGTTGTAGCAGAAGGTCAGCCTTTGGGATTGGCTGGCTTACAGGATGGTACTGCTAAAATTACTGATGAAGCATATGTCAATGCTGCAAACAAAGTAAAAGAGCTGGTAGACATGGGTCTGATCGGAAAAGGTGCTTTGAACACCAACGCAAGTCAGGCATTTGAATTGTTCTCCACCGGTAAAGCTGGTATGGTTGTAAACGGTGCTTGGTACTTTAATGATGCTGCTTTGGGCGGTTACGGCGACAATATGGGTTATTGTGAATTCAATCCATTTGCAGATGCCGGCAAAGAAGAAGAAGTTCAGTGGACTATGTCCGGTGGTGCTGCTGCTCCTGGCGGATATGCAGTTAGCGCAAAAGGTGAATACGTAGAATTTTCTAAACAGGTTCTGATGACCTATATTGAAGAACATGATAGAGTTTGTGCTCAGCTTGGTTCTTTGTGTATGTTGAAAGAAACTGTTGAACCGGAAACTCCAAGAGCTGCTTCTTATCAGGCATATGCAGACAGCATGAAGAATTTTGTGTCCACCACACCATATGAATGGTCTTTGAATAATCAGGAATTGATTGTAGCTTTGGAAGATACCAGCGAATTGCTGATTACTGGTACCTATACAGCAGATCAGTTTATTGAAGATCTGGACGCAAGCATTGCCGAAATTATCGGTTAAACAGGGTCTCTTCATAGAAGTATATAAATATGGGATAAGAGCGCCAAAGCTAAAATGATGCGTCATTTCACTTTGGCGCTTATTTTCTCACAAAGAAAGGATAGATATTATGAGTCCATTGTTTAAACGAAGCAAAGTAGGGCTGGTAGTTTTTGTGGCACCGGTAGTTATTTTGTTTTCTTTGATTATGTTAATTCCGGTTATCCAGTCCATCATTATGGGGTTTACCGAATGGGATGGTGTAAATCCGGCAGTCTTTAATGGGATAGATAACTATACCAAATTATTCCGTTCTAAAGATTTAGGAGTTGCTATTCGAAACAGTTTGATTTACTCTGTTGTATTGACAATTTATCAGGTAGGTTTTGCTACTATTTTCTCTTTCTTGATTGTAAACTATGAGATCAAAGGCAGCCAATTATTTAAAGATATTTACTTTTTCCCGGTACTTTTGTCTGTATCTGTTGTAGCACAGTTGTGGATTTCCATTTATCACGGGGACTATGGGCTGATTAATCAGCTGGCGGCTGCTACCGGAAGTGATTGGGCACAAAACTGGCTGAATGAACCGATTAAAGGTTTGATTGCGATTATCATCGCAGATGCTTGGAAAGGGATGGGATATCATCTGCTGATTATCTATGCAGCGATGAAGAATGTTCCCAATGTTTACTATGAAGCTTCTGTCATTGACGGTGCCAACAAATTGAGACAGTTTTTCAATATTACTTTGCCGCTGACAGCTCCTACTATTCGTGTTTGCTTTGTCATGTGCTTTACCTTCGGATTCCGTGCATTTGAAATGATCTTCCAGATGACAGCAGGCGGTCCTGGCAACTATACTACGACTATGGCTATCATGATGTACAAAGCGTTGTTCAGCCTGCAGAAATATGGTTATGGAAGCGCCATTGCTACTGTTATCGTAATTATTTGTGTAGGACTTATGGTTATCATTAATAAGGCTACAGAACGTTTGGAAGTGGAATATTGATTTTTCACCGGTTCCATTTTTGGAAAGGAAGATGATTATGAAGAAGTTAACGGTAGGACGTTTTTTCACCTATCTGTTTATGACAATTTATGCTGTCATTTGTTTGTATCCGATTATCTGGATGGGATTTTATTCCTTAAAAGATAATGAAGAAATTTTTGTTACCAATCCATTTGGCCCTCCTCTGGATCCCCAGTGGGACAACTATGTCAAGGCAGTCAATCAGTTTGATATTGCTGTATTCTTTAAAAACAGCTTAGTTGTTTCTCTGATTGCTATGGCATTTGGAATCATGTTCTCTTTGATGTTTACCTATGTCATTGCTCGTGTCAAGGGTCGCACCACAAAAACCATGCACACATTGGTTATGGCTGGGATGTTTATTCCGATTCAGGCAGTTATGACTCCTTTGGTTGTTATGGTTCGTAATTTGGGCCTGACCAATACTTTGTGGTCTCTGATTATTCCTTATGTTGCCATGAGTTTTCCATTTGCAGTTATGGTATTGTATGGGTTCTATGTAAACCTTCCTTTGGAACTGGAAGAATCTGCCTATATGGAAGGCGCAGGATTTTTCCGTACTTACTTTAGCATTATTTTGCCTCAGATGAAATCTGCCATTTCTGTACTGGTCATTTATCAGTTTATGTCCCACTGGAATGAATACAGCTTGGCATTGATCTTGATTACAGATAATGATTTAAAAACCCTTCCTTTGGGATTGGCTGGTTTCTACGGACAGTTCTCCACTGACTGGGGACCGGTTGGTGCTGCACTGGTTATCGCCAGTCTTCCTGTACTGATCCTGTACATCTTCTTCAGCCGTAAGATTAGCGAATCTATGGCATTTTCTGGTATGAAGAACTGATGTGGGTTAGACTTGATTTTTTACAAAAGTTCCTTTATCCTTAAAAACATTGGAGGGAACGACTGTGAAACTACATACAAGATCTATTCATCAAAAAATCAGTCTTACTTTTATTCTATTCTTTACTGTATTAATGGTTTGCGTGATCGGTGGCTTTCAGTTTTTGTATCGAAATATGACCCAAAGACAGTTAATTCAAAATCGAAATTATGAAGATGATTTGATTGTGGATCAGCTGCAAACCATTATTCAAAACACCAATAACTGCAGCAAC
This sequence comes from Massiliimalia sp., assembly GCA_050943535.1. Classification (GTDB taxonomy): domain Bacteria; phylum Bacillota; class Clostridia; order Oscillospirales; family Ruminococcaceae; genus Massiliimalia. Next base: position 147,541 of record JBMNPJ010000004.1, read on the forward strand.
AGTATTATTGTAGAGTTGGGGAACACCCTTCCTCAGTCAGAACGCACAGGAAAGTATCCGGATATTTATAACAGCGTTACCAAACAGAAAATACTTAATATTATGGATAATAACCTGCTATTATTTCCTCATATTAATCAAATTTCTGTGCTGTATGATAACGGAGATCTGTACCGGAAAAACCGTCGGCGGGATTACTTGCAAAGCGAGGGGAATCAGGAACTGATTGAGGCTTTTTCCAAAATGGATATCAATACTTTGGGACAGTGGTACTATTCTTTAGAGATGAAATCTCCCCTGTCCCAGTTTGGTCTTCATTATGTAAAGGTTCTTCGGGATATCCAGACCAATGAGAAGATCGGATATGTGATTTTGGAGATAGATGAACAGAAACTTTATTCTTTGTACCGGAATGAAAATACTGCAGAAGAAGTACAGTTTTTCTTGACAGACTCCAATGGTATGATCATTTCCAGCGACGACAGATTATTGCAGGAACGTCTCAAGCAGAAAAGTAATTATGATCAGCAGCTTGCTTTGTCTACCTTTTCTCTGGAAAATCAGGTGTTTTCCAAAATGAATGACGACCAGTATTATACCCAGGCTCTTACTATACCAGGGGGATGGGTGCTGTACTCCGTTATGGATTTAAAGTCAGCATTATCGGGGATCAACCGGATTACTTTTAATATTATTCTGATAGGGCTTGTGGTTCTGGCAGTATTTTTCGTGTTGATTATTTATATTTCCAAAAGGATTACCGGTCCTTTAACTGCTTTGTCAGAACATATGATAGACACGAAAGACCGGTTGCCTGAGGAATTCCCTCAGCCAGAACAAAAGGATGAAATCGGGGTACTTATTTCCAGCTTCAACCATATGGTTCAGGAAAATAAATCCTTGTTTGAGCAGGTGCGCCAAGAGAAAAGGGCGAAACGGCATTTGGAGCTTTCGCTGCTTCAAGCACAAATTAAGCCGCACTTTCTTTACAATACATTGGATACAATTTTCTGTCTCAATGGGATGAACCGTACTGCCCAGGCAAACCGAGTCATTAAGTCTTTGGCGGGGTATTACCGACTGGTTTTGAATAAGGGAAGCGAATGGGTTGAACTGCGGCAGGAATTAGATGCCTTGAGCAAATACCTTGATATTCAGTCTGTTCGTTATGCAGATATATTAAACTATAAAATTTCTGTTCCAGAAGAAATGCTGTCTTTAAAAATCCCCAAACTTACCCTGCAGCCTTTGACGGAAAATGCGTTGTATCATGGGATTAAACCCAAGGGAGAACCGGGGCATATTTTGATTTGCGGAGAGACTGACGGAGAATGGGTATATTTGCAGGTTATCGATGACGGCGTAGGAATGTCTCCTCAAACCTTTTTGGATATTTTATCCGGAAAGACCCTTCAAACAGACGGGGAAGGCTTTGGGCTGAAAAATGTTTCAGACCGTATTCAGCTTTTTTATGGAGAAGGAAGCTGTATTAAACTGGAACCGCTGCCCATAGGAACTTCGATTGTTTTGTGTCTCAACCTAAAATCAAAGGAGGCAACTTGATGTACCGTGTATTGTTGGTAGACGATGAAGCCATCTTTTTAGAGTACCTTACTTCCATGATTTGCTGGGAAGAGTACGATTGTATGGTGTGCGGTACAGCGCGCAGCGGAGAGGATGCGCTGAATCAAATTAAAGAATACCGTCCAGACATTATCTTTTTGGATATCAGTATGTCCCGTTTAAGCGGTCTGGACGTTTGTGAAATTTTAAAATCCTGGGATATTTCTCCTCAGATTATTATTATGACAGCACACAATGAATTCAGTTTTGCCCATCAGGCAATTAAGCTGGATGTGTTTGATTATTTATTAAAGCCTTTTGACGCAGAAGAGTTGGCAGACGCTTTGACAAAATGCATTGCTGATTTAAAAGACAAACATCGTGTCAAACAATTGCAGCAGGAAACCGTTTTGCAGCAATTAATTCGTTCCGGAACTGTGGAACCAGCAGCCATGAGCCATCTGCCGTTTGATGTTCAAGGAAGCTTTTCAACAGCTGTTTTGCGTATCAGGAAAAATGACAACTGTGATGTACAAAAATTAAATCAATTGGTTTCCTGCTGGTTTGACAAATATCATATCCATAACTTTTATATTCACGATGATTCTGGCAGATGGATTGTGGTGCAGTATTTTTTGGATCGGTTCAGTATTTCTTATGTGGCTGAGCTATGGGATCGATTGCTTTTGTCCTCTGATATGGGATTTTTGGAATCTGTTTCATTGGGAAAAGTGGTCTGCGAAATGTCTGGACTTTCAGAATCTTATCAGTGTGCCATGACTGCTTACGAGAATCGAATTAAAATGGGGAAACGGGTTACTGTTTATGAAGAAATACAAAGTTTTGACGGAGATCAGCAGTTTTACAGCATTCAGGACGTAGAGCTGCTTATCCGATGCTTTGAAGCAAAAAATTATCAAAATGCCAATCAAATTATTGACCGTATTTTTCAGCTTTCTGATGGAAGATTTTTCTCTTTCCAATATGTGATTTTGGTCTATCATTCCCTTACCATCAGTGTATATTCTCATTTTCACCAGGAAGACGGAAATCGGATTGAAGATTATTTGAAAATACAGGCCAATATTATTCAGGACTTAAACGACTGTGTGGATACAGCTCAGGTAAAAGATGTGATTCAAAACTATGTTTATGAGCTCTTCAGCGACTGCATGAGTATTTCCATCAACAGCAAAAAGGAAGTTTTGGTCAAAAAGATTGAACAGTATCTGCAGGAGCACTATGGAGAAAACAGTCTTTCAGTTGATCAGATTGCAGAAGCGCTTTATTTTGAAAACAGTTATATTCGCAGAGTATTTAAAACCGTAGAGGGAAAAACCATTATGCAGCGTCTGGAAGAAATTCGGATTGACAAAGCAAAAGAGCTGCTGCGTCAGAAATCCTTGCGCCATGCAGAAATCGCTCAGCAATGCGGATTTCGGGATCCCTATTATTTCAGCAAGCGGTTTAAGTTGGTATGCGGTTGCACCCCTTCGGAATATCAGTTATACTAAAACAAGGAGGATTTCCTATGCAGACAATTACCCAGAAGGAACGCGAGTATCTTCGCGAACTGGCAAAAAAACAGGCGGAATATGCGGCACTTCCCATTATGGAAGAAAGAAAACGCAGATGGTATCTTCATAATTCTCTTCAGGGAGAAGAACCTATGGTGGTTATGGAGGAGATGTCCTTTTTGGATGAAATTCTTCCTCCGGCACAGTGTGAAACTCCTTTGGCAAAAGAAATGGAACGTCAGCTGCTCCAAAATATTTTAGCTTATGAAAAGATCAATGATGATAAGGTGATGCCTTCTACTTATGATTTTCCTATGCAGATGGACATTAAACTGTGGCAGCATGAACCGAAAAAAACTTTTTCACAGGACGGGCTGGGATATCACATTGATCCTATGTTCGAAGATCTGGAATCTGGGATGGAAAAGCTGAAACCGTCTTTGTTCTCCTATGATCAGCAGGCAAATCAGAGCCGTATGGATCAGGTGAACGATGTTTTGGGAGATATTCTGCCAGTTCGCTTTATCAATATGCAGAATTACTGGGGATGCGGCATTACACAAAAGGCAGTGGATATTATGGGCATGGAAAACATGTTCTGCTCTATGATGATCGAACCAGATCTGTTCCATGAATTTATGTCATTTATTACTGACGATATTATCCGCTGTCTCCGTTGGCAGGAAGAAAATCACCTGATTATGCTGAACAACGGAAATGATTATATGGGAAGCGGCAGCTACTGCTTTAACCATGAGCTGGAAACATTTGACGGAACAGTACGCAGTATCAATACTTGGGGACATCTGAACAGCCAGGAAAGTATTGGTATTTCTCCGGAACTGTATCATGAATTTGTCTATCCTTATTATGCGAAATTGGCAAAAGAATTTGGATTGGTATATTATGGATGCTGTGAACCGGTAGATCCGTTCTGGGACGACAGTATCAGCAAATATGAAAATCTGAGAAAAGTGTCTATTTCCGCATGGTGTAATGAGGAATTTATGGCAGAACGGCTCAGCGGAAGCAAAATCATTTATTCCAGAAAACCTTCTCCAAACTTTATTGGCATTGAAAAACAGTTTGATGAAGATGCTTTCCGGGCATATATCAGAAAGACCATGGAACTGACCAAAAACTGCAAAAAAGAATTTATTTTCCGGGATATCTATAAGCTCAACGGCAACGAACAAAAGGTGCGCCGTGCAGTAGAAATCGTTCGGGAAGAAGCAATCCGAAATTCATAATGGAGGAAGAAAGAGATGAAGTACTGCGAAAATTGGGAACAGATTCAAAAACGATATGAAGCTTACTGGGCAATGGAAAACCACGACCGCCCGATTGTAAGCATTATGGCACCAAAAAAGAATCAGGCAGCTCCTGTGGCTTCTCACCATGCGTCTTTGAAAGATCGGTGGATGGATACAGAATATATGCTTGCCAAAGGCCGCTGGGATATTGAAAACACATTCCGGGGCTGTGAAGCATTTCCAATGATCTGGCCTAATCTGGGTCCGGATGTATTTGCCGGTCTTTATGGTACTCAAATTGAATTTGGCGAAACAACCAGCTGGGCAGAACCTCATTTAACTGATGAGGATGTAGAAAAATTTGAAGGCTTTTCTTTAAAACCAGACAGCGAATACTATAAAAAATTAATTGAAATGACCGAAGCGCTGGTAGAAGACGGGAAGGATCAGTACTTGGTGGGAATTACCGATATTCATCCTGGTGCCGACGGGTTAGTTTCCATGCGGGGACCGCAAGAACTGTGCTTTGATACCTTTGACCATCCTGAATTTTTGCAGAAAGGTACCATGAGTCTTTTGGATGGATTTAAAACCGTATATGACCAGCTGTATCAGATGACCACGAAGTACCAGAAAGGGACATCTAACTGGATGGGCATCTGGCATCCGGAACGGTGGTATGTAACCAGCTGCGACTTCTGCTGCATGGTATCAGAAGATATGTTTGAAGATCTGATTGTGAAGGAATTGGAACAGGAAGTAGATTTTCTGGATGCCAGCATTTATCATCTGGATGGACCGGGTGCACTGAAACATTTGGATCGTCTGCTGCAGATTAAAAAACTGAAAGGGATCCAGTGGGTATATGGTGCAGGACAGCCTTCTGCTTCTCACTGGCTGGAAGTACTGCACAAGATTCACAATGCCGGAAAACTGATTCAGGTTAATGTAGAACCTCAGGAACTGAAATTTATGTTGGAAAACTTCCCTTGTGAAGGGGTTATGTACAACGTATTCTCTGACAATGAAGATGAAGCCAGACAGTTAACTGAAATGGTAGAACGGTTTGGACGAAAATAATCCTTTTTTCCAATAAGCATTAAAACAAACGGCATACCACATTTCGTGGTGTGCCGTTTTAGTCTGTAAAAAGTAGTGTAAATAAGAGATACGATAGCTAACGTCATAAAATGTGTTACGACGGATATACGAATAGAACATATTCGCAGTGTCATTGGCAGCGGATACTGCCCGCTGCCTTTTTACACAACAAAAAAAGACCAATCCATACGATTGGTCTTTTTTAGATGCTGTTTCTTAGTCAGCACGGGTTACTTTATTTGAACGTAAGCAACGGGTGCAAGCGTAGACACGGCATGGTTTACCGTCTACAATTGCTTTCACGCGTTTTACGTTCGGTTTCCATGCTCTGTTAGAACGTCTGTGTGAGTGGGAAACCTTAATACCAAAAGTAACGCCCTTGCCGCAGATATCACATTTTGCCATTATCTGCACCTCCCATAAGTTACTTTGCAAATACGTTTATCGCATTCTCAATGGACTAACGTTGTTATTATAGCAGGTAAAGACAAATAAATCAAGGACTTTTTTAGAAAAAATGAAGTTTTTGGTTTGTTATTCAAAAATTTACACCAATCAGGGTTGTTTTTTTCGCCTTTTCCCGATATAATACTAATCGTAAGTATTGCTGAAGATTACTTATGAATTATTACCCGCAGGATGGGAGAAATATCATGCTTTCAATGCTTCGTGAGGGGGAATCCCCTCAACTAGCTGCTACGATTATTATTTATTTGATTGTATTACTCACAGCTCTGCCTGTACATGAGGCGGCGCATGGATGGGCAGCATATCGTATGGGAGACCCCACTGCAAAAAATGCAGGAAGACTCACTTTAAATCCAGTGAAACATCTGGATCCTTTTGGCGTATTTTTGTTTTTGCTCACTGGTTTTGGGTTTGCGAAACCGGTTCCGGTGAATCCCAGATATTTTAAAAATCCTCGTGCAGGGATGGTGCTGGTATCATTGGCGGGACCGTGCTCCAATCTGCTGCTTGGCTGGATTTCCATGGTGCTTTATAAGCTGACGGTGGTTTTGATGCGATGTATGGTGGTATGGAATGTTTGGCTGGTTGAGATGCTTGAGACGATGGTCGTGCTGAACGTAGGACTTGCAGTGTTTAATCTTTTGCCGATTCCTCCTTTGGATGGAAGCCGGCTGTTGTTGGCAGCGTTAAAAGGAAAAGCGGCATATTATTTGGTAAAATATGAGCAGTGGATTAGCCTTGGGTTGATGGCTGTGATACTTTTAGGATGGCTGGATGCGCCGCTTGGATTTTTGCGCAGTTTTGTATTGAGCGTTATGGATCTTGCTACCCGGTGGATTGATGCCATATGGGTGCTTTTAAAATAAAGGGGCAGGGTGTGTGAATCAACTTAGCTTTAAGCTGGAAATGTTTGAAGGACCATTGGATTTATTGCTTCATCTAATTTCCAAACATAAACTGAATATTAATGATATCCCCATTGCTCAGCTTTTGGAACAATATCTGGACTACATCGAGCAGATGAAGATGGCGGATCTGGAAGTAACCAGTGAGTTTTTGGCAATGGCGGCTCATTTGGTGTATATGAAAACCGTATCTCTGCTCCCTCGGCCGGAAGAAGCAGAGACCCTCAAAAAAGAATTGCAGGGACGGCTTTTGGAAAAACAGCTTTGTCAGGAAATGGCAAGGCGATTAAACCGGCGTTTTCTTGGGAATGATATTTTTGTACGTGCTCCGCAAAAGATGGAACAGGACAAAACCTATGGGCTGATCCATGATAAAGCACAGCTTTTAGAGGCATATCTGGCGGCAGCAGGAAAAGCCCAGCGCAGACTGCCTCCGCCGAAAACAGCGTTTTCTGCCATTGTATCCAGAAGAATGGTTTCGGTTACCAGCAGGATTTTATTTGTACTCAAAAAGCTTTATGAAACCGATCAGGCGGAATACAGTGACTTTTTTCAGTCCGGTGACCGCAGTGAACTGGTAGCCACCTTTCTGGCAATTTTGGAGCTGGTAAAATCCCGGAGAATTTTTCTCAGCGAGGATAATAAAAAGGTGTATTTTAACCGCCAAATCAGTTCTGAAGAGGTGGATATGGAACAGATTGGACAGGATGCAGAACAGTCTTATCGCTGAATCAGCTGGAAATGAAAGAGGAGCATGTCATGGAAATAGAACAGGAAAATTATTTTGGAGCCATTGAGGCAATTTTATTTGCCAGCGGTGATCCGGTTTCGGCACAGCGTTTGGCTGCGGCTTTGGGAATCCGGGTGCAGGCACTGGAACAGCAGATGGAAAAATTTGCGGAGCAGTATGAGGATTGTCATCGGGGGATCCAGGTGGTGTCACTCAACGGAAGTTACCAGCTTTGTACTAAAAAAGAGTATGAAAAACCAGTCAGAGAAGCGCTGGAATTAAAGCGCAGTACGCCTTTGTCCCCTGCGGCGATGGAAGTGCTGACGGTAATTGCTTATAACGAACCGGTGACCAAAAGCTTTATTGAGCAGGTGCGTGGGGTGGATAGCTCCAGCATTGTAAACAGTCTTCACGAAAAAGGACTGGTGGAAGAGGCAGGTCGTCTGGAAGTTCCGGGACGTCCTATTGCGTATCGGACAACCGAGACATTTTTGCGAAGCTTTCAGTTGGAAAGCCTGGACGAGCTTCCTCCCATTCCGGATTCCTCAAAGGCTGTGTCAAAAGAATCAGAATAAGGGGGGCTTCTATGACAGGATGGATCATCTTTGGCAGTATTGTTCTGGTGGTGGCGCTGATTCTGTCATTAAGCGGCGTAGTGTATGTACACTTTTCTGATGAAGGGCTTACGCTGAAAGTAGGGGCTTTTGGCTTGGGGATTGTGCTGATGGCTCCTGGGAAACAGCCTATTGGCCGAAAGAAAAAAAAATCTCCCCGCAAAAAGAAGAAAAAGGCTTCTAAAACAAAGCAGAAGGTATCTGACGCGGCACAAAAAGCCGCAGAAAAACATCCCCGTGCCAAAGAGGATATGTCGGAGTTTATCAGCGCATTGCTTTTATTTGTCCGCACAGTGTTTCAGCCTGGTTTATATTTGCTGCGGCATCTGCGTTTTACCAGTGTGTTTGTCTGGATGCGGGTGGGGAAAGAAGATGCGGATGAAACGGCACTTTCTTATGCAAAAACCTACAGCGCTGTCAGCGGAATTCTTGCTGTCTTGTCTTCGTATTGTACTGTAAAAATCAAACAGGTGGATATCTCCGCAGACTTTGTCCGGGGAACCACCAGTCAGGATATTTCTTTTAAAATAAAACTTCGGTTAGGCGTTATCGTATGGGCGCTGCTTTGTATGATTGGGAATTTTTTGGTTATTACTATTAAAAAGCAGGATTCACAATCATCCGATTCGTTTGATACGAAAACGGAAGTTTCAAAACATGAAAAGGAAAAGGAAGGTAATCATCATGAGTGAACATCCAATTCAGGGAGTTATGGGAACAACCATGCAAAAGATTCGCGAAATGGTAGATGTGAATACCATCATCGGGGAACCCATTCAGACACCGGACGGAACCGTGATTATTCCGGTATCTAAAGTGTCTTTTGGATTTGCGTCCGGAGGTTCTGATCTGCCTACCAAGACACCAAAAGAATTGTTTGGCGGAGCAGGCGGGGCAGGTGTCTCCATTCAGCCTTTGGCCTTTTTGGTGGTGGCAAATGGAACCGTCAAATTGCTTCAGATGACCAATGGCCAGAGCACCGCCAATAATATTGTCAATATGGTGCCGGAAGTAGTGGACCGCATTGGATCATTGTTCCAGAAAGAAGACCCAGCAAAACAGGAAAATCCTGAAAAATCCGAATAGACAACAATCCACCTGCGTACACATTTATGGGCAGGTGGTTTTTGTGTGTTATATAGCTGAAAAAATAGACAAAAAAATATGGAAAAACAGCATTGCCGGATGTTTGCTGGTGGTAATGTGTTTGTGGCTGGCAGTGGGATGGTTTGTTCCGGCAAGGGTAAGTGCCGCATCGATTGGTATATCGGCATACGCCTGTGTGCTGATGGAAGCCCAGAGCGGAAGAATCCTTTATGGACAGCGGGAGAATGAGACGCTGCCTATGGCCAGTACCACCAAAATCATGACAGCACTTCTGGCGCTGGAATCGGGAGATTTGGACACCCCTTTTCAGGCAGATGAACAGTCGATTATGGTGGAGGGTTCTTCCATGGGGTTATTGCCGGGGGATACGGTTACCATGCGGGATCTTTGCTATGGCATGCTGCTTTCTTCCGGCAATGACGCGGCAAATCTGGCAGCTGTGAAAATCTCCGGCTCTCAGGAAGCTTTTGCGCAAAAGATGAATGATCGGGCAGCTGCCATTGGGATGGAACAGACCCATTTTGTGACCCCTTCTGGTCTGAATCATGAGGATCATTATTCCACTGCTTATGATATGGCGCTGCTGGCCAGAGAGGCACTGGAAAATCCCGATTTTTTGGAAATCTGCGGTCAGGAAAAAGCAAAGCTCTGCTTTGGAAATCCTCCGTATACCCGATGGCTTTCCAACCATAATCGGCTTTTGGAAACCTATGAGGGATGTATTGGGGTAAAAACCGGGTTTACCAAAGCGGCCGGACGCTGCCTTGTCTCTGCGGCAGAGCGGAACGGGATTCGCTTGATTTGTGTTACGCTTAATGCTCCCAATGACTGGCAGGATCACACCAAATTGTTAGATTGGGGCTTTTCCGCTTTAAGTCCTACAGAGCTTTGCCCGGATTTGAAAGAAACAGAGGTTTCTGTGGTGGGGTCCCGGACAGAGCAGGTTACTGTGGAGGCTCAGCCGGTAACGGTTCCTTTAACCGCAGAAGAGCAGGGGAAAGTAACTTATGAGATACTGCTGGATCCCTTTTATTACGCTCCTGTCAAGCAGGGAGATGTGCTGGGAAGTTACCGATGTATCATAGATGGATTTCCTGTAGCAGAGGGAGACATTTTGGCAAAAGAGCAGGCGACGATACATACCGAGAAAAAGAATTTGTGGGAAAGTTTCATACAGCGCCTGCGGCAGTTGTTTTTTAGATAAAAAGTTTTGCTGATCAGCGGAACTCTTTATGAGTGCCGCTTTTCATAGATCAAAAAAGGGACAGGCAGAAATGCCTGGTTCCTCCAGACGTGAGGTTTGAAAAGAAAGGAATGGTGTGAAAACCATGGAAAAAATCAGAATTCAAAAAGTAATTGCAGACAGCGGGTATTGCTCCAGAAGAAAAGCAGAAGAGCTGATTTTACAGCGCAGAGTCAAGGTAAACGGTCATATTGCGATTACCGGACAGAAGATTGATCCGACAAAAGAACTGGTAACCATTGACGGAGAACGGATTTATTACAACCGGAAAAAACAGCATGTTTATCTGATGATGAATAAACCCCGTGGATACATTACCTCTATGAGTGATGACCGGGGAAGACGGTGTGTTACCGAGCTTTTGCCGGAAACAGATGTGCGTGTCTTTCCGATTGGGCGGCTGGACCTGAATACAGAAGGACTTTTGCTGTTTACCTCTGACGGAAAATTTGCCAACGATATGATGCATCCTTCCCGGGCAGTGACAAAAACCTATCGGGTTACGGTTCGTCCTGATTTAACCGACGAACAGGCAGTGAAGCTGTCTGAAGGAGTTATGATTGACGGCAGAAAAACCGCACCGGCGAAAGTAGTGGTTTTGTCCAAACAGCCAAACCGTGTGGTGATGGAACTGGTGATTCATGAAGGAAGAAACCGTCAGGTAAGAAAAATGTGCGAAGCAGTAGGACTGGAAGTAGCCAGACTGAAACGGACTTCTGTGGGACCGATTAAGCTGGGAATGCTCAAACCAGGTACTTGCCGGGAACTGACCAGCGAGGAATTGCGTGCATTGCGTGCGGCAGTGAAGCGGCCATCAGCGGCAAAATAATGACGAGCGGAGAAAAGAATCATGACTATGATACAAGTAATTCCGGCAGAGGATAAAAAATTATTGCAAAAACTCAATCTGGCTTACGGCACCAAGGCACAGCATGCCTGCCTGTATGTGGAGAAAAAAGAAATTAAAGCCACCCTGTTGTATGACCTTGTAAAGGGACAGGCACAGGTACAGAATATTTCTACCGTAGAGCCAGAAATTCTGGAACAGTTGGTACTGGGATTTTTGAAAATTTTAAAGGATCAGAAAATTGACCGGGTGGAATTTTCAGACCAGTCTCATGAAGAAATGCTCAAAGAGATGAATTTTGTAGACAACGACGGTTTTGCCGGAAAATCAGTGAAAGAGATTCTCAAGAATTGTGAAAATTCTAAAAACCATGAATAAAAGGCTTGTTATTTAACAGGTCTATGTGTATAATAAAAACTGGAGAAATTTTTGGGAATAGAATTTTGTGAAAAAAATAACTAACCCGTTTCCAGGATTTTTGATCTTGGAAAAAGAAAATTTTGATTCAATTTACCAAGCTACATAAAAATTTATGTGCTGATAAAGAAATGGAGGAATTGGAATGAATCCAGAAAGCAAGATGAATAAACTTGCTGAATATGTTGGTATGACGGCAAAGGAAACTCCTGCCAGAACCAGAATATCAACATTGTTTGACGCGGATACTTTTGTTGAGCTGGATGCGTTTGCAGGTATGTCCGAAGGAACCAGCGGTGTTGTAACCGGTTATGGTTATGTAGGTGAAAACCTGGTTTACGCTTACGCACAGGATATTACTGCTTGCGGCGGCGCTATGACAAAAGTACATGCAAACAAAATTAAAAAAGTATATGAACTGGCTGCAAAAACCGGCTGTCCGGTAGTTGCAATCTATGATTCCAACGGCGCAAAAGTAACCGAAGCAAACGAAATGATGGCTGCATATGGTGAAATCCTGGCATTGTCCAACAACGTTTCCGGTGTTGTTCCTCAGATTGCTGTTGTATTGGGCACCTGTGCAGGTACCAGCGCTCTGATGGCTTGCGGCGCAGACTTTGTAGTAATGTCTAAAGAAGCGGAACTGTTCCTGAACGCTCCGTTTGTAACCAATGCAAAAGGCGACAATAAAGAAGCTGGAACTGCAAACTTTGTTGCAGAAGCAGGCGTTGCTTCTATCGTAGCAGATGATGACAATGCTGCTCTGGAAGAAGTACGCAAACTGGTTTCTTATCTGCCGGTTAACAATCTGGCTCCAGCTCCTCTGTTTGAAACAGCAGAAAATGCAGATGCTGCTAGCCTGATTGCAAAAGCTTATAAAGATGTTGACAATATGTGCGCAAAAGCACTGATTGAAGCAGTTGCTGACGCAGATACTGTTGTAGAAATCAATGCTCTGTACGGTACTGGTATTGTAACCGCTTTGGGTCTGGTTTCCGGTGCTGCTGTTGGTTTTGTTGCTAACAACGAAACTGCTGGAGAATTCGGCGCTAATGCATGCGATAAAGCAGCTCGCTTTGTTCGTACCTGTGATGCGTTCAACATTCCGGTTGTAACTCTGGTAAACACCAAGGGTCTGAAAGTAACCGCTTGTCCAAAACTGATCCGTGAAGGTTCTAAACTGGCTCATGCATATGCAGAAGCTACTACCGCTAAGATCGCTGTTATCTGCGGACAGGCTATTGGTGCTGCTTACCTGGCTTTGGCTTCTAACAAGAATAACGATGTTACTCTGGCTTGGCCAACCGCTGCAATCTCTGCAATGGGCTTGGAAGCATATGTAGAATTTACTGCTCATGACAAATTAAAAGGAACTACCAATCTGGAAGCTTCCAGAAAAGAACTGGTAGAAGAATATATTGACACTACTGCTGGTGCGTTTAAAGCAGCAGAAAACGGTTTTGTGGATGCAGTAATCGCTCCGGAACAGACCAGAGCTTCTCTGATTCATGCAATCGAAATGCTGGCAGGCAAACGGGAAAGCAGAATGCCAAAGAAACATTCCAACTCTGTAATCTAATGATTCGGATTTTTGGGCGCGCTTTTTGGCGCTGCCCCATGTATTGATGCACCGGGATGTGCAAGAATCCGTGTTTTCAAAAAATTAAGGGAGGATTTTCAAGTGAGAAACTTTAATATTACCGTAAACGGAAAACAGTATACCGTAGGCGTAGAAGAATTAGCCGCTGGCGCAGCTCCTGTTGCAGCTGCTGCTCCTGCACCTGCTGCCGCACCAGCTCCAGCTCCTGCCGCTGCTCCAGCTCCAGCTGCTGCACCTGCTGCAGCTCCAGCTCCTGCTCAGGCAGGCGAAGGCACTGAAGTAAACGCTCCAATGCCAGGTACTATTTTGGACATCAAAGCAAATGTAGGCGACGCTGTTAAAATGGGTCAGCCAATCATTATTCTGGAAGCAATGAAAATGGAAAACGATATCGTTGCTCCATGCGATGGTACTGTTACCTCTATCGTTGTGAAGAAAGGCGATTCTGTTGATACAAACCAGCTGTTGGCTACAGTTGGCTGATTGAAGGCTGGATAAAACAGACGACGATCAAAACAGCGCTGTAAATGACTTGTTGTCTTTAAAAACAGCGTTTTCCAGAGCATGTGAAAAGGCGGCGGTCCCGCTTTTTCACAGCCTTTAATAAAACAGAGAGGAATGTGTTGATAGATGGCAAAGATAAAAGTTACTGAAACCGTCCTGCGTGATGCGCATCAGTCTTTGATCGCTACTCGTATGACCATGGATGAAATGCTGCCCATCCTCAATAAAATGGATAAAGTTGGTTTTTACTCCGCAGAAGTTTGGGGCGGCGCAACTTTTGACAGCTGTTTGAGATTCTTGGACGAAGACCCATGGGAAAGACTGCGCATTATCCGTCGGGAAATGCCAAACACCAAACTCCAGATGCTGTTCCGTGGACAGAATATGCTGGGTTATCGTCATTACGCTGATGACGTTTTGGAATATTTCGTACAGAAATCCGTTGCAAACGGTATTGATATCATCCGTATCTTCGATGCGCTGAACGATATCCGTAACCTGGAAACTGCAATCAAAGCAGCGAAAAAAGAAAAAGCTCATGCTCAGGTTGCAATTTCTTATACTCTGGGTGACGTATTCACCGATGAATACTATGTAAACTATGCAAAACAGATTGAATCTGCTGGTGCAGACTCTATCTGTATTAAGGATATGGCTGCTCTGCTGACTCCTTATGCAACTGCAAAACTGGTAAAAGCACTGAAATCTGCGGTAAATATCCCGATTCAGCTGCATACACACTATACTTCCGGTCTTGCTTCCATGTGCTTGCTCAAAGGGATTGAAAACGGCGTAGATATTATCGATACCGCAATGTCTCCTCTGGCACTGGGTACTTCTCATGCTCCAACCGAATCTATGGTTGCTGCTCTGCAGGGAACCGAATATGATACCGGTTTGGACTTGATTCTGCTCAACGAAATCAGATCTTACTTTATGGGTCTGCGTGAAAAATACCTGAAATCTGGTCTGTTGGATCCAAAGATGCTGGCTACCGATGCCAACGCTTTGATTTACCAGGTACCAGGCGGTATGCTGTCTAACTTGCTGTCTCAGCTGAAACAGGCTGGTAAAGCAGATAAACTGGAAGAAGTTATGCAGGAAGTTCCGCGCGTACGTGCTGATGCAGGTATGCCTCCTCTGGTAACTCCTACTTCCCAGATCGTTGGTACACAGGCTGTATTCAACGTAATCATGGGTGAACGCTATAAGATGGTAACCAAAGAATTTAAAGGTTTGGTTCGCGGCGAATATGGCCGTACTCCTGTAGCAATTGATCCGGAATTCAGAAAGAAAATCATCGGCGATGAAGAACCGATTGACTGCCGTCCAGCAGACTTGCTGAAACCGGAACTGGATACCCTGCGCAAAGAATGTGCAGATTGGGTAGAACAGGAAGAAGACGTACTCAGCTATGCTCAGTTCGGTCAGGTTGCTACCAAGTTCTTTGAAAAACGTCGGGATAAGAAAATGGGAATTGACGCTGCTCATGCAGATGCTGCAAACGGCGTACATCCAGTTTAATAATTCTGAAAAAGCAGAGTTTTCTCTGTAAATAGTTGATTCAAATCCAAAGGGACTTTCTCAAAATAATGGTGAAAGCTACCATGGTTGATACAAAGGGAGTGTTGCATTCACTGTTGCAGCACTCCCTTTTTCCAATATTACAGCAGAATTGGAAAGACAAGGAGAATGGTTATGAAAAACGAACGAACAGGCTTGGCGTTGATCTTAATCGGTGCGATTTTGGCGTTGATTCCTTCTATTAGCGTTTTGAGCATGGGATTGGGTGTGATTTCTGGTGCAGTTACTTTAGCAGGGCTTATATTGCTGCGAACCAGCCATAAAGCCTTTGGAAAAGCGATGTGGGTTTATCTGGTTGTCGTGATTCTGCGTATTTATTTTGTTTTGAATGGGTTATATCAGATCTGGCAGATGAAACAGGGGATTTATTCCATGGGGCCTTCTTTAGCCGGAGCAGGAGGGCTCATTTATCTGGGTGTGATGCTGATGGGGTATTATTCTGTGATGAATGGACTGGATCAGCTGTGCCTGCGCAGAGGATGGACCGAACTGGAACAGGTGATTAATAAGCGCACGCCTACTGTGTGTATCTTGATCGGCGTTGGAATTCCCCTTATCAT
Source organism: Massiliimalia sp. (assembly GCA_050943535.1). Taxonomy (GTDB): domain Bacteria; phylum Bacillota; class Clostridia; order Oscillospirales; family Ruminococcaceae; genus Massiliimalia. Next base: position 163,554 of record JBMNPJ010000004.1, read on the forward strand.
TCTCAGCGGATATCTGCCCAGTCTTTTAGGTTATTTTTTTGCAAATGCCAGTGTTTTTTCTTTCATCGCTCGTATATTGGGCGCTTTCATTGTCAGTGTTGTGGGAAATGCTTTATATATCAAAACCATTGCTCAGGTTATGAAGCAGCAAAAGTTGAGAAAATCTATGACAACTGCTGAGAAAGACAAAGGGATGGAATGATGACAAATATTTTATTTCAAAAACCGCAGATTCCCAAAGGACGAAAAATAAATGTAGATGGGCTCAAAATGGTGTTTGCGGCCAAGATTTTACTTATGATTCCTTTGGGTGGCGGGATCATTGGCGCAATTTGGTCTTTGGTATGGACTGTGGTGGAAGTTGTGGGTCTGTTTTTGCTGGTTCGGTACAGCAGACTGTTTTGCTGGGGTGCCTGGTGTCTGATTGGAAGCGGAATCTTATCTCTTTTGACACTGGTGATTTCGGGATTATATACACTGCAGTTTTCTGATGTTGAGCAAGCAGGATTTTTAGATATGCTTTCTTGGATATCTGTGGGAAGTCTGCTGACCAAAATTCAAAATGCAAACACGGTTTTGGTGTTATTGGAATACGGTTTGGTGCTGCTGGGACTGACTGGGTTATCCCAGACAGTCGGTGACCAGGAAATGGAGAAAAAGCTGCGTTTTCGCATTAAGATGACAGTTGTAGTGGGGATAACTTTGATTGTACTGTTGTTTTTGGTACCTGAACTGCCTGTTTCCATACTCTGGACAGAAGCAGGTATGATGCTGCAGAAAATCCTTTCTATTGCTTTGCAGTTCATTTTGCTGGTACAGTATCTGCGCAGTGTTTTCCGATGTTACCGGAACTGGAACGGATTTGTGGTCGGCGATTGCTGGGAAGGTGAGGAACTTACTGAAGAGATACAATAAGTTTGGGCAGCCTTTAGCTGTGTTGAACCTGCAATCTGTATCCAATGACGTTATGCTCGTGTTTTGTCAGCTGAGAGGAAATCATCTGATATTTTCACTTTTCTGACAGAGTACGAGCTGCAGGCGGGCAGTGCCCGCTTCCAAAGACACTACGTTCGTATTCTGTCAATTGAGTGATAAAAGTCAGTGATTTTCGCTTTTCTGACAGAGTATGCGCCGCAGGCGACTTGCTCTGACGCTTCGTCGGCGCTACGTTCGTATTCTGTAAATTGAGTGATAAAAGTCAGTGATTTTCACTTTTCTGACAGAGTACGAGCCGAAGGCCGTTTGCTCCGGCGCTTCGCCGGCGCTACGTTCGTATTCTGTCAATTGAGTGGTAAAAGCCAGTAACTTTTGCTTTCCTCACAGAGTACGAGCCGAAGGCGGTTTTCACTGGACATTGTCCGGCGGTGCTTCGCCGGTGGATCACTTCAAAAAGCTTTTATGAATTTTGTAAATTTTTTGTTAATAAAACAAAAGATTGCTTTGGGAAAATGGTAGAATAGAAAGATAAGAGAGCATTGTAAAATCATGCTCTGTGAAACAAGAACAAGAAAGGATCTGAATATCATGGTAAAAAGTATGACCGGATACGGCCGTGAGCAGAGGATCGTCAATGGACGGGATATTTCAGTTGAGATTAAGTCCGTAAATCATCGCTTTTTTGAATATTCCGCTCGGGTTCCTAGGGCATACGGATACCTGGAAGAAAAGATGAAATCATTTCTTCAGGCACAGGTGTCCCGCGGAAAGATAGATGTGAATATCACTGTGTTTAATCTGGAAGGTTCTGAGTCTGAGGTGGAAATCAACCAGACTTTGGCAGCAGGATATGTAAAAGCCCTGCGCAGTCTCCCAGAAGAACTGAATCTGACCGATGACCTTTCTTTGTCCACCATTGCACGATTTGGGGACATTTTTTCTGTACGGAAAGCGGCAGAAGAGGAAGAAGTCATTTGGAATGATGTAAAGCAGGTAGCGCAGGATGCAGTCGATAAATTTGTGCGGATGCGGACAGTAGAAGGGGAACGTCTCAAACAGGATGTATCCTCTCGTCTGGAAACCATTGGGGGCATTTTGGAAAAAATTGAGGCAAAAGCACCTCAGACCGTTGCCGCTTACCGGGAACGCCTGACTGCAAAAATGCAGGAAGTACTTCAGGACAAAAATATTGATGAACAGCGGATTTTGCTGGAAGCAGCGATTTTCTCTGAACGGATTGCCATCGATGAGGAAACAGTCCGTCTGCACAGCCATTTAAAACAGTTTGAAAAACTGCTGGAAACTGGAAATGCCATTGGACGAAAATTGGACTTTATGGTACAGGAATTAAACCGTGAGACCAATACCATCGGTTCTAAAGCACAGGATGTAGAAATCACAGGATATGTGGTGGATATTAAATCTGAAATCGAAAAAATTCGGGAACAAATTCAGAATATTGAGTAATCTTTGTGGGTGATTACAGGAAGGGCGTGTAGAGCAGATGAAACTCATTAATATTGGGTTTGGGAACATGGTGTCCGCCAGCCGCCTGGTGGCGATTGTCAGCCCGGAATCCGCTCCCATTAAGCGGATTATTCAGGATGCTCGGGAAAAAGGATGTCTGATTGATGCAACATATGGCAGAAGAACCCGAGCAGTGATTGTAATGGATAGTGATCATGTGATCCTGTCAGCAATTCAGCCGGAAACGGTAGCAAACCGTTTGGATGACGAGGAAGAAGATGAAGAATAAATCGCTTACACGGCAGGATTGAAACACAGGATATGGAAAGGATGAAATAAAATCGTGATCAAACAAAAAGGACTATTGCTGGTAATTTCCGGTCCGTCCGGATGCGGAAAAGGAACTGTTATGAAAGAATTGTTAAGTACCAGCGAAAATCTGTTTCTCTCTGTTTCAGCGGCAACACGTGCGCCCAGACCGGGAGAAGAAAACGGGGTACACTATTACTTTATGACCAAAGAACAGTTCCAGGAAAAACTGGACGCAGGAGAAATTTTGGAATACACTTGTTACTGCGGAAACTACTACGGAACCCCAAAACAGCCGGTAATCGATCACTGTGAAAATGGGGAAGATGTGATTTTGGAAATTGAAGTGGAAGGTGCAGGAAATGTCTGCCGCCAGTATCCAGATGCAGTATCGATCTTTATTATGCCGCCAAGCATGGAAGAACTGGAATCCCGGCTGATCAACCGTCAAACCGAAGATATGGAAACGGTTCGCAGACGGCTTGACACTGCCCGGGAAGAAATGAAACTGGCAAAAAATTATCAGTATGTAGTAGTAAACGATACTGTGGAACAGGCAGTGGAAAAAATCCGCGCAATTATTCAGGCTGAAAAATGCCGCTCTCAGCGGATGGATTCTTTCCTTACCACTATGTCAGAAGGATAATCTGCATGAAAATTGAGAAAAATTTTCATGCAACAATATATGATTAAAAGAAAGTAAAAAGGAGATAAGATTATGCATAGACCAGCAAGCACAGAAATTTTGAAAAACGGAGAAAGCTATTACTCTTTGGTAGTAGCAGTAGCAAAAAGAGCACGCCAGATTGCAGAAGAAGCAGAACAGGAACATCGGGAACTGATTGAAAAACCAGTGCAGATCGCTGTAGAAGAATTTGCTAAAAATAAATATAAACTGGTAGAGCCAGAAGGAATTGGCGACACCATTGAAAAAGAATAATTGGCAGAAAAACCATTAAAAACAGGCGGATATGACAGGGTACGGAAAGGATCGTGACAATAGATGATGGAGAAAAAGTGTATTGTTCTTGGAATCTGCGGGGGGATTGCCGCTTATAAAATGGCGGATCTTGCCAGCCAGCTTACCAAAGAAGGACACGACGTGCATGTCATTATGACAAAAAACGCCACAGAATTTATTACTCCCCTGACGTTTGAAACCTTGACAGGAAACCGCTGTATGATTGATACCTTTGCCCGGGACTTTGAATGGGACGTGAAACATGTTTCCATTGCCAAACGGGCAGACGTGTTCCTGGTAGCGCCTGCCACTGCCAATGTGGTGGCAAAAATGGCGTGCGGCATTGCGGATGATATGCTGACCACTACACTGTTGGCAGCCCGCTGTCCGATTTTAGTGTCCCCTTCCATGAATACTGCCATGTATGAAAATCCCATGACTCAGCGCAATTTGGAAACTCTGCGTCAGGCAGGATATCAGGTGATTGAAGCAGAGTCTGGTGTACTGGCATGCAAAGATGTGGGCAAAGGAAGACTTCCCAAAGTAAGTGTGCTGTACCAGTGGGTGATGAATGCCCTGTATCCCAAAAAGGATCTTGCAGGAAAGAAAGTGGTGGTCACAGCGGGACCTACCTGTGAATCAGTGGATCCAGTGCGGTATTTAACCAATCATTCCACTGGGAAAATGGGATATGCTTTGGCGCAGGCGGCCTGGCAGAGAGGTGCCCAAGTGGTACTGATCAGCGGAAAGACTTCTTTGGAAGCTCCTGTAGGACCAGAAGTGATTTCTGTATGGTCTGCAGCGGATATGTTTGAGGCGGTGAAAAAAGAGGCCGCCAATGCTGATTTCGTGATTAAAGCGGCGGCAGTGGCGGATTTTACACCAGCTGATACGGCAGAGCAGAAGATCAAAAAATCCGGAGAATCTGGAATGGAACTGCACTTAACCCGCACCCAGGACATTCTTTCCTATTTGGGGACACATAAACCGGCAGGTCAAAAGCTTTGCGGATTTTCCATGGAAACAGAAAATCTGGTGGAAAATTCCCGGAAAAAATTGGAGAAAAAACAGGCGGATTTGATTGTTGCCAATAGCCTTCGCCAGGAGGGTGCAGGCTTTGGTGTAGATACCAATCGGATTACTTTGATTACCCATCAGGGAATAGAAGAACTGCCCCTTATGAGCAAACAGGAAGCCGCTCACCGTGTATTGGACTGTTTAAATTCTCTGTGATAAAACAAGTCAAACGGCACGGGAAACCGTGTTAAAAAAACGGACAGACGCCAAAAGAGAAAGGCGGGGAAGATTCTGTGGTAAAAGGACGTTTGGTTGCCAAAGTTTATGTGGAAAAAGCGGTTTTTCATATTGATAAAGGATACGACTATTTGATTCCGGAACAGATGGAATCTACCCTGTGCCGGGGATGTCGGGTGATGGTGCCTTTTGGCAGGGGGAACCAGAAGTGTCAGGGCATGGTGATGGAAGTAACCCTTCAAAATGAACCGGATCCTCGTGTCAAACCGGTTTTGCTTCAGTTGGATGCCAAACCGATCTTTTCAGAAGAGATGTTTGGCATGGCAGAATTTTTGGTGAACCGCACTTTCTGTACTTTTTATGATGCAGTGAAAACCATCCTTCCCAATGCGTTTGGAATGCGTTTTACCGAACAGTACCAGTTGGGAAGAAAGTTTACCCAGGAGGAACTGGAAGAGGATTTTAGTTATGAGGAACGAAATCTTCTGGGATTTCTCCGCACGGCAAAGACCAAAAAACAGTTGGATGACTTTTTGAGTCAGCAAACAAGCGGTTCTTATGAAAAAACCGTACAGGGTCTGCTCCAAAAGGGGGCAATCCAAAAAATCGATTTGGCAAAACAAAAGGTTTCAGAGCAAACTGTGACTATGATGCGCCTGACAGATTTGTTTTTCAGCGAAGAGTTTTCCGGAAAACTGACACCCAAGCAGAAAGAAGTGACAGAATTTTTGGCAGGGGTACAAAGTGCTGCTAAAAAAGAAGTGATGTATTTCTGTGCGGTGGGAGAATCCGTGCTGAAAGCCTTAGTAAAAAAGGGCATTGCAGAATTTTATGAACAGGAAGTGTTCCGGGTTCCGGAAGAGGAAAATACTCCTCTGTCAAAACCAGATCCCATTGTTCTTTCTGGGGAACAGGAGCAGGTGTACAGCGGACTGAGCAGCCTTTTGGAACAGAATCAAGCGAAAGTGGCTCTGCTGCATGGGGTTACGGGCAGCGGGAAAACTTCCGTTTATTTAAAGCTGATTGAGCGAACATTGGATTTGGGAAAACAAGCACTGATGATGGTGCCGGAAATTTCCCTGACACCTCAGATTGTAAAGCAGTTTAAGAACAGGTTTGGCAATCAGGTTGCAGTGATGCACAGTTCCCTTTCTCTGGGAGAAAGGATGGATGAATATAAGCGGATTCAACAGGGAAAAGCCAATATTGTGGTGGGAACCCGAAGCGCTGTATTTATGCCTTTGTCCCGAATCGGTCTGATTATTATGGATGAGGAAGGGGAAGCCTCTTATAAATCCGACGCGCCTCCCCGGTACCATGCCAGAGAAGTGGCAAAATACCGGTGCTTCAATCATCAGGCGCTTTTGCTTTTGGGATCTGCCACACCTTCTGTGGAAAGCTATTACCAGGCGAAAACCGGAGTATATCAGCTGTTTGAGATGAAACAGCGGTATGCCCAGGCAGTATTGCCGGAAGTGTATCTGGTAGATATGCGGGATGAAGAAAAGCGGGGAAACTTGTCCTCGGTCAGTGTCTTGCTTCAGCAGGAGGTCAACAGGAATCTCCAGCAGGGGGAACAGACTATTTTGTTTATCAACCGGCGGGGATATCAGACCTTTGCCAGCTGTTTGTCCTGTGGGGAAGTGGTAAAGTGTCCCCGGTGTGATGTGGCGTTGACCTATCACAAAGACAATGGGTATATGATGTGTCATTACTGCGGTTATGCCCACAAATTTCAGAAAAAATGCCCTTCCTGCGGCAGTGAGCATTTAAAGCTGTCCGGACTGGGAACACAAAAGATAGAGGATGAACTGGAAGCCCTGTTTCCCGGAGCAAAGATTTTGCGGATGGATACAGATACCACCTATTCCCGGTATGCTTACAGCGAAAAATTTGAGGCATTCCGCCAGGGGAAATATGATATTCTGGTAGGAACTCAAATGATTGCCAAAGGACTGGATTTCCCCAACGTGACGTTAGTTGGGGTACTCAGCGCGGATACGGGATTGTATTCCAATGATTTTCGGGGAATTGAACGGGTGTTCTCTCTGGTAACTCAGGTGGTTGGGCGCAGCGGACGGGCAGATAAAATGGGAAGAGCCTATCTGCAAACCTACCAGCCGGATCATCCGGTGCTGAATTTTGCTGCCAGACAGGACTACGAGAGTTTTTATCAGGATGAAATCATCAGCCGGAAGGCGTTATTATATCCGCCCTTTTGTGATATCTGTACCATCAGTTTTAGCGGAATACGGGAAGCACTGGTGGAAAACAGCGCCAGAGTATTTTTAGGAATGATGAAGCAGGCAGCAGAAGGCAAAGAAAATACAGTACCTATGCGGGTGCTGGGACCGGTAAAACCTCCCATTTATCGGATGAATGGAAAATACCGGTTAAAAATTTATATTAAGTGCCGCTACAACACTGCGTTTCGCAGTTACCTCAGAGGGCTGCTCCGGCAGGCTCCCCGGGAAAAATCATTTCGGGGAATTACATTGACTGCGGATATGAACGGCGACATGAACCATTAAGTAACAAGGGATCCAAAGTTTGTTTTGGTACCATAAAGATAAAAGTTTGGCAGAAAGACATTGAAATGTAAGGAAGGAAGAGATCAGTCATGGCCATTCGCAATATTATTACAGAAAAAGATGAAACATTGAGAAAAACTTCCCGGCCGGTAACAGAATTTAACCAGAAATTGTGGGATCTGCTGGATGATATGGCAGAAACCATGTATCAGGCAGACGGTGTGGGATTGGCAGCTCCTCAGGTAGCAATTCTCCGTCAGGCAGTGGTAATTGATGTAGGGGAAGGTTTGATTGAACTGATTAACCCTAAAATTGTTTCTCAAAAGGGAAAACAGACTGAAGTAGAAGGCTGTTTGTCCTGTCCAGGAGAATATGGTAAGGTAGTCCGTCCTGCAAAAGTAAAGGTAGAAGCCCAGGACCGCAACGGAAATCATTTTACCATTGAAGGCACAGAACTGCTGGCACGGGCATTGTGCCATGAGATTGACCATCTGTCCGGTAAAATTTTTAAGGATATCGCCGTTGAAATGGTGGATGTAAAGTAAAAACCAGGAAAGGCGTGAAACTATGAGAATCGTTTTTATGGGAACTCCTGAATTTGCAGTGCCCTGTCTGCAGGCATTGCTGGATAGTGGAGAACAGGTGGTTGGCGTTTATACCCAGCCGGATAAACCGAAAGGCAGAGGGCACAAGGTGCTTCCTCCTCCTGTAAAAGAACTGGCAATGAAATATGATATTCCGGTATTTCAGCCGGTGAGTCTGAAAAAAGATCCTGCTGAGGCAGAACAGCTGAAAAATCTGGCTCCGGATTTGATTGTGGTAGTAGCTTATGGGAAGATTCTGCCTAAAAGTATTTTGGACATTCCGCCGTTAGGGTGTGTAAATGTGCATGCCAGTCTGCTGCCAAAATACCGGGGAGCAGGCCCCATTCAGTGGAGTGTGCTAAACGGGGAAACCAAAACCGGCGTTACTACCATGTATATGGCCGAAGGACTGGATACAGGAGATATGATTTTGAAAGCAGAAACTGCCATTGGAGAAAATGAAACTGCCGATGAACTCCATGACCGGCTTTCTGTTTTGGGTGCGGAAACATTGGTGAAAACCGTTGCGCTTTTAAAAGAAGGCAGTGCGCCCAGAATCCCTCAGGACGACAGTTTATCTTGCTATGCGCCTATGCTGAGCAAGGAAATGTCACAGATTGATTTTACTCAACCGGCAAATTTGGTGCATAATAAAATCAGAGGATTGTCCAGCTGGCCATGTGCTGTAACAACACTCATGGGAAAACGGTTAAAGGTATACCGTTCTGAGCTGGTAAACGGCTATCACGGAAAACCCGGAGAGATTTTGTGCAACAAAACTTTTGTAGTGGGATGCGGGGAAAATACCGCTATCCGGTTTACAGAAGTACAGTTTGAAGGCTCCAAACGAATGAAGAGTGAAGATTTTCTGCGGGGAAAACAGGTCCAGTTGGGAACGATCTGCGGAGAACGGCAGCCGTAACATCCTCTGACAAATCTATGTAAGCCGAGAAAGGAAGCAGAAAATCATGGGATATTACAGCAGTTACTTTATTTTTGTCGTGCCGGCGCTGCTCATTGCCCTGTTTGCCCAGATGAATGTGTCCAACGCATTTCGCAAATACAGCAATGTAAGAAACAGCAGAGGCTATACCGGGTATGAAATTGCCCGCCGGATTTTAGATCAAAACGGACTTTATGATGTGCAGATTCAGCGGGTGGCAGGTTCCTTGACCGACCACTTTGATCCTACTGCCAAGGTGGTTCGTCTGTCAGATGCAGTGTATCAGTCCACCTCTGTGGCGGCAATCGGTGTGGCTGCACATGAAGTGGGGCACGCCATCCAGCATCAGCAGGGATATTTTCCCATTAAGATTCGCTCCGCCATTGTACCCATTACCAATATTGGTTCTACTCTGGCGTGGCCTTTGGCGATTTTCGGAATTATTTTGGGAAGAGACTCTCTGGCAATGATTGGCGTATGGCTGTTTTTGATTGTGGTGCTGTTTCAGCTGATTACACTGCCGGTGGAATTTAACGCCAGCCGCCGGGCTCTTGCCACCATTCGGGAAGATGGAATTTTGGAGGGTCAGGAATATCAGGGGGCAAAACAAATGCTGACAGCGGCTGCGCTGACCTATGTGGCTGCGCTGATCACTGCCATTGCAAACTTTTTGCGTTTGTTGTTTTTGGTAAACCGCAACCGGAGAAACTGACTGTTAAAATAAGAAAAGGATGTTTTCATGAAAAACGAACGACAGCTGGCGCTGCAAATCCTTTTGAAAGTATTTGGGGAAGGCGGCTATTCCAATTTGGTGTTAAGCAAAATGCTGCCTATTCCCAAAGATCAAAGCCAGCAAAAGAAAAATCAATTTATCACCGCTCTGGTGTACGGGGTAGTGGAACGGGATATCACTTTGGAATATCTCATTTCCCAGTACAGTAAAAAGCCTGCTTCCAAACTGGATTTGGAAGTGGCGCTGATTTTAAAAATGGGATTTTATCAGCTGTTATATCTGGACAGTGTACCGGATAATGCGGCAGTGGATGAAAGTGTAAAGCTTTGCTTTTTTGCAAAAAAATCCAGTGCGAAGGGATTTGTCAACGGGGTGCTGCGCAGCTTTGTGCGAGATGGAAAAAAACTGGTGATCCGGGAACGGGATGATTTAAAATCCCTGAGCATTGCCTATTCCTGCCCTTTGTGGCTGGTTCGCCAATGGGCAGAGGAATATTCCTATGAAGAAGCAAAAGCACTGGTAAAAGCCTCCATTGGACGTCCGCCTTTGATGATTCGGGTCAATACCCAAAAGACCTCGGCGCAGGAATTGCTGGAAACTCTGCAAAAGGAAGGTGTCCAGGGGACGCCTTCACCGTACTTAGAAAATTGTCTTATGTTGGAACATACAGGAAATCTCCAGCAGCTGAACTCCTTTCAGCAAGGAGAATTTTATGTACAGGATTTAGCATCCCAGTGCTGTGCAAAACTGGCGGGGGTAAAGCCGGGAGACCGGGTGTTTGACCTGTGTGCTGCCCCAGGAGGAAAAAGCTTTACCATGGCCCAATATCTGCAGGGAGAAGGAGAACTGGTTTCCTTTGACCTGTACCCTCACAAACTGCAGCTCATTGAAAAGACAGCGCAGAAATTGGGGTTAAATTGTATTTCTGTGCAGGAGCAGGATGCCTGCATCTATGATCCTAAACTGGGAACAGCACAAGTAGTGCTTTGCGATGTTCCCTGTGCTGGACTGGGCATTATTAGAAGAAAACCGGAAATTAAATATAAATCTCCGGAAAGTTTTGAGGATTTGCCAGCTCTTCAGCTGGAAATTTTAGAAAACGGCGCCCGGTATGTACAAACAGGAGGCAGGCTTGTCTACTCTACCTGTTCTGTCAGCAGACGGGAAAATAACCAGGTGGCAGATGAATTTTTGCGCCGGCATCCTGAATTTGAGCCGGTGATGATCCCCAAAGAATTTGAAAATCGGGGATTGGTGGAAGGGAATCAAATCACATTTCTGCCTCGGTATATGGATAGCGATGGATTTTTTACCGCTTTATTTTGTAAAAAGTAAAAGGGAAGTAATAGGAGAACAGTTCACCGGGAGGAATTATTTTGAACAGGAAAGATATTAAGTCCTTTACTTTGGAACAGCTCAATGCGGAATTGGAAAAGCTTTCTCAGCCAAAGTTTCGGGCAAAGCAGATTTTTGACTGGCTGCATCAAAAACGGGTCAATTCCTTTGATGAAATGACCAATCTGCCGGGAGCACTCCGCACCCGATTAAAAGAAAATTACACGATTACTCAATTGACAGTACAGCGAAAACTAGTATCTCAGCTGGATGGAACTGTAAAGTATTTATATCGTCTGCCGGATGGGGAATGTGTGGAAAGTGTTTTGATGAAATATAAACACGGAAACAGCATTTGCGTTTCCTCTCAGGTAGGGTGCAAAATGGGCTGTGCTTTCTGCGCTTCTACCAAGGCAGGGTTTATCCGCAGCCTGACATCCAGTGAAATTTTGGAACAGATTTATCAGACAGAAAAAGATCTGGGAATCCGGATTTCCCATGTGGTTTTAATGGGAATTGGGGAACCTTTGGACAATTTTGAGAATGTTGTAACCTTTTTAGAGTTGATTAATTCACCATTCGGTGCTAATATAAGTTTACGTAATATTTCTGTATCTACCTGCGGATTGGTGGATAAAATTTATCAGCTGGCGGAATTGAAGCTGGGAATTACCCTTTCTATTTCTCTTCATGCCTGCGATAATGAAACAAGAGACCGAATTATGCCGGTCAATCACAAGTGGAAAATTGAGGAGCTTTTAAAAGCCTGTCAATATTATACTCAGGTGACCAACCGAAGAATTTCGTTTGAGTACGCCCTGATTCAGGGAGAAAATGACAGTCCGGCTCAGGCGGCAAAGCTTGCTGATTTATTGAGAGGACAGCTTTGTCATGTGAATCTGATTCCGGTCAATGAGGTAAAAGAAACCTCCTTTAAAAAGACGGCGCGTCAGAATGTACTTCGTTTTCAGGAAGAACTGATTCGCAGAGGAATCAACGCCACAGTGCGGCGTACGCTGGGGGCGGATATCAGTGCTGCCTGCGGACAGCTCAGGCGGGATCACATTGAGGAGTAACATAAAACAGAGGTGAGAATAGAGTGCTAATATTTGGTAAAACTGATGTTGGAAAGATGCGGGCATCCAATCAGGATGAATTCCGTTTCCAGCAGCTGGACGACCATGCGGCCTTTGCTTTGATATGCGACGGAATGGGCGGTGAAAATGGAGGCCAGGTGGCAAGTAAAATTGCCAGCGATACCATTTCCAAGCGAATTGTAGAATATTATCAAAGCGGACTAAGTGACGAAGAATATAAAAACATGATTATCTCAGCGGTCAGCGATGGAAATATGGCAGTATATGATAAATCACTGGAAGATAAGCAGTATGCCGGAATGGGAACCACTGCTATTTTTGCGATGATTTTAGATGACCGGGCTTTTTTGGCGCATGTAGGTGACAGCCGCATTTACCTGCTGCGGGATGGAGAGTTATATCAGGTGACAAAGGATCATTCCCTGGTGCAGGCTTTGCTGGAGCAGGGGAAAATTACTCCTGCAGAAGCAGATCATCATCCTCAGAAAAATTTAGTCACTCGTGCAGTGGGAATCAGCTGTTTTGTGGATATTGATTATATTGAAATTACCAATTTGGAAGACAGCGCACTGTTATTGTGTTCTGACGGATTAACCAATACCTGCAGTGATGAGCTGATTCAGGATACATTAAATCGGGTTGCGCCGGAACAGGTTTGTGATACTTTGGTGGATTTGGCAAACGAAGCTGGGGGAGTGGATAACATTACCGTAGTGTATATGGCGAATCGTTAAGGAGTGAAGAGATTGAACAGATATATAGGTAAACGGCTGGACGGCCGCTATGAGATTCGTGAGCTGGTTGGCATCGGGGGGATGGCAGACGTTTATAAAGCATACGATCTGGCGGACCAGCGGGAAGTAGCGGTTAAAATTTTAAAAGAAGAATACTTAAGCAATGAAGATTTTAAACGCCGGTTCCGGAATGAATCCAAGGCGATTGCGGTACTGTCCCATCCGAATATCGTGAAAATTTACGATGTGAATTTTGAGGACAGTGTTCAGTACATTGTCATGGAGTATATTAACGGAATTACGCTGAAAGAATACATTGAACAGCAGGGAATGGTTTCCTGGAAAGAAGCAGTTCACTTTACAGTGCAGATTTTGCGGGCACTGCAGCACGCCCATGACAATGGGATTGTACATCGGGATGTGAAACCCCAGAATGTGATGCTTTTGCAGGACGGCACCGTGAAAGTCATGGACTTTGGCATTGCCCGTTTTGCCCGGGATAATGGCCGGACCATTTCTGAAAAGGCCATTGGCTCCGTTCATTATATCAGTCCGGAGCAGGCAAGAGGCGATGTGACCGATGAAAAAACAGATATTTATTCTGTAGGGGTTCTGATGTTTGAAATGCTGACGGGGAAACTTCCTTTTGATGGGGATTCTCCGGTAGCAGTAGCGATCAAACAGATGCAGGCAGAGGCGGAAAAGCCACGGGATTTAAATCCACAAATTCCTGTAGGGCTGGAAGAAATCATTATCCGCGCCATGAAAAAAGACCCGGATCTTCGCTACCAGACAGCAGCGGAAATGCTGCGGGATATTGATGAATTTAAACGCAATCCCAATACTGTTTTTGAATACAAATATTTCACCGATGACAGCGATACCCGCTATTTTGATGTAGTTGGTGAAGATGGCGATGTAGATGAAGGCGGGGAAAAGGTGAAAAAGAGAATGTCTCCCACCATGCAGGTGTTGATGGCAGTTGCTGCTGCCTGTGTAGTTGTGGCAATTATTGCGGTTGTGATCTTTTTCACTGCAATTCGTGAACCTACTCCGGAATTTAAATTATATGACTTCGTAGGAAAAAGCTATGAAGATATTATGGAGAACCTGGATCAGTATGATAAGGTGAAAATCGTAAAAGGTTCTGAAGAACTCAGTGACCAGTACGAAGCTGGCGTAGTCATGAAGCAGGATCCAAAAGCGGGCTCTGTGGTAAAGGAAAATTCTAAGGTTACCCTTACCATCAGTTCTGGGTTAAAATCCACCAAGGTTCCGGATGTAACCGGAAAGGATAAGGATGAAGCGGAAGAAATTCTGCGGGAAGCAGGATTTGAAGTGAATTTGATCCGAACCTTTAGCCAGAGTGTAGAGGAAGACAAAGTTATTTCCACCACTCCAAGTCCGGGAGAAGAGGCAAACATTGGCCAGGTAATCAATGTTTCTTACAGTGCCGGAGATGCCAATACTTCTGTGGTGGTACCGGATTTGACCAATAAGACAGAAAATGAAGCAAAACAGCTTTTGACCTCTTTGGGACTGGTGCCAAAAGCAGTGCAAAGAAACAGCGACAAACCTATGGGAACGGTAATCGGTCAGGCCTTGCTGGCAAATCGTGAAGTTTCTGTAGGAACCATGGTGGAATTTTATGTAAGTACTGGTACACCTACCGAGACAGAACGGGAGATTACCATTCCGTTTGAAAGCAACAGTGTCAATGAAACGTGTACCTTTGACATTACAGTAGACGGAGAAAGTGTTGGTTCTGTCAGCTTTAATCCAGCTACAGACGGTTCCTTTACCTGGAAATATTCTTCCTATGGGGAAAGAGAAATTGTTATTCGGGTAAAAGGTCAGGTTTTTGCGATTATTACCATGAATTTTGATACAGGAGAAAATCAGAAAACCGTAACGCAGGGAGTACTGCAAAATACCGTTTCTGTACCGTCCTCACCGGAAGAAGAAACAGGTGACCCGATCCAGGTACCGGGAGGAAACACCGATATTCCGTGGAGTGAATAATTTACTGTTGTATCATTTTTTGAGCCTTCACCGCCTTAGTTTTGACGGAGAAGGCTCAGATTTTTAAGGGAAAGGAGAACCTTTGTATTAACCAAAGGCGAGATGGCTGCATGGAACAAAGAGAAGGGCTGATTGTAAAAGCGTTGGGTGGTTTCTATTATGTAGAGACAGCAGAAAAAATCTTTGAATGCCGGGCAAGAGGTGTGTTTCGCAAACGGGAAACCTCTCCGGTGGTAGGAGACCAGGTAGTAATTGAAGGGGATGAAAAGGGGAAAGGTACCGTTGTACAGATTAAAGAGAGAAAAAACTTTGTGGTACGTCCTCCTTTAGCCAATTTGGATCAGATATTTATTGTGTCTTCCATGTGCGAACCAGTTCCTAATACTACCGTAATTGATGAGTTTATTGCCATGAGTGAGCACAAGGGAATTGAACCGATTTTGGTGTTTACCAAAAGTGATTTAAAAGATCCCGGACAATTAGAGCAGGTGTACCGCAATGCCGGTTTTCAAGTGCTGTGTGTAGACAATTTAAAAGGCGGATTTGAACAGCAGGCAAAACAGCTGCTGGCAGGAAAAATTTCTGCTTTTACAGGAAATACCGGTGTGGGAAAATCCAGTTTTCTCAATGCGCTGTATCCAGGATTTGGGGTACAGACAGGAGAAGTCAGTCAAAAGCTGGGCAGAGGACGGCATACTACCCGTCATGTAGAGCTTTATAAACTGGAGGACATCGATGCATACGTGGCAGATACGCCAGGATTTAGTTCTATGGACTTGATGCAGTATGATGTGATTCGCAAGGATCAGCTGCAATATTGTTTTCGGGAATTTGAACCTTATTGGGATCAATGCCGTTTTACAGGATGTTCCCATACAGTGGAAAAAGGCTGTGCAGTACTGGAAGCATTGGCGGAAGGGAAAATCAGCCAGTCACGCCACGACAGTTATGTGGCATTGTATGATCAGGCAAAACAGATTAAAGACTGGGAATTGAAATAAACGGCTGAAATCAATCGGCTTTTTAAGATTTACAGAAAGAAAAGGGTGGGGCAGGTTTTGAAAATCGGATTTATTTTAGGAGCAGGTCCAATTGAGGATTATGAATTGCTGCGTCCGTCTGTGAGACCGGAAGATGTGGTTATCTGTGCAGATGGGGGCTATCGTCATGCGCTGGCTTGGGGGATAGAACCTCAGTGGCTGGTGGGAGATTTTGATTCAAACCGGCTGCCGGTGGAACACCCTAATGTGATCCGGGTAAAACCGGAAAAAGACGACACCGATATGGAGTTGGCTGTAAGGAAGGGCATCCAGCTGGGCTGTCAGGAATTTGTGATTTACGGGGCATTGGGCGGCCGCCTGGATCATACTATTGCCAATCTGCAGATGCTGAGCGTACTATTGAATCAGGGAATCAAAGCCACCATTCGGGATGAGCAGAATGAATTGTTTCTGTTGAATCCTGGAACCGTGGTACTGAATCAGAACCATTTTCCTTATGTTTCTTTGTTTTCTTTCAGTGAACGATGCGAGGGGATTACCCTTGTGGGAATGAAGTATCCTCTGGAAAATGCTGTGCTGACAAATCAATCTGCTGGGTTGGGAGTCAGCAATGAGATTTTGGAATCTTCTGCAACCATTTCTTTTCGCTCCGGGACATTGATTGTGATTCGATCCCGTGACCGAGGAAATTAAGGATAGGGTAAAAGATAAAAAAGAAGGTGCTGTAAAAACAGCACCTTCTTTTTTATCTTTTATCATGATTGACTTGTTTAGGAAAATGATGCGCCGGATCCAGTTCTGTTTGGAGAATAAACCCGCTGCAGCACTTTTGCACAGAAATAAATCAGCGCAGCGTCTACAGGACATTTAATAAGCTCTTTGATGGCACGGATAGGAAGTGCAGTCAACATACCAGGTCCGTACAGGATATACAGCCATAAAGTTCCTAAGATAACATTCACTACCACAGAAACCAGTACCTTGGCAGTAAGAGCCCGGGCGAAGGTGATTTTTTTCTTGTAGAAAAATACCCCATAGATCATACCAGCCAGCACTGCATTCAAAGTAAAACCAGGGAACCAGGGTTGTCCCATAGGGTTCATCATATAACCGATAATGTCCCCTACACCAGCCATCAGTCCTGCCGCAATGGGCCCGTACAGCATGCCGCACACAGCGTTGGTCAAGAAAGAAAAACCGATTTTCATAAAACTGCCCACTGGAATGGTAAAAGATTTAATTGCCATGTTCAGTGCCAGCAGCATGGCGGTAATCGCCACTGTAACCGGTTTTTTCAGTTCTTTTGCGGATGATTGAAATGTTTCAAATAAATTTTTCATGCAGACAACCTCCTTTAAAGCAAAATTTGCCACATAAGGAGGCACTGCCTCGATTATGCAGCAGCGGGATGCGAAATCTGCACCGCAGGGAAAATCCCTTTTCGTCCATTTGGCAACTCCCCGTCCAAATGGCACTTCGTACCTTTGCAGGTACACGCGCAAATTCCTACTCTGCTTGAAAAATACATTAAGAACACATTTATTTTATCAGTGAACGTACAGAATAGCAATATGATACTTTCACAAATTTATGGTTTTGAAAACTTGGTTTTGCTCTCTACCTGCACAAGTTTGGTTTGTGGAACATTACTGCGAACGCCTACACATCCTTGTGCTGCCTCTTTGGGATTAATGTGTTTCTTTTTCAATCGGTGATGGGTCGATTCCTTCAAAATTCGGTACAATAGGGAACAAACAGGAACACCAATGAGCATTCCCAGAAATCCAAACAGATCTCCAAAAATTAAAATTGAAAACATCACCCATAGCCCAGGCAGTCCTACCGAATTGCCTACGACTTTGGGGTAGATAAAATTTCCTTCAATATTTTGAAGCAGAATAAAAAAGATCAGAAAAATCACGCTGTCCCAGGGCTTTGACAGAAATAATAAAAGGCAGCCGAAAACAGCGCCGAAATAAGCACCGAATACGGGAATCAGACTGGTAAGCGCCACAAATACGCTGATTAAAGCACTGTAAGGAAGTCCTAAAATTCCCATACCCAAAAAGCAGAGGAGCCCTAAAATGAACGCCTCAGTGCATTGTCCGGAGATGAAACCGGAAAAAATCTGGTTTGCGAGCTGCCCCAAATGGATGATTTTTGCGGCGGTTTTCCAAGGTAAAAACGCATATAGCACTCGCCGGATGTTGATGATCAGGGCTTCTTTTTGAAGAAGCATATATATGGAAAACAGCAAACTGAATAGAAATCGAAAAATACCGGAGCTGATTCCCAAAATAACAGATCCCAGCGTATTCATAAACGCAGCAGTAAAGTCGGTGAAACCGGATACCATCCCAAACCAGTCAAGTTCCTGCCAGGCAGTGGTCCCAAATAAAGCTTCCATAGTTTCTTTGAGAAAAGGTACCCTATTCATCAGCTCATTAATCCACAGCTGTATTTGTTTTGCGTAAATAGGGGCTTTTTCTGTAATGGCAGTCACCGAACGGATTAATTGAGGAATAAGCAAAAATAACAGTGCAGCGAAAAGGGCGGCAGCAACAGCCAGCGTGAGAAAAATACTGATAATACGAATGGTATGCCGGGATTTTCTGGAACTGGGGGAAAAATGGGAAGACAATTTCTTTTCCAGCCAGGTAACAGGAATATTAAAAATAAAAGCGATGGCAATGCCGGCAAAAAAGGGGGATAATACTTTTATCAGCCACTGAAACCCTGTAAAGATGGTTTTCCACTGGAACAAGGCATAGACAAACAGAATTATGGATAAGATGGGGATAATCAGAGTTTTTAATGAATTTTCTCTGGAATTTTTTGCATAGAATCGGTTTTCCTGTCGCATAAATACGCTCCCTTTTGTTTTCTCTTATTATCATAGACGGAAATCTATTAATTATGATTGAAAAACCAGCTTTTTGGAAGAAAAAATTCTATTGGAAGGGCAGAAAATATCTATTCTCAAACAGAATGTTGTATGGTATAATAAACCTAGTGTGCATAAGATCAATTTTTATCATATTGGTAAAGGAGGAAGACAAAAAATGAAACCTGGCCCTGCTCTTGATAGCGGTCAAGTAAAACGCCGGTTTGGAATGGCAGAGTTTTTGTCTTCCGCAGCAGAAAGACATTAGCTGTGCTTTTCCCAAGCGGCAAACAACGTTTTTAGGAGGCTGTTTGCTGATGATCTTTTTTTACAAAACAGAAAACAATAAAGTAGTTCAGCTGCCACGGCTGGAAGATGGCTGCTGGATTCGTGCCATTTCTCCCAATCAAGAAGAAATGTCTTTTTTGATTGATGAACTGAAATTGGATGCAGACTTTGTCCGCTCTTCTTTGGACGAAGAAGAATCTTCCCGTATTGAAATGGAAGACGATCAGACACTGGTGATTTTCGACCTTCCCTTGATGGCAAACGAAGATAACAACACGGTGCATTACACCACCCGCCCATTAGGGATTATTATCACTCAGGCACATGTTGTTACAGTTTCTTCCTGGCGCAGTCCGATTTTGGACGAAATGGCTGACGGAACAGTGAAAGGTGTTCGCACTCAACTGAAAACACGGTTTTTGCTGATGCTTTTGTTCCGTGCATCTACTCGGTTTTTGCAGTATCTGAAACAAATTGACCGAATTTCTTCCAGTCTGGAAAATCAGCTTCATCAGGCGACCAAAAATGAGCTTTTGATGGAACTTTTGGGATTTGAAAAATCTTTGGTTTACTTTTCCACTTCTTTGAAATCAGATGAAATTACTCTGGAGAAAATCCTTCGCGGGCGGGTCATTAAGATGTATGAAGAAGACCAGGATTTGCTGGAAGATGTATTGATTGAGGTAAAACAGGCAATCGAAATGGCGAATATTTATTCCAGCACATTGTCCCGTTCTATGGATGCTTTTTCTGCCATTATTTCCAACAACATGAACCGAATCATGAAAACTTTGACCTGTATTACTGTTTTGATGGAAATTCCCACCATTATCTACAGCTTTTATGGAATGAACGTACAGGGACTTTGGTTTATTGGCAGTGTTTGGTTCCCGCTGGCTTTGTCCGTTGCAGTTACCATTCTGGTAGCGCTGATTTTATTTGCTAAAAAAATGTTTAAATAGTAGTCCGGTTAACAGAGTAAAAGGCGGATTATAAAATATAGGATTCTTTGCTTATTTGCGAGCCGTACAGTTGTTATGGCTCGCTTTTTGTCTTTTTGTAAAACTTTTTAAAACAGAGAAAATACGGATCGAGTAAATTCTTGTGTTTTTGTAGCATTTTTTTGTAATTATGATGATATTTTGAAAAAAGTAATTGAAAATGTTTTTGAATGGAGTACAATAAAAATAAATCGTTGCCATGTGTGTATATGACGTGGAATTTGGCGGAGGGGGAATGAAAAAAGTATGAACGTCATTATTGCGGTGGTGCTTTGTTTTTCTTTGCTGGGAGCAATTGACAAAATTATCGGCGGAAAAATGGGACTGGCGGAGGAGTTTGACAGGGGAATCAGTTCTATGGGGCCTTTGGTGCTTTCTATGGCCGGGCTGTATAGCATCGGGATTTCTTTTGTACAAAATCATGCAGAAGCATTTGCGGCATTATCTCAGGTACTTCCGTTTGACCCGTCTGTCATTATCGGAAGCATCCTGGCTCCTGACTTGGGAGGATTTTCTATTTCAGAGAACCTGGCTTCTAGTTCCAAAATCGGTCATTTTTCAGGGGCGCTCATCACTTCCACACTAGGATGTACCATTAGTTTTGTGATACCGATTTCTTTGAGCCTACTGCCAAAACAAGAGTTTCCTGCCTTTATGTCAGGAATTTTGTGGGGCGTTGTAACCATTCCTTTTGGGTTGATTCCCGGCGGACTTTTCTTAGGGATGGGGATTGGTGAACTGTGGAACTGTCTTTGGCCTGTATTGATCGTGTGCGTCATTTTATATGGGGCGATTGTGCTGTTTCCCTCTGGTTCGGTGAAAGTTCTTTCTGGGGTGGGCAATCTGATTCGGATTGCCAGTATTATTCTGTTTGTAGTTGCGGTAATTGCCGCATATTTTCCTGATTGGGAATTGGTGCCGCAGAATTTGATTTTGGAATCTCTGTTTATTTCTTTGAAAATTACCGCAGTGGTATGCGGTTCTATGGTAGCCTGTAAGCTAGCCATGCGTCACTGTGCAGGGGTGCTGAAAAAAGCGGCTGTTTTTTTGGGTGTCAATGAATATGCAGTAGTGGGACTGTTTGGCTGTCTTGCCACCAATGTGGCTATGCTGCCCTTTTTTGCAAAAATGGACGCTAAGGGAAAGGCAATGAATGCGGCGTTCAGTGTCAGCGGAGCGTTTGTTTTTGGAGGACAGCTAGCATTTATGGCCAGTATCAGCACCTCACAGGTGGTGACTGCTTTTTTGGTGGCAAAACTGGTAGGCGGAATTGCTGCGGCAGCTGCGGCGGCTCTGTTTTCTAGGACCAAGACCCAAAAACAGACAAACAGTGAAAAAGTACTAGAAACATTGTAAAACGAAAATTTGATATTAAGATATCGCTGTATTTATAACAAAAGAAAATTAAAGTTTGAAAGGAAGAGATAGAAATGTCAAAGACAAATGAAATTCTGGCTCAACTGCGGGCGGCAATGAAGGAAAATGGAGTATCTGGTTATCTGATTCCTTCCGGAGACCCACATATGAGTGAGTACCCTCCCGCTTATTGGGAAAGCCGTTCTTTTTGCTCTGGTTTTAATGGTTCTGCCGGCACATTGGCAGTTACTTTAACCGGAAGTGCACTTTGGACAGACGGCCGGTACTTTATTCAGGCACAGCGCCAGATTGAGGACAGCGAAATCCAGCTGATGCGCCAGGGCGAACCAGGGGTTCCCAGTATTTCAGAATGGCTGCTGGAACAGTTGGAAGACGGCACAGTTATGGGACTGGATGGTATGACAAACTCTGCTGGTTTTGTACAGGAATTGTCTGATGTTCTTGGCAAAAAAAACATCACCATTCATTCTCTAGATTTGATCCCTACTGTATGGGCTGATCGTCCGGCTATGCCTGCCACCCAGTGTTATTTATTGGATGTGGCTCATACAGGAAAAACCGCTGGAGAAAAGATTCAGGAATTAAAGGGTAAGCTGAAAGAACTGGGCGCAGACAGCATGATGGTAACCCGTCTGGACGATATTGCATGGCTTTTAAATGTGCGGGCAGATGATGTGGCAAATACTCCATATGTTTTGTCTTTCTGTCTGGTAGAAAAAGAAAAAGCGGTATTTTTCACCAATCTGGATCGGGTTCCTGCACAGGTAAAATCAGAACTGGAAAAAGACGGAATTACATTGCTCCCATATGAAAAAGCTTTGGATGCAGTAAAAGAGATCTCTGCTCCTACTGCGATGCTGTTTGACAAAGCGGCAGTAAACTACAGCTTGCTTCAGGCAATGGAAGAAAATGAAGCCATTACAGTGGTTCCGGGAACAGACCCAATTCAGCTGATGAAAGGGATTAAAAATCCTCAGGAAATTAAAAGTATCATCAACGCTCATGTAAAAGACGGGATCGCTATGGTACGGTTCCAGATGGAATTGGAATCCCGGCTGGAAAAGGGTGAACTGCTGACCGAAATGGATGTCAGCCGCATGCTCCGTCATTGGCGTTCTCAGCAGCCTCTGTTTTTGGATGAAAGCTTTGTAACTATTGCAGCATATGGTGCCAACGCGGCCATGATGCACTATCATCCTACAGAGGAAAACTGTTCTGTGATTGGACGGCATGGATTCCTCCTTTGTGACTGCGGTGGGCAGTATGAAGATGGTACCACCGATGTTACCCGTACTTATGCAGTGGGTGCTTTGTCCGAAGAAGATAAAATTTTCTACACTCGGGTTTTAAAGGCTCATATTGGATTGTCTTCTGCCAAATTTCCTTCCGGCATTACCTGCGGCAATATTGATGCGCTGTCTCGTATTCAGCTTTGGAAAGAAGGTTTGGATTACCGCTGCGGCACCGGACACAGTGTATGCTTTGTAGGTGCTGTTCATGAAGGACCGCAGAGCCTGCGTGCCAATAACCATGTGGTTTTGGTTCCTGGTATGACCTTGACTGATGAACCTGGTATCTATGAAGAAAATCAGGTGGGAATCCGGATTGAAAATGAAATTCTGTGTAAAGAATGGAAAAAGACAGAATACGGTCAATTTTTGTGTTTTGAAGCCTTTACTTATGTTCCGATTGACACCACACCTCTGGTGACAGATCTGATGACCGAAGAAGAAATCAGCTGGCTGAATGATTATCACCAGATGGTTCTGGAAAAATTGACCCCACATCTGACAGAAGAAGAAAAACTGTGGCTGCAGAAAAAGTGTGCCCCAGTTAAAAAATAAGTACTGGATAAAAGTGCTTATTAGTCTTTCTTTAAACTTCATACGGTTGCAAAACTGAAAGTCTGAGCGCCGTAGCGCTTTCCAGAAAACAACCGTTTTGCACAAGTGTACAGACAACACTTGGGGTGTCCAGAGGGGCAGGCCGACTAGCCATATATTTCCGGAGGACGCCCCTCTGGTGGCCTTTTCTTTCCATTTCTTTTGGCCATCAAAAGAAATGGTGCAGGCGTGGTCAGGGGACACTGTCCGCCGTAAGCCCACAAAAGAAAAACAAAAAATTTGTCTCCGACGGTCTAAGGGGCTCACGCCCCTTAGATATCCCAAAAAGACAAAGTTTGTACAACTTTTTCTTGCAATATACTTTATCGACAAGTTGAAGCGCCGCAAACCAAGGTTTGCGGCGCTCTCTTTTTTATAGAATCAATGTGTCAACGCAATAAAAAGACTAAATTTGTATAAAATAAAAAGAATTTTTTAACTTTTTGCGTAAGCCTTGACAAACATAAAAAGATCAATTATATTAGAAATAGAATAATTCTAAGTTTGGTGACAGAAGATGCGATACGAAAATATTATTTTAGAAATGATCAATACTTCGAAAGAACATATGACGGCGGAGCAGGTTTTCTTTCAGTTAAAAGAAAGCTATCCGTCAGTGGTACTGGCTACGGTTTATAATAACCTGAATCATCTTTATGAGCAGGGGAAAATTCGAAAAATTAGCATTGAAGGATCCCCAGATCGCTACGATAAAAATACCCGGCATGATCACTTAATCTGCCGCTGCTGTGGGAAATTGTCTGATATTTATCTGTCTGATATTACCGCACAATTGGAACAGCAAATGGGTTTTTCCATTGAAGGCTATGACCTGAAAGTTCAGTACCTTTGTCCACAGTGCCGTGCAAAACAAACGGCAGAATCTAGCTTATGTGAGTCAGAAGACTCATAAATATAAAAAAGGAGGTCTACATCATGAGAAGTATCACAACATTAGATTTACAGTATGCCCACAGATTTTATGGATTTAAGGGAGAAGCTCAGTATCTTCACGGTCACACTGGCGTTTTGACCATTGAGGTAGAAGATACCATTGAACCAGGAGTTAACATGGTATTCCCATGTAATGAGATTCAGAAAACAGCTTGGTCTGTTTTGAAAAACTTTGACCATGCTTTGATTTTACGGGAAGATGATCCGCTGTTGCCGGCAGTATTAAAAGTATATGAAGAACAGGGAATCCGGGATGGCGCACCGCAAAATCAGATGAAAGGACCAGCTTTCCAGACCGATTTGGCTACTGCATATCCTGACTGCCGTCTGGTTGTAACAAAAGAAACCTTGACAGTAGAAGGTATGATCAAGATTGTTTACGACCTGTTAAAGGATAAGCTGAACATTGCAAAAATTACATTTACCAGCGGCGTAAATGCTGCATCTGCAGAATTTACTACCAACAATCAGATTGACCGCTGTCCTCTGTGCGGAATTGCACTGAATAAAGATGGTATTTGTCCAAAATGCGGATACCGCAAGAAATAAATCCCTTGTTAAGATAAACAGTCTATAGAACGAACCGGTGCTGCAAACAAAGTTTTGCAGCACCGGTTTTTTGCGTTAATGATTCTTTTTTGAAAAAATGAACCATTTTCTTTTTATTTGCATAGAATAAGGCATCCAG
The DNA here is from genome assembly GCA_050943535.1 of Massiliimalia sp. Lineage (GTDB taxonomy): Bacteria > Bacillota > Clostridia > Oscillospirales > Ruminococcaceae > Massiliimalia. The sequence continues at coordinate 188,536 of JBMNPJ010000004.1, forward strand.
AACAGAAAAAGGGGGCGTATTTCCATGAGAAATAAAAGGAATAAGATGCCCAGGGGCGGTGTGCTGATCGGCGGCGGATTGTTTGGGCTGTTATGCTGTATATGCCCCAGTGTTCTTTTGGTTGCATCCATTCTCATGATTTTAGCGGGAATTATTTTTCTGCCGTAAGTAAGAAAGGGGAATTGTTTCAATGAAAATCGTTGTGTGGAAAAGTCCAAAATTTCTTTCCGGTATTTTGCGGGCAATTTTTAAGATAAAAAAAGAATCTGCAGAAGATTGCTGAGATTATTTTTGATATTGGCAAAAAGTAAGCGCCGCAAACATAAAGTTTGCGGCGCTTATCTTGTGGATAAAGTGGATCACAAGGAAAAACTGCACCACCTAGCGGTGGATCGCTGACGCTGCGCTCATATTCTGTCAGCTCAAGGGTAAAAGCTAATAATTTCCGCTTTACTGACAGAATGCGCACCGAAGTCAATTGGTTTCGGGTTATCTTTCAATTTATGAATCCAGAGAAGACAATTTGATTTCAAACAACCGGGCACATTTTGTCTGAGGGAAGGTAATATGCAGTGTTTGATCTTCTAATGTATATTGGCAATCTTCTGTGCTGGGGTAAATAACCTTTACAGATTCTACCGCACCTTTCAGATTCAGCGGAATGGACATATGATCCTGTTCTAAGCCGAAAGCAGATAAATAAATGGTTTTTCCACAGTCTAAACCATATGCTGCAACCGGGTCTTTTACCTGTACAAATCCCAGAGGGAAGAATGGCAGACCATCTCTTACTTGGGCGCGGATCTGTTTATACAAGCTGATTCCTTCCCGCATTAAATCCAGGGAAGATTCACATAGATTCCATACCTGACCGCTTACATATGGGCGCAGCAACAATCCGTTGACCATGTTCAGAATCACGTGTTCCCGGTTGTCTTCATAAGGATAAACCCACATTCCTGCCTGTTCTGGAGTAACAGCACTAGCTACATTGGCGGCAATATGTGCATTCCAAACAACATCGGTCTGGTCGCTTGTGGACTGGAGGCTTTGCAGTGACAGCATGCCATAATCCATTCTCTGTCCGCCGCTGCCGCAGTTTTCAATAACCAAATTTGGATATCTGTCATACAATTCCCGGTACCACTGATGCAGGCAGCGTACATGTTCCAAAAGACCGTCGCCGCAGCTGTCGGACTGATAATCAGTTCCAAATCCAGTGGTGTCGTTGTAGTCTACTTTAAAGAATTCTACGCCATAGTCGTTGATCAGCCGGTCAAATACACTGTTGAGGTATGCCCGCACTTCCGGATTCCGGAAATCCAGCAAATAACGTTCCCGTTCTACATGGCGCTTGCCGTGTCGTTGGAAGAACCAGCTGTCAGGAAGGTCGCTGGACAGAGGACAAGCCACGCCCATGACTTCCATTTCAATCCACAATCCGGTTTTCATCCCTTTGGAATGGGCGTAGTCCAATACAGCTTTTAAACCGTTTGGAAAACGTTCCGGAGATTCTTTCCATTCACCTACACGGTTCCACCAGTGGCCTTTATCATACCATCCGGCGTCGATGCAGTAATATTCGCATCCCAGACTGGCGGCAATATCGATAATTTTCTTTTCTTTTTCTTCGGTAGGATCACCGTACAAGCAGTTCATGTAGTCGTTGAATACCACGTTCAGTTTCAGGTCATCCTGATTCAGCCGACGGATTGCCCGGCGGTAACGGGTCAATTCTCCGGTAGCTTCAGAAATTCCTCCCTGTACTACACCGAATGCGGCGGGAACTGTGGTAAAGCTTTCGCCCGGTTTTAAATTTTTCCACCAATGGCCTTCTGCTTCCGTAGGTCCGCACAGGCTGGCATATAGGGTATTCGGTTCCTGTGTGCTGTATTCTGCGTTCCATCCGCAGCTGGATTCAATCTGCCAGAAATAGGTTTCGCCTGTTTCACGGTCATGAACATATCCCATAGGCAAAAATTCATTGGTAGACCAGGAACCGTAGTTTCCGTAGGAATAACGGTAATAGCTTTCTCCTGGAGCACAGTTTCCAGTGTGAAGCATCCGGTTAATGCCCAAATCTTCAATATCAAATTTTTTCCACTGTGCTTCACAGTACCAGCTGTTCTGCGGCAGGTACACATCTGTTTTTTCATAGAAAGGCAGTTCGCCGTTTTTGCACAGTCCATAATAAACAAAGGAAGAAACCTGTTCTAATCCTAAATCTTCTTTGGTATGGTTTGTAACAGTAGACCAGCTGCGAACCATGGCAATTCCAGTAAAGAACTGGATATGATAAACAACCTCTACTCCATCATCAGAACTGAGTTTAAACTCTACTTTTTTTCCCAGGTTATTTTGATATTCTTCCCGTTCGTCATAATATAAGGCAACATTTCCTGCATCGTGTTTATAAGACCGATGAGCAGAGCTGTCCCGTCCAGTGCAGCGGATAAAAACCGGAGCAAAGCTTCGGGAATCATCCAGAGCAATTTTTTTCCCCCGGCCTTTTGGGGAAAAATCAATGAGCTGCAGCTGCAGCTGGTCATTGACCCGGTATTCAACATCCATTTTTTCGTTGCTGTATAAAATTTTGGTTGACATAATGATTTCCTTTCTTTTATTTTATTTCCGTATAGTGAATCATTCCAGGTTCTATTATAACAGAAGTTTTTTAAATGTCTATACAAATATAAAAAGAAGTTTGGTAAAATATACATGAAAATCAAAAAATCAATTTGTGAATTTATAATAAGTTGAAAAAAATTCAAGCCTAATCAAGCGATTTGTAAAAAATAATGTGGTGGAATAAAGTTGTACAGTCAGGTTATATACCGCTGTATTTGCCATATCTTTTTGGGGAAATTCCCACCGCTTTGGTGAAGGCCTTGATAAAATTCGAATAATTTTGAAAACCAGTTTGTTCACAGGTTTCGCTGACACTGTATCCGGATACCAGAAGGGATTTGGCGAGATTTAATCTTCGGGTGGTCACATATTTGCTGATGGTAGTACCGGTTTCATGTTTAAACAAACGGCATAGATAAGATTTGCTGATAAAAAAATGAGCGGCAATGGTATCCAAACTGAGATCCCCGGTAATGTTCTGACCAATGTATGCCATAATTTCCTGGATCAGATGATGGTAGGCGGGAACTTCTGACTGGCTGTGGGAAGCTTCCCGCTGTAAAAACAGCTGGTTTACCAGAATCATCAATTCACAGAAAGCACAGTTTTCCAAAAGTTCAGCGCCGTATCCTTCTGCGGCGGAAATTTTGTGGATGAGATAGAGAAAACGGCGCTGCTGTTCTTTATTCAGGGATACCTTATGTACAAAGTGCTCCGGATGGAGAAAGCATTGGGATAAATCTGTATCAGGCAGAGAAAGGCGAGTTAAAAATTCCGGATGGACAGAGATAACATACCGTTCGTGCAGACCGCCCTTTTGTTCAAATACATGGTGGGTTTCATAGGGATTGATCACAAACAGGTCGCCTTTTGAAATTTCATACCAGTTTTCATCAATAAAAAATCGGTTGCCGTCAGAAAGAGCAAAATAAATTTCACAGCAATCATGCATATGCATATCCAAAGTTTTTTGATCGGTATACAAAGCTGCAATGGTAAATCGTTTTTTAGAAATACAGTCGTCAATGGCAGGCTGACAAAGCAGGTATTCTTTCATAAAATCCCTCCTGGATGTGTTAGCTTTATTATATCTACTTGGTGTAAGATTTGCAATAAAATATATGAGATTGGCAAAGATTTTGCATTCATTGAATGATATAATAGGATACAGAAAATAAATGCAAATAGGAGAGGTCGTCATGAATCAGTTACAGCAGCAGATGTATCGTTTGGGGATTATCCCAGTCGTTACCATTCAAAAAGCGTCTGATGCAGTGAATTTAGCAGGAGCTTTGTGTCGGGGTGGACTGCCCTGTGCAGAAGTGACATTTCGCACAGAGGCAGCAAAAGATGCCATCCGTGCTATGACACAGGCATATCCCCAGATGTTAGTCGGGGCGGGAACCGTGTTGACTCGCCAGCAGGCAGACGATGCCATCCAGGCGGGAGCAAAATTTCTGGTGAGCCCAGGACTGAATCCCAATCTGGTTTCTTATTGTTTAGAACAGGGATATCCGATCATCCCCGGATGTGCTACTCCCAGTGACGTAGAGCGGGCGATTGAATTGGGATTGACTGCGGTAAAGTTTTTCCCTGCAGAAGCGGCAGGAGGACTTCCCATGCTCAAAGCCATGTCTGCTCCGTATCATCAGATGAAGTTTATGCCTACCGGAGGAATTAATCTGTCCAACTTAAACCGGTATTTGGGATTTTCGAAAATCTTTGCCTGCGGCGGAAGCTGGATGGTGAAAGAAGAATTGATTCGTTCCGGGGATTTTGCCCAGATTGAACAGCTGACCCGTCAGGCTGTGGAAACCATGCTGGATCTGAAGCTGGATCATATTGGTGTTTCCGGAGGGGAACAGGCGGTGCAGCAGGCAGAAGAACTGACTGCTCTTTTGGGTTGGAATAAAACAGAAGGGGAAAAGTCCTTCTTTGCAGGAAGTCAGATTGAAATTATGAAGGGAATCAGCCGAGGAGAAAAAGGGCATCTTGGAATCTCCACCAACAGTGTAGAGCGGGCGCAGCGATATTTGGAAAGCCGGGGATACACCTTTGATGAGTCCACCGCAGTTTATACAGAGCAGGGAGAAAAACGGTTTATTTATCTTGAAAATTCTGTGGCCGGATTTGCAGTGCACCTCATGGCGAAGGGAGTGTAAAAGATGAATTCTATGTTTGACGCAGTGAGTTTTGGGGAAGTAATGCTGAGGCTGACACCTCCTGATCAGCAGAAACTGGCGTTCAGCGACTCTCTTTTAAAACATGCAGGAGGAGCAGAACTGAATGTGCTTACCGGAATTTCCCGGCTGGGTATGAAAACTGCTATGCTTACAAAACTGCCGGATCATGCTTTGAGCCAGTTTATCCGTCAGCAAATGCGGGCTGCCGGTGTGGATGACAGTTTCATTGCCGTTGACCGGGATGAGCAGGCCAGAGTGGGGCTGTATTTTTATGAACAGGGTGTTTTGCCTAGAAAGCCCAGTGTGGTTTATGACCGGAAAAATTCTTCTGTAAACCGTGCTGTAATCAGCGATTTTCCAGAGGAACTGTTTGAAAAAGCAAGACTGTTTCACATCAGTGGAATTTCCCTTGCCATCAGCGAAGCCTGCCGGCAGGTTTCAAAACAACTGATTCAGCGCTTTCGGGATGGCGGCGCCAAAATCTCATTTGACGTGAACTACCGGGCAAACCTTTGGAGCGAGGAAGAAGCGTATCAAACCATTACAGAAATTTTGCCGATGGTGGATATTCTGTTTATCTCTGAGGAAACCTCCCGCCGTATGTTTCATAAGTCCGGAAAACTGGAAGACATTATGAAAAGTTACTGCGAGGAATATGGTGTTTCTGTTGTAGGCACTACCCGGCGGACAGTGGTTTCACCCACCTGCCATCATTTTGGTTCTGTGATTTATGAGGCAGACAGCAAAACTTTTTATACAGAACCGGATTATGAGGGAATCCAAGTGATTGACCGGATTGGCAGCGGTGACGCTTTTGTGGCAGGCGCTTTGTATGGAATTCTCTGCGGGGACTGTCAGCAGGCGGTACAGTACGGAAATGCTATGGCGGCACTGAAAAACACAGTGTTTGGCGATCTGCCTCTGACCGATAGGGAAGAAGTGAAAAGGATTATTTTGGCTCATCAAGCTACTGGTATTCAAAGCGAAATGGATCGGTAACAGAATGAGTTCTTGACAAATGCCGTGGAAAGGTTTATGATAAATAACAAGGAAAAAATCAAATGCCATGAAGGGGAGCAGGACAGGTCAAGTCTTTTCAGAGAGCCGCCGGTTGGTGTAAGACGGCAGGAAAACCTGATACCGGATCACCCCTGAGCAGATCTGCCGAAGAAATTTGAGTAAGCGGATACGGATTCCCACCGTTATCGGGGAGTGCATTGTCAGATGTACAGTAAGCGGTCTGCAGTTTTGCAGGCAATCAGAGTGGTACCGCGGATGCTTGATACAAGCCTTCGTCTCTAATCAAAAGAGACGAAGGCTTTTTTGTCGGATAGCACTTTTATTACTGTCAGCCGGCGAAACCAATCCATGAAGAGAGGGAATTTTTTATGTTAACGTTAGACAAAATCTATCATGCTTCTTATGTGTTGAAGAATGTCATTCGCCCAACCGACCTGATTTACGCACCGAATATTAATCCGGACTGCAATATTTACCTGAAAACTGAAAATTTGCAGGTAACCGGTTCTTTTAAAGTTCGCGGTGCTTACTACAAAATGTCTCAGCTCAGCGACGAAGAAAAAGCAAAAGGTGTTATTGCCTGTTCTGCAGGAAACCACGCGCAAGGGGTTGCTTTGGCTGCTACCAAAAACGGTATCAAATCTTTGATCTGTCTGCCGGACGGTGCGCCGATTTCCAAAGTAGAAGCGACCAAACGGTATGGAGCGGAAGTATGCCTGGTAAAAGGGGTATATGACGACGCTTATCAAAAAGCTTTGGAACTTCGGGATGAAAAAGGGTATACCTTTATTCATCCGTTTAACGATATTGATGTCATTGCCGGTCAGGGAACTATTGGACTGGAAATTATGGAAAAAATGGATAATGTGGACGCTGTCATTGTTCCAATCGGCGGCGGCGGTCTGATTTCCGGTGTGGCGTTTGCAGTAAAATCCTTAAATCCAAAGGTAAAGGTATACGGTGTGCAGGCAGCAGGGGCTCCCAGCATGTATAACTCTGTTCACGATCATAAGATTGAAACCCTCAGCAGTGTTTCTACTTTTGCAGACGGGATTGCTGTAAAAGAACCAGGAGAAAATACCTTTGAAATCTGCAGCCAGTATGTAGACGAAATTGTAACAGTTACTGATGATGAAATTGCTACCGCAATTTTAGCTTTGATTGAACAGCAGAAGATGGTTGCAGAAGGAGCAGGTGCAGTTTCTGTAGCAGCCGCCATGTTTAATAAAGTTCCAATTCAGGGGAAAAATGTGGTTTGCGTGGTATCCGGCGGCAACATTGACGTAACCATCCTGTCCCGTGTAATTAACCGCGGTTTATTGAAAGCCGGCCGTTCCGCTGATTTGACCATTGAACTTTTGGATAAGCCAGGTCAGCTGGAAGGGGTATCTTCTATCATTGCAGCAAAAGGCGGAAATGTGGTATCTGTTCATCATGACCGTGCCAGCGAAGGAACTGATATCAATGCCTGCTGTCTTCGGATTGTCATGGAGACCCGTGATTATGAGCATATTGCTGAAATCCGCAAAGCACTGTCTGATGCAGGATACATGATTAAAAAATAAACAGCAGAAAAGCATTTGTCTTTTTTGCCTGTGATAAAGGAAAAGCGTCATTGTTTTGGGTAATCCCCGAAAGCAATGACGCTTTTTCGTTGTTTGATTTTATAGGGTAATGACGATCTGTTCGCCGCTTTTGGACTCTATTTCAACAAGACGAAGCCCTCGATACCGGCGAAACTGCTTGAGCAGCCTGAGCACAGCTTGTTGGTTTATTTTTGAAATATCCACATATCTTTTGGCAATCTGAAATCCTATGATCAGCCCCAGTCTGCTGAAAATGAGATTGTTGGGAAACCAGAGAGAAAGTTTTATTTCTCGAGTCCTGATACGGATTTTCATTCTACAGTGACCTCCACACGATCTCCGTCAGCGCCGTCAATTTCAATCAGTTTTCCCATAGCCCCGCTTTCAATGAGGGAAATAATCAGCTGAAAATCCAGTTTCTGAAGGATATCACTGCCGTTAATTTGGGGTAAAACAGATTGTATTTCAGATACCATTTTGATCAGTGCCAGAGGGAGGTTTACTTTAATACGATCCCCGTCTGCACTGTGAACATGAATGCGCAGGAACATCTCTTCTAAATTTTTCCGCTGTTCTTGGGGGACAAATCGGACGGTTTCCTCTTTTTCTCGAACCAGATAGTCCAAGGAAACTTCAAAAAGGTCAGCCAGGTCAATCAGTACCGGCAGGTCAGGAATACTCAAATCTTTTTCCCATTTGCTGACAGCCTGAGGGGAAACGTTGGTTTTTTCCGCCAGTTCTTCCTGTGTAAGCTGGTTTGCTTTTCGCAGTTCATATATTTTTTCACCTAATGTTTTTTTCATAGTATGGTTCCTTTCTGTGTTTTCCTGTCCCTATTATATCCCGCTTCCTGTGAAAAAGGAAGGGAACGGTGGTTGAAACCGCTCAACCTACTGTTGCAAAAAATACAACCAGTAGTTGTATTGAAGCTTATTCATCCATAATATAATCAAAAAACCATGATATCTTGCACTTTAAAAGCAGGTTATACTGTAATGGAAAACAGCAAAACGTCGTATTTTTATCATACACGATAAAAATACTATTTACTAAAAAATAAATTAGAAGTATAATAACTTATAGCTATTTTATCAAAATATTGTTGTTAGGAGGAACCATTATGCGTCCGGAAGAAATTCAGAAATTAACCCATCAAATTGTAGAAAATGTATCTGTTGTAATGAAAGGAAAAGAGGACATGATCCGCAAAACCGTACTTTGTCTTTTGTGCGGTGGACATGTGCTTTTAGAAGATATTCCAGGAACCGGAAAAACTACTTTGGCAAAAGCTCTTGCAAAATCTGTGGACTGTGGCTTTAAGCGGGTGCAGTTTACTCCGGACTTGTTGCCGTCTGATTTGACCGGAATTAATTTTTACGATCAGAAGGAAGGAAAATTTCATTTTAAACCTGGTTCTGTCTTCACGAATATTATGCTTGGGGATGAAATTAACCGGGCTACTCCACGAACCCAGTCCAGTTTGCTGGAATGTATGGAGGAACATCAGGTCACAGTAGATGGTGTAACCTATCCCATGGCACAGCCGTTTTTTGTAATTGCCACCCAAAACCCTATTGAAATTCAGGGGACCTTCCCTCTGCCAGAGGCACAGCTGGACCGGTTCTTTATGAAGCTGGCAGTGGGATATCCTGGTACTGCCTATGAAACCCAAATGCTTTCTGAATTTTCTCACACGAATCCTATGGAAACACTCCAGCCGGTAGCAGACGGCGAAACCATTACACAGGCGCAACAGGCAGTGCGCCAGGTAAAGGTAAGTGATCCTTTAAAAGAATATATGGTAGCCATTGCGGATGCTACCAGAAATCATGATAAAATCCGGTTGGGCGTCAGCCCTCGAGGTACCCTTGCCTTGATGAGAGGTGCACAGGCTTGGGCCGCCATGGAAGGACGGGATTATGTGATTCCCGATGACGTGAAAGCAGTGGCAGCGGACGTGCTGTCTCACCGTATCATTGTAAAGGGACAGAATATTATGCAGAGCGCTGGTTCTGCCAAAGAATATATCCGGCAGATTTTGCTGCAGACCCAGACGCCTATAGAACCTCAGACACCTACGGGGTCTTTAGGAGAATAAGTGTTATGGAATTTATCGCGCTTTTATTGGTCATTGGGGTGGTAGTCTGGATACAGAATCAGCTGTTTTCCAAGTTTTCTTTCCGTAAATTGGACTATCGGTGTTATCTGAGTACAGAGGAAGCCACGGAAGGGGACGAAATTCAACTAATTGAAGAGATTGTAAACCGAAAATGGCTTCCGGTTCCGTGGTTTAAGTCGGAAATTACCACTTCTTGTTATTTGGATTTTGCCGGTGCCCAGTCTTCGGTTGCAGATAAAACTCGGTTTGTGCCCAGCTTTTTTTCCGTTCGAGGTTACCGAAAGCTGAATCGAAGCTGGAAAGTAACCTGCTTAAAGCGGGGAGAGTACGCTGTGCAAAAAGTGGTTCTGGTAAGCAGTGATCTTTTGGGAAACAGTCTGCTGTCACAGCCAGCCCAAGTGGATTCTCATGTTTTGGTACTCCCCAAACCTTTGGAACTGGAAACAGAGTTTTGCTGTCCCAGATATTATTCCGGCGATGTAGTGGTGCGCCGGCGTCTGCTGGAAGACCCTTTCTGGTTGGCAGGAGTTCAGGAATATACTGGACGGGAAGCTATGAACCGAATTCATTGGGCAGCGACTGCCAAGGAACAAAAGATGATGGTGCATCATCAGGAATGTACCTCCAGTCAAAATGTAGCGGTGATTTTAAATATTCAGTCCCGAGCGTTTGAAAATACAGAAGTCATTGATCAGGACTATGTGGAAGATGCCATTCGGGTCTGTGCGGCAGTATTTGAGCAGACCGCCACAGAACAGCTTCCCCTGCGCTTTTTTGCCAATGCCAGTCTCTGGGATGACCGAAGCTCTATTGCAGTAGGGGAATCCTGGGGAAGAGAGTATATTTTGGAACTGTACCGCATTTTGGCAAGGATCCCTTTAAAAAGCACCCAAAATTTTCCCGATTATCTCAACGAACTGTATGACCGCACTGACGCTACCGACTTTGTGTTGGTGACAGCGTATGTATGTCCCGAAATATATGAGTTTGCCAGAAGAAAAACAGCCATGGGAAGCCATGTGAAAATTTTTGTAACTGGCAAAATCGACAATTCTCAACTGGTGGATGACTGTGAAGTGTTTTGCCTTGACAGTCGATTTCAGCCAGAACAGGAAAAAGGAGGGGTAGAATATGCCGTCTAAATTTCAAAAAATGCTTAAAATCATGGCGGTGATCAGCTCCTATTTGTTCCTGTATCCTATTGCAGCATTGCTTTGTGTGTTTTTAGACGGATACCATGGGAAGAACAGTATTTTTTATTGGCTTATTTTTGTGCTTGTAGGAGGAGTTTCTTACGGGATTGGATATCTTCTGCAATACCTGGAACAGCAGAACAAATGCAGTGCTTATGTGAAAAATGGATTGTATTTGGGTATGGCGATTGCTGCTTTTCTGGGCGGATTTTGTCATTATGGGTCTGGAAATGTTTTGAAGCGTATCCTAATGGGAATATTTGTTGCGTTTTCTACAGAATGGAGTCTTTATGCCGTTTCCAGGGAGTATAAGGAATTTGCTGACGGAAAGCCTATTTTATTGGGTTCTGGCATCAATGTAGCGGTGCTTTTATTTTTGTGGGTTTACCGGAGAACCTGGGGAGGCAGTTTTGAATCCTCCTATTTTGCATATTTTTACCTGGCTATGATTTTGTGCTATGTGGTGATTCGAAATCAGGCAAACCTGGACTATATGTTGGAACGCCGCCGCCACAAGTTAGAACATCTGCCCCAAAAGGTGCGATGGTACAACATGGTTTTGGTTTTGGTAGTATTTATTGTGGTGGTACTGGGATTTTGTTTCCGGGGTGAACTGGCAAAAGGACTTCGCTGGCTGGGTGGTTTGGTCCTCGGGGGAATCCGCGGGATCATACAGTTTATTCAGTGGTTAGGCAGTCTGTTTCCTGATTCAGAAGGGGAATCCATGGCCTCCGGTGAAGTGGATTTTTCCGGATTGACAGAAGGGGAGACGCGAAGCGGGCTTCCAGCGGAATTTTATTTGTTTTTGATGCTGATCGCTGTTTTAGTGGTAATCATCTGGAAAAGGCGGCAAATCGGTGCCTTTTTGCGCAGATTGTTTCTGCGAGTAATGGAACTGGTTCGCTCCTGGATGGGAAGAACGGGAATCTCCCGTCAAAGGTCTGGAGAGAGCGAATATTACCGGGATTGGGAACAGGAATTGTCTCAAGAAGAAATTCAGGCAACAGCGCATGATCGAGATCAGGATAGCTGGAAACGCTGGAAACGGAGTTACCGCCGCTATTGCCGAATGGAGTTGATTCCTCAGCGGTTTCGGACAGGGTATCATCTGTTGGTGCGCTGGATCAATCTGCAGGGAGGACAGGTTTTGCCTTCAGATACAACACTGGAAATATTACAAAAAGAACAAAACTTAACAAAAAATACTAATTGTACTCAAATTACAGAAAAATACAACCTGTTTCGCTATCGGGAAGACGATTTAAGTTCAGAAGATTATCGACAAATGGATGAACTTTTAGAAAATTGTCTGAAGCAGGAACGAACAGGAAGGCAGCGGTGATTTCCATTGCCTGAAACAAAAAATATCCGCCAGTGTCAGATGGGTGCTCGTAAGAAAGTAATTTATTCAAAATTACACTTATGGCATCTGCGCCAGGCAGAAGCGTTTGACAAAATGCACCATATTCGGCATTTAGGCCGGATGTGGTGCATTTTTAATTGGGTGTAGTCCATGAACTCTATCCGCAACCGGGAAAAAGAAATTATTAGGGCTGAACTAATTCATGTTTGAGAGAAACCACCTAAACAGATAAAACTGTTTGGATGGTTTCATCTTTCGGAAGTAGATTTATTCGCACGCTTGTGGTAGAATTGGAAAAAAGGGTGTCATTTTGAGAGAAATGTTAATTTTTATAGGGATAGCAATACTGGGAGTTTGTTTATTTTACATCATTTATCTAAATGGATTTAGTGTTGTTAATACAAACTCAGCCTTGTTTTATATGAGTTCTTCTCAATGTGAGAAAAAAGAAAAATTCTCATATGCAATGAAAGCGTTAAAAAAGTTATTGGGCTTTCGCAATCGAAAAGATATCAATTCATTTTTCATTCAGCATAACCAAAGTCTCGGTTTCTATTGAAATTTATGGGGCAAAGGAAAAATTAATTGCGAAATTAAATAACGAACAACCGTGTGCGTTTATTTCTACAGAGAAGAAAACAAATTTGCCAGTTGTTACGAAGTTTGTAAAAGCTGACGGAGAATGTTTCATCACTTTGTTCCCGCAAGGTGGCTAAACCCTCTTGCGCCGCTTATGCAGTTATTCCCTGCGGACGGAAAATGTAAAAATGTATGAATTTACTTTATAGGAGAAAATAAGAATGACTATTACAGAAATAATGAATAACAAAGCATTAAAACGTTTAGAAAAGAGGAATTCCCTTGTTGAAGCGATTATCAATCGGGAATTTAATTTTTCAATAATTTTAGAGGCTTGTGAATCTTTGCCTGAAAAACACATTTCACTTTTACTCGAGGCTATTGAAGAAGTAAGTCGCTCCAAAGAGTTTACTTTAGAAGCAGAGTATTTGGATTTGGCAGAAAAATATATTTTATCTTCTGATAATTCCTGCAAAAGAGAAGCTTCCAGAATTGTAGGGAATCTTGCAAATAAATTTCCAACGAAACTTGATAATGCTATAACTGCTTTATTGCAAAATACAAAAAATGATGGAACCGTAATTAGATGGGCAAGTGCCTATGCACTATCTCGTATTATTATTATTCCTCAATACGCTAAGAGCCCTTTATTTGAACAGATTTCTGATTTGTGTGTAAAAGAAAATGACAGTGGGGTAAAAAATCAATATATTAAAGCATTAAAAAAAGCAGAAAAATTTAGATGAGTTTTTGTCAATAATGTTTTGAACAACAAACGGACCGTTGATCTGCACCGTCGTGTGAGAACTCAGCGGTCTTTTTTATCCCCCTTTCAGAAAAGGAGGTCATTTTTATGCTAGACAAGAAAGCGTTCAATCAACTCTGTTCAGAATAGGAACTGGATGAAACAAGAAACGGCATGACCGAAGCCATGCCGCTCCTATAAAAAGCGAGATTACTTTCTTATTCCTCTTATTCCTCTCGGACTTTTCCGGCGGATATTTTTGATAGGAAAGAAATATGTAATCTTATAGGATGTTTTCCGGCGCCTTTTTGCTGGCTTTGATTACCGGGAACAGATAAATCAATAATCCCAGGAAAGAAGACAGGGTCATAATCCAGCACATTAAGTCTACGCCAACTTGGTCAATCAGAATGCCGCCGAAGAAAATCCCGATAATGGCAGCTAATCCACTGGTCATTGCTACCATGAAGGTAATAGAAGTAGCACGAATACTAGGCGGAACAATTCTGCTGACAATTTCCAATGAAACAGCTACATAGATTCCGTAAGAGCAAGCCTGCAGGATCTGTGAAACATACAGCAGGGACATAATCGGAGCAGCTGCCATTAAAATTCCCCGAAGTACAATAAAAGATACGCATAAAAGATAAAGATAACTTAATTTAAACCGATGGATACAATAGTTGATAATAAATAAAAACGGAACTTCAAAAATTGCACCGATAGCTAAAGCGGCTCCCATTTCGCTGTCACCGCCATTCAGAGCCAGAACTTTGTAAGTGACATTGGCACTGAATGCCCGCATGCCGATAAAATAAAACACTGCACTGAATAAAAACAGACAATAAGCTTTATTATGAAACAGCATTCCAATAATTTGTGGGAAACTGTATCCTTTTTCAGAGGAGTCCAGTTGTTCCTCAGAAGATTTTCCGCGATTTCTGCAGGGAACAGAGGGAATTTGGAGTACAATGAGTAGATAAGCGGCAAATAAAATCATATGGATGATAAACAGGGTGTTGTATCCAAAAGGCGCAATCAGTTCGCCGGCAATAATAGATACCAGAAAATACCCCACAGAACCTCCGGAACGGTTTTTGCCATAGTCGATGTTTGGATTGTCTTCCCGGAGAGTAACTGCCCAGGTATCTGCTAAAAAAGCGCAGGGGTTGATCACCGCTGACATAAAAAAGGTACAGCATGCGGCAATCACAGGATACTGAACGGTAAGGGGCAGGGAAAAGGTGAATACAATGGCAGCGATAGAGGCGATAATCAGATATTTTTTAATGGTGATATAGGTATCAGTCAGATAGCCTGCCAATGGCTGCACCACCAGAGAAGCAATGCTGACTAACGTATTAAATAAGCCGCATTCAAAACTGGAGTAACCTTTTTCAGTAAGAAACATAACCAGAAATCCAAAATAGATACTGGTAGTACCGTAATAGACCACATTTAACAGGTAAAACAGAATGTTTTCCCGGCAAAAGTAGGTGGAGTAAAAAAATCTCCGAAACACGTTCATAGGAAGGGACACCTTTCTTTCATTTTTATCATCATTAGTTTTTACCAGCTTTGAATCAGTTGGTACAGCGCCTCAGCTGCTTCTGGGGATAGTTTTCCCGCTGTTTGCAGCTGTTCCAGTGAAGCGCTTTGGAAATTCTTTTTGGTACCAAACTGTTTCATCAGCATTTGAGCTTTTTTCGGACCAATGCCTTTGATCTGGGTTAATTCCAGAGAAAAGGCATTCTTTTTGTGTTTCTGGCGCTGATAGGTAATGGCAAACCGGTGGACTTCATCCTGAATCATGGTAGTAAGCCGGAATGCCGCCTGATTGGTGGAGATTTGAATTTCTCCCCCTTCTCCGGTAATGGCTCGGGTGCGGTGGCGGGAATCTTTTACCATGCCGAATAAAGGCACCTGAATGTTCATGGAGTCCAAAACAGTGCGGACTGCATTGACATGACCGGAACCGCCGTCCAGCAAGATCAAATCCGGCATTCGTAAAAATCCTTCATCGGTTTCTTCTGGGTCCAGATAATGAGAAAATCTTCGCCGGAGAACCTCCTGCATACAGGCGTAGTCGTCCTGGGTTTGATTGTTTTTCATAGAAAACTTTTTATATGCCTTTTTGCAGGGACGGGCATTTTCAAAGACAATCATCCCGCCAACCATGTAATCGTTTCCAATATTGGAAATATCATAGCTTTCAATATATTCGGGCAGCTTGGCAAGCCCCAGTAACTTCTGCAGCTCCTGCAGCGCTACAATTTCCCGGGATTTTTTCTGTAGTTTCAAGGAAAGCTCTTCCAGGGCGTTTTGCTCGGCCATGGTAATCTGTTTTTTCTGTTCTCCTTTTTGAGGAACATTGATGATAATCTTTTTGCCGGACAACTGAGAAAAATAATTTTGATATACTTCCAAATCTTCAAATTCCATAGGAACCGAGATCATTTTTGGAATGTAAATACCTTGCCGATAATATTGAGACAGAAATTCACAGAGCAGTTCTTCTTTCGCCGGAGCATCGTCAAAGAAAAAGTAATCTTTATCGTGGAGCTGGCCGTTTCGGAATTTGAGTACCACCACACAGGAAAGCTCGTTGGTCTGTTCGATGCCGATAAAGTCCTGATCTTTGCTGGCGTTGAGAAAAACTTTCTGGGAAAGGGCCAGACGTTCCATTGCCCGAAGTTTATCCCGCAGCTTTGCCGCCCGTTCAAAGTCCAGCTGTTCCGCGGCCTGTTCCATCTGGGTGCGAAGTTCTTCCATGGACTTTGCGGATCCGTTTTTCATATAGGCCATGGCTTCTTTAATCGTGGCCTGATAGTCTGCCTGTTTGATTTTTCCCTGGCACAGTCCGCAGCAGTTTTGTATGTGAAAGTTCAGGCAGGGTCTGGCTTTTCGAAAGTCCTCTGGAAATTTTCGGTTACAGGTGGGAAGACGAAAAACTTTGTTTACTTCATCCACAGACTGTTTTACCGTATAGGCGCTGGTATAGGGTCCTAAATAAGAGGCACCGTCATCCAGCTTTTGTTTTACTGCCTGAATTCGGGGATAGGCTTCGTTGGTGACTTTAATGTAGTGGTATCCTTTATCGTCTTTTAAAAGAATGTTGTACTTTGGAGAGTATTGTTTAATCAGACTGCATTCCAGCACCAAAGCTTCAAATTCACTGTCTGCTACAATATAATCAAAGTCATCTACCTGTGATACCATTTTCCGCACTTTTTCGGTGTGTCCTTTGTTTTGGCGGAAATAGCTGACCACCCGGTTTTTCAGCCGTTTGGCTTTGCCAATATAAATAATCTCGCCCTGCTTGTTTTTCATTAAGTAAACCCCTGGACGCTGTACCAGGCGGTTTGCTTTATCCCGCAGCAGATCGATTTTGGGATTCATAAGGATCTCCTTTCTTGTTCTGGAGGAAGAGATATGATTTCATGATGGGCGTTGCCCAGAATATCACAGTTTTGATAGTTGAATAATACCGGAGTATCTCCCGGATTTTCTGTATCCGGATCAAAGGGAAAGACCTCAATGTGTGCCATACGAATCAGCTGTTTTGTGTCCATGGGAGGATACTCCCGAAGATACTGATCCCGATTTTCTCGGTCATCGTAGAAGTCGAAAATACGGTTTTTATAAATATCATTTTGTGACACGGTGAGCCATGAAGGCAGTTTTTTTGCCTTTTCATGGGAATACAGATCAAATTTTGCGAGCCACTGAAAACGAGTTTCATCCCACCCGGGCAGAGATTTGGAGAATTCAAATAAGATCGTATAATATTCTACCTGAGAATGGGCTTTTTCATGCAGACCGTTTTGGATATAGTATTCCGCCAGTGACTGGAAAAACGCAAAAGGTGAGGAGAAAAATTCCATTAAATAAGAAAGCAGTTTTTGAAAACGGTTGGAGTTGTAATACACCTCTACCATTTCTTCTACCCCTTTCAGCCGAAGTAAATCTTCATAAGAAAGCCAAGGGGTATAAAGTACTTCATAGGGAGCCCAGTCGCTGCTGACAATGCCGTATTTTTCCCGGTTTTCGTATAACCCGGAACCTCTTAACAGTTTTAAGAATCCTACCTGGAGCTGGTCCGGGTGAAGAGAATAGACGTCGTTAAAAGAAGTCTGAAATTGCTGATAACTTTCGTAGGGCAGACCAATGATTAAATCCAGGTGCAGATGAATATTTCCGCCGGATTTCAGCCGGTCCACAATAGAACGAAGCAGGGTCAGATCGGTACGGCGTTTAATGTGTTCCAGGGTGAGAGGATGCGTAGACTGTACACCGATTTCAAACTGAAAATATCCTTTTCGGACCGTGGATAAAAAGTTTAGGATTTCTTCGTCCAACAGTTCTGCGGCAATTTCAAAGTGAAAATTGGTATATCCGTTGTCATGTTCTTTCAGGTAACGCCAGATTGCAAGGGCATAATCTTTCCGACAATTGAAGGTGCGGTCCACAAACTTTACCTGACGAACTCGATTGTTCAGGAAAAAGTCCAGATGCTCAAATACCTGTTCCAGGGAACGGAACCGAACCTTTTCCCCGTGTCCGGAAAGGCAGTACTGACACTGGAAAGGACATCCCCGGGTGCTTTCATAATATAAAATTTTATGCTCCAAATCTGCCATGGTTTCCTTTTCATAAACAAAAGGTATCGTATCCATTTCCAAAGGAGCGTCTCCAGAACGAATTACGACAGAGCCGTTTTCCCAAAATGCAATACCGGGGATATGGTGAAAATCCCCACCCTGTTCCAGTGCCTGAATCAGCAGAGAACAGCTTTTTTCTCCTTCTCCCATCAGTACAAAATCAGCGCTGGTAGTTTCCAGCACTTCTTTGGGATGAAAGGTGACTTCGGGACCGCCCAGAAAAATAACTGTTTTGGGCAGTATTTTTTTTAATTCCTGAGTCAGGCGTTTGACCATTTCATAATTCCACAGATAGCAGGAAAATCCCAAAATATCTGGCTTTGTCCGATAGAGCTGTGCCAAAATATCCGGAATGTGCTGATTAATGGTAAATTCCTGAAGTTCAATGGAAAGAGAATGCCATCGCAAAGCGTATTCTTTTAAGCATCGAATGGCAAGATTGGAGTGAATATATTTGGCATTGATGCCAATCAAAACCGTTTTCATCATAGTGGGATACCGGCTCCTTTTCCAAAAATGGAAGGGGAATTTGACAAAATAAAAAAGGTTCCCCTTGTATCTTATTCATAGTATCACAAAACAACAAAAAATGCTATCCCGGTCAATAGGGTTGCTTAAAGTTTTGTTAAAAATTTGTATGGTTTACATAAAAAACAAAAGTGATGTAAAATAATGCTTGACAATATGTAAAAACTCATGTATGATGAAATAAATCCAAAACACAGGTAGAGTAATTCATGAATAATAGTCAGCATCAAAATCAAAGTCAAATTACGGATGAGGCGTTAGTGTCCCAGTATCATGCAGGGGATAACGATGGATTGGTTCAGTTGATTGCCCGATATTTAGGGGTGATTGATGCAAAACTAAAAAGCCGCCCTTATCCTTTTGGCGATGAGGAAGATCTGAAACAAGAAGCGTTGATCGGGCTGCTGCAGGCGGTGCGAACTTATCAGCCGGAAAAAGGGGCTAAGTTTGCTACCTATGCGGATCGCTGCATCGGCAACGCTGTTCGTAACGCCATGATGAAAATATCGGCGAAGAAAATTCGCTTCCTGTGGGAAATGGTTCCTATCGAGCATGCGGAAAATGCCGAAGGAATGGATTTGAGCGAAAACAACAATCCGGAGCAGATTTATATCGATCAGGAACAGTATCTGCAGTTACTGAAAAAGATCGAACAGGAACTTTCGGATTTTGAAAAAAGCGTACTGTTTTATTATCTTGACGGGAAAAGTTATAACCAAATCGCGGTTATGCTCACCTCCACCCCCAAATCGGTGGACAATGCTCTGCAGCGCATACGGCGCAAGCTAAAAACGGTATTCGACAAGTAAGTTTCGGCTCAGTCAGTATATGCCCTGTTAGCTTAAATAGAGAGCGTTGTATATCAAAGGTAGCGGTGCAAGTCCGTTAATGGGCAAAAAATTTTTTATCCAAGCGAGGGTTATAACCATGTATGAAGACAAAACTTTAGTCTGCAAAGAATGCGGAAAAGAATTCGTATTTACAGCTGGCGAACAGGAATTTTATGCTGAAAGAGGCTTTGAAAACGAACCTCAGAGATGTAAAGAATGCCGTCAGGCTCGTAAAAATGCGAACAAAGTTCAGAAAGAAATGTACACTGCTACTTGTGCTGCTTGTGGCGCTGAAGCAAAAGTTCCATTTAAGCCAAGAGAAGACAGACCTGTTTACTGCAGCGAATGTTTTGCAAAAATGAAAGAAGACTAATTCTTTCTAAAACGGAAATAGAGAATGAGATTAAGAATTTTTTTGTAAGTTTATCATATTGTTTCATTTTTGAATTCCTTTTTGTGAGAAAAGACTTTGCTTTTTTAAGCAAAGTCTTTTCTCGTTTTCCAAAAATTTTTGAACAGCAAAGCATGTATGACAATCAGATTGGGAAATTCTATATAAAAATAAAGAAACTTCTTGAGGTTTTTTGCGGGATTTGCTATACTAAAACAGAACGATTAGACTGAGAAAGGAATCAATGAAAGGGTTATGACAAAAAAAGAATTTGGCAGTCTGCTGGAAGAAATGCCGGTGATTGCCGCTGTAAAAAACGACCGGGAATTGGAGCAGGCGGTCCAAAGCGGGTGCGGGGTAGTTTTTCTCTTGTACGGAAATGTGTGTACCATCGGGGAATTGACCCAAAAAATACGGCAGCAGGGGAAGGCCGCTATTGTTCATGTAGATTTGATTGATGGGCTGGAAAGCAAAAGCATTGCAGTGGATTTTCTGGCGAAAAACACCTATGCAGATGGCATTATTTCCACCAAACCCAATTTAATCAAAGCGGCAAAAGAACACCATATGCTGGCAATTCAGCGGTTTTTTATGATTGATTCCATTGCTTTTGAAAATATGAAAAAACATCTGGAACAGGGTGGAGCGGATTTGATTGAAGTGCTGCCCGGTGTCATGCCGAAAATTATCCGAAAAATTGTGAAAGAGGTTTCTGTCCCAGTAATTGCCGGGGGATTAATTTCTGATAAGGAGGATGTAATCGGTGCCTTGTCTGCGGGGGCGGCAGCGGTATCCACCACTCTTCCGGAGGTTTGGAACAGTTAACAATGGGCTTTATAGCTTATATGAATAGAATTAAGGCGACACCGCATAATTCCGAGTGGTGGAGCACGCCGTGAATGATACGGTGTTGCCTTAGTAAAGCTTTTTAGAAAGGATGGCGTAGGTATGCAGAAATATATTGCTGCATTGGATCAAGGGACAACTAGTTCTCGCTGTATTATTTTTGACCGGGATCTGAATATTATGGCGGTTTCTCAAAAAGAGTTTTCACAGATTTTTCCCAAATCAGGATGGGTAGAACAGCGTCCGGCGGATTTGTATGTTTCCCAGTACAGCGTTTTGCTGGAAGCCATGGAAACTTCCGGAATCCGGGCAGAACAGCTGGCGGGAATCGGCATTACCAACCAGCGGGAAACCACCATTTTGTGGGATAAGGAAACCGGAAATCCGGTTTATAATGCCATTGTGTGGCAATGCCGCAGAACCAGCGAAATCTGTGAAGAGTTGAAAGCTCGGGGATTAACGGATTACATAAAAGATACTACTGGCCTTTTGATTGACGCCTATTTTTCCGGGACCAAAATCAAATGGATTTTAGATCATGTACCGGAAGCACGGGAAAAGGCAAAACAGGGAAAACTTTTGTTTGGAACGGTGGACAGCTGGCTGATCTGGAAATTTACCGAAGGAAGAATTCATGTGACCGATTACACCAATGCGTCCAGAACTATGCTGTACAATATTAAGGAACGCAAATGGGACGAGACCATTTTAAAGGAACTGGATATTCCTGCCTGCATCCTGCCTGAGGTAAAGAGCAGCAGCGAGATTTACGGCACCATGAATCTTCAGGGAGTGGATGTTCCTATCTGCGGCATCGCCGGGGACCAGCAAGCCGCTTTGTTTGGGCAGGCATGCTTTGAAAAAGGGGAAGCGAAGAATACCTACGGAACCGGATGTTTTACCCTGATGAATATTGGTGATCAGCCCATTATGAGCAAAAAAGGTCTGGTAACAACCATTGCCGCCAGTGTGGGAGATCAGATACAGTATGCGGTAGAGGGAAGTGTCTTTGTAGGGGGCGCTGTGATCCAATGGCTGCGGGACGAACTGCGGTTTATCCATGAATCACGGGACTCCGAATATTTTGCTAGGAAAGTAGCGGATAACGGTGGTGTATATGTGGTGCCGGCGTTTACTGGGTTGGGTGCTCCTCACTGGAATATGTATGCCAGAGGAACCATTTTTGGGTTAACTCGAGGCAGCAACCGAAACCATATTATCCGTGCCAGCCTGGAATCTATCGCTTATCAAACAAAAGATGTTATTGATGCTATGGAAGAAGATACCGGTATTCCTATTCAGTCCTTGAAAGTGGATGGAGGCGCCAGCGCCAATCAGCTTTTGATGCAGTTCCAGTCTGATATTTTGGGAAAACCTCTTTATCGGCCTATGGTCAGCGAAACCACTGCATTGGGTGCTGCGTATTTGGCAGGACTGGCCGTAGGGTTCTGGAAAGATCTGAACGATGTGAAACACCGGTGGACATTGGGCAATACCTATACTCCTAATATGCCTGCAGAACAGGTACAGGATTACCTGACCCATTGGCGGAAAGCGGTAGAATGCACCAAATTGTTTTAAAATAAAGCCTAGTTAACGAACTTAAAAAGAATCACACAGGACAAAGGGTCTGTGGGTTTTACTTGAAAAACCAGTGGGAAGCTGGTATAATGAAAAACATAATAATTGAATCAAATGCCTTTAAGAGAGTAGAGAGAGGGACAAAGCAAATGACGCCGAATTATATCCGGGGTCTTTGTTTGTTCTTCTTTTTTTGTTTTCAGGTGTTTGCAGCGCGGATTGAAGGAGAGAGAAATCGATGTATGATGTAGTGATCATTGGCGCCGGCGTGTGCGGCGGGGCAGTGGCCAGAGAGCTGTCAAAATATCAGCTGAAGGTACTCTGTTTAGAGAAAGAAAATGATGTAGCCGACGGAACCAGCAAAGCCAACAGTGGAATTGTTCATGCAGGTTATGACCCGAAACCGGGAACGAAAATGGCAAAATACAATGTGCTGGGAAATCGTCTGATTGAGCAGCTTTCCAAAGACCTGGATATCCCTTATAAAAAGAATGGATCTTTGGTAGTGGCGTTCACCGACGAAGATATGAAAACAGTAGAAGAACTGTACCGCAGAGGGGTGGAAAACGGTGTACCGGATTTGTCCATTATTTCTGCTGAAAAAGTTCGTGAACTGGAACCAAATCTGAATTCGGAAATCAAAGGGGCTCTTTGGGCACAGTCTGCCGGCGTTGTCAGCCCGTGGGAATTGGCAATTGCTCAGTTTGATAATGCAGTAGAAAACGGTGTAGAACTGCGCCTGGAACGAAAAGTAACAGGGATTAAGCAGACAGAATCCGGTTTTGCAGTGACCGCAGATTTTAATGGGCAGGAAGAAGTTTATGAAGCTTTTTCTGTTGTCAATGCAGCAGGGGTTCATTCTGATGAAATCTGTGAAATGGTTTCCACTCCTACCTTCCATATTCAGCCGGATAAGGGACAGTATTTCCTGTTGGATAAAAGCCAGGGCAGCTTAGTAGAACGGGTTATTTTCCAATGTCCTTCCAAAGTAGGGAAAGGGGTATTGGTTTCTCCTACTGTTCACGGCAACCTGATTGTAGGGCCAGATGCGGTAGAAATTCCGGAAAAAGAAGATGTTTCCACTACAGCAGAACAGCTGGCATTTGTAAAACGGGTTGCAGCAAAAACCTGTGATAAAATCAACTATCGGGAATCTATCCGAAACTTTGCCGGCGTGCGTGCACAAAGTGAGCAGGAAGATTTTGTAGTAGGTCCAATTCCGGAATCTGATCGGTTTATTAATCTGGGCGGCATCAAATCTCCTGGATTGACCGCATCTCCTGCTATTGCTTTGGATGTGGTATCCATGCTGGAACATGCCGGACTGAAACTGGAAGCGAAAAAAGATTACAACCCTTATAGAAAAGTCATTCGGTTTAAAGAATTGTCCGACGAAGAAAAACAGGCTGTGATTCAAAAAGACCCTCGCTATGGAAAGATTATCTGCCGGTGTGAAACCGTCACCGAAGGAGAAATTGTAGCAGCGATTCATGCACCAGTACCAGCTCGGACGGTAGATGCAGTAAAACGGCGCTGTCAGGCAGGCATGGGTCGGTGCCAGGGTGGATTCTGTTCTCCGCGTGTGGTGGATATTCTGGCAAGAGAATGGAAGGTGCCTCATGAAAGCATCTGCAAGGATAAAGCAGGATCCTATATCCTGACAGAAAAAACCCATAAAGGTGATCCCATAAAAGGGAAGGAAGAATAAGGGAGGAAATAGATTATGCTGCAATATGATTTAGCGGTGATTGGGGGAGGACCTGCTGGACTTGCCGCCGCATACAGTGCCTGGGAACAGGGAGTTCGCAACCTGGTTATTATCGAACGGGATGATGTTACTGGGGGAATCCTGAACCAGTGTATCCACAATGGATTTGGACTGCACTATTTTAAAGAGGAATTGACCGGTCCGGAATATGCTCAGCGGTTTGCGGATATGCTCAAAGAAACTTCTGTCACCATTATGACAGAAACGATGGTTTTGGGAATGACACCGGATAAACAGATTTATGCGGTGAATCAAAAACAGGGATATGTGACCATTCAGGCCAAAGCCATTGTGCTGGCTATGGGATGCCGGGAACGTACCCGGGGTGCCATTGCCATTCCAGGGGATCGTCCGGCAGGTGTGTTTACTGCAGGAACCGCTCAGCGGTATCTGAATATTGAAGGATATCTGGTAGGAAAGAAAATTGTAATTTTAGGTTCTGGAGATATTGGTCTCATTATGGCGCGGCGTATGACTTTGGAAGGCGCAAAAGTACAGGCAGTAGTAGAACTGATGCCTTATTCCAACGGTCTGAACCGGAATATTGTGCAGTGTCTCAATGACTATGATATTCCTTTGTATCTTTCTCATACTGTTACCGATATTCGGGGTGACCGTCGGGTAGAGCAGGTTGTGGTCAGCCAGGTGGATGAAAACCGGGCACCGATTCCTGGAACAGAAATGGTATTTGACTGCGATACTTTGCTTTTGTCTGTTGGGTTAATTCCGGAAAACGAAGTGACCAAAACAGCGGGAATTACGATTGATCGGCGTACCAACGGCGCAGAAGTATACGATGACATGCAGACCAGTGTAGCTGGTGTATTTGCCTGCGGCAATGTGCTGCATGTACATGACTTGGTGGACTTTGTAACAGCAGAAAGTATGAAAGCAGGAAAATCCGCAGCACAGTATATTGCAAACCCATATGTGCATGCAGAGCAGTTTGTAACCATGACCAATGGAGACGGCGTAGGGTATACGGTTCCTCAGAAAATTGATCTGACTCAGGGAGAAGAACAGACCGATCTGTTTTTCCGTGTTAATCGGGTGATCCGTGGCGGCGTCATTACTGTAACAGGCAGAGATGGAACAGTGCTGTTCCAGAAAAAGAAAGCCCATCTGCTTCCTGCGGAAATGGAAAAAATTACACTGAAAAAAGAACTGCTCCAAGGTCAGGATCAGGTTCAGGTCAGCATTCAGTAAGGGGGAATCGGGAATGAAACAGGAACTGATTTGTATTGTTTGTCCGCAGGGATGCCGGCTGACAGTAGAAGAAGTTAATGGAGAACTAAAGGTGTCTGGAAACACCTGTAAACGGGGTGAACAGTATGGAATTACTGAGGTAACCGCGCCGACTCGGGTGATTACCAGTACTGTAAAACTGGAAGGGGGACGTTATCCCAGACTTCCGGTAAAAACAGCAGGTGCTGTTCCCAAGGGAATGATTTTTGACTGTATGAAAGAAATTGACAAAATTGTAGCAGTATCTCCGGTGGAAAAAGGAGAGGTGCTGCTTTCCAATATTCTGGGAACTGGTGTAGACATTGTGGCGACCAGAAGTTTGTAAACAAACTGAAATAAACATTAAAAAGGGAGTGCCGAAAAACGGCACTCCCTTTTTCCAAGGAGGATAAAAGTTATTCAGACAACGTCCGTATGAAAAGACACTGTCTTTACGTAGTTTTCTCAAATACAAACCCGCATTTTGGGCAGGTGATTCGAATTTTTCCCCGTCCTTTGGGAAGACGAAGTTTTTGTTTGCATTGAGGACAGCGGAAAAATCGATGGGTTTTTCGTGCCTGCCAAAGCTGTTGTTTTCTTGTTCCCCATAAAAGGGCTTTTCTCCACCACACCAGAAAGCGCTCATTCTCCTGTCGGCGTTTTACCAAATTGCGGGAGAAAAAACGAAATAGATATGCCCCAAATGGGATATAACAAAGCAAATGGAGAAAATATAATTCATTGGGAACAAAGGCAAATAGCAAAGCCAATAAAACTCCCAATGCAGCCAAAGCCATATTCAATGGGTCGTTTCCATTCCGTCCCATCATAAATTGCCGAAGACGCTCGAACAGCACAAAATTCCCTTCTTTAATCCTTAAATTTCAGAACAACTTTATCATAAAAGATATTTTTAACTCACCCATGACAAAAAAGGAAAAAAATTATGAAGGAACTTGTAATTTTTTGTATCACTGCAGAATGGAGGGTTTGCATTGGAATTTATGAAAACTTGTGGTATAATAGCAGAAACAATCTGTCAATATCCATTTATGAAAACCGACATTGCTCAAAAAGGAGGAACCATAGATGATTGAATTAGAACGCACTTCTGTTATGAACCTGGAAAACGCCATTCGCGGTGCCAGAAATCCCATGAACAGCTGGGACAGAATGGACAGTTTTTGGGATGAACAGGGGAATTTTGTTTTGGGAGAAAACGATCTGAATCTGGCTTGCAGGCTGGTCCGCTCCGGCAGTGACCACCGAAAATTTATTCGCCAGATTTTTGTATCTGTAGATATTACTGCTCCTCTGTATTGGTGGAAAGAATATGACACTTATAAAGTGAGTACAGTTGCAAACTCTACCAGTACCATGCACAAGATTGCCAGCAAACCATTTTCTCTTTCTGACTTCAGCTGCGATCATATGAATGAAGAAACCCTTCGGCAGATGGAAGGGGTGGTAGCATATCTGGAAACCCTTCGGCTTCAGTATTTGGAAACCAAGGATAAGCAGATTTGGTACAGCATGATTCAGTTTTTGCCATCCAGCTACCAGCAGATGAGAACTTGTACTTTTAATTATGAAAACTTAATCAATATGTACCATGCCCGTAAAAATCATAAATTGGAAGAATGGCATGTCTTCTGTGATTGGGTGCGCAAACTTCCTTATGCCAAAGAACTGATTATCGGCGACGAAAATTAAGCAGCAAAATAAAAAACCACTTGAAGGTCTTGTTAAGATCTCAAGTGGTTTTTGTCATATCACAGGAATTTGATTATTCATATAAAGGATAGCGTCCGCAGAGTGCTTCTACTTTGCCGCGGATTTCATCCGCTTTTTCCTCAAAAGCAGTTGCAGTTAAATAAATGCATTCTGCAATCACTTTCATATCTTCCTGGTTCATGCCGCGGCTGGTGACAGCAGGAGTTCCTACACGGATACCGCTGGTTACAAATGGGCTTTCCGGGTCATTTGGAATAGCGTTTTTATTGACGGTGATATATACTTCGTCCAGACGGCGTTCCAATTCTTTTCCGGTAATGTGGAAATTACGGGTATCTACCAGCATTAGGTGATTATCTGTACCGCCGGTTACCAGGTTAAAACCATAATTTTTTAAAGATTCTGCCAATACGGCTGCATTATCTACAATATTCTGGGCATATTCTTTGAAAGAAGGCTGCAAAGCTTCACCGAAGCATACGGCTTTCGCGGCAATAATATGCATCAAAGGACCGCCCTGTGTGCCTGGGAAAATGGCTTTGTCAATTGCTTTGGCATACTGTTCTTTGCAGAGGATCATACCGCCTCGAGGACCACGGAGTGTTTTATGGGTGGTGGTAGTTACTACATCGGCATATGGTACTGGATTAGGATGCAGACCAGCTGCTACCAGACCGGCGATGTGAGCCATATCTACCATGAGATAAGCGCCTACTTCTTTGGCGATTGCGCTCAGCTTTTCAAAATCAATGATCCGGGGATAAGCGGATGCTCCCGCAACAATCATTTTTGGTTTTACCTGTTTTGCTTGTTCCAGAATAGCGTCATAATCCAGTACTTC
This sequence comes from Massiliimalia sp., assembly GCA_050943535.1. Classification (GTDB taxonomy): domain Bacteria; phylum Bacillota; class Clostridia; order Oscillospirales; family Ruminococcaceae; genus Massiliimalia. Next base: position 216,356 of record JBMNPJ010000004.1, read on the forward strand.
TGTTTCTTCAGACAGACCATAAGGAACAAAATTAAAGTATTTTCCGGACATGTTTACTGGAGAGCCGTGGGTCAAATGTCCCCCATGTGCCAGGCTCATTCCCATAACAGTATCGCCGGGCTGAAGCAAAGCAAAGTAAACTGCCAGGTTTGCCTGAGCGCCGGAATGAGGCTGTACATTGGCATGTTCTGCGCCAAACAGTTTTTTCGCACGTTCAATTGCCAGACGTTCTACAATATCTACATCCTGGCATCCGCCGTAATACCGTTTTCCAGGATATCCTTCTGCATATTTATTGGTCAGGACAGATCCCATAGCTGCCATAACTGCCGGAGAAACAATATTTTCGCTGGCAATCAGTTCAATATTTCTTCTCTGACGCTGCAGTTCCAGTTCCATAGCATTTCCTACTTCTGGATCGCAGTCGGTGACATAACCAATGGTATCCATTAATTCTCGATACATACAAATCCCTCCATTTGATTGTTTCTTCTGTAACATGAATAACCCCTGTGAAAAATCAGCATATGCTCTATGGTGTTTATTATACACATTACAGTGGAAAAGTTCAATGAAAATTTGATTTGGTATTCATTTTCTTAGGGTGAGTGCCATTCAATTGATTTTCAAGGGGAAACATGGTACACTGAAAGAAAAAGCCCAGACAGGAGAAAAGAGGAATAATTAGGATGTGGACAACATTAAAGTCATGGTTTAACCGCTATCGGGAAGCCATCCTTTATTTGGTATTTGGCGGATTAACTACCGCTGTCAATTTTATCTCTTACCTGTGCCTGACCCGCCTGTTTTGGATGACTGAAATTCCGGCGACAGCTTTGGCGTGGTTTTTATCTGTGATATTTGCCTATTTTACCAATAAAATTTGGGTGTTTCAAAGCCGGGATTGGGGCTGGAGCGTTGTTGTCCGGGAAGGAATCTCTTTTTTAGGATGCCGGTTATTTTCCGGTATATTGGATATTGGGATTATGTATGTGTTTGTCACATTGCTTCATGGAAACGATATTTTTGTAAAACTGGTTTCTAATGTGATTGTAATTATTCTGAATTATCTGTTCAGCAAATTGTGGATTTTCAAAAAAGCAAAGTAGTTTCACCAATGTATTAAGGAGGAATCAGAGTTGCAGGATAGAGAAAAGCGGGGAAATACCCTGTATTTGGTGATTCCCTGTTACAATGAACAGGAAGTACTTCCAGAAACAGCAAAACGTCTTACTGATAAAATGAATCGAATGATTGCAGGCGGCTTGATTTCTTCTGACAGCCGGATTGTTTTTGTCAATGATGGTTCAAAAGATAAAACCTGGTCTATGATAGAGAAATTGTATCAGGAAAATCCTTTGGTGGACGGAATCTGCCTTTCCCGAAATAAAGGGCACCAAAATGCATTGCTGGCAGGACTAATGACTGTAAAAGATCAATGTGATATGACCATTTCACTGGATGCAGATTTGCAGGATGATATCGAGGTGCTGGATGAATTTGTCAAGCAGTACCAAAATGGCTGTGAAATTGTATATGGGGTGAGAAGTTCCCGTCAAACAGATACTGCATTTAAACGGATGACTGCTCAGGGTTTTTACAAGATGATGCGGGCCATGGGGGTAGAACTGGTGTATAATCACGCAGACTACCGGCTGATGAGCCGCAGAGCTTTGGATGAGTTGGAAAAATTTCAGGAAGTAAACCTCTTTTTGCGGGGAATTGTTCCGCTGATTGGCTTTCAGAGCGGGACGGTAGAATATGAGCGCAAAGAACGGTTTGCGGGAGAGAGCAAATATCCTTTGGGAAAAATGCTTTCTTTTGCTTTTGACGGTATTACTTCTTTTAGTATTAAGCCGATCCGCATGATTACTGCTTTGGGAATTTTGATTTTTACAATCAGTATTGTGATGCTCCTCTATTTTCTGATTATTTATTTTATTGGAAAAACCGTAGCAGGATGGGCAACCATTGTCATTTCAATTTGGGGGATCGGCGGACTGCAGCTTTTGGCAATTGGCGTTATTGGAGAATATATCGGCAAGATTTACTTGGAATCCAAGTCCAGGCCCAAATACATTGTGGAAAAGTTTTTAAATCAATAAAAATGAAAGGCGCACGGGAAATGGAACAGGTTCATTTTTACCGAATCTGTTCATACATAATCCGATGCGCCTTTTTTATATAATTACAGCTTTTGCATCTGAGAAATTTTCATAGGAGCCAAAGGCTTTTTAGGATGTACAAGCAGCTGGTTGATTTTACCGCTGACCCACACAATGGGAAGAGACAACAAAAACCACAGGAAAGAATAGGGAAGACAGATTTGTCCCATGAGATTAAACGGTACCTGAGAATAATCCCAAACATCCCATTTTTGCCATACGTTTACAACCAATCCCACCAAAAATTCCATACTGGTGATTACAGCGGAACCTGCGGCGCATTTTTTCCATAGGCTCCAACCGGAAAAATGGCGGTATAGGTCATATAAAATCAAAAAACAGGCGCCCCCGGTCAACCCCATAGACCAATGGGTATAATGGCGCCAGATTAATTCAATCAGCGAATAGGAAATTGCTCCGATAGAAAAAATTGTCAGCTGTTCTTTCGGCTTTGTCATCATGCTTCTCCTTGCTTTAAACCGTAAATGTTGTGCGAAACTATGGTTATTTTTGCCGAAAAAACAAAGGTTATTCGGAACCTTTCCAGGAAATCTATGGGTATAGAAAAAAGATCCCCAAAAATAATTATAAATTTTATACAAAATATTTTTAAATAATATTGCTAATTTGACGTTTTTTAGCATTGTCATAGAGTGTAGTTTGAAAAGAAGGCAAAATTATGGTATGGTAATAATAGGTATTATCACTAGGTTTCAGTAAAGGAGTCATAAAATATGAGAGCAAGCGGAATACTGATGCACATTTCCAGCCTTCCATCCAAATACGGAATTGGTACTATGGGACGCGAGGCGTATAAATTTGTAGATTTTTTGGAACAGGCAGGACAAAAATACTGGCAGATTCTGCCGGTAGGATGTACCAGCTATGGAGATTCTCCTTATTCTTCATTTTCTACCTTTGCCGGAAATCCATATTTTATTGATTTGGAAACATTGTGCGAAGAAGGTTTGTTAACCCAAGAAGAATGTGAATCTTTTGATTGGGGGGATGACCCCAAAAATGTAGACTATAAAAAGCTGTTTGACAGTCGCTATGAAATTTTGCATATGGCGTTTCATCGGGATCAGGATTTGATGAAATCCAAAGCATACCGCACATGGTATGAAGAAAATAAAGAATGGCTGGATGATTTTGCGTTATACATGGCCATTAAATTTGATTCTGATATGGTTTCCTGGCAGGAATGGGATGACGATATCCGGCGCCGTACCCCGAAAGCCATGAAAGAATACGGGGAAAAACTGCAGGATGAAATTTTGTTTTTCCAGTATGTTGAATACAAGTTTTTTGAACAGTGGAACAAACTCAAACAATATGCCAATGACAAGGGCATTAAAATCATTGGAGATATTCCGATTTATGTAGCAGGCGACAGTGCAGATACCTGGGCAAATCCGGAACTGTTTTTGTTTGATGAAGACTTAAAACCGATTGATGTTGCCGGATGTCCTCCGGATGCTTTCTCCGCAACTGGTCAGCTGTGGGGCAACCCAATTTATCGCTGGGAACAGCATAAAAAGACCCATTATGCATGGTGGATCCGCCGGGTTCGGATGGCATTCCGTTTATATGATACCGTTCGAATTGACCATTTCCGGGGATTTGAAAGCTTTTATGCCATCCCTTACGGTGATTTGACTGCGGAAAACGGGGAATGGAGAAAAGGTCCGGGAATTGACATTTTTAACACCCTGAAAAAGAAGCTGGGAGATTTGGATATTATTGCCGAAGACTTGGGATATCTTACCGATGACGTTAGAAAACTTTTAAAAGACACAGGATATCCGGGTATGAAAGTACTGCAGTTTGCATTCGATTCTCGTGAAAACAGCGACTATCTGCCCCATAACTATGGACATAATAACGTGGTATATACAGGAACTCATGATAACGAAACACTTGCAGGTTGGTTTGTAACAGCACCAAAAGCAGATGTTCGGTTTGCCATTGAGTATTTCCACTTGACCAAAACAGAAGGATATAACTGGGGATTTATCCGCCAGACTTATATGACCACTTCCAATTTGGCAGTGGTACCTATTCAGGACTTTTTAAATTTGGGTTGTGAAGCCCGCATGAATACACCTTCTACTTTGGGCGGTAACTGGATGTTCCGGCTGGAACCAGGCGCTTTGACCGAAAAACTGGCGAAGCGAATTCACCGCATGGTAAAAACCTATCGCAGAGAAGGATAACATGATTTTGTCAGGGAGTGCTGGAAACAGTGCTCCCTGTTTTGTCAGCAAATAATAGGAGAGTGCCCCATGAAAATACTGGAAACAAATCGGCTGATTTTGCGGCCATGGGAAGAACAGGATGCAGAAGAACTGTATGAATACGCCAAAAATCCTAAAATCGGTCCCAGAGCGGGATGGAAACCTCATTCCAGCGTTCAGGAATCACTGGATATCATTCATATGTTTCAAGAATCAGAAGATGTATGGGCCATTTGCTTAAAAGAGACAGGAAAAATAATCGGTTCCATCAGCCTGGATCAGGACGGACAGAGAAATCTGTCTGTAGATGATTGCCGGAATCTAGGGTATGTACTCAGTGAGAAATTTTGGGGACAGGGATTTATGCCAGAAGCCTGCCGTGCTGTGCTTCAATATGGATTTGAGCAGCTGGGACTTCGGGTTATTGGTGTCAATCATTATCCGGATAACCTGCAGTCCAAGCGGGTAATTGAAAAACTGGGATTTGAGTATAATGGTACCTTGATTATGGCAAGTCAAATTTTTGACGGCAGTATTCGGGATTTATGCTGCTATTCTATGACAAAAGAACAGTATGAAAAACAAAAATAGAGGAGAGTGAAAACTCTCCTCTATTTTTATAGATTATTTTAAATTAAAATTAATCTTTTTCAATATATTGATTTTCAGTAGCATCGTGTTTTTCGGACTTGTCCTTAAACTGTTTGATTGCACCCTGAGCTTTGGTGATAGGCAGGATTGTTCCGGCACCGGCAACACATCCTCCTGGACATGCCATGCCTTCCAGCAGATAGCCGTTTCGTTTTCCTGCTTTTGCCAAAGTCATCATCTTGCGGCAGTCTTTGAGCCCTTCCGCATGATCAACTTTAAAGTCAATATCCGGATACAGTTCATGAACTGCATTGGTAATCGCATCTGCTACACCGCCAGAACAAGCATAGCCACGACCAGCTCCAGTTGCCTGGTTTAATGGTTCATCGCCTTCCAGTTCGCCAAAGTCAATATCCTTGGCAACAAACATTCCCATTAACTCTTCAAAAGTGATAACAAAGTCTACATCACTCTTAACAGTTCTGCGCTGTGCTTCCAGTTTCTTAGAAGCGCATGGACCGATAAAGACCACTTTGGCATCAGGATGTTCTTTTTTGATAATACGGGCAGTAGCTACCATTGGAGTTAAAGCGTCAGAAACGCAGTGTGCTACTTCTGGGAACAGAGTTTTAGCCATAACAGACCAAGATGGGCAGCAAGAAGTCGCCAAGAACGGCTGTTCACCGGTTGCTACTTTGTGGGCAAAGTGGTGTGCTTCTTCTACAGCGCCGATGTCTGCACCAATTGCTACTTCATATACCTGAGAGAATCCCAGTGCTTTTAAGCCGGCAATTACTTTTTCAGGAGTTGCCATAGGACCAAATTGTCCAACAAAAGCAGGAGCAATTTCGGCGATTACTTCCTGATCCTGTTTCATAGCTGTAATCAGCTGGAAAATCTGGGATTTGTCAGCAATTGCTGCAAACGGACAGCTTACCAGACACTGACCACAGGAAACACATTTGTCATAATTAATTTTCGCACGTCCCAGTTCATCGCTTTCAATGGCGTTTACACCACAAGCGTTGGCACAAGGGCGTTCGTATTTTACAATCGCTGTGTATGGACAGACAGAAGCGCATCGACCGCAGCGAATACATTTTTCAGTATCAATATGGCTTTTTCCATTTACCATCGTAATGGCGTTTTTCGGGCAGACGCTCATACATGGATGTGCCAGACATCCACGGCAGTTGTCGGTAACCATAACAGTGGTTTCTGGACAAGCGTTGCAGGCAAAGGGGATTACGTTAATTAAAGGGGGTTCGTAGAAAATTTCAGGTTTTGCGCATTCCTCAATGCCGTTTGCCAAAGGTTGGTGTTCGCCTACTGGACGCAGGGGAAGTCCCATAGCAAGACGGAGACGTTCACCTACAATTGCCCGTTCTTTAAAAATATTGTCCCGGTACATAGCAACTTCACCAGGAATAATTTGATAGGGAAGCTGCTCAATATAGGACAAATCCTTGTCTTCATAAGCCATCCGAGCAATAGCGGTAAATACTTCTCTTCGAATTTTGGTAATAGATGTATTGATGCCTCGCATCTTATTGGAGTTTTCCTTGTTATCCATAGTTTAGCCTCACTTTCTTTGGGCAAGATTCAAAATCTGTTCCATGACTGCCTGAGCAGTAGCTTTGGTCATCATTTGGCCTTCTATGGATACAACAGGGGCAACAGAATCTCCTAAATCTTTGCAGATGCGTTTTTCCATGGTGAGGTCGACCTGGGTATTTTCCATTTGATCTTTCAGTTTTTTAAGGCTTTCCACATTTTCGCGGATATCCATTGCGCCCATCATAACACAGCGGTTACAGGCACAAATTTCCACTTTAATTTTTTTCACGACTTCTCCTCCTTTAATGGTAAAACATCATAAACCTGTCACACTAAATGTCAAACAGGTTTTTCTTAAAATTTATTATATAACAAAAAGAAAGCTTACGTCAAGGTTTGAACTAGGGGAATTTTGGTAAATTTGGGAAATCGAACATTAGCTAATCAATACAAATTCTAAGTTTAAATTTATGCATTTATACGATTTTTTATAATTTATTAAAAAACATGAAAACTTTTTGACGTTTTAATTGTATTAATATATGAAGACACATCAAAATCACGGTAAAGTGGATCAATCATCTTTCCTTTGTCTGCTCTCTATAATAATATATTTTTTCATGATTGATCCATAGTTACTGTGATTGCAAATTTTTTAGTTCAAATAAAAAGGAGGAACTGGAGTATGGAAAATATGGAAAACAGAAATTTGATTCGCAGACTGATTGGAACCTGTTTAGCCGCATGGGGCATTTTCGCTCTGGTTTCTGTGATTATTGTTGTCTTGTTACTGGGATAATCTATTTTTAGAATATAGTTAAGAAATCCGCCTGAGAATTTATGAATTCTCAGGCGGATTTTTGCTTTAAATTATTTTTTCTCTTTAATAGGTTTAAATCCTTCGCCCATAATTTCATCCGTTTCGGTGACAAATACAAAGGCGTCTGGGTCAATTTCATGAACAATATTTTTGATTTCAGAATATTCGTGTTTTTTTACCACACAAATGAGTACATCCAGATTTTGTCGGCTGTATCCGCCTTTTCCACTGAGGAGGGTAACACCTCGATCCAGATCCTGCTGAATTCTTTGGCTGATTTCCTCATTTTTTAAAGAAATGACAACAATCTGACTTCCTTTTTCAATACCATAGATAATTGTGTCAATAATTTTGGTGCAGCAGTAAAGGGAAATGACCCCAAATAACACTGCTTCCAGTCCGCCGAAGACCGCAGCGGAAACTCCTAAGATAATGCAGTCAATGACCAGAAGCGCCCGGCCAATGGGCATGGCTGGAAATTTTAACTGAAGCAGGTAGGACAAAATATCCGTTCCTGCAGTGGTAGAACCCCGCAAAAAGATGAGAGCCAATCCAATTCCCATAAAAATACCGCCAAATACAGAACCCAACAGTCGGTCACCCAGGTATTGAGGCACTAGGGGAGCGATGACAAAGTCCAAAATAACTGTACTGATAATTAAGGTTTTGATGGTTTTAATGGTAAGGCGTTTTCCCAGATATTTATAGGACAGAATCAACAGGGGAATGTTTAAAACAAAGGTCAAAATTCCCACTGGTAAAAAGGGCAGTGCATAATTGATCATCAAAGCGATACCAGACATGCCGCCCGGAGCAATTTGTGCCGGTTCTACAAAGCAGTGGATCCCCACTGCAAAGATGATAGATCCAACAATATCATAAATCAGATCCAGCGTTAAAGTTTTCATTTTTTCTTTTTGTATCTTCATAAAATTTAGCCTTTCTTTTATCTGATATTCAGATTTTTTCCAGTCATGCTATAAATTGTTTGACAGGCGCTAGAAAATCTACGGTTTTGAGCGAGGAGGATTTTTGATCTTTTCCCAATAAGCTTTTGCTGCCTGTTCTGTTTTATTAAGACCGTATTCATAATAAACGGTTCCTACTAGATCATCCGGTAAATATTGTTGAACAACATAGTGATTTGGGTAATCATGAGGATACAGGTAATTTTGTCCTTTGTTTTCCTGTTCTGCACCATCAAAGTGTTTGTTTTGCAGACAGCGGGGAAATGTTCCGCCCTTTCCCTGACGGATGTCCTGGATAGCTCGGTTAATCCCCATATAAGCGCTGTTGGATTTGGGAGCTGTAGCCAGCAGTACCACTGCCTGAGCAAGAGGAATTCTGGCTTCCGGCAGTCCGAGCTGCAAAGCGCTGTCCACACAAGATTTAACAATGACTGCAGCCATGGGATATGCCATGCCAATATCTTCGGAAGCAATGACCAAAAGGCGCCGGCAGGGAGATAACAGATCGCCGGCTTCCAGTAATCTGGCTAAATAGTGAAGCGCTGCGTTTTCATCAGATCCTCGAATGGATTTTTGTAAGGCAGAGATACAGTCATAATGTTCGTCGCCGTCCCGGTCATACCGCATATTGCTTCTCTGTGCCAGTTCTTGGGCAATGTTCAGCGTGATTTTTCGCTGATCAGGCGCAGTCATTTCTCCGGCAAGGGCACAAAGTTCTACGGTGTTTAATGATTTGCGCACATCGCCGCCGCAGTGTTCTGCAATATATTTGCATACCCCGTCTTCGATGGTGAACTGCAGCCCCATTTCCTCAGATAAAAAGTCAAAGGCTCGTTCTACTGCCCGCTGAATTTCAGAAGCAGTTACAGGCTTAAATTCAAATACCGTACTTCGGCTTAAAATTGCATTATAGATATAAAAATAAGGATTTTCTGTAGTGGATGCAATTAGAGTAATATCTCCATTTTCGATGTGTTCCAGCAAGGACTGCTGCTGTTTTTTGTTCAGGTATTGAATCTCATCTAAATACAGAAGGATTCCCTGATAACCTCCGATGGTGTTTACCTGTGCAATAATATCTTTAATATCTGCTGTAGATGCAGAAGTGCCGTTGAGTTTAAACAGTTTTTTGTGGGTTTTCCCTGCAATAATCCGGGCAACAGTGGTTTTTCCAACACCGGATGGACCATAAAAGATCATATTGGGGATATTTCCGCTTTCAATAATATTCCGAAGAATTTTTCCCTCTCCCAAAAGATGGGTTTGCCCCACCACTTCTGACAGTTCTTTTGGGCGGATTCGATCCGCTAAAGGAGCGCTCATACAAGTTCCCCCTTGATGGTAACATAAAATAAACCGAATAAAATTTACTGGCAGGATAATACATGAAAAATTCTTTAGACACAGTTTGCAAAATCGTCTGTCTGCCAGCTTTAATACCATGTTTATTCTACTACAAATTTTACGCTGTGTCAAAATGAGAGACTTGCAAATAAAATATAAATTTACTATAATAAAATGATAAGAAAAACTTTGTCGAAAAAAGGATTTTAAGTTATGAAATATACTTTTTTTTGCCATAAAAATCCCCTGCGAGTGTTGCTTGGGAGCGTAATCGTCAGCTTATTTATGGTGTGCACAGTTTCCTGTACACTGCCGGAAGGACTGCAAAAACTGATTCCGGAACAAAGCGGTAGTGATAGTGGGGATTTTTCTGTAACCAGTGAAGAGGGCCCCAATGGATGGGAAGAGGACGAGCTGGGATTTCGTTATTTCTACAACGGTGCATATCTTCAGGGGCAGTGGGAAGAAATTGACGATAAATGGTATTACTTTGATGATTTGGGGTACATGAAGTTTGGATGGCTGGAATATAACGGAGCCTGGTATTTTTTAACGCAGGACGGTTCTATGGCCACAGGTACCCTATCTATGAATGGACGGCGTTATGAGTTTAGTGACAACGGGGTATTGCTCACCACAACAGATGATATTCAGTGGGTAAAAGATAAAAACGGATGGCACTTGGAATTTGCAGATGGCGGCGTCCCTGCACCAGGATGGGGAAAATATAATAAAAAGTGGTATTATTTTACCGAAGACGGCCATTATACCACTGGCTGGTTGGAACTGGATGGCGCAACTTATTATTTGGATGAAGGGGGAGCCATGGCAGTAGGCTGGTATGACTTGGATGATGCCCGATATTATTTTGACAATAATGGAGCGATGCAGACAGGTTGGATTAAACTTGGAGATAAGTTTTACTATCTGGGTGAGTCTGGGGTCATGCAGACAGGCTGGCTCCAGCAGGGTGGCAGTTGGTTCTATCTGGATCCAGAAACAGGTTTGATGCAGACTGGCTGGCTGGAACTGAAAGAAGGCTGGTTTTATTTAGATCCTGTTAGCGGAGCGATGCACACAGGCTGGCTACAGTTAGACAATAACTGGTTCTACCTAAATCCGGAAGGTGCCATGATTACCGGAGAAGCTCAAATTGACGGCACGACTTATACCTTTAATGAAAACGGTGTGCTGGTTACCGGTTAAATTTAAGGCACACTGTACAATTCACGGTATGTGCTTCGGGCGGTGCCGCCTTAAAAAATAATAGAAAGCAAAAGGTTGCTGTAAAATAATCCAGTGGGATATCCAAACTGGAAAATTTAAAACAGCAATCTTTTTATTGTAGTAAATGATTGAAAATTTTTTAGTCCAAATGTTTTTTTGCTTTTTCTTTATCAGAATATCCCCATCCGTCTAAATTTGCCCGGCGCATAGCCCCAAACAGACGGAAGGTAAATCCTGGGTCATCTTTTTCTCGATCCCGCAGAAATTCTTTGGTTTTTTCCCGGGAAGTGGTTCCGTCCGCAGGACATTTTGATTTGATAATTGGCAGCTCGTTTTTGAGAGCGGCTTTTCGAACTTCCCGTTCCGGAGCAAATACCAAAGGACGAATCATCCATAAATCCCGTTTAGACAGATAGCTTTTGGGGGCAAAACATCCTAAACGCCCTTCGATGAAAAGATTCATCACAAAGGTTTCTACAGCGTCATCATAATGATGTCCCAACGCAATTTTATTACAGCCGAATTTTTTGGCTGCTTCATGCAGTGCGCCTCTCCGCATTTTTGCGCACAGGCTGCAGGGGTTTGTTTCTTTTCGGATATCAAATACAATTTCCCCAATATGAGTCCGTTCTACATAATAGGGCACACCCATTTCCTCACACATGCGGGCAATGGGGGAATAGTCTGTTTCCTGCCCGCCAAAGCAGGGATCCAGGGTAATTGCAACAACGTCATAATCGATCCCGATAAATCGCTTGAGCATGACCAACCCCCGAAGAAGTACTACGGAATCTTTTCCGCCGGAAACGCCCACAGCGATTTTATCTCCATCTTGAATCAGATCAAAAGTGTGAATGGCTTTGCGCATATATCCAAGTATTTTTTGCATTCTGTTTTCATCTTTCCTTTTAAAATTTTTATCCTTAGTATATCATATTTGAAGATTATTGCGCAACCGCAATTATCATGATGTACAAGAAAATTTTCAGAGTGTTTCAACAAATGGGATCATCCGTTGACAAATCGATTTTTTAGTTTTTCCAGTGCCTTTTTTTCGATGCGGGATACATACGACCGTGAAATATCCAACAGTTTTGCAATTTCTCTTTGGGTTAATGGTTTGCTTCCGTTTAACCCATAGCGCATAGAGATAATTTGAGCTTCACGGCCAGTTAATTCGGAACGGATGTATTTTCTAAGTTGTTCGCTTTTTAGTTTTAAGTCGATGTTGTCGATTAAGTCAATGTCATCAGATACTACATCCATCAGTGTCAGTGTGTTTCCATCTTTATCTGACTCAATGGGTTCATTGATGCTGACATCAGAAGCTGTTTTTTTCAGATTTCGAAAATGCATAAGAATTTCATTTTCAATACATCTGGCTCCATAGGTGGAAAATCGTACCTTTTTATCGTAGGTGAACGTATCTACGGCTTTAATCAGACCGATGGTTCCAATAGAAATTAAGTCATCCTGATCGTTGGTGATGGAATAGTATTTTTTGGCGATATGGGCTACAAGACGAAGATTGTGTTCGATTAACTCATTTTTTGCATTTTGATCTCCTTGAGCCAATCGCTCAAAACATTCCCTTTCCTGAGCGGCGCTGAATGGTTTTGGGAAAATATGATTTCCTTCCACATGAAGGGCTAAAAATAATAATTTAGAAAGTATGGTAGAAATTAATTCGGTAAACAAGTTAATCACCTCATAAGATGGTATGAAAAAAACAGAAAAAATTTGCCTGTACTCAATAATTTTCCATGAAAAATAAGAAAGTGCCGCAGGATATGTCCTGCGGCACTTTCTAAAGATAGAGTTCTATCTGGTTTTTTTATGGATTTCTTCTTCGCTTGGATCATCCGCATGTTGGAAATAGTGTTTTGACCGCTGAATAACATGGAATTTTACCAAGATAATGGAAATTACTAAGGTAACCCCTAAGGCAATTAACAGAATATAAAGAGCCTTTGAAATCCAGTCAAGAGGATCTTCCTCTTCAATGACGACATTTTGATTGTTTTTAACAATGGTGTTTTTTAAGGGATAGTCCATAATATAAGGAGATCCCTGTTTTTTGACAGATACTAAGGCGAGAATTGCATTTTCTGTAGCGAGCACATCACTGGATTCCTCCAGGTATTCTGTGAATCCGCTGTCGATGTTGATGAAGTCTTGTAAAATTTGTACCAGGTTCTTTCCGTTTTTGATAAAGCGAGTATCTTTTACAGAAAGTTCCAGACTGTTTAGTGCGGTGATCACTTTAGAGACAGCTACACAAGATTTCTTTCCGGAATCATCCAGAAAAAATCCATCTGAAAGCTGCTGTGATGCTAAAAATGCAATTCCTTGGTTAATAGCCTGTGCGATATTTTCTTCGTCTTTATAAGGTGACAGAGCAGTTAAAGCCAATCCTGTTTGGATGACGCTGCTTTGTCCGGATTGATAGCTGTAAAATCCGCCATCTGGATTTTGGAAAGACAGCAGTAAATTTTTTAAATTAGCTCGGCTGTTTTTCATGACTTCCTGTACTTCATAGGGATTAGAATCAATTGCCAGCAGAGCGTAGGCCACAGAATACAAATCTTTGGAGTCATATTCTGGGTAAGCTGCCAAACGGTCAATTAAATCTTTTCCCAGTACATTTCTGGCGTTGTATCCACTGAAAGTCACATTTAAAATATCATAGGACAATTCGATAATATCATCATAATCTTTTTTGAGGGAAACATCAGTAATGTATTGGTTTAAATTTTTTGACACTGCTGATTTTCCGGCAGTACCCATACACAAAAAGTACAGACTTCCTTGTTCGGAGTTAACCCAGTCACAGGCAAGGGATAAAGTAACTGCCAAGTCTTCATTCCACAGGTCATTGCCGAACTCTGCCGGCAGGGAAGAAGAGTCCATACTCAGAGAACTGGTTTGTGAAGATTCGGATGTATCTTCATCCGTTTGGGAAGAAGTTTCTGAATCCTCTGAAGTATCTTCACTTTCAGAAGATGAAACAGGGTCATTTTCCTCATTTGGAGAGGAAGAAACAGGATCCTCAGTAGGAGTGCTTTCCAAAGGAGTAGAATCTTCTGGGATCTGCGGTTCTGACGCAGTAGGAGGGCTAAGCTGGGCAGGATCGTTGCCAGGATCGGATGGAGCAGCCCAAACCATAGTATTTCCAGCAAGAACCAGAGCGGCGATGAAGCTGATCAATTGTTTTATTCGATCCGATTTCATAACAATCCTCTTTTCTGTAAATATGGTAACAATGGGACATTTTATTTGTCCCTATTGTTAGTATACCGAAAAAATGACATAAAGTCCATAAAACAAACAGAGAATTTTAAGGTGAATTTTATGGCGTTTTTCTGTGTTTTAGATGGTCATGCCGCCGTCTACGGCAATGATCTGTCCTGTGATAAAGTTTGACTGTTCAGAGGCTAAAAACAGGGCAAGTCCGGCAATGTCCATTCCGGTTCCAATCGTTCCTAAAGGGGTTTCTTCTTTTAAAGCGGCGATGGTGTCCTGAGATAGAGCGGCGTTCATCTGCGTGTCAATTACACCGGGCGCGATACAGTTTACATGAATATGAGATGGTCCCACTTCTTTTGCCAGTGCTTTGGTCATACCAATTACTGCTGCTTTTGCCGCAGAATAATGCACTTCACAGGAAGCCCCGGTAATTCCCCACATGGAAGCGATGTTGATGATTTTTCCCTGCTGTCTTCGAATCATAGCGGGAAGAACAGCCTGTGTACAGAGAAATACACCTTTTACATCAACGCCAAACATTCTGTCCCAATCCTGATCCGTCAGATCGGTAAACAGTTTTTGCTGTGCAATGCCGGCATTGTTGATGAGTACATCCACTTCTCCAAAATGATTTTCAATCTGAGCAAGCATATGATTGACTTCCAGACGATTTTCCACGTCGGCGTGAACAGCCATAGCGGAATATCCCTGTTCCCTCAGTTGTTGCTCCAGTGCAAGTGCTTCTGTGCGTGAAAATAAGTAATTGATCGCTACCTGATACCCCTGTTTTGCAAATGCAGTTGCCAGATCTTTTCCAATGCCTCGGGAAGCACCGGTAACGAGTACGGTTTTTGCCATATCATTCTCTCCTTGTTTGGATTTTATAGAATACTGTATTTTCGTACAAACAAACCATTCCTTAGTATACCACGGGGGATTTTTGTCTGCAAGGAGAAAAAAGAAGTACCGCAAAAGTTGTTTGGTGCGGTACTTCATAGAAAAGTGTCAGGATAAAACTTTCTTTAAGGATTTTTTTTAGAACTAGCAGAAGAATGATTTTTGGTGAAAGCTGACTTTTTGCGCTTTCTCAAGGGGAGAGGCTTTTCATTTGGAAGCGATTGTTTTCGTTCCTTCTGTGCGGATTGTGCCTGCTTTTTCTCTTTTTTCAAGGGGCGGTTTTTGACTGAAAAACCAAAGGTCCCCAGTGATTTTCCCAGTTCAAAATATTCTCCGTGAGCAAATGCCGCTAGTCCGCACCGATCCAGACGCAAAGCTCCTTTTTCGTCTAAACAGCGGGAATCTACATTGACAGCTACAACATCTGCTAAGAACATGTCATGGGTTCCCAACGGAATGATCTGACTGACTCTGCATTCAATGCTTAATGGACTTTCTTTGATAGCAGGAGCAGACACCACTGCAGAAGCTTCCGGTGTAAGATGGCAAATGGAGAATTTGTCCAGGTCCCGTCCGGAACGGACACCGCAGAAATCTGCTGCCCATACCAAATCTTTGGTAGTCAGATTAATCACAAACTCGCCGCTTTCTTTAATGATATTGTAGGAGTAACGGCTGGGACGCACAGAAATATAGGTTTTGGAAGGTTTTGTGTTGATGATTCCTGTCCAGGCAATGGTCAGCACATTGGGATGGTCGACAGTGCCGCAGGAAACCATGACAGGGGGAAGGGGCGCTAAAAGCGCTCCGCCTTTCCAGGACTCTTTCATAATCGTTCAGCTCCTTTTAGTAAGGGAACCAGAAGGTTATCCCAATACTTTTTTGGCGATATCCACTGATTGTTTAGCATCTTTTGCGTAATAATCGGCGCCGATTTTTTTCGCATAATCCGGGGTGAGTACTGCACCGCCTACCCAGATGGTACAGTCAACGGCGCCGCGCAGTGCCTGAATGGTAGCCTCCATGTTGACCACAGTGGTGGTCATTAAGGCACTCAGACCTACCAGTTTGGCACCGGTACGGATGGTTTCAGAAACTACGGTTTCAATAGGGACATCTTTTCCAAGGTCGATAATTTCATATCCATAGTTTTCCAAAATTACCTTGACAATATTTTTTCCAATGTCGTGAACATCGCCTTTGACAGTGGCCAAAATGATTTTTCCTTTGGACACCTGTTTGGCGTCTTTTTGGCTGGCCAATCGTTTGCGGATTTCTTCAAAGGCAGCCTGTGCTGCAGTTGCGGATTGGATCAGCTGAGGCAGGAAGATTTCTCCTTTTTCAAATCGAATTCCCACCTGATCCAGAGCGGGAATTAAAATTCCCTGAACAAGCTCCATAGGTTCGGTATGTTCTAACAGTGTTTTGGCAGCGTCAGCTGCACAGTCTTTCAGTCCGTTTTTAACAGCGTCTTCCAAAGACATCTGTGAGGAAGATGCTGGAGAAGACACAGGGGAAGCGTCCGTTCCGGTCTGTGCCTGTTTTGCAATATATTGCACGGCACCCAAATCTTTTGCGTATAGCACATTAAATGCGTCAATGGCATCCGTCATGGTTTTCAGATTAGGATTGATAATCGGCAGATCCAAACCATGTGCCATAGCCAGTGTTAAGAAAGAAGCGTTGATTAACTGGCGATTAGGCAGTCCGAAAGAAATATTGGAGACCCCGAGTACTGTTTTCAGTCCCAGCTGTTCTTTTACCATCTGCACTGCATGAAGGGTTTCCACCACTTCTTTCTGCTGAACAGAGGCAGTCAAGGTCAGGCAGTCAATGTAGACATCTTCTTTTGGAATTCCATAAGAAAGGGCAGTTTCCAAAATCCGCTGAGCAATGGCAAACCGTTCTTCAGCAGTGAGAGGAATTCCTTTGTCGTCCATGGTAAGCCCTACCACAGCGGCACCGTATTTTTTTACAATAGGCAGAATTTTGTGAAGTACAGCCTGTTCTCCGTTTACAGAATTGACCAACGGTTTTCCGTTATAAACCCGCAGGGCGCTTTCAATTACTGCAGGGTCGGAAGAGTCAATTTGCAAAGGAACATCTACAACACCCTGCAGCTGTTTTACGGTTTCTACCATCATGGATACTTCGTCAATTTCCGGAAGACCTACATTCACGTCCAGGATATGTGCGCCGGCATTCACCTGAGAAATGGCCTGAGTGAGAATATATCCCATATTTTTGTCAATCAGAGCCTGCTTAAACAGTTTTTTTCCGGTAGGGTTAATTCGCTCCCCAATGATTTTTACGCCGTCTACAGGAACCCACTGATTGCCGCTGCACACAGCAGAAACCGGCTGATAATTGCGATTGCCGATTTTAGCATCAGAAAGCGCCGCTTTCAGTGCCTTGATATATTCCGGATCGGTGCCGCAGCATCCGCCCAGAATCGTGGTGCCGAAAGCAAGAGCTTTGGCAGCGGTTTCGGCAAAGTCTTTGGGAGAAATGTGATAGGTGTTGGAGTCAAGGTCCGGAAGACCGGCATTTGCTTTCATAATTAAAGGAAGATGGGTGCATTGGCTCATTCGTTCCATCAAAGGCAGAATTTCTGCCGGCCCCAGAGAACAGTTAATGCCGATGGCATCCACACCTAATCCAGTTAAGGTCAAAGCGGCGGATTCTACAGGAACCCCAGCAAAGGTCCGTCCGTTTTGTTCAAAGGTCATGGTACAGAATACAGGCAGATTGGTGTGTTCTTTACATGCCAATACAGCCGCTTTCATTTCCAGCAGGTCAGTCATGGTTTCCAGTACAATCAGATCAGCACCTGCTTGAGCGCCGGCCTGCACCATTTCCCGGAAGATATCATAGGCATCTTCAAAGGACAGGGTACCGTTGGGTTCCAATAATTCACCAATGGGGCCAATGTCCAAAGCAACGGCGGCGTCAGTACCTTCGCAGGCTTTTTTTGCATTCTGGATTCCTGCATGCACCAGCTCATCCACAGAAAATTCGCAGTGAGACAGTTTATAGCGGTTGGCGCTGAAGGTGTTGGCGTAGATAATATCTGCACCGGCAGCCAGGTATTGTTTATGAATCTGAATAATTAATTCAGGGTGAGTCACATTGAGTGCTTCCGGAACTTTTCCCATAGGGGCACCTGCTTTTTGCAGCATGGTGCCCATGGCGCCGTCCAGTAAAATCACCTGATCAGCAGGAATTTGATGTTGTGTAAGCCATTCTTTTTTCAGCATTGGGTACCTCTCTTTCGGAATGGGCAGTGGGAACGATTGTTGCAGAAATCACATTTATTCGGTCTGGGATCTTTGGCGGTATCAGATATTCCCAAAATTGCTGTCACCGACTTTCCGGGTGTCAGCAGCATACTGGAGTTTGTCGTCAATCCGATTTTTCGATGAGCATCCAAAAATTCCAGAAAATCTTTTTGAAACGAAATGGACCAGTCTCCATAACCGGGACTGAACCGCCAGGTTAGGTGAAATCCTTCTTTGGAAACATCCTGTGACAGCTGCTTTTCCACAGCGTCTGCTACTGCTTCGATGGCTGTAGAAGCACAACTGTCTAAAATCACTCCTTCATCAGGATCAGAGAGCATCTTTCTGCGGATGAGACGATCCATCTCGTTTCCCAGTGTTCCGCAGAACAGATAGGCTTCCCGGCAGTTTTTTAGGTGCTCCTGAAGATCTTTGCTAACAAGGGTGATGGAGGTATCTTTGATACCAATTCCTTGGTCGTTTGTCTCTAACGCAATGCGCCGGTACAAATATTTGGGAGAAATGGTTTCCAAAGTTTCCGTGATACAGCGGTCGATGAGAGCGTTTAAATGGGTGGGAATCTGCGTTCCCTGATATCCCAGATATCGTAGGATTTCTTCTCTATTTAAAGTGTTGATTGTTATTTGCATGCAGTATTTCCTTTTGTTAGAGTTTGTCTCATTTTATGGGCACAGGTAAAGGCAACAGCTAAATACCGGTGGCGCAGATCCATGCCTTGGTTTACGCCCAAGCTGCGTCGATCCCAGCTTTCGTTGTCCAGGTTATCCGCCGCATATAAAAACTGAGCAAAATGCACCCCTCGGAATTTGGCAACTGCTGCCAGGGCAGAGCATTCCATCTCCACAGCCAGACATCCCTGACTTTTGCGCAGAGACATTTTGTCCGGAGTTTCCCGGTAAAAGGCGTCAGTTGTCCAGACTTTGCCTGCCACAGAATAAAATCCCAGATGGCTGAGACTTTCCGTGACTAGATTGATAGCGGCAGACTCCAAAGGAAGTTCTTCGCTGTCCGGAAGATAGTGATAGGAGGTGCCTTCATCCCGATAGGCATGGGTAGGAACAATGATAGTTCCATCATCAATGGATCGGTCCAGCACGCCGCAGGAACCGAAAAACACAAAGTATCGGCTACCTTTGGCAATCATATCCTCCATCATACCAGCTGCCGCAGGGGCACCTACTGGAGATAAATACATGGCGGCAGTAATGCCGTTCCAGCAAACCTGATATACGGGAAACAGACCATTGGCAGAAACCAGATTGGCAATCACCGGAGCATTTTGCTCCTGGGCAAAGGTTTCTACAATATTTCGGGAAAAGGTAGAGATGCATAATGCAGGGAAATCCTTAATAGGAGAAACGCACTCACATGGTTCAATAACCGCTTTGGGATTAGGATCATAGAGAATCGCCAAGAAAATACCTCCTTTGCTGCCTGTAATTGTTCTGTGATGAAATCGCTTAATTGCTGGATGGGGAAGTGCGGTTGCAGGCAGCCACAATGCTGCGAATGTTTTCGGTAATCCGGCGGGCAGTATCCACGTTATTCATGGTATACAGATGAATTCCCCGCACATCATTGGAAATCAGGTCCACAATCTGATCGGTAGCATAGGAAATGCCGGCGTCGTGAAGGGCCTGAGGATCATCAGCGTATTTGTTCAGCAGTTTAGAAAATTTATTTGGGATGCTGGCGCCGCACATCGTGACAGTTCGCTCAATCTGGCGCTTGTTGATAATGGGCATAATTCCCGCTTCGATGGGCAGGTCAATACCTGCTTTCAACAGTTTTTCATGAAAGC
The DNA here is from genome assembly GCA_050943535.1 of Massiliimalia sp. GTDB lineage: Bacteria > Bacillota > Clostridia > Oscillospirales > Ruminococcaceae > Massiliimalia. The sequence goes on from JBMNPJ010000004.1 coordinate 236,508, forward strand.
GGTAGAAATGTTCGTTGTCAAAAAACAGCTGGGTTACCAGGTGGGTTACTCCTGCGTCTACTTTTCGTTTCAGATGTTCAATGTCTTCATCCAGACTAGAAGCGTCACAGTGACCTTCCGGATAGCAGGCGCCGATCACATTGAAAGATGGGTCATAGGTGCGGATAAAGGAAACCAGATCACTGGCATGATGAAAATCGTTTTTGCACTGTGTTTCAGGAGTAATGTCTCCCCGAAGTGCCAGAATATTTTGGATTCCGTTTTGTTTTAAATGGTACAGGGTTTCCATGATTTCTTCTTTGGTGGAGCCAACACAGGTCAGGTGGCTTACCGGTTCAATCTGATATTCGCTTTTAATCAGTGATGCGATTTCACAGGTCTTATTCTTTTGAATGGAAGATCCTCCGGCACCATAGGTCACACTGATAAAGTCTACCGGCATTCCCCGCAGTCCCAGCAGGGTGTTGTAAATGGTATCCACAGAACTGGTCTTTTTAGGCGGGAATACTTCAAAGGAATAAACGACTTTTTTATGGGAAAATAAATGGGATAAATTCATGGGAACCTCCTTGCAATGGGTCAATCAATAGAAAACAGCCGGCGGGCATTTTCTGTGGTACGGTCAATCATTTCTTGAACAGGCAGGTTTTTAAGCTCTGCCATTTTTTGGGCGGTATAGGGAATCATGGAAGAATCACACCGCTTGCCACGGAAGGGAACCGGAGCCATATATGGGCAGTCGGTTTCCAAAAGCAACCGGTCTTCGGGAATGACCTCGACTGCCTCCAGTGCTCTCCGGGCATTTTTAAAGGTCAATACACCGGTAAAACCAATGTACATTCCCAGCTTTACAATTTCTTTTGCAGTTTCGGCAGAACCGGAAAAGCAGTGAACCACTCCGCTGGGACGGTATTTTTTTAACAGAGCCATGGTGTCTTCCCAGGCATCCCTGGCATGGATAATCACGGGAAGGTTTAGTTCTTTTGCCAGAGCCAACTGCTCTTCAAATACTTTTTTCTGAATTTCCCGTCCGGGATCTTCGTAATAATAGTCCAGGCCAATTTCTCCAATGGCTACTGCTTTTGGGTGTTTGGACAAAGCTTCCAGCTGCTGCAGGTAATTTTCCGGCAGACTGTCCGCTCCGTCGGGATGAATGCCCACACTGCAGTAAAAAAACGGATAGCGTTCGGACAACTGGATTCCGCTTTCAGAGGAAGGGAGATCACATCCTGCATTGAGAACATAGCTGACACCGCTTTGGTGAATCTGGTCAATGATGGCTTGCTGGTCTTCCAGAAAACGAGAATCGTTATAGTGGGCATGTGAATCAAAAATATTTTGATATTGCATCATAGATTGTTTTCCTTTCCAGAAACAAGTTAAGGCAATACCCCCACCCAGCCTAAGCGGTGGACCGGCATTGCCTTAACACAGGAATTAACGGTTTGGGAAGGGAGAGTGCTTAGCGGATTTTAGAACCTGCAGGAATAGAATCATCCAAAAACAGTACTTTTACATCGCCGTCAGGACAATCTGCTGCAAGGATCATACCGTTGGAGAGTACACCCCGAAGTTTTGCAGGTTTCAGGTTTGCCACAATGACAACCTTTTTGCCGATCAAATCAGCAGGAGCGTACCATGGAGCGATTCCGGAAACAACCTGACGGGTACCTTCGCCGTCATCCAGCTGCAGGCACAAAAGCTTATCAGATTTTTTCACTGGTTCGCATTCTTTGATCTGAGCTACCCGAAGTTCTACTTTGGCAAAGTCGTCAATGCCAATGACAGCTACACCTTCCGGAGCATCTTTTTTATCAGATTTTTCTTCGCCTTTAGGTTCTTCTTTCTTTTCCTGAGCTTTCTGAGCCTGTTCGATTTCCTTTTCGATTTCTTCCATCATTTTCTTTTCATCGATCCGGGCAAACAGAGGAACAGCAGTGCCAACTTTTCCTTCTGGCAGAGCTCCGAACTGTGACAGAGAGTCCAGGGTGTTCAGCTGACAACCCAGCTGATCCATGATTTTAGCGGAAGTTTCCGGCAGGAAGGAAGACAGCAGAGCGCCAATAAAGCGGATGCTTTCCAGCAGATGGTACAGAACGGTCTGCAGGCGTGGGAGTTTTTCTTCGTCTTTTGCCAGAGCCCACGGAGCGGTTTCGTCAATATATTTGTTGCTTCTTCTTGCCAGATTCATAATGCTTTCCAAAGCATCTGCTACCCGGAACTGTTCCATCAGTTTGGTAACTTCTGCAACAGTGTCAGTGCAGGCTTTGCGCAGTTCTTCGTCCAGCGGTTCGCAGACGCCAGGATTTTTCACTGCGCCGTCAAAGTATTTATTGCTCATGGCAATGGTGCGGTTCACCAGATTGCCGATGGTGTTTGCCAAATCAGAGTTATAGCGAGCAATGATGTTTTCGTAGGTGATAGTGCCGTCCTGTGCAAAAGGCATTTCCTTGAGCAGGTAGTAACGCATGCCGTCCACAGTAAAGCGTCTGGAAAGATCGTCCGCATACATGACATTGCCTTTGGATTTACTCATTTTGTCCTGACCGGACAGCAGCCACGGATGTCCGAAAATCTGTTTTGGCAAAGGCAGATCCAAAGCCATCAGCATAATCGGCCAGTAAATGGTGTGGAACCGGAGAATATCTTTCCCGATGATATGCACATCAGCAGGCCAGTATTTGTGGAACAGTTCGCTGCTTCCGTCCGGATCATAGCCCAAAGCGGTGATGTAGTTTGTCAGAGCGTCAATCCATACATAAATAACATGTTTTGGATCAAAGTCTACTGGAATCCCCCAGCTGAAAGAGGTACGGGATACGCACAAATCCTGCAGACCTGGTTTTAAGAAGTTGTTGACCATTTCTTTCTTTCTGGATTCCGGCTGAATAAAGTCAGGATGTTCCTCAATGTACTGCATGAGACGATCCTGGTATTTGCTCATACGGAAGAAATAAGCTTCTTCTTTGGTCTTTTTTACTGGTCTGCCGCAGTCAGGGCAGCATCCGTCTACCAGCTGAGTTTCAGTCCAGAAGCTTTCACAAGGGGTGCAGTACCAGCCTTCATATTCGCTTTTATAGATGTCACCCTGGTCATAAAGTTTTTTGAAGATTTTTTTAACGACAGCTTCATGGTAATCGTCGGTAGTCCGGATGAATTTGTCATAAGAACAGTTCATCAAATCCCAGATCTGGCGGATTTCACCGGCTACTTTATCTACATAAGCTTTTGGGCTGATTCCCATGCTGTCTGCAATTTCTTCGATTTTCTGGCCGTGTTCATCGGTACCGGTGAGGAAAAATACGTCTTTGCCCAAAAACCGTTTAAACCGGGCGATGGCGTCGGTCAATACGATTTCATAGGTGTTGCCGATATGAGGCTTTCTGGAAGTGTACGCGATTGCGGTTGTCAAATAAAATTTTTCTTTGGATGCATTGCATTCCTGACACATAATATAAGATCCTTTCTTTATTTCATAAGCTATGATGAAAACAAAAAGCTCCCGTCCCATGAAAGGACGAGAGCATATGCTTCGTGTTACCACCTTACTTCGCTTTTTCCTCGCGGAAAAAACCTTATCTGCTGCGGAGTTTTATCCTCGACAGCATATTGCGTTAACGGGCAATCCCGCCGCAGCCTAAACGAAAATGTTCGATTCGGTACGGAGCTCCAAGACCATGTTCAGATACGTTAGATTTACCCATTTCCATCCTCAGGGCTCTCTGTAAAATCATCCGTACTTACTCTTCTCTTCACAGCTTATTGAGATTATATTTTCTTTATTATATCCTCAAAAAACAGGTTTTGTCAAGAGGTGGGTCAGCTGTGATGGACAATGGGGAGAAAATCAGTTGGAAATAGGTTGAAGGGGAAAGTCTGATGTGATATAGTAGGATGTAATAAACAGCGCAGCCTGAAAGTATCTGAAATTTGACGTAAGGAGGGATTTGCTGTGGTAAAAACCATAGGGATTGTCAGCTTGTCCAGCGGAATTATAGGGGAAGCCTTTGCAAAACACGAAGTAGATTTGGGGATAAAACGGTTAAATCGTTATGGAATTAAAGTAAAGTTTATGAATCATGCGCTAAAGGGCATTGACTTTCTTCAAAAGCACCCTGAAAAAAGAGCAGAAGATTTGATTCAGGCTTTTCAGGATCCGGAAATTGATATGATTTTGTGTGCTATTGGCGGAGATGACACCTATCGTTTGCTGCCCTATCTGTTTGAGCACGACCAATTAAAAAATGCAGTGTGTAAAAAGATATTTCTTGGATTTTCAGATTCTACGATGAATCACTTTATGTTTCGAAAAGTGGGGTTAAATACTTTTTACGGGCAATCTTTCTTGCCGGATGTTTGTGAATTGAGTGAAGAGATGCTTCCGTATAGCAAAAGATATTTTGAGGAACTGATTACAACCGGTCACATTAAAGAAATCTGTTGCAGCGATGTCTGGTATGAGGGCAGAACCGATTTTGACGAAGGGCAGATGGGCGTCCCTTTAACAGAACATCCAAATAGAGGATATGAACTTTTACAGGGAAAACCTGTATTTTCCGGAAAAATTTACGGCGGCTGTATTGATACCATATTTGATATATTTAATGGGGAACGATATGCAGATTCTCCTGAACTTTGCGGAAAGTATGAGCTGTTTCCTTCTGCTCAGGAATGGAAAGGCAACATATTACTGCTTGAAACCAGCGAGGAACAAATGTCTCCAGAAAAATATAAAAGAGCACTTACCATTTTGAAAAATATCGGTGTTTTCGATGCAGTGAATGGAGTAATCGTAGGAAAACCCATTGATGAAATTTATTACGAAGAATATAAACGGATTTTGGTAGAAACAATCGATAACCCAGAATTGCCCATCGCATATAACATCAGTGTTGGACATGCATTGCCAAGATGTATTATTCCTTTTGGAGTAGATGCTACTGTGGATTTGGAACAACAGAAAATTGTCTTTGCGGATAAAACGGAGTAGGAAGATTTTTTAAGAGGAGATGATATAGATGAAATCAATTTGTGGTTCGGATTGCTGCGAGCAATGTCCCAGAAAATCTGATTGTGGCGGATGTGCTGCTACCGACGGACATCCATTTGGCGGAAATTGCATTGCCGCTGAATGTGTCAAACAGGGTGGATTAGAAGAATTCCAGCGTTTTAAAAAGATGCTCATAGATGAATTTAACGGACTTGGAATAGAACATCTGCAGATAGAAGACTTAAATCTGCTCAATGGGTTTTATGTGAATCTGGAATATCCCCTTGCAAACGGACAGACCGTAAAACTTTTGGAAGATAACCTAGTATATCTGGGCAATCAGGTGGAAATTCCAGGAAGCGACCGGTGTTACGGTCTGGTTGCTGACGACCGTTATCTTCTTGTCTGCTCATACGGCTGTAATGGAAAGGATCCGGAAATTATCCGATATCAAAAACGATAAAACTGGCATCCAATCATACAGATACGGGAGGAGATTATATGCTTGATGACGGAAAATTAATTGCTCCCTGCGGCATGAACTGTGCCCTGTGCCAAGCATATCAGGGAAAAGGTCTGCCATGTTATGGGTGCGGCAATGGAGGAGAACGAAAATCCTGTAAAAATTGTACCATTGCAAACTGCAACCATAAAGACAGATTTTGTTTTGAGTGCGAACAATATCCCTGTAAGCGTTTATCTAATTTGGATAAACGGTATCGGGAAAAATATCATATGAGCATGCTGAAAAATCTGGAGGAAATTAAGGCAGATGGAATAGATGCATTTTTAAAGCATCAAAAGGAAAAATATACCTGTCCTGTATGCGGACAGCTCGTAAGTGTTCATCGAAGCGCCTGTATTTATTGTGAGCTGGAAAAGAATACAAAGAAAAAAATATAAGCTTGGATATCATATCAAACAAAAACCCCGCAAATCCTGTATCATGGGATTTGCGGGGCAAATTTTTTCTGGCACTCCGTACGGGGTTCGAACCCGTGCTTCAAGAATGAGAATCTTGCGTGTTAACCACTTCACTAACGGAGCAAAATTTAACACAAATTATTATACACGCTTTTCACTTCTTTGTCAATTACGTAGAAGTTTTTTGCTTAAAAATCATAAAAATATACCAAGATTCAAATTTTTGTTCATTGACATTTATTTTTTGCCGTGATACCATATGAGGAAAGTGCCCGAAAGGCAGTTTACCCAAGAGTTAGTAAAAGGAATGGTTAAATATTTATGGAAAAAAAAGCATTGCTTGTCATCAGCTTTGGAACAACTTATTCTGTGGCGCAGCATGCCATTGGACAGATTGAAGATTGCCTGGCTGCGCAGTTTCCGGAATATGACTGTTATCGGGCGTTTACCTCCGGTATGGTCATTGCGAAACTTCGCCGGGAACAGGGAATTGAGGTATGGAACCCGGAACAGGCGATGGAGGCCTTAAAAGAAAAAGGATATAAACAGGTACTTTGTCAGACCCTTCATGTGATTCCAGGGCAGGAATATGATAAAATGCGGAGTATGCTTCGCAAATTCCGGGGAGATTTTGAATCTATTTTAGTAGGACGCCCGATGCTGTTTTTTAAGGAAGATTATGAAATCAGTGCAAAAGCGCTGTTACAGGCAATGGAACCGCTGGAGGAACAGGAAGCACTGGTGCTTATGGGACATGGAACGGAACATTTTGCCAATTCCGCTTATTCACAATTGGAGCATATGTTTTACTTTTTAGGACATGAGCGGGTATTTGTGGGAACAGTGGAAGGATTCCCAGGACTGGATTATGTACTCAAACGCTTGGCAGAACATGATATTAAAAAAGTTCGGCTGGCTCCGTTTATGATTGTAGCGGGTGACCATGCCAGAAATGACCTTGCCGGTGAGGAAGAAGATTCCTGGAAATCTGTATTGGAAAGCAAGGGATATGAAACCGAAACTTGGCTTCATGGTTTAGGGGAAATTCCTGCAATTGGAACCCTGTTTTCAGAGCATTTGAAAAAGGCTCAGGAATTAGACTGATTTTTTAGCCGACTGTAGGTAAACCAGCAGGCGGTGTAAGAGAGGAAAGATACATTTATGAGTGGACAAGAAACAATGACAGCACAAGAAAAACAGTATTTGCGGGAACTGGCAAAAAAACAGTTGGAATATGCAAATCTTCCTATTATGGAAGAACGCAAACAACTTTGGTATCTGCATAACAGCCTGCAGGGTCCTCGCCCTATGGTGGTTATGGAAGAAGAAACCTTTTTGGAAGAAATTCTGCCGCCGTCTCAGTGCCAAACAGCAGATGGAAAATGGATGGAACGCCAGCTTTTACAGAATATTTTGGCATATGAAATAGAAGATGACGATAAAGTGGTTCCGGACTGTTTTTATGTGGATTTTCAAATTCGGATTAAACACTGGAATGTAGAACTACATCGGGTTGTGGCAAAAGAAGGTTTAGGGTATCATGTAGATCCTATCCTGGAATGCCTGGAAGAAGACCTGGAAAAATTATCTCCATCCATCTACCACTATGATGAAGAAGAAACCAAACGCCGCCGTCAGGTAGCGGAAGAAGTGCTGGGTGACATTTTGCCGGTACGGTTTCGCAATACAACCAACCGGTGGGAATCTACCATTACCGCCAAAGCAGTGGATTTGATGGGAATGGAAAATATGTTCTGTTCTATGATGACAGAACCGGAAAAATTCCATGAACTGATGAACTTTCTCACCGATGATATTATTCGAGGATTGCGCTGGCAGGAAGAAAACGGTCTTTTGTTGTTAAATAACGGAAACGACTATATGGGAAGCGGCAGCTATTGTTTTAACCATGAGCTGGATCATCCAAAAGATGGAAAAGTAGTGCGCTCTACCGATGTGTGGGGACACACCAACAGCCAGGAAAGTATCGGCATCTCTCCGCAGATGTATCATGAATTTATCTATCCTTATTATGCTCGTCTGGCAAAAGAATATGGTCTGCTTTATTATGGATGCTGTGAACCGGTAGATCCTTTCTGGGATGACAGTATCAGCCATTATGCTAATTTGAGAAAGGTTTCCATTTCTCCATGGTGCAATGAAGAATTTATGGCAGAACGGCTCAGCGGCGGCAATGTGATTTATTCCCGCAAACCGTCTCCAAACTTTATCGGCGTAGAAAAGGAATTTGATGAAGATGGATTCCGGGCTTATATCCGCAAAACTGTGGACCTGACCCGTGAATGCAAAACCGAATTTATTTTCCGGGATATTTATCGTCTCAACGGAAATCTGGATAAGGTAAAACGTGCAGTTGCCATTGTTCGGGAAGAAACCCAGCGGTAACACAGAGTTGTAAAAAGCGAAAATAGCAAAGATGACCTTGCTTTATTCACAAAAGAAAATCCCTGTGAACTTAAAAAGTTCACAGGGATTTTTTGGACACATTTTACCGGACAGGAGAAACTGAACCGGGTAAAATCAATGGGATGGATGATCGGCATTTTCTTCTTTTGAAGTAGTAATTTCGGCAGCTTCCAGCAGCGTTTTGCGGGCAGCTGCAATGGTGGATGCGGTTTCATCCACAGCCAGACCATCTTTTTCTTTTAAAATTTCCATCAGATGAGCGATTCGGGGCAGCCGCAGTGCATGTTCCCGAACCACATCTTTTTGGGAAAATACTTCTTCCGGAGTGCCGGACAGACAAACTTTTCCGTGATCCAGAAGATAGACGTAATCGCAGTAAAGAGGGACCAGATCAATTTCGTGAGTTGCCAGGATAACAGAAATTCCCCGCTGTTCTTTAATCTGTAAAATCAGCCGAAGGATTTCGCTGACTCCGGCAGGATCCAGTCCAGCAGTAGGTTCATCCAGGATGATTACATCCGGGTTCATAACCAATACCCCTGCAATAGCCACACGCTTTTTTTGTCCAAAACTCAAAGCATGGGTTGGGGAGTTGAGATATTCTCCGATGCCTGTTTGTGCAACTGCCTGCTCCACCCGACGGCGGACTTCTTCTTCGGGAAGTCCCAGATTCACAGCGCCGAAAGAAACATCTTTCAAAACACTGGCAGAAAACAGCTGGTCATTGGGGTCTTGGAATACAATTCCCACCCGGCGACGCATTTGGGCAAGCCCTTTTTTGGTGTAAGACACTGGTTGACCGTCGAACAATACCTGCCCGCTGTCAGGAGTAAGCACGCCGTTGAGATTTAAAAACAGGGTGGATTTTCCTGCGCCGTTTCCCCCTAAAAAAGCGGTAATGGTTCCCTGGGGAACGGCGATATTTACATGGTCTAACGCTAACTTTCCTTCTCCGTAGGAATAGCACAGATCTTTTGTTTCGATAATATTCATATGAGTTTTCCTCCGTGCAGTGCCAGACGTTCTGTGATGCCCAATAACAGCAGCATACCGCTGAACAGAAAAGCGAAAAGCTTCAGTCTTTGATCTGGTAAGTACTCTTCTTCCAGTGCTTCAAAACTGCCGTGATATCCACGGGATTCCAGAGCGGCATAAGATCGGTCGCATTTTTGATAAGCTCGGAAAAACAAAGCAGCAGCCAGTGTTCCTGCGCTTTTCAGAGAACGGAAAAATCCAGTATACCCTAACCGGGAAGACTGGGCAGTCCGCATTTTTTGTGCTTCCTCCCAAATCACAAAAATGTATCGGTAAATCAGTTCCATTAAACTGACAAACAGATCCGGGATAATGGTGTGCCGTAGAGTTTGAAACAGGCTGACCATAGGTGTATTAAAAGAAAGAAAATACATACAGCTGACAGCACCCAGGGATTTGCAGATCAGTTTTCCCCCTTCCCAAAGGGACATAGCACTGATGCCGTACTGATGAGTTCCTATGGTAACACCCACAAGAAGGTGAGCGGAAAGGGAATATTGCCCAATCAAGATGGTCAAAGTTCCCAGAAAAAGGAATACCATAGGAATGGAAAGAAAGGAAAGATATCGTTTTGTGCCAATACTGCTGTTTTTTAAGGTGGCATAAGACATTACCAGCAGACAGGCAAGGCCGACTGCCACACTGTCTAAAAGAATGCACAGCATCAAAGGCAGCAGAGAAAACCACAATTTTGCTTTTGGGTCAGTGCGTGCCAGTTTAGAGGCATAGGCAAAACCATCAATGGGGATCATAGGGAAATATCATTCCTTTCACAAAATAAGGATTATTGAGAAACGTTGTCTTCGGAAGAATCAGAGTCATTCTTTTTGCGGCTGGTAATCCGTCCCAGCGCAAATCCAATGACGCCTGCTCCTAAAGCTGCCTGCAAGGCAAACAGCAAAGATTCAATTTCTCCGCTTTTTGGTTCAAACAAAGGGGAGAACCAGGGCTCGTAGTCAGGATCAATCTGGGTAATAGCTTCTTCTGCTTCGCCGTCAGCGCCGCCGTATTCTCCGTCTACAAAGATCAAAGGAACAACAGCGATGAGTGCTACCAAAGCAATTAAAATCAGGTTTTTTTGCCACAGTTTCATATGAAATTCCTTCCTTTCTCAGCGAAATACACGGAGTGCTTCCAGTTCTTTTTTGCAGTATTTTGCCAAAATGTTAAACACTACCACGGTGAGGATCCCCTCGCTGACAGCAAGCGGAAGTTGGGTAGGAGCAAATATGCCCAGGAATTTTGCAAAGGAGAACCAGAATCCTCCTCCCGGATCTGGATGACCTACTCCCAGCTGAGCCGCAGTAATCAGATAGGTACAGAGATCTCCCAAAAAGGCGGAGAAAAATACAGCGATTCCAATTTTTTTGTCCGGGTTTTTACAGGTTTTCTTTAAAATCCATTTTACCAGCAAAAAGCTTCCAAAAGAAATCAGCGGTCCTGCCACTGCCATAGAGAATGTATTGGCACCCAAAGTAGAAATGCCTCCGTGAGCCAGTAACAGTGCCTGGAACAGCAGTACAATCAGCCCGATCACTGCCATGGCAAATGGGCCGAATAAAATCGCACCCAATCCAACGCCGGTTGGATGAGAACAGCTTCCGGTAACAGAAGGCAGCTTCAATGCGGACAGGAAAAAGGCAAAGGCGCCGCACATGGCCAGCAACAGCAGATTTCTGGAAGAGCCGGAAACCGCTTTGCGGATAGAGAAAAATCCCATAACCACAAAGGGAACACAGAGAATTCCCCAGCCAATGCACCAGGGCAGGGAAAGATATCCCTCCATAATGTGCATGGCAGAAACCGTAGCAGGCATAGCCATAGCAAGGCAAAGAGCCGCAGTGATTGATACAATGTGTTTTTGCAGTTTTGTCTTTTGCATAAAAAGACTCCTTTCATTTAGTTTGTGCATGAAAAAAACGGAACCCAACAGAGAAAGGTCCCGTCCGCTCAAAGGCCAAAACAAAGTTTGTTTTGGTGATTCGGTTTCAGCAGACCATCTGCTTTATACACTGTAAAGCGACAGCCAGCCCATTCTCTTTTTAAGAGGCACAGGCACACACCGGCAGGTCTCCCGGCTCAACGGCAGCAATTTTCCACCTTCCCAGAACAAGTTTATTCCAGTGGCTGTGCCTTTTTATGACCTGAATGTCTAAAAAGACACGGGGAAAATCTTTCGTTTTCACGGTAGCAGGACTGCTCGGGATTTTCACCCGATTCCCTATTCTTCCGCTGTTTTCTAAAAAAGAAAACCAGCGGACACCGGCGCTCAAACGATTCAATTTTTGAAGGTTCTGCACGATATTATCTTAGCATAAAAAAGTCAAAGCTGTCAACGAATCTGCTCAAAAAGCGGGATTATTGCAAAATATAACAATATTTTCCCTAGACAAGTTCTGCTTTCACAAAGTAAAATAAAAACTGTGAATAATTTTATATGTGTGTCACGTCAGTACCCCACTGCCAAATTGTTATAAAAATGGTGCCGGGGAATTTTCTTGACAGGTCAGCGGAATCTGTCTACAATAAAGAAAGTTATGATTGACTGTAGAACTGTATGAATCAAGAGTTTGGGAAAACGGGGGGTGTCACTGTGAAAGAATCAGAAGCTTATATCTATCAAAATCAAAAAAAGCTTCGCCGAGGTTACACGACGGGCAGCTGTGCGGCGGCAGCAAGCAAAGCAGCCGCTTTGACTTTGTTTTCACAAAACCCGGTTTCCCAGGTATCTTTGATGACGCCCAAAGGAATTGAGCTTACATTGGAAGTGGTAGAGAGCTGCTGTACAGGGGAACAAGTTCGATGCGCTGTACGCAAAGACGGAGGGGATGACCCGGATGTTACCCATGGCGTACTGGTATGGGCAGGGGTTACCTTAACCCAAGAACCAGGAATTGTCATCGACGGCGGTGAAGGTGTTGGCAGAGTAACCCGCAAAGGGCTGGATCAGCCGGTAGGAGCGGCGGCCATCAATTCTACTCCTCGCCGGATGATTGAAAAAGAAGTCTTGCAGGTGTGTCGGGATTTTGGCTACCACGGCGGTGTGAAGGTGGAAATTTCCATTCCGGCAGGGGTGGAACTGGCAAGAAAAACCTTTAATCCTCGGCTGGGAATTGAAGGCGGCATTTCCGTTCTGGGAACCAGCGGAATCGTGGAACCCATGAGCGAAAAGGCCCTGATTGACACCATTCATGTGGAAATGCGGGTAGCGGCGGCGTCCGGTGTCCGGTATCTTTTGGCTACACCGGGGAATTATGGACAGGCGTTTACCAAAGGACAGATGCATTTGGATCTGTCCCAGGCGGTGAAGTTCAGCAATTATCTGGGGGAACTTTTGGACTATACCAAGGAATTGTCCTTTGATGGGCTGCTCATCGTGAGCCATATTGGCAAAATGGTGAAAGCAGCAGGGGGGATTATGAACACCCACTCCCATACGGCGGACTGCCGGATGGAAATTCTGACAGCTCATGCTGCTATGGCAGGAGCGGACCAGGCGCTGTGTCAAAAGCTGATGGAATGCATTACCACCGATGAGGCGCTGGAACTGTTAAAACAACATCATTTGCTGGAACCGGTTATGGAAACGGTGGCATGTAAGATGGAACAGCATCTCAAACACCGGCTGCAAAGTTCCATTCCGGTGGGAGCAGTATTTTTTTCCAATGAATATGGTTTGCTGGGGATGACCAGTGAGGCACCTCGGCTAATAGATTTATTGCAGGCACAATCACAATCAGCCAGAGAACTGGCAGGAAGGCAGGAACAAGAATGACAGGAATGTTGTACGGCGTGGGTGTAGGCCCAGGCGATCCGGATTTGATTACCAAAAAGGCAGTAAAAGCCATTGAACGGTGCCAGGTGCTGGCAGTGCCGGAAACGGGACCATCCAGAACAGTAGCACTGGATATTGCAAAACAGGCCGCAGATTTGGAGGGAAAAGAGATCCTTTCTTTAAAAATTTCTATGACAAGAGATCCGGAGCTTTTGCGGCAGAGCCGTGACGGCGCAGCACAGAAGGTGATGGATGCACTGGATCAGGGAAAAGATGTAGCGTTTTTGACCCTGGGTGATCCAACCATTTATTCCACCTATCTTTATACTCATCGCCGGGTGCTGGCAAAAGGATATGAGGCGCAGATTATTCCTGGGGTTCCGTCTTTCTGTGCAGTGGCGGCTTGCCTCAATGAAGGACTGGTAGAAAATGCGCAGCCTTTGCATGTGATTCCCGCTTCTTATGCAGGAACAGAGGAAGCTCTTTCTTTGCCGGGAACCAAAGTGCTGATGAAAACAGGAAAAGCCATTGGTAAAGTAAAAGAACAGCTTAAACAGCATGGGCTGTATGATTCTGCGAAAATGGTGCAGAACTGCGGCATGGAAAACCAGCAGATTCATCAAAGTTTGGATGAAGCGGACGAAAATGCCAGCTATTTTTCTATTTTAGTGATTAAGGACAGCGGGGAGGAAGAAGTATGATTCATTTTGTAGGAGCAGGTTCCGGTGCAGCGGATTTGATTACGGTACGGGGACAGAAACTGTTGCAGACAGCGGATATTATTATTTATGCCGGTTCTCTGGTCAATCCTCAGCTGCTCGAATATGCAAAAGAAGGCTGCGAAATTTATAACAGCGCTTCCATGACTTTGGAAGAGGTAATTGCTGTGATGGAACAGGGTGAAAAGGACGGAAAAATGACAGTCCGTCTTCACACAGGAGACCCTTGTTTGTATGGCGCCATCCGGGAACAGATGGATTGCCTGGATGAAAAAGACATCACCTATCAGGTGACACCTGGGGTCAGCTCTTTCTGCGGAGCGGCTGCTGCCTTAAAGGCAGAGTATACTCTGCCAGATGTATCTCAGACAGTGATTATTACCCGTATGGCTGGACGGACACCGGTTCCGGAAAAAGAACAGATGAAACTGTTGGCTTCTCACGGGGCTACTATGGTAATCTTTTTGAGCACCGGACTGCTTTCTCAGCTGCGGGAAGAACTGCTTGCCGGAGGATATTCTGAAGATACTCCAGCGGCGATTGTATACAAGGCAACTTGGCCGGAGGAAAAGGTATTTCACTGTACCGTAGGGACTCTGCCGGAAACTGCCAAAGAAAATAACATTACCAAAACTGCTCTGATTACGGTAGGGGGATTCTTGGGGGATCAGTATGATCGATCCAAACTGTACGATCCGACCTTTACCCATGAGTTCCGCACCGCTTCTGCTCCGGAACAGGGGACAGACTGTTGAAACGGCTGGCGGCGGTGTGCTTTACCCGGCACGGGGCGTTACTGCTTCGGCAGCTGCAGCAAAAGCTGAGCGGCTGGGAGATGGATGCATACACCACAAAAAAACTCTCTGCGGATGCAGGGCTGCCTTCTTATGAAGGCAGGTTAGCCGATTGGGCAGAATTGCAGTTTAAACAGGCAGACGGGATATTGTTTGTAGGAGCGTTAGGCATTGCTGTGCGTGCCATTGCACCCATGGTCAGCTCCAAAAAGACCGACCCTGCTGTGGTAGTTCTGGATGAAAAGGGAGACTTTTGTATTTCTGTGTTATCCGGACATTTAGGGGGCGCCAACCGCCTGACCCATGAAGTTGCCCAGGCAGTGGGTGCAGTTCCGGTGATTACCACTGCTACTGACCGAAATGAGAAATTTTCTGTGGATCAGTGGGCAGGGGAGCACGGATGTACCTTGTTGGGATGGGACAATGCCAAAGAATTTGCAGCCTGGATTTTAGACGGGGGCAAAGCGGGACTGGTCAGCCGGTTTCCGGTGGAAGGAACCATTCCGGAAGAGCTGACAGGGCAGAATGCTTCTATCGGGATTGCGGTCACGTTGGATGAACAGGACCATCCTTTTGAGAAAACGGTGCAGCTGATTCCCAAAACCGTAGTGTTGGGAATTGGATGCCGCAAGGGGACTCAAAAGCAGGTGATCTGTCAGCAAGTAACCGAGGCGCTGAAGTGCCACAAAATTTCTCCTTTGGCAGTAAGCCGGGTGGCAACCATTGACTTAAAGGCAGAGGAACCGGGACTTTTGGAATTTTGTCGGGAACAGGGCTGGGAGCTTGTCTGTTATTCTGCGGAGGAGCTTTCCAAAGCAAAAGGGGAATTTACCCCCTCCGCATTTGTAAGTCAAATTACAGGTGTAGACAATGTATGTGAACGGGCAGCGTCCCTTGCCAGCGGCGGGAAGCAATTGTTTCCCAAGCAAAAGGGAAATGGTGTGACGGTATCTGCCGGTTTGGAACCATTTCAGGTTCTGTTTGAATAAATCCACAATCAGTATTTGTATCGTAAATAGAGGATGTTTTGTTTGAAAATATCCGGGAAAGGAATATGTGAATTTTCATGAATCGTTTGTATTTAGTGGGACTGGGTCCCGGGGGGATGGAAGGCGCGACTGCTCAGGCAAAAGCGGCTTTGGAAGAAAGTCAGGTAATTACCGGCTATACCGTATACGTGGATTTGATTCGGGAAGATTTTCCACAAAAAGAATTTCTCACTACACCGATGAAACGGGAAGTGGAACGGTGCCGGATGGCGCTGGAAGCTGCCGCCCAGGGAAAAACAGTTTCCATGGTATGCAGCGGAGATGCCGGTGTATATGGCATGGCGGGTTTAATTTATGAACTGGCACAAGAATATCCTCCGGTAGAAATTGAAGTGGTTCCTGGGATTACCGCTGCGTGCAGCGGAGCGGCAGTGCTGGGAGCACCGCTGATTCATGACTTTGCTGTTATCAGTTTAAGCGATTTATTGACCCCGTGGGAACGGATTGAAAAGCGGCTTGCCTGCGCGGCAGATGCAGACTTTGTCATTTGTCTTTATAATCCTTCCAGCAAAAAACGTCATGATTACCTGCAAAAAGCCTGCGACATTCTGCTCCAGTACCGGAGTGAAGACAATGTATGCGGCTGGGTAAAAAATATTGGCAGAGAAGGACAGATAAGCCGGGTAATGACCCTGAAAGAACTTCGGGAAGAACAGGTGGACATGTTTACCACCGTATTTATCGGGAACTCACAGACCCGTGAAATCAATGGAAAAATGGTAACACCAAGAGGATACCGGATTTCCGATTGACCCTAAGGAGGATATACCGTTGAGAATATTGCTGTTTGGAGGAACCACCGAAGGCAGAGAAATGGCAGTGGCTTTGGCAGAGCGTGGATTTTTGGTCACTGTGTCTGTGGCTACCCAGTATGGAGAAGAAGTGCTGCCCTGCCAAAACGGAATTACACCCCATGTGGGGAGAATGAACCGGGAACAGATGGAAGCATTTCTTTCTGCTGGAAAATTTGACGGTGTGGTGGATGCCACCCATCCGTATGCACAGGTGGTGAGCCGGGAAGCGCAGGAGGCAGCAAAAAATCAGGGTGTATTTTACTATCGCCTTTGCCGGGAACAAGGGGCAGTGGATGACCGGTGCATCACCTTTTCGTCTGTGTCTCAGGCAGTGGATGGGCTGGCTCATACCCAAGGGAATATTCTTTTGGCCATCGGCAGTAAAGAACTGAAAGAATTTGTCCGCCTGCCGGAGTTTTCCAAACGGTGCTGGGCAAGAGTGCTGCCAAGTTTGGAATCCATTCAGCTGTGTATGGATGCAGGGCTTTCCATGAGTCATATCATTGCTATGCAGGGACCGTTTTCTCAGGAGATGAATACGGCGACCCTCCGTCAGATTGATGCCCGCTATCTGGTAACCAAAGAAAGCGGTCGCACTGGCGGATTTGAGGAAAAACAGCAGGCGGCTTTGCAGGCCGGAGCAAAAACAGTGGTGATTCTTCGTCCGGAAGACAGGGGATTTGCCATGAAAGAGATTTTAGATTTGCTGGAACAGAAAAAAGCGAAGGAAGAAAGGGGAACAGAAGGATGAAAAAACAAACGGTGTTTGTGGTGGGAATCGGGATGGGAAATCCGGATACCATGACCCGGGAAGCCTATCAGGCGGTGGAATCCGCTCAGGCGTTGGTTGGTGCCGCACGGATGCTGGAACCCTTTGCCCATTTGGAAAAACCTTCTTTCACTTCTTACCGTCCAGGTGAAATTGCAGACTGGATTGCAAGCCATTCGGAATATGAAACGGTAGCGGTGCTGCAGTCTGGGGATGTGGGATTTTACAGCGGAGCAAAACGGCTTTATGACGCCCTTTCTGATTTTTCTGTGAAGGCGATTCCGGGAATCAGCTCTATGGCATACCTTTGTTCCCGTATTCCCACTTCCTGGGATGATGTATTTTGGGTGAGCCTTCACGGACGTCAAGCCGGATGGTTAGGAGAGATTGCCAGCCGTCCGAAAGTATTTTTGCTGGCTGGAGGAGATCCTACGCCGGAACAGATCATTGAGATGTTGGAGCAAAACGGCCTTTCTCAAGTTACTGTGTGGGTAGGGGAAAACCTCTCCTATTCCAATGAACGGATTACCTGCGGAAAGCCGGGGGAACTGGCAGGCAGACAGTTTGATAAATTATCCGTTTTGCTGATAGTCAATCCAAATCCTGTTACAGCAGGAACTGCACCAGTAGGTTTGGAAGATGACGCTTTTGTTCGAGGTGATGTACCTATGACCAAAAGCGAAGTGCGGGCAGTTACCCTATCCAAACTGCAGATGCAGTCTGATGATATTGTATATGATGTGGGAGCAGGAACTGGCTCCGTTTCTGTAGAAATGGCTTTGTGTGCCAGAGGCGGTCAGGTGTATGCCATTGAACGAAAACCGGAGGCGGCCCAGCTGATCCGCAAAAACCGGGAACAGTTTGGTTTACCTCACCTGCAGGTGGTAGAAGGTCTGGCCCCTCAGGCACTGGAACCTCTTCCTCCGCCGGATAAAGTGTTTTTAGGGGGCACTGCCGGAAATATGGAGGAAATTTTCCGGGTGGTGCTAGGAAAAAATCCTCGAGCACGGATTGTGGTAAATGCCATTGCTTTGGAAAGTCTCAATGAAGCAGTGCAGTGCTTTGAAAAATTCCAGATGAAGCAGGTAGAGATTGCACAGGTAACGGTAGCAAAATCCAGACAGGTGGGAAAATACCACATGATGACCGGACAGAATCCCATTTATATTATCAGCGGAAACGGAGGAGATGAGCAGTGACCGCAAATCCTCCCCGCATATTATTCTGTGCTGCTTCCAGCGGAAGCGGCAAAACCACTTTGACCTGTGCAGTACTTCAGGCACTGGTGAACAGGGGACTTTCTGTTTCCTCATTTAAATGTGGCCCTGACTACATTGACCCTATGTTTCACTCTCGGGTCATCGGAACCAAATCCAGAAATTTGGATCCTTTTTTCCTAACTCCTGATTTGCTTCGATACTCTTTGTGTAAAAACAGTGCCCAGGATTTTTCCCTGATTGAAGGGGTGATGGGCTATTACGACGGTTTGGCGGGAATTTCCGATCAGGCCAGCAGCTATCAGGTAGCGGTGGAAACCAAAACACCGGCTGTACTGATTGTAGACGGCAGAGGAGTCTCTGTTTCTGCAGCGGCAACGGTGACAGGTTTTCTTCGGTTTCGGGAAAACAGTCAGATTCAGGGCGTGATTTTAAACCGGGTATCTCCTATGGCGTATTCCATGCTCAAAGAAGTGATTGAGCGGGAAACCGGTATTAAGGTATATGGTTATCTGCCGGTGATGAAGGACTGTGCTCTGGAAAGCCGCCATCTGGGTTTGGTAACAGCAGGAGAGGTAAAAGGACTTCGGGAAAAGCTCTCTCTGCTGGCAGAACAGGCAGAAAAAACCATTGATCTGGATGGACTGATGGAGTTGGCACATGAGGCACCGTCCTTAACTTGTGAACCTCCGGTGGTGCAACAGCTGCCTCAAAGAATTTCGATTGCAGTTGCAGAAGATGAGGCGTTTTGCTTTTACTATGAGGATAATTTTGATTTATTAAAACAGATGGGAATCAATTTTGTGCCGTTCAGTCCGCTGAAAGACCAAAAACTTCCTGCAGAAGCTGCCGGACTGATTCTGGGCGGAGGGTATCCGGAATTGTATGTCAAGGAACTTTCGGAGAACCGTTCCATGCGGGAAAGTATTCAAAACGCTGTGAAACAGGGAATGCCAACAATTGCCGAATGCGGCGGGTTTATGTACCTGCAGCAGACATTGGATGGATTTCCTATGGCAGGCGCACTTCCGGGAAACTGTGCCGGTACCGGAAAACTGTCTCGGTTTGGATATGTGACGCTGACTGCCAACAGGGACAGCATGCTCTGCAAACAGGGAGAACAGATCCCTGCACACGAATTTCATTACTGGGACAGCGACTGCTGTGGAGATGGTTTCACGGCTTCCAAGCCGCTGCGTCAGCACAGCTGGCAGTGTGGTGTGGTCAGTGACCGGCTGTATGCCGGATATCCACATCTGCACCTGATGGGGAACCTGTCCTTTGCATGGCGGTTTGCCAAAGCTTGTTTTGATTTTATGGAACAGACAAAGGGCCAGAAATGACCTGAAAATAATATTGCGTTGAGAAAGGATGGTCATAATGATGGAACTGGAAACATTATTGCAAAAAATTGCTCCTTTGAATCAGAAAACCATGGAGCAGGCGAAAAAGCGCTGGGATAGTCTGGCAAAACCCTTACACAGCTTAGGATTGTTGGAAGATGCACTGGTGAAAATCGCCGGAATGACCGACAGTGTACAGGCACAGGTCAGCCGCCGTGCGGTGGTGGTCATGTGTGCAGACAATGGGGTTGTGGAAGAAGGTGTTACCCAGTGCGGCAGTGAGGTGACCGCCATCGTAGCAGAAAACCTGACCCGAAACGCAACCAGCGTCACCCGTATGGCAGAAGCCGCCCATACTGATGTGATTCCTGTGGATGCTGGGATGATTACTGATTTGGATCTGCCGGGAATCCGCCGGTGCAAGACCAGTTATGGCACCAAAAACTTTTTAAAAGCACCTGCTATGACCCGTGAAGAAGCGGTACAGGTAATTCAGGCAGGCATTGATCTGGTAGGAGAGTTAAAAGCACAGGGGTACCATATTTTGGCCACTGGAGAAATGGGAATTGGAAATACTACCACCAGTTCTGCCATGGCTGCAGTACTGCTTGATCGTCCAGTAGAAGAGGTGACCGGACGGGGTGCCGGATTGTCCAGCAAGGGGCTGGAACGGAAAATTGAAGTCATCCGCCAGGGAATTGCGCTGCATCATCCTGATCCCAATGATCCTCTGGACGTTCTGCAAAAAGTTGGGGGATTTGACATTGCCGGAATGACTGGTCTGTTTTTAGGCGGTGCGGTGCATCGGATTCCGGTGGTCATTGATGGATTTATTTCCGGCATTTCTGCTTTGACCGCTTTGCGCCTTTGCCCACAGGCAAGAGATTTTATGCTGCCTTCCCATGTGTCCAAGGAACCGGCGGGAAAGATGCTTTTGGATGCGCTGGAAATGAAGCCGTTTTTAACTTGTGAAATGTGTTTGGGCGAGGGCACTGGAGCTGTGGCGCTGTTCTCGGTTTTGGATTTGGCCCATGCGGTTTATACAGGAATGAGCACCTTTGCGGATACAGAAATCGAAGAATATAAACCTTTGGATTAAAGAAACATCCAAGGAAAAGGAGAGTAAAAACATGTTGGCACTGATTACCGGCGGTTCCGCCAGCGGAAAATCAGAATATGCGGAAAATCTGGCAGTCAAGCTGGGACAGGGAAACTTGGTGTATCTTGCCACCATGATTTGCTATGATAAAGAGACGGAAAAACGGATTGAACGTCACCGTCTCATGAGAAAGGACAAGGGGTTTTCCACTGTGGAATGTCCTACCTGTTTAAAGTCAGTACAAATTCCGCCTAACAGCACCGTTTTGCTAGAATGCCTTTCTAACCTGGCCGCTAACGAACGGTTTGATCCGGCTGGATGCAAAAACAATGTGCCGGATGAGATTATGAAAGGGATTCAAGCGGTGTTGTGCCAGTGCCGGCATCTGGTTGTGGTGAGCAATGAAGTGTTTTCTGACGGTATGGTTTATGACAGGGAAACCGAAGAATATTTAAAGGATCTGGGAGAACTCAACCGAAGAATCGGGGAGCTGGCGGATTTTGCCGCAGAAGTGGTATATTCTATCCCGGTGATTCATAAGGGGGAAAACCTAGAATGAAACTGAAAGAATCTTGTAAAATTGCTTTTTCCATGTATTCGGCGATTCCTACGCCGTATGCAGACTGGAGCAAGGAAAACATGAAGTATGCGGTATGCTTTTTTCCTGTGGTGGGCGTTGCCTGCGGGGCTTTGCTCTGCCTTTGGCGGTGGCTTGGAGAAATGCTGCAGATCGGTACGGTTTTATTTGCTGCAGTCTGTGTACTGATTCCGTTTTTGGTAACCGGAGGAATCCACATGGATGGATTCTGTGATACTTCCGATGCTTTGGCATCTCATCAGACCAGGGAGAAAAAACTGGAAATTTTAAAGGATTCCCATACAGGAGCGTTTGCAGTGATTGCCTGTATCTGCTACTGCGTGTGGATGCTGGGGCTTTGGAGCGAACTGACCCCCGACTGGAATACCGTCTTGATTTTATCTGTGGGTTATGTATTGTCCAGAAGTTTTAGCGGAATGTCCATTGTGTCTTTTCGGTGTGCAAAAAACAGCGGTTTGCTGGCCACATTTTCTGACGGTGCGCAAAAAAAGAATGTGCGGATTGTGATGGGTATTTTTATGGCGCTGTGTGCCGCTGGGATGATTGCTATTCGTCCTGTGACCGGACTGCTGGTGCTGTTGGGAGCAGTGCTGTCCTTTATCTATTATCGGGTAATGTCCTATCGTCAGTTTGGAGGTACTACTGGAGATTTGGCAGGACATTTCCTGCAAATCTGTGAAGCTGCCATGCTTTTGGGTGCAGTGGTGGCACAGAAACTGGGATAAAACGAGCAAAAGAAAGAGGAGACAAACATGGATTTGGTCATTGGGGGAAAGTATCAGGGAAAACTTCGCTGGGCAATGGAACACTATGGGATTTCCGAAAAAGAAGTGGTGATGGCGGATAAGCCGTCTGCGGGAATCAAAGCGGTGGATCATTTGGAACAGTGGATCGGCAGGCTGCTCACAGAGGGAAAATCCCCGCTGGAAGAAATCCTGCTGGTTTTGGAACAAAACCCGGATTTAATTCTACTCTGCGATGAAGTGGGAAACGGCGTTGTTCCCATGGAACGGAAAGACCGGGAATATCGGGAAGGGGTTGGACGCACCTGCTGTGAACTGGCAAAGAAAGCAGACCGGGTATACCGGGTATGGTGCGGCATTGCTTCTCAGATCAAATAGAAAAAGGAGAATAGACCATGATTCGCTGTTGTTTTATCCGGCATGGGATGACCTTTGGCAATACCCAAAAGCGGTATATTGGAACCACTGATGAGCCTCTTTGTGAAGATGGGGTCAAGGATATTCAGGAAAAAATAGAACAAGGTTATTATCCTCGGGCGGATTTTCTGTTTGTCAGTCCTCTTCTTCGGTGCCGTCAGACAGCGGAGCTGATTTATCCGGAGCAGGAACAGCAGATTGCACCCGGCTTTGCCGAAACGGATTTTGGTCTGTTTGAAAATAAAAATTACGAGGAACTCAAAGAGGAGCCGGCCTATCAGGCATTTTTGGACAGTATGGGAAAAACTCCGTTTCCGGGAGGAGAATCTTCGGAGCAGGTGGCACAGCGGGTATGCCGCCAGATGGAAGAGATTGTTTCTTCCCTGCCGGAAGAAGGAACCGCAGTGTTTGTGGTGCACGGCGGCACCATTATGCACCTGCTTGCCCGATATGGAAAGCCGGAAAAAGATTTTTACCATTGGCAGACAGGAAACGGAGAAGGATATCTGGGGGTATTTTCTCCGAAAGAATGGGGAAAAAATCCTGAAATTACAGAGATCTGTCCGCTGAAAAAGAAGCAATAAGGGGGAGCGTTTGTGCTGCTGTTTTTAGAATTGTCCGTTCTGGCATTTGTGCTGGGCGTATTACTGGATTTTATTTTAGGAGATCCCCGCTGGATGAAACATCCGGTGGTAATCATCGGGGGGCTGATTTCCGGATTGGAAAAAGTGCTGAGAAACCGTTTTTCCAAAACACCGGAAGGAGAGCGCAAAGCGGGATTTTGCCTGGTGGTGCTGGTACTGCTCATTACCGGAGTGGTGTGTGCAGGGGTGCTGGCGCTGGCCTTTTGGATTCATCCGCTTTTGTATCTGGCGGTGGAAACTTTATGGTGTTGGCAGATTCCAGCTGCCAAGTCCTTAAAACAGGAGAGCATGAAAGTGTTCTATGAGCTGAAAAAACAGGATTTGGAAGGAGCCAGAAAGGCAGTTTCCATGATTGTGGGACGGGATACTCAAAATCTTACCTCAGAACAGGTGGCCAAAGCGGCAGTGGAAACGGTGGCAGAAAACACTTCTGACGGAATTGTAGCTCCCATGTTTTATACCATGCTGCTGGGTGCCTGGGGCGGCATGATGTACAAAGCAGTAAATACTATGGACTCTATGATCGGATACCGGAACGATCGGTATCTGAATTTTGGCCGGTACGGCGCAAAGCTGGACGATATCTGCAACTATATTCCGGCGAGATTGTCTGCTTGGCTGATGATTGGGGCAGCGTTTCTTCTTGGAATGGATGGAAAAGATGCCAAACGAATTTATTTGCGAGATCGATATAATCACGACAGCCCGAACAGCGCTCATACAGAATCGGTTTGTGCTGGGGCGCTGAATGTACAGTTGGCAGGAGATGCCTATTATTTTGGAAAACTTCATCCCAAAAAGACCATTGGAGATAAAATCCGTGGGGTTGAAGCGGAGGATATTCCTCGGGCTAATCGGCTCATGTATGGTACTACTCTGCTTACAGCTGGGCTGGTGATTTTGATTCGGCTGGTTGTAATCGGCGGGGTCATTTGGTTTAAATAACATCATTTTGGAAAGGAATTTGCGGTCATGGTGAAACTGGTTCATGGGGGAGATATTTATTCTCCCGGACGAAAAGTGCTGGATTTTTCCGCTAATATTAATCCTCTGGGAATGCCGGAGCCAGTGCGGCAGGCGTTGTATCACTGTGCGGAAGCCTGTGAACATTATCCGGATCCTCTTTGCCGAGATCTGACACGGGTGATCGGAGAAAAAGAAGGATGCCCTCCCCAGTGGATCCTGTGCGGCAACGGGGCGGCAGATGTAATCTTTCGCCTGGTATTTAGCCAAAAACCGAAAAAGGCAGCAGTGCTGGCACCGACTTTTGCAGAATATGAAGCGGCTTTGCAGGCAGTAGGATGTACAGTGGTATCTTACCAGTTGAATCCCAAAGAGGATTTTATTCCCGGTGAAGGATTTTTGAGGTGGCTTTCTCAGGAACGGCCGGATATGGTGTTTGTATGTAATCCCAACAACCCGACCGGACAGCTTTTGGCAGAAGGAGTACTGGAACAGGCGGCAGCGCTGTGCCAAAGCTTCGGGGCTCTTTTCGTGGTGGATGAATGCTTTTTGGATTTTGTAGTTGGAGGCGAAGCACAGAGCGGCAAACCGTTTCTTTCCAAATATCCGATTTTCCTGTTAAAGGCGTTTACCAAAATGTATGCTATGCCGGGGATTCGGTTAGGGTATGGTATCTGTGCGGATACCGCTTTATTAGAGCACGCAGCGGCATGCGGTCAGCCTTGGAGCGTATCAGTTCCGGCTCAAGCAGCAGGAATTGCCGCTTATGGCATGGAAGGCTTTGAGCAGCAAACCCGGGATTATGTGGCATCAGCCAGAAAAGACCTCCAGGACGGACTGCGTCGGCGGGGAATGAAAGTATGGGATTCCTGTACAAACTATGTTTTATTTTATATAGAGGATAAATGTCTGCGCAAAAAGCTGGAACAGCAGGATATTTTGATCCGGGATTGTTCCAACTACCGGGGATTGACGCCGGGATATTATCGGACCGCAGTGCGGACACCGGAAGAAAACCAGCGGCTTTTACAGGCGCTGGATCAAATTATGAACAACACAGATCGGGGGAATGAATGATGGCAAAGGCGATTATGATTCAGGGCACTATGTCCAATGCAGGCAAAAGCCTTTTGGCGGCAGGATTGTGCCGGGTTTTTAAACAGGACGGTTATCGGGTAGCGCCCTTTAAGTCACAGAATATGGCACTCAACTCCTTTATTACTCAGGAAGGGCTGGAAATGGGCAGAGCACAGGTAATGCAGTGTGAAGCCGCAGGAATTGAGCCTTCTGTAAAAATGAACCCGATTTTGCTCAAACCTACCAATGATGTAGGTTCTCAGGTAATTGTCAACGGTGAAGTACTGGGGAATATGAGCGCCGCCGACTATTTTCGATATAAAAATCGGCTGGTTCCGGATATTATGAAAGCGTACCGTGCGCTGGATGAAGAATATGATATTATTGTGCTGGAGGGCGCCGGTTCTCCTGCAGAAATTAATTTGAAATCCGAAGATATTGTCAACATGGGCATGGCAAAAATGGCAAAGGCTCCTGTACTGTTGGCGGGAGATATTGACCGAGGCGGCGTATTTGCTGCATTGGCAGGTACCATGATGCTTTTGGAAGAGGATGAAAAACAGATGGTCAAAGGCATGGTCATCAATAAGTTCCGGGGAGATAAGGAAATTTTAAGACCAGGACTTTCTATGCTGGAGGACATTACCCATGTTCCGGTAGTGGGAGTGGTGCCTTATCTGTATCTGGACATTGATGATGAGGACAGCCTCAGTGAACGGTTTGACCGGAAAACTCAGACTGGACTGATTGATATTGCGGTAGTGCGGATTCCCCGCATTTCCAATTTTACTGATTTTAATGTACTGGAAGCCATGGATGGGGTTTCCCTCCGCTATGTGAAACGTCCGGAAGAACTGAAAGACCCGGATATGGTTATCCTTCCCGGTACCAAAAATACCATGGAAGATTTGCTGTGGCTGAGAGAAAGTGGTATGGAAGCGGCGATCCTCAAATTGGCGGACAAAGGCAAGGTGATTTACGGGGTTTGCGGCGGATATCAGATGTTGGGACAGGCGCTCCACGATCCGGACGGAGTGGAACACGGCGGTTCTTTGAAAGGTTTAGGACTGCTGCCCATTGAGACGACCTTTGCCGGTCAGAAAACCCGTACCCGGGTGTCCGGAAGCTTTTTGCAGATGTCCGGTATTCTGGCATCCATGAGCACTACTGCGCTGGAGGGATATGAAATCCACATGGGAAAAACCAGCTTTGTAGGGGAAGAGGGAACACCTTTAGTATCTTTGGATAACGGCGTGATTGACGGAGCGCAGAAAGGCAATGTATACGGCAGTTATGTACACGGAATTTTTGACCGGGAAGAATCTGCCAAAGCCCTGATTACCGCTTTGATGGAACATAAGGGACTGGATGCTTCCGCAGTTTCCGCCTTTGACCGGAAGGCGTACAAAGAACATCAGTATGATTTGCTGGCGGACGGGGTTCGTCAGAATATGGATATGGAAGCGGTTTACCGCATTTTGGAAAAGGGAATTTAATTCCCTTTTGATGGAAAGGAGAAGGCGTATGAAAGGCCTGATTCATATTTATTGCGGAGACGGAAAAGGTAAAACCACCTGTTCTGTGGGACTTACTGTTCGGATGGCAGGACATGGCAAAAAGGTATTGTTTGTACAGTTTTTGAAAGGACAGCCTACCGGGGAACTGCGTATCCTGGAAGCTTTGCCCAATGTAACAGTTGCTCGGGGAAAACCTCTGACAAAGTTTACCTTTGCTATGACACCAGAAGAAAAGAAAGCTTGCTTGGAAAATCAAAATGCATTGTTTTTGCAGGCTGTTACAGCAGCGAAACAGGGAGAGTGTGATCTGCTGGTGCTGGACGAAATTATGGGTGCTATTTCCACTGGGACATTGGACTGGGAGCCGGTGCTGGAATTTGTAACACACAAACCGGAATCTTTGGAACTGGTTATGACCGGAAGAAACCCCAGACCGGAACTGGTAGAACTGGCAGATTATGTATCAGAAATTCAGAAGGTAAAACACCCTTATGATCAGGGAATCGGCGCCAGAGAAGGGGTCGAGAAGTAATACTCCGGAAAGGAAGATGGGTTATGAAGGTAACACTTCAGCGGGTACTGCCTGCGGAAATTGAAAAAAGAAGTTTTGAAATGATTACAGAGGAACTGGAACAAATGGGAATCTCCTTGAATCCGGAGTATGAATTGATTGTCAAGCGGGCAATTCACACTTCTGCGGATTTTGATTACGCAAAAAATCTGGTGTTTTCTGACGGCGTAGTGGAACAGGCAAAAGAAGCGCTGAAAAACGGTGCCTGCATTGTCACCGATACACAAATGGCAAAATCCGGCATCAACAAAAAGGCGCTGGCGCAGCTGGGAGGAGAAGTATTTTGCTTTATGTCTGACGAAGATGTGGCAAAAGCCGCCAAAGAAAACGGCACCACCCGTGCAGTAGCCAGCATGGATAAAGCTGCTAAATTGGATCGCCCATTGATCTTTGCCATTGGCAATGCTCCTACCGCTTTGGTGCGTCTCCACGAACTGATGGAGGAAGGGAAACTTTCTCCCTGTCTGATTATTGGCGCTCCAGTTGGATTTGTGAATGTAGTAGAATCCAAGGAATTAATTTTGGAAGATTCTGCACCATACATTGTGGCAAGAGGACGCAAAGGGGGCAGCAACATTGCCGCCGCCATTGTAAACGCTTTGCTTTATCAGGTAGCGTCACGGGAACTGTAACAGAACAAGAAAAACACCGCTGGAAGAAATTTTTCTTTCGGCGGTTTTTTGCGTCCAGATATCTGAAAGGATTTGGGGTCATTACACTTGCCAAATGCGATGAATTAAGATACAATAAATTTAATCATGTGATAAAATCGATAATAGAAGGAATTCAAAAAAGGAACGAGAAATAGTATGGTATTGACTTGTAAAGATGTGACCAAAAGTTTTGCTGATCGCATTATTTTGGATCACATTAACTTGACCATTGAAGATCGGGACCGAATTGGTTTGATTGGTCCCAACGGAGCAGGAAAAACCACACTCCTCAATGTGATTGCAGAACACTCAGATATAGACACGGGGGATGTGTTTGTAGAAAAAAACGTGACCATCGGTTATCTGCGCCAAAATACCGGGTTGGACCGGAATAGCAATATTTATGAGGAAATGCTTTCGGTATTTGATGAGCTGAAAAAAACCGAAGAACGGATGCGGGAATTAGAACAGCAGATGGCGGCTTCCTACGATCACGAAAGTGAAGATTATCAGATGGCCGCAGAAGAATATGCCCGTCTGTCCGCTTATTTTGAAGTGCGGGAAGGATATCAGATTGACGTAAAAATCAAGACGGTCCTCAGCGGGATGGGATTCAGCGATAAAGCCTACAGCACCAATATTGCTACCCTCAGCGGGGGAGAGAAAACCCGCCTTGCTTTAGCAAAGCTTCTTTTGGAAGAACCAACGCTTTTGATTTTGGACGAACCGACCAACCACCTGGATTTCCGCACCTTAAACTGGCTGGAAGATTACCTGACTGAATATAAAGGATCCATTCTGGTGGTATCCCATGACCGGTATTTTCTGGACAAAATGGTAGGGAAAATCTGGGAAGTGGATCACGGTACCGTATATACCTATCCGGGAAATTATACGAAATATAAACAGCTCAAAGAAGAACGGGTAACCCGGGAACTGAAAGAGTATGAACAGCAGCAGCTGAAAATTGCTTCTATGCAGGAGTATATTGAAAAAAATATTGTGCGTGCTTCTACCTCCAACAGTGCAAAAAGCCGGATTCATCAGCTGGAAAATATGGATATTCTGGAAAAGCCAAAATTTTATAATGAAACCCCATATTTCCAATTTACTTATGACCGGGAGCCGGTAAAGGATGTGCTGATTGCTGACGATCTCTGCCTGAAAGTAGGGGAAGGAAGAACCCAAAAGGAACTGTGCAGCCATATTTCCTTTACCGTAAAACGGGGAGAAAAAATTGCACTGATTGGCCCCAACGGAATTGGAAAATCAACCCTTTTAAAAACCCTTTTGGGACTGAATACCCAGAGTACAGGGGATGTTTATTGGGGACGGAATGTATCCACCTCCTTTTATGAGCAGGAAAACCAAAACTTGAATTTTGACAATACCGTATTAGAAGAACTGTGGAGCCGTTTTCCCAATCTGCCGGAATTTAAAGTGAGAAAAATTTTAGGTCAGATGCTGATCCGGGATGACCATGTTTATAAACCCATTCGGGTGATCAGCGGGGGAGAGCGGGCGCGTCTTGGATTTGCGGTAATGCTCACAGAACATTCCAATACTTTAATTTTCGACGAACCGACCAACCATCTGGATCTGCCCAGCAAAGAAGCACTGGAAAAGGCTTTGGTGGAATTTACCGGAACCTTGATTTTCGTATCCCATGACCGGTATTTTCTCAATACCATTCCTACAAAAATCATTGAGATGACTCCTGAGGGACTTTGTATTTATGATGGGAATTACGACTATTATCTGGAAAAATCCCAGCAGAAAGAAGCCGCTCAGGCAATGGAAAAACAGGAACAGAAACAGGCACAGCGCAAAGAAAACCCCACCTATTTCCGGGGCAAGCAGCAGCGCAGTGAAAACGCAAAACGCCGCAACCGAATTGCTCAGCTGGAAAAACTCATGGAAGAAACCGAAGCAGAATGTGCTCAGCTGCAAGAAGAAATCGGCAGCAGCGAAATTGCCTCTGATTATGCTTTGTTGGCAGAAAAATGTGATCGCTTGGAACAGCTGAAACAACAGAATGAAGCCTATATGGAAGAATGGTTGGAACTGAGCGAAGACTAATCAGCAACAAACAGGCACATATGAAAAGCATTTATCCTTGTTGACTTTTGAAAATATAAAGAGGCATTTAGATTGCTTTTGTGGTTTGATTCTTGTGGATAACAAGTCGATTATGTGGTAAAATCAAATAGCAAAGATAAAAACGCAACGTAAGAGATTATTTCTTACAGAGCCGGTAGGTAGCCCGGCCGCACCGTCTGGTGTAAGTAACCCTCCCTCCTTAGGGTCGTCCATTCTTTGTTCATCATAATTATTTAAGGAGGAATTGTCATGGACAAAGTATCAGGCAAATTGACAGTATTTTTTGAGGAACCATTCTGGGTAGGCGTTTTTGAATGTGTATCGAAGGGAAGACTTTCTGTATGCAAGGTTACCTTTGGTGCGGAACCAAAAGACTATGAGGTATATGATTTTGTTCTAAAAAATTACTATCATCTGAAATTTAGTCCGGCTGTGGCAACTGATGTAAAGAAGACTGGTCGTAATCCGAAACGGATACAGCGAGAAGTGCACAAACAGGTGCAGAACATGGGAATAGGCACAAAATCGCAGCAGGCTTTGAAATTACAGCAGGAGCAGTTGAAAACTGAACGTAGGGCAGTGAATCGAAAACAACGAGAGGCAGAGAAACAGAGGCAGTTTGAACTGAAACAGCAAAAAAAGAAAGAAAAGCACCGGGGCAGGTAATGCCTGTCCCGGTTTTTCTTTGATGAAATCGTGGATTTGGCTGGAATAAGAGTATTGTATTTGTATTCAGAACAAATATATTTCATGCAAATGCGGTTATGGATAAAGTGGAAAAATAAGGAGACAGGAAATGATACTGGAACAGATGCGGGAAAAGGAAAATGTTTGGGATATATTAAAGCGAACGGAAAAACCCATCCTGCTTTACGGCATGGGAGACGGTGCTTTAAAAATCATGGCTGTGATGAAACGGTATGGAATCCGCCTTTCCGGCATTTTTGCCAGTGACGGATTTGTTCGTGGTCATTCTTTTGAAGGATTTCAGGTGCTCAGTTACAGCCAGGCAGTGCAGCAGTTTGGAGACTTTGTGATTGTTCTGGCGTTTGGTGCCTTTCGGGAACCCCTGTTGTCTTATTTGTATGAACTCAGTGAAAAGCACACCTTTTATGCGCCGGATGTGCCGGTGTGTACAGATGGGGTTCCGTTTTCTCAGATGGAGGTCATTACTCGGGAGTATCTGAGAGAACACGAGGAGGAGCTGGATCAGGTATATGCCATGCTTTCTGATGATTTATCCCGTCGTGTCTTTTTAAATGTATTGGATTTTAAGGTAAGCGGCAAAGTAGCTTATTTGAAAGACTGCACGACCTCCATAGAAGAGGTATATCAAAATATCCTTTGTCCTGGTCCTCAGGAAGATTATGTGGATCTGGGTGCTTATACAGGGGATACTTTAGAGGAATTTCTGTTTTATACACAGGGAAAATACCATTCTTTGACTGCATTTGAGCCGGATCAAAAGAATTTTAAAAAGATGGAAAAACGTCTGGAAAAACTGGGAATTGCTGATTGTCAGACTGTGTGTGCTGCCAGTGGAGCCCGTCCAGGAGAAATTCTGTTTTCCAGCCGGGCAGGAAGAAATTCAGCTGTAGATGTTAGCGGAGGACGACTGATTCCGGCAGAAAGTGTGGATCATATTATGGCGGGGAGACCAGTGAGTATTTTGAAACTGGATGTAGAGGGCGCAGAAGAGGATGCCTTGCTGGGAAGCCGGGAAACCATCCGCCGTTATCATCCAAAACTGATGATTTCCGCCTATCATCGCAACAGCGATCTATATCGGCTGCCCTTGCTCGCCACAGAATTAGGGGGGAAATATCGAGTATATCTGCGGCATCATCCGTATATTCCTGCGTGGGAAACAAACTTTTATCTGGTTTGAAAATCATGTAAATATAGTGATATTTCAGAGTGCTGTTTTAGGATAAACAGCACTCTTTTTTCTTGACAATAAGATACAATTATGGTATATTTTAGTTAGAATGATATTTGCAATTTCTGAAAAGAATAAAAGCAAATAAAAGTGCGGTACAATATAATAAAAGGATGGTGTTTTTATGGATTTAACAGTTTTGCATGACGTAACTTATGGTCTTTATATTGTTGGTGCTATGGACGAGAGCCAACCAGTAGGTTGTGTGATTAACACTTGTATGCAGATTACAAGTGAAAATCCCATTTTCTCTATTAGCCTCAATAAAGGAAACTATACTTATGAAGTGATTCATAAAACAGGGCGGTTTAGTCTGTCTATCTTGTCTGAAAAAGCGACTGGAAAGTTGATTGGCGACTTTGGCTTTTCTTCCAGCCGTGATCGGAATAAGTATGAAGGACATACTTATGATATGGTAGAGCAGCTGCCAGTTATCAAAGAAGGTGTTTGCAGCGCTCTGATTTTTGAAGTGATTCAGGAAGTGGACATGGAAACCCATATGGTTATTTTCGCCAGACTGAAAGATACTGTAAAATTGTCCAGTGATCCTGCAATGACCTACACCTACTATCATAAAGTGATTAAAGGAAAAGCACCAAAATCTGCTCCCACTTATTTGGAAGAATCTGGGGATACTGCGCCAGAAGCTGAAAAATGGGTGTGCAGCGTTTGCGGTTATATTTATGAAGGTGATTTGACCAAAGAGCCGGATAGTTATGTCTGTCCGATTTGCGGTGTGGGG
Organism: Massiliimalia sp.; assembly: GCA_050943535.1. GTDB lineage: Bacteria > Bacillota > Clostridia > Oscillospirales > Ruminococcaceae > Massiliimalia. The sequence continues at coordinate 269,407 of JBMNPJ010000004.1, forward strand.
AAAGATATGTTTAAAAAACAGGAAGCAACCCCATCAGCATCTGCAAGTGAAAAATGGGTATGTACTATATGCGGCTATATTTATGAAGGTGATCTGACCAAAGAACCGGACGATTATGTTTGTCCGATCTGTAATGTGGGAAAAGATATGTTTCAAAAACAATAATTTTTAAAACATGATGGCGATCGTCTGATTGTTTCCAAACCACATGAAAAGCAAAAGAAAACTTCTTATTTTTAAGGAAGTCTTCCATGCTTTTCATGTGGTTTTTTGGTAAATAATAAAATTACAGTGCTTTGCTAAAATCAGAAAAATTTCATAAACTGATATTGGGACAGACATAACCTTGTGATATACTAAAAAACCAGATCAAGGAAAGGATGGGATGACTATGTCAAAATATACGAATTCAACTACAACAGTAACTCCATTTAAAAAACACGTTCTTCCCATTTATACATTGGGAGAGGAAATTGCCAATGGGGTAACCCATGGACTGGGTGCTTTGCTTTCTGCTGCCGGGTGTACGCTCCTGATTGTGTTTGCTGCTTTTACTGGCGATCCTTATCAGATTGTGAGTGCATCTGTTTTTGGGGCAAGTTTGATTCTGCTGTTTACCATGTCTACGCTATATCATTCTTTGACCAATGAAACAGCGAAATATGTGTTTCGGATTTTTGACCACAGCAGTATTTTTATATTAATTGCAGGGACATACACTCCTTTGACGCTGATTTCTCTTCGTGGAACGCTGGGATGGGCGTTGTTTGGAATTGTGTGGGGATGTGCAGCTTTGGGAATTGTTTTTAATGCAATCAGTGTGGACCGCTTTGCAAAACTTTCTATGATTTCCTACATTGGAAGCGGATGGTGCATTATATTTGCCATTTTACCCCTAATGGAAAAATTGGAAACAGGGGGATTGGTGTTTTTGGTAATCGGGGGACTTTGCTACACAGCTGGACTGCTGTTTTACCGGAAAAAGGAAATCCGCTATATGCACTCCATCTGGCATGTATTTGTACTGGCTGGAGCGATTATGCATTATTTTTGTATCCTATTTTATGTCATAGGGTAACCAAAGGCAGTTTTTGTGGATTATGGCACAAATACTGCCTTTTTCCATAGGGACTCTTGCTATTTGTAGTCGAATTTGGTATAATATTATCTTGATTTTAAAGAGAACGATAGAATGACCAGTGTATTATTTTCCCCCAAAACCCAAGGCGGCTGCTTGTGGTTTTCAGGCAGTTTCTGGAACGTCAGGTTGGCGGGATGTTAGTGGAGGAATTAACAAGAATGACCAATATCAATCAAGAAGAAAGCCGGGTGATTTTACCCGCTTTAGCCATGAGAGGTCTGGTGGTCTTTGAAGGAATGACCATGCATTTTGATGTAGGAAGAAAACGCTCTATTTCCGCATTGAAACAGGCCATGGCAGAAAATAGAGAAATTTTTCTGGTTTCTCAGAAAGATATTATGACAGAGGAACCTGGAAAGCAGGATCTTTATCAATATGGGGTAGTGGCAACCATTAAACAGATGCTCAAAACCCAGGATGATGTGGTTCGCGTATTGGTACAGGGTGAATACCGAGCTAAAATTGTATCTGTAATCAGCGAACGGCCGTATTTTGAAATTGAAGTGCAGCCGGCACCTCTTTCTAAACGCAAGGGTGCTTCTGAACAGGAAATGGATGCCATGATGCGGGTAGTAAAAAACCTGTATGAAAACTATGCTTTACTGGTGCCGAAAATGTCCAATGACGTTTTGGTGGATGCGCTGAATCAGACAGAACCGGAAGCATTGTTCCGCGCAGTGGCTGCTAACACCATGCTGAAATACGAGGATAAACAGGAACTTTTGGAAACGAATAACCTGTACCGTCGTCTTTCTTTGCTGGCGCAGATGCTGCAGAAAGAATCTGAAGTATTGGCTTTGGAAAAGGACATTTTTGATCAGGTCAAAGACCAGATGGATAAAAACCAGCGAGATTATTTTCTTCGGGAACAGCTGAAAGCCATTCAGGGACAGCTGGGTGAAGGGGAATTTATGGGTCCTGCCGATGATTCCACAGAACTGATGGAAAAAATTGCGGCGATTAAAAATATGCCGGAAGAAACTCGTACAAAACTCTACAAAGAGTGTGACAAACTCTCTAAAATGCCGCCTAATTCCCAGGAAGCGTCTTTGATTCACAGCTATTTGGATGTGTGTCTGGAGCTGCCATGGGACCATGCGACCAAAGAGTCTTTAGATATTAAAAAAGCTCAGAAAATTTTAGACCGGGATCATTATGGTCTGAAGAAGGTAAAAGAGCGGATTTTGGAACTGTTAGCAGTGCGGAAGCTGGCTCCAGATTTGAAAGGACAGATTATCTGTTTGGTAGGACCTCCTGGGGTTGGGAAAACTTCTATTGGAAAAAGTATTGCCGAAGCACTCAACCGGGAATATGTCCGTCTTTCTTTGGGCGGTGTTCGCGATGAATCCGACATTCGCGGTCATCGGAAAACCTATGTGGGTGCTATGCCGGGAAGAATTATCAATGCGCTGCGTCAGGCAAAATCCCGCAATCCGCTGATTTTGCTGGATGAAATTGATAAGATGGGTTCAGATTTTCGCGGAGATCCTTCTGCGGCAATGCTGGAAGTATTGGACAGCGAACAGAACAATGCTTTCCGGGATCATTATGTAGAGATTCCTTTTGACCTGAGCGAAGTGCTGTTTGTCACCACTGCTAACGATACTTCTACCATTCCGGCACCTTTGCTGGACCGTATGGAAGTAATCGAACTGTCCAGCTATACTCGGGAAGAAAAATTTCAGATTGCTAAAAAATATCTGGCACCAAAACAGATTGCCAAAAATGGATTGACTTCCAAAGATGTAGTGTTCTCCAGAGAAGGAATTTATCAGCTGATTGACCGGTATACCCGGGAAGCAGGGGTTCGTAAACTGGAACGGGCAACCGCTTCTGTATGCCGCAAAGTCGCGAAAATGAAAGTGGATGCCGGCGAGGACTTTAAGCGCCTCACTGTACAGAAAAAGGTACTTCGTGAATTGCTAGGACCGGAAAAATACAGTGTTTCCACACTGCCGGATGAAAATCAGGTTGGTCTGGTGACTGGACTTGCCTGGACCTCTGTTGGGGGAGAAACACTGGAAATTGAAGCGCTGGTTCTGCCGGGGACTGGAAAAATTCAAATTACCGGTAATCTGGGAGATGTGATGACCGAGTCTGCAAAACTGGCAGTAAGCTATGTGCGCAGCATTGCCAAAGATTATGGAATCGATCCGGATTTCTATAAAAATACAGATATTCATATTCATGCTCCGGAAGGAGCAGTTCCAAAGGATGGACCTTCTGCCGGGGTTACCATCTGTACTGCGCTGACTTCTGCGCTGTCCGGTATTCCGGTGAAACGGGATGTGGCTATGACCGGAGAAATTTCCCTGCGGGGCAGAGTACTGCCGATCGGGGGATTAAAAGAAAAATCCATTGCTGCATATCGTGCTGGTGTCACTACTGTGGTGATCCCAGAGAAAAACGAACCGGATTTGGCAGAATTTGACGGAGTGATTCGGGATAATCTGACTTTTGTTCCAGTTCATACTGTAAAACAAGTTTTGGAAATTGCTTTGGATATACCGGGAAATCTTGGAAAAGATGAACCGGTTCCTGAAGTTGTCATGGTAAAAGAGGAAAAAGATCCGGACAACTGTGACGAGATCAGAATGTAAGGAGGGACGGCTGTGAATTTTAATAAAGCGGATTTTTTAACAGCTTATGGTCTGTCTTCTCAGCTTCCGCCATCCCAACTGCCGGAAGTGGTATTTGCAGGGCGTTCCAATGTAGGAAAATCTTCCACCATTAATAAGGTGCTCAACCGCAAGTCATTGGCCAGGGTATCTGCGGTGCCTGGGAAAACCATTACCATTAACTTTTTTGATGTAGATCATCAGCTTCATCTGGTTGACTTGCCGGGTTATGGTTATGCAAAGGTTTCCAAATCAGAAAAAAACCGGTGGGCAGTTTTGATGGACAAGTACTTTAACAGCGACCGGAATATCGCCTTGGTGGTTCAGCTGATTGATATGCGGCATCCGCCTACCCAGCTGGACTTGGATATGGTCAATTATCTGATTCAGTGTGAGCTGCCTTTTGTGGTGGTGCTGACCAAATCAGATAAACTGAATAAAACCCAGACGGCACAGCGGCTGGAGCAGATTAAAACAGAGCTTCCCTGTGGGGATGACATTATTTTTGTTCCGTTTTCATCACAAAACGGACAGGGGGTAGAAACGCTTCGTCAGCTGATTTGTGAAGCATGCGGCTTGGAAGCGTAAAGAACATATAAATATTTTGTGGGGGGAAACGAAGATGTTTGTATCAAAAAATTTAGGTGTCAATGAAAAAGGACATTTATCCATCGCCGGTTTGGATGGGGTAGAACTGGCAAAACAGTATGGAACACCGCTTTATGTATTGGATGAGGATATGATCCGTGATCATTGCCGTCAATTTCATCACTCCATTGAAAAATATTACGGTGGGGCAGGCATGGTGTGCTATGCGTCCAAAGCGTTTTGCTGCCGCCAGATGTGTCGGATTGCCAAGGAAGAGGGAATTGGCATTGATGTAGTTTCTATTGGTGAATTGTACACTGCTATGAGTGTAGATTTTCCGGCAGAGCGGATTTGTTATCACGGCAACAACAAAACCGAAGAAGAATTGAATCTGGCAGTGGAATATGGGGTAGGCCGAATTGTTGCAGATAACTTTACAGAATTGATGCTGCTCAATGAGGTGGCTCAGAAACACCATAAACAGGTAAAAGTGCTCCTTCGTCTGACTCCTGGAGTAGAAGCACACACTCACAGCTTTATTCAAACTGGTCAGATTGACTCTAAGTTTGGATTTACCATTGAGTTTGGAACTGCTATGAAAGCGGTGCAGTTGGCACTTTCTTTGCCAAATCTGCTGTTGGATGGGGTGCACTGTCATATTGGTTCCCAGATTTTTGATATTGATCCTTTTGAAAAAGCAGCAGAAATTATGCTGGACTTTATTGGAGATGTGAAAGATCAGCTGGGATTTACCATCCGTACTATGAATTTGGGCGGAGGATTTGGAATCCGCTATGTGGAACAGGATGACCCAGTTGCTTATGACCGATATATGGAGCGGGTTTCTGAACATGTAAAAGCAAAAGTTCAGCAGAGAAATCTGGAACTGCCATTTATTATCATTGAACCGGGCCGGAGCATTGTGGCTCCTGCTGGTGTGACTTTGTACACCATCGGAAATGTGAAAGAAATTCCAGGAATTCGTACTTATGTATCTGTAGATGGGGGAATGACCGATAACCCTCGGTACGCTTTGTATGAATCTGAATATGACTTCATCTGTGCTGACCGTGCAGGAGAAGAAAAGACAGAGACAGTGACTGTTGCAGGACGGTGCTGTGAAAGCGGAGACCTGTTAGGAAAAGATGTAAAACTCCAGAAAACAAAGCCAGGTGATATTCTGGCTGTCTGCGCAACCGGTGCGTATAACTATTCTATGGCTTCTCATTATAACCGTGTGCGTAAGCCAGCAGTAGTTATGATCAAAGACGGAAAGTCTTATGTGGCTGTAGAACGGGAAACACTGGACGACATCATTCGTTTTGACCGCTGATATTGATCCATAAAATATTTTATAAAAAAGAACTGCAGACGATCACATCGTCTGCAGTTCTTTTTTATAGGCAGTTTCTTAAAGTTTTGTGCCGAGCTTTTGTGCGGAAACAATCAGCATCATCGGCCGGCGCATTTCATCCCGCATACCGGGTACAGTGTCCAACAGGCGGGCAGGAGGCATGGGTTCCTGTACACCGGTAATTTGAAACCCATTTGTCAACAAACCATTTAAATAGGTAGTCAGGGTTTTGTGATATTTGGTTACCGGTTCCCCTAAAAAACATGCTTCCCGTTTACCTTCATAATAGTAATTGTCTACAGGAAAGTGCAGAATGTTTCCCTGGTCATCATAATACCAATCCTGGCTTCCATAGGCGGTGAACACAGGGTGTTCTACAGAAAAAGTAAAGGTTCCTCCATCCCGCAGCAGCTTGTTGACTATTTTGGCAATGCTGTCGAAGGATTCTAAATAGTGAAAGGCAAGGGAACTGATGACAGCGTCAAAAGATGCATCTGGATAATGGATGTCTTCAATCGGACAGCATGTGAATGTACAGCGATCTTTCAGCTGAGGAAATTGAGATAATTTTTCCTGTGCTACTGCCAACATTTTTTGAGAAATATCCACCCCTGTGACAGAAGCAGCACCATGCTGCAACGCATAGATGCAGTGCCATCCATAACCGCATCCCAGGTCTAAAACAGTTTTATCCTGAAAATCCGGAAGCATTTTTTGCAGTGTTTCCCATTCACCGGCTCCGTCTAACCCTCGTTTAGATCGATCCATTTGACTGTATTTTTCAAAAAACGTGGAATTGTCATATTTATTTTCTTTCATAATAATTCTCCTGTTTTTTTAATTTTCTTAATTGTATGGTACCAGTATAGCAATGTTTTGATTCCCGTGCAATCTTTTTACAGAAAATAGGGGGAAAATGCAGTAACCATTTACTAAAATTACAGATATAATGTGAATAAAAAATAGAAGATTTTTGGAAAAGATTGTTTTTGAAAAAAAAATAAAAAAAACTGTTGACAAATGCCTAATCATTTGATAAAATAATATTCGTCGCTGAGGGACAGACAAAAACAAAGAGTTCCAAAGCAGCAGATATGGGAGCATAGCTCAGCTGGGAGAGCATCTGCCTTACAAGCAGAGGGTCACAGGTTCGAGCCCTGTTGTTCCCACCATATCTGGCCCGTTAGCTCAGCTGGTTAGAGCGCTAGCCTGTCACGCTAGAGGTCGTCGGTTCGATCCCGATACGGGTCGCCATAGTCTGGTTTCAGACAAAAGCGATAGGAATGCAAATTCCTATTTGCCTCTGTAGCTCAGTCGGTAGAGCAGGGGACTGAAAATCCCCGTGTCGATGGTTCGATTCCGTCCGGAGGCACCATTTATCCATCCAATAGGATGGGTATGACGCGGATTTAGCTCATCTGGTAGAGCGCCACCTTGCCAAGGTGGAGGTAGCGAGTTCGAGCCTCGTAATCCGCTCCAGTAAAAACAACTACAACAAAAAGTTGTAGTTGTTTTTTTGTCGTATGAAATGCATTGTGTCAGATATTCAAAGTTTGATAGAGTGTTTTCCGAAGAAATAGGATTTTGCAATACGCAAAATAGGATAGGGTGGTTCGGCAGAAGAACTGCCCTTTCTTTTTCGTTTGATTCTGCCGGAACGAAAAATCAAAAATAAATAGGAATTTTGTCGAAAAATTCATGAAAAGTACAGGACTTTTTTGGACTTGACTTTTTATGGTAATTATTATATAATGATATACTGTATCAGAATGGATATTTATACCTTAAACATTCCTATTTTGCCTATTTTGATACGAAATGTACAGCTGATGCTGTGCAAAATGTGTGTATATTTTTTTCAGTTTTGTGAATTTCTCACAAAGCGTAATGATACGAATGGAGTGATTAAGCCTATGGTAAATGTCAAGCCTGTTCAACTCGGGACAACTACACGTATGAGCTTTGCGAAGATTGATGAAGCGTTGGAAATGCCAAACCTTATCGAGATTCAGATTAACTCATATCAATGGTTCCTTACGGATGGCTTAAAAGAAGTATTCCGTGATGTTTCCGCAATCACGGACTATTCCGGCAATCTGGTACTGGACTTTACAGACTACCGGTTGGAAGACAAACCCAAGTATTCTGTGGAAGAATGTAAGGAACGGGATGTAACGTACGCAGCTCCTCTGAGAGTAACGGCAAGACTTTTGAATAAGGAAACCGGCGAAATCAAAGAACAGGAAATCTTTATGGGCGATTTCCCTTTGATGACCGAAAGCGGTACCTTTGTTATCAACGGTGCGGAACGTGTTATCGTATCTCAGTTGGTTCGTTCTCCTGGGGTTTATTACAGCGACAGCTATGATAAGACTGGGAAAAAACTGTTTGCTTCCACGGTAATTCCAAACCGCGGTGCATGGCTGGAATATGAAACTGACTCCAATGATTTTTACTATGTAAGAATCGATAAAAACAGAAAAATTCCGGTAACCACCCTTTTGCGGGCATTGCTCAAAATCCGGGACGACGTAGCGATTGAAGATATCGCAGACGATTTTACTGTAGCTTTAACTGACAAACAGGGTTCTGATGCGGAAATCTTCGAGATTTTCGGAGAAGATGAACGTTTGTCCACTACCATTCTCAATAAAGATGGCACCAAAAACGGGGAAGAAGCTTTGCTGGAAGTATACCGCAAGCTGCGTCCAGGCGAACCGCCTACCATCGAAAGTGCAATCAAACAGCTGGTTCCTCTGCTGTTTGATGAACACCGTTATGATCTGTCTAAAGTAGGCCGTTATAAATATAATAAGAAACTGGCCATCGGCAATCGAATTGTGGGACAGACTTTGGCTGCCAATGTAGTCAATGAACTGACTGGTGAAGTAATTGCTACAGAAGGTCAGAAAGTAAACCGTGAACTGGCAATGCAGATCGAAAATGCCGGCGTAGATGCAGTTTACATTTACGTAGAAGAAGGAGAAAAAGTAATCAAAGTCATCTCCAACGGCATGGTAGACATTAAAAACTTTGTAGACATTGATACAGAAGAATGCTATGTTTACGAAAAAGTTCGCTTTAAAATCCTGAAAGAAATTTTGGATCAGGCTTCTACCAAAGAAGAAATTACTCAGCTGGTAAAAGAAAGAATCAATGAACTGATTCCAAAACATATTATTAAAGATGATATCTTTGCTTCTGTTAACTACATCAACAACCTGGCTTATGATGTAGGTACTGTAGACGATATTGACCATTTGGGCAACCGTCGTATCCGCTGTGTAGGGGAATTGCTTCAGAACCAGTTCCGGATTGGTTTCTCCAGAATGGAACGTGTGATCCGGGAAAGAATGACCCTGCAGGTGCAGGAAATGGAAACAGTAACTCCTCAGGCACTGATCAACATCCGTCCGGTTGTTGCTGCAATCAAAGAATTCTTTGGTTCTTCTTCATTGTCTCAGTTCATGGATCAGAACAACCCTCTGTCTGAATTGACACACAAACGTCGTCTGTCTGCTCTGGGTCCTGGCGGTTTGTCTAGAGACCGTGCAGGGTTCGAAGTTCGTGACGTACACTACAGCCACTACGGAAGAATGTGTCCGATTGAAACCCCAGAAGGTCCGAACATCGGTTTGATCTCCTATCTGGCAAGCTTCGCTCGGATTAATGAATACGGCTTTATTGAAGCACCTTATCGTAAAGTAGATAAAGAAACCGGTATCGTTACCAATGAAGTTACTTACATGACTGCTGATGTGGAAGATAACTTTGTAGTTGCTCAGGCGAACGAACCGCTGACAGAAGACAATCGTTTTGCTCGTAAGAGAGTAAATGCCCGTTACCGCAGTGAAATTCTGGAAACAGAACGGGAAAACATCGACTACATGGACGTATCACCAAAAATGGTTGTGTCTATTGCAACAGCAATGATTCCTTTCTTGGAAAACGATGACACCAACCGTGCTTTGATGGGTGCGAACATGCAGAAGCAGGCTGTACCGCTGTTGAAAACCGAAGCTCCGATTGTTGCAACTGGTATGGAATACAAAGCGGCAATTGACTCTGGTGCGGTAGTTCTTTCTAAACATGACGGTGTAGTAGAACATGTCTGCGCAGATGAAATTATTATTCGGGATGACGAAGGCGAACGCCATCCATATAAAGTCATTAAATATCTCCGTTCCAACGCAGGTACTTGTACAAACCAGCGTCCAATCGTTAATAAGGGCGACCGGGTGCATGTAGGTCAGGTTCTGGCAGACGGACCGGCTACCTCTAACGGGGAAATCTCTCTGGGTAAAAACGCCCTGATCGGCTTTATGACCTGGGAAGGTTACAACTACGAGGATGCGGTTTTGCTGAACGAACGTTTGGTTCGAGATGACGTATATACCTCTATCCATATTGAAGAATATGAAGTAGAAGCCCGTGACACCAAACTGGGTCCGGAAGAAATTACAAGAGATATTCCAAATGTCAGTGAAGACGCACTGAAAGATTTGGATGAAAACGGTATTATCCGCGTTGGTGCGGAAGTTCGTGCCGGTGATATTCTGGTTGGTAAGGTAACTCCGAAGGGAGAAACTGAACTGACTGCAGAAGAACGTCTGCTGCGTGCAATCTTTGGTGAAAAAGCCAGAGAAGTTCGTGATACCTCTCTGCGGGTACCTCATGGAGAATACGGTATCATTGTTGACGTAAAAGTTTATACCAGAGAAAACTCCGATGAACTCAGCGCCGGTGTTAACATGGTGGTTCGCTGCTACATCGCTCAGAAACGTAAGATTTCTGTAGGTGACAAGATGGCGGGTCGTCACGGAAACAAGGGGGTTGTTTCCCGGATTCTGCCTCAGGAAGATATGCCATTCCTGCCAGATGGTACTCCTTTGGATATTGTATTGAACCCATTGGGCGTACCTTCTCGTATGAACATCGGGCAGGTATTGGAAGTACACCTGGGGTATGCTGCAAAAGCACTGGGCTGGAAGATTATGACTCCTGTATTCGACGGTGCGGAAGAAGAAGATATCCGTGACTGTCTGCGTGAAGCAGGTCTGCGTGAAGATGGTAAGACCATCCTGTATGACGGACGTACCGGGGAACAGTTTGACAATCCGGTAACCGTAGGGGTTATGTACTATCTGAAACTGCACCATCTGGTTGACGATAAAATCCATGCTCGTTCTACTGGTCCATACAGCTTGGTTACCCAGCAGCCTCTGGGTGGTAAAGCTCAGTTCGGTGGTCAGAGATTCGGGGAAATGGAAGTTTGGGCATTGGAAGCATATGGTGCTGCTTATACCCTGCAGGAAATCCTGACCGTAAAATCTGACGACGTGGTAGGACGTGTGAAGACTTACGAAGCAATCGTAAAAGGTCAGAATGTACCAACTCCAGGTATTCCTGAATCCTTTAAGGTATTGATCAAAGAATTGCAGTCTTTGTGTCTGGACGTTAAAGTTCTGGACAAGAACAATGAAGAAATTGATTTGAAACAGTCCTTTGATGATGATGACGATATGGTTCTGCAGCCAGTTCTGGATGAGGATTATGTAGAAACCGACGAAATCGAGGATGAGTACACAGTAGAAGAACCTGAACTGGACGAGGATGATTTGGACGATAAAATGTTCGAAAACTTCCTGGCTTCCGGAAAACTGAAAGATGATATGGACGACAGCGATCTGTTCTGATCCTGCCGGATAAAGCCAATCACATCAGATCAGCGCTGTCCCACGGCAGCGGCGGCGCTGATTCTGTTTGGTTCTCTGCCGTGAAATGGAGGTTCATATGGAATTTAATGTATTTGAATCAATTAAAATTGGCCTGGCTTCTCCGGAACAGATTCTGGAATGGTCCTACGGTGAAGTAGAAAAACCGGAAACCATTAACTACCGTACTCTGAAACCGGAACGTGGCGGGTTGTTCTGCGAATGTATTTTTGGTCCGCAGAAAGACTGGGAATGTCATTGCGGTAAATATAAAAGAATCCGTTATAAAGGAAAAATCTGTGACAAGTGCGGCGTAGAAGTTACCCGTTCCAAAGTTCGTCGGGAACGTATGGGACATATTAAACTGGCTGCTCCTGTTTCTCATATCTGGTATTTTAAAGGGATTCCTTCCCGGATGGGTCTGATTTTGGACGTATCTCCAAGACGTTTGGAAGAAGTACTGTATTTTGCAAAATACATTGTTACCGATCCAATGGAAACTGTATTGGAAAAATGCCAGCTTTTGAGCGAAAAAGAATACGCAGATATGCGTGAAAAATACGGCGATGGATTTAAAGCTGGAATGGGTGCAGAATCCATCAAAGAACTGCTCCAGGAAATCGATCTGGATGCTTTGTCTGCTGAAATTAAAGAAGGCTTGGAAACCGCTACCGGACAGAAGAGAGTTCGTCTTCTCAAACGTCTGGAAGTTGTAGAATCTTTCCGTGCATCCGGCAACCGTCCGGAATGGATGATTCTGGATGTTGTTCCGGTTATTCCGCCGGATATTCGTCCTATGGTACAGCTGGACGGCGGCCGTTTCGCAACTTCTGACCTGAATGATCTGTATCGTCGGGTAATTAACCGAAACAACCGTTTAAAACGTCTGCTGCAGCTGAATGCGCCGGATATCATTATCCGCAACGAAAAGAGAATGCTGCAGGAAGCAGTAGATGCCCTGATCGACAATGGTCGTCGTGGACGTCCAGTAACTGGTCCAAATAACCGTCCTTTGAAATCCCTGTCTGATATGCTGAAAGGGAAACAGGGTCGTTTCCGTCAGAACCTGTTGGGTAAACGTGTTGACTATTCCGGCCGTTCTGTAATTGTTGTAGGTCCAGAGCTGAAAATGTTCCAGTGTGGTTTGCCGAAAGAAATGGCTCTGGAACTGTTTAAACCTTTTGTTATGAAACGTCTGGTAGAAACCGGCGTTGCCAACAATATTAAGAGCGCCAGAAAGATGGTAGAACGTGCAAAACCAGAAGTTTGGGATGCTTTGGAAATTGTGATTAAATCCCATCCGGTACTGCTCAACCGTGCACCTACTCTGCACCGTCTGGGAATCCAGGCATTTGAACCGGTGCTGGTAGAAGGCCGTGCGCTGAAACTGCATCCTCTGGTTTGTACCGCTTACAACGCAGACTTCGACGGTGACCAGATGGCTGTTCACGTTCCGTTGTCTGCAGAAGCACAGGCAGAAGCAAGATTCTTAATGCTGGCTGCGAACAACCTGCTGAAACCGGCTACCGGAAGCCCTGTAGCAGTTCCTTCTCAGGACATGGTGCTGGGTTCCTATTATCTGACCATGGTAAAAGATGGGGAACCAGGCGAAGGCAAAGTGTTCCGTGACTTCAGCGAAGCACTGATGGCTTACCAGGCAGGAGCAGTTACTCTGCATGCAAAAGTAAAAGTTCGCATTACCCGCAAAGTAGGCGAACGTCAGATCAGTAAAGTGATCGACACTACCGTTGGCCGTATGATCTTCAACGAACCAATTCCTCAGGATTTGGGCTTTGTAGACCGTACTAACAGCGAAAATCAGTTTGATCTGGAAGTTTCCTTCCTGGTTAAGAAGAAACAGCTGGGTCAGATCGTAGATAAATGTATCCGTGCACATGGTACTGCTGCGACCTCTGAAGTATTGGATAAGATCAAAGCTTTGGGCTTTAAATATTCTACTAAGGGTGCGCTGACTGTTGCAGTATGTGACGCAACCATTCCTCCGGAAAAGAAACAGTATCTGGCAGAAGCAGAAAACCAGATCGAAGAAATTCTGGAACAGTTTGAAATGGGTCTGATTTCCGATGATGAACGTCATAAACTGGTTCTGGAAACCTGGAACGAATGTACCGACAAGGTAACTGACGCGCTGCAGAAGAACATGGAACCGTTTAACCCAATCAACATGATGGCTGACTCCGGTGCGCGTGGTAGTATTAACCAGATTCGTCAGCTGGCAGGGATGCGTGGTCTGATTGCAAACACCTCTGGTGAAACTATCGAAGTTCCGATTCGTTCTAACTACCGTGAAGGCTTGAACATCTTGGAATACTTTATTTCTTCTCGTGGTGCTCGTAAGGGCTTGGCAGATACTGCGTTGAGAACCGCTGACTCTGGTTACTTGACCAGACGTCTGGTTGACGTTTCTCAGGACGTTGTTGTTCGCCAGACAGACTGCGGTACTCATGAAGGTATTGAAGTATACGCAATCAAACAGGGCAAGGAAATGATCGAACCTTTGGCAGACCGTCTCCATGGCCGTTATCTGTGCGAAGACTTTATTGATCCGGAAACCGGCAGTGTTCTGGTATCCAGAGATAAAATGCTGGATGATAAAGATATTGCGAAATTGGAACGTGCTGGCGTAGAACAGATCAAGATTCGTTCTATCCTGACTTGCGAAGCAAAACACGGTGTTTGCTCCAAGTGTTACGGTGCGAATCTGGCAAACGGCAATCCGGTTGCAGTAGGGGAAGCAGTTGGTATTATCGCTGCTCAGTCCATCGGGGAACCTGGTACTCAGCTGACCATGCGTACCTTCCATACTGGTGGTATTGCGAACGCAGAAGACATTACACAGGGTCTTCCTCGTGTAGAAGAGCTGTTTGAAAGCAGAAAGCCGAAAAATGCGGCTATTATTTCTGAAATTTCCGGTAAAGCACGGTTTGAAGAAATTAAACGTACCAAAAATATTATTGTTACCGCTCCTGACGGAGATGAACGTCAGTATCAGATTCCATTTGGTTTCCGTATCAAAGTTCATGATGGTGACTATATTGAAAAAGGCCAGGCTCTGACAGAAGGTTCTATGAATCCGCATGACGTTTTGGCTGTTTTGGGCGAAGACGCAGTCCGCAACTACCTGATTACCGAAGTACAGAAAGTATACCGTATGCAGGGTGTTGATACCAACGATAAGCACATTGAAGTTATTGTAAAACAGATGATGCGTAAAGTTCGGGTTACCGATGCAGGAGATACCGATCTGCTGCCAGGTGGTCTGAGCGATCGTTCTGATGTACGTGATGCAAACCATGCAATTGATGTACGGATTGCTAACGGTGAAAAAGACCTGCGCAAAGCAGAAGTAGTACCAGTACTGTTGGGTATTACAAAAGCTTCTCTGGCGACCGAAAGCTTCTTGTCTGCGGCTTCCTTCCAGGAAACCACCAGAGTGCTTACAGAAGCGGCAATTAAAGGGAAAGTTGACCCGCTGGTCGGCTTGAAAGAAAACGTTATTATCGGTAAGCTGATTCCGGCTGGTACTGGTATGAGTTGTTACCGAAATGTAGAAGTAGTACCGACTACCTCTGTATCAGCAGAATAAAAGACTCTGATAGATTTGAGATAAAAGTGAGAAAAAACAAGCGTGCTGCAGAATCTGTCTGCGGCACGCTGTTTTTCTATGCTGGCCTTCTTTGGTTGAAAAAAGTTTTAGGACGTGGATTGACAAAGAGTCAGCAAAGCGATAGAATAAATTTCTAATACAAGTCTGTTAAAGAACAAAAGGGTTTAAGGAGTGATTTTATGGATTTCAGAAAAACCTTTGACACTATTCCGGAGCAGTTTGATCAGTGGCGTCCCAGATACTGCCCGGAGCTGTTTGAGGAAATTATCCGTTATGCCGGAATTGGACCAAACAGCACTGTGCTGGAAATTGGACCTGGAACTGGACAGGCTACAGAGCCCTTTTTGAAAACCGGATGCAACTATTGGGCGATAGAGCTGGGAGAGCATTTTGTGGAATTTATGAAGAATAAATTTTCAGGCTACCCCAATTTTCGGATTGTCAACGGAGATTTTGAAACCTGGGATTTTGGCTCTCAAACCTTTGATTTGGTCTATTCCGCGGCTACCATCCAATGGATTCCGGAACAGATTGCCTTTCCCAAAGTATACAGTCTTTTAAATCCAGGGGGGACCTTGGCTATGTTCATGACTAGGACTGATGAGAAAACTCCAAATGAAGTTTTGTATGGAGAAATCCAGAAAGTATACGATGAACATTTCAAGGTAGAGACCAAGTATACCTGCCATATGGAATATGGTCATGCGGTGAATTATGGTTTTGAGGATTTTCACTATATGGATTGGAAGGAAAGTAAAGTGTATTCCGCAGAGAAATATATTTCCTATTTAGCTGCCACTCAAATAGAACATATTACTTTGCAGGAACCTTATCGAAGCCTGTTTTACGAGGGAATCCGAAAGGCTGTTACACAGGCAGGGAACAGGATGCAGCTGGATGACACCATCGCCTTGTATCTGGCCAAAAAGCCGGAGTAGAGGCCAGATTCAGAAAAATAAAAAGCCCATGGAGCAAATTCCATGGGCTTTTTGCGGTTTTCGGCAAAGCCATTTTTTACTGGTCTGGCTGATCATCCAAGGGCTGTCCCACTTCTCCGGAAATAGAAACACCGGGAGGAGACATAATAATTAATGTATGAGACATCCGTTCCATATTGCCGTCTATGGCGTAGATAAAGCCGCGAAAAAAGTCTGTCATACGATGAATGGTGTCTGCATCCGCACGTTCCAGATTAAGCAGAATAGACTTTCCTTCTTTCAGTGCGTCAGCAATTTCCCGCACTTCACTGAAACTGGACGGGGTAGTGAGCAGTATAGTAGCTACACCTGCTTTGGCAGTTGGATAAGGATAAATGGTAGTGTTTTGTTGTTCAGCAGCAATCATGTCAGATACCTCCTTTTAAATGGACTATGATACACATGAATGTCAATCATTATCAAATGATTATAATATCAGTATACCGCTTAAAAATGAATATTTCAATTTTATTTTAAGGAATTTATATGATGGATTAAAATAAAAGCAGCAAACAGAAAAAGAAACTGGATAAAACAAAACTGACTCCGCTTTTCAAGCGAAGTCAGTCTGCTGCTTAAAATTTAATAATCTATCGTAGGTAGCTTTTGTACTGCCTGCATGATGCAAAGCCTGTTCAAACAGCAAACCTGTTTTTATTTATTTGCGATATCTTATTTAACTTCTGCAAAGTATTTGATAGTTCTAACCATCTGGCTTGTGTAAGAGTTTTCGTTGTCGTACCAAGAAACAACCTGAACTTCATACAGATCGTCAGCAATTTTAGAAACCATTGTCTGAGTTGCATCAAACAGAGAACCATATTTCATACCGATGACGTCAGAAGAAACGATTGGATCTTCGTTGTAGCCGAAGGATTCAGAAGAAGCAGCTTTCATAGCAGCGTTGATACCTTCAACAGTAACATCTGCACCTTTAACAACAGCGGTCAGAATAGTGGTAGAACCGGTTGGAACAGGAACACGCTGAGCAGAACCGATCAGTTTGCCGTTCAGTTCAGGGATAACCAGACCGATTGCTTTAGCAGCACCAGTAGAGTTAGGAACGATGTTAGCAGCACCAGCACGTGCACGACGCAGGTCGCCTTTACGGTGAGGACCGTCCAGGATCATCTGGTCGCCAGTGTAAGCATGGATAGTGCTCATGATACCGCTCTGGATAGGAGCGTATTTGTTCAGAGCATCAGCCATAGGAGCCAAGCAGTTAGTTGTGCAGGAAGCAGCAGAAATGATAGTATCATCAGCTGTCAGAGTGTTTTCGTTAACGCTGTATACGATGGTTTTCAGATCGTTGCCTGCAGGAGCAGAGATAACAACTTTCTTAGCACCAGCGTCGATGTGAGCCTGGCTCTTAGCTTTAGAGCAGTAGAAACCAGTACATTCCAGAACTACGTCTACACCGATTTCGCCCCAAGGAAGTTCAGCAGCGTTAGCTTTCGCATAGATTTTGATTTCTTTGCCGTCAACGGTGATGGAGTCTTCGCCAGCTTCAACAGTGTGAAGATTTTCGCCGATTTTACCGCAGTAACCGCCCTGAGCAGTATCATATTTGAGAAGATGAGCCAGCATTTTAGGATCGGTCAAGTCGTTGATAGCAACGATTTCATAACCTTCTGCGTTAAACATCTGTCTGAATGCGAGACGACCAATACGGCCGAAACCATTAATAGCAACTTTAATAGCCATGATAAAAACCTCCAAATAATTTTTACATTTCTATTTTATACCAAAAGCCCAAAGAATACAATAGCTTGTTAGTAATTTAACAAATTTTTTATATCAATACTGTGAAAATGACAGGAATACTGTATTCTTTGCACAGAAATTTGTCTTAGATGCGGAGTAATCAATCG